>CAVQHB010000010.1:0-46918 GCA_963712195.1 uncultured Alphaproteobacteria bacterium | reverse complement strand
AACCATCACACAGGGATTCCATTAGATCGGGCCCGACACATGCCCAAGAATGCGCCGCACATGCTCAAGATCGGCTGGGGTATCCACGCCAAACGGCGCAGCAGTCATCCGTGCGGCGCCGATGCGCATCCCCGCGTCCAGCGCGCGCAGCTGTTCAGCTTCTCCCGCAACTCCAGCGGCGATGGCGGCAACGAGACGAACCGGGCCAGCGCCTCCCGCCTGTAGCCGTAGATCCCGATATGGTGCCAGAGCGGCCCCTCGCCCCCCGGCACGGCATTGCGCGAGAAATACAAGGCCGGGGCAACATCCGCCTCTCCCGCGAAGGCGCATGCGCATTTGACGACAGAGGGGGCGCGCGCCTCTTCCGCGGAGGTAACGGGCGCGACGAGCGTGCCAATGTCATAGCCCTGCTCCAGCGGAAGCAGCACTTTGGCGAGGTAAGACGGATCGATGGCCGGAAGATCGCCCTGAAGATTGATAACCACGTCATGCCGCCCGTCCGGATCGAGCTTCTGCAGCGCGGCGTGGATACGGTCCGAACCGGAGGGCAGACATGGGTCGGTAAGAATTGCGACGCCGCCGTGTCTTATCACGGCTTCCGCCACTTCCGCCTCACCGCAGGCCACCGCCACGGGGCCCACCCCCGCTTCCTGCGCGCGGTGCAGCACATGCACGATCATCGGCAAACCGACAATATCCGCCAGCACCTTACCTGGCAGGCGCGTGGAGCCGAGACGCGCAGGAATGAGAATAATCGGATTCATTGGCACTCGCCCTCTATGCTGCTTGTTACGCCTGCCGAAATCTCAGTGGTGCAAGTGCGATCTTGAATATGCAAGAGCGAGCCAGGCTATTGCGCAATTCCCCGTCTGACGGATTTCGTCTACCCGAACAGCGAGAAACTTGCCTTCAGGCTATCCTCTTAAAACGTCACGGCGCCCGCCCCTCTGCATAGCGATAGACTGCCGGGACTTTGTTACAAAGAGCGACAGTACTCCCGAAAAACGTCACCCCGACCTCTCGCCCACCGCGCAACTCAGTTATCGTCTTACGCCGCCAGCGCCCCCCGCCCACGCGCCGGCACGGCCAAAATCCGCACCACGCTCGATTCGCTCTTGCAGCGCGGCGCATAGATCGTCCCCGCGCCGATAATGGCTACGGTGCCGGGCTCCAGATCGTAGCTGTCGAGGAAATGGTGCGCATTAACGGCGCGGGCCGCCGGGTCGGACCAGCGCGAGGCGCCATTGGGCGTGAATTCGGGCAGCTTATGGCTCTCCCGCACCACATCCAGCTTCACGCCACCACCGAGCGGCACCACAATGTCCAGGCATTCCGTGGGGGAGGGGCTGGCATTGCGCGTGCTGGGCTGGGCCAGCGGCACCTCACCCGGCTCCACCCATTCGGCCTTCGCCACCAGCGGAACATCCGAAAGCGCCACATGCAACAACGGCGCCAGCGCCGCGTCCTGCATCAGCGTCAGCGCGGTAGCTTGCAGGCTGGTGAGCCAGGTGCCGGCGTAAAGCGCCGCTTCCGTCGGCAGAACTGCGAAGCCGTGATTAATAAGTTGGTCCAGCACCGCCGCCATACCGCTATCGGCCTGCCCAATCTGCATCTTGCCGCGCAGCAGGGCGCTGGCATCGGTCCTGTCCGTCCACAGCCCGCCAAGCAGGCTGCGATGCCGCCCGGCGGAGGGGTTCGCCCGGTGGAATGAGGTGATAAAATCGACAAACCCAAGCTGCGGCGCGCGCGGCAGCTCGGCATCGCCGCCATTCACTTTCACCGAGATGAACGGCAGATAAAGCGGGTCGATTTCGACGGAAGAATTCGATGACGTAGCCGCTATTGCCGTCTGCCAAAGCCTGCCGCCGCCAGGTCCGGACGGTGGTTTTCAGCCAGCGCCTCGCCGATAATTTCCTGATTCAGGACCGCCTGCACGAGAACCGGCTCATTCAGGAACGGAAGAAAATGCCCAGCCATGCGCTTCCGTTGGGGTAACAACGTCAAGCGACCCGCGAATCATCCAAAATCTCCCGGCAGATTAAGTCGCGAAAATTACTGCTGAATTATCGCCTTGGAAAACAAGGCACACACCGTAACTAACCTTCAATTAATTAAGACGCCGCATCAGCATGACATCCCCGGCACAGGCACGCGAGCACCGGGAGGCCGGCGGGCAAATGCCAGATTGGCCCAGTGCTTGTTTTTCAGCTTGTAGCTTGTCCGGCAATGCTCGGCGATCGCTTTGTGCAAGTCGGGGCGGTCCAGCACAACCATGCCGTCCGGGAGCATTCCGGTTGCACGGGGGATGATGGCGGTTTGCACCAGCGCCCGCGTCAGGAGCCCCGGTCCGGACAGCAACCAGATGGCATCCGTATCACCACGGTTCACCGCAGCAACCACAAATTGCAGCGCCGCAACCAGCACCGGATGCCCAGGCGCCGCAGCGATGAAATTATTGCCGGCAGACCCAAGATTTTCTTGGTATAAAACCAGATTGGCGTCTGCCGGGATGATCGTATCCAGGGCCCGCAGGCTGCGGTCATCCGCGTCCGTATAGACGCCCCCTTCCAGCACCAGCACCGCCAACCGGAAGATATCGGCCTTTTGCGCCGCCTCGGTGACCCGGCGATATGCCGTCAGCACGGGGGCGGGAAGCGCGTGGCCAAATAATCCTGCGCGGATTTATCGGCAAAGCGCGTGTGCTTATAGTCCGGGTTCGTGACGCTCCAACGCTCCATCAAGTCCAGGACATCTCCCGGGACATCTTCCGCATCCCAGAACTGGAAAAGATTTTTTGTAACCACGGGGCCACCCGGCACAGGCTGCTTATACCGCAACCCGCCGGATTGGCGCATCGCCACCAGAAGGCTTACCGCTACAGCCGTATTATCCGGATTGCTGGCGGCTATTGCGAGCAATTCCTTGACACGAGCCTCCGGCGGCAGGGAGCGCAACGCCCCCAGGGATTCAGCCACAGCCTGATCCATCGCGTACTCATCGAGAATCTGCCCGTAAATATTTTGAGAAATATTTAGCGATTCTCCTCGTAGCCGTCGGTTTGAGTCTTGCAAGCTGCAATAGAGCCGCAAATGCTCCCGAGCGCCCTTTACATCCGCCAGCAGCAATTTTGTCCGCACCAGATCGCTTTGCAGACCAATATCCTCTGAGTACATACCGGCCGCCGCTTCGTAGCCCGCAACTGCGTCCTCAAGCAGCCACTGACTTTCCGCCAAAGCGCCTGCGCAACGCGCTTGCATGGATTTCTCCCGGAGTGTCGCCGCCGGCATCCGATCCAAGCAGGTTCGCATGGCCTCTACATCGCCGAACAAAATTTCCGTATAAAATCTTTCTATCCAGAGATTGAAATGTTGAGGCGCGACCTCGGTGGAGGCTCGCGCAATCTCCAGCGCTTCGTAGTAATGCCCCGCCGCCCGAAGCAAGGCGATCCGCTTCACGCGCAGTTCCGGCATTACCCCCCGTTCAACTTCAAGCGCATCCAGCTGGGACAGCGCCTCGCTAAGCCGCCCCAGCCCGGACAACGCGTCCAGGACGCCAAATTGAAACGTCAGCTCTTGAGGCTGTTTCTCGACTGCGCCCCGGTAGATTTCGTATGCTTTATCGAGATCGCCGAGAACAAGCGCCTGCTGCGCCTTGCAGACAACCGCCCCGGGATGAAGCGGATCAAACTCCAGGGCTCGGGCTAGATGCCTGTTGCTGTCCTCAAGATGTCCCAGAGTGTGTTCTTCATTGGCCAGCTCAACCAGCGCCCATACATTCTCCGGCGCGGCTGCAACTGCCGCCTGGAACCATTCCCGCGCTGCTTCATGCTTTCCCGCAAGGCGCTCAGTATGGGCCAAACTCCAGATGACCTGAAACTCGTTTGCGTGACTCTGCAAAATAGCTTTTGCTGTTTGCCGGGCCGCGTCCGTCTCGCCTGCGTCGCGCTGCTCCTGCGCGATTTCAAGTCTTGGATAGATATCCTCCGGCGCCAGTTGCGCCGCTGTCTCAAAATATCCCAACGCCGCCGCACGGTCACCGCGCTTGCGCGCACACCGGGCAAGACCGAGAAGCACCTGTATATTCTCGGGCGCCAGCCGCAGCGCCTCCCGCAGCGCGGCTTCCGCCTCATCCAACCGCCCCAGCTCACGCAGATCCTCAGCCACATCCAGCCAGCGCCAGACATCCTCCGGCGCCAGCCGCACCGCCGTCTCGAAATGCCCTAGCGCCGCCGCGCGGTCACCGCGCTTGCGCGCACACCGGGCGAAGCCGATATGAACATGGATATTCTCCGGCGCCAGCCGCAGCGCCTCCCGCAGCGCGGCTTCCGCCTCATCCAACCGCCCCAATTCGCGCAGATCCTCAGCGACATCCAGCCAGCGCCAGACATCCTCCGGCGCCAGCCGCACCGCCGTCTCGAAATGCCCCAACGCCGCCGCGCGGTCTCCACGTTTACGCGCGCAACGGGCAAGGCCGAGGAGCACCTGTATATTCTCCGGCGCCAGCCGCAGCGCCTCCCGCAGCGCGGCCTCAGCCTCGTCCGGCCGTACGTCCATCTGCTGCGCCGCAAACGCCACCAACGCGTCAGCCGCGTTTTGGGGTTTGAAGACAAGCGGCCTCCGGAGCGTCGTGCCCGTGGTCTTGTCACGCACGGAGATAATGGTCTCCCCCGGCGATACCAGCACATCGTATGGCAGCGGCCAGGAGAAACTGTGACGCCCATCACCGATACCAGCCTTGGCAAGATCCGGCCGGCTGAGGTCCGCAATGGCGCTGCCAATGACCACGTCGTCGGCAAGGAACTCCACCTCCACGCGCGCCTCCGGCTGGTCGGGATACCACGCCCAGCCTTCTACCTTGGCAGCTTTGGTGATCTGGTCCACGCACCCGGTGGGCACCAGAACCGGCGTGCCTAGCCGATGCCGGGCATTGCGCAGCGCAACGGGCGCCCCACCAATCCGCGCGGCAATATCGCGCGCCCTGCCATCGACAAGGCATCCCGGCAACAGAAAATCGAACGCCAGCCGGGGCAGTTCCGCGTCTGGGTCCAGCTGCGCCAGCGTGCTGCCCAGAACCTGATCACCAGCAACAAACTCAACCAGGACCGGCGCCGCCACCCCGTCCGGTGCCGCAATCCAGCCCGTCATCAAGCGGCCATCAACAGCGGCGATTTCACCTTCGAGCAGCGTCATTCCACCTCACCTGTCGACGCCTTCATGGCATGGTTCCGGCGCTTTCAAAATCCCCAGCCAACCCCCAGGGCTGGTACCTCCACGTCTTCGTGCTACCTAACCGGCACTACGGGAGATTTGGCGGCATGGACTTCGATCTGTTCGTCATTGGCGGCGGCTCGGCCGGGGTGCGCTGCGCGCGCATCGCCGCGGGGCATGGCGCCCGCGTCGGCGTCGCCGAGAGCCGCTTCTGGGGCGGCACCTGCGTGAATATCGGCTGCGTGCCGAAGAAATTCCTGGTCATGGCGGCGGAATACGGCGCCCTGGCCGAGGATGCGCGCGGCTTCGGCTGGGATGTCGGAGGCCAATCGCCACGACTGGTCCGCCCTGATCGCCGCCAAGGACAAGGAGATCGCCCGCCTCAACGGCATCTACCGCCGCCTGCTGGACAATGCCGGGGCCACGATCTTCGACGCCCGCGCCAGCTTCATCGACGCGCATACGCTCGATGTCGGCGGCCAGCGCGTCACCGCGGAGCGCATCGTCATCGCCACCGGCGGCCACCCGACCGGGCTGCCCATTCCCGGCGCCGAGCACGCCATCGTCTCCGACGACGCCTTCTACCTGCCCGAGATGCCCAAGCGCGTCGCCATCATCGGCAGCGGCTATATCGCGGTGGAATTCGCCGGCATCTTCGCCGGGCTCGGCGCCGAGACGCATCTCGTCTACCGCCAGCCCTTGCCGCTGCGCGGCTTCGACCAGGATATGCGCGAGGCCCTGGCCGAAGCGCTGGCGCGGCAACGGCATCACCCTGCATCCCGGCGCACTGCCCACCGCCATCAGCCTCGACGGACGACGGCAAGCGCCTCGCGCTTAACAACGGCACGGCGCTGGATGTGGACCTGGTGTTCTTCGCCACCGGCCGCGCCGCCAACACCAGCGGGCTGAACCTGGACGCCGCCGGGGTGAACACCGGCGCCAAGGGCGAGATCCCGGTGGATGAGCGCCTTGCGCACCAGCCGCGCCGCATATCTACGCCATCGGCGACGTCACCGACCGGCTCAACCTGACCCCCGTGGCCACCGCCGAGGGCCACGCGCTGGCCGACACGCTGTTCGGCAACAACCCGCGCGGGGTGAGCCTGCGAGAACGTGCCGACGGCGGTGTTCTCCACCCCGCCGATCGCCACCGTGGGGCTCACCGAGGAAGAGGCTGCGAAGCGGGGCGGGTCGACATCTTCCTTACCCGCTTCACGCCGATGCGCCACACCCTCACCGGGCGCGCACGCAAGACACTGATGAAGCTGGTGGTGGACCAGGCCACAGACAAGGTGCTCGGCGCGCATATGCTGGGCGAGGACGCGCCGGAAATCATGCAGGGCCTCGCCATCGCCATCACCGCCGGGGCCACCAAGGCCGATTTCGACCGCACCATCGGCATCCACCCCACCGCGGCCGAGGAGTTCGTGACGATGCGGACACAGACCAGGGTTGCCGGGCCCGGTCTTGGCGCCGTGTAGCGCCACGCTACGTTTCAGCGCTTATATAAGGGCGGAATAGGAACGCCCACCGGAGAGACCATGGACACCATCACCCCAGCCCCGCTCGCCACTGGCTGGACACCGCATAGCTGGCGCAACTGCCCGATCAGGCAGGTGCCGACCTATCCGGACCCGGCACAGCTCGCGGCCGTGGAGGCCCGCCTGGCCAAGTTCCCGCCGCTGGTGTTCGCCGGCGAGGCGCGCCGCCTGAAGGCGCAGCTGGCCCAGGCGGCGCGAGGGCCAGGCCTTCGTGCTGCAGGGCGGCGACTGCGCCGAGAGCTTCGCCGACTTCACCGCCAACATCATCCGCGACACCTTCCGCGTGCTGCTGCAGATGGCGGTGGTGCTGACCTTCGGCGGCGCGCTGCCGGTGGTGAAGATGGGCCGCATGGCCGGGCAGTTCGCCAAGCCGCGCTCCTCGGACACCGAGACGCATGGGCGACGTGACGCTGCCCTCCTACCGCGGCGACATCATCAACGGCCCGGAGTTCACCGCCGAGGCCCGCATCCCCGACCCGGCGCGCATGGAGTTCGGCTATTTCCAGTCCGCCGGCACGCTGAACCTGCTGCGCGCCTTCGCCTCGGGCGGCTATGCCGACCTGCACGAGGTGCATCGCTGGAACCTCGATTTCGTCGAGCGCTCGCCGCTGGCCGAGCGCTACCGCGACCTCGCCGCGCGCATCGACGAGACGCTCGGCTTCATGGCCGCCTGCGGCATGACCAGCGCCGACCACGCCGCAGATCCGCGAGACCGATTTCTACACCAGCCACGAGGCGCTGCTGCTGCCCTATGAGCAGGCGCTGACCCGCGTCGATTCCACCACCGGCGACTGGTACGGCTGCTCGGCGCATTTCCTGTGGATCGGCGACCGCACCCGCCAGGCCGGACGGCGCGCATGTCGAGTTCCTGCGCGGCGTCAGGAACCCGATCGGCATGAAGGTCGGCCCGACGCAGGAGCCGACGACCTGCTGCGCATCCTGGACATGCTCGACCCGCAGAACGAGCCGGGCCGCCTCACGCTGATCAGCCGCATGGGCGCCGACAAGGTGGCGGCGAAGCTGCCGCCGCTGCTGCGCGCGGTGAAGCGCGCCGGGCGCACGGTGGTGTGGCTGTGCGACCCGATGCACGGCAACACGCATCACCACCGCCGCCAAGGTGAAGACCCGCAGCTTCGACGACATCCTGGCCGAGGTGCGCGGCTTCTTCGACGTCCATGCAGGCCGAGGGCACCTGGGCCGGCGGCGTGCATGTGGAGATGACCGGGCAGAACGTCACCGAATGCATCGGCGGCGCGCACCGGCTGACCGAGGCCGATCTCGGCGAGCGCTACGAGACCTTCTGCGACCCGCGGCTGAATGCCGAGCAGTCGCTGGAGCTGGCCTTCCTAGTGGCCGAGGAGCTGAAAGCCGCGCCGCGCGACGCAGAGTTCGCGCGCAGTGACACCCGTGCGCCGCTCGTCGGACGCGGACATCGCCGCGCGCACCGACAGCTACTTCAACCGCACGCGCGCAGATCGTCGCGCGCTTCGGCGACAAGCGCGTCACCTACGCGATCTTCCTGCGCCGCCCGGTGATCTCCGCGCCGCGGCTGATGCTGGACTGGCTGGAGGCGGTGGCGCGCGAGCGCGGCGACAGACATTCGACATCGAGCTGATGCATCCAGGAGGGCGAGTGGGTCGGCGCCGGCGAGCCGCTCGTCTACATCACCGGCAGCTTCGCGCAGCTGTCCGACCTCGAGACGATCGCTGCTGCAGAAGATCGGCGCCGCCTGCGTCGCCGCGCACAACGCCTATCCAGATGTGCCTCGCGCTGCCCAACGCGGCCTTCCTGGCGATGGAGGCGCGGCACTGCGCCGGCGCCGAGATGCAGGAGATGATGGCCTACGCCGCCTCCGTCGGCTCGCCGCGCCGCGCAGGCGCGAGGGCGCCAGAGGCTTCATCGGCAACGCCAATGACGGGACGGCGCATTGGTTCGGCGCCCCGCGCGGCTTCGGCACCATGCCGCATTCGCTGATCGGCTATGCCGGCTCCACGCTGCGCGCGGCCGAGATGTTCCTGCGAGACCTTCCCCGACGAGCCGCTGACCGTGCTGGTGGATTATTTCGGCCGCGAGATCACCGACGCGCTGGCGGTCTGCGCGCCGTTTCCCGATCTGGCCGCAGCCGGGCGGCTGTCGGTCCGGCTGGACACGCATGGCGGGCGCTTCCTCGAAGGGCTCGACCCGGCGGAGAGCTACGCCGTGCTGGAGCGCCACGCGCCCGGCGCGATCCGCCGCTACCGCAGCGAGACGGAGCTGCGCTACCTGGTCGGCACCGGCGTCTCCGCCGCCGCGATCTGGCGCATGCGCGAGGCGCTGGACGAGGCCGGGTTCCCCGCCGTGCGCATCGTCGCCTCCTCCGGCTTCGGCGTGGAGAAATGCTCGGTCATGGCCGACGCCAAGGCGCCGATCGACGTGGTCGGCACCGGCAGCTTCATTCCCGAGATCTGGCAGCGAGACCTACGCCACCGCCGATATCGTCGACTATGACGGCGTGCCGATGGTGAAGGTCGGGCGCGAGTTCCTGCTGCGCGGGCAGAAACATGGCTGACACGCTGAACATCGCCATCGCGCAGATCAACCTGCATCTCGGCGCCATCGACAAGAACGTGGCCGCCATCCGCGCCGCGCGCGCCAAGGCGGCGGCGCTGGGGGCGGATCTGGTGGTCACGCCGGAACTCTCCATCTCCGGCTACCCGCCGGAAGACCTGGTGCTGAAGCCCGCCTTCGTCGCCGCCTGCGAGGAAGCCGCCGAGACCCTGGCCCAGGACACCGCCGATGGCGGCCCGGCGCTGATCATCGGCACACCCTGGAACAATGCGGGCAGGCTGCACAACGCCGCCTTCCTGCTCGATGGCGGCAAGATCGCCGCGCGGCGCGCCAAGGTGGAGCTGCCCAATTACGGCGTGTTCGACGAGAAGCGCGTGTTCGTCGCCGGCGAGCCCACCGGCCCGATCATGTTCCGCGGCTTCCGCCTGGGGCTGCTGATCTGCGAGGATTGGTGGCTGCCCAACGTCTCCGCCTGCCTCGCCGAGGCCGGCGCGGAAGTGCTGCTCTCCATCAACGGCTCGCCCTTCGAGGACGGCAAGCAGCCCCGGCGCATCCATCTCGCCACCCAGCGCGTGCTGGAAACCGGGCTGCCCTATATCTTCGCCGCCATGGTCTGCGGCCAGGACGAGGTGGCGTTCGACGGCGCCTCCTTCATCCTCAACGCCGACCGCTCGCTCGCCGTGCAGATGCCGCAATTCGCCGAGGCGCGTGACTCTGACCCACTGGACCCGCACGCCGAACGGCGTGGTATGCACACCCCAGCCCATCGCCCCCCCGCCGGACCGGCTGGAGCTGATCTACCAGGCGATGATGTGGGGCCTGCGCGATTATGTGAACAAGAACGGCTTCCCCGGCGTGGTGCTCGGCCTCTCGGGCGGCATCGACTCCGCCATCTCCGCCGCCGTCGCCGCCGATGCGCTGGGGCCGGAGCGCGTGCGCGCCGTGATGCTGCCCAGCCCCTACACCTCCGCCCACAGCCTGGAGGATGCCGAAGCCTGCGCCAAGATGCTGGGCATCCCGTATGAGACCATCCCCATCTCCGGGGCGATGGAGGCGTTCGGCGCCGCCCTGGCCCCGGCCTTTGCCGGGCGCGCGCCGGACATCACGGAGGAAAACATCCAGTCCCGCTCGCGCGGGCTGATCCTGATGGCCATCTCCAACAAGTTCGGCCCCATGCTGCTCACCACCGGCAACAAGTCCGAGATGTCGGTGGGCTATGCCACGCTCTATGGCGACATGTGCGGCGGCTACTCGGTGCTCAAGGACATCTACAAGACCACGGTGTTCGAGCTCTCCTGGTGGCGCAACGCCAGCATCACCCGGCCGGCGCGCTCACCCAGCCCGGCCCGGCCATGCCGGAGCGCATCATCACCAAGCCGCCCTCGGCCGAGCTGAAGCCGAACCAGACGGACCAGGACTCCCTGCCGCCCTACGATGTGCTGGACGCGATCCTGGCGCATCTGATCGAGGGCGAGCACGCGGTGGACGACATCGTGGCCGACGGGTACGACCGCGCGACCGTGCTGAAGGTGGTGCGCCTGCTGGACCGCGCCGAATACAAGCGCCGCCAAGCCCCGCCGGGGGTGAAGATCACCTCCCGCGCCTTCGGCCGCGACCGGCGCTACCCGCTCACCAACGGCTTCACCAACCTGATCAAATAGCAGCCCTGCTGCAACAGCTTCGTAAATTCATGGCTGGGCTCTGGCCTTTTCCGGCGAACCCGGTATTAAACCCTTTTGGCCCGGCGTGCGCCGCCGGGTCGCGTAACTGGGAGTAGTGGTATCCGATGCCGGTGACGTTTTCCGCCGAGGATTTTGACCGGATCTTCGACTCATCCGTGATCCGCCGGGCCCAGAGCCTCATGGCCCTGGGCTTCGTCAAGGATGTGAGCCTCAACGGCGAGACCATCGACGGCATCGTCGAGGACATGGACGGCACCCGCCGCACCACCTCCATCACCCCGGAGAAGAAGGGCAGCCGCATCTCCTTCGCCGAGCGCGAATGCTCCTGCGGCGAGCGTGGCTGCCGGCATCTGGCCGCGACCGCCCTGGCCGCGCTGGGCAAATTCCCGGAGCTGCGCAAGGCCGAGCCGAAAGGGCTGATCGACACCATCATCCCCGCGGGCGAGCGCCCGCCCGGCCCGCCCCCGGCGCCGCGCATCCGCGCCACCGGCCGCCGCCCCAAGGCCGCCAACATCCTGCTGCCCGCCCTGCCCGAGGCACCGGAACCCGGCGCCACCGTGCTGGAGCGCAAGGCCTCCCCGGTCCTGCATCTGCGCCGCGTGCATGGGCCGGACGACCATAACCGCCAGCGCATGATCGACGTGCTGACGCTGGACTTCGACTATGGCGGCGTGCGCGTGGACGGCGCCGACGAGCAGCACTTCATCCGCGTGCGCTCGGGCGGGCAGATCGTGTTCATCCGCCGCGATGTCGCCGCCGAGGTCGAGGCGCTGGACCAGCTCCGCCCGGACGGCTTCGTGCAGATGCGCGTGGCGGACGGCAAGTCGGCGCGCGGCCAGCGCGTGCTGGTGTTCCGCGGGCAGGAGGCGGCGGCCAAGTGGCACCATTTCGTCGCCGTGCGCGTGCCCGAGCTCACCGCCCTGGGCTGGCTCAGCCATATCGACGCCAATTTCGGCCCGCAGCTCGCGGAGAATGTCGGCAATCTGGACGTGAAGGTGGAGGACGGCGAGGCCGGAACCTTCAGCCTCGAATTCGGCATCGAGATCGATGGCGAGCGCCACCCGCTGCTGCCGATCCTGGAAAACCTGCTCGCCCGTGGCGGCATCGAGGCGGCGCAGATCGTCGAAGGCGAGATCATCACCAGCCTGGAGGACGGGCGCGTGGTGAAGCTGCCGGCCGAGCGCATCAAGCGCCTGCTGGCGGTGATGGGCGATCTCATCGAGTCCGCCGGGCGCACCGCCGAGAAATCCCTGGTGCTGCCGGTGGGCGCCGCCGCCACCGTGCTGGAGCTGGAGGATGTGCTCACCACCTCCTGGCAGAACGCGGCGGATATCGAGGCCTATGTCGAGCGCTTCCGCGGCGAGCCGGACATCATCCCCGTCGAGATCCCGCCCGCGTTCAAGGCCAGCCTGCGCCCTTACCAGCAGCAGGGCGTGGACTGGCTGCAGCATCTGGCCAGCTACGGGCTCGGCGCCTTCCTGGCCGACGACATGGGCCTGGGCAAGACGGCGCAGACCATCGCCAATATCTGCGTGGAATATGCCGCCGGGCGCCTCACCTCTCCGGCGCTCATCGTCGTGCCCACCTCGCTGGTCGCCAACTGGACGGCCGAGCTCGGCAAATTCGCCCCGCACCTCAAGGTGGTGGTGCTGCACGGGCTGGAGCGGCACGAGAAGCGCGAGCAGCTGGATGACGTGAATGTCGTCGTCACCACCTACACGGTGCTGACGCGCGACATCGAGGTGATGAAGGTGCTGCCCTGGCACGTGGTGGTGCTGGACGAGGCGCAGGCGATCAAGAGCCCCGAGGCCCGCGCCACCCGCGCCGTGTGCCAGCTCAAGACCACCAACAAGATCTGCCTCTCCGGCACGCCGATCGAGAACAATCTCGACGAGCTGTGGTCGCAGTTCGCCTTCCTCATGCCCGGGCTGCTCGGCGACCGCCGCGGCTTCACCAAGCGCTTCCGCACGCCCATCGAGAAGAACGGCGACCCGGTGGTGCGCGCCCAGCTGGTGCAGCGCATCCAGCCCTTCATCCTGCGCCGCACCAAGCAGGAAGTGGCCACCGAGCTGCCGCCCAAGCACACCATCCTGCGCCGCATCACCCTGGCCCCGGACCAGCGCGAGCTGTACGAGACCATTCGCGGCACGCTGTACGAGACGGTGAAGGAGCAGATGGCCGAGCGCACGCTGGCGCAGAGCCGCGTCATCGTGCTCGACGCGCTGCTGAAGCTGCGCCAGGCCTGCTGCGACCCGCGCCTCGTGCGCCTCGGCAATTCCAACGGCGTGGAAAGCTCGGCCAAGCTGGACGACCTGATGGAGATGATGGGCGAGCTGATCCCCGAGGGCCGGCGCATCCTGGTGTTCTCGCAGTTCACCTCCATGCTGGACCTGATCAAGCCGCGCCTTGCCGAGGCCGGCATCCCCTTCGTGGAGCTGCGCGGCGACACGCGCGACCGCGCGACGCCGGTGCAGCGCTTCGAGGCCGGCGAAGTGCCGCTGTTCCTGATCTCGCTGAAGGCCGGCGGGCGCGGGCTGAACCTCACCTCGGCGGATACGGTCATCCATTACGACCCGTGGTGGAACCCGGCGGTGGAGGCCCAGGCCTCGGACCGCGCGCACCGTATCGGCCAGACGAAATCCGTGTTCGTGTACAAGCTCATCGCCACCGACACGGTGGAGGAGCGCATCCTCGAACTGCAGCAGCGCAAGGCGGAGCTGGCCAGCATCGCCTTCCAGGAAGGCGGCGGCATGGCTTTCAATTCCGAGGATATCGACTTCCTCTTCGGCGGCGAGCGGGATGCGGAGGCGGAAGCCGCGTAAAACCTGAAACCTTCTTTCAAACCCGCTAGGCTGAGCCGTATGGCGGGGTTTTTTGGGTTGCGAAGCGCGCCCACCGGTTCAAGCGCGCTGAGCAATGAGCGGAGCGTACATTAAGTACGTGAGCACCGGAGCGCAGAAAGGTACCGCCAGACGGCCAGCATAGTCGGGTTTGGAACGGAGGTTTTTGTGGGCAAGATCGTCTGGCTGGCATCCTACCCGAAATCGGGCAATACCTGGGTCCGGGCGTTCCTGCACAACTACATTCTGCAACCCGAGACGCCGCACAGCATCAACAGCCTGGTGGAGTTCTCGGTGGCGGAATGCGCGGCGGCGTTTTTCCATGCGCCCCGGCGAGAGCCTGAGCACCGAGCAGGTGCAGGCGCTGCGCCCGCAAGTCCATGAGCGCCTTACCCGGCTGCACCCGGATCTCGTGTTCGTGAAGACGCATAACGCCAATCTCGAGATGCACGGCGTGCCGCTCTGCACCCCGGCGCACACGGCGGGCGCGCTCTACATCGTGCGCGACCCACGCGACGTCGCCCTCTCCTACGCCGCCTACACGGGCAAGAGCGTGGACGAGATGATCGCCTTCATGGAAAACCCGGGTGCCGCCAATGCCAGCGACGGCGCGCAGGTGTTCGAGCGGCTCTCCTCATGGTCAGAACATGTGCGCTCCTGGGTGGCCTCGCCCCGCCGGCTGCTCACGCGCTACGAGGATCTGCTGGCCGAGCCGGAGCGCTATTTCGCCCGCATCATCCGCTTCCTCGGCACCGGCGAGGTGGAGGCAAAGCGCCTCGCTTGCGCCATCGAGTTCAGCAGCTTCGGCCAGCTCGCGGCGCAGGAGGCGGATCAGGGCTACAACGCCGCGAGCCTGAACGGAAAATTTTTCCGCCAGGGCAAATCCGGCCAATGGCGCGAGCGCCTGACGCCTGCCCAGGCCGAACGCATCACCGCCGCGCATGGCGAGGTGATGCGCCAACTGGGTTACGTTTAACGCGGCAAAAAGCCGACCAACCGCTCCGCCTCGGCCACGATCGGCTCGGCCACAGCCTCGGCCTTACGCGCGCCATCCTGCAGAATCCGGTCCAGCGCCGTCGGGTCCTTCAGATACTCGCGGGTCTTGTGGCCAATCGGCTCGACATGCGCGACCAGCGCCTCGGCCAGCTGCTCCTTGAACGGGCCAAAATTAGACCCGGCGAAGCGGTGCAGCACCTCGCTGACCTTGTGGCCGGTGATGGCGGCGTAGATGCCGACGAGGTTGCGCGCCTCGGGGCGGGCATCCAGGTCGTGCACATGCTCGGGCAGCGGCTCCGGGTCGGTCTTCGCCTTGCGGATCTTCTGCGCGATCACATCCGCCGTGTCGGTCATGTTGATGCGCGACATGTCCGACGGATCGGACTTGGACATCTTCTTGGTGCCGTCCCGCAGGCTCATCACGCGGGCGCTCTCCTTCAGCACCAGCGGCTCGATGCGCGGGAAGAACGCCACGCCGAAATCATGGTTGAACTTCTCGGCGATGTCGTTGGCCAGCTCGATATGCTGGAGCTGGTCGTCCCCCACCGGCACGCGGGTGGCGTGGTAGGCGTGGATGTCGGCCGCCATGAGGTTGGGGTAGGTGAACAGCCCCGTGGAGACTTCCTCCTGATGCTTGCCCGCCTTGTCCTTGAACTGCGTCATGCGCTTGAGCCAGCCCATGCGGGCCACGCAGTTGAAGATCCAGGCCAGGCGCGCATGCGCCGAGACCGCCGACTGGTGGAACAGGATGCTGCGCTCGGGGTCGATGCCGCAGGCCAGCAGCAAGGCCGCCATCTGGCGCGTCTGCTCGCGCAGGGCGGCGGGTTCCTGAAAGGTGGTGATGGCGTGCAGATCGACGAGGCAATAGATGCACTCGTCATCCCCTTCCTGCAGCGCCACCCAGTTGCGCAGCGCGCCAAGATAATTGCCAAGGGTTGCGATGCCGGTGGGCTGAATGCCTGAGAATATGCGTGCCATGGCGCACGGTTTCGCCGCGTTTTCGGCTGCGGTCAACCGGCGGCTTTCGCGGCCCGGCGGCGGCGCAGGATGCGCAGGATCTGGTCCAGCTCGAACGCCCGCAGCAGAATCCCCGGGCCGAAGTAGAAAATCCCGCCAACGACGGTGAGCAGCAGGAACTCAGGGATATTCGTCCGCCCGGCGGGCAGCAGCCAACGCTCGGTGCCGTACAGCGCGGCAGCCATCACCGCGCCCGAGAGCAGGATGCGCGGCACGCGGTGGCGCGAGAGCGCATCCAGGCTGAAATGCCCGCGCCCGCGCAGCAGATACACCAGCAGCGCCGCGTTGAAGGCCGAGGAGAGCGAGGTGGCCAGCGCCGGACCAACGGCCTTCAGCGGGTGCATGAAGAGCAGGTTGAGGCACAAGTTAAGCACCACGGCGGCGACGCCGATCTTCAACGGCGTCACCGTGTCGCCCCGCGCATAGAAGCCGGGGGTGAAGATCTTGATCAGCGCGAACACCGGCAGGCCGAGCGCGAAGGCCGCCAGCGAATTTCCGGCCAGAATGGCGTTATGCTCGGTAAAGGCGCCGCGCACGAACAGCACGTCCATCACCGGCTTGCCCGCCACCGCCAGCCCGATGGCGGCAGGCAAAGTGAGCATCAGCACCGATTCCAGCGCACGGTTGAGCGCGGTATTCGCCTCGCCCGCCTCGCCCAGGGCGATATGCCTCGTCACCGCCGGCAGCAGCGCCGTGCCCGCGGCGGTGCCGATCACGCCCAGCGGCAGTTGGTTCACGCGGTCGGCATAGTACAGGATGGACACGGACCCGGCAGGCAGCAGCGTGCCGATGATGATGTCGATGGAGACATTGAGCTGCGTCACCCCCGCGCCCACCAGCGCCGGGGCCATGCGCTTGAACAGCGTCTTGATGCGCGGGGAGAAGCGCAACTTGGGCAAGGTGAAGCGCATCCCCGCCCGGCGGATGGCCCACACCACCAGGGCGAGCTGCGCGATACCCGAGACAGTGACACCCCAGGCCAGCGCATAGCCCGGGTTGGCGGTGTAGGGCGCCAGCCACAGCATGAAGGCGATGGAAAACACGTTGAACAGCACCGGCGCCGCCGCCGCCGCCGCGAACCGGCTCATGGCGTTGAGCACGCCCGAGAACAAGGCCGTAAGGCAGACGAAGAACAGATACGGGAACATGATGCGCGTAAGCGCCACGGCCAGGGCGAATTTGCCGTGATTGCCGGAGAAGCCGGGGGCTAGCACGTACAGCACCCAGGGCATGAAGATCTCGCCCAGTATGGTGATGCCGCCGAGCCAGAAGGCCATCACCGCCGTCGCCTCCTCGGCGAAGGACGTAGCCGCTTCCATGCCCTCCTGGTGCAGAATAGTAGAGATGGAGGGCACGAAGGCGGCGTTGAACGCGCCCTCGCCGAACAGGCGGCGGAACAAATTGGGCAGGCGCAGCGCCACGAAGAACGCATCGGCCACCGGCCCGGTGCCGAGCACGGCGGCGATCAGGATATCACGGGCAAAGCCGAGGATGCGGCTCGCCATCGTCCAGGCCCCAACGGTAAACGCGCCGCGTATCATGCCTGTGCCTTAGAGGATTAGTCGGGCCGGATAAACCCGTAGGTGGGGTACACGCTCGCCCCCAGCGCATGGGCGGGCTCGTACCACACGCGCACCGCCGTCCAGTCATTGCAGGGAGAGACATCCACCACCGGCTGGTCATGCTCGATGCGGTGCGGCAGCCAGTTGGACTGTGTCACCAAAATTTCCCGCCTGTCTTTCAGCGCCGTCACCACCGCCAGATGCCCCACGCTCATATCGCCGCGCGGGGCGAAGACCAGCACTGCGCCACGGCTCGGCTCCTGGCTGCGCGGATACACGCCCCGCGCCTCATCCCACCATTCATAGGCATTGCCCTGCAAGTCGATGCCCGAGACCTCGCGCGCATAGGGTACGCAGGTCAGATGCGTCGGCGTGCCGAAATGGCTGGGCGATTCCAGGCGCGGCCCGGCGCAGGCGGCCAGGGCGAGGCATGGCAGGAGTGCGAGGCGAAGGCGCGGCATCGGCTTGCCTTTGTGGGCAGGAACCGGCCGCGCCGCAATCCCCCGCTTGATCCAGCCCCAAGCTGCGACTAGCCTGCGCCCCATGCCCACACTTTCCATGCACTCTCCGGTCGGCGACCTCACGCTGTTCGCGGAGATGACGCCATTGTCGCGCTCGAATGGGGCTGGGGCAGCCTCCAGGAGCCCTCGCCCCTGCTCACCCGCGCCAAGGCGGCGCTGGACGCGTATTTCGACGAGGACGCCCCCCTGCCGGACGACCTGCCGCTGAACCCCTACGGCACCGCGTACCGGCAAAAGGTGTGGGCAGCACTTCGGCAGATCCCGCTGGGCGAGACGCGCAGCTACGCCGAGATCTCGGCGATCGCGGGCGGCTCGGCCCGCTCGGTCGGCGGCGCCAATGCCGCCAACCCCATCCCCATTCTCATCCCCTGCCACCGTGTACTGGGTAGCGCCGGCATGGGCGGCTATTCCGGCGGCGAGGGGCTTGCCACCAAACGCATCCTGCTCGACCTCGAACAACGCATCAGGGCCAGCAAATGATGACCAAAGCCATCCGAATCCATGCCACCGGCGGCCCGGACGTGCTGAAATGGGAGCAGGTTCCCACCCCTCAGCCCGGCCCGCACGACGCGCTGGTGCGCCATGAGGCGGTCGGGCTGAACTTCATCGACGTCTATTTCCGCACCGGGCTGTACAAGGCGCCGCTGCCCGCCACCATCGGCATGGAAGGTGCGGGCGTGGTCGAGGCCGTGGGCGAGGCGGTAACCAACGTCGTCCCCGGGGACCGCGTGGCCTATGCCGGCGGGCCGCTCGGCGCCTATGCCACGGAGCGCATCATCGCCGCCGACCGGCTGGTGAAGCTGCCGGAGGGCATCGATTCCAAGACCGCCGCGGCGATGATGCTGCAGGGCATCACCGCGCAATTCCTGCTGCACCGCACGTTCAAGGTGCAGAAGGGCCAGACCATCCTGGTCCATGCCGCGGCTGGCGGCGTCGGCCTCATCATGTGCCAGTGGGCGGCGCATCTCGGCGCCACTGTCATCGGCGTGGTCTCCACCGCCGAGAAGGCGAAGCTGGCCCTGGCCAACGGCGCGGCGCACGCCATCATCGGCCACGCCAACCTGGCGGCGGAGGTGAAGCGCATCACCGGCGGCGCCATGGTGCCGGTGGTGTATGACGGCGTGGGCAAGGACACGTTCTCCGCCAGCCTGGACTGCCTGGCCCCGTTCGGCCTCATGGTGTCGTTCGGCAACGCCTCCGGCCCCGTGCCGCCGGTGGATATCCTGACCCTTGGCGCCAAGGGCAGCCTGTATCTCACGCGTCCGGGCTTTGCCACCTACACCGCCAATCCGGCGGACCTTAACGCCTCGGCGCAGAGCCTGTTCGACGCCGTGCTCTCCGGCGCGGTGAAGATCCAGGTCAACCAGACCTTCCCGCTGGCCGATGCCGCCGCCGCCCATGCCGCGATGGAAGCCCGGCAGACCACCGGCAGCACCGTTCTCATCCCCTGAGACCGCTCCTTCCCCTCGCCCTGGCCGCGTTCTGGGCCGCGCTCGCCTGCGCCACGCTGCTGGGCATCCTCTGGCTGGACCAGCCGATTACCTTGTTCTTCGCCGCGCATAGCGGCTTGCGCCGGCTCTTCCAGGCCTGCGCCGCGCCCTCGCTGCTGGCGCTGCCCGCTTCGGGGCTGTTCCTGTGCTGGGCGGCGCTGCAAAAACTGCGCGGGATGGCGCGGCTTCATCCGCTTTGGCTGCGCCTCAGCCTCGCCACCCTGGCCGCCACCGCCGCCAAGGACGAGTTGAAATGGCTGTTCGGCCGCCCCTGGCCCGGTTCCTGGCTGAAATACGGGCTGTACGGCTTCCACCCGCTGACTGACAGCCCCCTCTATGGCGGTTTCCCCTCCGGCCACACCGCCTATATCTCGGCACCGCTCGGCGTGCTCTGGGTGCTGCGCCCCCGCTGGCGCCCGCTCTGCGCCGCCGTCATCCTCGCCGTGATGGCCGGGCTGGTCGGCGCGGATTACCATTTCCTGTCGGACGTGCTGGCCGGGCTGCTCACCGGCACGTTCTGCGCCTGGGGCACGCTGGTGCTGCTGCCCCCGGAGCGCGCCTAACCCTAACCCGCCCGCACCAGCTGCTCGCGCGCCGCGGTCGCCAGGGCGTCGGCGCGCTCGTTCATCACGTCGCCCGAATGGCCGCGCACCCAGCGCCAGTCGATCTCGTGCGGCTTCGCGGCCTCCAGCACGCGCTGCCAGAGGTCCATGTTCTTCACCGGATCGCCGGTGGAGCTGCGCCAGTTCTTGCGCACCCAGCCGGCATGCCAGCGGGTGATGCCGTTCTTCAGGTATTCGCTGTCGGTATGCAGCACCACCTTGCACGGGCGGTTCAGTGCTTCCAGCGCCACCGCCGCGGCGGTCAGCTCCATGCGGTTGTTGGTGGTCTCGGCCTCGGCGCCGGACAGCTCCTTCAGCGTGCCGCTTGAATTCAGGATCGCGCCCCAGCCGCCCGGCCCGGGATTGGGCTTGCAGCCGCCATCGGTCCAGATCTCGACGATGTTTTCGGTGGTCTCAGATTCCATAGGCGGAGGCATCCCTGGCGGCGAGGTGGAAGCGCAGGCGGCGGAGATAATCCATCGGGTCCTTGCGGCGTGACCAGCGCGCCCGGCGGCGTGTTCAGCCAGTCGTACAGCCGCGTCAGCAGGAAGCGCATGGCGGCACCCTGGCACAGCACCGGCAGCGCCGCCTGCTCGGCCGCCGAGAGCGCGCGATGCGCCATGTAGCCGCGCAGCAGCGCGCGGGACTTGGTGACGTTGAAGGAAAAATCCCGCTCGAAGCACCAGGCGTTGAGGCAGACCGCCACGTCGTAGGCGTAGATGTCCGTGGCGGCGAAGTAGAAATCGATCAGCCCGGAAATCCCGCCATCGAGGAAGAACACGTTGTCCGGGAACAAATCGGCATGGATATGCCCCACCGGCAGGTCTTGCGGCCAGGCGGCCAGGATCCGCTCCAGCCAGCCGGCCAGCTCCGCCGCCAAGCCCGGGCTGCACCGCATCGGCGCCGCTCGCACTTGGCCAGCAGCGGACCCCAGGCATCCGGCCCGAGCGCGTTCTGGCGCGTCGGCGCGAAGCCCTGGCCCGGCCAGATGCAGCTTGGCCAGCGCCGCACCCAGCGGCTCGCAATGCTCGGCCAGCACACGGCGCGGCCACACGCCGGGCAGGAAGGTGGTGATGGCGGCAATCTTGCCCGGCCAGCGGGTTCAGCGTTCTGGCCATCGCTTGCCCGCACGGGCAGCGGGCAGGAGATGCCCGCGTGCTGCCAGATGCTCCATCAGCCCCAGGAACCAGGGCAGGTCCGCCGGGTCCACCCGCTTCTCGTACAGGGTGAGGATGAAATCGCCCTGTGTGGTCCTCAGCGCGTAATTGCTGTTCTCCACGCCCTCGGCGATGCCGCGGATAGGCGACCAGCGTGCCGATATCGTAGCGCGCCAGGAATTCCGTCAGCGCCTCGTCCGTGACTTCCGTATAAACTGCCATGCCCGTAGATGACCGGGCGTGAAAATTCTGGCAAGGGAGGGCGCATGAAAGAATCCCGCGTCACCGCCCTTGCCGCACTGATCAGCCTCGCCGCCCTTACCGGCTGCGGCGGCACCGCCAAGCCTAACACCGGCCAGCAGGCCGCTCTGTATTGCCCGCAGGTGGCCTTGCTGCAACAGGCGCAGACGCTGAGCACCTTCCTGCCCGGACGGTCGGACGTGGCGGCGCAGCTGACCACCGCGCAGATCACCGGCTTCTCGGGCGACTGCGTGCCGGAGAAGGACAAGCAAGCGCTGCTGATCACGGTGAAACCCGGGTTCCAGGCGAATAACGGCCCGGCGAATAACGGCCAGCCGCTTACCCTGCCCTGGTTCGCCGCCATCACCAACGATGACAGCATCGTCTCCAAGTCGCCCTATAACGTCACGCTGAAATTCCACAGCAATGTCGGCATGGCCTTCGCCACCGGCAAGCCGGCGAAGATCGAGGTGCCTAACGTGCCGGCTTCCGCGCAGCTGCAGATCCTGATTGGCTTCGAGATGACGCCGGACCAGCTGGCCTACGCCGCCGCGCACCCGAACGCCACGCCTAACGCCACGCCTTAACACTACCCGGAGCGGCCATGCGCCTAGACCTGACGCGCCGCGCCCTGCTGCAAGCCGCCGCGCTGCTGCCCGCGGCTGCGGCGCTCGCCGACACCGCCCCGGTCATCCGCCTGCGCCTGCTGGAAACCTCGGACCTGCATAGCTTCGTCGAGGATTACGACTATTTCCGCGACGAGCAGGATGAGAGCGTCGGGCTGACCAAAATCGCCACCCTGGCCGCCGCCGCGCGGGCCGGGGCGCCCAATTCCATGCTGTTCGACAATGGGGACATCATCCAGGGCAACCCGCTGGCCGATTTCGTGGCGATGCCGGGCAATTTCCCCGCCGATGGCGTCCACCCCACCATCCGCGCCATGAACACCATGGGCTTTGATGCCGCCACGCTCGGCAACCATGAATTCAATTACGGGCTGGACTTCCTGAGCAAGGCCGTCGCCGGGGCGAATTTCCCCTTCTGCTCGGCCAATTACCTGCACGCCGACGGCTCGCCCTGCCTGCCCCCCACTTTGCTGCTGGAGCGCGAATTCACCGCCGAAGACGGCAGCAAACACAAGCTGAAGATCGGCGTGATCGGCTTCCTGCCGCCGCAGATCACCCATTGGGACCGCGACCATCTGCGCGGGCAGGTGCGCACGCAGGACATCGTGGACGCCGCCAGCCTGCACGTCCCGGCCCTGCGCCAGCAGGCGGACCTGGTCATCGCGCTGGCCCATTCCGGCATCTCCGCAGCCCCCCGCCAGGGCGGCGAGGAAAACGCCAGCCTGTACCTCGCCTCGGTGCCGGGCATCGACGTCATCTTCACCGGGCATTCGCACCGCACCTTCCCCGGGCCGGATTACGCCGCGATGGACGGGGTGGACGCCACGCGCGGCACGCTGAACGGCATCCCCGCGGTGATGCCCGGCTTCTGGGGCGGCGAGCTGGGGCAGATCGACCTCACCCTCACCCAATCGGGCGGCAAATGGGTGGTCAGCGACTTCACCTGCGCCACCATCCCCATCGCCCAACGGCAGGACCGTGAGGTGATCTCGCTCGCCACCAACAACGCGGCGGTGGATGCGGCGGTGGCGCCGGAACACCGCAAGACGCTCGCCTGGATCCGCGAGCCGATCGGCCAGCTGACCCAGCCGGTCAACTCCTATCTGGCGCTGGTGAACGGGGCGGACAGCTCCCTCGCCTTGGTGAACGCGGCGCAGGCCTGGTACGCCACGCCACTCCTGCCCGATGAGGTGCGCGGCCTGCCGGTGCTCTCCGCCGCAGCACCCTTCAAGGAGGGCTACCAGTCGCCCGAGAATTACGTGGACCTCCCCGTCGGCGGCATCGCCATCAAGGACGTGGCGGATTTGTACAGCTACCCCAATACCGTGGCGGCGCTGCGCGTGAACGGCACCACGCTGCGCGAGTGGCTGGAGCGCTCCGCCGGTGTCTTCAACCGCATCGACCCCGCCAACCCCGCCCCGCAGGCGCTGCTGCGCCCGCGCGTGCCCTCGTACATCTTCGACGTCATCGCCGGGGTGACCTACGAGATCGACCTCACCCAGCCCAACCGCTACGGCGCGCACGGGCTGGCGCACCCGCAGGCGCACCGCATCGTCAATCTGTGCTACCAGGGCGCCCCGGTGGATGACGGCCAGGACTTCATCGTCATCACCAACAACTACCGCGCCGATAGCGGCGGCATCGTGCATGACCCGGCGGATGTGGTGCTGGACGCGCCGGACAAGACGCAGGATGTCATCATCCGCTACATCCTCGCGCATAAGCCGGTCACCGTGGCCACGCCGGAGGTCTGGCGCTTCGCTGCCATCGGCACGCCGGTCACGGCGGTGTTCGAGAGCGCGCCGGAAGCCGCCAAGGCGCTGCTGCCGCTCGGCAACATCACCAGCCAGGGCGATGCCGGGGACGGCTATACCCGTTACGCCGTGCAACTCAGCTAAGAGTATTTGCCGGTTGTTCCACCGGCGCGCGCGCTCCAATTGAGGAGCCAGAACGACACGTAGAACATTATTAAATGGCCAGAGCCCCTTCAGTATTGCGGCTTTTCTGCCACATCACGCCAGAAACTCCGGACTGGCGCGGGTTTCCGCTGGCCCATTCACGCCTGCTATTGGTAATGATTTCTCGACGGATTGCACAAGAATACGCACCGTCTGGGAGACTTTTATTGCCTAGCCGCTGGCTTACCGCCTTGTGGCTGAGCGGCGGCCTCGCCCTGGCGCAGGCCGCCGCCGCCTCCGTTACATACCCGTCCGGGAGCTGGATCACCGAAAACAGTGGAACCGTGATCAGCGTCGCGCAATGCGGGACGGATCTGTGCGCACGCATCTCCGGCATGGTGCTGGACCACCCCAACGACCCTCCGCCGCTCGACTGGCGCGGCCACCTGCAATGCGGCGACATCATCTTCCAGGTCGCCCCCAGGACCGCCGATGACGGCACGGTGAGATGGAACGGCACCGTGACCGACCCGCGCGACGGCGCCGTGTACAGTGCGACGGTGACGTTCGACGCCCAGGGCAATTTGCACATGCACGGCTATATCGGCCTGCCGATTCTCGGCGAGACGCAGATCTGGCGCCCCTACGCCGGGCAGACGCCAAGCGACTGCCTGATACGCCGAACCAATTAATCGCGCCGCCGGATGGCTGCCGCGTGACTTAACGGTCTTGGGGCCTGCTCCGGGCGGGCGCGGCGGCGAGCGCCCGCAGCGCCTTGCGCTTTGACCCGTACCACAGGCTCCAGCCCAGCAGCAGCGCGAGGATGCCGTAACCAATGAAGGGCGAGAGCAGCAGATAGCGCGGAATCGGCCAGATATAGGCGAGCCATACCATCACGCCCGTCTGGCAGATGAGCCCCACGCCCCACACCGCCGTCATCAGCCGGAATCCCTCCGCCACGCCGGGCTCTTCCCACATCGCCTCGAATTCGGCCTCGCCTTCCGGCGTGCGGCGGGCCGAGGCGGCGCGGGCGAGATAGAAGATCATCGGTCTTTTCAGCGCCAGCGTGGCCAGGAACAGGACGCCGACGGCACCCGTGACCAGCGCGTCGCGCACCTGGATGAGCCGTGGCGAACCACCGAGCGCAGTGGCGAGCAGGGTGAACAAAATCCCCGCCACCACGAGCGAGGAGACGGCATCCAGCCGCTTCGCCTTGGCCAGCTCGTAGCCGCTCCACAGCAAGGGCGGCACGGCGGAGGCGATGAGCGCGTCCGTATCGCCGAAACGAGCATCCAACGCCTCGTAAACGAGATAGGGTGCGACGAAATTCGCCGCGATCTCGGGTACGGCGCGAAGTGCCTTCAGCGTATCAGCCCCGTCATCGGCGAGGACGCCGTGGCGAAGCCTTTGCGCGGCATCCGTCCGGCCAGGTAGGCGAGGCGCCCGGCCTCCACCGCCCGCCTTCATCGCGCGCGCCATCAGCACCGGGTCCTTGGCCATGCGCGATGGCGGAGTTCACCAGCACCGCGTCGCAGCCCAGCTCCATGGCGATGGCCGCGTCAGAGGCCGTGCCGACCCCGGCATCGACCAGCACCGGCACCTTCGCCTGCTCGATGATCATCTGGATCATCACCGGGTTCTGCACGCCCAGGCCGGAGCCGATCGGCGCGCCCAGCGGCATGATGGCGACGCAGCCCATCTCCTCCAGCCGCTTGGCGGCGATCGGGTCGTCGGAGCAGTAGACCATCACCTCGAACCCGTCCTTGATCAGCGCCTCGGCGGCCTGCAGGGTCGCGGCCATGTCCGGGTACAGCGTCGGCGGCGGGCCCAAGCACCTCCAGCTTCACCAGGTTCCAGCCGCCCGCCTCGCGCGCCAGGCGCAGGGTGCGCACCGCCTCCTCGGCGGTGAAGCAGCCGGCGGTGTTGGGCAGGTAAGTGTATCGCTTCGGGCTCACGTAATCCTGCAGCATCGGCGCGTTGCGGTCCGACAGGTTCACCCGGCGCACCGCCACGGTGACCATCTCGGCGCCCGAGGCCTCGATGGCGGCGGCGGTGGTTTCAAGATCCTTGTACTTGCCGGTGCCGACGATCAGGCGCGAGGGAAACGTCCGCCCGGCGACCATCCAAGGATCGTCAGCCTGCACGCTGCCATCCATGCTCAACCTCCCCCGATGAAATGCACGATCTCGAGCGCGTCCCGCCCTCGAGCAGCGTGGTCTCGTAGAGCGAGCGCGGCACGATCTCCAGGTTGCGCTCCACCGCCACCTTGCGGCGGTCCAGCTCCATGCGCACCAGCAGCCCGGCGACGCTGATACCGCGCGGCAATTCCATGGCCTCGCCGTTCACCGTCAGGGCCAGCATCTCAACCGTATTATTCATGCGCCACATTATCGGGCTGCCCCCCCGCCCCCGCAAGGGGCGCTTAAAAATTTGGCGGGCTCGATTCCATTATGCTAGCGGATTCCTCCATCATGGCAGCACCACTCATCCTGGTCCTCAACGGACCGAACCTGAACCTCCTCGGGCACGCGCGAGCCGGATATCTACGGCACCGGCACGCTGGACGATTTGGAAACCCTGTGCGCGGAAACCGCGGATGGCCTGGGCCTGGCCATCGAATTCCGCCAGACCAACCTCGAAGGCGAGCTGATCACCTGGGTGCAGGAGGCGCGCGAGCGCGCCGCGGGCGTCGTGATCAACCCCGCCGGCTATTCGCACACCTCGGTTGCGCTGATGGACGCGATCGCCACGCTGGAGATCCCGGTGATCGAGGTGCATCTGTCCAACATCCACAAGCGCGAAGCCTTCCGCCACCACTCTTATGTGTCCCACGCCGCCTCGGGGGTGATCTGCGGTCTTGGATTTGCGGGCTATAGGCTGGCGCTGATTGCCCTCGCCGACATCCTGGAAGAAGAAGACGACCAATGAGCCTTACATTCGACCCCAAGACCCTGGCCGAACTCGCAGCGCTGCTGAACGAGACCGGCCTCTCTGAGATCGAACTCGCCGAGGGCGACCGCAAGGTCCGGCTGGCCCGCGCCATTACCCAGGTTGCCATGCCGGCCGCCGCCCCCGTGGCCGGCTGCCCCGCTGCCGCGCACCCGCCGCCGCCGCGGCACCCGCCGACCTTTCCAAGCACCCCGGCGCTGGTGAAGAGCCCGATGGTCGGCGTCGCCTATCTCTCCGCCGAGCCCGGCGCCCCGGCCTTGTCACCGTCGGCCAGACGGTCGAGGCCGGGCCGACCCTGCTGCTGATCGAGGCGATGAAGACCTTCAACCAGATCAAGGCCCCGCGCGCGGGCGTGGTGAAGCAGATCCTGGTCACCTCCGGCGCGCCCGTGGAGTTCGGCGAGCCGCTGATGATCATCGAATAACGATTGTTCCAGAAAATCCTCATCGCCAATCGCGGCGAAATCGCGCTTCGCATCCAGCGCGCCTGCCGGGAACTCGGCATCCCCTCGGTCGCGGTGCATTCCACCGCCGATGCCGACGCCATGCATGTCCGCCTGGCCGATGAGAGCGTGTGCATCGGCCCGCCGCCGGCGCGCGACTGCTACCTCAACATGCCCGCCATCCTCTCCGCCGCGCTGATCACCGGCGCCGAGGCGATCCATCCCGGCTACGGCTTCCTCTCCGAGAACGCCGCCTTCGCCGAGATGGTGGAGGCGCATGACCTCACCTTCATCGGCCCCACCGCGCAGCATATCCGCATGATGGGCGACAAGATCGCCGCCAAGACCACCATGGCGCGATCTCGGCGTGCCGCTGGTGCCCGGCTCTGTCGGGCGAGCTGGCCTCGCTGGAAGAGGCGCGCGATGTCGCCGAGCGCATCGTGTACCCGGTGCTGATCAAGGCGGCGGCCGGCGGCGGCGGGCGCGGCATGAAGGTCGCGCGCGAGGCTGCCGAGCTCGAGGCCGCTTGGCGCGAGGCCCGCGCCGAAGCGCGGGCCGCCTTCGGCAACGACGCCGTGTACATGGAGAAATATCTCGACCAGCCGCGCCATATCGAGCTGCAGATCCTGGCCGACAACCATGGCGAGGTGGTGCATTTCGGCGAGCGCGACTGCTCGCTCCAGCGCCGCCACCAGAAGCTGCTGGAAGAGGCCGGCTCCCCGGTGATCAGCGCCGAACAGCGCGACGCGCTGGGCGAGACCGTGACCAAGGCGCTGAAGAAGATCGGCTACCGCAACGCCGGCACGCTGGAGTTCCTGTACCAGGACGGGCAGTTCGCCTTCATCGAGATGAACACCCGCCTGCAGGTGGAGCATCCGGTGACCGAGATGATCTCGCGGCATCGACCTGGTGCGCGAGCAGATCCGCATCGCCGCCGGGCAGCCGCTCGGCTACACCCAGCAGGATGTCGTTTTCTCCGGCCATGCCATCGAGTGCCGCATCACCGCCGAGGACCCGGAGACCTTCGCCCCCTCGCCGGGCCGCGTGGACGTCTTCCACCCGCCGGGCGGGCTGGGCGTGCGGGTCGATTCGCGCCCTCTACGCCGGCTACCGCGTGCCGCCGTATTACGACAGCCTGATCGCCAAGCTGATCACCTACGGCAAGACCCGCGAGGAAGCCATCGCCCGGATGAAGCGCGCCCTGCGCGAATTCGTCATCACCGGCATCAAGACCACCATCCCGCTGCACCAGCGCATCCTGGAAGCGCCGGATTTCGTCGCCGGGGACTACACCATCCACTGGCTGGAACGCTTCGTCGCCGGGTAAGAGCCCTGCGTTCAGGACGGTACCCAAAGGGGGCCGGAAGGCCCCTCAGACTGCTGACAAACCCCGTCATTTTTGGCGGGGTTTTGTTTTATTTTGCTCTGGCTTCGTTGTTTGGTGGATTTGAGGGGCGGGTGCTCTCCCTCATGCCGGGGTTTGGCTTGGTTTCTTGTTAAGTGCCATGGCGATTTTCTTGATATTCTGAGCGGCGGCGGCGAGGAGGCACTGGCAGGTGACGCGGGTTAGACTTCGGAACCTGGCGTAGCGGTGTCCGAAGAGCTGCTTGGCATCGGCGAAGGATCGCTCGACCGTCTCTTTTCGTCGTTTGTAGATGGCCTTGCCCCAGCTTGTGAGGCGGTTGGCATCGGTGCGGTCGCGGGCGTCGCGCCAGACATGGCGGGTGATGCTGCGCTCGCCTTTGGCGTTACTGGTACAGGAGGCGAGCAGCGGGCAGGTCCGGCAAATGGCGGGGTCTGATTTATAATGGCGGTAGCCGTGACGGTCGGTAGAGGCATAGGCGAGCACCTGGCCCTGCGGGCAGCGGTAGCCTTCTGGGTTGTCCTGATAGACAAAATCCTTCGGCCCGAGCATGCCGGGCTTGGGCGGTGTGGGACGGCGATAGCCGGTCACCCCCGGAATCTCGCGGTCTTCCAGGCCTTTGGCGATGCCCGCAGTGGCGTAACCGGCGTCCAGCCCCACCGCCTTCACATCAAAGCCAAAGCGCTGACGCTGCCGGTCGAGCCGGCCAAGATAGACGATGCTGTCATGCACATTGGCCGGTGTAGTGTAGCTGTCGGTGATGATGGCGTGATGGCCGTCCACCGTGCGGTGGTCGAGGTAGAAGAACCCCGTGGGCTTGCCGTCACGCACCATATAGCCGGACGCAGGGTCGGTGCGCGAGACTTTGGTCTCTTTCTCCTCGGGCTGGCGCTGCTTGGGCTGCAACGGCTTCTTGCCGTGCGCGGCGCGGTCGGCGTCGATCGCGGCGTCCAGATCGTCCCAGTAATCGGCACGCGACTTGGCCACCACGGCCTTGTCATACCGGTTCTTGTTGGCGTTGGCCTTCAAATGCGTGCTGTCCGTATACAGCACCGTGCCGTCCACCAGGCCATGCGCGATGGCCTGCTCCACAATCCGGTCAAAGATCGCCTGCGCCACAGAGCTGTCCTGGTAACGCCGCCGCCGGTTCTGGCTCAGCGTCGAGGCGTCAAACACCGCATCCGTCAAGCGCAACCGCAAAAACCACCGATACGCGACATTCACCTCAATCTCGCGCACCAACTGCCGCTCCGAGCGGATGCCAAACAGATAGCCAAGGAACAAAGCCTTGAACATCAAGGTTGGATCAAGCGGCGGACGGCCGTTGTCCGGGCAGTAAAGCCCTGCCACCAGATCGTGGATGAACGAAAAATCAATCACCGCGTCGATCTTGCGCAGCAGGTGGTCAGGCGGGACCAGGCTCTCCAGCGTCACAATCTCAAGCGCCGTTTGCAGCGAGGTGGGGGGCTTCAGCATCACAGCAGTGAATCAAAAACCCCCGGCTCGCGCCAGGGGTTTGTCAGCAGTCTGAGGGCTCCACAAGGGAGCCCTTTTTTTATTACTCGGCGGCTTCCGAGGAGCTGGGCGGCGGCGGCGGGACCAGCCCCTCGCGGGCCAGGCGCTCATTGGCGGCGGCCACCGCGTCGTTCAGGTCGGTCTGGCTGCACAGGCCCAGGATCACCGGGTCGCGCGGCTTGATATTGGCGCTGTTCCAGTGCGAGCGCTCGCGCACCTTCTGGATGGTGTCCTTGGTGGTGCCGAGCAGCTTGACGATCTGCGCATCCGTGAGGTGCGGGTAGTTGCGCAGCAGGAAGGCGATGGCATCCGGCCGGTCGTTGCGCTTGGCCACGGGGGTGTAGCGCCCGCCTTTCGGCTTCTTCTGGTTCATCTCCGGCGTGGCCAGCAGCTTCAGGCGCAGTGCCGGGTTACGCTCGCACCGGGCGATGTCCTCCGCCGTGACCTGCCTGTTCGCCACCGGGTCGTAGCCGATGATTCCCTGCGCCACCTCGCCATCGGCGATCGCCTGGACCTCCAGCGGGTGCATGCCGCAGAAATCGGCGATCTGCTCGAAGGTCAGCGCGGTCTTGTCGATCAGCCAGACGGCGGTAGCTTTGGGCATCAGGGGCAGGGGCATGGATAGAGAACCTTTTACCGTTTCAGGCGCGGCCGCCTGGAACGCAAATAGTTTCGCGCGTGGGCCACGCAAGTTAAACTTGCGCGGGGTATGGAACCCGCGCCACCCTTCGGTCAAGATCGTTTTATGACATTTCCAGAAGAAGATTCACCCCGTCCGGCCAAAAAATTGTTCTCCCCGCCTGTTTTGGACGCGCTGGGGGTGGAGGAGCTGGCCGCCTATATCACCGCGCTGGAGGAGGAGATCGCCCGCGTGCGCCTGGCGATCGCCGCCAAGCAGGCGCATGCCGCAGCGGCGGCCTCGTTTTTCAAGCCTAAGGATTAATGGCGCACCGCCAGAAGGACCAAAAATTTGCAAATCGCGATTGGCTACGAACTGATCTACCAGCTGCCGCAAGCCACGCCGATGTTACTGGTGCTGAACGTGCACCACAGCCGGGTGGCGGATATCATCGTGCCGGACATCCTCACCACCACCCCGCAGGTGCCGGTCACCACCTACCGGGACGGGTTCGGCAATTGGTGCTCCCGGCTGGTGGCCCCCGCGGGGCGCTTCCGTCTCGCCAGCGCCGGCACGGTGTGGGATGCCGGATTGCCCGACCCGCAATACCCCGACGCAGGGCAGCATGAGGTGCAGGACCTGCCTGTCGAAACGCTCGAATTCCTGCTGGGGAGCCGCTACTGCGAGACGGACGAGCTGACCGAAACCGCCTGGGCGCTGTTCGGCCACACGCCGCCCGGCTGGGCGCGGGTGCAGGCGGTGTGCGACTTCGTGCACAAGCACATCAAGTTCGACTACATGCAGGCGCGCGCCACCCGCACCGCGGCGCAGGCGTTCCGCGAGAGGGTGGGGGTGTGCCGGGATTACGCGCATCTGGCGGTGGCGTTCTGCCGCTGCCTGAACATTCCCGCCCGCTACTGCACCGGCTACTTAAGCGATATCGGCGAGCCCCCGCCCTATACGCCGGGGGATTTCGCCGGCTGGTTCGAGGCTTATCTCGGCGGCGCCTGGCATACGTTTGACCCGCGCAACAACAAGCCACGCCAGGGCCGGGTGCTCATCGCCTACGGGCGGGACGCCATGGATGTCGCCATCACCCACACATTCGGGCCGAACACGCTGGAGAGCTTTACCGTCTGGACCCATGAGGCGATCTGACTGAACAATGGCGCGGCGTAGGGGATTATCGGAGGAGGATCTTCGCCTCTGGGCGGCGTATGGCCGTACGCTCACCCGGCTTATGCCCGGGCGGGCGGCGCGCCTGCTGCCGCCGCCGGAACCGTCCGCCCCGCCGCCCGAGGCAGCCCCCCTGCCGCCTCAAGCGCCGAGGCCCAAGCTCGCGCATCCGCCGCCTTATATAGGTGTGGATGCCGCCCCCGGCGGGCTGGACAAATCCACCTGGAAACACTTCCGCGCCGGCAAGATCCGCGCCGAGGCAAGGCTGGACCTGCACGGCCACACCGCCGCCAAGGCGCATCGCGAGGTGCTGCACTTCCTGGAGCGGTCGCATGGGGCGCGGCTGCGCTGTGTCGAGATCATCACCGGCAATGGCGAGATCCTGGCGCGGGAACTGCCGCACTGGCTCAACACCCCGAGCCTGCGGCCGCTGATCCTGGCCATGGCGCATCCGCATGCGGCAAATCCTGGCTCGGTGCGCATCCTGCTGCGCCGGGTGCGGGGATGACGCCTTTCGGCGAAAAACTCCGCCAGCTGCGCCTGGCGCGCGGTGTGACGCAACGGGAAATGGCGGCGGCGCTGGAAATCTCGGCGGCCTATCTCTCGGCGCTGGAACATGGGCAGCGCGGCACCCCGTCCGCCGGGCTGATCCACCAGATCTGCCAGTATTTCGGGCTGATCTGGGACGATGCCGACGAGTTGGCGGCACTGGCCAAAGTCTCCCGCCCGCGGCTGAAGCTGCATGCGGGCGGGCTCACCCCGGCGCAGACGGTGCTGGCCAACCGGCTGGCGCGCGAACTGCGCCACCTGGATGCCGAGACCGTGGAGATGATGCAGGCGCTGCTGGACCAGGCCCAGCCGGTTACGCCGCCAGCGCGCCCGCGCCGCGCAAGAAGCCGAGCAAAGGCAGCAGGCTGAGCCCGAGAATGGTGAAGTGGTCGCCCTCGACACGGGTGAAGAGCTGCGCGCCCAGCCCCTCCAGCCGGTAGGCGCCGACACAGCCCAGGATCTCCTCGCCCTCCGCCGCCAGATAGCGGGCGATGAACGCCTCGCTCAGCTCGCGCACACTCAACGTGGCCCGCTCGGCATGCGACCACGCGATCTCCCCGCCCGTTACCACGCAGGCGGCGGTGACAAGCTGGTGCGTGCGCCCGGACAGGCGGCGCAGATGCGCGGCCGCCTCGTCGAGGTCCGCTGGCTTGTCGAACACCGCGCCCTCGCACACCAGCAGCTGGTCCGCCCCCAGCACCAGCGCGCCGGGATGCGCCGCCGCCACAGCACGGGCCTTGGCCGCCGCCAGAGCCAAAGCCAGCTCCTCCGGCGTGCCGGCAAAGCCCTGCTTCAGCGCCGCCTCGTCCACGCCGGAGGGGATGGCGGCGAAATCCAGCCCGGCCTGGCGCAGCATGGCCTGGCGCGCGGCGGAGGTGCTGGCCAGGATCAAGCGCGGCGCGGCGCCACCCTTTAGCCAGGCGAAAAATTCATCACTGTTAATCACAAATCGCCACCTGCATAGACAAATTGTACAAATTGTTATCAGTCCGCGCTCAAAGCCAAGCCAATTCTTCCAGCCGCGCTTATTTGCGCTCTCCTTATTTATTTTACGTTCTCTTTATTTATCCGTCGGCAACTCCGCGCAAGGGCGGGTGCGCCGCGGTGCTGATCATTCAGGCACGAGCTTTGCATTATCAGAAAAATCAGCCGTGCCCGCGGCGCCGCCTAACGTAAGGAGAAGATAAGCATGGTAGCCACCACAGATGTCGCCGCGCATGCCGCGCCGCAATTGAGGCAGGGCGCGCTCAGCCGCATCGAGACGCTCGGCCAGTCCATCGCCAACATCGCGCCGACCCTGACGCCGGCGCTGAACATTACCGTTGTTGCCGGGCTGGCCGGCGTCGGCTCCTGGGTCTCCTACCTGCTCGCCACCATCGGTTGCGTGTTCGTTGGCGCCTCCATCTCGGGCCTCGCCAAGCGCCACCCGGAGGCCGGGTCCTACTTTGTTTATATCGGCCGCAATTTCGGCCCGGTGGCCGGGGCGCTGGCCGGCTGGGCCATGGTTCTGGCCTATATCACCACGGCCGTGGCGGTGCTGATGAGCGAGCCCCTCTTCATCAGCAACGTGCTGGCCGTGTTCGGCATCACCCTGCCCTTCGCCGCGCAGGCCTTCCTCGCCGTCGCCCTGCTCGCCCTCGTCGTGTTCGCCGGCTACCGCGACATCCAGTTCTCCTCCCGCATGGGCTGGTGCTGGAATGCGTCTCGATCGGCATCATCGTCCTCATCACCGCGCTGGTGGTCGGCAAGCACGGCACGTTGATTGACCCGGTGCAGCTGAACTTCACCAAGATCCCGTTCGGCGGCGTGGCCTCCGCCATGGCCTTCGCGGTGTTCAGCTGGGTGGGCTTCGAGAGCTCGGCCACCCTGGCTAAGGAATCCGCCGACCCGCAGAAGAACATCCCCTATGCGGTGGTCGGCTCGGCCGCCATCGTCGGCATCTTCTTCACCGTCATGTGCTACCTGATGGTCATGGCCATGGGCGACAACGCCTCGGCCATCGGCAGCTCCGCCTCGCCGTTCGCCGACATGACGAACAAGGCCGGTCTGCCCTGGGCTGCCGCGGTCGTGTACTTCGCCGCCATCATCAGCGCTTTCGCCTGCGCCCTGGCCTGCCTCAACGCCAGCTCGCGCATGCTGTTCTCCATGGGCCGCTACCAGTTCCTGCACGGCTCCATGGGCCTGGTGCACAAGAAGCACAAAACCCCGCACATCGCAGTGTATGCCTCCGGCGTGATCACGCTGCTGGTCATGCTGGCTCTGCTGCCGCAAGGCTTCCTGGGCGGGTTCGGCCTGGCCGGCACCATCGCCACCTATGGCTTCGTGGTGGTGTATTTCGGCGTCTGCCTGGCCTCGCCGCTGGACCTGTTCCGCGCCGGCGTGCTCAAGCCCGCGCATGTCATCTATGGCCTGATCGGCGCCGTGATGATGGGCTTCGTCATCTACTCCAGCGTCTGCCCCTTCCCGGCCGCCCCGTTCAACATGCTGCCGCCGGCCTTCGCCATCTACATGGGCCTTGGGCTGGTCTGGTTTCTGGTGCTGAAGTTCAAGTCCCCGCAGGTGCTGACCAGCATCGCCAACGACATGGAAGGCTGATCTCCGCCCACCCAACAAAAAAGGCCCCGGATGCATGTCCGGGGCCTTTTTCATTGCATTGACTTCCGCGCGCCTTCGCGGTACCCGGCTGGCTCACTGCATGGCGGCGTAGCTCAGTGGTAGAGCAGGGGAATCATAATCCCTTGGTCGGAGGTTCAAATCCTTCCGCCGCTACCAGGAAAACCCTGGCGAAAATTAAAATTGTCAACATAAAATCAAGGCTTAGCTCTCCTATATCGAGGGGGGCTATATGGTTTAGTGAGCTCTGACGAGCTCGGATGTCGCGGCTTTTTTGACCCCCAGATGACCCCCAGCAATTTGACTGACCCCCACGAAGGCAGGAGCCCGAACGGCTGAGTCGGCGTGAGCCCGCCTGTAGAGCTCGCGGACATCTTCCGGCGTCACGGCGCCGCCTGGCGCGCCGAGCACGCTGGTCACGTAAGCCTCGCGCAGTTGAAGGTGATGTCGGCCATCGAGATCTGCCGCACGGCAGTCCTCGGCGGCCACATCGAAGGCTGCGAGGGCTGCGGTCACCGCCGCATCGCCTATAACAGTTGCCGCAACCGGCATTGTCCAAAGTGCCAGGGCGCGCAGGCGCGCAAATGGTTGGCGGCGCGCGAGGCTGACCTGTTGCCAGCCGGCTATTTCCACGTCGTCTTCACCGTGCCCAGCGAGATCGCCGATATCGCATTTTACAACAAGGCGGCGGTCTATGATCTATCGTTCCAGGTGGCGTCTGAGACGATGCTCACCATCGCCGCCGATCCGCGCCATCTCGGCGCGCGCATCGGCATCACCGCGGTGCTCCATACATGGGGCTCGGCACTGACCCACCATCCGCACATTCACATGGTCGTGACAGGCGGCGGTATTTCGCTGGATGGCACGGGATGGATATCGTCCCGGCCAGCCTTCCTGCTGCCCGTGCATGTCCTCTCCAAGCTATTCCGCCGGCTGTTCCTGACCAAGTTCATCGAGCTTCACGCTGCCGGCAGGATACAGTTCTTTGGCGATAATGCCGGGCTAAATGAGCGCTGCGCGTTCCTACGCCACATCGCACCGCTGAGGCAAAAGAAGTGGATCGTCTATGCCAAGGCGCCATTCGCGGGCCCGGAGGCGGTACTCGCCTATTTGTCGCGTTACACCCACCGCGTCGCCATCTCGAACCGGCGCCTCATCGCTTTCGACGAGGCGGGCGTGACCTTCCGCTACAAAGACTATCGCCGCGAAGGATCTGAACGCCAGCAGACTATGTCGCTCGCCACCAGCGAGTTCATCCGGCGCTTTCTTATGCATGTCCTGCCACAGGCCTTCCACCGCATCCGCCATTACGGCCTGCTCGCCAGCAGCGGCCGCAAAGCAAATGTCGCGCATGCGCGCGAACTGCTTGCCGTGGCGCCGGCGCCGGCGCCGGCGCCAGAAACGGCCGCGTCAGCCGAGCCGGAAGATCAACGACTGCCCTGCCCGTGCTGTAGCAGCCGCATGATCATCATTGAAGTCTTTGAACGTCGATTGCAACCGCGCGGGCCCCCGCGAGCACCACAGCGAACCCGGATGATGGCTTCGTGATCCGGCACAGCCAACCCCAACCTCGAGTCGAAACAACCCCGCTCCCGGCGCCGAATAAACGCGCCCAGGGACCGGCAGGCATCGCGAACTCGATAGCGTTCATGCAGATATCGGCATGCTTCCCTGCAACACAGCAGGCAAAAACCTCCGCTGACAACCGTCATCCAAGGTCAAAACAGTCCTTTAATCCGGCAAAAAAGCCCCCACGCCACAGCAGTTGTGGCACCAAAATTTATAAAGCCCCATAGCGTTGCTCGTGAACCGCGGGTTCGTCCTTGGGCGGATTTCGGACGCCGACCTCGTGCGCGTGGACGGAGCCGGGCCGGTCGGCATCCGAAATCCTTCACCATCCTGGACATCCAATCTGTCTTTGCCGAGGCTTCGAAGCGGACATTAGGGAAGGTCTGATTAACTGGTTTCCGATGGCCCTGGCGGTTGATGCGACCGTAGGAATGAGCTGAAGCAGTCCTGGCGGCAAGGGATTTCCTGCATCACCGGTTGCTTTTGGCGCAGTGAGCGGCGTGTTGGACGGACTACGCCCCTTGAAGACGCCGTAATCGATGGCGCACGATGAACAGATTGCTCAGCGCGCAGGTTACAAACGGCCGGTTCGCGTTCTTGTCCAGCCCGCGGTATCGGACTTTCACGAAACCGAACACCCGCTTGATGACCCCGAAGCAGTGCTCGACCTTGGCCCGCACCTTCGACTTGGTGCGATTGCGGGCCTTCTCGGCCTCGTTCACTACGCCGCGGTGCCGATAGCGCCGATTGGTGAAGTCTCGCGCATTCGGCGCATGTTCGCGGATCACGGCGCGTGGCCCCCGATACGCCTGGTCGCCCCACACCCGCGTCTCTTCACCATGCAGCAAATCGGGCAGCACCGTCGTGTCCGCCACGTTGGCTGCCGTCGCCACCACCGCGTGGATCACCTTGCTCCGGCTGTCCACGCCGATATGCGCCTTCATTCCGAAGTACCACTGGTTGCCCTTCTTGGTCTGGTGCATCTCCGGGTCCCGCTCTTGCGCGGCGTTCTTCGTCGAGCTTGGTGCGTGAATGATGCTGGCATCAACAATCGTGCCGGCAGACAGCTTCAAGCCATGCTGTTCCAGGTGCTCGTGCACGCATTGGAACACCGCCGCCCCCAGATCGTGCCGCTCCAGCAGGTGGCGGAATTTGCAGAGCGTGGTCTCGTCCGGCACCGGCTCGCGGCCCAGGTCGATGCCCACGAACTGGCGCATCGCCAGCGAATCATACAATGCCTCCTCCGCCCCCGGGTCCGACAGGTTGAACCATTGTTGCAGGAAGTAGATGCGCAGCATCCGCTCCAGGCCAACTGGGGCACGGCCCTTGCCAGCCTTCGGATAGACAGGCTCGATCAAAGCACACAACTCACGCCACGGGACGACGCGGTTCATCTCGTCCAGAAACGCAGCCCGCTTGGTTGTCTTGCTGTAGCGCTCAAACCCAACCGTTGCCAATGTCACGTGCCGCATTGTTGCCGTTCCCGGCTGACTGCAATGCAAATTCTGTAGGATGTTCCAGGAGCCGGTCGAGGAGAACTTGATCAGAGATTTCTTAATGGGTCCTGACCCTGGGCCAGAAATGGCGTGTAAACGTCTGGGCCAAGCTTTACAGTAGTATTTTATTGATATGTCTATGAGGTCAGCGCCATAAGACATAAACCAATCCAATAACACCGCCCCATAAAACAAGTGACGTACCCACGATCACAGCAATCGCCGGTCCTGGAGGTAATCGCGGCCGCGCTGCGACCCTAGACCAAAAATCGGACGTTTTGCTGTTTTCTGCAAGGGGATCCATTGCATTGCCATGGAACTCACGGCTGTCAGGGTTAGCTCCGGACAGCCCGGGTTTGTAAATCATATCGTCCATCAGATGCTTCCTAGAGCCGAATGCTTCAAGCCAGGCCTCATGAACACGACCTTGTATTTCGTCAATGTTTAATAATTCAATCGCTTTGGGGCTATTTCCACGCGCATCAACCTGAACTGATCTAACTTGCAACGATTAAATAGAATATTTCGATTCATAGCAACCTAAAGATTAATCTTTAACACAAAAGACTACCTGACGTACAAAGCGTCGTTGACGCTAACCACAAGCGCCCCGGAGTTATTTCGAGCCATTCATTTCCTGATCGACGCGGTTCTGATCAGCGCATCTCATCCGTATGATAACCCCCTACCGATGAATGTCCATTGTATACGGGCAAAGACTTGATTCGCCACCGTAGGGCGCTACCGCTGATCTCCGGACTTTGGGGGCAGATGGTTAAACCACCCATGGCAGCGGCGGGAAGACGTGCTTTCGACAACTCCAAGGATAATCGTTACCTTGTCACAATGCTACATTACTGCGCAGTTACACTTGCATTATCATCATCAATCCGTTTAGTTGTCGGATTAAATGCCTACATAATCACAGGCAAATATATCTCTTTTTAATACGACATATTCCTAAATCCGATACTGCGGAATGACACAGGAAAGCCAGATCATGTTGAACCAAATGTCCCAAAATGGTGCGGCAAGGGCTTGGGTTCGCGCTCTCGAGGCCATAAAAATTATGGAAGAGAAGCCGGATGCGACACTTTCGTCTCTCTTCAACGATCTGGCCGACATCTACGGCGTCAATCTCGCGCTCATCGGCGAACATGATCAGCTCAACTACCGACAGCTCGCAGAGCGTTCCAATCGTTACGCGCATTGGGCGCTGGCCCAGGGTCTTGCCGATGGTGATGCTGTTTGCCTACTGATGCCAAACTGCCCAGACTATACCGCCGCCTGGTTGGGGCTCACGCAAGTTGGCTGCGTGGTTGCCCTCATCAACACCAACCTCGTTGGGGATGCCCTGGTGCATTGCATTTGCGCCGCGGCATCGACAGCCCTGATCGTCGCAGCAAGTTTGCTGCCATCCGTCTCGGCCATTATGGCGCGGCTTCCTATAGCCACCCGATACTGGGTCCATGGCGAAGGCCATCCCATGGCACTTCCGCGCATCGACCACGAAATATCACGATATAGCGTCACCGCACCGGAAATTTCGGATGCACGTAAGCCAGTGTCGCAGGACACTGCGCTGCTGATCTATACGTCGGGAACCACAGGTCTGCCAAAAGCCGCCAAAGTCACCCACGGGCGCCTAGTGGAATGGAGCTATTGGTTCGCCGGAATGATGGACGTTCACCCCGGTGATCGAATGTATCTCTGCCTGCCGATGTATCACAGCGTTGGCGGTGTTGTTGCTATTGGCTCGATGCTGGTGCGGGGAGGATCCGTCCTTATTCGCGACCGTTTCTCGGCCAGCCGTTTCTGGGACGACGTCGTCGACGGCCAGTGCACAATGTTCCAATATATCGGCGAATTATGCAGATATCTCGCTCGCAGTGAGCCCCACCCGCGTGAAACCGAACATCGGCTCAGATTATGCTGTGGCAACGGCCTTCGGGGCGATGTCTGGGAGGTGTTTCAGCGGCGATTCCAAATTCCGCGCATTCTTGAATTCTACGCAGCAACCGAAGGCAATGTTTCCTTGTATAATTGCGAGGGAAAACCGGGGGCGATCGGCCGGGTTCCGCCTGTCCTGGCCCATCGCTTTCCGATTGCTTTGATCAGATGCGATACGGACACAGGGGAGCCCCTCCGTGGCGCCTCCGGATTTTGCATTAGCTGCGGGCCGGATGAACCAGGCGAAGCGATCGGAAAAATTCTCAGTACCCGGGAATTGCCTGCCAGACAGTTCAGTGGGTACTCTGATTCCAACGCGTCGGCACGCAAAATTTTGCAAAACGTTTTCACGGATGGCGATCGCTGGTTCCGCACCGGCGATCTCATGCGCAAGGACAGCGCCGGTTATTATTATTTCGTCGACCGTCTCGGTGACACGTTTCGCTGGAAGGGAGAAAATGTTTCCACGACTGAAGTTGCCTCGGCGATCAGCGCCTGTCCAGGTGTAACTGATGCAGTCGTTTTTGGCGTGGCCGTGCCGGGCAATGAAGGCCGCGCGGGTATGGCCGCCATTACGACCGATGACGGCTTCTCCTTTGCCGAATTGCAACACCATTTGGCGGCCAATCTCCCAGAGTACGCGCGGCCGCTTTTTATACGCATTTGCCGGTCGCTCGAAATCACCGGGACTTTCAAACTGAAGAAAGAAAAACTGGCGCAAGAGAGCTTTACCGCTCTCTCGGCGCCTGATGTGATCTGGTTCAACGATCGTAAAAGCGAGAGATTTGTCGAATGCGATGAACCGCTACGGAAATTAATCATGGATGGCAATCTGGGACATTCTAGCCCCCTCGGCATTACGCCGTGTTGCCCGCATCTACAGTCATCACAGTGCCCGTTATATTCCGTGCCTTGTCGCCTAACAGGAAGTCCACGGCATTGGCAATATCCTCTACGTCCGCCATCCGCCGCAGGGCGCTTCTCCGCGCGATCTGGTCACGATGCGCTGAGGTCAGCTCCCCCGTCATATCCGTATCGATAGAACCAGGAGCGACGGCGTTAACGGTAATGCCAAGCGGACCGAGCTCGCGCGCCAGCGAACGCGTGAACCCCAGCAACGATGCCTTCGTTGCGCTATAAACGGACAGCCCGCTGTAGCCCGTGAAGCCAACCACCGACGATATATTCACGATGCGCCCCCCACTGCCCGTCATCATTGAGCGGGCGACATATCTCGTCAGTACGATCGGCGAAAGCACATTCAGCCGTATCAGCTGTTCGATCACCCCATCCTGCATGTTGGCCAGAACACCGCTGGTGCCAAGGCCGGCATTGTTGACAAGACCATACAGCGAACCAAACTCCCCCGCAGCGACTTGACCAGGCTCGGTATCGCCGGAACATCCGCGAGGTCGAACGGGTGAAAATGTAACGCCCCCCGGTTATCGCATGCAACTTGCTCCATCGCGGCCTCTAGTAAGTTGGTTTGCCGGCGCGCGATAGCGATCACCCGATAACCTGAATCGGTCAGCTTTTTCGCGATCCCGAGACCAAGCCCTGACTGCCCCCAGTTAAAACGACGCTACGCATGGGGACGGAGCAACTTGCCCGACGCGGCGATGTCGAGCGACGGCACCTGGTGCAGCGTGACCGGGACTTTATGGGAAGGCAATTCCCGGCGGCATATGTCGAGGATCTGCGCCTTCATCGTCTTGAATGGTAGACCTTGCGCACTGTAATACGGCTTAACAACGACATCGGCAACGACGAGGGCACCGGTAATCGGACTGATCGCGCCTTTACCCGTGACATTTGAACAGCTGGATGCCGGTTGACCACCGCCTCAACCTCTTCCGGGTGCACTTTAAGGCCACCGACATTGATAATGCCCTCTCTCCTTCCGACTAAGTAGCAACGACCATCGCGGCATTCACCATGTCCCCCGTGTCGACCAACCTTTCCTGATCCCCGAGCTTGTTCGTCTGCTGACCGGCGTAATGGGAAGCCGTGCGCGACGAGCGGATCCGCAACGAGCCGTCTTGTACCTTCAGATCGACTTCGCCCGCCACGCGGTCGAGCCATGCCATAGGAAACCCCTCAAGACCATCTCGGACGTCGAAAGCCACACCTGCCTCAGTGGATGCGAAGGCATGCGCAATATCGGCTGCCGGAAATGTTTGGCGCAGACTATTGAGAATTGCCTGATCGGCAATCTCACCGGATAAGCGCATATAGGCCGGGGATATTTCCCTGCCGACGGGCTCATCAAAGCTCGGCGCCAATGCGAACGCGTGCCGGAAATATGTGTGGCGCCCTGGCCGCAACCCGGATAAGAAATCGCCCACCGACTTGCGCGAATCCGACAGCACTATGGACCCGCCCCCCAATAAGGCCCGCATCAAAATCTGCAAGCCACCATAGCGCCGAATATCGAGAATGTGCTCCACACCGCACCCTTCGGCGATACGCTCGCATCTTCCATTGCCCCTGTCAGGCTCTCAAGCGTATGGACAACGATTTTCGGTCGGCCGGTCGTCCGGATGTAAATACAGCCACTTCGACTGGAGGTCCCGCATCGGGTAAATCCCAGCATGGACAACGCCCGGCCGACACCGGGCCACCTGCGCGCTATCGGCAATGCCTGCCGCCTGCCGCTCCCCGTCAGATACAAGACATCAACCTCAGCTTGCGCGATAACGGTGAGAAGTTGAGAGGCCGCGAGATCCGGAGGGCAGACGACAACGCGACGGGCAATTCCATCCAACTCGACCATGGCCAATGCCGCGGACAATTGCCGACCAGCGACAATCAAGACTGAGCTCTCGCGAATGATTCAATATCACTATCCAGCGTTGTTCTACCATCGATGGCGCTCAACGCTACATCGCCCGTCGGTATCGGATAGAAATCGCCGCGGCCATAGGCCTGATGCCGCAATCCGCTGCGATAACGAATTGCAACTAGACAACCGCATTCTGATACAGCCTAATGAAATCACCAACAGTGACGAAGAACGATCTCATTATCACCTGCGAATGGATCCAACTCCAACCCGCCGTCTTAACAGGCAACGAGAATGGCTAGGCAAAGTGAATCAAGACCCATTTTAAGCAAAGGAAGATCATCGTCCAACGGTGCCACAGCCTTGCCTTGCTGCTCGGCACTGCGATGGATCTGATCCAGGATCATTAAGCGGATAGAAATGGACTCAGTTTCCTTTCACATTAATTTTCCATGACTATCTGAACTAATTTTTTACGCCTCGAGTGATAGGAGAGCAGGGGACCGATCCCTGGCAACTCGCTGCGAAAGAATCGGTGCAAACTCAACGAATAGTCGTTTAAAAGACATTCCACAGTAGAACAACACTATCATCAGGAGCTAAATGCCGACTTAAAGCACCATGTCCCTTATCCGGATCACTGTCAAACCGAATATGTTCCGATAGAAAAACCGGAAGGCATTTATCGATGGATTGTCAAAAATTTGGCGCTGTCAGAATTGCCTTGAATACTGCCTTTAGCCCGGCGTCTTCATAGCTCGCAATGCTCAATGCCTGCTACATTGGTTTTTTTCCGATACTCCGGATTTCATGGAGATAGCGACTTCCCATCGCTTCGAACAAACGAACGTCTTTCTCTGTGATCTAAGACCATTTGAGGAGGTGTCGCACCAATTCGTCTACGATTCATTCCTTCTCCTACAACGGGAACGCTGGATACGGCGACAAATTATCTGTGTCACACTCCTCTTTCTTCAGCTTTACAGATTTTCATCGTCCGGAAATAGCACGCATGACAACTTCAAATTTTCTCGAAACTGTATCTAAATAATTTGTCGCCCAGGCCATCGCGTATCGCCTCTTGCTTCATTTAGGTTCTTGCCAAAGACAACTGCATTTATTCACAACATCTGATCATGGCACGGACCTTCTTCGCATGCAATGTTGACATATTCGTTTCCACTTCACACATAAGAGGTGATAGGCAATCATAACGGTCACATTAACACGCCGCATTGCATAGGACGAATTGAGCCAAGAGCCTTGTCCTGCCGAATTACTAACAACTCCCCACTTCGTTGCGCAACCAGAACTGGTTACCCTTAAAAAACTCTTAACACTGTTAACCTGTTTCAGTCAGCAATTTTCAAACGAAGTTGTTAAGACAAACATTAATGGCGTATTATCAATGCGAAACGTCGGCCCGTCTTGACAAAGGCCTTTTTGATCGTGCATGTATTTTTGTTCGCCTATTTGTAATTACGGAACCATAGTCATGTTTACGGATTGGTGTTTACATCCAGACATCAATTGATGCGCGTTATTCGTCTCTGTAGCCGTAAGGTTGTAATCTGTGATGGTATCCTTCGAGAACGCGGACGGGAAACCCTCGCTGTTCACGGAGGATATCATGGCTACTGCTCAACCGGATCCGTTGCCGTTCCAATTTATCAAACGGTTGCGTATGAATTTGATAGCGCCGAGCACGCCGCCGCTCTATTCAACCTGCAGAGTCCAGGGTTACCGCTATAGTCGGATAAGCAACCCGGACAACCGCAGTGTTGGAGCGACGTTTGGCTGCGCTGGAGCGTGGAATTGGCGCTTTGTGCGTCAGCTCCGGCCAAAGGCGCATTGTATTATGCCATCCTCTGCCTTGCGGAGGTCGGCCGAAAACGTGGTGACGTACTAAGTCTTTACGGCATAACGCATACACTGTTCAGTCATGTCCTTCCTCGTCGTACAGGCATTAGCGTCCGTTTCGCCGAGACCGATCGTTCCGAAGATATCGAGCCCCGCTATCCACACTGACACAATAGCCGTTTACTGTGAAAGCGTCGGCAATCCGGCGGGAAACGTTTGCGACCTTGAAGCCATGGCGAACGTAGCGCACGCACCAAGGCGTCCCGCTCATCGTCGACAATACCGTGGCATCGCCTGTCTTGCTTCGGCCTCTTGAATTCGGGCCGGACATTGTTATCCAGTCCCTTACAAAGTTCTTGGTGGTCATGGCATGAACCCGTGAGGCGGCGCTATTATCGACGGCGGGTGTTTTCCATGGACCGTAACGCCAGCCGTCTTCCCAGTGCTCAATGAACCCGATGCTTCATATCACGGCTTAATCTACGCGCAGCACTTTGGCCGAACTGCCTATATTGAACGTTGCAGAAATTTCTGTCTGAGAACAACCGGCGCGGCGCTCGCTCCATCAAGTGCTTTTCTTCTTCTGCAAGGAACAGAAACTGTGGCGCTGCGGGTGGAGCGCCACGTGCACAATGCGAGGCGCGTAGCAGAGGCCTTGCGCGAATGACCCACGAGTTGCCTGGGGAGATCACGCCGGCTTCCAAGGACAATCCGTATTACCCGCTGGTCCAGACAGCTCTCGGCGGTCAGGCGTGTTCGGTGTTGACCTTCGGTGTGCAGGGGGGCTGGAAAACGGAATAAAATTCTACGATGCTCTCCGGCTCATCAAGCGGCTCGTCAATCTTGGCGACGCGAAATCCCTTGCCTGCCACCCGGCATCGACGACACACCGCCAGATGACGCCGGAGGAGCAAACGGAAGGCAGCTGTCACACCCGAGATGATCCCACGTAGCATCGGCATCGAGCATATCGACGATATCCTCGCGGACCTCGACCAGGCGTTGGGGGCCGCGCAATGACGTTCGGGGTGGTTGGGCCGAATATCGTTAACTGGGGTTGGTACAGCGCTAGCCTCGAGAGGAGAAGATGCCGGCATCGTTATAGGGCTTGTTAACAATATGCCACCATCAGCCATAGCGGCAACGACAAAGCAATTCACGGATTTGGTGACATTCGCCCCCCACCAAAATGAGCTCCGCTTTGGAAAATTTCCAGCCTCCTCCAGTATCCGCCGTGGGGATGATCACTATGAAGATATCGATGCGCTTTGCTTCTCTAGCCTCGACGGAATGATTGTAACGGGCGCTGAGCCACAGGCTGCTTCAATGACCGGCGAGCCATTATGGCCGATGCTAAAAAGGCTGGTTGATTGGGCAGGCGAGAATACCATCTCTACCATCTGGGCCCGCTTTGCCGCACATGCAGCCGTGTTCCGCCTGGATGGGCTGAAGCGGCAGCGTTTCGGCTACGAAAAGCTATCCGGCGCTTCCAGTGCACCAGGGTTACCGATCATAGCGTCGTATCAGCCGCCCCGACACAATGGCAGGTTCCGCATTCCCGATATAATACCCTCAGCGAAGATTTGTTAATGCAAAGCGGTTATACCATTTTGTCCTGCGGGCCTCGAATAGGGGCAGACACTTTCCTCAAGCACAGCCGCGATAGCCTGTTTCTGTTTTTCCAGGGGCATCCTGAATACGGGCGTGAAACCTTATTCCGCGAGTATTGCCGCGACATCGATCGTTTTCGCTCCGGACAGCGCCGATCCTATCCAGAAATACCAGACGGCTACTTCACCAAAGACATCATAAGCTATTTCGCAACGCTGAAGGAAAAGGCACTTTTGGCGCCATCCGGGAGCTCTTTTCGCGTTCTCCGAGTCATCGGTAACGGCTATTGAACATTCTTGGCAGGAGCCGGCACAGCAGTTGATAGGCGGGCTGGCTGTCATATATCGCGACGCAAAAATCCAAGCGCGGTGAGTTACGCGCATGACCTGCAATACCATCGCTGATGCATCAAAAAAGAATTTTGCGCTGTTCCCAGACGGCGACGAATGTGTGCGGTGGAACAACCATCTGACATTGTTGCTCGCCGATGCTGAAA
>CAVQHB010000009.1:0-26656 GCA_963712195.1 uncultured Alphaproteobacteria bacterium | reverse complement strand
ATCGCCCGGCCTATGCGCGGCTGTGCCGGTTGCTCTCGCTCGGCAAAAAGCGCGGCGGCAAGGCGCAATGCAGGCTCGATTGGTCCGATCTGGTTGCCTATGGCGAGGGGCTGATCGCCATCCTGGTGCCCGATGCGGCGGATGATCTTTGCGCCTTGCGTTTGCGGCGGCTGTCCGAGGCATTCGGCAACTGCGCCTATATGGCGCTGACCTTGCGCCGCCGGCTGAACGATGAGCTGCGGCTCTTTGAACTGTCGAACATGGCGGCGCAGGCGCGTGTCCCCACCGTGGTCACCAATGACGTGCTGTTTCATGTGCCGGCAAAACGCATCCTGCAGGATGTCGTCACCTGCATTCGCCATGGCTGCACCATCGACGATGCCGGTTTCCGCCGCGAGCGCCATGCGGACAAATATCTCAAACCGCCAGCCGAAATGCACCGGCTGTTCGCCCGCTACCCGGAAGCCTTGGCCCGCACGGTGGAGATCGCCGAACGTTGCCGCTTCTCGCTGGACGAGCTGACCTATCAATATCCCGAGGAAATCCTGCTCCCCGGCCTCACGGCGCAGGAGGCATTGGCGAAACTCACCTGGGAAGGCGCAAAAGCGCGCTATCCTGATGGCGTGCCTGATGAGGTGATCGCGATCCTCAAGCATGAGCTGAAGCTGATCGAGACGCTGGGCTACGCGCCATATTTTCTGACGGTGAATTCCATCGTGCGCTTTGCCCGCAGCCAGGGAATTCTGTGCCAGGGCCGTGGGTCTGCCGCCAATAGCGCTGTCTGTTACGTGCTAGGCATTACCTCGATCGACCCGGCGCGCAACGATCTGCTGTTCGAGCGGTTCGTTTCCGAGGAGCGCCGCGAGCCGCCGGATATCGACGTCGATTTCGAGCATGAACGGCGCGAGACCGTCATCCAATGGGTGTTCGATACCTATGGCCGCGACCATGCAGCACTTTGTGCCGTGGTGATCCGCTACCGGACGCGCGGGGCGCTGCGCGATGTCGGCAAGGCGCTCGGCTTGCCGGAAGATCTCATTGCGATGCTGAACGCGCAGGTTTCAAGCTGGTCGGAAGACGGGATCGACCCGGAGCAGGCCGCTGAGCTGAGTTTGAACCTCAACGACCGGCGGCTGAAGCTGGCGCTCGAGCTGGCCCGCGACCTGATCGGCGCGCCGCGGCACCTGTCGCAGCATCCGGGCGGCTTCGTGCTGACGCGCGACCGGCTGGATGAGCTGGTGCCGATCGAACCGGCGGCGATGGATGGCCGCCAAGTGATCGAATGGGACAAGGACGACATCGACGCGCTGAAATTCATGAAGGTCGATTGCCTGGCGCTCGGCATGCTCTCCTGCATGCAGCGCGGCTTCGAGCTCCTCGCCCAGCATAAGGGCATCGCCCTCGACCTCGCCACCATTCCGGCCGAAGACCCGCGCACCTATGCGATGATCTGCCGCGCCGACACGGTGGGGACATTCCAGATCGAGAGCCGGGCGCAGATGTCCATGCTGCCGCGCATGCAGCCGCGGACCTTCTACGACCTGGTGATCGAGGTGGCGATCGTCCGGCCCGGGCCAATCCAGGGCGACATGGTCCACCCCTATCTGCGCCGCCGCGAGGGGAAAGAGAAAGTCGAATACCCAACGCCGGAGCTGGAAAAAGTGCTGGGCAAAACGCTCGGCGTGCCGTTGTTCCAGGAACAGGCGATGCGCGTCGCCATCGAATGCGCGGGTTTCACTCCCGGCGAGGCCGATCAGCTGCGCCGCGCCATGGCGACGTTCAAGCATACCGGCAGCGTGACAAGATTTCAGGAGAAACTGGTCAGCGGCATGCTTGCCAATGGTTACGAGCGGGAGTTCGCCGAACGGATTTTCAAGCAGCTTGAGGGCTTCGGCAGCTACGGCTTCCCGGAAAGCCACGCCGCCTCCTTCGCCCTCATTGCCTATGCCTCGTCCTGGCTGAAATGCCATCACCCGGACGTGTTTTGCGCCGCCCTGCTCAACGCCCAACCCATGGGTTTTTATGCCCCGGCGCAGATTGTACGCGATGCAAGCAATCATGGGGTCGAGGTCCGGCCGGTGTGCATCAACGCCTCGCGGTGGGACTGCACCTTGGAGCCGACGGATGATGACAGCCGGTTCGCCGTGCGGCTTGGCCTGCGCATGGTGAAGGGGTTGTCCAATGTTCATGCCGCCACGATGATCGGTGCCCGGGCGGATCAGGCTTTTGCCTCGGTGGATGATCTCTGGCGGCGCGCTTGTGTGCCCGTGGCGTCTCTTGTGCAGATCGCCGAGGCTGATGCTTTCCGGCCGTCGCTGAAACTGGCCCGGCGCGAGGCGCTCTGGGCCATCAAGGCATTACGGGATGAACCGTTGCCGCTATTTGCGGCAAGCCGTGAGGCAGGAGACATTCCGGAGCATAGCGAGCCGGCCATTGCCTTGCGGCCGATGACCGGCGGTGGGGAAGTGGTTGAGGACTATAGCCATCTCGGTCTGACGCTGCGCGCGCATCCGTTAAGTTTTCTGCGGCCAGATCTGCGCCGCCAGAAAATCGTTACCTGTGGCGAGGCGATGCAGGCCCCTGACAACAAATGGCTCGAAGCGGCGGGGATCGTGCTGGTCCGGCAAAAGCCGGGTTCGGCCAAGGGGGTGATGTTCATCACCATCGAGGACGAAACCGGCATCGCCAATCTCGTGATCTGGCCTACGGTTTACGAGAAGCACCGGCGGGCCATTCTCTCCGCGGGCATGATTGCAGTTTATGGGCGCATCCAGCGGGAAGGCGAGGTCGTGCATCTTGTCGTCCACCGCTTGGCCGATCTTTCAGGCTTGCTCGGCAGTGTCGCGCAGCGTGACGTGGCAGCTGCAGCGCCGCCCGGCCCGATGGATACCAGGGAGCCCGCAGACACACATGATCCTGGTTCCCTGCGGCAGCAGATCAAGGTCAGGACGCGGGATTTTCGGTAGGCACATAAGCTCCCGCAATATCCGTCGCGCCGATCAGAGCGGAACGAGCAGGCTGGCGTCATTATGTCCTGGGCTGTTCACGCGCCAGCTGACCGGCCACCAACACTACCGCCTGGGGCACGACCGGTCCTGTAATTAGGCTAGACTGGACTAAGTCTGGTTTAATAGACTATTTTAGAGTAATATGCGTTCAGCTTGTACCGATTTGGTCACGATAAACGAATGAAGTTGCTCGCTCAAACCTAAAGCTAGAGCATCCAGCTAAAAGCCGAATGCTCTAGCTTTTCTTGGAGGTCATTCATGCAGACCGTTAACATCCACGCCGCCAAAACCCATCTCTCTCGTCTGCTCGATGCTGCCGCCGCCGGCGAGGAAATCGTCATCGCCCGCGCCGGCCGGCCCGTTGCGCGCCTGATGCCGTTGCAGGGCGCAGCTGTGCCACAGCGGCGCCAACTTGGCCGGCTCGTTGGCCAGCTTACTGTGCCGGATGATTTCGACGCACCGCTGCCACCGGACGTCTTGAACGGCTTCGAGGGCCGCTGATGCGCCTGCTCCTTGATACCCATCTGCTGCTGTGGGCCTTGGCCGAGCCGGACCGTCTCGACGCCACCACCCGGACAGTTCTGGAGGATGCGAGCAACGAGGTGTTGTTCAGCGCCGCTTCCCTCTGGGAGATCGCTATCAAGGCTGGGCTCGGCCGTTCTGATTTTGCTTTCGACCCGCAGCAGATCCTACGTGCGGCCTTGGAGACCGGCTTTGTCGAGTTGCCGGTTCGCTCGGATGCCGCGGTGCAGGTTGCCAAGCTGCCGCCGCATCACCGCGATCCCTTCGATCGCCTTCTCATCGCCCAGGCCATGAGCGAACCGGTACGTTTCTACACCGCCGATCCTCTCCTGCCACCCTATTCGGAACTCGTCACCTTGGTTCGCTAAGCCATGAACAGGGCATTGTCGGACATGATTACTGAACCCGTGGAGTAGTTTTCCTCGCTCATCTTCAGCTTCGTAAATCGAGGAAAACCCGCCGCCGCGTCTGTTATGCGCTGACACTGTTTGGAGTTGGAAACTCGTCCCAGTTTGTACGCTCCAGCTGACTGTTGGCTTTCCAACGAACTGATCACGCGGTGCCGGCGGATGCCGTCGGCTGCGCAAGCCGCACCCAAGCTGGCATGCCGCGGCGCGACCGGGCGCCCTGTCGGCACCAAGCTCCTTGCCCAGCGCGTCCAGCCGCAGCATGGCCAGCGCCAACCGCCCTGCGCAGGAGCGAATGTCTCCCACCTCCTGGCCATCGGCCATCACCTTGCGTACCCGGGGGCGGGGCCGGGGCCGCTGAACGCCACCGGCACCAACCGGCGTTTCACCAGTCCGCGATATTTCGTCCGCGCCGTGAGTTCCTGGCCCATGTAGCAGCCCTTGTCCCAGGCAATGCCGCCAAGCTCGTCGAACCCGGCTTCCAGCAGCAGGGTCTTGTCCGGTTCCAGATCCGGCGTGCCATCGGGCAGGCCGAGGACGATGCGGTGTGCGGCGTAGTCGGCCTCGCTGGCATTGGCGGGGAGTGGTGTCCCGCTCAAAATCCGCCACCCGGCCTCGTCCAGGCGCGGGTCGGGTGCGGAGATCGCCGCATCCGGCGGCGCGCCGTCCCAGGCGGCGTACACGGCGAACGCCTCCGAGGCATCCTCCAGCACCACATTGGCGCGCAGCCTGTAGCGTCGCAGCTTGGCCAGCAGGGCAGGGATGTCCGTCCGGGGCGCATCAAGTAGCAGCGCGTCATCGGTGGCGAAGACGAAGAAATCGGAGAGATACTTGCCCTGCGGTGTCAGCAGAGCGGCCCACACGGCGCGGCCTGGTGCGGCTTTCGCCACATCGTTGCTGACCAGCCCGTTGAGGAAGGTGATGCGGTCGACGCCGGTTACGGAGATCACGCCGCGTTGCGGCAGATGAGCCAATTTCGTCATGCACCGAACATGGCGGCGCGGCCGCCCCGGGGCAAGCCCGGTTTGCGGCGGCAGGCAAACGCGCTAGACCCGGCCCTGCATGAAGAAAATCCTGTTCATCACCTCTTCGCGCATCGGCGATGCGGTGATCTCCTGCGGCATATTGGAGCAGTTGCGGCTGGAAAACCCGCAGGCGCGCTTCACCATTGCCTGTGGCGCGGTGGCCGAGGGGGTGTTCGCCCGCTTCCCGGCGCTGGACAGGCTGATCGTGTTCGAGAAGCAGCCTTACGCCCTGCATTGGCTAACGTTGTGGCGCCAGGTGGCCGGGCAGGTCTGGGATCTGGTGGTGGATGTGCGCAGCTCCGGCGTGTCGCTGTTCCTGGCGGCGCGGCGGCGCAAGATCCTGAAAGGCGGGCGGCGCCCAGGGCGGCGCTACCAGCAGCTGGGCGCGGCACTGGGGTTCGACCCCGCCCCGCTGCCCGTGGCCTGGACCGCCCCGGTGGATGAAGCGAAAGCCGCGTCGTTGCTGGGGGAGGGGCCGGTGATCGCCCTGGCTCCCACCGCGAATTGGGATGGCAAGATCTGGCCGCCGGAGCGGTTCGTCGAGGTGTTCCAGGCGCTGGCGGCGGAAATGCCCGGCGCCCGCGCGGCGGTGTTCGGCGGGCCAGGGGCGGATGAGGCGCGGCGCGCAGCGCCCGTGCTGGCGGCGCTGCCGGGGGCGATTGACCTCGTTGGCAAGCTGTCCCTGCCTGAGGCCACCGCCTGCCTGCGCCGGTGCAAAATCTTCATCGGCAATGACTCGGGGCTGATGCATCTCGCCGCCGCCGCCGGTACGCCGACACTCGGCCTGTTCGGCCGTTCCAAGGCCAGCGAATACGCGCCCGCTGGCCCTCGCACCGCAATTGCCGAGGCGCCGGGGCCGGAGGGTGACGCGCCGATGGACGGGCTGCAGGTGACAGATGTGTTAAAAGCGGCGAAGACTCTATTATGCGCATAGCCCAGGTCATGGCTGGCGCCGCCAATGGCGGGGCCGAACTCTTCTATGAACGCATGACCGGCGCGCTTTCCCGCGCCGGGCAGGATGTGCTTCCCCTCATCCGTCGCGAGGAAGGCCGCGCCGCGCGCCTTGCCGCCATGGGGCTCACGCCGGTGCAATTCCGCTTCGGCGGGCGGTTGGATTTCGGCACCCGCCCCGGCATCCGCCGCACGCTGCAAGAGTTCAAGCCGGACATCGCCATGGCCTGGATGAGCCGTGCCGCAGCACATCTGCCGCACGGGCCGTGGGTCAATATCGGCCGGCTCGGCGGGTATTACGACCTCAAATATTTCCGCGCCTGCCGCTACCTCGTCGGCAACACGCGCGGCATTGTCGACTACATCACCGGCACCGGCTTTCCCCCTGAGCGCACCGCATACCTGCCCAATTTCGTCGCCGATTTCGCGGGCGAGGCCCCTTCCTCCCGCGCCGGGCTGGGCATCCCCGAGGGCGCGCCTTTGCTGCTCGGCCTCGGGCGGCTGCACGCTGTGAAGGGGTTCGACACGCTGATCCAGGCCATGGCCCGCCTGCCGGATGTGTATTGCGTGATCGCGGGCGAGGGGCCGGAACGCCCGGCTTTGGAAAAGCTTGTCGCCGAGCTGAAGCTGGGCGAGCGGGTGAAGCTGCCCGGCTGGCGCAGCGATACCGGGGCGCTGCTGAAAGCGGCGGATGTGTTCGTCTCCTCCTCCCGCCACGAGCCGCTGGGCAACATGGTGCTGGAGGCGTTCTCGGCGCGGACCCCTGTGCTGGCGGCGCGGGCGGAAGGCCCGAGCGAGGTGATCCGCGACGGCGAGGATGGCGTGCTGGTGCCGGTGGATGACGCGGCGCGCCTGGCCATCGGCGCGCGGCTGCTGCTGGGCGATTCCGGGTTGCGCGCCAAGCTGGCCGCCGCCGGGCGCGCGCGCTTCGAGCGCGAGTTCGCCGAGGCGGCGGTCGTCGCCACCTGGCTGGAGTTCTTCACCAGGGTGACGCGCTGATGTGCGGCATCGCGGGCATTGCGCTCCGCCCTGGGGTGGCGCTGGATGAAACCATGCTGGACCGCATGACGGCGGCGCTGGCGCATCGCGGCCCGGACGGGCATGGACGCTACATCACGCCAGTCGGCGCGCTGGTGCATACGCGCCTCGCCATCATCGACCTGGCCACCGGCGACCAGCCGCTATACGACGGCGCGCTCACGCTCGTCGCCAATGGCGAAATCTACAATTACCGCGAACTGCGCGAGACTTTTCGCGGCGAATACGCCACGCAGAGCGATTGCGAGGTGCCGCTCAAAATCTATGCCCGCGCCTGCGCCAATTATGCCGAGCATCTGCGCGGCATGTACGCCATCGCCATCCACGATGCCGCGTTCCACACACTCACCCTCTCGCGCGACCTGTTCGGCATGAAGCCGCTTTACGTGGCGGCGGGGGGGAGCGGGCTGGCCTTCGCCTCGGAGCCTCGGGCGCTGCTGGAGGCCGGGGTGGTGCCGCGCCGGGTCGTGCCGAAAAAGCTCGGCGAGTTGCTGAACCTGCAATTCACCACCGGGGCGCAGAGCATCTTCGCCGGTATCCAGCGCGTGTTGCCGGGCGAGACGCTGACCATCCGCAAGGGGCGGATCACCGCGCGCAGGCGCCTGGCTTTTCCCACGCCCAAGGAAGCGCCGGAAAACGAGGACGACGCACTGGTGAAGCTGGATGCCGTGCTGGAGGAGGCGGTGGAGCTGCACCAGCGCTCGGACGTGCCTTACGGCATGTTCCTCTCCGGCGGGATCGACAGCGCCGCGATCCTGGCGCTGATGGCCCGGCTCAACACCAGCCCGGTGCTGGCCTTCACCGCCGGGTTCGACGTGCCCGGCGTGGCCGATGAGCGCGACGCCGCCGCCGCCATGGCGAACAGCGTGGGGGCAAAGCACGAGCGGGTGGAGATCACCCAGGCGATGATGTGGGAGCATCTGCCCGAGATCGTCGCCTGCATGGACGACCCGGTGGCGGATTATGCCATCATCCCCTCCTGGTTCCTGGCGCGGGAAGCGCGCAAGAGCGTGAAGGTAATCCTCTCCGGCGAGGGCGGGGACGAGATGTTCGCGGGCTATGGCCGCTACCGCGCGGCGTCGCGCCTGCTCTTCCCCAAGCCCATGCGCCGCGCTGGCGTGTTCGACGGGCTGGACGTGCTGCGCCACCCGCCCAAGGGCTGGCGCGACGGCATCGCCGCGGCGGAGCGGCAGGCGGGGCGGAACCTTTCGCGGCTGAAGCAGGCGCAGATGACCGACATGGCCGACTGGCTGCCGCATGACCTGCTGCTGAAGCTGGACCGCTGCCTGATGGCGCATGGCATCGAGGGCCGCACCCCGTTCATCGACAAGGCGGTGGCGGCCTTCGCCTTCTCCCTGCCGGACGGGATGGCAGTGCGCCGGGGCATGGGCAAATACCTGCTGCGGCGCTGGCTGGAGAAGAACCTGCCAGCCGCCAACCCATTCGCCCGCAAGCAGGGGTTCGACGTGCCGGTCGGCGCCTGGATCGCGGCGCAGGCAAAGCCGCTGGCCGAGCTGCTCCCGCGCCAGCCGGTCATCGCCGAGCTGGCGGATGCGGCTGCGGTTCGCGCCCTGCTGGAGCGCGCCGATGATAAGCGTGCCGGTTTTGCCGCCTGGGTGCTATTGTTCACCGCACTCTGGCACCGCCGGCATGTGCTGAATTTGCCCCCGGCGGGCGACGTGTTTTCGACATTGAGGCAGATATGAGTTTTGATCTTCTGATCCGTGACGGCGTTGTGGTGCTCCCCTGGGGCGAGGCGCAGGCCGATATCGGCGTGAAACATGGCAAGATCGCCGCCATCGGCAAGAATCTCGGTCCTGCGGTGGAAGAGTTCAACGCCGCCGGGCTGCATGTGCTCCCCGGCATCATCGATCCGCATGTGCATTTCCGCGATGGCGGGCAGGGCGGCATTCCGGGGGTCGAGGACATGCGCTCCGGCAGCCTCGCGGCGGTGCTGGGCGGCGTGACCACGGCGCTGGACATGCCCAACACCAAGCCGCCCACGGTGGACGCCGCCACGGTGCGGACGAAGTACGAGTACATCCCCGGCCACACCTACTGCGATTTCGGCTTCTACGTCGGCGCCACCAAGGAAAATGCCGACCATGTTGGTGAACTCGAAGAAATGCCGGGCGTGTGCGGGGTAAAAGTGTTCGCCGGGTCGTCCACGGGCGACCTGCTGGTGGAGGATGACGAGAATATCGAGCGGGTGCTGCGCTCCTCGCGCCATCTCGTCGCCTTCCATGCCGAGGACGAGTACCGCCTGCGCGAGCGCAAGCCCCGCTTTTCCGCCGGTGACCCATATGCCAGCCACGCCGAGTGGCGCGACCCGGAATGCGCCTATCGCGGCGCCCGGCGTATCGCCGCGTTGGCGCGTAAGACCAACAAGCGCGCGCATATCCTGCATGTCTCCACGCTGGAGGAATTCGCCTTCATCAAGGAGCACAAGGACCTGATCACCGGCGAGGTGCTGGTGAACCATCTGCTGCAATGCGGCCCGGAAGCCTATGAGCGCCTAGGCGGCTACGCGGTGATGAACCCGCCGATCCGCTCCAAGGAGCATCAGGATGCCGCCTGGGCCGCGATCGCCGACGGCACCGCCGACACCATCGCCTCCGACCATGCGCCGCATTCCGCTGAGTCCAAGGAACGCCCCTGGCCGACCTGCCATTCCGGCCTCACCGGCGTGCAGACCATGCTGCCGCTGATGCTCTCCCAGGTGAATGCCGGGCGGCTCTCGCTGCTGCGCCTCGTCGACCTGATGTCCGCCGGCCCCGCGCGCATCTATGGCGCCGTGGGCAAGGGGCGCATCGCCGCCGGGTACGATGCCGATTTCTCCATCGTCGACATGAAGGCGAAGCGCCGCATCGAGAACAGCATGATCGCCAGCCAGTGCGGCTGGACGCCCTTCGCCGGCACCGAATGCACGGCCTGGCCGATGGCCACCATCATCCGCGGCAATGTGGTGATGTTCGAGGGCGTGGTGCCCGGTGAGCCCGTCGGCAAGGCGCTCACCTTCCGTCACTGAACTGGTTCTGGCGGCCTGTCAGGTGTGGTTTTCCGCGCTCCGGTGCTCGAAAACCATACCTATCCCACTCGCCGGAACCAGTTCATCCAGAATGGGGTAGTGTCTCAGTTTAAAGCTTCGGGTTTCGGAGGATCCCGCGCCTCAGTCGATTTTCAGACCATCGCGCCAAGCCATGACTTCAAGCTCGCCGCGCACAGCGTCTTCGATTGGAATGACAGGTCTCGCCTGGAATTCGAATGCGGGGAGCATAGAGCAGAATTTGTGCACCGTAACCGGATCGTCGCAGTCCGCTAGCATGTAGCCTCCCCAGTCACCCACGCGGATGACGAAAAGCTCGATCTTGAAATTGACAGGCGCTTCCCACCGGCGAAATACATCGAGTATACGCTGCTGCGCTTTCTCGTACTCTATTGCTGAACCTTGCGGACGCTCCATCCAAGTGATCATGTATTTCATGCGAGTTTCTCCCGTTTCTGCGGCCGGACTCAAACCGAGCACGTTCTCGGCACGCGCAGGGGATGGATGCGACAGCGAAAGAATAGGTGTGCGCTTCTGCGGCTCTTCGCAAGCCTGAAGGCGCAGTTCTGCTCGAGGCAGCCCATCAGAGCCGGGAGCCGCGCTGACGGGCTGCAAGCGACCCAAGGCGGGCATAGGCCGGTCCATCGGACGAAACCAGAAGCGGACGTCCGGCGCTACTTGCTGCCGACGGCTTCACACCCATTCCGGTCGCTTCACGCGGCCTCATTGTCACTCGACTAGGAACGCCGCTCGAAGATCGCGATAGCGGCTTTGAAGCCTATCAGTGAAACGGCCCTCCGACTGTCAGCACGCCATACTCGGTAGATCACCGGGGTTTGTTACAAGGCGATCAAGCATTCCGGCTGTCGTAAGGTTCAGTCAGCGTTTAAACCCTTCCACCAGATCGGTGCCAAACTCCTGAAGGAACGCCTTGCAATTAACTACATTGGGTTTGGATTACCCTTCGGGGGCTTGCCAACACCATAATATTGAAATTTGTCCCCGGATGGACGAGACGAGGGACGAAAGGAACCGTTTATATGAGACTGCCCCGCCTGTGCCTGTTGGCCCTGCCATTGGTCCTTGCCGCCTGCAATGCCAACGGCGCCCGTGCGCAAGGGGATTTCAACGCGGCCGGCAATAATCTTGGCCAAGGCCATATTGGCAGCGGTTTCAATGACATCGGCCATGGCTTTAGCGACGGGGCCAACGCCACGGGCGATGCCATTGTGCATACGGCGCATAAGGTGGGGAACGCGTTCAGCCAATAGCTCCTGTGCCCGCTGCAAGATAGCGGCGGCGGCCGCCCTAGCGAAAGTCGATCGAGTCGTGGCCATCTTTGACTTCAAGACTGGCCTCCAAGACGCCAAAGGCGATTTCGGTAGGCTAACTTATCCGATTGGTGAATTTTGGCAGGAAAACTTTACACGAAATTTACGAATAGAGCGTTTCAGTATCCATAACTAACTCGAAAGCTATAAACCTATGGCTGCCCATAGAAACGTTATCGAAGACAGCATCAAGCCTTGCCTGATTTGCAACTCACTAACTGGCTTGAATCGGAGCGCCATCAAACCCTGGACGGTTCTGAATATGCGCGAGGCTTTTGCAAAGTTCTCCGCTGCGGCGGGTAAACCCCGCGACCGACGTGACCTTGGCGACGGCGATCTCGGCAGCCAATTCGTCTTCGGTGGCGCTGGCCTCCAGCTCCTCGAACTGCAGCGCCATCTGCTCGATGAGCAACGACGACCGCTCTGACCGCGGGCCGTATATCTGGCGCTCAAGCTTGGCGATCCGCAGCTTCTGATGCGCGATCAAGGCCAGATCCTCGGACGCCTTGGCGCGCGCTACCGCGAGCTCTGCGGCCACCTCCTGCATCTTGCTGCGCTCGGCCAGAAGCGTCGCCTTCAGCGCAGCAATGTCGTCCGGCAGGGCGGCAAGATCAGCGTCCATGACCAGGATAGAATCATAAATCCTGGCCGTTGGCTTTTATAAAATCGCCCCGCGCAACATTATCCGGCACTCGCCGGGCGCCAGCTATGGCGCGGGTTCCGCCAATCGATTCCGTCGAGCATATAGCCCAGCTGCGCGGCGGAAATGGCCAGCACACCGTCGTTCGGTGAGGGCCAGGTGAAGCGCCCCTTCTCCAGCCGCTTGGCATAAAGCGACATGCCGATGCCGTCATGCCAAAGGATTTTTATCAGGTCACCACGGGCGCCTTTGAAAACATAAAGGTCGCCCGCATGCGGGTCCCGGCCAAGCGATTGCTGGACCTGCAACGCCAGACCATTCATGCCGCGCCGCATATCCGTCCGCCCCACCGCCAGCCATACCCGCACGCTCGAGGGAAAGGCGATCATCGGCGCTCCAACGCATCCAGCACGACGCGTAGCGCCGCCGCTTTGATGTTGCCGCCAATCCGCACGCGATAGCCGCCCGGCACTTCAATCTCTATGATGTCGGTCGTGGGTGCCGGCGGAGGCGGAGGCGGGAGCGCCGCAGGCTGCTCCCGTGTCACAACCACCGGCACAAGCTGCGGTGCCGCCACGTCAGATGCCTCAGCATAGAGCTTGCGCCAGGTGAAAACCTGGTTGGTGTTCACATCATATTGCCGTGCAACCATCGACACCGAAGCGCCAGGCACCGCGCACGCCGCCACAACCTCGCGCTTCAGCAACTCAGGCCATACTTTATGCCGCCGCTTCACACGCAAACTTGTGTCCATTATCTCGTTCGTGGACACTTCCCACCTTCAGGTTACACTATCCGAAGACTGGCCTGGCAACCAAAATCCAGGAAGGCGGCCAACGCCGGAGGGATACGTTGTCGCGCCGAAAATCGGCAATGGTCTTGAAGTCGAGCTTCAGATGCCGCAACAGCCAGATCACCTCGATATTGCGGTGGGTCTCGGCTTCGAGCCTCCGGCTCGACCGCACTCGGTTCAGGTAGCCGTAGATGTACAGCTTCAGAAGGTCCCCGGGCGAATAGCCGGGGCGGCCGGTCGCCTTCGCCGTCACGCGGGCAAAGCCTGCGGCGGCGAGATCCAGCTCCCCCACAAAAGCATCGATGAAGCGAACGGGGTTATCTGGACCGACGTATTCGTCCAGAGATTCTGGCAGGAGCAGCCTCTGCGCTCGGTCGCGGCCTGAGATGTGCGTCATGATGCCAGATTCTACCGCGCCTCACGCCGCGCCGGAATCCATTTCGGTAGTGTTTTCACACGGTCTGCCTGATTTAAGAAACAAGCTGAAGCGCTATTTTCTCTAAAATCGCAATAAAGACAGCTCTCTGATAGACCCCAAAACCATGGGCTGATCATACCTTCGACCTCAAAATGCAGCTATTTATTCTTCATGAGGATCGAATTGGCCGATCATCTTGAAAATGTACGCTAAGCCATCGGATTCAACGCGCAACTCTGGATCGTTGAGGTTCTTTTTAAGGTTTATGCTGGCAAACTCAGATTTATAAAGTTTAATGGATATTCTCAACAAGTCTGGTCTAATCCAAAACTAACATGCCAAGATCCCACCTTCCAAGACTTTTAGTTTTGTTCTGTGTGGCTTCTGCGACCTCTAGCTGTGGCGTGGTGCCGGTTTGGTTTGGTGGCGCATATTATGGGCCGCAAGCAAGTAACCAGACACATGGCACGGCGCCGTTGAGGGGGCAGAAACGCTCGGCAGATGAGAGCCCCGCCGAGAGACAAAAGGCTGCGCGGGATTACGCAGCCACGATGGACAATATGGACCGGGCTTATCAAGGATTGATGGCGCGGATGACGCTGAAACAACAGCTCATTTTGTCGCACGAGCAAACCGTCTGGCTGAATACGCGCGACCGCGGCTGCATTCGGACGGGCGCGGACAATAACCGTTGTAAGTTCATCATGACGCAGACACGTACAGCGGTACTCGCAATAAGATTGCAGGCCCTTGGGACATTGGCACCGCCGGCGTCCGGCGTTGCGGACCGTACCACTCCTGTTGCGGCGCCGCACGCCGTTGAAGTGGCTCCCACGGTTGTACAGCGGAGCGCGACACTCAATGTGGCGGCAACCGCCATGCCATGGATTTGGAAAACCGGCGGCATCAATGCGCCTTTCGAATTCGGCTATCCGGACGGCACGCCGCCGACAACTGTTCAGCTAGCCGGTCTCGGCGCCAAACCCGGCGGCCATCTCACGATTAGGTATGTCTCCGGCTGGATCACACTGGGACCAGGTACACCTGCGACGGATGCGCTCGGCTATTCCGAGCTGCACGACCAGAGCGAAACGGGTGCGGCGGGGAAATATCCCAGCGCCTATATGCAGCCGGGCACGACCAACCTGGGCGCGCTGGTGGGCGTATTTACGAAGGCCGATGGCAGTATTGTGGGCGCGCCGTTCGGCGTCGGTGACGGGCCGACAACGGTGCCAATTCCTCCCGGCGCCGAACGGCTGCAGCTAGGCGTTAACGATGATATTTACGGTGCCGACAATCCAGGATCCGGCAATTCCGGCGTATTGATTGTGAAAGTTTCCGTCGATTAAGCGACCTTCTCAGGCGTTAAATACGACCGCTTTTTTCCGTTGAGAATCACGCGATACTCAAGATGATGGCTCACGGCGCGGGAAAGCAGACGGCGTTCGATATCGTGGCATTTGCGGAGCAGGCGATCGGGTGTATCGGCGCTGTGATAATTCCAAAGCGTTTCAACTCGTTCAAAAGCCAAGCAGCTTCTGCACCTATCTGACTCTAACGAGGTCGAAGGCTACCCTCAGTAATCTCTATGCATAAACGTCTGCATTTTGCCATTGCCCACTCCAAAGCAGCCAGGCCGTTCTACGGCCCGGACTACCGAAAATGCCGCCCTTCAGCAACGCGCATGTCGGACGTACGGGGCGGCCGAGCCGTTTCTCAAAATCGGCCATTCATCAGGTTGACGACTGACTGAACTGGTCGTGTTTCGTGCTTCAGGCGGGGGGCTAGCGGGCACCGCGAAAGAGCCAAGGTGATGCTTTTGAGCGAGGAAATTAGGACACTACACCTGACAAGACCTTTGAAGTAACTCACCAAAGCGCAGAAATGTGGTGCATGAAGAACTCAGAAGCGTAAAATGCGGGGCGAACAATTCGCGTTCTCGGCGAGCACAGAAGGGAACCGATTATGCAAACAAGCCGAATTGTCTTCGTCATTGGTCAGAGTGTCGCGGGTCCAGGAACATGATACTTCGCCGTCTGGTCATTATGGCGGCGATAATTGTTTTCGCGCTCTGCATTGCCTTGGCGGGTATCGGGTACTGGGCTGGACGCACGATCATATCTTCCTTTTCCACCCAACTGGTTGGGCATTTCGCTGACGATATCCATGATACCCTCGGCACGCAGGTGGGGCGGTCCCAGCGAGTGTTGTCTCGGGTAACCGCCGATATCACCCGGTATGACATCCCGCTTGACGACCCGCTTGCCGTGCGGCGGGAATTATATGCGGTGCTTAGCGGCGAGCCTCACATTGGTCGGCTGTTCTTCGCCAACGCGGCGGGCGGGCTGGTCGGGGTCAGCCGGCTACCGGACGGTGGGCTGGTCTTTCTGCTGACAGACGGTTTCCGCCCCGGTGTCCTGCGTCAGTACGACGCCTCGTCGGATGGTCGGCTGGGGCCGCTGCGCCAATCGGGCCCTGTGTTCGATGCGCGCCAGAGGCCCTGGTACCAACCGGCAAAGGACACGCATGGGAGCTATTGGACCGCACCTTATCGTGGTCCCGACGAGTTCGGCTTCCGTGTCTCGCTTTCCGCGCCCATCTTCAACGTGGACGGAGCTTTCGCGGGTGTGATCGCAACGGACCTGCCCCTGACGGTTGTTACAGGGGACATAGAGCCCACACGCGTCATTGGCCCGCAAGAGCGGTCATTCATTATCGATTCCGTCGGGCAACTGATTGCCTCGTCAGGCGGCGTGATGCCGGTGGTCAGGGGGCCCGATGGCAGCGAGCAACGCGTGCTTGCAGCAAACACGGATGACCCTGTTGTGCGCGGAACCGCCCGGTATATCCAGGCGCGGCCAGGTATCCTCAGGCAGCCGCAAGAAGGCAGAGCCCAGGTGTTTTCGTTCAACGATCCAGCGCAGGGCGAGATTTACGCGGCCGTCGTGAGCTTCCAGTCATTTGGCGGGTCTGCCTGGACAATGGTCTCGGCGGTCCCGGCCTCTGATTTCCTCGCACCGGCGCGAGATGCGTTGACTTTCTCAATTGTCTTGAGCGCGTTGGTCGTCGCCCTGGCCTTGGCGCTGGGAAGCCGAATCGCCGCGTTGACGTTGCGGCCGCTGACCGTGCTGACGGATACCGCACGCTCCATCGCCCTTGGGGAATGGCCGGAAATACCTGAAGTCCAGCGAAACGACGAAATCGGCCTTCTTGCGCGCGCCTTCAAAAACATGATCACCAGTCTCAAGGATGCGCAAAATGAATTGCGGCTGAGCGAGGCGAAGATCCGGCGCCTCGTCGATGCCAATATCATCGGGATTTTTTTCTTCGCCGCCGATGGCCTCATCATCGAGGCCAATGACGCATTTCTATGCACGATTGGTTATGACCGCGAGGATTTCGCCGCCGGCCGGCTGCGCTGGACCGACCTCACGCCACCGGAATGGCTTGAGCGCGATCAGCAGCAATGGGTGCCGATGCAGCGGGCGACCGGCATTCTGCACCCGTTCGAGAAGGAATATTTCCGCAAGGATGGCAGCCGCGTGCCGGTGCTGATCGGCGTCGCCAGCTTCGATGAGAGCGGGGACGAGGGCGTCACCTTCGTCATCGACCTGACCGAACGCAAGCGAACCGAAGAGGCGTTGCGCTCGATACAGATGGAACTGGCGCACGCGAACCGCGTCGCCACCATGGGCGAGCTCACGTCCTCCATCGCCAATGAAGTCATCCAGCCGATTGCCGCAACGATTATGAGTGCCCAGGCCGCGCTGCGCTGGCTCGACGCGGAGCCGCCGGCTCTGGAGGAGGTGCATCGGTCACTCGGTAAGATCGTCAGGGACGGCCATCGAGCCTGCGACGTCATCGACCGGATTCGTGTCCTCATCAGGAAGGTGCCGTCCCGGAAGGATCGCTTGGACATCAACGAGGCCATCCGCGAGGTGGTTGAGCTTACCCGTGGTGAAACGGTGGGGAACGGCGTTTCGGTGCAGACGGACCTCGCGGACGGCTTACCGCTCATCGAAGGCGACCGGGTGCAACTGCAGCAGGTGCTCCTCAACCTGATCGTGAATGCCATCGAGGCCATGAGCGGCGCCAGCGAGGGGGCGCGAGCATTGTCGATCAGAACGAAGAACGCCGAGCCAGGCGGCGTGCTCGTCGAGGTTGGGGATTCCGGTCCGGGGCTGGCGCCAGCGACCCTCGAGCGCCTCTTCGAGGCTTTCTACACGACCAAGCCCGGCGGTTTGGGGCTGGGGCTCTCGATCTGCCGAGCGATTATCGAAGCGCATGGCGGCCGTTTGTGGGTGAGCGCGAATGTGCCCCGCGGCACGATCTTTCACTTCACCATGCCCGCCTGCCCAGGCGACGCGCCGTGATCGGGGGGCTGAGACGGTCAGGTGCCGGCACAGGCAAGCCTGCTCACAGAAGCGGCGAGCGTATGCCACTAGGCGCATGTCTGAAACGGGACAGCTCCGGCCTTCTATGACCAGTCGGCCACGGTCCGGTTGGGGTCAACGGCTGCCGACGAAGATCTCGATGAACGAACGTCCGTTTGTCGCCAGTGTACGCTCCAAAGCGGCCAGTCCATTCGGCCGGACTTGGCCAAGCCCAGTCACCCCTTGGTGTCCCATGCCCTGGATAAGCTCTCGCCGAGCCCATTGCCGCCCCTTGTACGCAATAAAAATTCTAATCCGTGGGATAGAGGTTGTAATTAAAACCCTGCGGCCCCGGTGGTGCCATACCCGGCCAGCTTTGCGGGCGACCGTAAAAGGCGTTGGCGATATAGTTGGCCACCGGAACATAACTGGGCGGGTTGGTCGCGGGCTGAGGTGCCACCGCATCGCTCGGCGGCAGATAACTGCCATGATCGTAATCGATGTTCGAGGGCGGCGCGGGTAAGGGGATTTGCCATGGGCCGTCGACAAGGGCGGCCTCCGATATTGAGGGGCCTGCATAACCGAGCGCCGGCTCAAAAACCGGATGGTCGTCGTGCAAAAGATCAGCCAACGGGTCGCCGAGCGGAAACGCCAGTTTCAGCACATTATCGCCCTTGGAGGCGAGCACGGAGAGGCTGGCGGAATTGCGCGCGGCGGCGGCATATTCCTGCACCAGGCAACTTTGGTTGATTGCACCGGCCATGAGTGTCACTGAGCGCGCGGGCCGGTCCAGCCCAAGCAAAGCCTGCAGTACCACGCGCGCGCCCAGGCTGTGCGAGGCGAAGGAGAAGCTTCGCGCGGAGGCCAAAAAAGTCCGGCAGAAGGTAGCGATCGCCTTGCCGGCGGCGATCGCGACATTTCCCTCGAATGGGTAATCGACAACCGGTATAAAACTGTCGCCTGGCCAGAGCACGCCGATGGCGAGATCGCCGGCCGCCAAATTGAGCAGCGGGCGGAGGCGGTCGTTCATGCGCGCCCCGGCGGCGAAATTGACGTTAAAGCCATGCACGATGAAGAGCAGGTTGCGCCCGCCGACCAGTTGCGGAATGTTTGCCCAGGACACGGCGGTAAGGGAGTTTAAGTCCGTGGCCGCGGCCCCTTGCAGCATGTAAGGCTGGTCCAGCACATAGCCGCCGACCGTAAGTTGCCTCAAATTGAGATAGAGCGTCATTTCAGCAGAGCGCGCAATTGCCCGCTGCTTTGTACGGCGGTGTTGATGGCGGTGGTGAGATCCTTCACGACCGGTGCGAGCGGCGTGGCGATGGCGCCCATCACGGCGTAGAGCAGCCAATTTACGGGCGCGCCTGGCGGGGTGACGGCGTAGCCGCCAATCAACGCCAGGACGATTGCGATGGCCGCCGCCAGAGCCTTGGCGGCGTTGCGGTAGCGCTGGTCGGCTTTCTCGTATGCGGCGTCGATGACGGCGCTGAGGATTGCATCCAGCCGCCCATAAATATTCACCTGCGGCGGGCTGAGATCGACCCCGTTGGCGATGTTTTCCGCGAGCAGGGCAAGCCCCGCCCCCGGCAGTCCGGTGGCGGCTTTCATCGCGTTCACGGTGGCAGGCGCAAAACCAAGCTTGATCAGCGCCTTGGCTTTTGCCTTCTGGTCCTCGATGGCGGCGCCATTGATCCATAGGCTGTAAATAGTTGCGTAGGCTGCCCCCTCCGGGATGCTGCTGAGCAGCGGCTCGAACGGTTTGAGTTGCTGTTTTATGGTGGCGTAGCCGGCGTTGGAGACGCCCCCGCCAAACAATTTGGTAGTGTCCACAAGCCCGCTCGCGGCCGTGCCGAGCGCGCCAACGGCGCTGATGATTTCAACGATTGTTGTCATTTCCATGGGCAGCCTCGTGCCATCTACTGCCGCATCATGGGATGGTTTCGAACTACATCGCAATGAGATTCTGCTGCGTGAAGCATCCGTCCAATGCGCGGTGCCATTGGTGTCCAGCGGAGGCATGGGGTACGCCGTACTTTAATGCGGCAAGTCTACTCATTGATGGCAAGTGACCGATTTTCCGATAGCGTCGATCATGAATGATATGGTCTGGTGCTGAAATATCTTCCATGCCGGTCTGGCCTGATGGCTTCTTTCCGCGTTGCTTGTAGGAAACCGGCTGGTCTGCTCCCGGCCCTCAATACTCCTGGTTGGTCGGCCGGTAGAGGATCTCGTTGATGTCCACGCTCTCGGGCTGGCCCATGGCGTAGAGCACCGCCTCGGCGAAGGAGGCCGGTGAGATGGCATAGGCGTCGTAGAAGGCGCGCGTGCTGGCCGCGATGTCGGGCTCGGAGATGCTGTCGGGCAGCTCGGTGTCTACCGCGCCGGGCGAGATCACCGTGGTGCGGATGTTGTACGGCTTCACCTCCTGGCGCAGCCCCTCCGAGATGACCCGCACCGCATGCTTCGTGGCCGAATACACCGCGCCGCCCGCCCGCACCTTGTGCCCGGCCACCGAGGCGACATTGATGATATGCCCGCGCTTCTGTGCCTGCATCACCGGCAAGGCGGCGGCGATACCGTAGAGCACGCCCTTGATGTTGACGTCGATCATGCGGTCCCATTCGTCGATGCGCCGCCGCTCCAGCGGCGATTGCGGCATCAGCCCGGCATTGTTGATGATGACATCGAGCCCGCCGAAGGCCGCCACCGCAGCATCCACCAGGCGCTGCACCTGGGCGGGATCGGTGACGTCGGTGGGCACGGCAAGCGCCTCGCCGCCCGCCGCGCGCAGCTCCGCTACTAGCGCCTCCAGCCGGTCCACGCGCCGCGCCCCCAGCGCCAGTCTGGCACCCCGCGTCGCCAGACGCCGTGCCGCCGCCGCGCCCAGACCCGAGCTGGCCCCGGTGATGACCACCCCCTTGCCCGTGACGTTATCGCTCATACGCCTGTCTCCTTTCAGCGGTTGACCATCGCCGCCAGGGCGGCCGGGTAGCGGTCGCCGGTGACGGGAATCGCCGCCAGCGCCGCGCCGATGGTGGCGAGGTCATCGGCCGTCAGTGTGAGGTCAGCGGCGGCAAGGTTTTCCTCAAGCCGGTGCAGCTTGGTGGTGCCGGGGATGGGCACGATCCAGGGTTTTTGGGCCAGAAGCCAGGCCAGGGCGATCTGCGCCGGTGTGGCACCTGTGGCCCTGGCGATCTGCGTCAGCCGCTCAACAAGCGCCTGATTGGCCGCGCGGGCGTCGGGGGTGAAGCGCGGCACGATGTTGCGGAAATCATTCTCGCCAAAGCTGGTTTGGGCGTTGATGGCGCCGGTGAGGAAGCCCTTGCCTAGCGGGCTGAAGGGCACGAAGCCAATACCCAGCTCCTCCAGAAGCGGCAGAATCTCCACCTCCGGCGCGCGCCACCACAGCGAATACTCGCTTTGCAGCGCTGCCACCTTCTGCACCGCATGCGCCTGGCGGATGCTGTCCACGCCCGCCTCGGACAACCCGAAATGCTTCACCTTGCCCGCGGCGATCAGCTCCTTCACTGTCCCGGCCACGTCCTCCATGGGCACGGCGGGGTCCACGCGGTGCTGGTAGAGCAGGTCGATGCGGTCGGTGCGCAGGCGCTTGAGAGAGGCATCGCACACGGCGCGAATATTTTCCGGCCGGCTGTCCACCCCCTGCGCCACCACGCCGCCCTTGAAACCGAACTTGGTGGCGATCACCACCTCATCGCGGAACGGCGCCAGCGCCTCGCCCAGCAGCTCCTCATTGGCGCCAGGGCCATAGGCTTCAGCGGTGTCGAAGAAGGTCACGCCGCGCTCATAGGCGGCGCGGATAAGGGCGATGGCCGCCGCGCGCTCGGTGGCCGGGCCGAGGCCAAAACTCAACCCCATGCAGCCCAGGCCGAGGGCGGAGACTTCCAGGCCGCTGCGGCCAAGTTGACGCTTTTCCATGTTTTAGCTCCCGTATTGTTCGTCGGTGACGTGTTCCATCCAGGTCACGGCGGAACCCTCCAGCCGCTCCTGCACGGCGATATGGCTCATCGCCGTCTGCGTCCCGGCGCCGTGCCAATGGCGCTCACCGGGCGCGATCCACACCACGTCGCCGGGGCGGATCTCCTGCACGGGCCCGCCCTCAAGCTGCACACGCCCGCAGCCTGCAGTGACAATCAGGGTCTGCCCCAGCGGATGCGTGTGCCAGGCGGCGCGGGTACCAGGCTCGAAAGTGACCAGCGCCATGGAGACGCGGGCCGGGTCCGGCGGGTTGTTGAGCGGGTCCACCCTCACCGTACCGGTGAAATACTCAGCCGGGCCGCGCCCCGAGGGCTGCGTACCGGCGCGCTTGATCTCCATGGAGATTCTCCTTGGTTTGGGGACCCTTTATCTAGACCCGCGCCGCCCCGGCGATTAGACGAGATAATCCGCATGGCTTTATAAGCAGGGCTTCTTAATGGCGCGCGACACACTCTCCGACCTCACCGCCTTTTTAGCCGTCGCCCGGGCGCGAAGCTTCACCCGCGCGGCGGCGGGGCTCGGCGTGTCACAATCGGCGCTTAGCCAGACCATCTCCGGGCTGGAGGAACGCCTCGGCGTGCGGCTGCTCACCCGCACCACGCGCAGCGTCGCCCCCACTGAGGCCGGGGAGAGGCTGCTGACCCGCATCGGCCCGCATTTCGACGGCATCGAGGCCGAACTGGCCGCATTGGGAGAATTGCGAAAGAAGCCGGCGGGGACCATCCGCATCACCAGTACGGAGCACGCCGCCGCCACGCGGCTTTGGCCGGTGCTGGCGGGCTTTCTGCCCCACTACCCCGACATCAAGGTGGAGCTCAGCATCGAGGCTGGCCTCACCGACATCGTCGCCGAGCGGTTCGACGCCGGGGTGCGGCTGGGCGAGCAGGTGGAGAAGGACATGGTGGCCGTGCGCATCGGGCCTGATTTGCGCATGGCCGCTGTCGCCGCGCCCGCCTATCTGGCGCGACACCCGGCGCCGCAGACGCCGCACGACCTCGCCCGGCACGATTGCATCAATTTGCGCCTGCCCACGCTGGGCGGGTTCTACCCCTGGGAGTTCGAGAAGGACGGCCGCGTGCTCAATGTCCGCGTCGAGGGCAGCCTGGCCTTCAACAACGCCCGGCTCATCCTGCAAGCCACCGAGGCGGGGTTCGGCATCGCTTTTCTCCCCGAGGACCACGTGCAGGAGGCCCTGGCCGCGGGACGTCTGGCCCGCCTGCTCGCCGATTGGTGCCCGCCCTTTCCGGGCTTTCACCTCTACTACCCAAGCCGCCGCCAACCCACGCCGGCCTTCACGCTGCTGGTGGAGGCGCTGCGCCACCGGCCGTAAACGAAAGACAGCTATCCCGTAGCCTGACGCTCAACCTGCCATTCCACCACCGGCCCTCGCGCCGCCCTGAAGCCCCATGTCACCCGATCGGTGGTCTGGTGCCCGCCTTGGGTCGACTTGGGAACGGCAAGTTTTCTGGGATATCAGCCGGAAAGCGGTCAGTCCGCTCACGTGCCCGTCACTGCTGCTTTGCGCCCGGGCTGGCCTCTTGCCATAAAGGTCACTCGACACTCTGTATGGCACGGCGGAGAAGTTTGAAAATGCCCGGGTCGGCGCACTGCGCCACGTTGAAGCGCAGAAATCGCCCGGCCGTCTGCGCCGGGCTGAACACGTTGCCGGGCGCCAGCACGATGTTCTCCGCCATGGCCCGCCGGGCGATGTCCGCCGCATCCATACCCTCGGGCAATTCACACCATAGGAACAGCCCCGCACGCGGCTCCACCCAGGGTGTCAGCCCGACATTGCGCAGCCGGGTCCCGGCTTGGCTCATGGCATTGGCCAGCCTGGGGCGCAGGCTTTCCACATGCTTTCGGTAGGTGCCGTCCTGCAGCACCGCCAGCAGCAGCTCAGCCGAGAGCCGCCCACCGGCGAAGGAGGTGGCGATCTTCAGGTCCGTCAGCCCCTCGATCCAGTCCGCCTTTGCGGCGATGTAGCCGCAGCGCAGTGAGGCCGAGAGCGTCTTGGAGAAGCTGCCGATCTGCACCACCCGCTCCAGCCCATCGAAGGCGGCGAGGCGCGGCGAGGGCTCGACCTCGAAATCGGCGAAGATGTCGTCCTCGATGATGATGAGATCGTGCTGCTCGGCGAGCTTGAGCACCCGGTGCGCGGTGAGCGCCGAGAGGGAGGCGCCGGTGGGGTTATGCACGGCGGCGTTGGTGATGTAGAGGCGCGGCCTTTCTGCCGCCAGCACCTGGGCGAAGGCAGCAATATTCGGCCCGGTGGGCGTGTACGGCACGCTGACCACCCGGGCCCGGTGCGCCCGCAACAGGGCACGGAAATTGAAATAGCATGGGTCGTCCACCAGCACGGCATCACCCGGTTCCAGCAGGAAGCGGCAGAGCAGATCGACCGCATGGGTGCCGGATTCGGTGAGCAGAATTTGCCCCGGCGAGGCCGGCACGCCATACCCCGCCAGCCGCCGGACCAGATGCTCCCGCAAAGGCGCCAACCCCAGCGGGCTGCCATAATCGGTGAGCGCCGCCGCCTCCGCCCGCGCCAGGCCGCGCAAAGCGCGGCGCAGGCTGGTCTCCGGCATCCAACTGGGCGGCAGCCAGCCGCAGCCGGGCTTCAGCGTATCATTCGCGGTTTCCAGCGATTGCCGGGAGACCCAGAGCGGGTCCACCGCTCGGTCCAGCTTGGGCCCGGCGTCAGCCAAGCTGAGCGGTGGCAGATGCCCCGCCACATAGAAGCCGGAGCCGCGCCGGGACTGGATGACGCCCTCCGCCGCCAGCCGGTCATAGGCTTCCACCACCGTGGTCTTGGAAACTCCCGCGCCACCGCCTGGGCGCGGATCGAGGGCAGCCTGGTGCCGGGCGCCAATTCCGCGCGGCGATGCGGCCGCGCATCTCCCGCACCAGCTGCGCGACCAGCGTGCCTTCGGCCTGGGCCATCCGTACCTCCACATGCACAAGTACAGTGTAGTAAAATTATGCTTAATTATGCCTGGAGGAGCCGCGCTGTCCACAGCACAAAACCGGCATCTTTTGTGGGGATGTGGAGCATGGAGAAGTCGGCGAGCGGCTGGATGAACGGCGCGTTAGGGGTGGTGATTTTCAGCGGCTCGATGCCCGCGACGCGCGCGGCCCTGGCGGGGTTCGACCCTGTTTTCCTCACCGTGGCGCGGGCGGCACTGGCCGGGATGCTGGCGCTTGGCCTGCTGCTTGCCTTCCGTCAGCCGCGCCCGGCGCGGGGCGACCTTGCTTCTTTGGCCGTGGTGGCGATGGGCGTGGTGCTCGGTTTCCGCTGCTGTCCGCCCTGGCGCTGCGCCATATCGACGCCGCGCAATCGCAGATCTTCCTGGGGCTGCTGCCGCTGTGCACGGCCTATTTGGCGTGCTGCGCGGTGGCGAACGTCCGCATTACGGCTTCTGGCTGTGTGCCGGGCTGGGCAGCTCATGCGTCATCGGCGCAGCCTTTCGCCACAAGGCGGAACTGCCCGGCGCCGGCGTGGCGCTGATGCTGAGCGCGATCATCGTATGTGGGCTGGGCTACGCGGAAGGGGCAAAGCTCTCGCGGCGACTGGGCGGCTGGCAGGTCATCTCCTGGGCGCTGGTGTTTTCGCTCCCCTTCATGCTCGCGGCGAGCCTGTTCACCTGTCCCACCTCGCTTGACGCAGGTCACGAGCAGCGCCTGGGCGGGGCTGGCTTATGTCTCCGCCTTCAGCATGCTGCTCGGCTTCGTGTTCTGGTACCGGGGCCTGGCACTGGGCGGCATCGCCGCGGTCGGGCAGCTGCAACTGCTGCAGCCGGCGCTCGGCCTCGCCGCCTCCGCCCTGCTGCTGCACGAAACCGTGCCGCCCGCCATGCTCGCGGTCACCGCCGGCATCATCCTCTGCGTCGCGGGGGCCAAACGGTTCGTGTGACGGAGAACAGGCGCCGTCGAGCGCCTTAGCCGGATAAAGGGCGTCCAGAACGTCAAAACGGACGTACCTAGCCAGACGGTCAAGCGTACGTCAGAATTGCCACTCTAAACAGCGGAGCATTGCCATGCAGCGTGCCTACAAAGTCGTCGACGTATTCACCAGCACGCCTCTTTTGGGCAATCCCGTGGCCGTCGTGCTCGACGCCGAGGGCCTGGATACGGAAGCGATGCAGCGCATCGCCCGCTGGACCAACCTTTCCGAGACGACCTTCCTGCTGCCACCAACCAATGCGGAAGCCGATTACCGCCTACGGATATTCACGCCGCGCAGCGAGCTGCCCTTCGCCGGGCACCCCACGCTTGGCAGCGCCTACGCGGCGCTGGAGGCTGGGCGCATTGCGCCGCGTGACGGGAGGTTGGTGCAGGAGTGCGGCGCTGGCCTCATCGGCATCACGGAGGAAGGTACAGGGGCGGAGCGCCGTTTGACACTGGACCTGCCGCCTGCCGCGTTGCGAACGCTCACGCCGGACGAGGTGGACGAATTGGAGGCCGTGCTTGGTCAGCCCGTTCTCAGGGACGTGCCGCCCGCCATCGTCAATGTCGGCGCTGTTTGGGTGGTGGGGCAACTGGCGGGGGCCGCGCAGCTTCTGGCCCTGACGCCAGATTTTGCCCGTTCGGCCGCGTTCGAGCGGCGCCTCGGCGCGACGGGAATTTCGCTGTTCGGCGCGCATGAAATTGGAGATGCCGAGATCGAGGTGCGTTCCTTCGCGCCATCCAATGGCATCGATGAAGATCCGGTGTGCGGCAGCGGCAATGGCAGCATCGCGGTGTTCCGGCTGGAGCGGGGGTTATTACCTACCGGTCGTACGAGCTACGTGGCCGCGCAGGGGCGCTGCGTCGGCCGTGATGGGCGCGTCTTGGTGACCGTGGATGCCGTAGCCCATGTCAGCCTGGGCGGCGCCTGCGTAACATGTGTTGATGGCACACTATCCTGCTGATGGCTGACGAACCTGGGCAACCCACACCCGAACGGCTGCTAAGGTTCGGCTCACGTTTGTCAGAGGCTCGATGACCCAATGGCGGCTTTTCTTAATCTTTACTCATAAGCGGTCGGTCTCCAGACGGCCCGCCCCGGCCATAAGCCGAATGTCCTGGTATTCCAAGTTCTGATCCAGAAGCAGACGGGCTGAATTCCA
>CAVQHB010000008.1:0-25961 GCA_963712195.1 uncultured Alphaproteobacteria bacterium | reverse complement strand
CAACGGCATGACGGATCTCACCGACCTTGAACGCGTCGAGATCATCCGTGGGCCACAGGGGACGCTGTTCGGTGAGAACGCGGATGCAGGGGCGATCCGTTACATAACGCGCGAGCCTACCGACACGACGACCGCGAATTTTGATGTTGGCGGAGGCACTTATGACGCCTTCAACCTCCATGCTTATGCTGCCGGTGCCGTCGTTCCGGGCAAGCTTGATGCCAGTCTCGCCTACGCCCATGACCAGCACAACGGCTACAGCTACGACCCCACGATCAACATGCGTGTGAATGATCAGAACACGAACAGTGCTCGTTTGAAGCTGCTTGCTCACATCAATCCCGATCTCACCGCCGAGCTCACGGTGGATGGCGAGATCGACCATTCCGACACCGCCTATTACTCGCCGGTGCGCCCAATCATTGGTGGTACGCTTGCAACCCCTGTCTATGGCCCCACCAACCTGAGGGACAGTTATGCTTCGCAGGAGCCGCTGAACGATTTCCTGGGTTGGTGGCGTCTCCTCCAAGGTTGTTTACATCATCGATCCGCATCTGACGTTCAAATCCATCAGCGCCTATCGCGGCTTCGCGCAGAACCCGGTGAATTACAATAACGACGGCCAGCCGCTGGTGCCCTACAATGTCGGGAACCCGCAACTGGTCACCATTTCGGACAACCCGATCGTCTACCGCGAACAGGAATTGTCACAGGAATTCCAGTTGCTCGGCAATTACGACAAGTTCGATTTCGCCAGCGGCCTGTTCCTCATGCACGAGAACTTCGCCAGCAACCGAGTTGGCTACACCGTCTCGCCGACGGGAAGCGGTAGCGCGCCAGCCTATCCTGAGGATCAGATCGGCGATACCAAGACCACTGATTACGCGGCGTATGCGCAGGGCGATTATCATTTAACCGACAAGCTGATAGCGACCCTCGGCGGGCGCTACACGATTGAGAATCGCGGGTTCCGCTTCCAGGGCATATTCGATAATTACAGTACAACCGATATTATCCCCGACCCAGCGCTACCGGCCGGCTCCAAGGGGGCTGCCAATGATTTCACCTATAGCGGCAACAAGACCTGGTATTCCTTCACGCCCAAATACGGTCTGTCCTACCAGTTCACGCCTGACATCTTCGGCTATACCAGCATCGCCGAGGGCTTCGGCGCCGGTGGTTTCAACAACCGGGCTTCCACTCTCGCCGCCGCTCTGCCCTACGATCAGGAGAAGGTGACGACCTACGAGATTGGGCTGAAAACCGACTGGCTGAACCACAGGCTGCGGCTGAACGGCACCGCGTTCTATAACGATTACAGTGGCCTGCAACAGACTGTGGCGGTTATCAGCCCAGTCACCAACGGCCTTGTCAATGTGCGCGGCAATGTCAATGCCGCGCATACCGATGGTTTTGAACTTGAATCAGTGGCGCAGCCCATCGACGGGCTGCAGCTCAACGGCAATGTCAGCTATCTTTGGTCGCGTTTCAACTCCTTCTCCGACCCCGGAGTCAATGTGAATACTGGCAAACAGGGCAACGCAACCGGCAACGAGCTGCCCTTCGCGCCGCGCTGGCAGCTTTACGGTGCCGCCACGTACATAGTGCCAGTGGACCTGCACGGTCAGGTGAAGATCGGTGCCGATATCTCCTACGAGACATCTTATTATTCCGATGTTTTCAACTACCAGCAAGGCAAGATCCATCCGCAAGCCTACACGGATGCGTTCATCAGCTACGCCCCCAGGAACAGCCGCTGGGAAGCGATCCTGACCGGCCAGAACCTGGCCGATCGCCGTGCCTACCAGAGCCTGACTTGGAGTGGCTCTCCGAACCTCTGGCTGGGGCCGGTGAGTTCGCCGCGCACCGTCTTCTTCAAGCTTGCGTACAGCTACTGAGCCATGGCGGACCTCGCGACTGTTCCTCTGACCATCGCCCACCAACTGCCCCCCGCAATGGCGGGGCAGCTTGGCCTGCCGCCGCATATCGCCGTGCAAGAGCTGCCGCCGGAGAGCGCCTGGGATGTGCCAGCGGAGGCGGAGATCCTCATCGCCGTTCCCCCGCGCGGGGAGCGGGCCAATGTGCCCGCGCAGCCGCCGCCGGGCTGGCCTGGACGCCTGCGCTGGGTGCATGCTGTTTCGGCCGGGGTGGATGAATATCCGCCCTGGCTGTTCCAGGTGCCGCTCGTTACCTGTGGGCGCGGCACAAACAGCACCACGATCGCCGAATTCACCCTGGCGGCCATACTGGCTGTGGAGAAGCGTCTGCCAGAGATCTGGATCAGCGAGGCGCAAGCTTGGAAACCCGTGCAACTCGGCACGTTGAAGCGCAAGACGCTGGGGCTGCTCGGCTATGGCAGCATCGGGCAAGAGATCGCCTCCCGCGCCAAGGCCTTCGGCATGGAGGTCGTAGCCTTCCGCCGCTCGGGCGGCGAAGCGCCGGGCGTACGCATCGCCGATTTCGCCACCGTTCTTGCGGCGGCGGACCATCTTGTTGTCGCTCTGCCACTCACGCCGGAAACGGCGGGCATCGTCGATGCGGCGGGTTTGGCCCGCCTCAAGCCGGGCGCGCATCTCGTCAACATCGCGCGCGGGCGGCTGGTCGACCACGACGCGCTGCTGGCGGCGCTGGAGCTGGGGCATCTCGGCTTCGCCTCGCTGGACGTGACTGAGCCGGAACCGCTGCCCGCGGGGCATCCGCTCTACGCGCACCCACGCGTGCATCTCTCCCCGCATATCTCCTGGTCCGGCGGGGACGCTTCGCGCTACGCCCCGCTCTTCCAGGAAAACCTGCGCCGCTACCTGAAAGGTGAGGCGCTGCTCAACCTCGTGCCGCCCGGGCGCGGCTATTGACCATGGAGGCACGCATGACCGTTTCAACCTCTCTACCACGCCGCCGGCTTTTAAGCCTCACCGCCGCCGGGCTCGCCGCCCCCGCCATGTTGCGCGCAGCACCCAAGCCTTTGCGCGCCGGCGTGTACAAGGGGTACGACCAAACGTTGCTGCCGCTCGCCGGGCAGGCGGATTTTCCCTATCCGGTGCAGTATTTCGAATTTTCCTCTGGCCAGCTGATCATCGAGGCAGTGAATGCCGGCGCGCTGGATTACGGCAGCTGGAGCGAGATACCCCAGGCCTTCGCCGCCGCGGGGCGCGCCCAGGTGCGCGCCATCGCGGTGCTGCGGGGAAATGTAAATAACCAGGTCGTTCTGGTGCGCAAGGATGCGGGGATCACCGATATCGCCAGCTTGAAAGGCAAGCGTGTGGGCTATGTACGCGCCACCACCAGCCATTACTACCTGCTGCGCATGCTCTGGCAGGCGGGGCTCGACTTCCCTGACATCCAGGCCATCAATCTCTCCCCCACCGACGGTGCCGCCGCCTTCGCCGGTGGCGACCTCGATGCCTGGGCGATCTACGGCTACCCGATCTACAAGGCGCTGGAGGCGGGACATGCCCAAGTGCTGCGCACGGCGGTGGGGATTCTCTCTGGTAACTACCTGATCGGCGCGTCTCCGGCCGCGCTGGCGGATCCGGCACTGCGGGCTTCCATCGTCGATTATGTCGGGCGCGTGCGCCAGACCTATGAGTGGACGGAGGCCAACAAGCCAGCTTGGAGCAAGGCGCTGGCCCAGACCATTCAGGTCAAGCAGAGCTATATTGACGATGAACTCTATCATGAAAGTCAACCGGAGCGGATAACGAAGCTGGACGCTGGCGTCGTGGCCTCAGCTCAGGCTGTAGCCGATACTTTTTCCAAGGTAGGGTTGCTTCCGGCGGGGGTGGACGTGCAGCCATATTTTGAGTATGGCGTTATTTAATACTTCAAAGGTAGACTTTATATTGTTATATAAAGCATCTCTGAATGCGTTTTTCCGTAGCGGAGCCAGGCCGTGGACGACACACTTGATACCAGCCCCTCGCGCAAGCTTGTTGGCATTACCTTCGTGGCGCTGTTGCATGCTGTGCTGATTTACGCGCTGGTGAGCGGGCTGGGTAAGGCAGCCGTGCAGGTTCTGCGTGCACCGCTGCAGGCACAGATCATCCAAGAGGTGAAGCCGCCACCCGAGGCGCCGCCTCCCCCGCCGCCACCTGTGATCACGCCGCCGCCGCCCTATATTCCGCCGCCGCTGATCCAGGTGGCGCCGCCGCCTACGCCGGTCATCGCCCAGGTGACCACGGCCAAGCCGCCGGCCCCGCAGCCCGTAGCGCGCCCGGCGCCCACCCGCGCGGCGGGGCTGGACCCGAACCAGAGCTGCGCCGCGCCGGAATACCCCGAGGACGCCGAGGACATGGGCCAGACCGGCACCTCGGTGGTGCAATTCCTCATCGGCGCTGACGGCTCGGTGGAGCAGGCGCGGGTTGCCTCCTCCAGCGGCCACGCCGAGCTCGACCAGACCGCCCTGCAGGCGCTGGGGCGTTGCAAGTTCAAGCCCGCTCTGGGCGCCGATGGTCAGGCTGTCGAGGCATGGACCTGCATCCGTTACGTTTGGACTCTGAATTAACGCGCGTCGCGCACTGAATGACCGACGCGCTCCCCGCGCGATGAAAGATGGAGTAAAAGACATGAAACTTGGCAAGATCCTTCCCGCCGCGCTGCTGGGCGCCTCCCTGCTCGCGCCGCTGCCGGCCCTGGCCCAGTCGGCCCCCGATGCCGCCCCGGCAGCCACGGCGCAGGGGGCAGGTCCCGATGCTACCGCGCCCGTTGCCACGACGGCGCTGGCCGCCGACGCGCCGCCCGCCACCACCACCATCGATAACCCGTACGGCCTCAGTGCGCTGTGGAGCAATGGCGATTTCATCGCCAAAGGCACGCTGCTGATCCTGGCGGTCTTCTCCGCTTCCACCTGGTATATCCTGATCACCAAGCTGATCGAGCAGGGCCAGCTCTTCCGTCAGGCCCGTCAGAGCCGCAGCTTCTGGACCGCCGGTTCGGTGGCCGACGGCGTGAACACCCTGCCGGCCAAGGGCGCGTTCCGTGCCGTGGCCGTGACGGGTGTGAGCGCGCTCGAACATCACGAAGGTTCGCTGGTCGAGAATATCGACCTTAACACCTGGATCACGCTCTCCATCCAGCGCACGGTGGAACAGATCGTCTCGCGCCTGCAGGGCGGCCTCGCGGTGCTGGCGACGGTGGGTTCCACCGCGCCGTTCATCGGGCTGTTCGGCACGGTGTGGGGCATCTACCACGCGCTCACGGCCATTGGCATCGCCGGCCAGGCGAGCATCGACAAGGTCGCCGGCCCGGTGGGTGAGGCGCTGATCATGACCGCTTTGGGTCTCGCCACCGCCGTGCCCGCCGTGCTCGGCTATAACTGGCTGGTTCGCCGCAACAAGGTGGCGGTTGAGGCGGTGCGCGGCTTTGCCTCCGACCTGCACTCCCTGCTGGTCAGCGGCAAGGTCGCCGGGGGGCGCAACCCGGTCGCCGCCAAGCCGGAGCAGCCCGCCCGCCCGCTCGCCGTCGTGCAGACGGCTTGAGCCATGGCGCTGCACATCGCCCAGGACGGAGAGGACGAACTCCTCTCCGCCATCAACACCACGCCGCTCGTCGACGTGATGCTGGTGCTGCTGATCATCTTCCTGATCACGGTGCCGGTGGTGACGCACACCGTGCCGGTGCAACTGCCGCATGAACGCAACCAGCCGACGCAGACGGCACCACGCAACATCAACATCTCGGTGGATGCGCAGGGCAACATCTACTGGAACCAGGACAAGCTCGCCGGGCTGGACGCTCTGCAACAGAAACTGCTTGCGGTGAGCGGTAACGTTCCGCAGCCTGAGGTGCATGTCTGGGGCGACCAGAGCGCCCATTACCAGGCGGTGGGCGAGGTTCTGCTGGCCTCGCAGCGTGCGGGCATCCAGAAGGTCGGCTTCATCCTGCAACCGCCCGCCGGGGGAGGGGGCTGACGCCATGGCCATCAATTTTTCCTCGCGTGACGAGCACGATGTGCTGGTCGACATCAACACCACGCCGCTCATCGACGTGATGCTGGTGCTGCTGATCATGCTGATCATCACCATCCCGATGCAGACGCATGCGGTGAAGCTCAACCTGCCGCAGGCCAATGCCGCACCCTCCAACATCAAGCCGCAGGTGGACGAGGTGGACATCGACTTCGACGGCACGCTGCTGTGGAACGGCACGGTGCTGCCCACCCGCCAGGCGCTGGAGGCGCAGCTAACCGCGCTGGCAGCCTCGCCCGCGCAGCCGGAGCTGCATATCCGCCCGGACAAGCTCGCCAACTACAAATACGTCGCCGAGGTGCTCGCGACCGCGCAGCGCCTGGGCGTCCAGAAAATCGGGATCGTCGGTTACGAGCAGTTCGCGCAATGAGCAAAAGATATTCCTTGCTGCTTGGCGCAGCGCTTCTTCTTCCCAGCATGGCCAATGCCGACACGGTGCGCCCTGCTGTGGCCAAGTTCCTGCTCCAGGCCGAGAGCGACCTCAAGGGGCAGAAATATACCGCGGCCCTGGCGGAGGTGAACCGGGCCGAGGCCGTGGGCAGCCTCTCGCCCTATGAGACGCTGGTGGTGGCGCAGCTGCGCGGCGGTGCCGCCGCCGGTGCCGGCCAGTACGAGCTGGCCGCGCATTCCTACGAGACCGTGCTGGCCAGCAACACGACGCCGGCCAGCGAGAAGCTGCCATTGCTGCAGGCCGTCGCCGGGTTCTATTCCCGGGCCGGGAATAACGCGCAGACGATCGCCTGGGTGAGTAAATACGTCGCCGCGGGCGGTACCGACGCGCAGACGCGCGCTTTGGCCGTGCAGGCTGATTACACGCTCGGCCATTACCAGGCCGTGGTGCAGGCCGTGGAGCGCGAAGGCCAAAGCGCGTCCGAGGCGGAGTTACAGCTTGCCGCTGCCGCGGCGCAGAAATCGGGCGACAACCAGGCTTATTTCGACGCTTTGCAGTCGTTGCTGAAAGCGTATCCGAGCCAAGCCTACTGGAACCAGGCCATCGCGCTGGTGCAGGGTGCGCCCGGGTTCCCAGAACTCGCTGACGCTGGATGTGTACCGCTTGCGCCTGGCGACAAAGACGCTGACCCAGCCGGGCGATTACGAGGATTACGCAGAGCGTGCGCTGCTCGCCGACCAGGGTGCGGAGGCTAAGCGCGTGCTCGATGCCGGGTTTGCCAGCGGCATCCTCAACGCGCAGATCGATGGCGGCCACGCCGCTCGTCTGCAAGCCCTGGCGGACAAGAACAGCACGGAGCCGGACGTGCCGCCATCGACGGTCCTGGAACAGGACATCGCCGCCGGTAAGGGATTCGCCACGGTTCCCGGCTACGGTCAGGGCAGGCTGATCGACGCCACGGGCGCGCTCGCCAGGCTTTGGGAGATCGCGGAGCATCCGCAGGAGCGGACGGCGAGCTCCTGAGCCGCGGGCTCTCCGCGTAGAGCGCTCTCACCAATCAAGCATTCCTAGCGGCCTGGCACATCGTGCTGGGCCGCTTTTTTGGGGTCTAATTCACTATAAAATCACTTGTGTATTATTGTGGCTTTCGGAGAAAGAAAATCTGATTGCACTTAAAAAAAGCATTTAAATACAATTTGTTGAATTTAGTATTGGATGGATGGTGTTCGTTTTGTTAGCGTTTTAGTCTAACAGACTACTTTACAGGTAGAGAATATATATTATTTATCGTTTAGCTTCTCGTCTGTTCTAGGGAATTAAAAAGAATGACCATTTCTGCCGCGTCTGCCCTTGGCAGCCGCTCCATTGCCTTTGCCACGCTGGCTGGGGCGCTGTACTTCACCACGGCCCTGGTACGCCCCGCATTCGCCGCCGACACAGCAACACCACCCTCCGGCGCGGCCGTGAACCAGTTGAAGCCCGTGATCGTGGTGGCGCAGCACCGCCGCCAAAATGCCCAGAAGGTCGGCATCTCTATGACCATCATCTCAGCCAAGCGCTTGCAGGAAGACGGCGTCAGAAACGTAAAGGGCCTGGAATACGAAGCTCCGAACCTGCAGGTGCAGTCGCAGTTCGGCACCGGCCAGACATCTTTCGCCATTCGCGGCGTGGGCACTGACTTCAACGACTATGCCTCGAACAACGCGCCTGTCGTCGGCTACTATGTCGATGACGTGGCCTACCCGATTCCGTCGATGACGCAGGGACAGTTCTTCGACATCAACCACATCGAGGTTCTGCGTGGCCCGCAGGGCACGCTGTATGGCCGCAACTCCACGGCGGGCGCCATCAACGTCATCACCAACAAGCCGACAGACCACCTGACCTATGGCGGCTCGGTGGAATACGGTACCTATAACAACGCCCTTCTCCAAGGCTATGTCTCCGGCCCGATTTCGAACACTGTTCGCATCCGTCTCGCGGGTGAAACCAATCAGGGCGGCGGCTATCAGTATAACCGCGTCACCGACCAGCCTTTCGGCAATAACGACACCAAGAACCTGCGCGGCGAAATCGCCTGGGACGCCACGCCGAACCTGAACTTCCTGCTCAACGCGCATTGGGGGCGTGACCAGTCCGATGGCGAAGCCTCATCGCTGCTGGATCCGCGTGGCATCTACCCCGCCGATAGCAGCCCGCGCGCCGTGGGCTGGGGGACCACCACCGCTTTTGCCAACTATCTCGGTATCAACCCGGATACGAAGCCCTACCGCGACAACCAGGGCTGGGGAACGGACCTGACCACCACCTACACGCTGCCCGTCGCGCGCATCACCAGCGTGTCCAGCGTGGAGCGCCTTGATCGCCGCGAACTGGATGCGCTCGACGGCACCAATTATGGCGCGGCGGATGTGTATTTCTCGACCCGTGCCGGCGCGTATGCCGAGGATCTACGCATCGCCTCGCTCACCGAGAATCCGTATAACTGGCTCATCGGCGCGTATTTCTCGCGCGAGACGCTCGATGAAGTCTACGATTCCAGCTTCTCCGGCTTCGGGATTTACGTTCACACGCCCTATACCCAGTCCGTGGAGACCAAGAGCCTCTACGCGCATGCCGAATACGAGTTCCTGCCCAAGCTGAAGCTGGTGCTGGGCGGGCGCATCGAGAACGAGCATCGCAAGATCAATGATTTCTCGACCACCGCCTACTCGAACACGACCAATGCGGCGATCCCTTTCAGCGGCGTTGGCAGCGAGTTCGACCTACTACACGCTGCCGTCCTGGAAGGCCGAGCTGGACTACCAGCTTCTGCCCGAGTCTATGCTCTACGCCTCCGTCACCGCGGGCATCAAGTCAGGCGGGTTCACCGCCGTTAACGCGGTTGTCCCGGCCGATCTCGCCATCTCGCCGTTCAAGCCGGAACGCCTGCTGGCCTATGAAATCGGCGCCAAGAACGAGTTCCTCGACAACACGTTGCTCGTCAATGCCGACGCGTTCTACTACGACTATCATGACCAGCAGGTGCTCGGCATCATCACCGACCCGACCTATGGTTCGGTTGGCCATTTCGTTAACGCACCGAAATCGCATCTATACGGCGGCGAGGGCGAAGTGGACTGGCTGCCGCTGCCGGGGCTGTCCATCGACCAGTCGCTGGGCCTAACCGCCGGCGCGTTCGACGAGTTCAACGACACCGTTGGCTCGACGCTGAAGAACGGCGTCTACGTGCCCGTCACTGAGAATCTCAAGGGCCGTGGCATCGGCGCGCCGCGCTATACCTATACACTCGCAGCGTACGAGACATTGCCGATCAACGAAGCCTATAGCGTGCGGTTCGGCGGTAGTTTCGCCTATCGTGACCAGTATGTTTCGCTGTTGAACACCTCGACCAACTCCTACAACATCAAGGGTTACGGGCTGCTGAATGTTGGTGTGGACCTGCTGCCGACCCACCACAACTGGCGCCTCAGCGTCTGGGGCCGCAATGTGCTGAACCGCAAATATCTGCTTTCCAACAACTACTTCGACAGCGCGCAGTATGCAGTCGGTGTTTACGGCGAGCCGGCCAGTTACGGCCTGCGTCTGTCCTACGACTTCAAGTAACATCCTGGCCGGGGCGGGCATTTCCGCCCCGGCGCCTGGCTTTGAGGATACCCTATGCGCAACTTGCTTACTGACATTGCTGGCATCCGGGTTGGCCACGCGGGAGATGACGCGGCATTGCGTTCCGGCGTTACCGCCGTGCTGTTCGACGAACCGGCCGTCGCCGGGGTGAGCGTGCTCGGCGGCTCCCCGGCCTCGCGCGAGGGCGCGCTGCTCGGGACGGAAATGGTGGTGGAGCGCATCAATGCCCTGGTGCTTTCCGGGGGCTCCACCTACGGGCTGGATGCCACGTCCGGCGTGCAGGCCGCCTTGCGTGAGGATTTCGCCAAGCTGCCGCCCGCAAAGTTGCCGCGCGTGCCGATCGTGGTGCAGGCGAGCCTGTTCGATCTCGCCAATGGCGGTGACAAAAACTGGGGGCGCTACAGCCCCTATGCGGAATTCGGCTACCAGGCCGCCCGCGCCGCAGAGCCCGGCGTGTTCGCGCTGGGCAGCGCCGGGGCGGGCATCGGCGCCACCACCGCGGGGCTGAAGGGTGGCATCGGCTCGGCCAGTGCCGTCACGCCGCAGGGGCATATGGTTGCGGCCCTGGTGGCGGTGAATGCGGTTGGCAGCGTCACCGTTGGCGACGGTCCGCATTTCTGGGCCGCTCCCTATGAGGTGGACGATGAATTCGGCGGGCTGGGCTTTCCGGCCAAGCTGGATCCGTCCGCTCTTGCTCTGCGGGTGAAGCCGCCGGGCTATTTCGGCACCACCATCGGCGTGGTCGCCACCGATGCGGCACTGACCAAGGCCCAGGTCACGCGGCTTGCAATCCTGGCGCAGGACGGCGTGGCCCGCGCCGCGCTGCCCGCGCATCTTCCACGCGATGGCGACACCATCTTCGGCATCTCCACCTCGGCGCGGCCGCCGGGTACGGCGCTGGACGAGTTCTCGGAACTCTGCCTCGCCGCCACGCTGGTCACGGCCCGCGCCATGGCGCGGGGGGTACACGCGGCCAGCTATCAGGGGCGCGAGGGCGAAGCGCCAAGCTGGCGCCATAAATTCGGAGGCTAGCACATGACAACGGTTCTTGGCGGCTCGTTCCTGGAGGTCCGGCCCGGCCGCACGCTGCACGCGGCGGTTCTGAACAAGGGGGCGCAGACCAGCTTGTTCTTTCTGCACGGCAGTGGCGGCAACAAGGAGCAGTTCCGCGTCCTGTGGGAAGAGTTGCGGAACGAACCACTGAACCTCATCGCCTGGGACGCCCCGGGCCATGGCGCCAGCCCGGATCTGCGTGACCCTGCCGCCTATGCGGGCACCGAGCTGCTGGCCGATGCCAACGCGCTCATCGCCCGCCATGGCGCGGCGCGGAACATTCTCGTCGCGCATTCGCTGGGCACGCGCATTGCTTTGGCGGCGCTGGCCGAGGCACCCGAGCGTTTCGCGGCCGCCGTGCTGCTCGGCCCGCCGCCGCCGCAAATGGCGCCGGTGGGGAAGGGGGCGCTGTTCGGCCCTGTGCTGGGGCGGCTGCCGCTGCCGGTGCTGGAACTGCTCAAGCCGCTGCTGGCGCGGCGCTTCAAGCGTCTGGCCTGGGCGAAGGGGGCGGACCCGGAACTCATCGCGCATGAGCAGCAAGTGGCGAAGCGCAACACGCTGTTCGTGATGCAATCGCTCTTCGCCGGGCTGCTGGTGCTGGACCCGGTGCGGCTCGCCGCCATCCGCACCTCGGTACGTATTCTCGCCGGGGCCGAGGATGCTCTCACCCCGCCCGCGGCGGCGCAGGCGCTGGCCGCCGTGCTGCCCGCCGCGCATCTCACCGTGCTGCCCGGCACCGGACATCAGATCATGCTGGAACAACCCGAACAGACCCTGGCGGCCATCCGCGCCGCCTTGGCCGGAGACTGACCCATGGCAACCGACTATCTCGGCAACGAAATCACCGCGCGAAACCCCGCCACCATCGCCGCGATCAACGATTTCATCCGCGGCGTGCTGGGTTACGAGCTGATTGTGACCAACATCCTCACCGCAGCCGACGCGGAGGAGGACACCCTCGCCAACGCCTATGCCGCGATGCTGTGGCTGCTTTCGGAAACCGGGCGCGAGCCGGTGGAGGCACGCGCCTATATCGTCCGCGCCGAAACCGGGGCGGCCCGCGCCAATGTCCGCGAACTGGCGACGCTGCGGGCGGTGAAGCTCTGGGCCGAGGGTGACCCGGCAGGCGCCGAGGTCGCCGCGATGGCTACCCTGGCAGAGCACCCGCGCGACCTCGTTTTGCTTAAATATGCCAACTACTTGCAGTTCTCCCGTGGCGACGCCCCCGCCATGCTGCGCAGCGCGCTCATCAGCCTGCCTGTGGCGGGCGACCTCGCGTATCTGCATGGCATTCTGGCCTTCGCCTATGAGCAGAGCTTCCTGCTGACGGAAGCCGAGGCCGCCGCCCGCCGCGCCCTGGCATTGCAGCCGGATGAAGGCTGGGCCCAGCATGCGCTCGCCCACGTGCTGCTCACCACCGGGCGGGTGGAGGAGGGCATCGCCTTCCTCGAACCACTGCGCGAGGGCTGGAACAAGTTCATCTCCTTTCTCTACACGCATCTGTGGTGGCATCTGGCGCTGTTCTACCTGGCCGAGGGGCGGTTCGAGGAAGCGTTGGAGATCTACGACCGGCACGTTTGGGCCAAGGACAAGAGTTTCTCCCAGGACCAGATCGGCGCCGTCTCGCTGCTCGCCCGGCTCGAATTCGCCGGTGCCAATGTCGGCGGGCGCTGGGCGGAGCTGGGGCAGTGGCTGGCCGCGCGCAAGGCGGATATCGCCCAGCCCTTCCTCTCGGTGCAGTATCTCTACGGCTTGGCCCGCGCTGGCCAGCCGGAGGCGGAGGAGTTGCTCGCCGCTATCCGCACTGCGCCGCAAAACGCTCCGGTTGAAAGCCGCGAGGCCTGGTCCAAGGCGGGGGTGACTCTGGCCGAGGGGCTGCTCGCCCATGCGCGCGGCGACTACGCCAGCGCCGCGCAGAAGTTGGAACCGGCCACCGCGCTCATCGCTGGTTTGGGCGGCAGCCATGCCCAGCGCGGGCTGTTCCACATTTTCCTGGTGGATAGCCTGATCAAGGGCGGCCAGCCCGGCCGGGCGCAGCTGATCCTGGAGCGCCAGCGTGCCGGTTTCCCCGATGACGTGCCGCTCAACCGCAAGCTCGCAGGGCTCTACGCGGCGCTGGGTCTGCCCGCCCAGGCCGAAGCCGCGCGTGCCCGCGCTGAAGCCGCCGCGCAACGCTTCGTCAGGGCGGCGGCATGAGGCTGCTGCGGCTTCTGCTCGTCCTGCTGCTACTCCCGCTGCCTGCGGTGGCATCGGGCGTGCTCACCATCGGCCTGCAGCTGGAACCGCCAGTGCTGGACCCCACGGCGGCGGCCTCAGGTGCCATTGCCGAGGTGTTGTTCCCCACGGTGTATGAGGGGCTGGTGCGCATCGGCCCCGGCTGGCAACTCAGCCCCGGCCTTGCCACTTCCTGGGAGGTGGCGCCCGACGGCCTGAGCTATACCTTCCATCTGCGTCCCGGCGTGCGCTTTCACGACGGCACGTCTTTCGACGCCTCGGCGGTGAAATTCTCGCTGGAGCGCGCCGCCGCGCCGGCCTCGCCCAATCCGCAGCACGCGGATTTCGCCTGCATCTCGCAGGTGGATACGCCCGACCCGCTTACCGCCATTGTCCGGCTCTCCCGCCCGTGCTCAGGGCTGCTCGACGCCCTTGGCCTGCCGGGTGGCGTGATCGTCTCGCCGCGTTCGGCGGCGACCGACGTGGTGAACCCCATCGGCACCGGCCCGTTCCGCTTCGGGTCCTGGGCGCGGGGCGATTCCATCACCCTGCTGCGCAACCCGGATTACTGGGGCACGCCCGCCAAGTCCCCGGCGGTGAAGTTCCGCTTCATCGCCGACCCCAACGCGGCGCTGGACGCGGTGCTGAGCGGCGGGGTGGATGTCTATTCCGCCTTTCCAGCACCCGAGGCAGTGGCGCGGCTTGAGCAGAATCCTGGTCTGAAGGTCGATACCGCGCTGAGCGAGGGCAAGGTGATCCTCGCCATCAACAATCGCCGTGCCCCGTTCAACAATGTCCTGGTCCGGCGCGCGCTCTCCTACGGCATCGACCGCCAGGCGGTGATCGATGCCGCCATGGATGGGTTCGGCGCGCCCATCGGCAGCCATTACGCGCGCCAGGACCCCGGCTATGTCGACCTCACCGGCGAATACCCCTACGACCCGGCCAAGGCCCGCGCGCTGCTGGCGCAGGCGGGGTATCCGCACGGGTTTTCCACCACCATCGCGCTGCCGCCGGTTTCCTACGCCACGCGCGCCGGGCAGGTTATCGCGGCGCAGCTCGCCGCCATCGGCGTGCAGGCGAAGCTCGTGCAGCTGGACTGGGTGCCCTGGCTTACCCAGGTGTTCGGGGCGCATGATTTCGACCTGACCATCGTCAACCATGTCGAGCCTCTGGATTACGGCATCTACGCCAATCCGGATTATTATTTCGGCTACAACAACCCGCGCTACGCCGTGCTGCTGGACCAGCTTGACGCCACGCAGGACCCGGCGGCGCAAATCAAGCTGCGGCAGGCATTGCAGAAAACCCTGGCCGACGACGCGGTGAACGTGTTTCTGCTGCAATTCCCCGACATCACCGTGCAATCCGCCCGCGTCTCACTCGACTGGGCGCCGGGGCCGGTGCAGGATTTCGACCTCGCCACGGCCGCCGTGCCAGGCGATGAGGGCGCGGGCCATGTGGCCGCCGGTGCGCGATATCTGGCCCTGGGCGGTGGCGTGTTGGCGCTGGCTCTGGCGGGGGGCCTGGTACTGCGGGCCGGGCTTGGTTACGCGCTGCGCCGCGCGGCGGGGCTTCTGGCCACGCTGCTCGTGGCGTCGCTGATCATCTTCACCACCATGCAGATGATCCCCGGTGATCCGGCACGGGCGATCCTTGGCATCCAGGCCAGCCCGGCGGCGGTGGCGGCTTTGCGCGCGCAGCTGGGGCTCGATGCCCCTTTCTGGTGGCGCTACGCGCATTGGCTGGCCGGGCTGGCGCAGGGCGATCTCGGCACCAGCTTCGTCTATCACCAGCAGGTGGCGGTGCTGGTGGCGCAGAGGTTGGCGCTGTCCTTGCCGCTCACCTTGTACGCGCTGCTGCTCTCCACCGTGCTGGCTCTGGCGCTGGGGTTGGCGGCGACGTATTGGCGCGGGCGCTGGGGTGGGGCGCTGGCTACCGGCTTGGCGCGGCTGGCCCTGGCGGTGCCGAATTTCTGGTTCGGGCTGATGCTCGTCATCCCCTTCGGCATTGTGCTGCGTTGGGTCCCGGCGGGGGGCTTCCCGGGCTGGGGTGCGGGGCTGTGGCCAGCCTTAAGGGCGCTCACCTTGCCCGCCATTGCGCTCGCCTTGCCGCAGGCGGCGGTGCTGGCGCGCGTGCTGGCGCTGGAGCTGCGTGAGCTGGCGGGGCAGGATTTCCTGCGCACCGCCGCCGCCAAGGGGGCCGGGCCGTTACGCATCCTGCTGCGCCACGCGCTGCCCAATGCGCTGGTGCCGCTGCTCACCATCCTCGGCATGCAATTCTCCTTCCTGCTCGCGGGCGGCGTGCTCATCGAGAACGTGTTCTTCCTCCCAGGGCTCGGGCGGCTGATCATCCAGGCCATCGCCAGCCGTGACGCCCCGGTGGTGCAGAGCGTCTCCCTGCTGCTGGTGGCGCAGGTGGTGGTCGTCACGTTGCTCGCCGATCTTGCCGCCGCCGCGGCTGACCCGCGCCGCCGCACCGGAGCCAGCCAATGACGACGACCTTCCGCGCCGGGGCGGCGCTCACCGCCCTGATCCTGGCCCTCGTGCTGCTTTCCTTCCTCTGGCTGCCTTATCCGCCGCAGGCCATGGACATCCCGCACCGCCTCGCTGCGCCCAGCCTCGCGCATCCGTTTGGCACCGACGTCTTCGGGCGGGACGTGCTCTCCAATGTGCTGGCGGGCGGACGTGCCTCGCTCGCCGTAGGGGCGCTGGCGGTGCTGCTGGGGGCAGGGTTTGGCGTGCCGCTCGGCATCGCTGCCGCCATCTCGGGTGGCTGGGCCGACGAGTTGCTCTCCCGCTTCTCCGACGTGGTGTTCGCCTTCCCGGCGCTGCTCATCGCCGTGCTGGCGGCGAGCATCGCCGGGCCGGGCGTGGGGGATGCCATCGCCGCCATCGGCATCTTCAATATCCCCGTCTTTGCCCGCGTGGCCCGCGCGGCGGCAGGTGCGCAATGGCAGCGCGACTACGTGCTGGCCGCCATTGCTGCCGGCAAGGGGCGGTTCTTCATCGCCCACGCGCATATCCTGCCCAACATCCTGCCCCCACTCGGCGTACAGGCGGCGATCCAGGCCTCGCTCGCCATCCTGGCGGAATCCGGCCTCTCTTACGTTGGGCTCGGGGTGCAGCCGCCTTTCCCCAGTTGGGGCCGGATGTTGGACGATGCCGGCACGTTGATGACCACCGCGCCCTGGCTGGCGCTGTTTCCGGGGCTTGCCATCCTGCTCACCAGCTTCGCCCTGGCGCTGCTGGGCGATGGATTGCGCGACCTTGCCGATCCACGCCGGGAGGCTGCCCGATGAGCCTGCTAACGCTCGACAACCTCACCGTCTCGCTCGGTGGGCGGGAGTTGCTGCACGGTGTTTCCCTCAGCCTTGCGTCCGGCGAGGCGCTGGCCCTGGTGGGTGAGTCCGGCTCCGGCAAATCGCTCACCGCGCTTGCCATTGCCGGGCTGTTGCCGGAGGGAGCGGCGCGCCAGGGGCGCATCCTGTTCCAGGGCGAGGACCTCGCCGCCGCACCGGAGGCCAGGTTGCGCAGCTTGCGCGGCGCGAAAATCGGCTTCGTCTTCCAAGAGCCGATGACCGCGCTCAACCCGGTGCAGCCGGTGCTGGACCAAGTGGCGGAGGTGTTCCAGCTGCATCGCGGCCTGGCGCTGCCCAAGGCGCGCAACCATGCCATCGCCGCGCTCTCGCAGGTGGAGCTGCCAAGCCGCCTCGCCGCCGGGCGCCATTACCCGCACGAGCTTTCCGGCGGGCAGCGGCAGCGCGTGGCCATAGCCATGGCGCTGGCGCTCAACCCGGCGCTCATCATTGCCGACGAGCCGACCACCGCGCTGGATCCGGTGACCGAAGCGCAGATCCTGGCGCTGCTCACACGGCTGGCACGGGAGAGCGGGGCAGGGCTGCTGTTCATCTCCCACAACCTCCCAGCCGTGGCGCGGGTGGCTGGGCGGATCACCGTAATGGCCCGAGGGGAAATCGTGGAAACTGGGCCGGTGGCGCTGCTCAGCGGCGGGGCCGCGCATCCGGTAACGCGGGCGCTCATCGCCGCCGCCCGGCCCGAGCCGCCGCCCGCCAATGTACCAGGGCACGTGCGGTTGGCGGTTGACGGCGTCTCCCACGTATACCCCGGGCGGCGGGGCTGGCTGCGGCATGGCTGCGCCGGTGCGGGCGCTCGAGGATGTCTCCTTCACCCTCGCCGCCGGGGAATGTGTCGGGCTGATCGGGGAGTTGGGCAGCGGCAAGTCCACATTGCTGCGCGGCTTGCTGGGCCTGCAGCGTCTGAGCGGCGGGGACATCCGCATCGACGGCATCTCGCTCAACGCCGCCAGCGCGGCGGAATGGCGCGGGCTGCGGCAGAAGCTCCAGATCGTCTTCCAGGACCCGGCAACGAGCTTCGACCCGCGCTGGCGGATCAGTGACATCATTGCCGAGCCGCTGGGCCTGCGCGGCCAGCGGTTCGGTGAGGCCGCGATTGCCGCGCTGGTTGCCGATCTGCTCGCGCAGGTCGGGCTCAGCCCCAGCCATGCGGGGCGCTATCCGCACCAGCTCTCAGGTGGGCAGCGCCAGCGTGTGGCGATTGCCCGGGCGCTGGCAGTGGACCCGGAAATCCTCGTGCTGGACGAGGCGACCTCGGCGCTCGATGCCACGGTGAAGGCGCAGATCCTGGCCCTGCTGGTGCGGCTGGCGCGGGAGCGGCGTCTTGCTTGTCTGTTCGTGACGCATGATCTCGGTGTGCTCCGTGCCGTCGCCGATCGTGTCATCGTTCTGGAAGCGGGGCGGATCGTCGAGGACGGCCCCGCCGCGCAGGTTTTGGCGGAACCGCGCCATGCCTATACGGCGAAGCTCATCGCCGCCGCCCCCGGGCTCGATGCGGCGCTGCGGACGGCGCACGCCTGAACGCAGAAAAAGGAGAAGGAGGAGCCGAAGGCGAACAGGTCCGCCAGGGCGCCTTGCTTAGCTGGCAGCCTGGGCGGCGGGGCGGTAGGCGTTCGCCACCGTCTCGCCGAACGGGCCGCTATTGCGCGATGCGGCCGAAGCTGGCCACCGGATGGGCCAAATTCAGGCGCGGGAACACCAGCTCGGCGACGCGATAGGCTTCCTCGAGATGCGGGTAGCCGGAGAGGATGAAGTTCTCCACGCCAACATCCATGTATTCGCGCATCAGCCGCGACACCTGCTCGGCATCGCCGACCAGCGCCGTGCCGGCGCCGCCGCGCACCAGCCCCACGCCCGCCCATAGGTTGGGGTAGATCTCCAGCTTGTCGCGCTGGCCGCCATGCAGCGCCGCCATGCGCCGTTGGCCCACGGAGTCCATGGAGGCAAACTTGGCCTGGGCCTTGGCGATGGTGGCGTCGTCCACATGCGAGATCAGGCTCTCCGCCGCGTCCCAGGCCTCCTTGGCCGTCTCGCGCACGATGATGTGCAGCCGCACGCCGAAATTCAGCCTGCGCCCGTATTTGGCGGCGGCCACCTGGGCCTTGGCCAGCTTCTCACCCACGGCGGCGGGAGGCTCGCCCCAGCTTAGATAAGTGTCCACCTGCTCACCGGCGACATCGATGCCGATATCCGACGAGCCGCCGAAGAACAGCGGCGGGTGGGGCTGCTGCACGGCGGGGAAGAGCAGATTGCCGTTTTCGAGGCGCAGATGCTTGCCCTCGTAATTTACCGTTTCACCGGCAAGCAGCGCCCTCCAGATGCTCAGAAACTCGCGCGTGATCTCGTAACGCTCAGCGTGCTCGAGGAAGATGCCGTCGCCGGTATTCTCCTCCGGATCGCCGCCGGTGACGATGTTCACCAGCAGCCTGCCATTGGAAATCCGGTCTAGGGTGGCGGTCATCCGCGCGGCGAGCGACGGGTTGAGCAGCCCGGGCCGGAAGGCGACAAGGAAGCGCAGCCGTTCGGTGAGCGGCACCAGCGACGACGCAACCACCCAGCTATCCTCGCAGGAGCGGCCGGTGGGGATCAGCACGCCATAAAAGCCGAGCCGGTCGGCGGCTTGGGCGATTTGCGCCAGATAGGCGTGGTCCACCTCGCGCGCGCCAACGCTGGTCCCGAGATAACGCCCATCGCCATGCGTGGGCAGGAACCAGAAAACATTCGCAGATTTTGCAGGTTGCAGGGGCATTAGCTGGTCTCCTCACGCGTTCCAGGCATCGGCGGAGACGTCGATCTGCGCCGGAATCAAGCCAAGTTTGTAAAAGGTATCGGCAATCTGCTGCTGCCCGGCGAAGATCTCCGGGGTGAGCTTGTGCACGCCGTATTTCTGCCGCGCGAACCATATCTTCAGCACCTCGGGCGGCAGGCCGATGCTGGGTGAGATGGCGGCGGCGGTATCGTCGATATGCTGGCTCTCCCAGCCCTCGAGCTGGTTCAGCGCGTCGATGACGTTGTTCAGTGCGTCCGGGTGGGCGGCGGCGAAGTCCCGCCGCGCGGTGTAATAGGCGCGGTTGGGCATCAGCCCGGCACCGTCGGTGAGCAACTCAGCGCCCGCCGCCTGGGCGCCAGCCAGGAACGGATCCCAGACCGACCAGGCATCGACGGCGTGCGTGGCCAGGGCGGCGCGGGCATCGGCCGGCTGCAGGAAGACCGTGTTCACCGCCCCATATGGCACGCCGGCATGGGCCAGGGCCGAGACGAGCAGGTAATGCGCGCTGGAGCCCTTGGCGACGGCCACGCTCTTGCCGGCCAGATCCTTGGTCGTGGCGAGCTTGCTGCCTGCGGGTTTCAGGATGCCGACGGCGCGGGGGCTGGGGTCGGTGGCTGCCGCATAGACCAACTGGGCGCCGGCCGCCTGGGCGAAGATCACCGGTGGTTCCCCGGTATAGCCGAGGTCCACCGCGCCCGAGGCGAGAGCTTCCAGCAATGGCGGGCCGGAGGGGAATTCCGCCCAGACGACATCATAGCCGAGAGGGTTGAGCCTGGCCTCGAACGCCCCTTTGGCCTTGGCCAGGACCAGAGTGACCGAGGATTTCTGGTAGCCAATCCTGAGCGTGCCCTTGGCACCGGCGTGCACTGCGTGGCTGCCCAGCAGCAGGGCGGGGGCGGCGAGCGCCGCGCTTGCGAGCAGCGAACGGCGGCTGAAGGTAGGCGTGATCACTGGCAATATTCCTGTCCAGGCTTTGTGATGGACGAATTGCACAGTAAGCCTACCGGTGCAATAGATATATCAGACGCAAGAATTGAGGGGGTCTGTATGTCCGTATCGCTCGATGCCCCGCTGCGGATTTCGCCGTTCCGGCGCGGGGGCTTCATTCCCGCCACCCTGCTGCGCCGGGCCGTGGTCCCTGCGATGATCGTCGCGCTATGGCAGGGGCTGACCGCCTCCGGGCTGGTCGACCCGCAGACCATGCCTCCCCCTGCCGCCGTGGCGGAGAGTTTCTGGCAACTGATCGTCACCGGCCAGATGTGGCCAAACCTGCTGATCTCGCTGGAACGCGTGGCGGCGGGGCTAACGCTCGGCGTCACCGTCGGCACGGCGCTGGGGCTGACCGCGAGCCTCTCGCGCCTGGGCGAGGATGCCATCGACGCTTCGGTGCAGATGGCCCGTACCTTGCCGCATTTGGCACTGATCCCGCTGATGATCCTATGGTTCGGCATCGGCGAGACGCCGAAAATCGTGCTGATTGCGCTGGGCAGCATGTTCCCGATCTACCTGAACCTGTTCTCCGCCGTGCGCGGGGTAGAGCGCAAGCTGGTCGAGGGGGGCTCGGTGCTTGGCCTCTCGCATGCCGAGACGATCTGGCATGTCATACTCCCGGCGGCGCTGCCGGGCTTTATCGTCGGGCTGCGCCAGGCCTTTGGCATTTCCTGGATCAGCCTGGTTGTGGCCGAGCAGATCAACGCCTCCTCCGGCATTGGCTATCTGGTGATGAACGCCCGCGACTTCCTGCGCACCGACATCATCTTCGACGGGCTGCTGGTCTATGCGCTGCTGGGGCTGACCACGGACCAGCTCGTTCGCGCGCTGGAGCGTAAGCTGCTCGTCTGGCGCCCCTCCATCGTCACCGTGAAAGGCGTTTGAGCATGAACATGCTGACGGACATCCAGCCCGGGCAGGATGCGCCGGTGACACAGGGCGGTTTCGCCGTGGAGGTGCGCGGGCTGACACGCCGCTTCGGTGCCAACATTGTGCTGGAGAACCTGCATCTTTCCATACAGCCCGGAGAGTTCGTGGCGCTGCTCGGGCGGTCCGGCTCGGGCAAATCCACTCTCCTGCGCACGCTGGCGGGGCTGGACGAAGCGCCCGCCGGCGTGCTCAGCGTGCCGAAGGCCCGCGCCGTGGTGTTCCAGGAGCCGCGCCTGCTGCCCTGGAAGCGCGTCTGGCAGAACGTGACGCTCGGCCTGCGCATGCCTAACGCCCGCCGCCTGGCCGAGGACGCGCTGGGCGAAGTGGGACTGAAGCACCGCCTGCAGGCTTGGCCGCTCACCCTCTCCGGCGGCGAGGCGCAGCGCGCAGCTCTGGCCCGCGCTTTGGTGCGCGCGCCGGAGCTGCTGCTGCTGGACGAACCCTTCGCCGCGCTGGACGCGCTGACGCGCCTGAAAATGCAGTCGCTGGTGGGGGCGCTGTGGACCGCCCATCAGCCCGCTGTGCTGCTGGTGACGCATGACGTGGACGAGGCGCTTATCTTGGCCGACCGCGTGCTGGTGCTGGAACATGGGCGCATTGCGCTCGACATTCCGGTGGACCTGCCGCGTCCGCGCCGTCATTCTACACTGGGCTTCAGCGAGTTGCGGACGCAGCTACTGGAGGCGCTGGGCGTGAAGGAAGGGTGAACGGCAAACTCACTGCTTTTTTCAGCATGCTGCCGCCTTGTACCTTAATCCGGCACGCTTCCGGCGATCACGTGATGTTGGCGCCTATTTTGGCTTGACATCCAAACGATGGCAGTCCGGCACGTCGATCGACGTCCAAGGCCGCATCAGCAAAGCCGGTGACCCGGATGTGCGCCGCGCGCTCTACGAAGCGGCAAGCGCCATGCTGACGCGCTACCGTGGCAAAACGGCGCTGAAGAGCTGGGGAGCCAAGCTTGCCAAGCGTTGCCACCGGAAGGCAGTCGTGGCGGTCGCTCGCAAGCTCACGGTGATTATGCACGCCATGTGGCGAGACGGCACGGAGTACGCGGATAGACCGGGTGGCCAAGGTGCAAGCGAAGGTTCGACGCAGAAAGATCGTAAACTTTTGGGTGCCCATGCAGACGCTTGAACATCTCATGAACAGCACGGCGATGACCGCCTGAGTGCAAAGGAGATCCGCCCCGGCGGATGAGGACTGGTGCAGACCAAGAAATGCGGGAAGTACGATATCTTGCATGTGGCCAACAATTGTCAGGACCACGCTCGAATGCCTGTGATGCTGCCCCGCGAGTTCGATGCCGACATGCGCCGCGACGGATCGATGACCGTTCAAACGGTCCAAACTCAGCCGTCGATGAGCGCGGAGGAGTGCACGGCGCGCCGGGACTTTATCATCTGGAATGGGCATCCTGGCTTGATGCGCAGGTCAAATACCGGATCGCGCAAACGCGTAAATAGTCGTAAATCAGCGAACAGGAGACGAAGATGGCCGTTAAGGAAAGCAAGAAAAGAAAGCGCCCGATTAGGAGTGCAAGATAAAAGCACCGCCGTCGGGTGGGGCGCATGTGGTTGGTTTAACTGGGTTTTTACCGCCGTTCGAAATTTGCCAAGACGGCGCTGCAGCCAAAAACGCCAACCACTTCAAGGATAAAAGCGCCGACGCCTGCGGGAGGTTGACGCCGTAGTAGTAAATCGGCAGCGCGGTTTTGACGGTTTTATTCGGGGGGGGGTAGGCGGGAGATCGCATCGTCCCGGGGGCAGAAAATGAGCCCCAGGCCCAGGAAATCTGGGGGAAAAACGATTGCCAGATAAAAGGACCGCCGTCGGCTGGGGTGCATGTGGTTGGTTTGATTTGGTTTTTAGCGCCGCTCAAAATTGTGCCAAGACGGCGCTGCCGCCAAAAATACAAACCAGTTCAGGGATAAATGCGCCGTCGCCTGGGGGCAGCGGGAGAAATCCTGCGGCGAGTAGCGTGACCTGGATAAAATGTCTGGCCAAATGCCCCTAACGGGAGTAGGTTACATGTAACTCTCTTGGAGGGATCATCATGGCTTCGCCATCTCGACCTAAGTCCACCCGCGTGAAGGTTCAGGAGCATCGCGACCGGCTGCGCGGGCAGGGGCTGCGGCCCATCCAGATTTGGGTGCCGGATGTGCGTGCGCCGGCTTTCCGCTCCGAGGCCCATCGCCAGTCGCTTGCCGTCGCCGCCAGCGCCCATGCGCATGAGGATCAGGCGTTCATCGACGCGGTGTCGGATTGGGGCGTTGAATGAGGCGGGGAGATATCTGGACCGTTGCGGGGGGGAAGGATTATGCGGGCAAGCCGCGCCCTGTTGTGATCGTTCAGGATGATAGTTTTGACGGGACGGACTCGATTACCATCTGCGCCTTCACCACGGATGAGACCGAAGCGCCTCTGTTCCGCTTGGCCGTGGAGCCGAATGAGCACAACGGCCTGCGCGCGGTGTGCCGCCTGATGGTGGACAAGATTACGACTGTCCCGAAATCGAAGGTTGGCGCACGCGTGGGGCGTTTGGACGACGAGGATATTTTGCGTCTTAATCAGGCCGTGCTGGTGTTCTTGGGATTGGCGGTGTCGCCTAAAACCAAGCAGGTTGCGTGACGAAGTAGGGTTGCGCATTTTTCGCTCGGCTCGATTTTTTGGGTTTTGCCGCGCGCAAGTTTTTCTACGCTATGATGCTGCGCTTTGATATTCTGACTTTTCTGCGCTGTCCCCTTGTTGCTTTCTGCCCGATCGACCTCGGCGAGGGAGCATTTGGATGGCGGAGGATGAGGAACGCAAACGCCTGCGCCCGGCGAATGAAAACGGCGTAGAGACGAGCGGGGATGGCGTCGAAACGCAGCGGCGGGACGACGCACTGGTTCTGGTGATTGCCCGTGCGCTTGGCCGGCAGATGGCGCGGGAAGAATTTGCCAAGCTTCGATATGGGGCCGCCTATGACAATAGGCGGCCCGTAGAGGATGAAGATGGATAGGAGATAACCCATGACCCGTGTCGCGCTTTATGCCCGTTACTCCTCCGACAACCAGCGCGAGGCGTCGATAGAAGATCAGTTCCGTATCTGCCGGGAGCGGGTTGCGCGCGAGTGTTGGCAGATGGCGGGAAGTTACTATGATGCTGCCATCTCCGGCGCAAGCCTGATCCAGCGGCCAGGCATTCAGGCTCTCCTACGCGATGCCCAGGAGAAGAGGTTTGAGGTGGTGCTGGCCGAGGCTCTAGACCGGATCAGCCGTGACCAGGCCGATGTGGCAACGCTGTTCAAGCATCTGCGCTTTGCCGGTGTGACCATCGTCACCTTGGCGGAGGGAGAAATCTCAGAACTTCACGTCGGGCTTAAGGGCACGATGAACGCGCTGTTTCTGAAGGACCTCGCGGCCAAGACGCATCGCGGCCTGCGCGGGCGGGTGGAGAAGGGCAAGGCCGGTGGCGGGCTCTGCTTTGGCTATCGGGTGGTGAAGAAATTGGATGGCAATGGCGAGCCGCTTCGCGGGGAGCGTGAGATTGTCGCGAGTGAGGCCATAACGATCCGGCGTATTTTTGGCGAATTCGCTGCCGGTAAAAGTCCCAGGGCGATTGCCGTCGATTTGAACCGGGAGGGCATTCCCGGTCCGCTCGGGCGGGCTTGGGGGGATACCAGTATCCGAGGCCATGTCAGCCGTGGCACCGGCATTATCAACAATGAGTTGTACGTTGGCAGGCTTGTTTGGAACCGCCAGCGTTTTGTGAAAGACCCCTCGACCGGCAATCGCGTGTCCCGGCCCAACCCGGAATTGGAGTGGATTAGGACCGAAGTGCCGGAACTCCGCATTGTCTCGGATGAGCTTTGGCAGGCCGCCAGGGCGCGCCAAAGTGAGATCGCAACACTGTTTGAATCGACCACCACCGGCATCCGCGAGGCGCGGGCCAAGAGGCTGCACGCGGCGCGCCGGCCTGTGTCGCTCCTTTCCGGGCTACTTACCTGCGGCTGCTGCGGGGGCAAGTTCGGGCTGATCCTGCGGGACCGCTATGGCTGCCTCAACCACCATCGGCGGGGAGTTTGTGAAAATGGCCGTACCATCCGTCGCGGGGTGATCGAACAGCGTGTGCTCTCCGGCCTGACGGAACGCATGGCGTCACCGGATGCGGTGGCAGCGGCGGTCCGGGCGTATCACGAGGAGAGCAACCGTTTGAACCACGAGCGCCGCGCGCAGGCGCATGCCGATCAAAAAGCGTTGGAGAAGATCGGCCGCGCTGTTGCGGGCATCATGGCGGCAATCGAAGACGGCATGTACCAGCCCGAGATGAAGGTGCGCATGAACGAGTTGGAGCGCCAGCGCGCCGAGATTATAGCCCGTATGGCGCAGACTCCGGCCGACCTGCCGGATATGCATCCGAATGTCTCCAACCTTTACCGCGCCAAGGTCGCCAAACTGGCGGAGGCGCTCGATGAACCAGAGACCAACCGGGACGCCGCCGAGGCGATCCGGGCGTTGATTGGCGAGGTGGTGCTCACGCCGGGCGAACAGCGCGGTGAGGTCCATGCCAGCCTACGCGGCGAGTTGATGGCTATTCTCGAGACGGCCGGGAAGGGAGGAAAACCGCCAGTTCCGGCTGTTAGGACAAGCGCGGCTGCAGGCCC
>CAVQHB010000007.1:0-6954 GCA_963712195.1 uncultured Alphaproteobacteria bacterium | reverse complement strand
GTGCCAACGCGGGCGGTTTTGCTGTTTTGGGCCGACAAGGCCAGGATCCCGGCCAGGGCGCCGCGGATCTCAACCCGCAACTCGCCATCCTCCGGCACCAGCCAGTGGACAAATTCATCAAAATACCCACCCCGCTTGTAAACGAAGCAGATTTCAAATTCGCGGACATAGCGGTTAGGTGCCGATACGGTGGCAAACGCCGCGCCAAACAACACTATATATCAGCGCTCGCCTGCAGACGCCCCTCCCTGATCGCCTTGATGAACGCACGATAGTCCCGCTGGTTCTGGTCGGCGTATTCCACCGCGAACTCGCAGATCGCGTCATCGAATGTGGAACTCGAGCCCATGTAGCCCGCGATCTTCGCGGCATCGCCTGACCGGGCATGCGCCTTCGCCAGCGCCCACGCGCACAGTTTCCCGATACTCCCGCAGCATATCGACGTCCCAGTCCTCGATGATCGCCGAAATTTTGACGTCGCGGAGTTGGCGCACGTAGACATTCACGGCCATTCACTCCCGTCGACCATCCCAGGAAGACGTCGCTTGCGGACTGCATGAGGCGCTGACCGCACACCACCCGCTGGCCTTGGTGCTCGTAGACGCCCTTGCCCGCATAGGGTTCGAGCACCGACGGCCTTGCTTCCTTGACCTGCAGGAACAGCGGATCATCCTCCGCGGCGATGAACAGCCCGATGCAGCACATGGTGCCCACGCTGCCGATGCCGACGACCTTTATCGCGATATCGCAGAGGCGGTAACGGTCAAACAGCACGCGGACATGGTCGGGCAACGACGCGCGATAGCGTGCCAGTGGTTCGCGGAATCCCGTCGTCACCCCTGGCGCTAACTCCGCCGAGGGGTGAAAGATCAATGGCGGATCGTCCTTGAACCGCGGCTCGGCGCCCCGATGCTCGACGAGCTTCGGAAACACGAATTCCGGAGAGCTTTTTTCCGTCTCTTTCTCGACCCGCTGCTTCATCACCTGACGGCGCTCTTCGTCGACCGCCGCCATCGCATCTTCGACGCCGATCTTGTCGTACCAGACCTCCAGCGCCCGCATGGACGAGTAATCGTTCATGTGCTCGCGATACGCCCGCACCGTCGCCTCGGCCGCATGGGCCGACTCCGTCTCGCTCAGCCGGAGATATTGTCCGGCGATGACCACGCTCGCGGTCAGCCGCTTGACGTCCCATTCCCATGGCGCCGGCAGCGTCTCGTCGAGATCGTTGATGTCGAACACGATTTGCCGCTCCGGCGTGGCGAAGCCGCCGAAGTTCAGCAGATGCGCATCGCCGCAAGCCTGCACGCGCAGCCCCGATTGCGCGGTGGTCGCCAGATCGGCCGCCATGACGGCCGCCGAGCCGCGATAGAACGTGAACGGCGACTGCATCATCCGCCCGAAACGGATTGGGATCAGCTCGGGAATGCGGCCTTTGATTCCCCTCGACCAGCAAGTCGATCGGATCGCGCCGGTCCTTAGGCGCCTTCCAGCCCGCATGCGCCGTGCGCGGCACCGCCTCCCGCAATGCCTTTCCCTGGGCACGGCGCTCACTCGGCGCGAGCACGCGAATCCCGCCGCCGGCGGCATGACGGCCAGTTTGGGCCATCATGACGACAGGAGCCGCATGCTTCGCGGCAACCGCACTCTTTGCCGCGCCGCTGTCATCTCGCTTGACTTCATGGTTGGCCTTTTCTTTGCTCTTATCCTTGTCGTCTTTCATTGTTTTCTTCCTCTATGCCGATCGCATCCGCGGTGCATAATAATCTAGAAACGGCTCAAAAGCCGGCATCAAACAGTCGATAATTTACATTACGTCTCCCCGCGCAAGACGGCAATCTGGCTGTAAATCAGTATTCGTCTAGATGCCGATCGGCCTGCTAAATTGCTGACATAGTCACAATCGCAGGGCGTACCAGATGATTTTCAGTTACCATTAGTTAACAACGCCGTTCGTTCACTCTTTTCATTAAGTTGCGATAAGGTGACGAATATACCAAATAGACGCGGTTACCCTGGTTAATCCAAATTTCATGTATAAAACCGCACCGGTGGCACGGCGAGTTTTTCCAGAAAGGAAATTGTCATGATTAATGACCAGGTGTTCACCAAGCCGCCCCCGCCCAGAAATTCACCCAGATTGGCTTCCAAAAACACGAGCCTGGCGTTCCAGAATACACGCATGGCCGCCGATCGCACACTCATGGCGGTCATCCGCACCGCCCTTTCGCTCATCAGTTTCGGGTTCACGATCTTTAAGGTGGCCCAGAACCTCGTCGCGGAAAATGTCTTGAAGGTCGGCGGCAACGCAGTGCCCCATTTCGGCATTGGGCTGGTCCTGCTTGGCATCATGGTGCTCGGCGTCGGCATCATCTATCGTGTGCAATTCATGCGTGTGTTGCGCCTCGATCGGAAGCGAATGGCCGAGGATGGCCTCATCCGTGGCGAGAGCCCATTCCCGCCCTCGTTTACGCTCTTAACCGCGTTTATCCTTTTTGCTTTTGGGCTCGCGGTGATCATGAGCATGCTCTTTCGCGTCGGCCCGTTCGAATGAGGTGCGCGCCAGGGCGCCACGGATGAGGATCTCCCCCTGCCTCGGCGGCGGTGCGGCCGTCATCGCCGCGGCCAGCCTCGTGTGGGGCATCGGCGTTGCTCATGCCCAGGAACTGGAGCCGCGCGCCTACTCGGCGTCTCCAATTGGCACCAACTTTCTCATCTCGGGCTTCTCGGACACAAGCGGCAGCGTATCGCTCGACCCGTCATTGCCGATCACGGGCGTCAAGTCGAAGATCGACGCCTACAGTTTCGGCTATGAACATACTTTCGGCCTCCTCGGGCGCTCGGCAAGCGCCGCCATCTTAGCCCCCTACTACAGTGGCGAACTCAAGGGGCAACTCGAGACGCAGAACCAGCGCCTGGACCCGGTCTGGGCTTGGTGACGTGAGAATCCGGCTGGCAGCAAACCTGTTGGGCGGCCCCGCGCTCACGCCGGCTGAGTTCATGCGACGTCAGCCAAACCACGGCACTCGGGGTGAGCCTCGTCATCATACCGCCCACGGGTCAATACGACCCGCAGCGCCTCATCAACATCAGTTCCCATCGCTGGGCCTTCAAGCCCGAGATCGGCCTGTCGCAGCCATTGGGAAACTGGTTCGCGGAAGCCTATACGGGCGTCTGGGTCTTCACCGACAACGACGATTACTTTCGAGGGCACGTGCGTGGCCAGGATCCAATCTACACGTTTGAGGTGCATGGAGGCTATACTTTTCGCCCCGGCCTGTGGCTCGCGGCGGACGCAACCTACTACACTGGCGGCAAGACCAGCATCAATGACGTGCCCGCGAACGATTATCAGAAGAGTTCGCGCTTTGGCCTGACACTGTCAGTCCCGATCGCACCGGGTTTTGCCGCGAAACTGACCTGGTCCAGGTGGCTGACCGGACGCTTCGCCGTGCACTACCAGACAGTCGGCGTGACGCTGCAATACCGCTGGTTTGGCCCGTAAGAACCACCCCGCTGATCGCGTCACTCCACCTGTGTATCAGGCTGCCCGATGCGCACGACGGCACCGAGATGAGCCTCCCGGTCGAGTTCGACAAGGCCGCGGCGAAGCGGTTCGGGGACACCCCTCCGAACGTCGAAGGCGTCATAGCCTGAGGAGCAGAATGGGACCCGGTTCGCGGACTCCACCAAGGCCAGCAGTCCCTACCGACTGCATCAATAGGCCGGACAGAAGACTGCACCCGACCAATACGCCAGATCATCAAATTGCGCTTGACAACGCGGGGGCCATCCACAGAGGACGTTCAGCGCCGCCCAGTGCCGACAGAAACGCGCCCAAGGTGACCGGCCGACGGGGCGGAGGCATGTGCCGCCCGCTTTGCCTGCAGCAGCAACCCGGCATAGGCCAACCCGGTGACGGCCGCGACGCTGGCGATGCGCACCACCGGCCTCTCCCCCCAGGGCAGGAGCCGCAGCGCTTGCGTCGCCGCGACCATGGCGGCGATGCCAAGCCCGGGGGCGACAAACGGGCGCAGGAGCTCACGGAGTCTGATCTGCCAATGCCGCCGCAAATAGCTTGCCCCCCAGCCGAGCAGCGGCGGATACACGGCGAACCAAGCGCCGGCCACGGCGATCAGCCCGAGGGACGTGCGGCAGGTCAGCCCCGCCGCGAGGATGGCCACGGTGAGCATCGTCAGCGTGACGCCGGAGAGTCCGGCGGCTGTCCCTGGCTTGCCGGAGGCCAGCAGGATCGGGGTCAGCAGTTGCGAGGTCACCCGCAGGATGGCCGCGGCGGCCAGGATCTGCAAGGGTAGCGCGCCTGCGGCGTAGCTATGGCCCTGGCTGTCATGCAGCAGGGAGGTGAGGGGCAAGGCCAGCAGGATCAGCGCGGCCATGAACGGGGCGACCAGCGTGGTGAGCCGCTGGAGCGACCATAGCAGCGCCGCCTTCAGCTGATCCGGCGCCGCCGCGACCCGGGCGAAGACCGGCAAGGCTGTGCGGTTGACCAGCGTGCCCACGGCCATGGCGGGTTCCATGGCGAGGTCGAAGACCACGCGGTACAGGGCAAGCGGCGCCGGACCGTAGAACCAGCCGACCAGCAGGTAGTCGATATTCTTGAAAATCTGCTCGAAGATATGGGCGCTGGCCGAACGCAGGCCGAATCTCACCAGCGGCTGTATGGCGGGAAACGAGAATTGCAAGGCCGGGATGACGGGCCTTGCCCACAGGCTTCCGGCCAGGATGAACACGCCGCTGGCCATGAAACCGCCGACCAGCGCCCAGGTGCCGCCGCCCAGCAGGGCGATGACAAAGCGCGTGAGGGCCGCGCCAAAAGTAGAGGCGACGTTGATGACGGCGATGCGCTCGAAGCAAAGCTCCCGGTTCAGCAGGGCCATGGGGATCACGGCCGCGCCCACCAGCGGCTGCTTGATGGCGATGGCGATGAAATAGGCCGCCATGCCTGGCTGGTGGTAAAGAGTTTGGACCAGCGGGGCGGCGGCCAGGGTCAGGACGGAGACCACGGCCGCGACGCCGAGGATATACCAAAACAAGGTGTCCAGCTGCTGGCGGTTGACCTCCGCCGCTTGCACCAGCGCATCGCCGGTGCCGAGCCCGTCGAAGGCTTCAATCATCATGCCGAAGGACATCACCAGGGAGCCGATGCCCACCTGCTGCTGGGTCAGGTACAGCAGCACGACGATGATTGTGGAAAAATCCGTGACCTTGGCAATGAGCGTGGCGCCGCCGAGCCAGTTGAAGCCGCGGGCGAGGTTCCGGCGGTGCTGCGCTGCAGTTCCGGCGTCAGCGGGGGCGGGAGATGACGCCTCCATTCAGCGCCAACAGGCCGGCGTGGCGAGCATAAAGCCGGGCGCACCCCCAACGACCAAGGGGGGCAGCAGGGAGGCGAGCAGCATCTTTGTCAAAAACCGTCAGAATTCAGCCGTAGGACCGGGAGGGCCAAGGAGAAGGCTCCACAGCCTAAGCGCTTGGGGGGGGCGGATCAAGAGTAAGCTGAGCAGGTCCTGGCCAGCGGGGAAGCCGTGTCCCGGTCAGCCGCCCATAGCCGTTCGATCGCCGCCGTGACCGCTGCCGTCTGGAGCAGGGTCATGCAGCGCGCCTTCTCCTGGCACTGCCGGGGCGCGCGGCTGCAACGCCGGATCCAGGAGCGCCGCCGGTTGAAGACGTCATCCTGGTTCCGGCACGAGACGGCCTCGACCGTCACCTCGGCGCAGGGCATGTCGCGCCAGAACCGTCCCCGGCCGAAGAGCAGGGGCGTTCCGGGGCCAAAGAGCGAGACGGCGGGGACGCCGGTCAGCCGGGCCAGATGCGCGACGCCGGTATCGGGCGAGACGAACACGGCGGCATTGGCGATCAAATGCCACATCTGGGCCAGATCCAGCGCGCCGGCATAGGTTTTGTACCGTCCCTCGGGGTCGATCTGGCGCACCAGCGCCTCTTCGCCCGGACCGCCGCTCCACACGACCTCAAGCCCCCGGCCGTTCAGCCAAAGCGCCAACTCCCGCCAGTTTTGCGCGGGCCAGAATTTCAGCTCGGTGCTGGCCCCCACATGCAGGACGGCATAGGGCCCGGCCGGGAGGCCGAAGGCCGCGCAGGCAGGCTGGGGCCAGTCTCCCACCCGGTAAGGTGTGGGCTCCGGTCCTGGAGCGAGGGCCGCAAAAATTTCCGTCATGGCCGCCGGGGTTTGCGGGTATTCGAGCAATTCGTCGATCGGCCAGCTTTTGACGCCCGGACGGTCGTCGGCATGGGCGACGATCCATTTGGCCCGCAGCGCCGCCGCCAGCCAGCCATGCCGGTTATCGCCGGGGAGGATGGCGAGATCGAAGCCGTCCTGGCGCATCATCGCCGCGACTGTTGCGAACTGGCGCGGATGGTACGGCCACACGACCACGCCATAAGGCGGCGTTTGATAAAGCGGCAGCATGGGCAGGATGCTCAGGAGCACGATTTCCGCGTTTGGATGGCGCTCCCGCAATTTGGCGAGCAGCGGCGTCACCAGCAGGGCGTCGCCCAGGCGCAGATGCGGGGCGACGAAAATCCGTTTTGGATCGTCCGGCCGCTGGTGCGGGCGCTTGTCAAACAGACGGACACGCAGGGCCCGAAAGACAGTGCGGATAAGTGAAGGAACCTCGCTGTCCAAAACGGCTTTCCAGGGCAATTGTGGGCCTGCCGAAATGGTGGGCCGCTCATGCCGTGCTGTCAATCGGCTTTGAATTTTGGCTCTGTTTCAATCTCGATGCAGATCGGCGGTCGTTTCATGCGGGTGCGGCTAGGCGTGCACGGAGAAGATCGAGCCCTGCGCGGCCGTACATTTGTCGCTTTACCAATTTGTTGGGGTGGACGGCCCGACGGCATCGAATGTGCCAATATAGGGTCGAACAACCAACCCAATGAAAGGGCCGCCCGATGGAATTTAAGCGCATTTCGGTCGAT
>CAVQHB010000006.1:0-41208 GCA_963712195.1 uncultured Alphaproteobacteria bacterium | reverse complement strand
TGCTTGGCACGCATTATTCGTTGCTTAGTGCCATTGACGAAACGATTTATACGCTGAGCGTGCAGGTGAGGGAGCGGCCGGGATCGCTCAAGTTCTCCGACATCAGTCGTAGACTGGAAATGCTGCGGGCACGATGGCTGAAGCTTGAGCGCCACGCCGCCGCAGTCCGCGCGGCGACGGTTGGTGTCGCTACGATGCCAGGTATCAGCGAGCACGGTGTCGATGAGTTGGATCAGTATGCCGAGAGGGTGGAAGACTTGGCGAGCCGGCTGTCGGAACGCGTCGATTGGGGATCAGTTGTGGTGCAGGATTACAAGGCCGCACTGGCGCAGTGGCAGGGCGAACAGATCAGCCGGCTAACGGTGGTATCGATCATTTTCCTGCCGATTACCTTTTTGACAGGCTTTTTTGGAATGAATTTCAGCTGGATGGTAAACAACATCAACGGGTTGGTCATCTTCCTTGCACTCGGCATTTTTCTGCCGCTCGCGGGCGCGATCGCGTCGATCACCTGGTTTCGCTTGCGCGGGCTGTTATGAGCCAGGGGGCAGAACCAGAAGCACCGAGCATATGCAGCATCAGGTGGCCATAAGGCCCGGCCTCGGCCGCACGCATCCTCGGCCACATACTGGCGGCATCAGATCCCATCGCCGCTTTGCGTGATTCCCCAGCCCCGCCCCGCGCCAGCGAGGACTGGCCGAATTTTGTCGAGGCGGTCCACGCGATCAAATTCGGCCGCTCCGGCTGGCCCGCCGAACTGGGGCTGGCGCGACTTCTGGTATGAGCCGCATCTCGACCGCAACCACGAGGACGCCATCACGCGGCGGGCCGACCTGCTGCAGCTGGAGCAGATCGCCAGCGGTTATCCATCGCGCGAGCGCTTCCTGACTGAGCTGACACTCGACTCGCCGGATGCGACCAGCGACCAGGCTGGCGTGCCGTTGCTCGACGAGGATTATCTGAATCTCTCGACCATTCATTCCGCCAAGGGCCAGGAATGGAAATCCGTCTTTGTCCTGAATGTGGTCGATGGCTGCATGCCCTCCGATCTCGGCACTGGCCAGGCGCACGAGATCGAGGAAGAACGCCGCTTGCTCTATGTGGCCATGACCCGGGCCAAGGACGATCTGCACCTGATGGTGCCACAATGCTTTTACACATATGGGCAGAACACGATGGGCGATCGCCATGTCTATGCGGCGCGAACGCGGTTCATTCCCAACGAGATTCTGAACCTGTTCCAATGCACGGCCTGGCCAATTGCCGCCACCGCGGCGGCACGCACGGCCAGCCAAGGCCCACGGGTTGATGTCACCGCGCGGATGCGCAGCATGTGGCGGTAAGTGTAAATCGGCAAGGGGTTTCTGATTTTGAGCGAGGCGACGCTCGCCACTAACGCCAGCACCACAGATTACGCGGAGCATCGCATCGCGCTTGGCCTACCGATGGCGCGCCCGACCTGGAGCCGGAGAAAACCCTGCTGCTGGAGGCCGGGTTCGACGAGCTGCGCGGCGTCGACTGGAACAAGGGCTGGTATATGGGCAAGGACACATCACGGCGCGGACGAAATATCGCGGGCTGGTGAAGCGCCGGCTGGTGCCGGTTGAGCTCAACACCCCCGGCGCGGCCCCCGGTACGCCTGTGATGGCCGATGGCCATGAGGCGGGCGAAATCCGCTCCACCGCCGGCAAGCTCGCCCTGGCTATGTTAAGGCTGGATGCTGTGGAGAAGGTGCTTACCGCCAGCGGCGCCCAGCTAATACCGCGCATTCTCGCCTGGATGCAGCTGCCGCACCCGACGACATCTTCCGGCACGGCGTGACCAGTCGTTGGAAAGCCAACAATCAGATAGAGCATACAAACCGAGACGGATTCCAACTCCAAACCGTATCGGCGTATAACAAATGCGGCGGCGGGTTTTCCTCGATTTACGAAGCTTAAGATTATTGAGGAATACTATTCCACGGTTCAGTAGCGGAACGCCGGTTGGAGCGAAATCGGCCAAGTTCCGCGTAACGACGATCATGCTATGTGCCAGGGCAGTCGCGGCGATATACGCATCTCTGTCGGGGCGAGGATCTGGCACATGGAGGTGGGCACATCCAAAACGGCGGCAAGCAGAGACCAGACAGCCGTCTTCACCAGACAGATCAGCATGGGGACGACGGCACAACGGCCAAACCAGCATGGCGTTACGCCGCTATGCCGTGGTCAATCCTGACCAGGAGATCCTCGACCATCCTGGCGCCCGCCTCGGTATCGAGCAGCTTCAGCGGCTCCTCGTTGTTCAACGGTGCAGTCGGGCGGCGGAGCCAGCGGCGAGCCTTTTCCTTGTTGCCGAACGTCTTCTCGGCCTTGGCGACCACCCTGGCGACACGCGCCAGCTTGTCAGACTGGTCGGGCGTTAGAGTGCCGGCCTGGCGTCGGCGGCTCAGTGTTCTCTTCGGTAGAATGAGCTCATTAACTTCGCCCAGCGTTATCGTGCGTATTCCGATGAAGCCGGCCATGCATTCCAATCTGAAGCCGGCCACCCATTCCGAAATGAAGCCGGCCAGGGTTCCGATTTGAAGCCGGCCACCTGAGCGTCGTTCGGTTGGGTCTTGGTGAATGATTATCGGGTCCTTTGCTGCGGTCAAGTTTGGGCGTTGGTGAGGGGCGGATTTTTCTTTTTCCGGAGGCTCTCGCCGGTCAGTTCGATGCGATAGGCGTTGTGGATGAGGCGGTCGAGGATGGCGTCGGCGATGGTGGGGTTGCCGATGATTTCGTACCATTGGCCGATCGGCACCTGACTGGTGATGATGACCGAGCGCATCTCGTGGCGGTCATCAATGATCTCCAGCAAGTCGCGGCGCTGGTCGTCGGTCAAGGTTTCGGGCCCCCAATCGTCCAGGATGAGCAGGTCCACCTTCGCGATCTGACGCAGTAATCTGGTGTAGCGGCCATCTGCTCGGGCCAGAGCAAGGGCGGAGAACAGGCGCGGCACGCGATGGTAGGCGGTGGACAGATCCTCCCGGCACGCCTTTTGCCCGAGCGCGCAGGAGAGCCAACTTTTTCCGACCCCAGTTGGGCCGGTAACGAGTAAATTGTGCTTAGCACGGACCCAGTCACAGTCTGCAAGTTTCATGAATAATGCCCGGTCTAGGCCACGCGGTGCCCGGTAATCGACATCTTCAATACTGGCGGGTTGCCGTAGTTTGGCGGTACGGGCGCGGCTCTCGAAGCGCTTCTGCCGCCGCAGCGTGACTTCATGGTCAAGCAGCAAAGCGAGCCATTCGGCATGGGTCAGGTTGGCGGTCTCCGGCTGCGCCGCGAATTCCTTGAACCCCTTGGCCATGCCGTGAAGCCCGAGTTCGTGCAATTGGTCGAGCGTTGGATGGGTGAGCATGATGTTGATCCTTTCAATGAAAATATTTGGCGCCGCGCAGATTGCCGTGGGTCATCACCGCCTGCGGTTCGCTCGCAGCGGCGCTGGCGCGGTCGAGCTTGTTGGCGATGATCGAGGCGACGCTTTTGTAGGTGAACGCCTCATAGGCGACGGCGCGGGCCGCCACCGCCTCGGCGCGCGTTTGCTCAAGGTCCTTGAACAGCCGGAGCACGCCAAGGCAGGTTCGGAACCCCTGTTCCGGGTGTGGCCGCCTGGCGAGAATGGCGATGACCAGGCCCTCGGTATTGGGACCAATGGCAGCACCCCAGCGGCGGAAGCGCTCCGGCGTCCATTCGGCGTAGCGCCGGTGCGCGCTCGGCATATGCTCAGGATCGGTGCCATGTTTTGATCCGCTATACCGGCGCTGATGCACGGCAACTCGCTTGCCTTGATGAAATATCTCGATGATCCGTTCGCTCGCCCTGGTGTCGACCTGTTGGCGGATCAATTGATGCGGCACCGAGTAGAAAAATCCGCAGACCTCGACATGATAATCCAGCGAGACGCGGGCCAAGCCCCATTCGGCGAATTCGTAATCCGTCTCGGGCAGCTCAGCCAAAGCCGGGCGCTCGATCGTCTCGAACAGATGCCGCCGGCTGACCCCAAGTCGGCGCATGATGTGATCGTTGATCCGCGCCACCATGCCGGCAATCGCCTGGTTGGCTTCGGCCAGGGAGAAGAACGTCTGCCGCCGCAGCCGGCCCAGAATATAGCTCTGGGCAAAGCGCACCCCGGCCTCAACTTTGGCCTTATCCTTCGGTCGCCTTGGCCGCGCGGGCAGAATGCCAACACCGTAATGCGCGGCCATCCGGCCGTAGCTGAGATTGATCTCGGGATCGTAGAACGATGCTTTGGTGACGCCCGACTTCAGATTATCCGGCACCACCAGCCGCGGCACCCCGCCGAAAAACCGGAACATGCGGACATGGGCGCCAATCCAATCCGGTAGCGTCTGGCTCCAGCTCGCTTCGCAATACGTGAAGCCCGATGCCCCCAGGACCGCGACAAAAATTTCCGCGAAACTCACAGCCCCCGTCGCCGGGTCGGTAATGCCGATCTTTTTGCCGGAGTAATCGACGAAGACCTTGTCGCCCGCCCGGTGCTCCTGGCGCATGACCGGCGACAGCCGGGCTTCGAACTCCCTGATCAGATCGCAGAATCGGCTGTAGCTGTACCCGTCGGGATGCACCGCGCGATATTCTTCCCACAGCACCATCAGGTTGACGCCGGGGCGCTTGAGCTCGCAGATCAGGTCGCTCCAGGCTGGCTCGACACGCCGGCGCGCTCCGCGCTGGGCGCCGCCGCGGGCAAACAACCGCTCCTCCAAAACCGCATCGGTAAGATCGGCCGGTAGCGGCCAAGCCAGCCCCGCCAGCTGTGCTCGCTTCAGATTATCCTGGATCGTGCTGCGGGCAACGCCGAGCATGCGCCCGATCTGCCGCGCGCTGATGCCGTCGCTGGCCAGCCGTAATGTCTGTCGTATCTGCCGCATTGTCAGCTCTCTTTTCGCCGGCATCCATTCCTCCTCGTGGTTGATTACGAGGGGAAAAATGCCCGAGTTGCTGACCCAACCGAAAACGCCGGATCGCCCCGCCAGGTGGCCGGAATTAAATCGGAATGGTGGCCGGCTTCAAATCGGAACGGTGGCCGACACCAAATCGGTATCCCTGGCCGGCTTCCGTCGGAATCCGCATTATCGCACCGGACTGGACGATCTCGTCCACAAACGACACCGGCAAGCCCCGCCGAATGGCGTGCAGCCGTACCAACTCGGTGTCGACGGAATCGCAGGTATAAAAAATAATGAACGAAAGATTCCGCTCAGCTTCTGTCTTCGTCGCCTGGCTGCCTCTATAGCGCCCGTAAATCCGCACCGAGCCCTTTGCGACCTCCGGCGATATCTCCTTCCGACCAACAGCCGGCGCGCCCGGCTCAGCCGGCTTAACTGAAGCCCGGCGTGGTTTCACGCGATCTGAAGTTTTTTCCGCACGCGCCATTTGCCCACGAATATTGGGCATTTGGCCGCAGGAAGTCAAAGAGATATGGTCATAATTACTGGTGCCACGGAGCTTCGTTTTGGTTGCGGTAGAGCTTCGAGCACTGCACCTAATTTGGGTGGTAGCTTGTTAAACGGGATTTCCTCTTCGGCCCACAGAAAAATGCGCCACGAAGCCGATCGGGTTGCCCCCCTAGCCAAGGGCCGAATTTGCTTGCGTCGGCAAAATATTCAAATATATAAAAAAGAATATCTGAATATCTTGGAGGGATCATGCCGCTGTATATCCGCGATGATGCTACCGCCGAGCTTGTAGCCCAATTGGCGAAAGCTAGGGGCTTGACCAAACAAGACGCCGTGAAGCTCGCCGTTACGGCTGAACTTGCTCGCGGCCAAAACGAAAAGCCGCTTCGCGAACGCATAAGGGCCTGGCGTGAGACCCACCCCTTTCCACCGCCCACCGGCCTGAAGGCCGACAAAGGGTTTTTCGATGACCTGTCGGGCGAGCCGTGATTTTCATCGACGCCTCAGCCATGATTTCTATGATGGCCGGTGAAGAGGATGCAGACATGCTGGCGGATATTCTCGCCACCCATCGCGTCCGCCTTTGTTCGCCAATATCCCTCTGGGGAACCATGACAGGGCTATGCCGGAGCTACGGCTTCACCGTGAGCACGGCCCGTACCACAATCAAGAGCTTCATCGACGCCCACGGCATAGAACTGGCCACCATTGGAGAGCGTGAATACGAACTTGCCGCGCAGGCTTATGCAGACTTCGGCAAAGGCAGGCATCCGGCTTCCCTGAATATGGGGGATTGCTTCGCCTATGCCAGCACAAAAGCCCATAAAGCAGCCCTTCTCTTTAAAGGGGATGATTTCAGTAAAACAGATATCCCTGTTGCGGAATCTCCGAAATGATCAATGACCGGGTTTGTAGGCCCGCAAGCTCCGGCGTTCAGGCCGGAAATAGAGTCCGCGAGATATCGCTGGATTTTAAGGTGTTGCTCAGGCTTCCGGCCAGAAATCATCGGCCATCATCTGCTTGAAGGACCCGGGGCAATCGGCTGGTAACGTGCTCTCGGCCAACCCGGTTTCCGCCCCAGCCTCGATGATGGCATCGCCATAAGCGTCAACGCGCATGTGAGGCGCCAGCTTGGGCTCAACCGGCGGCATCTGTTCAAGACGGTCGAGCGCCCGGCTTTGGCTGAACTGCCCGAGACGGATTATGAATTCGCCTAATGGGGCTTTGCCCGCGTCTCGCTGGATTATCACGTCGAGGTCCGCGGATTTTTCTACTCTGTGCCGCATCAATTGATCCGCCATCAGGTCGACACCCGGGCGACGGCGCGGAGGCACTGGTAGCCTTGTTGAGGACCTTTTCCTGCTCGAGCGCGTGGACCAGATCGACGGTGGCGAAGAACCGGACCTTCATGCGGTGATGCTTGACCGCCCGCACGCCCAAGGCGGTGGCTCTTGCCGGTTCCGGGCCCGCCGATCAGCACGACATTGTCGGCACCATCCATGAAGTCGCCGCGGTGCAGTTGCCGGACCAGGGCCTCATTCACCTCGCTGGCGGCGAAGTCGAAGCCGGCCAGATCCTTATAGGCCGGGAAGTGGGCTGCTTTGATCTGATGAATCATGGTTGCACACAGATTCACAACCACAACAAACATGCCGCTGTAGCGCGAACTACACACGGGAAATTAAGCCATTTATCCTTGCAAAATTGGCATCTAGCGCCATAATTGCAAGGATAATTGAGCGCCATATCAAGCCAAGACTGGTCGAAGCCATAGATAATGCCCCTGCGGTAGCCCTGCTTGGGCCGCGCCAGGTCGGCAAGACGACGCTCGCGCTGGAAATTGGCGATACACGCCCCTCTATCTATCTTGACCTAGAGAGCAATGCGGACCGCGCCAAACTCGCCGATCCTGAAGCCTACCTCGCCAGCCATGAAGATGAGCTGGTAATTCTGGATGAGGTGCATCGTGTGCCGGAGCTATTCCAAAGCCTGCGCGGCCTTATCGACCGAGGACGGCGCAAAGGCAAAAAGACGGGGCGCTTTCTTCTGCTGGGGTCGGCCTCGGTCGATCTGCTCCACCAGTCCGGCGAAAGCCTGGCGGGGCGCATTTCTTATTTGGAGCTTGGGCCAATTGACGCGCTGGAAGCCCCTGCCTCCGATTTAGAAACACTTTGGGCACGCGGGGGATTCCCCTCCAGCTTGCTGGCATCCAGCGATGCGGTCAGCTTCCGGTGGCGGCAGAATTTTATACGGACGTATCTGGAACGGGATATTCCGCAATTCGGGCCGCGCCTTCCGGCAGAAACGCTGCGGCGGTTATGGACAATGCTGGCCCATAACCAAAGCGAGCTGCTCAACTCCGCGAATTTAGCTCGCGCGCTCGCCGTCGATAATAAGACGGTCGCCCGCTACCTTGATCTGCTGGTCGATCTGCTGCTGGTGCGCCGGTTACAGCCCTGGCACAGCAATGAAGGCAAACGGCTGGTGAAGTCGCCGAAGCTCTATGTGCGCGATAGCGGCATTGTCCACGCCCTTCTCCGCCTATCTACCCGCGAGGATGTGCTGGGGCATCCTGTGGTTGGCGGGAGCTGGGAGGGTTTTATCATCGAGTTCATTGCTCGCAGCCACGCCTCAAGGCACGGATGCGAGCTTCTACCGCACGTCGGCGGGCGCCGAGATTGATTTGCTGCTGACCCTGCCAGGTGATGTACTCTGGGCGGTGGAAATAAAGCGCGGTTCCGCCCCCAAGTTGGAGCGCGGCTTTCATCAAGCCTGTGCGGACTTAAATCCGGCCAAACGGTTCGTCGTATATAGCGGCACGGAGCGGTATCCACTCAACTCCGAGACGGACGCCATTGGCCTGTCTGAGCTGGCGAAGCAGTTGCAAGCCGTCAGGTGACGGCCAAAATTGAGGCCGGAGTGCGCTTTGTCCAGAATTCCAGAATTATAGAGGTGGCTGACTTTGTTTTAATACCGTTTCGATTTCTATAAGTGGAAGCTCTGCCGGGTTGGTATGTAGTATGCCGGTGTCTGGGCGTCGCGCAAGGACGCGGCGTAGCCCGACTGGAGCGAGGCCCAGACACCGGTGGCGAAATTTTTCAGGCGACCGCAAGCAGGCCGTTTTGCTAGCTTCGCCGCTCCGACAGCCACTCAGCGGCCAGCATTACAGTTGTAATTTTTTAATCGTGATTTTGATTGAACTCTGAATCTGCGGGGCACTCTGATTTGGAGTTTATGGATGTCGGTTGCCTAGATTGGGACGACGCTTGAGTTGTGGGCATCGTCGTTGCGGGATGTGAAGCGTCGGATGCGGCCGCTGTTCACACAGGGGCGCGTCGCGGCAAGCGCGGGATTGTTCCTTGATGGGTTGCTTGGGGATGAGCGGCGGAAGACCGGATAGATGCACGCCGAGGCGGCTGGCGATCGTGGTCCTTGGCGGCAGCAGGCGCTTCTGCGCCGTGGCCGACGGGATGCTGATGCGCTGCGCGACATGTCAACGGCGGTGAGAAATTCGGCAATGGGGGCGGCTTCCTCTGGCCGGATTAGCCTGGCCCCGGCAAAACCCAGGCTTTTGGTGATGCCTGGTCGGCCAAAAGCATGCTGGAACGCGCACCTCCCACCGGTACCAGGGAGTCCTCATGTTGATTGGGCTGCAATTCGGAACAACGAAATGAATTAGCCGGTAGATTCCTCGGACGGTGATCAAGCTTAAATCTCAGGTCACACAGCGCTATTTTGGTCATATATGACCACCTTCTGATAGGTTACCAGATGTTGACCATCAATCTGAAAGACGCCAAGGCCGGCTTCTCCAGCCTCGTCGATGAAGTCATCAAGGGCGAGTTCGTGACAATCACCCGTCACGGCAAGCCCGTTGCCGCGCTCGTTTCCGTTGAAGCGGCGGAGATCGCGCGCAAGGCGACCGAGCGGAAGCGCCCGGGCCTTGTCGCTTATCTGAGAACCTTCCCAGGCGGAGAGTTCGAGCGTAACCGCTCGCCATCGCGGGATATCGAGCTTTGAACGGATATCTGCTCGACACCAATGTGATCTCGATGCTCTCGCCTTCGCGGGCCGATGCGTCGGCGGTGTTTCTCGATTGGTTGGAGCGCATGGATGGTAAAGGCAGCGTCTTCCTGTCGGTCGTCACAATCCATGAGATCGAAAAAAGGATCGCGCTGCTCGAGTACAAGGGAGCCACGGCGAAGGCGGCGGGCCTGAAAATCTGGCTCGCCGGTCTGGTGTCAGCCTATGACGACAAGATAATCAGCCTCGACGCCGCCGCTGCGGCGCTCGCAGGTCATTTGGAGGCCAAGGCGATCTCTGCGGGACATGATCCGGGTCTGGCGGATGCCATCATCGCCGGAATTGCGAAAGCGCATGATCTCGTCATCGTCACCCAAAACACGAAGCACTTTTTGCCATTCGGCGGCACTGCGTCACTGCCTGATGAAGTGGCCGGATCGGCGTAATGGCAGACGAGCAACCACTTAGCCAGATAGCGACAGCTATCGAGGAAGACTACTCCACGCGTTCAGAAATCATGTCAGACAATGCCCTGTTCATGACTTAGCGAACCAAGGTGACGAGTTCCGAATAGGGTGGCAGGAGAGGATCGGCGGTGTAGAAACGTACCGGTTCGCTCATGGCCTGGGCGATGAGAAGGCGATCGAAGGGATCGCGGTGATGCGGCGGCAGCTTAGCAACCTGCACCGCGGCATCCGAGCGGACCGGCAACTCGACAAAGCTGGTCTCCAAGGCCGCACGTAGGATCTGCTGCGGGTCGAAAGCAAAATCAGAACGGCCGAGCCCAGCCTTGATAGCGATCTCCCAGAGGGAAGCGGCGCTGAACAACACCTCGTTGCTCGCATCCTCCAGAACTATCCGGGTGGTTGCGTCGAGGCGGTCCGGCTCGGCCAAGGCCCACGGCAGCAAATGGGTATCGAGGAGCAGGCGCATCAGCGGCCTTCGAAGCCGTTCAAGACGTCCGGTGGCAGCGGTGCGTCGAAATCATCCGGCACAGTAAACTGGCCAACGAGCCGGCCAAGTTGGCGTCGCTGAGGCACAGCTACGCCCTGCAACGGCATCAGGCGCGCAACGGGCCGGCCGGCGCGGGCGATGAGGATTTCCTCGCCGGCGGCGGCAGCATCGAGCAGACGAGAGAGATGGGTTTTGGCGGCGTGGATGTTAACGGTCTGCATGAATGACCTCCAAGACATGCTAAAATAGTCCATTGAACCAAACTTAGTCCAGTCCGATCCTATTACAAGGCCAGGGACATGGAGAGAGGCATCGGGGACAAGACTATGAGTGCCGTGACGACGGGCGTCTCTCAAGGAACCAATTAGACTGGGGGCGGCTGGTCATCCGGCATGCGGCGGCTCGCCCCGCAGATATTGGCTGGCCATGGTGCTCTCGGTCTCTTGCTTAAGAACGCTTATCTTAGCCTGCGTTCTATTTAACAGCTGGCTATTGTTGAAATAACGCCGCAGAGCCAAGGAAGGCAGCTGGAATGCAGCTGGAATGCAGCTGGAATGCAGCCAAAGACTTGGCCCTTTTGGGCGGCGCTGTAGAGCCGCCGGCAAAATTTCCGCTGAGCGCGCTCATAACCCGTCACACATCCTCATAGTCAATCGACAGGATTTGAGCGACGGCACGGATCTCCCCATGACAGGTGGCGTCCGCTACGGACCGGGTCACGACCGGCTCCAGAATGTTGACTCCCGCACGGTCGCCAAACAGCAGGATCGCAAAGTCGGGACCGAATTGGACCGAACTGTAATACATGCCATGCGCATTCGGACAGACGGCATAGATGCGCTCCGCCCAGGCGCGCGTCGCTGGATAGGTGCTTCGTGGCCCGGCCAGGAGGGCATTGTGGTTGACACCGACCTTGCGCTGTCCGGCATTGGTGAGGTCGACAAGGTTCAACTCCGCCGTGGTTCTGACGACGCTGTGATTATAAGCCTTGAAGTCGGCGGGATAAACGATTTGAAAGGTCGGCAGGCCGGTTTTCGGGTCGGTGGGCGGCGCGTCGGGACAGCGCAAGATGATCTCGCAGGTGGCGCAGGGGAAAGTCTGTGCCGCATAGATGGTCGGGATGATGGCTCCACCCGCATCGCGGATCGGCGAGAAGCGCGCGTCGCCGGAATCCGTGGGATTGAACTGCTCAGCCTTATAGGCGGCAGGATGAATGCGATGCAGTTCGGTGCCCTTGGCGAGCACGACATAGGCTTCCTTCCCGACCCGCATCGCGGACGGGGCGGGAATTGTCAGATCGAAGCGCATCAACCATGCTCTGCGGGTACGATCTCCCGCTTGAATGCGGCAATCACCTCTGCTTCCTCCGCACCAAGCCGCTCGGCAGGCGTGGCCCCGAAATCGAGATGCGGCCGCGTCAGCCAGTGCAGCAGGCGAAAATCGCTCCATGTCTCAGGCTTCAGCGCGATCAGCTTCGCTATGGCGGGGAAGATGCGGCGCCCCTCGATGTCGAACTGGAACAGCGGATAAGCGACGCGGCCGTCGACCGTGAAGCGCAGGATTTCTCGCTTCTCCTCCTTGCGCTTCATTGTCGCGGAGGGATTCGCCCCCGATAGCCCCAGCAACTCGCACGCTTGCGTCTGATCGACCATCGACGTGCCAGCGAGGATCTTCTCCTGAAGCCGCGCGCGGTTGAGCGCGGTTTGCAATTCGGCGTCAACGCCCTTCGCCAGACTTTCGCGAAGCATGATGCGGTAGGCGTCAACAACCTTGTCGATCTCGCTGGAGAAACGGCGGCTGAACACAGCGACAAAAGCCGCTTTCATGGCTTCCCTAACGGCGCCGGAAGCCGTGTCGCGGACCTTTTTGGTCCTGACGCGCGCCGTGCTCGTCGCGGCGACGGTCTCCATGATCGCGCGCCACTGATCCACATCGACTGGATTAGCCTCGACGCTGACGTTGATATGGACCGAACCAGCCGTCTGGGCGGATACAGCGATGTCGTCGGACGTGTAGAGCATGTGCATGCCACGCGGATTCGCGTGCGGCCCAAGAGGCTTCCGGCGGGTTTCCGCGTGGGTCAGATGTGTCGCAACCATAGCGGCGTCCTATTTTTGATATAGTCTTACCATCATATAGCGGATATATTCTTCAATTGCGAGTTTGGTAAAGGGCAGAATTCAGGCGCATCGCGAAGACCGCTGAATGACCAATTGTGGATCGGCATCACGCTGTGACCCCACAAAGCCCAGCTAAATCTGATGGTTGGCGCGCCGATAGGCGCCGAAACCCCTTGCCGATTTACAGCTTGACCAAAGGCCGCGCATAGCCCGGCCTCATTATTCGAAGCGCGGCACTGGCTGTTACTCATGTAACAACAGAGGGCTGAGGGCCGGTTCGGGAAGCCGAATGCGGGGACATGCCGCCGCGTTTCTGGCGGCGATCCTTATGCTGGAGTTCTCGTCCGCGCCTGGGTGGAACCGGCCATCGCATGATGGCCAACGCTAGCGCGCGGCCTGATGTCGCGCTCAGACGGCCGCGGGCGACTGATCCAACGGCCTGCCCTGATAGGGCGCAACCCGGATTTCGGCCTCCCGTTTGCGGGTCTGGGCGATGTCGTAGCTGTTCTGCATCCGCATAAGCGTGTCCATGGAGACGCCAAACGCCTTTTCAATGCGGAGCGCCATCTCGGGGGAGAGATGCGCGCGCTCGTTCAGCACCGCCGATAGCGCGGCGCGGGTGACCCCCAGGACCTGGGCCGCATTCGTGACCGACAGGCCCAGTGGCTCGATTATCTCACTCTTCACGAACCCGCCCGGGTGGGCGGGGGTCTTCATGCGAATACCCTGCATCGCTGTCATCTCCACCTCCTAGTGGTAGTCTTCATAATCCAGGTCGATAATCTCGATCTCGGCCTGGTCGATGGTAAACGTGATCCGCCAGTTCCTGGTGACGAACAGGCTCCAGGTGCCTTTGCGGTCGCCTGTCAGCTGATGGGCCTTCCAGCTTGGTACCGTGCGCAGTTCCTCCTCCTGTTCCATGTCTTGGAGGAAGGAGATCATGCGGCGGAGCTTTGGCAGAACATCAGGTTGCAATCCTGACCCGTCATCGTCCTCGATGAGGCGCCGGAGCCCTTTGTGGACCACGTTCCTGATTTTCATATGGCTAGGATAGCAAAATGGAGTGTATAGCGTCAAGCGACGCTTATCACATGATACCTACATCTGCGGTGTGCTGACCCGGAGCGGCGGCGGGCGGATGAAGCATATTGCCCCACCGTCTCGACCGATTCATACACAACTTCAAAGCACTAACGCAATTTCAACGAGGGTCTCATTTGGACGCTGGCCCCTAATTTATGCCTATGCGCAAAAAGGAGGGTTACGCGTAAGCATGCCTTGCCACGCGGAACCTGGTTATGCCACTCAGAATAACGTTTGACGGTATCCCCATGGCAAAAGCGACATCACTGAACGCCAAAAATCTGGAAGCGCTCGGGGCGGAACGCCTAGCCGCGTTGCTGATCGAGATCAGCACGGGGAACGCCATGGCACAGCGGCGGCTGCGGATGGAGCTGGCGGGTGCGCAAAGCCCCGGCGAGCTGGCCCGGGAGGTGCGCAAGCGGCTTGCCGCCATTGGCCGGTCGCGGTCGTTTGTGGATTGGCAGGGGATCAAGCCCCTGGCGGCCGACCTCGCGGCACAACACGCCGCCATTGTAGGAGCCGTCGCCAAAAACGATCCCATGGAAGCCTTCGACCTGCTGTGGCGCTTCATGGCCCTGGCCAACCCGGTATTCGCGCGCTGCGATGACAGCAACGGGGTCATCAGCCCGATTTTTCATCAGGCTTGCGCTGATCTCGGCGATGTCGCCGTGCTGGCTAAAACATCCCCGGTGGCGCTCGCCGACCAGGCGTTCGACGCGCTGGTCGCGAATGATTACGGCCAATTCGACGGGCTGATCCCGGCTTTAGCACAGGCGTTGGGGGCGGTGGGCCTGGAACATTTGAAGCAACGGATGCTCGATTTATCGAACCGCCCGGTGCAAAAGCCAGCCGAGAAGGACCGCGTCAAGATCGGCTGGGCGTCTTCAGGGCCGATCTATGCTGACGACATCGCCGAGCACTCTCGTGTCGGCACGGTAAAACTGGCGTTGCAGGAGATCGCCGACGCGCAAGGAGATGTGGACGCCTTCATCGCCCAATATGAGGAAGAAACCCGCAAGGTGCCCAAGATTGCCGCCGAAATCGCGCAGCGCCTGCTCGCGGCCGGCCGGATGAATGAGGCATGGACCGCGATTGAGGCAGCTGTCGAGCGTAAAACCCGCGGTTGGGATTGGCCGGATTTTGACTGGGAAGATGCCAGGATTGATGTTCTCGAAGCGCTGGGGCGCGCTGATGATGCCCAGGCGGCAAGATGGCGCTGTTTTGAGCGCTCTCTCTCGGCAAGGCATTTGCGGGCGTATCTGAAGAAGCTGCCGGACTTTGAGGATGTCGAGGCTGAGGAAAAAGCCCTCGATTACGCACAAGGCTCACGGAATCTCATTCAGGCACTGTTCTTTCTCGTTTCCTGGCCGGATCTGAGCCGGGCGGCTGCGTTGGTGACGGAGCGTGCCAGCGAGTTGGACGGGGATCAGTATGAAATACTCTCCCCGGCCGCGGATGCGCTGTCGGCCAAATATCCTCTTGCGGCTGTATTGACGCTGCGGGCGATGATTGATTTTACCCTGACCAGGAACCGCTCCAGCCGGTACAAGCATGCCGCCCGTCATCTGGTGGAATGCGAGAGCCTATCCTCGGCGCTTGTGGATTTTGGTGGATATGAGCGGCACGACGCCTATGTCGCGCGGCTGCGCCTAGAGCATGGACGAAAGAGTTCATTTTGGAGCTTGCTTTCGTAATGAAAATTACCTGGCTCGAATCGGCCGGGCCCAGCGGTGAACCAAATGTGCCGGTGGCCGGCGGTGGTTTCGAGCGGTGCTACAACGCTTAGGCTGCTGTGGCGGCAGACAGCCTGCTGGTGGTGGCGGTGGATGTGGTGCAGGTGCCCAACGACAAGCAGCAAATTGAACCAATGTTGAAGCAAATCGGCGCCCTGGCTGATGCCTTGGGTGAAGCGGAAACATTGTTGGCGGATACCGGCTATTTCGGCGCGGCAAACGTGATCGCGTGCATTGCGGCCGGGATTGAGCCGCTGATCGCCATGGGCCGCCAGGCGCATCATCCGCCGCTGAGCGAACGTTTCGTCGCCGCGCCGCCACCGCCGCAGAACCCAACGCCGGTGCAAGCCATGGCACACCGGCTTAACACGCTGCGGGGACGGAAGCTTTATGCATAGCGCAAGCAGATTCCGGAACCGGTGTTTGGCATTATCAAATCTGGCATGGGCTTCCGGCAATTCATGCTGCGCGGGATCGACAACGTCCGGGGCGAGTGGAACCTCGTGACCATGGCTTGGAACGTGAAACGGCTGTTCGCCCTGGAGGGGGCGCGCTGAAGCCAGCGCGCCTTTCGAGCGTCAATCTAGGCCGCTGTGATGGCTGGCGTGGGGCAATCAGGGCTGCCATCCACATCAGCCACGGGATCGAAACCGGCAAAAAAAGCGCGAGCACCTTCCAGAAGTGCGATCTCAGCCCACGTAAACGAAATAGCCCGCAAGCTCACTCCGACGGGCTGCTCTAGGGGACACCATCGCAACAAGGGGCTCTTTTGAATTTTGAGTGGGCTATGCGGCATGCGGGTTGATCCGGGTGAAGTCTAGTTTTCCCGCGATGAGGAAGAGGACGGTTCGCATGGTGGCAAAGCGCGTATAGCCCCTGGCCTTGCGTTTGGCGGCCTGGAAGAGGCCGTTGAGGGCCTCGATGAAGCCGTTGGTCTGGCGTGTCTGTGTCCAGGCGATGATGCCGTCGAAGTGCTTGCGGATCATTCTTGCGACATCTTTCATCGGCTCGATCTTGGAGCGCAGAACATTGGTGCACCATTGCGTGAGCATGGCGGAGACGACGTTGATCTGCTTGCGGTCGAGGATTTCGCGCAGATGCTCGCGGTAGAGCCAGGCGCGGGCGGTACGCTTGGTGGCGGCCTTGGCGATGAGCGCGTCGAGGTCGGCGCGGCCTTGGTTGGAGAGGCGGTCGCGATCCTTCAGCAGCGTCCAGCGCAGCCCCTTGAGGCTCGGGTCGGTGCGCTGTTCAAGGCGACGCATCTCATCGACGGCGGTGGAGGCATGGGCGACGACGTGGAACTTGTCGAACGTGACGCGCGCGTTCGGCAGGCTGTCGGCGACGCCCTTGATGAAGGCCGGCGACATGTCGATGCTCACCGAGGCGACCTGCTCGGGCGTGCCCTTGTGCGCGGCCAGGTATTCGGCGAAGCCGGTGATGGTTTTGGCGTCCTTGCCTTCGGTGACGAACACCACCTTGCGTTTGTCCATGTCGGCGGCGATGGTCAGGTAATTATGGCCGCGCCGGCACGACGTCTCGTCGATCGCTACGGCGGTCACTGCCGACAAATCGGCCTCGGCCAGGGCAAGATCGACATAGCGCGAACAGATCGCGTGGACGCGATGCCAGGATTCGCCAACCAGCTTGGCCACGGCGGCAAAGGTCATCTGCTGAGCCATGGCCAGCACCAGCGCCTCGAACAACAAAGTGAACCCGGCGAGCTTGCCGAACCAGTCAGGCTCGAACAGGACGACCTTCCCGTCCGGCAGCTTCACCCGCGGCGTCCTGACTTCCAGAAAGCATTCGTGCTGGAAGAAATTGAGGTGTCGCAGGCGCTTGATCTGGGTGTCGTGAACCGGATGCACGCCTGCCACGTCGGGTACCGGAAACCGCGTTCCTGCGACGAAATCGACGCTGATCGTCAGCGTCTTCTTGGCCGTGTCGAAATCGACACCGTTGACGTACCATGGCTTGGCAATGCCCAAGGCCGCTTCAAAGAGTTGGTTCTGCATCCGCCACGTTCCTCCCGAGTCCCACCTGCGCCCAGCATGGCAAGGCGACGCTCGGCCCTCAAGGACGCTCCGCGCCGCTGCGCGGTGGCCGATGGCCATCCTTGACCGCCCACCGCCGTCTTGCCCTGAGGAAGGCAGGTCAAGAACGGAGGGATGGTCTCCATGGTCGAACAAAGGGATGGATGCGGGTTCGTCGTCAGGCCGCCAGATCGGCAGCCTTAACCCACTCAGATTTCAAAAGAGGCCAACAAGGAGACGTTCGTTTGCGGCGATTTCCGAAGATGTGCGCGGCCAGACTTGGTTGCCGGATCATCTTCAACGCTGCGAGCGCGGGGGTGGCGCATGGGCGTGATCGGTGAGGTGTGCCCGAAGCTCCCGCAACTCGCGCCGCAGCGTCTCCTTCTCGACACGATCGTATCCGTGACCGGCCTGAATGGCGAGCGCCTGCACCATGTCGCATTCATCGGGCGTGATGTCGCTGCCGGTCTCATGCGGGCCGAACAGCGTGAGGCCGATGGCCTGCCCCGCCCAGCCGAAGATTGGCACCGCAAGGCACGGAGTCTGCTCTCCCAACGGCGCGCCGTCACGCCGCCATTGCTGCGGGGGCAACCGCACCGGTTTGCGGCGCGTCAGGCATTCAATTACTGCGGCGTCGAGGTCCGGCCGCAACACGCGGAGCGGCGCCTCCGCCCATCCAATGACCGGCATCGTGCGATGTAGCGCGCCGTCGCCATCGCGAAACACCGCGGCGGATGTCAGCCGAAGGTGGCGGACCGGCGCTTCGACGAGCAATCGATCTATTGTGACGAAATCCTCTGCCTCGAGGATCGCGCGTCCCGCATGATCGAGCCCCCGGCGTGCTTGATGATAGGCGTGGTTGAACGCGTGGTCGGCCAGATCTACCGCGACCTCGTGCAGCCGCTGCAGCGCAATCAGCGCGACTGGGGCGACCACCAGCGGCCAAAGCCATCCAGGCAAATGCAGTGCGTCGCCAATCTCGACGATACGCTCATGCACGAATACGATGGGGACGGCGAACGCAAGCGTCAGCGCGGTCGTGACCGTGCCGTGTCGGAGGGGAACCGCGACGCTGATTACGCGCTGCCGTCGTACGGCATTCCATACGAAATAGGCCAGTACGCCCTGGACCAGATACAGCAACCCGAGCGCCGTCTGCGAGGGCGCTCTCCCCCACACATTCTGCAAGAGCCCGGTGGTCTCGGAGATCTCGGCGAAGATGAAGCTGGGCAACCCGATCGCGCAGCCTGCAATCACCCAGCGCATGCGCTGCTCGTTGCGCGGATGCAGCGTACGCCGACGCGCCAGCAGCAAGGCGAGGGCGATCGCGTTGAGGCCGTAGCTGTAGATGTAGGCGGCCGCGGCGATTCCTTCGGTCTCCGCGCCGAAGAGGTTGGCGCCGGCCATGAGTTGCAGTGCGGCCATGACCGCCGCAAGCCAGGGCACCAGCAGCAACCATCGACGCCAGCGCGGATCGGGCTCGGACTCCGGAAAGTGCAGCGCAAAGACGAGCAGCCCGCCCAAAGCCGCACCCGTGGCCAACCCATCCAGGCATTGTGCGATCAGCAGCAGGACCGGCTGGGATTGAAGAAGGGCGTAGTATGCGTAGGTCTGGCCCGGATTGAACCAGGAGAAATACAGGAAGAAGCCCCAGGTCATCCACGCGGGCCGACACCAGACCAGCCAGGCGGCGGCAAGCGTCGATAGAATACTGACGACAGTATCGGCCAGCAAGACGAGACGCCCTGGCAGGTCGAGCGGCGCGGGTTCCGCGCGCAAGTGCACGATCCGGGTCGCTTTGCCGTCCGCCGGACGTATGGCGAGGTCGACCTCCCTCCCAGGGAGCGTCTCCTGCACCCCTCCCGATCCGCCGAGCAAAGTGACGAGGGCCGCACAGGCGCGACTGCGGGGGGCCCAGCAGGTCATCTGCCGAAGGTCGAGCCGGTCGCCCGGGACGAGCCCCGCCGCTGCCGCCGGGGAGCGTTCCGGGGCTTGGTCGAACGGCCCGACGACATCGACAACAACGCCGTTGTTGTCGACAGCGAGCCCGAACGAGGCGAGCGGCCGAACGATGCGATAGAACGAAGGCAGGACCATCGACAGCGCCCATGTCGTCAGCACAACCAATGCGAGCCGGGACAAAGTGGAAGCAGACAAGGCCGATACTCCCTTGGGTGTCATTCCTGATGTCGTGAAGCCGATCTTTGCGCAGGCGAGTTGCCTCGTGTCGATGGAAACTTGCGATGGCCAGTCGGGAAGGGGCGGATGCCGCGGGCAGCGTGGCGGATTTGTCACGCAGTTTTGGTCCGATTCCGTGAAGCTGCGTCGCGTCCGACGCTTTCAACGCGGCACAATCGATCTTTGCCACGCCGCGTAAGCCTGGCGCCGTGCTTGTGTGGCGCTCCCGGACCGCCCTCTCGAGATTCACAATCCATTTGGACCAGGCCGCATGATTACGCTAACCTCTCAATCGCGCGGTTACAAAATATCCAGCAGGCCACTGCCATGAACAATACTGCCCCCCTCCCGAAGCCTCCGCCCGTCATGATCGAAGAGATTGGCTCCTTCTATGTCGGCGGGCGCATGTGCAAGCTCGAAGGTCTGCCGTTGCGCGAGCGGGTGAGCACGGCCGGCGGTCCGGTCCACCATATTGATCCCAACGGGGAGATCATGGCTGGCCAGATGTATGTGCAATACACTCGTCTTGCCGTTCCAAAGGCGTCGGGGCCGCTTCTGATGTGGCATGGAGGCGGCATGACCGGCGCCGCTTGGGAGACCACGCCTGACGGGCGGCCAGGCTGGCAGATGTTCTTCCTCCGCGCCGGGTTCGACACCTATGTTTCAGACGCGGTGGAGCGCGGCCGCGCATCGTTCGCACCTTATCCGCAAATCTATCCGGAGGCCCCCTATTTCCGCACCGCCAGGGAATTATGGGAGGATACGTTCCGGTTTGGCCCCTCGGGCTCCTGGCACCCGGATCCCGCGCTGCGGCGCATTTATCCGGGCCTGCGCTTTCCCATCGGCGCGTTCGAGGCATTCCTGGCCGGCAGCGTTCCGCGCTGGGGCTGTAACGATGCGCTCACCCAAGCCGCCTATGATGCGCTCCTGCGCCGGCTCGACCCCGGCGTCATCATCCTGACCCATAGCCAGGGTGGCAATTTCGGGCTCACCGCCGCGCTGAACGCGCCCCATCGCGTGCGCGCCGTCATCTCCCTGGAACCGTCCGGCGCGCCCGCCCCCGCGCATGCGGATGCGGGCCTGCTGCGCGACATCCCCCATCTTTTCGTATGGGGAGACAATTGGAGAGACAACGCCTTCTGGGTCCGTTCGCGCCCAGCCTGCGAGCGCTGGCGCGATGCCCTGGCCGCTGCCGGCTGCGACGTGACCTTCATCGACCTGCCCGGGCGCGGCATTCATGGCAACAGCCATGCCCTCATGGCTGACGATAACAGCGACGACATAGCGGCCCTGGTGCTCGACTGGATGGCGGCCCGCGGGCTGGTGCGCCACTGACCAGCGCTGCGGCCCAGTGCGAGCCGGTGCATAGGCAAGCCGGATGATAAATGGCGGAATGCCGGACAGGGACGCCCTGAACGAGTTTGGCGCATGCTGGCAGTCAAAGCCGTTGCCGGCGGCTCCGATTGCCTGAAGGGTTGCGGCCGCGATCATCTTTCTTTTCGGCAAAGGCTTATTAGATCGGCAAATCATGAAGACGCCGAAACCATCCGGCGCCAGCTCATGTGGATCTCGGAGGGACGCATGACCTTGAACCAGAGCCGCCGCGTCGCCTCCCTGGCGTCCTTCACGCGCGCCTGCCTGCAGAGCGCGGCACTACGGCTGGAGCGTATCGATCCCGGTGCGCATCGCCGCATCAAGGGGCTCCGGCTTATCACCGCCTACGGTATTGCCGCCATGCTCGGCACGATGGGAGATATCACCCGCGGCCTTCGGGACGGACCGTCGCTAAGCATTCTCGCCGGTGGTTTCGCGCTATGGGCCAGCGTCTCGGAAGGGCGTAGCACCAGACGGGAATCAAGCCGGGATTTGGTGCTTCTCACCGCTGCCGCCGCAGCGGGCGCCGTGAGTTTAGCGCTTCTTGCGCCGCTGTTGGCACAGCTTGGCCACGCGGGCCCTGAGTTGGTGCTCGTCTCCGGCGCCTTTTGCGCGGGCTATATGCGGCGATTTGGCCTCACTGGCACGGGCGCCGGCTCGCAGGTCTATATCGGCCAGCTGCTTGCCTATGGTGCGGCATTGGGCCCTGGCGATTTATATACGATCGCCATTGCGGCGGCTATCGCAGCTACCGCGTCGGTCGTGCAGCGACTCCTGAGCGGTCCGGCCGAGCACCCGCCGCCACCGCCGCCCGCCCTGCCAATCCGGCCGGGAGCGCCGCGGCCGGAGCTCGCCATGGGATTGCAGGCTGCGGCTGCCGCCTTGACGATCGTTGGCTTGAACGCGGTGTTTGGCTTGGTCGAATCTGCCTGGGCGATCACGGCCTGCACCTATGTCATTGCGGGGTCCGCGAGCGGCACAATCCGGCGTGTGATGCATCGGATTATCGGCACCACTATCGGCGTGCCGCTGGGCCTTGTCTTTCTACCCCTGGCATCTATCATGCCTGTTCTCGCCTGGGCGGCCGCGGCGTTGGCCATGGTGATCTACGCGATGGCGCTGCCCGAGCGCTACGATATTGCCTGTGGTGCCTACGCCTTTACCTTGATCGTCACGCTTGCCGTGACCGGCGAACACTCCGCCGCCATCCTTGGCGCCCGCGCCTGGGAGACGCTGTTGGGCGGCGCCTTGGGCCTTGCCGCCGCAACCTCTTGCTGCTGCCGTTGCGGCCCCTTGCTGAGGGCGATGCCGCGGACCGATCGCGCCCGTCCACCAGAAACGAAAAAGATTAGGGCGTGAATTAGCACCCAACTTTGCTCCCGCCTTCGACGGCCATTAAGGCATTGAATTTCTGTGGGAAAAGGGTGTTCGGTGGGGGCCCGGTCGGCGTCGGCGGGGCTCCCGCCTCGACCCCATTTTATCAAATCATAACCAATGACTACGACGCCAAGCCGGGGTCACGATCGGATGCCGATTTACAAGTCAAACCAAAATCCCGCAGAGCAACCCGCAAAGCGGCCGCGTCGGTGAACAAATACCCTGCCAACCCAGCCGCAACGGCACCATCCACATTGGCTTTCGAATCATCGATGAACAAAGTTTCTTCAGGCCGACCGCCCGCCGCAGCCACACAGCGCAAATACACTTCCGGGTTCGGCTTTGCGACGCCGAACTGCGCCGACACATACGCGTCGTCCCCGCACAGAGCAAAAAGCTCCGGAAACAAAACATTCAAATGCTCTCGCACGAGCGTATGATTGTTGGTGAGCACCGCCACCTTCACCCGGCTTTTCAACGTCCGCCATAATTGCCAAAACCTCCGGCATCGGAACCATCGCCAGCTTGCGGTTGGCCACCCATTCATCCAGCGTAATCGGGTAGCCCAACCGCTCCCCGAAACCCTTTAAATACGCCACGCTGTCCAGCTTCCCGGCATCCGCCTCGGCTTCAAAGCCCGCTCCCCAAATCGCCGCAAAAATCTCGTCCGTCGATTTCCCCGAAATCCGCGCCAAGTCCTCAAGCCGCTTCGCCTGATCAAACCGACAAAGCACGTCATGCATATCAAACAGCACGAGCGAGATCTTTTGCATTTCACAATATTGTCGCTAGGCAACTCATCCGCGCAAACAAAATTTGATCGCGGCCGCTCTTGAACAAGCCTCAAATCATCGAAATAACTATCTGTGAGTTTGGCTGCTCATTGGAGGCTTGCCACCGTTCTAGATCCAACCATGGGACGACTGCTTTCAAGCAGCACGTGCTGGTTCGGGAACGACGGGCATGGGCGCGAAGCAGCAGTGACAGACCGAATCCAGCCTGACCTCTGTCCGGCCATCGGACTAGAAACTTGGCTAATCCAAAATCAACCTGAGCCGTACAGCGGTTGCTTCTCATGCCCTCGAAAGTCGCTATCTGCCATAGGATGACATCTACGCTGATGTCAGGCGTTGTTGCCGGTTTCCAAGGTCTGGCGTGCCGCCGCACACACGGCCTCAGTCAATTGGCGCAGCGATGCGGCGTGAAGCCGGGCGACCGTCCAATAGAGTTTCACATTGACCCGCAATCCTGGTGGCAGTTCAAGCAGACGGCCCGCAGCGATGTGCGCTTCGGCAAGCGGAAGAGGCTGCAATCCCCAAGCCAACCCAGCGAGGGCAAGGTCGAGAAAGCCCTGCGTGGAGGGCAGCCAGTGCGTGGGCGCGGCAAGGTCAATACCATGCGCCTCAGACGCCCAACGGGCTTGCAGCCTGTCCCGCCGGTCAAAACGCATGTACGGCGCCTTCGCCAGCGTATCGGTGTTCACGCCTTCGCCGAAACAGCGGGCCATGAAATCCGGGCTGGCGCAGGCGGCATAACGCAACGCGCCGAGCGTGATCGTCTTGCACCCCTGCACGGGCTCGGAATTGGCCGTCACCGCCGCCAAGACTTCACCCGCCCGGAGCCGGTCGGCGGTGTGAGCCTCGTCGTCCAGCATCAGGTCGAGCAACGTGCCTGTGCCGCGCCCAAAGGCTGCGGCGGCCTTTGGAAACCATGTCGCTAGGCTGTCCGCGTTCACCGCGATCTTAAGTGTGAGTTGCGAGCCTGCCCCCTCGCCTTTGCCGGCGAGTGTTGGTGCCAGGTCGGCTTCCAGCAATTGTACCCGGTCGAGATGCGCACAAAGGGTGCGGCCCAGATCAGTGGGCACGCACGGCTGTCCCCTGATGACGAGGATTGCCCCTAACCGTTCCTCCAAGCCCCGGACACGCTGCGAAATTGCCGACGGCGTGATGCCAAGCACGTTGGCCGCGCGCTCAAAACTGCCCTCGCGGACCACGGCGCCAACGGCGGCAAGAGAGGGATAGTCCAGCATAAATGAAGCTGTACTTAATCACGTTTAGAAAAACAATCTTTCCTAATCCCATGAGTGTCGCCAAAGGTAGCGCGCATGGCAAACTTCCTTTCCGCGTTCTGCACTGGCTTCGCCACATCCGCCGCGCTCATCGTGGCGATCGGCGCCCAGAATCTTTTCGTCCTGCGTCAGGGGCTGCGACATGAGCATGTCGGAGCCATCGTACTCTTCTGCGGCTGTGCAGATGCGCTGCTGATCGTGGCTGGCGTCAGCGGTGTTGGCGCGTTCGTTGCCGCTGTCCCGCAACTGATCACGCTGCTGGCGCTCGGAGGTGCTGCGTTCCTTGGCTGGTATGGCGTCATGGCGTTACGCCGCATGGTGGTTGCCGGCACAGTCTCGATTGCCGAAGCCGGTGGAGTGACACTCGGGCAAGCGATTGCGGCTACGGCAGGCTTCACCTTCCTCAACCCGCATGTCTATCTCGACACCGTTCTGCTCTTGGGTACGATCGGGGCGGCGCAACCAGCACCTCTGCGCCCCATCTTCGTGGCGGGCGCCGCCAGCGCCAGCTTTTTGTGGTTTTCTGCGCTTGGTTTTGGCGCGCGACTGTTGAAGCCCGTGTTTACGCGATCATGCGCGTGGCGCGTGCTGGATGCGCTCGTCGGAATCACGATGCTGGCGCTCGCGGGATCGCTGATCGCACGAGCTATCCATCAATCTGGCTGATTGCTCGGTGATACGGGCCTGGCGTTTGATCCCTGGATGGGCCGAAAAGCGGCCAATCTCAAATCGCCCCATGCCAGATGCTGGCGGCTACGACGAGCCGTCCGAGAAGATGGTGTATCGCGGCGGCTTGGGCGCGATATGAGATCGGGAGCCCATAGCCCCTTCATATAGGATGCAGATGAGGTCGAGACTGACCTCGAGCAACACTGGAAGGAGCGACGACGATGGCGCATTTCGTGGGTCTGGATGTTTCGGTGAAGGAGACGGCGGTATGTGTCGTTGACCAAGCTGGTAAGGTTGTGATCGAGCAGAAGGTGGCCTCCGAGCCGGAGGACATCATCATGCTGCTCACGTCGATCGGCGTGGATTATGAGCGGATCGGGATCGAGGCCGGTCCGCTCTCGCAGTGGCTGGTCAGCGGCTTGGCGAAGGCTGGCCTTCCGGTCATCTGCGTCGAGACACGGCATATGAAGTCGTTGCTGCAAGCTCAGAAGGTCAACAAATCCGACCGGCACGATGCGCGCGGCATCGCGCAGATGATGCGTGTCGGTCTGTTCAAACCTGTACACGTCAAGACGCTGGAGAGTCAGGAGCAGCGGATGCTGCTGACTGCACGCAAGCTCGTCCAGCACAAAATGCTCGACGTCGAGTCCGATCTACGCGGCACGTTACGCAATTTTGGCCTGAAGGTTGGGGTCGTCAGCAAGGCCGGATTCGAAGCACGGATCCGCGAGCTTGTTGAAGGGTTGCCCCGGCTGGCGCAGATCGTCGAGCCGCTGCTCACCATTCGATCGGTGCTGTGCCGGGAGTTCAGTAAACTGGACAAGATGCTGCTCGATGCCGTCCGCCACGATCCCGTCTGCCGGCGCTTAATGACGGCCCCTGGCGTTGGTGCGGTTGTTGCCCTGACTTATCGAGCGACTGTCGATCAACCGCAGCGCTTTATTCACTCCAGGGCGGTGGGTGCCCATGCGGGACTTACGCCCCGGCGATACCAATCCGGAGAAATCGACTACGACGGCGGCATCTCCAAATCCGGCGATACCATGCTGCGGACCATGTTGTACGAGGCAGCTCAGGTCCTGCTGACACAGAGCCGCCGCTGGTCGTGGCTCAAAGCGTGGGGCCTCCGGGTGGCACAGCGGCGCGGAATGCGGCGAGCCATCGTCGCCGTCGCCAGGCGCCTGGCCGTCATCCTCCACCGCATGTGGATGGACGGGACCGATTTCCGCTGGGGCAGCGAACCCAACGCTGTCACCTTGCCCGCCTAATCATCATCTTCGAACAGAAGTTCCAACCGGTTCTGCCTCGGCAGGAAGAGGTCCTCACGGGGACGAGGGTGGCGTGAGATCGTAATGTCTGCAGCCTCACTGCCCACGGCGGCGAAGGCGCCAAAAAGATTGATCCACGCTATCTTTCTTAACCCATCATGGGGCGACCGCAGCGTCGACCCCGAAGAGAAGCGCGAGCCTCGTGTGGCACGACCTCATGACTAAAAAATAACGACCTGAACCCGTACAGCTTATCCCACGATCGAAGGGCCTTTGGCATCACCAGCCCTACCAGCCTCAAGGCGGTAGAAGATTACGCGCGCCGCTTGACACAGGCCGCGATAGAGAAGCGGACATTAGTCCATTAGCTCAATGGCGGAGAGGAATTTCCCGGCGAGGCGGTCTAAGCGCATGATCGTCCGCCGCCATTCCTTCATACGGCCGAACATGCGCGCGACTGCACTGCGCCGACGGGAGGCGCGGCGGTTCGGCGGGGAGGGGCTGCGGCGGGCGTGGGTGAAGGTAAGAACCGCCGCGCCGCGCCTCCTCTCCTCGTTGACGCAGTGCAGCATCACCCGTAAAAGCCCGCGCTCCTAACCAGCGAAGCCCCATTAGGCGCACCCTTACCCAGCGCCGGAGGCGCCGCTTGACCATGTCCATCACTTTCGCCGATCTCTCCCTGGCGCCGCCCCTGCAACGCGCATTGGCCGAAGAGGGGTATGCCAACCCTACCCCTATCCAGGCCCAATCGATCCCGCTGCTGCTGGCGGGCCGCGACGTGCTCGGCATGGCGCAGACCGGCACAGGCAAGACCGCCGCCTTCGCGCTGCCGCTGCTGCATCGCCTTGCCATGGCGCCCCGGCCGGCCCCCAAGGGCGGTGCCCGCGTTTTGGTCCTGGCACCCACGCGGGAACTGGTCTCTCAGATCGCCGACGGCTTCGAGCGCTTCGGTCGCCATCTGCAGCTCAGCGTGACAACGATCTTCGGCGGCGTCAGCCAGTTCCACCAGGTCAATGCGCTCAAGGCTGGCGTCGACATCATCGTGGCGGCGCCGGGGCGGTTGCTGGATCTGATCAACCAGGGCCTCTGCGACCTGTCGCAGCTTGAGGCGCTGGTGCTGGATGAGGCCGACCAGATGCTCGATATGGGCTTCGCCAAGCCGATCGAGCGCATCGTCGCGACGCTGCCGAAGGAACGGCATACATTGCTGTTTTCGGCGACGATGCCGAAATCCATCACCGCGCTGGCCGAAAGCCTCCTGCGCGATCCGGCGAAGGTCGAGATCGCCCCGCCCTCAACCACCGTCGACCGGATCGAGCAGTCGGTCATGTTCATGGATGCCGCCGACAAGAAGCCAGCGCTGCTGGCGCTGCTGCGGACGCCGGGGATCGGCCAGGCCGTGGTCTTCACGCTGCAGAAGAACATTGCCAACGACGTCTGCGCCTTCATCACCGAGGCGGGCATCACCGCCGAAGCCCTGCACGGCAACAAGTCGCAGGGCCAGCGGGAGCGTGCACTGGACGCCTTCCGCACCGGGACCGTGCAGGTCCTGGTGGCAACGGATATCGCGGCGCGCGGCATCGACGTCGAGACCGTGACGCATGTTTTCAACCATGACCTGCCGAGCCTGCCGGAAAGCTATGTCCACCGCATAGGCCGCACCGGCCGCGCAGGGCGCAGCGGCTTCGCCGTCACGCTCTGCGATGCCGAGCAACGTGCCTGGCTGCGTGATGTGGAGCGGGAAATCGGTCGCGCTCTGACCGTTCATGACGATCACCCTTGGCATTCGGAAGCGGCACGGAACTCGACCATGCGCCCACCCGTGCTGGGCGGTGGTCCGGCCAAGCAAATCAAGCCGCAGGAAAAGCGCGAGCGCAAAGTCTGGACCGAGGAAGAGAAGCGCGCCGCGCGGGCAACTTCCAAGACGGGCTGAGAGGAAGTCTGAATAGGCAGGCGGGCGGGTCAGGGGGATCTTTGCCGGTTCCCCGCTGTGGGCCGATCGCAGACTGGCGGGTTTCAGACGGCACCAGGCCAAGAGTGGCCGTTGCCTTGGCCGGCTGCGCCCACAACAGCGTTGCGAGATTCAGGGCTGCCATGCTGGCTTACGGTGGAGCGCTTTTTCGTGCGACACCCGAAATTTGCACGTTATCACATATTTACCCTACCACATTAGTATGATTATTTGCCAGCACGCTCCGTCCCCTCACCAGAGACGTATATAACAGCCCATCGGCCCCGCTCCGGAATGCCTTTTTCCACCTTCCATAGAGGATCGAACGTGACCGCCATCGCATACCGCCCGCTGGGCACCACCGGCATCAACGTCAGCGCCATCGCCCTGGGCACCATGACCTGGGGGTCGCAGAACAGCGAGGCCGAGGCCCATGCCCAGATCGACTACGCCCTCGATCGTGGCATCAATTTCCTGGATACCGCCGAGATGTATCCGGTGACACCGACCTCGCTCGAAACGCGCGGCCGCACCGAAGAGTATATCGGCAGCTGGATCGCCGCCTCCGGCCGGCGCGACAAGATCGTGCTGGCGAGCAAGATCTCCGGCCCCAGCCGCCACGTGCCAATCCGCGGTGGCAACAATCATCTGGACAAGGCCAATATCGACGCTGCCCTGCATGACAGCCTGCGCCGCCTGCGCACGGATTATCTCGACCTCTACCAGCTCCACTGGCCCGACCGCACGGTGCCGGTGTTTGGCCAACGCGGGCAGATGCGGCTGAGCGACCCGGAAGGCAGCGTTAGCATCGAGGAAACGCTGGAAGCGCTCGCTGTGCACGTGAAGGCCGGCAAAATCCGGGCGATCGGGGTTTCGAACGAGACGCCCTGGGGGGTGGGCGAATATCTGCGTCTGGCGCGTGAGAAGGGCCTGCCGCTGATCGCCTCGATCCAGAACGCCTATAGCCTGCTTAACCGCTCCTTCGAGAGCGGGCTTTCTGAATATGCGCTGCGCGAGAAAGTGGGACTGCTGGCCTATTCCCCCTTGGCCGCTGGGCATCTATCCGGGAAATATCTAGGGGGCGTCATCCCACCCGGTTCACGTGTTGCAGTCGCCCGCCAATTCACGCGCTACAGCGTACCGCAGCAGCCGGATGCGACCGCCCGCTATGTCGCGATCGCCCATTCCTTCGGCCTGTCGCCGGTGGCGCTCGCCCTTGCCTGGGTGTATCAGCAGCCTTTCGTGACCAGCTCGATCATCGGCGCCACCAGCCTGGAACAGCTTGCCGCCGATATTGATGGCAGCCTCGCCACATTGCCCGAGGAAGCCATCTCGGCGATCAACAACGTGCACAGCCAGTATCCAGACCCTTGCCCCTGAGGGCTGGCCTCGCGAATGCTGCTAACGGTTATTTTGCGAGTCTGGGCGCAGGCCAGGAGGGACCGAAACAGCCATTCTGCTTCGAGATTACAAAAGGCCAAAGCGGGCGTCGTAAAAGTACTCATATTGACACATTTCACGACTCTTCTCGGAGGGCTTTAGCGCTTTCCAGCAATCTCCATAGCGGAGGTTGCTTCTACATATTGATCAAAGCATCTTTTACTAAGGTTAAGACGTCTTTAATTCAGCGATTACTCAGTGATCCGGCGGGTTCGTGGGCAATATTCCTTCAAAAGAAATAGCCACTAGCGCAGTAAAAATCCGGTCTATCAATTTTCAACAGAGTAATATTGTTAATTTATGCGTCACTCTTAGCCACTCTGGATTTTGATCGAAAATACCCGGATGCTGGGCCAGTAATTCTGGACCCGTGAGCATTATCGATGCCTATCAGCAAAGTCTCTGCCATAGAAAATGCCGCCTCCCGCCGCGGAGCTTTCGTCCTTCTCGAAGTTTTACGCAGCGAGGGGGTTGAGTATATCTTCGGCAATCCCGGGACTACAGAGCTTCCCTTGATGGATGCCCTGACGGCCACTCCCGATATCGCTTATATCTGGGCTTTACAGGAGGCCAGTGCGGTAGCCATGGCGGACGGCTACGCTCAAGCGGCAAAGCGGCCTGGGTTTTTAAACCTTCACACGGCCGGCGGGCTGGGCCATGGTATGGGCAATCTGCTCAATGCCCAAGTATCGCAGACGCCAATGGTCGTTACCGCTGGCCAGCAGGATTCACGGCATACGATCACCGATCCGCTTCTGTTTGGAGATCTGACGCAGATTGCGCGTCCAGCAGTGAAGTGGGCGCAGGAAGTCACCCATGCGGATCAACTTCCAACTCTTGTCCGTCGTGCTTTTCACGATGCTAGCGCCGCACCAGCAGGGCCAGTTTTTTTGTCATTGCCAATGGACGTTATGGAGGAGATGAGCGAGGTCGGTATCGCCGAACCGTCTTTCGTCGACTGCCGCACCGTAGCGGGCTCTCTTGATGTCTTGGCAGAGCAACTAGCCAACATCCCACCTGGCAGGCTTTTGATCATCGCCGGTGACGAGGTTTATTTCAGCGATGCTGCTGAGGCGGTCGCAAAACTAGCAGAGACTCTCGGGGCCGAAATCTACGGCTCTTCGTGGCCCTCGCGTGTTCCTTTCCCCACGGCCCATCCGCTTTGGTCCGGCAATATGCCAACCAACGGCCGGGAGATTTATGAGAAGTTGTCTAATTATGACGCAATTTTTGCGCTTGGCGGAAAGTCGCTAATCACCATTCTGTATTCAGCGGGCCCAATCATTCCGGCGCATTGCGCAGTCTATCAGATGTCGACGGACGTACGCGACCTTGGCCGGACCTATTCGACCAAGTTGTCGGTCGTGGGCGACATCCGGGACTCTCTGCGCGCGATGCAGCCATTGCTGGATGCTGCAACCGCTCCAAACGCGGCTCATTATGCGAACCTTTGCGAGAGGGCAGCAGCAAAGCGCATGGAGCGCCGGCAGTTACTCGCAGCACGAGCGGCCTCCGAGTGGGATGCGCCAAAAATCACGCCGCTGGTCGCGGCCCAGGAGGCGGTTCGAGCGATTGGAGCCGATATTCATATCGTTGATGAGGCCATCGCAACATCGACACATGTGCGTAGCTTTTTGAACAGCCTGTCGCCTAACCAATATTCCTTCCTGCGCGGCGGCGCGTTGGGCTGGGGCATGCCGGCCGCGGTCGGGTGCTCGCTGGGGCTCGGCCGGCAGCCGGTGGTGTCCCTTGTCGGCGACGGCGCAGCGCTCTATTCCCCGCAGGCGATTTGGACAGCAGCGCATGAAAAGCTGCCCGTCACCTTCGTCGTCATGAATAACCAAGAATATGATATCCTTAAGAAATTCATGAAGCGGCAGAGCGATTACCTGTCGAACCGCAGCAACCGCTTCATTGCGATGGATATTACGGAACCCACGATCGATTACGTTGGGCTTGCAAAATCTATGGGCTTACCTGCGCGACGGATCGAACGGCCAGGCGACATCGCGTTGGCGATCGAGGATGGCATTGCGTCGGGCACGGCCAATCTGATCGAGATCATGATCGGGATTGAATGATCCGATTTGCCCGCATAGTAGGCGCCTCTCAATTCCGCAGACAAACGGCCTCACGGGCACCAGACGGACAGCCCTAGCCGGCAGACCATTTCGACTCGGAAGGGCCGAATTCGGCCTGGCTGCTATGGAGCGCGTAGCGGTAACAAGATGGTGTATCGCGGCGGCTTGGGCGCGATATGAGATCGGGAGCCCATAGCCCCTTCATATAGGATGCAGATGAGGTCGAGACTGACCTCGAGCAACACTGGAAGGAGCGACGACGATGGCGCATTTCGTGGGTCTGGATGTTTCGGTGAAGGAGACGGCGGTATGTGTCGTTGACCAAGCTGGTAAGGTTGTGATCGAGCAGAAGGTGGCCTCCGAGCCGGAGGACATCATCATGCTGCTCACGTCGATCGGCGTGGATTATGAGCGGATCGGGATCGAGGCCGGTCCGCTCTCGCAGTGGCTGGTCAGCGGCTTGGCGAAGGCTGGCCTTCCGGTCATCTGCGTCGAGACACGGCATATGAAGTCGTTGCTGCAAGCTCAGAAGGTCAACAAATCCGACCGGCACGATGCGCGCGGCATCGCGCAGATGATGCGTGTCGGTCTGTTCAAACCTGTACACGTCAAGACGCTGGAAAGTCAGGAGCAGCGGATGCTGCTGACTGCACGCAAGCTCGTCCAGCACAAAATGCTCGACGTCGAGTCCGATCTACGCGGCACGTTACGCAATTTTGGCCTGAAGGTTGGGGTCGTCAGCAAGGCCGGATTCGAAGCACGGATCCGCGAGCTTGTTGAAGGGTTGCCCCGGCTGGCGCAGATCGTCGAGCCGCTGCTCACCATTCGATCGGTGCTGTGCCGGGAGTTCAGTAAACTGGACAAGATGCTGCTCGATGCCGTCCGCCACGATCCCGTCTGCCGGCGCTTAATGACGGCCCCTGGCGTTGGTGCGGTTGTTGCCCTGACTTATCGAGCGACTGTCGATCAACCGCAGCGCTTTATTCACTCCAGGGCGGTGGGTGCCCATGCGGGACTTACGCCCCGGCGATACCAATCCGGAGAAATCGACTACGACGGCGGCATCTCCAAATCCGGCGATACCATGCTGCGGACCATGTTGTACGAGGCAGCTCAGGTCCTGCTGACACAGAGCCGCCGCTGGTCGTGGCTCAAAGCGTGGGGCCTCCGGGTGGCACAGCGGCGCGGAATGCGGCGAGCCATCGTCGCCGTCGCCAGGCGCCTGGCCGTCATCCTCCACCGCATGTGGATGGACGGGACCGATTTCCGCTGGGGCAGCGAACCCAACGCTGTCACCTTGCCCGCCTAATCATCATCTTCGAACAGAAGTTCCAACCGGTTCTGCCTCGGCAGGAAGAGGTCCTCACGGGGACGAGGGTGGCGTGAGATCGTAATGTCTGCAGCCTCACTGCCCACGGCGGCGAAGGCGCCAAAAAGATTGATCCACGCTATCTTTCTTAACCCATCATGGGGCGACCGCAGCGTCGACCCCGAAGAGAAGCGCGAGCCTCGTGTGGCACGACCTCATGACTAAAAAATAACGACCTGAACCCGTACAGCTTATCCCACGATCGAAGGGCCTTTGGCATCACCAGCCCTACCAGCCTCAAGGCGGTAGAAGATTACGCGCGCCGCTTGACACAGGCCGCGATAGAGAAGCAGACGTTCGTTCACGTCGCCAAGTCGGCGGCCAGTACGCGGATATGTTCCGGTCCTATGCCGCAGCAGCCGCCGATGATTATCGCCCCGGCGTCGGCCCATCGCCGCGCCCAGACGCGGTAAGTTTCTTCACTGACATCGGGGCGCAGTTCGTCAAGATCGGCGTTGGCAGCGGCATTTTTGCGTTGCGGGGGGAACGCGTTGGCATAGACGCCGAGCGCTACGGTGCTGCCGTGGGCGCTTATGGCGGCGCTCGCCACCGCGAGTGCCGGTTCCATGACCTCTGGCTGGCTGCAATTAAAGAGAATAGCCTTGGCTCCGAGCCCCAGGGCTGCCGCCACCCCATCAGCGACGCTTTCGCCAGAGCGCAGGCTGGGCACGGGCTGCGCATCGTCGGGGTCATCTTCGAGTGTATAGGAAATCCATAACGGCTTCGCCGACCCAGCTAACGCCTCGGCCGCCGCTTGTACTTCTGCCAGCGAGCTTTGCGTTTCCGCTAGCCAGACGTCGACATGGTCAGCCATCCCTGCGATCAGCTGCCGATGGATCGCCACTGACTGGTCATGGTCAAAGAGGTCAGGCCGATAAGAGCCCAGCGCCGGAGGTAAGGACCCGGCGACCAGAACAGCGTCAGGTGCCGCATCCGCCGCGGCGCGTGCGATTTGCGCGGCCAGCGCCGCCAACTCAGTCCCCCGTGCCGCAAAACGCTCCCGTCCAAGATGAAACGGCACTACCGCATAGCTATTCGTGGTGATGATGCGCGCCCCGCTCTCGATGAAAGCATCATGCGCGCGGCGGACGAATTCCGGACCTTCCAGCAGGGCGAGGGCCGACCACTCCGGCTGGCGAAACGGGGCGCCGATGCGGTTTAACTCACGGCCCATACCGCCATCGAGAATTTGAATCTTCGTCACGCCCGCCACTCCTTGGATGCGCCGCGGCACCCCATGCTTGACTTGAAAAATAACAACATATTGACGATAGACTAGATGGCTTATATAGCCACAACGTGTCAACACGATGAAATAATGGCCTTTAATTGTGCGGTCGCTTTGCATTAGCAGAACGCCAATGGTCGCAGAGGGTTTTGGAGCATGGGTAAAAAAATTTGCACTGCCGGTCTGGGCCTGCTGCTTGTCGCCACTGGAGCCCTCGGGGGCATCTCTGCCCATGCCGATACGATCGGCCATTGCACGGTTACTGGCGATAAGGCCGCGTTTAAAATTCATCCGGCAATTCCAGGGCAAATCACCGTCGAGGTAAACCTGCCGGCGCCGGTGTGGTGGAATGGCGATACGGTTGATTTAATCCAAGACGGCTACGAGTACTGCCTTGCCGCCAACATTGCCTATCGCCTCGGTTTGCCGAAGGTGCAGGTGAAAAACGTCGATTGGGATGCGCTCGTCGCGGGCCAAACCCATGATTTCGACCTCGCCCTCAACGAAATTTCCGTTACCCCCGACCGGCAGAAGGTGGTCGATTTCTCGGTGCCCTACTTCAGCTCCGATATCGGCATTCTGGTAAAAGCGGGTACCAAGTTTACCGCCCAAAGCATCAAATCTGCTCGGATCGGTATCCAGTCGGGCACCACCGGCGCTGATTTCGTTAATGACAAGCTCAAGCCAACGCAGCCTGTGCGGGTGTATCCCGATGAGGCGACGCTGTTCACCGCCGTCGCCGCCGGGCAGGTCGATGCCGTGCTGACCGACACTGCCGACGCTCTCGGGGCGGCGGCGCAGTCGCACGGCCGCCTGACGGTGCTCGCGCAATATTCCACCGGCGAGGTTTATGCCGCCCTTTACCCCAAGGGTTCAGCCAATGAGGCAGTACTGAATAAGGTGATCGCCTCGTTGGTGAAAGACGGCACCACGAAACAATTGGCGAAGACCTACCTGGCTGGAGCCTGGGGGCAGGATCCGACCAAGATCCCCTATTTCACGCCCTGAGCAGGCAGTATCTTCGTCTGAACGAGTAGAGTGATTCTGTGACCAAAAACCGCCTTTCTCCCGCCGCCCAGATCAATGTCGCGCGATGGGCGCAGGCAGGTGTGGCACCGGCTTCGTCACGCGCGGCGGCGCTTTGGGGGCTCTTCGCCGTGGCGGTTGCCGCAGCCACGCTCGCGGGCGGGCTGTGGAGTGCGGCCTACATTCGTCGCGAGCTTATCAGTATAAATTACGTATCTGCTCCAGTGACGCTGGGTTTGTTCGGCATCGCCAGCCTCGCCCTCGCTTTGGGCTGGCCAGTGGCGCGTAGCCTGCGCGCGGCGCGTGCTGCCGTTCGGAGCGCGGCTGATATCTCGGCACTGCGGGCGCATGTTCTGGAGTCCAAGAACTGGGCGCTCTGCACGGCGGGCTATGCTCTCGCCGCGGGCTTGGTGTTCCTCTTTGCCCTGTTTATTGCGGTAAATCACTTCGCCGTTGGTGAGACGTTCTTCGACCTTGGGCTGATCCGCGACACCGCCCCGCTGGTGCTGACGGCGTTTCAATATAATATCGAGATCTTCCTGAGTGCCGAGGTATTGATCTTGGTCTGGGGGCTTCTGATCGCCCTGGCACGCATGGCCCCCGGCCCGGCGGGATTGCCTGTCCGGACCATGGCCACCATTTATTGCGATCTATTCCGCGCTTTGCCGACGATCGTGGCAGTTTATCTCATCGCCTTTGGTCTGCCGCTCACCGGCCTAGCGCTGTTTAGCAACCTGTCACCAATCTGGCTCGCGGTGCTGGCGTTGACGTTGAGCTATGGCGCCTATGAGGCGGAGATCTATCGGGCCGGTATCAGCAGCATTCATTGGAGCCAAGCGGCGGGAGCACGCTCGCTGGGTTTGAGCTATCTGCAAACATTGCGCTTCGTCGTGGTGCCGCAGGCGTTGAAGCGCATTGTGCCGCCGCTGCTCAACGACTTCATCAGCCTGCAGAAAGATACGGCTTTAATCAGCGTTGTTGGAACGGTCGAGGCGTTTAACCAGGCTAAGATCATCGCCAGCAACCACTTCAACCTCTCCGCGGTGACGACGGTGGCGTTGCTGTTTATTGTCATCACCATTCCCCAGGCGCGGCTGGTTGACCGGCTGATCGCGCGCGACCAGCGCCGTACCCAAGCCGGCGGCTAAGGAGCGGTAGCATGTCATTTTTAGAAATACGCGATGTCCAAAAGAATTTCGGTGCCGTTCGCGTCCTGAACAGCGTTAGCCTCGATGTCGAGCAACATCAAATCATCTGCCTGATCGGCTCTTCCGGCTGCGGTAAATCCACGCTGCTGCGCTGTATTAATGGTTTGGAGCCGATCAGCGGTGGCGAAATCCGGCTGCAAGGCCAGCGCGTCAGCGGTCCGGGGGTTGATCTCAATGCGCTGCGCCGCAATGTCGGCATCGTGTTCCAGAGCTATAATTTATTCCCGCATATGACGGTTCTGCAGAACATCATGCTGGCTCCGCTCAAGGTGCTCGGTCTCGCACGCAGCGAGGCGCAGGACCGTGCCTTCCAGCTGCTGGCGCGCATCGGGCTTGAAGCCAAGGCCGGCGAATACCCTGACCGTCTCTCTGGTGGACAGCAGCAGCGCGTCGCCATTGCGCGCGCCCTCGCCATGGACCCGCAGGCATTGCTGCTCGACGAGATCACCTCCGCCCTCGACCCCGAGCTAGTGGCGGAGGTGTTGAACATCGTGCGCGATCTGCGCGCCGAGGGTATCACCATCATTCTGGCCACCCATGAGATGGGCTTTGCCCGCGAAGCGGCGGATAAAATCGTCTTCCTGCATCAGGGGCAGGTGTATGAGCAAGGCACGCCGGAAGAGATTTTTACCGCGCCGCAGCAACCAAGAACCCAGGTGTTTTTGAAGCGGATCATCGAGGCCGGAAGGCTAATAATTTAAGAGTCTGGGGCGAGTTCGGTGTGAATTGGCAAGTGGTTTCGACGCCTATCGGCGCGCCAACCATCACATTGAGATGGGTTTTATGGGGTCAGGGCGTTACGCCGATTTACAGTTGCGATCTGCCCATGCGGTCCTAAGGGAGCGTCGCCCGACTGTCTGCACAGGGCAAGAAGCCCGTTCCGGAAGACGCGATGCGTCTCGACGTCGCGCCGCGCCGGATCCTCAATGAGGTAGTACCCGGCGCTGCTATGCACCGGCGCCGGAAGCACCGGCAGCAGCCGTTCTCCCTGGATCGAGAGATCGACCAACGGCCGCCAAGCCAGCGCGACCCCCTGGCCCGCAACCGCCGCCTGCTGCACCATCGTATAGGTATTGAAGAAATAGTCGCCTGCCGCCGCCGCGCGGCTGAGGTTGTGGGCGGCGAACCAGCTCGACCAGTTGAGCCAGGGAGAGGTTGCGCCGCTTTCCAAATGCAGCAGCGGCAGGGCGGTAAGCGCAGTCGCATTGTCCACTGGTGCGTGCCGAGCCAGAAACCCGGGGCTGGCGACGGCGTACACGGTCTCGCGAAACAGCAGCGTGGCCGCCAAGCGCGGCCAATTGCCATTGCCGAAGCGGATGGCAAAATCTGCGCCCTCCAGCGGGGTCTCGCTTGACTGGGAGGCGACGATGCGCACCTCCAGCCCTGGCGCTGCCTCGGCCAGCGAGGCGAGTTGTGGGATCAGCCAGTCCCCGGCGAAGCCGTAATCGGTGGACAGCGTCAAGCGCCGTCTTCCGGCGCGGGCGGTAATTTCGCCCTGTGCGGCGTCCAGCGCCTCCCGGCTCCGGGAAGCGGCCGCGCGCAGTAAGGCCCCCTCCGCCGTTAATGTCGCGCCACGGTGGCGCCGCTCGAACAGGCGGCACGAGAGCGCGGCCTCCAACAGTGCGATCTGCTGACTTACGGCGGTTGGTGCTTATCACGGAGGCGCGCGTTACCGTGATTGATGCCGCACTGGCCGGTGCGGTGCTGATAGGCGTCGGCCTAAATACCCTGTGCGCTTGATGGTGGGCCGACCCTCTCGCTAGACTTGTGATCGTTTATTACGGACTGACGGAAGGCCACGCCGCATGGAAACATGCCTCAGCATAAACAGAGTAATCTATGACCCGCCCTGCCGGTGTCGCTGTCAGGTCTGCGATTTCACCCACTCGATGAAGCTGTCTAGATCGTGTGACCAAACCAGATACAGTCCTGATTGTTGACCGGCGATCAGCTTTGGCTCCGTGCGCCTGGCGCGTAGCACGCGGCAGCAGCTCATCGAACCGATCTTGCGACTGGGCCGGCGTGGTAAGAGGGTATATGCGAGATAGTCAGACGACCTCGGCGGCCGGCCTCGGTAAGAGACAAATCAAGACAGACGCGCCCGCCCAACGGCGGCGTTGGCCCCGCGTTGCGGGTATTGCGCTGGTCTTCCTGGTTATCATCGTCAGTTTGATCGCCGCAGTCGTGCCGGGCCTGCTACCGGCCAGTCCCAAACTCGATGAGGACACAAGGAAGGTCGCGGCCCTCGTCATCTTCGTGGCCAGCTATCTGGCGCTGGCGATCGGCAAGATACCGGGACTCAGTATCGATCGTGCCGGCGTGGCGCTGGTGGGCGCCGGCCTGATGGTCGCCTCCGGCGTGCTGTCGCTCGACGACGCCTACAAGGCGATCGACCTCGACACGATCACCTTGTTGCTCGGCATGATGATCGTCGTGGCCAGCCTGCGCTTATCAGGCTTCTTCGCGGTCGCGACGACCTGGGTCGTCGAGCACGCGAAAACCCCGATGATCTTGCTGTGCGCGGTCACCGCCACCTCCGGCATTTTTTCGGCGTTCCTGGTCAACGACGCGATCTGCCTGGTGCTGGCGCCGCTGGTGCTGGAGCTGACCCTGCGCATGGGCCGCAAGCCGGCACCCTACCTGCTGGCGGTCGCGATGGCGTCCAATGTCGGTTCGACCGCCACGATCACCGGCAACCCGCAGAACATCATGATCGGCAGCTTCTCCCAAATTCCCTATACGACGTTCGCGTTCGCGCTCGGGCCGGTGGCGCTGGTCGGGCTGGTCATCACGGTCGGTTTGGTGGCCCTGCTCCATCGCGGCGAATTCGCACGGGGCGGCCAGATGATGGAGGCGGGCGTGAATATCCGGGTCAACCGCGTGCTGGTCGCGCGCGCTCTGGTGGCGACGGCCTTAATGGTCGCGTTGTTCTTCGCTGGGCAGCCGCCGGCCAAGGCCGCGATCATTATCGGCGGCCTGCTGTTGCTGACCCGGCGCGTCAAGAGCGAGCGGGTCTATGCCGAAATCGACTGGTCGCTGCTGCTGATGTTCGCCGGCCTGTTCATCATCGTCGCCGGCGCCCAGCGCGCGCTGTTGACCCCCGACTTGATTGCACAGGTCGGCCGCTTTGCACCTGGATCAGGTCCCGATCCTGAGCGTGGTGACCGCGGTGCTATCGAACCTGGTCAGCAACGTGCCGGCGGTGCTGATGATGAAGCCGTTCGTCGCAATCCCTCCACGATCACGCCACCGCCTGGCTGACGATCGCCATGGCCTCCACGCTCGCCGGCAATTTCACCATCCTTGGATCGATCGCCAATCTGATCGTGGTGCAGAAGGCTGCGACACGCGGGGTCGTGATCAGCTTCTGGGATTATTTCCGCGTCGGCGCGCCGCTGACCGTGATAACGCTGGTGATCGGCACCCTCTGGATGTTGATGTGACGCCGCCCAAGACCTACCGATGACCAAGTCCAGCGCGCCCCTGCCATGCGGCGGGCCATGGCAGCCTTTTCAAGTCCCGCCCGCTGGTGATCTTCGGTTCGTGCGTCATGCTGTTCCATCTCACCGATGCCGCGCTGCTGCCATTGGTGGGACAGAAGCTGGCCGCTTCCATCCCAAGGAAGACACGGCCATGATGTCTGTCAAACGGCGTGCATCATCGCGGCGAGTTGGTGATGCTGCCGATCGCACTGCTGGTCGGCAACACCGCCGACACGTGGGGACGCAAGCCGCTGTTTCTCGCCGGGTTTGCCATCCTGCAATCCGCACGGTGCTCTATACCTTCTCCGATAACAGCGTCTGGCTTGAGCGTGATAGCTTCAAGTCGAATAACCTGCTTCTCTAAAATAGTTGACGCATTCGGCGTTTCCCTCCGGTGGCGACCGTCTTGCGGGATTGGGCTTGGACGTGATGCTTTACAGCTAAGCTGAGCTTACGAGTGGAGTTAGCTACATAGCATGACACAAGTCACAATTTTGACCGGCCGGGATCGTCGCCGCAATTGGAGTTTGGAAGACCGGCGTCGGATATTGACGGCGGCTTGTGCACCAGGCGCCGTGATCTCCGAGATCGCTCGTCGGTTTTCCTATACGTCCGCCAGCAGCATGATTTATAAATGGCGGCGCCAGGCGGTGGCGGCCAATCGTGCATCTCTCAATTGTTCGAGCGGTCGTGGCTGACGCCGAACCTCCTCCTCTGGTCCAGCAGGCCGAGCCGCCGCCGGCGCCAGTGGCGATTACGGTCGAATTTTCAGCTGGGGTCCGTGTGGTCATCGAGGCGACAGCACCGACCGCTTTGGTCACAGCGACGCTGCGGGCTCTGGAATGATCCCGGTCCCAACGGGGGTCAGAATTTGGATTGCCACCGGCCACACTGACATGCGCCGCGGCATGCGCGGGCTAGCGCTGCAGGGGCTGGCGCGGACCCGTTTGCCGGCGATGTATTTGCATTCTGCGGCCGGCAAAGGGTCCGCGATCAAGGCGATATGGCATGACGGCCTCGGGCTGTCGTTGTATGCCAAGCGGTTGGACCGCGGAAAATTTGTCTGGCCACAGACGGTGGATGGCGTGGTATCGCTGACTGCA
>CAVQHB010000005.1:0-41884 GCA_963712195.1 uncultured Alphaproteobacteria bacterium | reverse complement strand
GCCCGTCGCGGTCCGGGCGGGCCATGTCCACAATCACGATGTCCGGGCTGGTGCGACGCACGGCGTCAACCAGGTTCTCCCCCTGACCGGCACAAATGACCATAAAGCTGTCATCCAGTGCCTTGAAACGGGCATGCAGCTCCTTCGCTTGGCTGCCATCGCAATCTGCCACCAGGATTTTCATGCAAGCACGGCCTTCATACCGGTGAGATTAGCAACTGTTGGGCCAGAAGTACCGAAGACCTACGTGATTTGATTGATCGTGTGGAGTTGGGGCCGAAGGACGCGAACGGCGAGCCGGTGATTATTCTGACCGGGGCGCAGGCGTCGATGGTGCGGCTGGGCATGGGCCAATCGGCGGCCAAGCTGCCTGATCGCGATTTGTTCTTGAGTTCGGTAAAACTTGGTTGCGGGGGCCAGATTTGAACTGACGACCTTCAGGTTATGAGCCTACGTAGATTAAAATTCTTCTCCAAATATATTCTTTCTTGCCTTTTAAATACTGTGAGCCAATTACCCTGCAGAAATTACAGATTCAAAACCCGGGTTTTTTGTTTTTCACCCAATGACCAATTGTGCCGCGAAGTCGGAATCGGCGTATTGAGGTTGTCGCCCCATGTCTTATAAAGCCGAGGGGGCGGTTCGCTCGCCTGTCTTTGCCTTCAAACTCGTAATCTCGCCGTGTGCTAGCGAAATTCCGAACTTGGTGCGGGGGGTGAGGCCGGCGAGCTTCATGCCGGGTGCAAATTCTGCAATATCGGAGAATTCATTGCTTTCCACGAGATGAATGAAAAATTGGCGCGCAAATTTCGCCCTATCTATTAAGCAAACTTAGCCGCATTAGCGCGTTTTACAGATTTTACCGTAAGCCCCCTCCCCGCTCCACATCACCTTGATACAGATGTGGCCGGGTTTGTCTGAACACCGTTTCGCTATCTATAAGCGGCAGCACCACTCGCCGACGGCTGCGACCCCAGGGGGGCCTCCAACCCTGAGGCAATATCAGCCAGGACCTGTTCTCACGTCCGCATTCAAGGGCTCGGTCGCGATTATTCGTTTCGTGTCAGCGGATGTCCGGGAGTGGCTACAAAGATGCGCAAGGCAGGAGACAGGCCCGAAGACGCCGGTGACAAGCTCTCATGCGCGGGCGCCAAGGATTGCGGTGGAGTGTGCGCCGGTCACGGCGGCGTGACGATCAAGGTAAAGACGTAGGCACGGCAGGCAATATCGTAGCGCTCCTGCGGCCCCATCGCGTAAGTCACCATGCGCAGCGCCGCGGTTGCCCAGGCAAGAACAGGCATGGTAGATACCAGTAGTAGAAAGGCCAGGTCCCGCGGCACGCCGATGGCGGTGCCGATAATCCGATGCATCACACGCCGGGTTGTGCCGCTCGCGGACCCCGCAATGACATAGGTGCAGGCCGTGACCGCCCAGGCGGATTCAACCAAACCAAACACCTCTATCTATGGCGGAACGCCAGGTGGCGTTGCCGCCGTTGCGCCCAGCGACGCACTAAAAGACAAAATCGTAGAGATGGGTGGCATCAGAAAAACGGCGCTCCGGCCGGCTAATGACCGAGTATGGAGATCATCAATGACCACGAGCCAGCATCCGGAAGAACCAGCTTCACCCGCGTCTGCGCCCCGCGGTCCCGAACCGCTGCAAATGCCTCTGGCTAAGACGCAGGATTTGCCGGGCGACCGCTTGCTTGAAGAGGAAGTGCGCCAACTTGGCGACTGGCTGGCCAGGGATCCGCTTCTGCTCGCAAGCGAGGAAGCACTCAACGCCAATCCGCTCCATGAGGTTATCCCCGTTGACTGCGCCGAGATTGCCCGGGCGCTGCGCATCGTCTGGCTTCACCAACTCAGCCGGCCAAAGATGGCGATCACCGCGGCGGCGGAGTTCAATCTTAAGCTGTTCCAATCCACCTGCGATATCTGGACGGAGGCCGCCCAGCGCTGGTGCGGCATGGCACCGTCCAGCGCAGATGCTGGTGGGGGCGAACCGGCAAGTGGCAGAGATAAGCGTTTCGCTGCCCCGGAATGGCAGAACAACCCGGTCTATCGCACCCTGAAGGAATTCTACCTGCTGGCGTCTGACTGGCTGCTCCACCAGCCAGACGGGTTCGATGACATGACCGCGGCGGAGCGGCAGCGGCTCGAGTTCCACCTCCGCCAATTTGTGGATGCCGTAAGTCCGACATTGATGCCGCTGTCCAATCCGTTGGCGATGCACCGCGTGGTGGAGACCGGAGGGGCGAGTATCGCGGACGGGATCCGAAACCTAATGCACGATATCGAGCAGGGCCGGCTGAGCATGGTGGATACCGGGGCGTTCGCTCCCGGGCGTAACCTGGCTCTGTCCCCCGGCAAGGTGGTTTACCGCAATAAATTGATCGAACTGATCCAATATGAGCCAAAGACGGTCAAGGTCCATGAGGTGCCGCTACTGATTTTCCCGCCATGGATCAACAAATTCTACATCATGGACCTGCAACCCAAGAACAGCATGGTGCGTTACCTCGTCGAACAGGGGTTTACGGTGTTCATGGCATCCTGGAAGAATCCGGATGCATCCATGGAGGGAACAACGATCGAGGACTACGTGGAACTCGGCCCGCTGGCGGCGAGCGATGTTGTGCGCGAGATCACCGGCAGCCCCACTGTGAATGTCATGGGGTATTGCATCGGCGGCACCTTGCTGGCGATGACACTGGCCTTGCTGGCAGCCAAAGGTGACAAACGCTTCAACGCCGCGACCTTTATGGTGTCGCTCCAGGATTTTGCGAAAGTCGGCGACACCGCGCTGTTCCTTGGCGAGGACTCGATCGATTTTATCGAGAAGCAGATGCTGGAACGCGGCTATCTCGATAGCCGGCAGATGTCCGATATGTTCAACCTCCTGCGCAGCAACGATCTGATCTGGTCGAATGTGGTGAACAACTACATTCTGGGTCAGAAACCGCCCGCCTTCGACCTGCTGTATTGGAACAACGACGGCACGCGGATGGCGCGCACGGCGCACAGTTGGTACCTGCATAATACCTACATTGAGAACAACCTGATCCAGCCCGGCAAGATCCAACTGATGGGCGAGGCGTTGGACCTTCGCCGCATCGCGCTCGATATTTATGCGGTGGGCGCCGAAAAGGATCATATCGTGCCCTGGGAGTCCGCTTGGCGGCTTACGCAACTCACCGCTGGAACCGTGCGCTTCACCCTCGCGTCGAGCGGCCATGTCGCCGGTATCATCAACCCACCCGGCAGCAAAAACGCCGCGTACTGGACCATCAAGGAGGGCTCGGCCGCAGCGAATACCGCCCAGGAATGGCGAGCCCAAGCCGAACGTTATGACGGCAGCTGGTGGAGCGACTGGTCAGCCTGGCTAGCTACCCGTGCAGGCGCCATGGCCGAACTACCCGCCCTGGGCAGCGCTGCCCACCCGCCGTTGTGCGACGCACCGGGAGCCTACGTAATGGAGAAATAATGAGGCGCCTATGCCAGCCAGTCGCCTGCCCGCCACCCGCGCCACATAGGTGTAGAAGGCCCACTTCACAAGTGCGGTCATCACCAGGAAGCCTGCGCCTGCCGCACCCGGTGCCGAAGCGTCTCCGCCGTGCAGCCAATCTTCGCCGCAATCGAAGACATCGCCGCCTATTCTAAGGGATGCGCGCCTTTGTGCTCCGGAACCAGCCGCACCGCCCACTCGCGGACCTCAGGTGAAATCTTATTGCTCGTCTTGCTCGTCATAACTCCATCCCCTCAAGAGTTGGAGCCTCCGACAAACCCGAGGCAGTTCACTGTACCAGCGCTCCGACTACACAAGATAATTTTAAGGCCAAATCGTCACCAGCATCGTCCGTTACCGCGTTATTTCCTCAGCGCGTCGCGAATTTTATCTTTGGCCTCGCCGAAGCCGCTCTGCACTTTGCCGGCGACTTTCTCAACCGCCCCTTCGGCTTCGGTTTTTCTGTCGCCGGTCGCCTTGCCGATGACTTCCTTGGCGGTGCCGTGCACCTGCTTGACAGCGCCCTTGATGCGATCCTTGTCCATGGAAATTTTCCTTCGGTTGTCCCCTAACCTGGGGCGTGACAAATATGGGGGCGAATGGAGCCTGCCAAAAGACCAAAATATGAAAATTAAATCCCGGTCGTTTCGCAAAAAAGCTCGGTTCTCAAGAGCGGATGCCACGTATAGGCTCTTGGTAGTGGGTCAGTTTAAAAAGGTCTCCGTAAAGAATACCTGGTGCTACGCATCGTGTCGGTGATATAAATCGGCATGAAGCTAACCGAAGAACAACGTACCGAACTTGCTGCGTTGCGTGAAGAATTACACAAAGCTGAGGCGCGCGTCGTTTCTGCGCTAAGGGCGGTCCCTGATGGCCATGCCCTTGAAGGCGAGCCTCTGGAGCGATTTGAGGAGGCAGATCGAGAAGTTTCGGAACTTCGCGACAGGATTAAGGAGATTGTGGGCAAAAAATAACCGAAGAACGCGCCCCGCGACCTGCAGGCTCTGCCCAAGGTACGTCCATGAGACCGTATACGTTGACGCAGACTGCGTCAGAACACCGTGAAATCCTACTTGCAAGCGGGGCTGCCATACGTTTTTTGGAGCTGCCCCCCTCGGATTGAAAAAACCGCGACAGCATGCCGCTCTCTTCCCACAAGCGCAGGCTCAAAGCCGCCAGCGTGATGTCCGGCTGCACCTGGATCGTTGCCAAAAGCCAAGCCCGTTCAGGCTTCACCTTCAAAGGCCGGTGCGCGCCCGTGCCGGCACAGCGCCGGTCACCAACACGTCTGGCACGCTGCAACCACCTGATCGCGGATGCTTCGCTCAAACCAATATAAAACGGGAAGGGGTTAGCGCGCCGATCGGCGCGCTAACCAACAGATTCGGCTAGGTTTTATGGGGAATAGAACATGATACCGATTCACAACCTGACGCCAGAATTCTGTTTCACTCTGACCATTTTCGGATCGGCGGCGGGCTACGCTGACCAGGCGCTCCACCAAGAAAGTACCAGCGCGGGAAATTCGTATTATCCCCCCGCCATGGCGGCGCAGTCGCGCCACCAAATCAGGCTCAAGCGGATTGATGGACTTCACCCGAGTGACCGGCGGCGTTCGCTACGCGCGTCGGCTGGGGGCTTGCGGCCATCCAGGGGCCAACGACAGGATCATGTCCGACCGCGTGGTGTAGGAGCGGTGTTCTGAGCAGCGTTGGCTGCGTTGTCAGGCCACCATTTCTGGCAAGCTGACGCGGGGAGTATCGCTCAATGGGGCGATGGTTTTCAGTGTCATGTATCTGGCGCGCTGGGTTGCCCATTCATCGTTCTGCTCGAGCAGCAGGGTGCCGATGAGCCTGACCACGGCGTCGTCGTTGGGGAAGATGCCGACGACGTCGGCGCGCGCTTGATCTCGCCGTTGAGCCGCTCCAGTGGATTGGTGGAGTGGATTTCGGCCCTATGCTGGCTGGGGAAGTCCATATAGGCGAGCACGTCGGCTTCGGCTTCATCGAGCAATCCTGCGAGTTTGGGCAGACGCGGGCGCATCTGGTCGGCGACATCGCGCCATTGCTTGTGGGCGCTGGCGGCATCGTCCTGGGCAAAGGCGGTGCCGACCCAGGCGGAGACCGCGCGCTTTTGGGTTTTGCCGGCATAGGCCAGGGCGTTGCGCATGAAGTGCACGCGGCAACGCTGCCAGGTGGCGCTGAAGATTTTGCCAATTGCCGCCTTCAGCCCTTCATGCGCATCGGAGATCACCAGCTTGACGCCGCGCAGGCCGCGCAGGAATTCCACCCAGAACGGCTCGGCCTCGCTATGGCCCGTGGTCATGCCGAGCACCTCGCGCCGGCCGTCGGCATTAACGCCCACGGCGACGATGACGGCGGTGGAGACAATGCGATGATCGCGCTGGACCTTGATGTAGGTGGCATCCAGCCGACATAGGGCCAGTCACCCTCGAGCGGGCGGCTGAGGAAGGCGCCGACGCGCTCGTCGATCTCGCCGCACAGGCGTCAGACTTGGCTCTTGCTGATGCCTTCCATCCCCATGGCCTTGACCAGATCATCCGCAGAACGCGTTGAAATGCCTTGGATATAGGCTTCCTGGATGACGGCGGTCAGCGCCTTCTCGGCCATCCGGCGCGGCTCCAGAAAGGCCGGAAAGTAGCTGCCGCGGCGCAGTTTGGGGATCCGCAGCTCGACCGTGCCGGCCCGTGTCTCCCAGTCGCGGTCACGGTAGCCGTTGCGCTGGTTGCGGCGCTCGGGCGCACGCTCGCCAGGGGCGGCGTTGCAGATCGCCTCCGTCTCCAGCTCCATCAGCCGCTCGGCGGCAAAGCCGATCATCTCGCGCAGAAAACTCGCGTCAGAGGACTTCTCCAGAAGCGTGGAAAGCGCAATCTTGTCGTCGGTCATCGTGGTGGTTCCTTGGGTTCGCGTTGAAATTCGCAACCCAATGCTACCAAAAACCGCCTCGGTGGCCGCCAATCGGCGTCCTACACCACCAGCAGGGACACGACCCAACGACAGCATGCGTAGGTTCAGAGGCTGTGCGGTATCAAGTTATTACTGTCCGCGTGCCCCATACGTCCTCTGTTACGTGCTAGCTCACGTGCTCAACGCCTATTCGAGACGGCCTTCCGCAGCCCTGGTGCCGGCTTCGCTTGGCTTGCCTTTAAGGATCCACTCGAATCCCACGGCAATCATGGCGCCGATCACAGGGCCGACGATGTAAATCCAGGCGGTGTGCATGTCGCCGCACACCAAATCGGGAGCGAACGAGCGGACGGGATTCATCGAAGCACCGCTGATGGGAGCGGCCCAGAGTCCGGCCAGGGCAATGTAGCCACCAACGGCGAGGGCGCCGTTTGAGCCGATGTTGCGCGCGCCAGAGGCGGTACCGAGGATGGTGCTGACCAGGCCAGTGGTTAAAAGCACTTCCATGATGAGGGCTTGTAGTTCGTTCACACCCGGACCCGGTATCGTGGCACCGAGGCGCGCAACATTGCCAAACATCGCGCGAAGAAAGCATGATGCCGCAATGCCGCCCACGAATTGCGCGATGATGTATCCTGGCACACGGCTCCAGGGAAAATTGCGGCGGGCCGCAAATGCAAGTGTCACTGCGGGATTGAGATGGGCGCCGCCGATATCCCCCATGAAGTAGATGATGGCCATGACCATCATGCCCGGTGCGACAACTTTCATTTCCAGCGTTACGGCGCCGCCACTCATTATGCCGACGACGACGGCGCCGGAAGCAACCACGACGAGAAGGAATGTGCCCCAGGCTTCCGAGAAAAGCCGCCGCCATTCGTGAGCGGCTTCCAGGAAGTCCGGCACCGCTGTCGCATGCAGCATACGGGTGGCGAACGCCGACGCGGTATCTTCCGTTGGACTAGGTTTCATGCGAAGACCGGCTTAAACAATTTTGCATGGGATCATGGCATCCTCGTCAAATTTATAAACGGCGCAGAGCCGGTGATAACCGTCCGCGATGATCAACTTGCCGTTTGTCCTATCCCTGTACAGCAATAAGGGAGACAGTCTTTCGTCCCGGATGATCCGATCACGGTCCTTTTCCACATGGCTGTTGCTGATCCCCAGGAGGGATAGCCCGGATGCGCGAAAAATATCTTTGGCCGCAAACGAGGTCATTTTGGCATGTTCCAATTCTTCGGAAGCGGCTTTGGCCGCGACGTCGTCCATGATCAAACTGAGGTAAAACTCGGCCGCGGGGTAATCATGTTTTTGCGGTTTATCAAGCCATTTGATTTTCATATTTTCCTCGAAAGTCAGTGATAAGCGTAGGATTTGATCGACTGCGGGCCATTTTTCTTTGCGCCATTAGCCTGCAAGCTGTCTGCGATATTACCGATGTGGTAAGATCCGTGTCGGTTGTCGTTGTCCGTCGCCAAATGATTCGAGACAGTTTTTGTTTTGAACCCGATGAGGCTTTAGCTCATTTATTGGATTAACAGTTTAATCGGCTTTTTGGATGTGGAGCAAGCGCCTGGCCTCGATGGCTTGGCGTTTGATTTGCTCCCGGTCGTGAAGGACGTCGGCCAGGGGTGAGGTTACCCAGGCTCTCATGGTATCGACGGTAAATGTACTGTTCATTGAAAGCGGCAACTTGCATGATGACCTCCAGGGGGGTTGGCAACTCCACTCTGACAGAGCTTCCCGGTCATCACCTCATGGTGATCTCCACCAAACCAGACCGGCCGGTGTGGAACGTTCAGCGGCTGCAAGCGGACATTAGTTCCAAGTGCGCCATGAGGCTTAAAAAATTTACCTGCAAGGCAGCCGGGACAGATCCTTGACCTGAAGACACCAATTATCCACTTTCAGGACAGGTCTTCGGGGGCTTTGCTGCGACCCGTACCCGCTTTGATCCGGTATCTTCACTTCACGAGCTGTTCGCGGATGGCCAGTAATTCCTGGTGCCGCTCCGGGCTTGTTTCCGGGTAGCTCATCTTGAGATCTTTCAGCGTCTCAATAACGATTTGCGACACGATGAGCCGGGCACTTTCCTTGTCGTCGGCAGGCACGATGTACCAGGGAGAGTCCTTCGTGCTCGTTGCAGTCAGGCATTTCTCATAGGCTTTCATGTATTGCCTCCAAAAACCCCGCTCCTTGATATCATCCATGCTGAATTTCCAGTTTTTCTCTGGCTCATCGATCCGTTCCAGGAATCGTTTCCGCTGTTCGTCTTTCGAAAGGTGGAGAAAGAATTTTACGATCCTTGTGCCATTGCAGTGCAAATGTCTCTCCAAGTCCACGATCGAGCGATACCGGTCGTGCCAGATGGCTTTATTGTCCTGGATCGCGTCAGGGAGCCCTTCACCTTGGAGAATTTCCCGATGTACCCGTACGATCAGCACTTCCTCATAATAGGATCGGTTAAAAATCCCAATTCGTCCGCGTTCCGGTAGATCCCGTGTTGTCCGCCAGAGAAAATCATGCTGCAATTCGGCAGGACTGGGATGTTTGAAACTGAATACCTGGCAGCCTTGCGGATTCACCCCGGACATAACATGCCGGATCGCACCGTCTTTCCCTGCTGCATCCATGGCCTGAAAAATCAACAGAACAGCATAGCGGTTCGATGCATAATGCATCCGCTGCAGATCGCTCAATTGCGCGACGTGGTCTTCCAGAATGGCCTTGTAATCATCCTTTGATTTGTAAGTCGGCTTGCCTTGCGTCGGCCATTTATCGAGATCGACGTCATCACCCTCGCGGACCCGAAACTCCTCTGTAATGATCTTCATTTTTTTACTCCTTTGGCGGCATCATCCTCACTCACCTTGGGCGTGGTTGAATTGCTTGGTGTTGATGACGCAACCGCTGGTGTCGTGGCTTTGTCGTCGGACGCTACCTCGGCTTTATCAACCGGCGTCTCAGCCTGGCTGAGTGCATCTGCGATGATCCGCCCGGCAGCCCCGGGATCTTTGGCGATACCAGCCAGGAGGACATCACCCAGCGTTGTGTCGAGCAGGGTCGAGATGGCAGTTTTGGCATCAGATTTGCGTGCACTTTCGGGTTCGACCACGGGCTGAGGCTGTGGTTTTTCCTTGGCCTCGGCTTCAACTGAGGCACGTCTCCTTGCTGGGGCTGTTCTGCGGTCTCCGACTTCGGTTCGACCCCGACCTCAGGCTTCGCGTTGCCATCGGGCTTTGCCATGGCTTTGTTGTCAGGCTTGGGTTCAGCTTTGGCTTGCGGTTCCGCCGCTGGCTGAGGCTGGGGCTTGTTCTTGGCATCGGCCTCAGGAGGTGCGGCGGCCTCGGGTTCGGGCTTTTCTGTGGTCGCTGGCTTTGGTGTGGCCTCGGCGTCAGTGGTCGCCTTGTCCTCAGGCTTGGCTGCTGCTGTGATTTTAGCCTTCACCCCGCCTTTAGTGGCAGCAAGCACCTTATACGCAACCAGTTTCAGACCGTCATTGATGAGGAACCAGACCAGCGCGTAGGCCCAGACGAAGCCTGCCCACTTCCAGCCAAGTGGTGTCATGAACAGTCCGTAAACCGCAATCAAAGTCGCCAGTGTTTGCGTGCCGAACACCGCGACCACAAGAATATTCGCGGGGCGAATGGACCAGAACGGGCCGCGCGTGCGGGAGAGGAAAATGGTAAGGTGCCCTGCCACAGACAACATCAGATACATCAGCGTTTGCACATGCGGCCGGTCGAGGTGAAACACCTGGTCGCCCAGGTAGAACAGTCCGAACGCGGCGATGGGGCCGATGACGCCCAACACCGTGGCGATGCCCAGCACGGTGCGCATATCCCACGCCTCGGGCTGGTCCCTGTACTGCACATTGTCGTATGCAATGGACAGAATGGCGCCGTCATTGAGCAGCGCCAGCATAACGATCATCACCGCCGTCAGCGGATAAAAATTGAAGACCAGGATGGCCGACGTCATGAACAGAAGCACACGCAACGTCTCGGCGATACGGTAAATCGCGTAGCTGTTCATGCGCTGGAAAATGCGGCGGCTTTCCTTGATCGCGTCGATGACCACCGAAAGGCCAGGCGTCAGCAACACAATCGCCGCGGCGGCGCGCGCCGCGTCGGTCGCACCCGATACCGCGATCCCGCAATCGGCTTTTTTTAACGCAGGCGCATCATTCACGCCATCGCCCGTCATGCCGACGATATGGCCATGCTTCTGCAGCACATCGACAATATGAAATTTATGTTCAGGAAACACTTGGGCGAAGCCATCCGCCTTCTCGATCAATGTGGTGACCGATTGATTTTCCTGCTTTTTCACATCGCCAAGGCTGCTGGCGTCCAGAATATCTGTGCCCATTCCCAGTTTTTTGGCGGTTTCCTGGGCAATCGCCAGGGCGTCGCCGGTCACCATCTTTACCGTCACGCCCATTTTCAGCGCGGCGGCGATGGTGGCCTTGGCATCGTCTCGTGGCGGGTCGAACAGCGGCAATACGCCAATAAACTGCCACTTGCCGTCGCCCTCGGCCTTTGCCACCCCCAGTGAACGAAAGCCTCGCGCCGCGAATTCGTCTACGGCTTTATCGGCAGCATCCTTCACCCCAGCATCGTCCGCAAGCGCCAGAATGACCTGCGGCGCACCCTTGGTGACCTTGAACTCCTTGCCGTCCTTACCCTTCACCGTGGCCTCGGTACGCTTATGCACTGGGTCGAAGGGCTGGAAGTGAGTTTGTTGATAGTCTTTCAGCGCATCTTTGTTTTTTACGCCTGCCAGAACGGCCAGATCGATGGTGTCGTTATTATCTGCCCGGGATGCCAGCGCGCCGTACAGGACCACTTGGTCGGCCTGGATATCTTTCACGCAGAACGGATCGCCCAGAGTCAGCTTGTTCTGCGTCAGCGTGCCGGTCTTATCCGCACACAGCACATCCACCCCCGCCAGCTCCTCGATCGCCACCAACCGGCTCACCACCGCCTGTTTTTTGGCGAGTAGCCGGGCGCCAACCGCCATCGTTACCGACAGCACCGTCGGCATCGCGACGGGGATCGCGGCAACAGTAAGGACCAGCGCAAATTGCAGGGTGGTGAGGATCGGATCACCCCGGTAAATTGAAATGCCGATGATGACGGCCACCATCGCGAGCGCCAGAACAATCAGGTAATCGCCGATTTTTAGAACTGCGCGTTGAAAATGGCTGACCGTGTGGGCCGTTTGCACGAGTTCCGCGGTCTTGCCGAAATAGGTGTTCTGGCCCGTGGCATAGACCAGCGCGCCGATTTCGCCCTGGCGGATAATCGAGCCGGAAAATACCGCTTCGCCGGGTTTGCGTGTGGCCGGCAGGGATTCACCCGTCAGCGCGGATTGGTCCACCTCCACCGGGTCGCCGTCCAGCAAGCGGGCATCCGCCGGGACAATATCGCCCAGGCGCAAGCGGATAACATCGCCCGGCACCAGGACGCGCGCCGCCGGGTTGATCCATTTGCCGTCGCGCTTCACCCGCGCCTTTATCGCCAGCTTGGCTTTCAGCGCGGCGATGGCATTGCCCGCCTCGTGTTCCTCCCAGAATCCGACGCCCGCATTGGCCAAAAGCAGGAGAAGAATAATGAAAAAATCCGGCCAGTGCCTGACCACCCCAGAGAGGATCACCGCGACCTCGATCATCCAGGGGATCGGCCCCCAGAAATAGCCGAGGAATTTCAGCAGTTGATTGTCTTCTCCTCCTCAATCTCGTTGGGGCCGTATTGGGCCAGCCGCTTCTGTGCCTCGGCTTGGGTCAGGCCATCCGCCGACGCCCCCAGCTTTGTCAGCAATTCGGGCATGGGAAGGGATTTCAAGTCTTCGTTCGGATCGGACTTCGATCCTTGCTCGGCTATAGCGGTGTCAGCCATTTTTCTGCCCTCCCGCAATCCAGTCTTTCGCCGCCGCCAATTCGGCCAGGCTGAACAAGCGGACTTCACCGTGAAAGAACGGCCTGAACATGGCGATCATGGCGTTCAGCCAGACATGGTCGGAAACGATCGCGATTTGGCTGAAATCGTGCCAATGTTGCAGCCCGAACCTGCCATCATCCACAAGAGCGCCCAGTTCGAACCCGCTGAAGGCAGGCCCGATGACATAGAGCAGCTTGATCGGCCCGTGGCCCATCATTGCTTCTGCCTTGGGTATTAGCCGGTCACGATAATCTTCGTGCGTCACCTTGCCGATGGCCTCGACCGCCAGGACGTCGGCCGGCATCCCCTCGATGAATTTCAACATTTCGTATCTCCTTTATGGTTGGATCAGCGCCAGAGTATGCTGCGCGATCATCAGTTCTTCATTCGTGGGGATGACCCAGACCGACACGGCGCTGGCCGGCTCGGAAATGCGTGGTCCATTGGAGGCGTTGGCCTGCTCGTCCAGCTTCACGCCAAGCCACGTCAGCTTGCCGCACAGTGCCGCGCGTATGGGGACGGAGTGCTCGCCGATGCCGGCGGTGAACACCAGGGCGTCCAACCCGCCAAGTACGGCCGTGTAGGCGCCAACGTATTTCGTCATCGCGTAGACGAAATGCTCGACCGCCGCGACCGCAAGCGGATCCGCGCTCTCTTGCAGCACGCGCATGTCGCCGCTGCTGCCGGACAGACCGAGCAGGCCAGCGCGCTCGTACAGCATCTTCTCCAGAGACGCGTCGTCGAACAGCTTGCGGCGCAGCAGGTAGAACAATGCGCCCGGCGGCACGTCGCCTGCGCGCGTCGCCATCGGCAGGCCAGACTCGCCGGCGAAACCCATCGTCGTCTCGACGCTGCGCCCGTCCAGCATCGCGCACATGCTGGCGCCGCCGCCAAGATGCGCGATGATGACCCGGCGCGCGTCCGGCGCGAATTGGGGCAGCTGGCGGCTGATGTAGTCGTAGGAGATGCCGTGATAGCCCCAGTGGCGCACGCCGGCATCGCGTACGTCCTGGGGAAGCGCGTAGGTCTGTGCCACCTCCGGCATCGTGCGATGGAACGAGGTGTCGAAGCACGCGACCTGTGGCAGGCCGGGGAACGCTTTGGCAAACGCTCGTGCGCCGCGCACGTTGAATGGCTGGTGCGACGGCTCCATCATCTCCAGCGATTTGAGATAGTCGAGCACATCGTCTTCGATGCGCACTGGGGCCGCGAAGCGGGTGCCGCCGAGCACGATGCGGTGGCCAGCCGCGACCACCTTTGTCCCCGCGAGATTGGCTTCCAGCCAGGTGATGACGAAATGCAGGGCTGTCTTATGGTCGATCGTGTGGCCTTCGCCCCAGTCATGGGCGTCCATGGGCTTGCCGGCCGCGTCGCTGACGACGAAATGCGGATCGCCCTGCATGCTGTCGATCCGGCCGCGGCGGAGCAACGGCAGCGACCCGGCGGCATCCACCGCATAGGCGCCGAACTTCAGGCTGGTCGAACCCGCGTTGAAGACGACGATGGCCTTGCCCATGGCGGATCACTCCGCCGTTTCAGGCAGCAGGATGGCGGGATCGCGCGCCAGAGCATCGGCGTAGAGCACGGCGGCGGCGGCTGAAAAGCGGCGCGCAACGGCGGTGTCGGCGCGGCTGGTCAAGATTACCGGCACGCGCGCACCGACCACCAAGCCCGCGGTTTGCGCATCCGCCATGAAGGCGAGATTTTTGTAAACCATGTTGCCGGCCTCGATATTTGGGACGAGCAGGACATCGGCGAGGCCCGCGACCGGTGACGATATGTGCTTGATCCGTGCCGCCTCGGCATCCACCGCCGCGTCCAGATCGAGCGGTCCATCGACGATTCCGCCGACGATCTGGCCGCGATCCGCCATCTTCGCCAGGATCGCGCCGTCGAGCGTGGCGGGCATCTTCGTTCGCACCATCTCCACCGCCGCCAGCACGGCCACTTTCGGCACACCGATGCCGAGCGCGCGCGCGAAGCCGATGGCATTCTGGCAGATATCGCGTTTCTGGTCGGTGTCGGGCGCGATATTCAGCGCGACGTCGCTAAGGACGAAGCGGCGCCCATAGGTTGGCACGGCCACCATCGCGCAATGGCTGATCAACCGTCCGCTGTGCAATTTCGCGTCCTTCTGCATGACCGCGTGTAAAAGCACGTCGGTGTGCAGGCTGCCCTTCATCAGTGCCGCAACCTCGCCGGCGCCGGCGGCCATCGCGGCTTTCAGAGCGGAGTCCTCGGGGCCGTCGGTCGCGACGATCCGATACTTGGCGATGTCCAGGCGGGCGTGATCCGCGATCTGTCGCATCTCTGCGTCGGGGCCGTAAAGAACGGGCAGGATCAGCCCGGCCTCGGCGGCCTCTACGGCGCCGGCCAGAGCGTCGGCACTGCACGGATGCGCGACCCCGGTCAGCATCGGCTTGAGCGTCCGACAGCGCTCGATCAGCCCTTCGAGCCGATGCTCCGCAATCTCGCGTTCCTGTCGTGTTGTCGGCGCCAGAACGTCCAGCCTGGCCGTCGCAACGACCTGACCGGCTGGGCCGGTGCAGTCTCCGTCCAGCACCACGATGCCCTGATCGGGCCGCTTCTCGCGCACGACGAGCCGCGCCGTCATCGCTGCTCCAATCGGCAGCGCGGCCTTGATCTGCACGGAGATCGTGCGGATCGCACTGCCGGTCCCCGGCAGCGCCGAGCCGGCCAGCGCGGTCAGCATGGCCGTGACGATGCCGGCAGCCACCTGGGTTTCACCCGGGCCGGCACGCGGATCCGCTTCGCCGAAGGCGGCGGCCCATGCGCGCACATCGCCGGCCTGCAGTGTGCGTTGTGTGGAGGCCGCGTCGCCGACGGCAATTTCTTCGAACGTCTTGTTCACGATGGTCGGCATGGCCGCTTACTCCCACTCAGTGCGTCACCGTGGCGGCTCGGCCCGCCCCAGCGGCCGAGGGGCGGGCGGAGGGCCCTGGAGCCGCCGGCTCTGAACTCGGAACGTTCAGCACCTGCGACAAACGGGCCAGACGATCACGCTCCGCCGCACTCGGCGGACCGGCAGCGTCGACGATCGTCAACACCTGTTCCAACAAGTCCCCTCGCGCCTTTGCCTCCGGCACCAGCACCGCCAGCGCGTCCACCGCGCGCTCAGGCTCGTGTTGCAGCAGGAAGCTCTGATCCCTGACCACGCCTTTGAACTCGGCAAGCGTCAGCCGCATGATCTGCTGGCGCGCCACGTTCAGCGCGAGCGCACAGCGCTGGCCGAGCGTCTGGTCGGCGGCAAGAACGTACATCACCGCCCGGGTCAACGCCGCGTCATATCCGCCGGTCTTCAGCTTTACAGCATACGTCTCCGCCAGGGCCCGCTGCGCAGCCAACTGTTCAGGCGACGTGCTGGGGGGTGGCCGCACCTCGGTGCGCTCGCTGATGCCGAGCATGGCCTGCACAATGGGCGAGCCATAGATGCCGAAGAACAGCTTCTCGGCCATCTCGTCGCATGCGGCCTGATAGGCGTTCAGTGCAGCGACGATCTGGTTGGAAATTTGCGTCTGCAGCGCGAGGAACGGGTTTTCGGCCGCCACCGGCCGGCGCGCCGCCGCTACACCGCCCGCCAGCGCATGCACACCCCTCATCCACGGGTTGCGGTCAGCAAAGATCGTGTAGCTGAGCCGGAGCGGGTTTATCGCGCGCGCAAAATCGGCCATCTGCTGGCTAACGAGCGCCTTCACCAGCGGCTGCATCATCGCGCGGTACGCGGCAAGATTCAGTTCCGATAGGCGCGCCACCGCGGCGAAGGCGCGGTCGTCCGCCGGGCTGTTGCGCCCGAGCGCGCGGATGTCGTCGAGCGAGCGCGCCTCGAACCGGGCGATCCAGTCGCCAGTGACGAAGCCTCCGCGTGGCACACTGGCCGGCCGCGGCGATATGATCATCTCGTGCAGCCCGGGCGGCAGGTAGGCGATGACAGCCATCATCTGCACGAATTCCTCATCCTGCTCCGCGCCCACCTTGGTGGAGACGAAGATGGCGAGATGCCCGATCGTTTGGCTCAGGCAGTAAACGATCGTCTGGCCGGCGGCACGGATCTCGTCGACGTCTTGATACAGATCGGCGATCCAACCGAGTGCTTGCGGCGGCGGGCTGATGTTGTCGCCCTCCGAGGCAAACACGATGATCGGCGAGCTGATGGTGCGGAGATCGAAGGTCTTGCCGCTGGTCGATGTGAGTTGGTTGCGGGCCAGCTTGTCGCCGATGAACAGGTTGTCGACCAGGAACTGCAACTCGTCGCCGTTGAGCTGTATGAAGTCGCCCCACCATTTCTCGAATTCGAGGTAGCGCTGCCCTCCGGTGTCGACGTTGGTATAGAGTTCGTATTGCTTGCCCCACAGCCAGTTTGCCGGCCCCAGACTGTCGAAGTTCAGGACCAGGCCGGTGCCGTCGACCTTGCCGTGGCCGAGATCGCTGGTCAGCGCGGTGAGCCAGCTGCCGCCGAGCAGGCCACCAGAATAGCGCATCGGGTTCTTCCCATGCACGCCCTGCCAGTACGACATCGGCGAGCCCGCGACGAGGCACGGCCCGAACAGGTCGGGCCGCAGCATCGCCACCATCAATGTCTGATAGCCCGCCTGGCAGTTGCCGATGGCGAACGGACGCGGTGCATCCGGATGAAGCTCGACGACGCGCTCAAAGAACGCCACTTGCCCCTCGACAACGTCGAGGAATTGCTGGCCGGGCTCAGGCTCGGCCGCGAAGCCTATGAAGTACACCGGGTGCCCTGCATTGAGCGCATCGCCGATCTCGCTCTCCGCCTTAAAGCCGCCGATGCCCGGCCCCTGGCCGGCCCGCGGGTCCACCACCACAACTGGTCGTTTGCGCGGATCGATCGTGACCCCCGGGGGCGGCAAGATGCGTAGCAGCGTGTAGTTCATTGGCCGCGGCAGCGACCGGCCGCTCATCACCACCTCATGGTCAAAGCGCAGCACGGTGGCCGTCGGCCGGGAGGTGATCTCGATTTCGGCGTTGCCGCGCCGGCGCAGCAGCTCCAAGAAGAGCACGGTGCGCTGGAAGGCGTCGACCAGGTATTCCGTCCACGCCGCCGCAGCGGCGGTGGGAACCTCGGCAGAGTAGCTGGGGAGAGTGGGCAAATCCGGTTCAACGGGTCTTACCGGAGATACCGCCTTTAACGACGCCCCGCTCGTGGTGTTCATGGGCTTGTCCTTCACCGTTGATCGACGGACGCATGACCCTTGTCGGCAAACCGGCTGAATATCTGGTGGAATTGCCACAGCGCGCAATGACTCTGATCAATCTCATGAAGATCAGTTGAGGCTGATAAGCTGGGCCGGCCTCCGGCGCGCACTACTTCCTATGCTGGCGAGCGGCAGGTTCAGGTGTCAACCCGCAACGTCTACGGCACCGGTTCACATGAACCAGAGATGGAAACGACCGCCGCATTTCCGGGAGCTAGCCTTCGCCGAACTCCTCGAAGTTTACGTGGGGATTGCGGTGCAGCATGTCAAGCAAAGACGCCACTACCACTGGGACGGCCAGGCGCTCAAACCGATCCGCCAAGCGGTGCGGCAGCATTTCGGCGAATTCGCGAGGCACGTCGCGCACGGCTTAAGCGTGCGCCGCGACCACGACTCGCAAAACGTGTCCGACGCGTTCCAGAGCGAGTTGCGCTTCCTCGGCATCGAGAGTTCCCCCGCCTACGGCCGCGCCCCCGAGGGCAATGGCTGCGCCGAGCGCTTCATCCCCACGCTGAAGGGAAATCCGCTGTGGGTCGATACGCGATGGCCGGCGTTCGTCCCGATGAACGCATGGCGGCCTTCGGGCGACCCGATCGAGCATCGGAATAACAGGGATGGGCGCCAAGCGGCAGTAATTTGAAGGCCACTCGTCCGTAGTATGAGAGCGGGTTGGAGGCGAGGGCGTTTGCACGACGTCCTCACAAGTTCATGCCTTCTGCCTTGAGGCGCCAGCGGCGCGGAGCACGAGCGGCATGGTGAGGCCCTGCACGACGACGGAGAAGACGACGACGCCGAAAGTCGCCACCAGAATCTGATCGCGCATCTGCAGAGACGGGTCGAGAGACAGCGCCAACGCAAGGCCAAGTGCGCCGCGCAGCCCGCCCCACCAAAGGACATGCTGAAAATTGAACGGGATGCGCCATCGTGACCTCATAAAGGCAAGGCCGAGCGGGTAGACCGTCACCGCACGGCCGACGAGCACGAGACTAATGATGATAAGGAGGGGCATGTTTCCCAGCTTCGTCACGGCAATTCCGGCCACGGTCAGCCCGATGAGCAGAAACACGAGGGAATTGGCAATGAAAGCGAAAAAATCCCAAAGCCCCAGCGTGAATTCACGGCCGCGCCGGGAAATCCGGCTATGCTCGCCATCCGCGAGAATCCCGAGATTGCCCATCAGCAGTCCCGCGGTAACGGTCGCGAGGACGGCAGAGCAGTGAAATCGTTCCGACATAAGGAATGAACCGTAGGCCACAACCAAAGTGAGCGTGCTTTCGACAAGATGGTCAGCCGTCCGCCCGGCGATCACGATGGCCGCGGCGGCGAAGACCAGACCGGACAAAACGCCGCCGCCCACGGTTATAAGAAGCGCTTGGGCAATGTCTCCGGCTGTCGCCGCCTGATTGCCGGTGGTCTGCGACCACGCCAGCACCAAGGTGAAGAGTACCGCCGCAACCCCGTCATTGGCGAGGCTCTCGCTTTCGACAAGCAGACGCAGCCGACCCGTGATCCCATTATCCTTGAACATGGCGATGACCGCGACGGGATCTGTCGCCGCGATCAGCACGCCGAACAGCAGCGCGGAACGAAGAGGCCATCCCAGTCCGCAGACCAGGCCGGCGGCGACGAAGACGGCCGCAATCAGGGTGCCCAGCACGGCCAGGCTCAAAATGGGGAGCGCATCCTGCCGTAAGTCGCGCCAATGGATATTGATCGCTGCCTCGAAAAGTAGCGGCGGTAGAATCACGTCGAATATGACGTCATGCGTCAATGCGACGTGGGCATGGAATGGGCTGAATGCGAGGGCGATGCCGGTGACGACCAGCCCGACCGTGTAGGGCAGCCGCAGGCGATGCGCGGCGATGGCGACAAAAATCGCAACCAGCAGCAGGCCGATCATATTAGTGAGGATAACATCCATGCCGGTTGCTTTACCGAGCCTTGACGGTGTTGCATATTTGGAATCGGCGCCCGGTCATCCGGTAAAGCCGCGTCCTGTCGGCCCTTTGCCGGAGTTGTTCAGTCGTCGCGATAACCGGACACGCTATCCGCGACGCTATCCGCAACATGTTCCTTGGTGATGACGCCCAGGATATCGCTGCCTCGCGGGAGCGCCACTCCTGCCCGCACCACCACTGCCATGACGGCGTTCTTGGCCCATATACGGCGGATAACATCGAACGCAATCGTCGTGTCGCGCACCACGACGAAATTGCGGCTAGCCAGCTCGCCCAGCGTCATGTTCCGCTCGGCATCGGCGAGACCGTGCCGGAGTGCCATGTTCACCCTCAGCACCCCCTCGATATGCCCCTCTTTTGTCACCACGATATGGCGCATGCGCCCCACCTCTTCCTCCGCGCTGAGGAGCGCCTCGAATGTTGTGTCCGCCGGTAGAACGCGCACGTCTGGGTCCATGACGTCCTTCGCCCGCCGCACCAGGAACATATTGGCATGGCGTGCCTTGGGGATGCCATGGCCACGGCCGACCAGTTTGATCGTGTAGATGCTCTCGCGCGAAAGCAGCCGGCGAACGCCCACCGCGACGGCGACGGCGACGATCATCGGCATGACGATCCCATAGTCGCGCGTCATCTCGAAGATCATGGCCACGGCGGTCATGACGGCACCAGTGCCGCCGCCGACCATCGCCGCCATCCCGACCATCGCAAAGCTCGGAACGTCGATCGGAAGCGGCAGGTGGAACGCCCGCAGCATGGCGGCGAAGCTGCCGCCGATGGCAGCTCCCATAAACAGCGACGGTGAAAAAATGCCGCCCGAGGAACCGGAGCCGAGGCTTGCCGATGTCGCGAACAGCTTCGCGACAAAGAGGAAAACCAGAAAACAGGCCAGCAAAGGCAGAGTCATGCCAAGCTGCCCGGTCAAGATCGCTTCGATCGTCGCGTACCCGACGCCCTCGACATAGTAGTGGCCGAACACCGTATGGAGCAGATAGATCAGCACCCCCACCAGCAACATCCCGATGCTATGGCGCAGATACCGGTTTGGGATGCGTTCGAAGATAGTCTCGGTTAAGTGCAAGCCGCGGATGAACCCGGCCGACGCCACGCCGATAAATGCGCCCAGCACCGCGAAAAGTAGGAGGGTCACCGCCGCGTAAGGGTCTGTGCCAAGAGATGGCAGTGGCGGCACAAAGAAGGCTGGCTGGTTACCGAAGAAGGCGCGCCCCACGAAGGTCGCCGCCCCAGTCGCCAATGCCACCGGCAGAAAGGTCGTGGCGCCGACTTCCGGCATCATCAGCTCAATGGCAAACATCACGCCGCCGATCGGCGTGTTGAATGTCGCCGCAATCCCCGCACCGGCCCCGGCAGCAACCAGGATGATACGCTGACCCGGCGGCATTTTGATCACCTGGCCCAAGGTTGAACCGAGGGCCGAGCCGATCTGGATGATCGGCCCTTCTCGCCCAACCGCGGCTCCTGTGCCGATCGCGATTGCCGAAGCGAGCGATTTGACTACCGCCACCACCGGACGGATCACGCCGCCCTTATAAAAGATCGCATCCATGACCTCGGGAACGCCGTGGCCGCGCGCCTCGGGGGCGAAGTTAACTACGAGGAAGGTGACACCGAGCCCGCCGATGACGGGCACGAGAATGATAAAGGCCCCCCAGGGGGCCGGGCCGGTAAAATGGTTCGCATCGTAATGCCAGGAAATCTGGCCGAGGAACGCGGAATTGTGGATCAGGCCGATCAGGGCACGAAACAGGGCGGCGCCAATGCCGGTGCAGATTCCGAGACCCAGTGCGATCAGCGAAAGCGACAGAAGGCTAAGCTCGGCCCGCGCTCCGTCTGCTGCTGGGGTGAGATCGGGATCGTCCGGTGCGGTTGAGTTCGATTTTGGACCGCCTAAAGCGGGGGCTGACTGGCTCATGTGAAGGTGTTTCCGCTCACACACCGAGCTTCGCAACTTGAACGACGGTAACGTATTGTAACAACCAGATTGTGAATTGGCGTCACGCTGTGACCCTATAAAACCAAGCTAAATCTGATAGTTGGCGCGCCGATAGGCGCCGAAACCCCTTGCCGATTTACAGCCGAGGGCGTGACACTATTTGTCGGGGACATTTTCGATCTCGACCAGGACACGCTGGGTCCGGTCGACGCAATCTATGACCGCGCCGCCCGGCAACTGCTGGTGACATTTGAATATGACCAGACACGCCAGCCGGGGCCGCCCTTTTCCGTAGCGGACGCCGATGTGCGGGCGCATTACGGCGCTAGGTATCAGCTAAATCGCGCCGAGACACGCGAGGTGCCAGGCGGCCTCAAGGGCGTTTGCCCGGCGCAGGAGAGCGTCTGGCTGATAAGACGGCGATGATGAATGATCGAGGACAGCCCCGCCCGTCGATATTCCTGGTAGCCATGCTGCTGCGGGGGCAGTGCGTTGCCGAAATCAGGCGCAAGGAGCGGATCACCTCGCCGTAGCCCCGTCCAGATGCTCCACAACTCCGCCAGCATCATCTGGTCGCCGTGATCTCAGATGAAAGTGTCGTGCCCTTGGCAAGGCACGGCGCGATGAACAGATGCCCATGGTAGCCGCCGATGCAGGTGCGGGCCATGACGACGCCCCAGAAGGCGGCCAGCGCGGCGGTGAGCACGGCGCCGAGCGTGGTGAAGATGGCAAGCCCGGTCTGCGGCGCCAGGGCGTAGGTGGCCAGTGTGAAGACGCCGAGCGGGAAGGTGAAGCCCCACCACCCCATGTTGAAGGGCAGGCCCTGGCGCAGATAGCTAAGCGTGATCGCCACCGCCATGAGCAGCCACCACGCGCCATAGGCCCACAGCACCAGCCCGCCGATGAGCCCCAACCCATGCGCGGCCACCGCCGCATCCGCCAGCCCGGCGGAGCCGAAAACAACGGGCGCATCTCGCCCCAGCACCAGCAGGCCGAGCGCCCCAGTGCCGAGCGGCCCCAGGGCCAACCAGCTGGAGACCGCCATGTCCCGCCGCGGCAGCTTGTGCAGCGCCAGGCGCAGGAACAGGATGACGAGAATGCCCATGGCCAGCGGCACGGAGAGCGCCCAAAACACGTAACCGGCGATGAGCAGGCGCAACGCCTCCGGCGCAGCTAGATGCGGGATGAGCAGCCCGGCGCTGGCTGCGGTGACCTCGCAGGCGACGATGGGCAGGAGCCACACAGCGGTCATCGACTCTATGCTGTGCTGCTGGCGCGTGAACATCAGATACGGCACTGCCAGGCCAATCGTGGCGGCCAGCACCGCATCCACCTGCCAGAGCGCCAAAGCCAGGCCAGTCTGCGCGGCGAACACCACCAGCCCGTTGACGATGGTGGCCAGCCCCATGGGGATGGCGCCGAGGAACATCGGCATGACCGGATGGGTGAAAATCAGCGCCGCCTCGCGCGGGTGGAACAGCCAACGTGCGACATAAAGCAGCGTGCAGAGGGCGAAGAGCAGGATATTCACGCGCCAAAAGCAGCGCCGCAGCGTCATACACCGCAACCGGCGCACCGGGCAGCTGGTTGAGCGCCAGAGCCAGTACGCCCGTGCCCATGGTGACGGCGAACCAGTTGGGCGTGAAATTGCGGATGATGTTGGCCGGGTGGCGGTGATGGCTGAAGGGGCGAGGGATGTGTTTCATGGCAACGGGCAATCTAGGCCGCACAAATGATTTGTAAAATTCATTATTCTATTCAGTTCAATCAATTTTGTTTATGTATTCGACATGACCCTTGAGCAGCTGAGAATTTTCGCGGCAGTGGCGGAGCGCGAACACATGACGCGCGCGGCCGAGGCGCTGCACCTCACGCAATCCGCCGTCTCGGCCGCCATTGCCGGGCTGGAGCAACATTACCGGGTGAAACTCTTCGACCGCGTGGGGCGCGGCATCATGCTAACCGAGGCTGGGCGGGTATTGCTGGCGGAAGCCAGAGGCACACTGGCACGCGCGGCCTCCGCCGAGCAGGCAATGGCGGATTACGCCGGGCTGCGCCACGGCAAGCTGGCAATCCATGCCAGCCAGACAATCGCCAGCTATTTCCTACCGCCGCTGCTGGTGCGCTTTCAAGCGCGCTATCCGGGCATTGAGCCGTGCCTCGCCGTAGGCAACACGGCGCAGGTGGCACGGGCGGTGAAGGACGGGGCGGCGGAGATCGGCTTCGTCGAAGGCCCGCTGCAAGACCCTGCCCTCAGCGTGGAGGCGGTGGCCGTGGACCAGATGGTGATCGTGGTGCCGCCGGGCCATGAATGGGCCGATGGCGCGGCACTGACGCGCGAGAATCTGACGCGCACGGGCTGGGTGTTCCGCGAGGCAGGCTCGGGCACACGGGATGCCTTTACCCAGGCGTTGGGCGGCAAGGTGTTGCCGGTGACGTTGACAGTGCCTACCAACGAGGCGGTGCGCGCCGCGGTGGAGGCCGGTGCCGGGGCGGCGGCGCTCTCCCTGCTGGTCTGCGCCCGCAGCTTGGCAGCCGGAGCGCTGGCGCGGGCGAATTTCCAACTGCCCGCACGCATGTTCTACGCCGTGCGCCACAAGGAGCGCTACCACCCGAAAGGGGCTGCGGCCCTGCTGGAAATGGCACGAGCGGTTTAAGGATCCGTTCAGTCCACAGCGGTGGCTCGCAGTCGCGCCCAAGGCCGTCATCATGGCATCGATCGGGTGATCCCGGAACCGGACGCTCAGCGCCACCCGCTGGCGGCATCCGAAAACCTTCACCATCTCGGTCAATAGAAGCATTAAGACGACGTACTTGAAAGCGGCCGGACGTTGATCATTGCCGCCTTCAGCCGGCTGAGACCTGGTCGCCCCCGCACAAGATCCCATTCTCAAGGTTGACGGTGCTTTCTGAACTCGGTAGGTCACCCAGACATGCCGCATCATGTTGAACAGGAACGCCGTGCTCAGGCCAAACAACAGCATCCCGTTCAATGCCTCCAGGGCCCCCATCGGCTCCCACCGGCGATCAAGATACAAATTCGTATGCCCGTAACTGGTCATGGCGTTGAGTGAATACAGCACGGCCGAATTATCGTCAGGGAGCGCACCCAGCAACCAGAAGGCTGTCGCTCAGACCTGGGTGTGCACAAGAGCCGAAATGGGACCCTGCCATAGTTAAATCCTTCAAGTACTTAGCATGCTGATCGGCGCTGGGACCTTACGCCGAATAACAATCTGCCGGGGGCACCGGCACTCGGCCGCGACGTTCTAAGTGGAAGGCCAAGTACGGCGGACTTGACCTGTCTCAGGCGAAGCTGCTGAAGGCGCTTGAAGACGAGAACGCGAAGCCGAAGAAGCTGCTGATCATTGACGAACTGGGTATCTGCCGTTCGAGGCCAATGCCGAGCGCCTGTTCTTCCAGTTGGTCTCGCGGTGCTACGAGCGGGGGCCGATCCTGATCATCTCTAACCGTGCGATCGGGGAGTGGGGTAGCGCTTCACCGCTCCCACGCTGCTTCTGTCTGTTATTTTATTATTGCAAGCATATAATTAGTGTTAGATTTTCATAACGAATATTTCTTCTTGAACAGAAGAACCGGGGGAATTTTGCGCCGGGCCTAAGGAGTACTTCGCCATGGTCGAAGCGATTCCCACCGGTCGTCTGAGCGGAAGGAGGCGGTTCCTTGAGCGTGCCGCCGCGCTCGGCGCTCTGATCGTGTCTCCTGTCCCAGCCGCCTGGGCAGAGAGCACCATAACGCTGCCGCTGCCTGGAGGCCCTAATACGCGGCCGCTCACCACCGCCTTCCCTGAAAAGGGCGACATGGTCTTGCAGCGAATACAGCCGCCGCTCTTGGAAACGCCGTTTGAGGTATTCGACAAGGGCGTGCTGACGCCGAACGACCAATTCTTTGTACGCTGGCATTTGTCGGGAGTGCCGCAACAAGTCGATGTGACAACGTTCCGCCTCATTGTGGACGGCCACGTGACGCAACCACTGTCACTCTCTCTTGCGGAATTGTTGGCGCTGCCGCGTGTCGAGATCGTCGCCGTTAACCAATGCTCGGGTAATTCGCGCGGCCTGTTTCAGCCCCGCGTCCCGGGCGGCGAATGGGGAAACGGCGCTATGGGCAACGCCCGGTGGACGGGGTTTCGCTTGCGCGACCTGCTCGACCGCGCCGGGGTGAAGGCGGGCGCCGTCCAGGTGCGTTTCAACGGACTCGACGGCCCAGCGCTTCCCGCCACTCCTTCTTTCAAGAAGTCGCTCTCCGTCGACCATGCCCGCGACGGAGAGGTGATGGTCGCCTACCTGATGAACGGCACGCAAATGCCGCTACTGAACGGTTTTCCGATCCGCCTGATTGTTCCCGGCTGGTATTCAACCTATTGGGTGAAGATGTTGTCCCACATCGAAGTGCTCGATCAGCCGGACGACAATTTCTGGATGAAGACGGCCTATCGCATCCCCGATACGCCGGGCGCCAATGTCTCGCCAACCGAAACCGGTTACAAGACCGTGCCGATCAACAGCATGATCCCGCGCTCCTTCGTCACCAATTTCAAAACGGGGGACACCGTGAAGGCGGGGGCGGCCGTGCCGGTGCGCGGTATCGCGTTCGGCGGCGATTGCGGTGTTGCTCACGTCAGCCTTTCAGCGGATGGCGGCACGAGCTGGCTGGCGGCCAAGCTCGGCCCGGACGAAGGCAAATACAGCTTCCGCGCCTGGCAGGCCGAAGTCATCGCCCCGGCTTCAGGAGTACTTGAGCTCAGTGTCCGGTGCACGAACACCAAGGGTGAGACGCAGTCATGGACGCCGAACTGGAATCCGGGCGGTTACATGCGGAACTCTATCGAAACGATCATCCTCAACATTGCCTGATCGCGGCACCTATATCGCTTCAGGAGGTTTCCATATGATTGCCTTGAGCCGAGTATTGTTTTCCGGAGCCGTCATTGGATCATGTCTCGCCCTGATCCCTGGAGATATGGCCGCCCGCGCCGGGGACGCGACACCAACCACCGTCACCGCCGCCGGCGTTACCCTTACCTCGGAGAGCGTGGTCCTTCCGGGCAGCGCCGAACTCTTCCCGGGCGGCGGCGCCGCGCAGGCTACCAACGCCAATTGCCTCACCTGCCATTCGGCTGGCATGGTCCTCAACCAGCCGGCCCTGAGCAAGACGGCTTGGCAGGCCGAAGTGACGAAAATGATCAAGCTCTACAAGGCTCCGATCAGCGAGACCGACGTCCCGGCGATCGTCGACTATCTCGCGCAACTCACCCCAGCTCAGAAATAAACGCGAGCTTCAGGTTCTCCTCCGCAAGCAACTGCACAGGCTGTGAATCGGCATCGACGTGTGACCCCACCTCTGGTCATCTTCAACCTACTGATCTGGCTACAGAAATCGCGTTCTAGGTGGGGTCCAGATCGGCGCCGATCGCCCCCCCTCTCGACCGATTCACACACAATTTCAGAGCGCTAGTGCAATTTCAACCAGGATCTCACTTGGACGCTGATTTACACGCTGGCGCAGCTCTGTGGGCGACGATGGCGAAACAGGCTTGGACTTGGGGTGGCTCCTCTGGGCTGAAAGACTCCATCATCCTCAGGCTGGACCGCCCAAACGCTCAACCAAAACGAAGCAGCCAAACCGGGGCACTGCCACCACCACAAGCACCAATCCCGCCGTTCTCCGGCCCCGCTTCACACCGTACGGGCAAGAGCAAGAGCGGCCACGATGCCGCTTTCCAGTATCTTGTCGGACAAGCCCTCATCAGTCACGGCGCGGGCCATCTGCAGCGTGCCGAGCATGACACCGAAAATGCCGATGGCGAGGCGCTCTTTCTCTTCCGGCGAGGTTTCAGAAGGCAACGTAGCGGCAATCTGCTCCAGCAGCCCCGTGAGCCGCCCAGTAAACGCCGTGCGGGTCTCGGGCGTATGCCGGGCGATTTCAGAGATCAGCGCCGCGGCTGTCCGCTGACCGGCATCACCGACCCAGCGCTGCTGCGCGCCTCGCACATTACCCCCTGGGCCGAATGCGAGACCGATGCCGAACGCCTCGACGTCCACAACGGCCTGCTCCTATCAGCACTGTGGGATGCCGCTTTCGATGCGGGGCTCATCAGTTTCGCCGATGATGGTCGTGCGATCGCGTCGGCCTACCTCACGACTGCGGCGGCTAATGCCTTACAATTGGAAGACAGCCCCGTGCTCAAGGGATTAACAAAAACACACCGGGCGAAACTTGCCTGGCATCGCGCGAAATATGGGTTTGAGAAACACTATGGGTGAACATTCGCCCGGTGAGTTGGGCCTTCTAAGGCATGGTGAATTCGTGCCTCGGTTTAGCGCCCGGATCATCAAGAAATTGTTATTGATCAGGTTGCTTATTGATCGGGGGAGCTGCAGAGGTTCGCTGGATAGCGTTCTTCGTAGCCACGGGATTCTTTCGGCACATGAACTGGACTTCCCGTCGGAACAGAGCGGCTGCTGCTTTATGTCGCCTGCACCCGGGCACGCGAACATCTCCTGCTGACAAGCGTGATGCCAACATCTGACTATCTGGCAGATTTTATACTACAGTAAATGTGGCGTCGTGAGGCGCGACGGAGTTTATCAAACCAGATTACCTACCGGCATTATCACCAACCACCCGTAACGAAGCGGCGATATCGGCAATCGACCGGAACAGTACCAGCGCATCATCCTTCGACGGCAAAAAGCCCCGGCGGCGCCAGAACGCGGCCGCCTCATCATCAACGGCATTGACGATGAGCGCCCGCCCGCCGATCAGCGCGGCGCCGTTCACGCTGCGGGCCAGTGCATGGTTGAACAATCCCAGGCCAATCCCTTGCCCACCCCAAGCGCGGTCCGTCGCAAGCTGCCCGAGCAGAATGCACGGCACCGGGTTCGGCGGCTGGCCGGTGCGGATCGAGCGCGGCAGAGTGGCGGGCACGATGGCGGTAGGCGCCAGGCCGTAATAGCCAACCACCCGGCCCTCCACATGGACGACCATGACCACCGTGAACCCCTTCTGCTGATTGGCCAGCGCCCGGGTCTTCAGCCAATGGTCGAGCGAGGGCTTGCCACAGGAGAACTGGGATACATCGTGACCAGCATTCAGGAGTTCCGGCGCGGAGAGCTGCGGCTCCGCCATCAGCGCTTCGCCGCGCCCTTCTCCCACGGCGCCTTGCGGCGAAGGGATGCCACCATTTCCGGCACGGGCGCGGCGGGCGCGGAGACGGCTTGAATAAAGGCCTCAAACCCCTCTGCGCTCATACGCACCAGCGTGCTTTCCATGAGCACTTCCTCGGCGGCCCGCACCGCAGCCTCACGCACAAAATCCGTCCGCGAGCGCCCGCGCAAATCGGCGGCACGGTCGATAATGGCGATGTCACCTTCCGGCAGCCGCATCGAGAGCGGATGGTCCTTGCGCTTGGCTGTGGCGGTCATGGCTGTGGCTTTTGTCATGGGATGCATATAGATCACCGTAGCGCATTATGCAATACAATACGGTTGCTCCCATTATCGGCTATGCCGCCTCGTTTGCTTCCGCTGCTCCATATGATCTGGCAAACCTTGGCCTCGTTGACCGACCTTATGCCAGAATTCCGCCTCGGCCTGGTGATTGACCAACGGCCGGCGAGCCACCCTGGCCAGAAGTTCCGCCACCTCCGCACCGATACGCGCAACACGCGCCAATGCCCCGCCATGACGGCGCAATTGCGCCGCCAAACCGGGCAGAATCTCGGCGAACGCCTGTGCAACCCGGCGGCTCATCAACCCCTCAGCCAGCATCGACGGCTGATCCCGGACATCCCCGCGCGCTTCCGCTGCCCGGTGAACCCTCTGCATCGCCTGGACCGCGCCACGCCGCAGGCCAACGGCACGATCGATCAATGCCAGCGCCGCTTCCTTCTCGGGCTGCTGGGCAAAATTGCGGATGATGTTGTTCAACAGATCACCGCGCCCAATGTCGCGCCGGTCGCCCAACGGCCGCCGCGCAATCACCTCAGCCCGCTCCGCCCCCTCCGATGTCATGATAAAACTCTGCTCCCGATGCCGGCTGCCCGATGTATAGGCCCCAAACGCCGAGACCAGTTTCGTGCCGCCCGGCATCGCATGAATATGCTCCGTCACGGTGGTGCCCTGCGCGGTATTTGTGGTCAGCGCATCACCATAGGCCAACAGAACTCTGCCACTGGCCTCATCGCGCAATGTATCCCAGGCGACCGCCCCTTCCATGCCCGCACCGTTCCTCAAGCGTCAGCCCGGCGGCGTCGAGGGCTATAATTTCCAGCACTGACCCGTTGCGACCGATATTGCCGACCGTGCCGGTCTCCGTGAATTTGGCATTTGTACGCTGGAACAGCCGCACCCGATCCCCCACGGCAAGCGACAGCTCATACTCCCGTTCCCCAACCCCATCGGTGGCTCTGAGCGTGATGAGGTCCACACCAATTTCTCCCACGGTCCGGCGCTGCTGGCGGATGGCCAGGCTGATGTCATGCGCTTCCGCGTTACTCGGCGCGCTCACCGAAATGATGAAGTCCGGCCGATCCCGGTTCGCCTCTCTCCGCTCCCACCATAGGGAAGCCGTATACGCCACCGCCTCCTCATACCCGCCCGGCACGATCCGCAACGTGCCGTTTGCATCCTTGCGGCGCACCGCCTCCTCCGTTTGGCCGTTGCGGAACATCAGCACGGTCTCGCGCTCTTCCTCCGCTTTCTGCCTGACGGACGAGCCTAATTCCGGCACCTTGTCGGCGCCCAGGGCCCGACGCAGCAGTTCGATCACCGGCCCGGCCTCCACCGCCTGCATCTGCTTGGGGTCACCAATCATGACCAGCTGGAAGCCCTTCTCGGCCTGCGCCGCCATGATCGCGTTCAGTTGACGCGTGCCAAGCAACCCCACTTCATCAACGACCACCACGGATTTGCAGCCGAGGACCAGCTTTCCCCGCTCCAAGTCCCGCAGGAACGCCGTCACAGCGCGAGTATTCGCGGCCTCTATCCCGGCTTCCGCCAGATCATCCGATTGCCGCCACGCCAGAGCGATTCCGTGGACGGCCCTGCCATCCTCCTGCCAGCCCCGGACCAGCGGCTTCAGCAATGTGCTCTTGCCGGAGCCCGCCACGCCGATAGCGAACCCACCCGTCCACCAGTACCAAGCTGGTCGATAATCTGCCGCTGCGCCCTGCCATGCGCGCTGGTCAAAATCGATCTCCGGGAATGAGGCCACCGCCGCCGCGATGGCTTTGCGCGAGAGCGCGGCACTGCGGTCCTGCACCCCAGCCCGCGCCGTTTCGATGAGCCTCTGCTCCTCACGAACCTCGAGCGTCGTGGTCACCGCCACCCGGTCCCTGCCCTGGCGCCCCGGCACACGCCCCCAGATCAATGCAGCGTCCTCACCCCGGCGCTGAACACCGCGTTCACGGAATGCCTGAGTGATGGCATCGACATCGCGTGCCTCCCCAATCCCCGCGGCAATCAGCCCCTTGGCGGCGGCGATCCGAGCATCCGCGCCATCAATCACCGCCCGCCGGTCGAATTGCCTGCCCAGCAACGGCAGAGCGGCCTGGAAGGCGGTCTCCAGCCGCTGCTCACGGCTGGGAAGAGGCGCGATATCATCCGGACACAGGACGCTCCGGTGCTGATATCCCAGCCGCGTCGCCGTCGCCCGCCAGGCAGCGAGGTCGCTGACATCATCGCTCTTGGCCTCGCGCGGGTTCTGTACCCCGGCTTTCAGCAATGCGATTTTCCGGGCAGGGGTAAGTGTTTCCCAATCGAGGCCAAGGGATCGTGCATAAGTCCGCGCTGCTTCGGTGCCGCCGATGGTCCGCTTGCTGAATTGCGCGACGACACTCTCCGGCACAGCAGAGAGACGCGCCATTTCTGTACGGGCATCAAGCTCCACCAACACGCCATGGGCGCGCAGATGATTGGCGAGATAGGCCTGATAGAGCGCGCCCCATTCATGAATCCGCCCTTCGAGCTGGGCAAGATCGAGGCTACCCACCCGCCCACTCGGCGTCTCGACAATGTTGAATACGGCAACATGGGTGTGCATCTGCATGTCACCCGGCGCGCGGCCCTGCGTGCCGGTCAGCGTGTGCAGCTCCGTGACGGACTGCCCCTGCGCATCCTCCCGCACGATCTCGACCGTCGGCCGGGCCGCGTAATGGTCAAACGACACCCAGCCGATGGAACCGGCCTCATAACCCCATTGCGCGGCGTCCCCTATCGAGGCCCGGCCAATCTCCTGCTCGATGACGGCCATGACATTATCGATGGCGTCTCGATGCGCCTGATGCAGCATCGCCCGTTCGGCTTTGGTGGGCGCGAAGGCCCAGGCGATGGAGAGCGATTTCGGGGCGGAGAAGGTCAAATCGATATAGCCAATCCGCATCTTGGCGGCTTCAAAGATGGTCCGGTATTGGCGGGCACTCACCTCCCGACCCTCGGCATCACGCCCCGCAAGAATATGCTCGCGCTGTTCGGTGGTCAGCGTTTTATCTTTGACGCCCAGGCCCGAGAGCAAGCGCCGCACGGCCCGCTCGGTTTCCTCTGGGGGCAACGCCTCGCCATTCACCTTCCGCCCTGCCAGCATCTGCGCCAATTGTTCGTGCGTTGGCATCTGCGCTGCATCTAATCCAAAAATCTGCGCGAGCGGCAGGCTCGATGCGCGCTGCACCCGTCCCTCGATGGCGCCGCCATCCGCCCGCTGCCCGTTCAGCAGGCACGCCACCTCATCCGGCTTCAGCCCGCGATGCGGCTCAATCCCCAGCCGCCGCGCCAATTGCGGGTGCATGTCCCGCCGGGGCGCTGCAGTCGCACTACTACGATCTGGCGCGACGGCGGCCTCGGCCATTGCAGCGTCCATGCGCCTCTCTTTGTCGTCTGTGCCCTCACCGCCCCCGTCGCTGGTTGGTCCCGTCCCAGACAGCCGAGCCAGACAGGCCAGCGCCTCTTCACGGCCCACCAGCCCCGCCACCGCGAAGGCTGCCAAGGCACGCAAGATCAGTTCATCCCGCTCGTCGCCAGGGCCAGCGGCAAGCGTGACACCGCTCTCGGCGAGTCGTTCCGCTTCCGCCCGCACCAGCCCATCCAGCGTTTCCGCCCCCAAAAGAGTACTTCCGGCCATGAACCGGCCGTAGCGCGATGCGGCGGCATCGGCGAGCGTCGGGGGGGCACGCCCTGCTCATAGTATTCGGCCATCGCCGCCATCTCGGGCGCCAAAGTCTGCTGCAATAAATGCTCGCTCATGAACCGCGCCGCTGCCGGCGCCCCCGCCGCCCCAGTACGATAGGTCAGCATTCAGCCGCCCTCACCGTCCATGCCTGGACTCTGTGGCCACTCCGGCCCGTTTTGACCCGGCGGCGTTTCGCCGGGCGGCACGCCAAGGACCACGCTCAGAACCTGGGCCAGCCCATCGAATTTCCGTTCCACGTCGCCGACCGATGCATCCAGATCCATGATCGCGGCAGTCAGGCCCTGCAAGGTTTTGAGCAGCGGCGATGGTGCTGAATCCGCGGCGGCAAATTCACTGAGCTTGCGCATCAGCATGGTCTGGACATGCAACGTATCGAGCATCAACCCCAGCGCGCCATTCATCGCCGCCTGCCCAGCGTCCAAAGCCGCCAGCCGCATGGCAATTGCCTCCAGGGACAATTGCGCCGTTGGGGGCTGCCCTTTACGGTCCGCCCTGTTGCCCTGGCGTTCCATCGGCGACGTTCTCAACCTCCACCGCGTCTCACGGCGTCAGCCGCCGGCGATACGGCACGTCCAAGGGCGGTGCTTCCAGATCATTGAGCGTTGGCTGGCGTGCACTATCGGGAATACGCGCTTCCGCCCGCGCATCGCGCAGCAGGTTCGCCGCCCGGGCCAGGGCGACATTCTTTTCCGGCGTGGATTTACTGGCCACCGAAAGCCAATACGCGGCGGCGGCGCGGTCGAGATCCGCATCAATTTCTGACATCGGTTCATACTCCTTCCTGGTTTGATTGCTGGTTGGGGCCGGTCTGACACCCCGGCTTGTGGAAGCGGTTTTCCGCTACCCGCGCCCGCATCTCCGCCCGCCGGAAATAAATCGCCCGCCCGCAGCGTAAAGGGGCCATGCCGCGCGCCAGGACAAACATTTCGTCATCACGCACGTCGTGCATCAGCTCCGCCTTGCGGATCAGCGGCCGCCCGATCTCATGATAAGAGACGTTCGAACCGCGCGAGAGCGAGGATGATTGCATGGCTTTGCCGGATTTGCCCGTATTCAGCCCCTCAGAGCTCGCCATCACCCCGTAGGTGCCAAAAGAGTTTTCCAACTCGGTGGCAGTGTCGAGATCCTGCACCGCCGCGTAGCAACGATAAGAAACGCCATCATACCAGGAGCGTTTGCCCTGCTCGCCCCATTGCTCGACGATCTGCCCGCTTGACTGGTAAAGCAATTGCATGGTGATGCCGTATTTGCGCCCGGCATCCCGCGCGGTTTCGAGGATTTTCATATAGCCAAGCCGCGCCGCCTCATCGAGCAGGAACAGCACCCGGCCCTGCATCACGCCATCCGCCTCATACGCGGCATTCAGCAACGCGCCGATGATGGTGCGCGATATCCCCGGCTCGGTCTCCAGCGCCTTCAACGGCATTTTCAGAAAGATCGTGACCTTGCCATCCAGCAAGGCGGAGGTCTTGAACCGATCGCCGGAGACGAGATTGGCGAAGGCCGGGTTGGCAAGCCAAGTGGTCAGCTCGGCAGCACTGCCGATCACCCCGCTGAACGTCTCATCGACCAGGCCGCAGACCGGCCCAGCCAGCTGACGCGCATAGGCGCTCGGGCTGGTCTCGAAAATCCCCCGCAGCACGGCGCGGACCTGATCGACCGGCATGGCGATCGCCTGGCGCACCGCGCGCAGGCTTTTGAGATTGGCCGGCGCCGTCTGATCGAACAGAATATGGGCGAGGAAGCAGCGCACCACATTGCGGGCCATGCTGTCGAAAAAATCATCCTTCTTGGTCGCGGGCTTATTATCCCCGCAGACCCAGGCGACAACGGAATCAATATTCGTCGCCGCCAGCGGCGAGGCGGTATCGATCCAGTCCAGCACATTGAACCCTGCATCCGAGCGCGGATCGAGTTCATAAACCACCTGCCCCATCGCCTCACGAGCCGCCCGCAGCATCGGCGCGATTTCTCCGGCGGGATCGAGGATGACGGCGGCACCGGTCCAATGCAGCAGCGTCGCAATCGCCGTGGTGGTCTTGTAGCCGCCGCTGCCGATGATCATCAGCGAATGGGTCGGCCCCTCCCGGCACGGGTCGATCAGCAGCGGCGCCTGGCCGCCCTGCCCCCAGCTCTTTGGATCTTCTGGGTCGAAGCGCCGCGCCGCGATCTTATCCAAGTCAACACGATACGCCTCGCCGACGACGACCCCGCCAAATGCCGTATGCGCGCCCGGAAACCGCTCACGCGCCGCCTCCATCGTCATCCAGGCGGCGCGGCCATGATTATCCGTCACCGCCAGCGGCGATTTGACGATGCCGCCAAAAAGCGGCCGCCGAAGTCTTGGCCCCACCACGCGCTGACCGCGACAGATCAGCGCCGCAACCATCAACCCCGGCGGCACGACGCCCGTGCCGGCACCAATTTTGAGCCAGAGTGCGACACGCGGATTGCCATCAAAATTCAGCGCATACAGCCACCATTGCCAGAATGGCTGGGGAAACTCATGCAGCAGCCCGGTGCCGAACAAAAACACGAAGGACGCGACCACGGTCCAGGCCATAAGCGCCAGGATGAAACCAAAACCGGCTTTGACGATGAACTGACCGGTCTGCTCTGAGAGGGTGATGCTCATGGCTCATGCCGCCCGCAGCAAATGCGCTGCGGTCTCGCCACGGCGGGCCGCATCGGCCACGAACCACACCTCACCGATCTCATAGACCGCGCCCTCATTGTGGAACGGGATGATCAGATCGACGGCGGCGGACAAAAATTCCATCAGCGTCTTGTCGTCCCACCTGCCGCCCTGCGGGCTGCCCTTCACCAGGGCAAATAACCGCCGGAATGCCTGTTCGGGATTGCGGCCATGGATGGTGGTGATCGAACCAGGATGGCCGGAGACCACCTCGTTGATATAGGTCCAGGCCGCATCGTCACGTAGCTCCTGCAGCAGGATCCTGTCCGGCTTCATGCGCAGGCTGGCTTGCAGCAGCATCTCCGGGGTCACCCGCGCCAGGCCGATATTATCCTTGGCATAAAGCAGCCGGACATGATTGGGCTGGGGGATGACCAGCTCCAGCGTGTCCTCGATGGTGATCAACCGCTCATGCGCCGGAATGGCGCCGATCAGCGTCTTGCTCATCGTCGTCTTGCCCGACCCCGTGGCGCCGCAGAGCAGGATGCTCAGCCGCGCCCGCACGGCACGTTCAAGGAAGGCTTTGATGTCCCCCGCATCGTACAAAGCGAGCAAGTCGGCAAAATCCCGCAGCGTCGTCTCTTTACGGCTGGCCCAGCAGTTCCAGCCCGTCACCCTATAACGGCTCACCAGAGCGTCAAGCGGCGCTACCGCATGTCCCGGCTTGCGGATGGTGATGCTGAGCGAACCAGACGGCACGGCGGGCGGCATGCAGATTTGCAGCCGCTCCCCGCCGGGTAATTCCGTAGCGCAAAGCGGGCTGCGCGGCCCGACATCCTGCTTGCGCAGCGCCCCGGCCAGGGTCGCGATATCCTCGAGACCGGCGTAATTGGTCTGCCCCCTTAGAAGTGCTCCATCCTTGATGTAGTTTTTGGACGGAGGTGTTAGATGTCGAGGAAGATTTACAAGCCCGAGGAGATTATTGCGAAGCTGCGCCAGGTTGAGATTTTGACCTCGCAGGGCAAGTCGGCGGTTGACGCGATCCGGTCGATTGGCGTGACGGACGCAACCTACTACCGTTGGCGCCAGGAATATGGCGGGTTGAAGGTGGACCAGCTGAAGCGGCTGAAGGAACTGGAGGCGGAGAATGCACGGCTGCGGCGGGCGGTTTCGGACCTGACACTGGAAAAATTGGTTTTGAAGGAAGCCGCTGCGGGAAACTTCTAAGCCCGGCGCGCCGCCGGGATTGTGTACAGCACGCCGTGGCCAAGCTCGGCGTGTCGGAGCGGTTTGCCTGCCGCGTGCTCGGCCAGCCGCGGGCGACGCAGCGCAAGGGGCCCCGGACAGTGGATGACGAGGCGGCACTGACGGCCGACATCATCACCCTGGCGCGGCAATATGGCCGGTATGGCTACCGGCGGATCACGGCGCTGCTGCGGGGTGCTGGCTGGCTGGTGAACAAGAAGCGCGTGGAACGGATCTGGCGCCGGGAGGGGCTGAAGGTGCCACAGCGACAGCCAAAGCGCGGGCGGTTATGGCTGAATGACGGCTCGTGCATCCGGCTGAAGCCAGAACGGCCCAACCATGTCTGGGCCTATGATTTCGTCGAGGATCGTACGCATGACGGCCGCAAGCTCCGGATGCTGAATGTTGTCGATGAATTCACCCGCGAGGCTTTGGCCATCCGGGTGGCGCGGCGGCTGAATTCGCATGATGTCATCGACGTGCTTTCGGATCTGTTCATCCTGCGTGGCGTGCCCGGACATATCCGGTCCGACAACGGACCGGAATTCATCGCCAAGGCGGTGCAGTCGTGGATCACCGCGGTGGGAGCCCAGACCGCCTACATCACGCCAGGCAGTCCTTGGGAGAACGGCTACATCGAAAGCTTCAATGCCCGCCTGCGGGACGAGTTCCTCAACGGCGAGATCTTCTACACCCTGCAGGAGGCCAAGGTGCTGATCGAAGCCTGGCGTTGCCAGTACAACACAACCCGACCGCACTCGTCGCTCGGCTACCGGCCGCCAGCGCCAGAGGTTTTGCTGTGGCCAGCACCGCCAGCCGCGTTGAAGGGCGCGGCGCCGGCCACAGCAAAACCAACCCAGCCGCCATGCAATTAACTACATTGGGCCTGGATTACCGTTCGGGGGCTTGCCAAGATCAGCGACGCCCAAATGGTCCTGCGCCGCGCCGCCGCTGCCGCCGCCCTGAAAAACGACCCTTTGGCCGAGCAGCTGCAGGCCCTGGCCGTCTGCGTCGGCGCGCTGAGCGATCTCTACCAGGCCAGCGAAGCCACCCAGATCGACATCGCCAACACGCTCAAAACCCAGACCGGCGCCATTGCCGATGAAGCCATCGCTCGGGTGCACGCCTCCGGCATGGACATCGTCAGTAAGCTTGCCCCGCAACTCGTGAATGCGGCCGACCGCACCATGCGCCAGAAAATCACCACCCTCCGCCTCCGCAGCATCGTGTTCCTGTCGCTGGCTCTGGTGACTATCGTCCTGGTGCCCTGCGCTTTTACCTATGCAGCAGGCCTCAATGCCGGGCGTTTCCAGGGTGAGACTGCCGCCCATTTGATCTCTGTCGCCATGAAAGCCGGGCCAGCCGAGGCCCTGGCCTGGGGGCAGCTGATGCAGGACAATAACGGCGCCAGCGCCATGGCTCTCTGCCGCAAAAACCTGCAACAGGATGCCGACGGGCGGCATTACTGCCTGATGCCAGTCTGGACTGATCCCGTGTCTCCGGCGGCGCCCTGAACGGCTGATCAACTGCCTCCCGCTGCGCCCGCTTCCGAACTCGAATACGCTGTACTCCTACGGTTTATTCTTGCCGTCACCAACCCACGGGCCTAAATATGACTACAGTAGTTCTACATCATCCGGAGGCCGCCATGCGGGAAATCCAACTTCGTGACGCCAAGGCCAGCCTATCCGCCGTGGTTGATGACGCCGTGCGCGGCGAGCCCGCCATCATAACCCGTCACGGCAAGCCGGAGGCGGTCATTCTGAGTTTCGAGGAGTGGCAACGCCTCTCGCATGTGCCGTCCTTCGGCCAGTTGCTGATGGCCGCGCCACTTGAGGATGGCGATCTGCCCCCTCGCAACTCGTCCCCACTCCGCGAGTGCGGCCTCTGAGCCTTGTACCTCGTCGACACCAACGTCATCTCGGCCCGCGCCCCCTCGCGGGTAACTCCGGCCGAGATGGCTGCCTGGATGGACGCCCACTCGACCGAACTGTTCCTGTCGGTGGTCACCATCGCGGAAATCGAGGACGGCATCGCGAAAGCCAATCGCGAGGGCGCCACCCGAAAATCCCGCGATCTAAGCGCCTGGCTGGAGACAGTTCTACACCTCTACGCGGCCCGCATCCTGCCCTTCGATCTCGCTATCGCCCGAGTTGCGGGCGCCCTGTCCGACCAGGCCCGGGGTCAGGGGCATGCCCCAGGCTTCGCCGACATCATGATCGCCGCCACAGCCCAACGGCACGGGCTGACCATCCTGACCCGTAACCTACGGCATTTTGAGCCGCTCGGCGTACCAGTTCACGATCCGTTCAATTACCTACCTGAGGCATGACTTGTCCAACAGAGAAACCGCGGCCGTTTATGGCTGGACCGGGCCGGAGAGCGGCCTGGCCGCTTTCCGGTGGTGAGTAGGGGAAGCAGACATCTCTCCGGCTACCCATCCCTCGGTAAAGGAAGGCTTTTGTTGATAAAGATGAGGGCATAGCGTTGAAAGTACGCTAAGAAACGGCAAGGAAGGCCACCGCCCGGGCGCACGGATTTGACAAAACTGCGCCTGACTGCAACGTGACTTCATGTTTTTTGGAGTTGGGTTTATGCGCCTAAAACTCTTATCCGGGTTGGCGGTCATCGCCCTGGCCTTTGTCACCCCCACCGCCGGTCATGCACAGGACAGCTACCAAAACCAGCAAGATCTATTGAACAACAATAACCCGGTCGGAATGCAGGAGCAGCAAGAGCAGCAAGAGCAGCAAGAGCAAAATCAGCGGAATTTTAACACCTCCGTGTGCGGAGGTGCGCCTGGCTGCAATCCCAATTCCGGCGGCATGCAATCCGGCCAGTGGCCCAGCCCTAACAGTCCTTACAGCACGCTCGGACAGCCCGTTAACTAGTACTGCGTTTCCTGCAACAAGAGGAACCGCGCCGATGCGGCGCGGTTCCTCCACCGCGGGTGCGGCGACAGACTTGAACCTGCGACCTCTCCGCCCATACTGGCGGTTCTGACGCCATCCGGCATGTCGAAAGCAGAGGCTCTAATCGCCGCTTTCAGGCAGAAATTCCGCTTATCCTAGCGTTCGAATTTGGCCAGCCACCTCTATTCTCCGCTTACAGGGGTGTTGAGTAACGTCGCCTGATGGTAGTCGGGCATGCTCCGGCGACGGGGCGAGTCTTTTTCAAAGGATTTCGCGTGGCAGTAAAACGGCCATTTTTCGAACGCGCATCGCTGTTTGACATCCACCAGCGAATAAGCAGGCTGAAAGTTGCTGACCTGAGAAAGCTCTCCCCGGCGCAACTGCGGTCGCGCATTGGGCTGATAATGGACGACTATCCGTTACAACTGCGTCAGCTTAATCTCTCCGGCATTTATCGCGCTCGGAAAAATCCCCCGGCGAAGAGTTCACCTCGGCGAGGGAGCTTTGGTATCCACCTGCCGCTTCGGTGACAAAACCGGGACGGCTGAATGGCGCCGGGCAAGTGCGGCTCTATGCCGCATCAATGCCCAACACGGCTATTTTGGAGCTTAAGCCACAAGTGGGGGATGTTTTCACGATCCTCGTAGCCCGCACGAAAACCGAAATAGTCGAGACTATCAACAATATCGCTTTTATTGGGGTAGAACGCTCGCTAGCGCCCGAGCGGGCTTCATTGAATGAAAATGATCTCTTTCGAACATCGCCGAGTTTTAGGACGCAATTGGGCGAGTCCGGCTACCGGAAATGGCTTCTGATTGACGATTTTATCAGCGAAATCCTGGCGGAAAGCATCAATGACGCAAACGAACACAAATACAAGCTGACGGGCGCGCTCGGTGATCTGGTTTTCGAGGCTCCTAACATCAACGCAGTGACTTACCCCAGCGTCGCTACCAACAATCATGGGGTAAACATCTGCCTTTTGCCCGAAAAGGCAGACGCGTTTTTTCGTCCTTCCGAAGCTTGGGAGATAGTTGTCGGCGAGCAGGCGGCGCACGTCGATGTCGGATCACCTCTCTACGGAATCAGCTTTCGGCGGCGGTCTCTGGAAATCGTCCCGGACGGCACGATCGAATGGCTCCCGCCTGGCATCGGTCTCGATTCCGCATCAGTAGCGGCGTTTGTACGACAACGGTTGCGGACGCTCGCAAGTCCGCCGCGTTCAGTCTAGAAATTGTCGCGGCATTCTTGTTTCGTGCTTCCTTGCCGTTGTTTAGCGTAGCGAACTTTCAACGCTATGCCCTCAAGTGACTAGATGCTGGATCTCCCGATAGGTGGCGCTGCCCGCTTCACAAGGTCTCGCCATTGAGATTTTCGGTCACATCTTACGGAAATTCCGGAAATATCTTGAATTTCGGAGACACTAAGCCCGGATGAATGACCGCTTCTCGGTCACGCGTTCGAACCCCGAGAACGACCATGATGGGCGCAATGCCGAAGGTCCGTTCCCGTACCGCGGAAGCCAAGGCACTTCATGGACGATTTGTCCTTTTTAACCAAAAGTTTTTGGTGCAGCTTTTTTCAAAAAGCTGCGAACGAGGCTGCGTTGCAGCCTCACATCCCATAAAGCCGCCCAGGCACAGGTTCCCGCCTCTTTTGTACGAACACGCCCCCGCCCGGCATCGCCAGGCGGGGGTTGTCGCGGGGCTTACTCCCCGCTGGGCTTGCGGCTGCGGGACCAAATCAGGGTGTAGCCATCGCCGCCTTCATCGTCGAACAGGTTGGCGTAGATCGGCGCGCTGAAGCTCGGGTCATCCAGCTTGACCGAGATATAGTCGCGTCCCTCGGCGGAGCGTTTCGACCACCCTGCCCCCAGCTCCGCTCGGCCGCAATAGATGCGATGGCTGGGGGCATTGTCGTTGGTCCGGTTGGCTTCCGGCACGATGCGCACATTCTTCGTCTGCACGCTCAGGGTAACGATCTCACCGTGGATTTCATTGCCGGCTTTCTTGAAGGTTCCGATGGTAGCCATATCAAATCTCCTTGCTGTTTCGAGCCCGCGACCATCGCAGCCTCGATGGCGATCAATGACCGGGGGCACGATCGGCCTGCACCGCGTACGGCCGTAGCGCAGCGAAGGATGGCGCCGCCCGGCTTTTTTGCAGCGCAGCGACCGCGAGGAGACGGCGCAGCTGTCGGGGAAAAAAGCCAGGCAGCGCCATTGCAGGAAGGCGATCGTCCTTCGGTCAGATCCCGCCCCTGAGAGGCCGCGTGGCGCGGTGATGAGCAGGCCGCAGGAGATGCGAATGGCAACGCTCGAGCCTTCGGGCAATTGGCAAAGATAGCCAAGGGCAAGTTA
>CAVQHB010000004.1:0-280178 GCA_963712195.1 uncultured Alphaproteobacteria bacterium | reverse complement strand
CTCGGCCAGCCGTTTCTGGGACGACGTCGTCGACGGCCAGTGCACAATGTTCCAATATATCGGCGAATTATGCAGATATCTCGCTCGCAGTGAGCCCCACCCGCGTGAAACCGAACATCGGCTCAGATTATGCTGTGGCAACGGCCTTCGGGGCGATGTCTGGGAGGTGTTTCAGCGGCGATTCCAAATTCCGCGCATTCTTGAATTCTACGCAGCAACCGAAGGCAATGTTTCCTTGTATAATTGCGAGGGAAAACCGGGGGCGATCGGCCGGGTTCCGCCTGTCCTGGCCCATCGCTTTCCGATTGCTTTGATCAGATGCGATACGGACACAGGGGAGCCCCTCCGTGGCGCCTCCGGATTTTGCATTAGCTGCGGGCCGGATGAACCAGGCGAAGCGATCGGAAAAATTCTCAGTACCCGGGAATTGCCTGCCAGACAGTTCAGTGGGTACTCTGATTCCAACGCGTCGGCACGCAAAATTTTGCAAAACGTTTTCACGGATGGCGATCGCTGGTTCCGCACCGGCGATCTCATGCGCAAGGACAGCGCCGGTTATTATTATTTCGTCGACCGTCTCGGTGACACGTTTCGCTGGAAGGGAGAAAATGTTTCCACGACTGAAGTTGCCTCGGCGATCAGCGCCTGTCCAGGTGTAACTGATGCAGTCGTTTTTGGCGTGGCCGTGCCGGGCAATGAAGGCCGCGCGGGTATGGCCGCCATTACGACCGATGACGGCTTCTCCTTTGCCGAATTGCAACACCATTTGGCGGCCAATCTCCCAGAGTACGCGCGGCCGCTCTTTATACGCATTTGCCGGTCGCTCGAAATCACCGGGACTTTCAAACTGAAGAAAGAAAAACTGGCGCAAGAGAGCTTTACCGCTCTCTCGGCGCCTGATGCGATCTGGTTCAACGATCGTAAAAGCGAGAGATTTGTCGAATGCGATGAACCGCTACGGAAATTAATCATGGATGGCAATCTGGGACATTCTTAGCCCCCTCGGCATTACGCCGTGTTGCCCGCATCTACAGTCATCACAGTGCCCGTTATATTCCGTGCCTTGTCGCCTAACAGGAAGTCCACGGCATTGGCAATATCCTCTACGTCCGCCATCCGCCGCAGGGCGCTTCTCCGCGCGATCTGGTCACGATGCGCTGAGGTCAGCTCCCCCGTCATATCCGTATCGATAAAACCAGGAGCGACGGCGTTAACGGTAATGCCAAGCGGACCGAGCTCGCGCGCCAGCGAACGCGTGAACCCCAGCAACGATGCCTTCGTTGCGCTATAAACGGACAGCCCGCTGTAGCCCGTGAAGCCAACCACCGACGATATATTCACGATGCGCCCCCCACTGCCCGTCATCATTGAGCGGGCGACATATCTCGTCAGTACGATCGGCGAAAGCACATTCAGCCGTATCAGCTGTTCGATCACCCCATCCTGCATGTTGGCCAGAACACCGCTGGTGCCAAGGCCGGCATTGTTGACAAGACCATACAGCGAACCAAACTCCCCCCGCAGCGACTTGACTAGGCTCGGTATCGCCGGAACATCCGCTAGGTCGAACGGGTGAAAATGTAACGCCCCCCGGTTATCGCATGCAACTTGCTCCATCGCGGCCTCTAGTAAGTTGGTTTGCCGGCGCGCGATAGCGATCACCCGATAACCTGAATCGGTCAGCTTTTTCGCGATCCCGAGACCAAGCCCGCGACTGCCCCCAGTTAAAACGACGCTACGCATGGGGACGGAGCAACTTGCCCGACGCGGCGATGTCGAGCGACGGCACCTGGTGCAGCGTGACCGGGACTTTATGGGAAGGCAATTCCCGGCGGCATATGTCGAGGATCTGCGCCTTCATCGTCTTGAATGGTAGACCTTGCGCACTGTAATACGGCTTAACAACGACATCGGCAACGACGAGGGCACCGGTAATCGGACTCGATCGCGCCTTTACCCGTGACATTTGAACAGCTGGATGCCGGTTGACCACCGCCTCAACCTCTTCCGGGTGCACTTTAAGGCCACCGACATTGATAATGCCCTCTCTCCTTCCGACGAAGTAGCAACGACCATCGCGGCATTCAACCATGTCCCCCGTGTCGACAAACCTTTCCTGATCCCCGAGCTTGTTCGTCTGCTGACCGGCGTAATGGGAAGCCGTGCGCGACGAGCGGATCCGCAACGAGCCGTCTTGTACCTTCAGATCGACTTCGCCCCCCACGCGGTCGAGCCATGCCATAGGAAACCCCTCAAGACCATCTCGGACGTCGAAAGCCACACCTGCCTCAGTGGATGCGAAGGCATGCGCAATATCGGCTGCCGGAAATGTTTGGCGCAGACTATTGAGAATCGCCTGATCGGCAATCTCACCGGATAAGCGCACATAGGCCGGGGATATTTTTCCTGCCGACGGGCTCATCAAAGCTCGGCGCCAATGCGAAGGCGTGCCGGAAATATGTGTGGCGCCCTCGGCCGCAACCCGGATAAGAAAATCGCCCACCGACTCGCGCGAATCCGACAGCACTATGGACCCGCCCCCCAATAAGGCCCGCATCAAAATCTGCAAGCCACCATAGCGCCGGATATCGTAGAATGTGCTCCACACCGCACCCTTCGGCGCTACGCTCGCATCCTCCATTGCCCCTGTCAGGCTCTCAAGCGTATGGACAACGATTTTCGGTCGGCCGGTCGTACCGGATGTAAATAACAGCCACTCCGACTGGAGGTCCCGGATAGGGTAAATCCCAGCATGGACAACGCCCGCCCCACACCGGACCACCCGCGCGCTATCGGCAATGCCTGCGACCTGCCCGTCTCCGTCAGATACAACGACATCAACTTCCACTTGCGCGACAACGGTGCGCAGTTGAGAGGCCGCGAGATCCGGGGGGCAGACGATAACGCGACGCGCAATTCCATCCAGTTCGACCATGGCCAATGCCGCGGACAATTGCCGATCGGCGACAATCAGCACTGAGCACCCGCGCAATGTTTCAATATCAATATCCAGCGTTGTACCACCATCGAGGCCGCTCAACGCTACTCGCCCTTCGGTATCGCCTAGAAAGCGCCGCGGGGATAGGCCTGATGCCGCAATCCGCTGCCATAGCGAATTGCAACTAGACAACTGCATTCTCATACAGCCTAATGAAATCGCCAACAGTGACAGGAAAAACGATCTCTTTATCACCTGCGAACGGATCCAACTCCAACTCGTCGTCTAAACATGCAACGAGAATGGCGAGGCAAAGTGAATCAAGACCCAGATTCAAGCAAGGGAAGATCATCGTCCAAAGGTGCCAAAGTTTTGCCTTGCTGCTCGGCAATGCGAGTGATCTGATCCAGGATCATTAAGCGGATAGAAATGGCATGGTTTCCTTTCCATTGATTTTTCATGATATCGGCAAATTTTTTGCGCCCGAGTGATAGGCCGCAGGAGAATCCATCCCCAGGCAACTTTACTGCAAAAGGCTCGGCGTAAACTCAACGAATAGTCGTTTAAAGGCATTCCACAGTAGAGCAACACTATCATCAGGAGCTAAATGCCGACTTAAGGCACCGTGTCCCTGATCCGGATCACTGTCAAACCGAATATGTTCCGACAAGAAAAACCGGAAGGCATTTAGCGAGGGATTATCAAACTTTTGCGCTCTCAAGAATCGCCTTGAATACGGCCTCAAGCCCGCCGTCTTCATAGCTGGCAATGCTCAATGCCCGCGACATAGGCTCCATACTCCGGATTTCATGGAGATAGCGATTTCCCATCATTTCGTACTCGCGCGCGTCTTTTTCTGTGATCGGCGATAATTTGAGGAGGCGTCGCATGAATTCGTCATGATTCATTCTTTCGCCGACAACGGCAACCCCCGGAAACGGCGACAAATTATCTGTGTCACACTCCTCTTTCTTCAGCCTCCGCAGATTTTCGTCGTCCGGAAATAGCACGCATGACAACTCCAGATTTTCTCGAAACTGTACCGAAAAATAATAGTACGCCCAGGCAGCGCGCACCGCCTCTTGTTCATTTAGGTTCTGCCAGGACAAATTGCATATATCAGCAACTATCTGATCATAGGTTCGGACCTTCTTCGCCTGCAATGTTGACATATTTGTTTCCACTTCACACATAAGAGGTGATAGGCAATCATACGGTCACATTAACACGCCGCATTGCATAGGACGAATTGAGCCAAGAGCCTTGTCCTGCCGAATTACTAACAACCCCACGTTCGTTGCGCAACCAGAACTGGTTACCCTTAAAAAACTTTAACCTGAAACTTGTTTCAGTCAGCAATTAAACGAGTTGTTAACAAACATTAATGGCGTATTATCAATGCTATGTTGGCCCGTCTTGACAAGGCCTTTTGATCGGCATGTATTTTTGTTCGCCTATTTGTAATTACGGAACAGTCATGTTTACGGATTGGTGTTTACATCGACATCAATTGATGCGCGTTATTCGTCTCGTAGCCGTAAGGTTGTAATCTGTGATGGGATCCTTTTAGAATGCGGACGGAAACCCTCGCTGTTCACGGAGGATATCATGGCGACCGCTCAACCGGATCCGTTGCCGTTCCAATTTATCAAACGGTTGCGTATGAATTTGATAGCGCCGAGCACGCCGCCGCTCTATTCAACCTGGAAGCTGAGGGTTACCGCTATAGTCGGATAAGCAACCCGACAACCGCAGTGTTGGAGCGACGTTTGGCTGCGCTGGAGCGTGGAATTGGCGCTTTGTGCGTCAGCTCCGGCCAAAGTGCATTGTATTATGCCATCCTCTGCCTTGCGGAGGTCGGCCGAAACGTGGTGACGGTACCCCAGCTTTACGGCACAACGCATACACTGTTCAGTCATGTCCTTCCTCGTCTAGGCATTAGCGTCCGTTTCGCCGAGACCGATCGTTCCGAAGATATCGAGCCCCTGATCGACACTGACACAATAGCCGTTTACTGTGAAAGCGTCGGCAATCCGGCGGGTAATGTTTGCGACCTTGAAGCCATGGCGAACGTAGCGCACGCACACGGCGTGCCGCTCATCGTCGACAATACCGTGGCATCGCCTGTCTTGCTTCGGCCTCTTGAATTCGGGGCGGACATTGTTATCCAGTCCCTTACAAAGTTCTTGGGTGGTCATGGAACTACCCTAGGCGGCGCTATTATCGACGGCGGGTGTTTTCCATGGACCGCGAACGCCAGCCGCTTCCCAGTGCTCAATGAACCCGATGCTTCATATCACGGCTTAATCTACGCGCAGCACTTTGGCCGAACTGCCTATATTGAACGTTGCAGAAATTTCTGTCTGAGAACAACCGGCGCGGCGCTGGCTCCATTAAGTGCTTTTCTTCTTCTGCAAGGAACAGAAACTGTGGCGCTGCGGGTGGAGCGCCACGTGCACAATGCGAGGCGCGTAGCAGAGGCCTTGCGCGATGACCCACGAGTTGCCTGGGTAAATTACGCCGGCTTCCAGGACAATCCGTATTACCCGCTGGTCCAGAAATACCTCGGTGGTCAGGCGTGTTCGGTGTTGACCTTCGGTGTGCAGGGGGGGCTGGAAAACGGAATAAAATTCTACGATGCTCTCCGGCTCATCAAGCGGCTCGTCAATCTTGGCGACGCGAAATCCCTTGCCTGCCACCCGGCATCGACGACACACCGCCAGATGACGCCGGAGGAGCAACGGAAGGCAGCTGTCACACCCGAGATGATCCGACTTAGCATCGGCATCGAGCATATCGACGATATCCTCGCGGACCTCGACCAGGCGTTGGGGGCCGCGCAATGACGTTCGGGGTGGTTGGCTCTAATATCGTTAACTGGGGTCGGTACAGCGCTAGCCTCGAGAGGAGAGATGCCGGCATCGTTATAGGGCTTGTTAACAATATGCCACCATCAGCCATAGCGGCAACGACAAAGCAATTCACGGATTTGGTGACATTCGCCCCCCACCAAAATGAGCTCCGCTTTAGATATTTCAGCCTCTCCAGTATCCGCCGTGGGGATGATCACTATGAAGATATCGATGCGCTTTGGAAGTCTAGCCTCGACGGAATGATTGTAACGGGCGCTGAGCCACAGGCTGCTTCAATGACCGGCGAGCCATTATGGCCGATGCTAAAAAGGCTGGTTGATTGGGCCGGCGAGAATACCATCTCTACCATCTGGTCCTGCTTTGCCGCACATGCAGCCGTGTTCCGCCTGGATGGGCTGAAGCGGCAGCGTTTCGACGAAAAGCTATCCGGCGTTTTCCAGTGCACCAGGGTTACCGATCATAGCGTCGTATCAGCCGCCCCGACACAATGGCAGGTTCCGCATTCCCGATATAATACCCTCAGCGAAGATTTGTTAATGCAAAGCGGTTATACCATTTTGTCCTGCGGGCCTCGAATAGGGGCAGACACTTTCCTCAAGCACAGCCGCGATAGCCTGTTTCTGTTTTTCCAGGGGCATCCTGAATACGGGCGTGAAACCTTATTCCGCGAGTATTGCCGCGACATCGATCGTTTTCGCTCCGGACAGCGCCGATCCTATCCAGAAATACCAGACGGCTACTTCACCAAAGACATCATAAGCTATTTCGCAACGCTGAAGGAAAAGGCACTTTTGGCGCCATCCGGGGAGCTTCTTTCCGCGTTCGACGAGTCATTGGTAACGGCTATTGAACATTCTTGGCAGGAGCCGGCACAGCAGTTGAGCGCGGGCTGGCTGTCATATATCGCGACGCAAAAATCCAAGCGCGGTGAGTTACGCGCATGACCTGCAATACCATCGCTGATGCATCAAAAAAGAATTTTGCGCTGTTCCCAGACGGCGACGAATGTGTGCGGTGGAACAACCATCTGACATTGTTGCTCGCCGATGCTGAAACACGTGTGCGCCTCGGCCCGGTGACATCCACGATCGACCTCAACAGCTTTAAAAATGAACTAGCCGCCTTCGATTTCCAGGTTCCTGTGGAATTCGGCGATTTGCTGTCCTGGACGATCGAAAGGATGGAGAGTGGCCTGGTTCACGTCAACCACCCGCGCTATCTTGGGCTATTCAATCCGGCACCGACTTTTCCGGCTCAGTGCGCCGACCGTATTGCCGCGATGTTCAATCCCCAGCTCGCCTCGGCAACAACGTCTCCCGCCGCGGTCGAAATCGAGGCACACGTCGGCCGGTCTGTCGCCAGACGCGCTGGGCTGGGGGCCCAGGCGGTGGGACATTTCACGTCAGGTGGGTCCGAGGCAAATTACACGGCACTCATTTGCGCGCTGACCCACGCAGAACCGCATTTTACCACCATCGGCAGTCGTGCTTTTTCGGGCCAGCCAACTTTCTACGTGTCGCAGGATAGCCACTTGGCATGGATTAAGATCGCGCATCAGGCAGGTATAGGGCGCATTGCCGCACGCTTAGTGCCCACAGACGGCACCGGACGAATCAGTCTGGACGCACTCACTACTGCCATAGACATGGATCGCGCGAGCGGCTGCGTTCCCTTCATGATCATCGCAACCGCAGGAACAACGGGTGCGGGGATGATTGATCCGCTCACCGCCTGCGCCGAAATCGCCCGGCGCAACGGCCTCTGGTATCATGTCGACGCCGCATGGGGCGGCGCACTTATCGCCTCCCCACGCCTACGCAGTCTTCTTGCGGGAATCGAAAAGGCTGACTCGATTACAATAGACGCGCATAAATGGTTTGCGACGACTATGGGGTGCGGAATGTTCCTGACGGCCAATGCACATATATTGTCCGCCACATTTACCGTGTCGGTGAACTTCATGCCCTCCCACGCTCCGGGGCTCGACCCTTATGTAACAACAGCCCAATGGTCACGACGCTTCCTCGGACTGCGCCTCTTCCTTTCACTTGCAGCCGTAGGGTGGGCCGCGTACGCGGCCCATGTGGAGCAAGCGGTCAAGCTAGCCGAACTGCTCGCCGCACGGCTTGAAAAATTCGGTTGGTCTGTTGTCAATGGGCCATCGCTCGCCGTAGCCTGCGTCGCGCCACCACCGGGGGCCTTGCCCGTCCGGGAAATTGTTAAGCGTGTTGTCACCACCGGCAGCGCCTGGGTTTCAGCCGCGACATTTGAGGGACGTGATGTTGTCCGCGCCTGCGTCACTCATGGCGAGACATCACCCGAGGACGTTATGATGGTCGCAGAGGCTTTAAATCACGCCAGCCGTAGCTAGAGATCCAATTGGCTCTCTGGAGATGGCCTGATAATGTGTTTTTTTGACTTCGTCATTTACGAGGACACCACAGCCTACAAAACACCAACGACCACGAGGGATGTGCGAATTGGCCTGCAGCTCACAGTTTCCACGGCACGTCGAACAATGCAACTTCGCTTGGGGGGAGCAGCATATTGCTGCTGATAGTCGTCTGGCATGACACAGTATCGTAATCTGGTCGAGGTCAACCACAATGAGCTGATGACGCCGCTCAACGTGAACGGTTTGTTCGGATGGCTGCACGCGCTACCTACCCATTCACAGAGCGATATAGCGGTCTTGATTTGCCCTGCACTGACCCTGGATAGTTTTGACTCGCATCAACCTTTACGTGTTCTCGCCGACGGCTTGGCGGCTGCGGGTTATCCAACCATGCGCTTTAACTATCCGGATATAGGCGATTCCATCGACATTGTGAACTCCCAGCACTGGGGTAAAGAACATTTGGAGGCATGGCAGCAAAGCATTCATGAGGCAGCGGATTGGCTGCGCGGCTCCACCGGCGCGCGGCATCTGGTCTTTTGTGGTCTGCGCATTGGTGCCACTCTCGCGACCCTGGCCGCCGAACAACGAAACGACGTCGCAGGGCTTATTCTGCTTGCGCCTGTGCTGCGAGGGCGCTCTTATTTGCGCCAGCTATGGATTGAGGCGGGAATGCAAAATGGCCCTGTGCCGCCCCTGAGCGAAGGCCTCGACTTTGACGAGTTGCATCTGAGTGCAGAGACGGTCCGCCTGATCAGCCAGGTGGACTTACGGCACGCTAATTTACCCTCCGGGCAACCGATCGCTATTTTTGCCAAACCGGACTCGAAACTCCTTATCGAATGCGTTGAGGCATGGACAAATAAGGGAGCGGAAGTCACCCGTATTGGCTTCGAGGGATTAGAGCCAATAATCCGCGACTATGTGGAGTTCGAACATCCGTCAGCCGACACATCGGGGATTATCGACTGGCTGAGGCAGGCCGTCCCGGCGGGGCCCAGCCGGATACCTCGGACCTCAATACCGGCTTGCGCCCCCCTGCGATCACCGGGGTGCATCGAGACACCGCTGAGGTTCGGACCAAACAGTCGGCTTTTTGGCATACTCTGCAGGCCAGACCAAAACCCCCGCGAGATGGCTGTCATAATCACCAACAGCGGCCGCGTTCCGCATTACGGCTTCGGCCGATTTGGTGTCGAATTCGCTCGGCGGTTGGCCGCCGAGGGCGTCACCTCACTGCGCATGGATTTTGCCGGACTTGGCGACAGCCTCGGTCCAGTGGGCAAGGAGAACCTGGTGAGCGCCTTGTTCGAGACCGACCGCACGCCCGACATTAGTGCCGCAATCGATGCCCTGGAACGCTTGGGCCACCGGCGCATTGCCATATACGGTAGTTGTGCTGGCGCCTATCACGCATTCCACGCCGCCTTAGCAGACCAGAGAGTCGGAACGCTTCTCCTTGTTAATTTGCCCTTGTTCATTTGGCGAGAAGGGGAAACGGTTACTTTCGCGAGGCAGAGAACGTTCCCGTTTAGCCACTACCTGCGAATGCTAACGAACCAACGGGGCTGGAGCCGATTGCTGCGCGGCGAGTTAGATTCTATAGGCCTCCTCCGCGGGCAACTCGACCGACTTTGCAGACGTGTTTTAGCGACCCCTCTTCAACTTCTTGGCCTGCAATTGGGCCGCTCAAGTTCCGAAAGTTTCGCCAGCAATGCGATGGCGACCCTATCGCGCCGTCGTACAAAAACGCTGTTCCTTTTCGCCCCCGACGAGGTCGGCATACATGCGTTCGAACAAAGTTTCGGCCCTCGGGGCATCTGGCAACGCCATTTCGCTGACGTCTCGATGCAGATCGTACCCGAATTTGATCATAATCTCGGTCGCCGCTCCGCAAGGCGCATCGCGGCAGCACTCATGGTCGAATTTCTGTCCTCAGCATACAACCTAACGAAGTCATGAAAGTATTGCTGCAACGACGCGTAATATCTTCGCCAGCAGGAAAGTTCATCCTACTCTAAAGAATGCGTGTTTTAAAACATTTCTATTTCGCTGCGAGAATGCGACAAAGCGCAACATTGGTCCCGCAACCGCAAGAAAGATGAATGGCCAGTATGCCGCCAGGTGCCGCAGGCTCCCGCGAAGCGGATGGTTGAAAAAATCCACGGCGAATGCGTATGCAATATAATTAAGCCCGACCGTACGCATGAGCCACCAGCCTTTTTGGCCAAGCGCTTGGTGCAGACGGCCTAACGAGAACAGCGCAAGGAGGTAGGTCCATACCGCCGCGACCCCAAAAAAGATGAAGACTGACACCGGCGGTGCCGCACCTATACGACACAGCCAAATTACAAGCCCAATATGGACGAGATGGGCAGCCGCAAACGCGAGACCAAGTTCACGGCCATATTGCTTGACGGGTTGAAAAGCGGGGCCAAAAAGCCCTGCCATCGCGCCGCCCGCATATGCTGGCCAAAAGAACAGAAACGATAATCTGGCAGTTGCAGACAACGCTGCGTCAGTGCCGCTCGCATTAGTACCAAACATCGCCATCGTAACGGTGGTCACAAGCAGCGCAGCGCAGAAGGCAAAGCCCATCCACAAAGTCAAAATTGATTTCGTATTCATGCGCGTCCATATAGCACAGCCTCCCGATGCGGCACCACAACGGAATCTCGCACTCTTACTGAGGCAAGGGATCTACGATAAATACAAAACCAGACAACAGATTGAATACCCTACCGCAACCAACACTAGACGTAGCAAGACTTACATTCCAGGTCTCAGAATTGGCCTCTTGCCACCCAAAACTATACGTTTCTATGCGGACACCGCCTATGCTTATTTTCATGACGCGTCGACCATTTCTCTCGCCTGCCTCACATTGCTTTACTTAAGCATCACCTCGAACCCGGAAACCTCTAGTCCACCGGTGCCATTCGTATTTTTTAAATATTCCCAGGTATTTATGTGCAATTGGTGCGCATCAATAAACACTCATTTTATCAAATTTTGTCCTTACGGTGCCGTATTGTCTTGACATATTTTTATAACTCGCTAGAGTTTTCCGCAAGGTCCCGGCGAATGCAGTTAGCTTGTAGATGACAAGTAAGACTAGAGAACTCTTCTCCCTAATCAACAATCTGTCTGAGGGAAAGGTACCGTTGTGCCGGATGAGTTGTCAGCTCGTTTGAATTATAATGATAGCGCATCCGTCTTCAAATTGAAGTCAGAAGGCGTCCGCGCCGTATTTTTGTCCTGGTCGTCTTCATTAACTTTTGTTTTCCTGGCGATGGCATTGGACTTTCTGCTCTTGCTGGGGCTCTTCATGCTGCCGCACAGCCATACCATTGGTTGGTCAGCGCGCTCCTCCGATGAACTCACCTCCGCCATTTGCGTTAGTTTCTTTTATTTATTTATTTTTAACAGCGCAAAACTTTACCGAATTGAGGTGATCGCTAATTTTGCCCGCTATACAAAACGGTTCTGTGTTGTGTCGCTCGTCATTTTTTTAATTACTTCCATATTATTCTTTGCATTCACGCCTCGATTTTCTTTTGCCGGTTTAGGGCTATGGCTCGCCGTCTGGTTTGCCGTGGGCTTTCTTGCGTTTATTGCCATGCACTACGGACTTGCCCGAACCTACCGTTTGTGCGTTGATCGTGAAATTATCCGGCACGACGTGATTGTTGTGGGGGCCACTGAACTCGCCAAGAAATTCATAGCCCACGTAAAGAAGGATGCGCTTGGCGTACGGGTAAAGGCGATATTTGATGACAAGGTCATGTCACTGCCTATGCAGGATCTCAGCGGCGTATCCATCATTGGCAATATTTCCGACCTGCTTTCATATGTAAAATACAATGACATCAACACCGTTATCATTACGATGCCACTTGATGCTATTGGTCCGATCGGGCAACTGACGTGGCGGTTGAGCGGTTATCCGTTAACGATAGGTCTTTTGATAAACTCAATGGCTCTGGAACCGCAGCAGGGCTGGTTTGCGCCAACAAAGGAGCTGCCCGGGGTAAATCTGGCATTGATCAGCGTCCCACCGATAGGTCGAGCGGGGCTTTTAACGAAAGGCCTTTTCGACCGGGTCGCCGCGGCAATCGCGCTTCTTTTTTTTGCACCGCTAATGTTTTTCTGCGTACTCGGCATTAAACTCACAAGCCCGGGCCCTGTCTTGTTCAAGCAAGCACGTATTGGTTATCGGAATCGAGAATTTAATGTATTCAAGTTTCGTTCGATGCATCTTACCCAACTCAATTCGCTTGAACTGACGATTCGGAATGACCCAAGAATATTCGCCTTCGGCGAACTCATGCGAAAACTCAGCTTGGATGAACTGCCACAGCTCCTAAATGTGCTTAGGGGCGAAATGTCCTTGGTTGGCCCGCGCCCGCACATGCCTGAAGCCCGGGCCGCCGGCCGACTTTATTATGAACTCATCCCAAACTATGCTGCACGGCATCGGGTAAAGCCAGGTATCACCGGCTGGGCGCAGGTTAACGGATGGCGCGGCCCAACCGAAACCATTGATCAACTCGAAAATCGAATTACGCACGATCTTTATTATATTAATAACTGGTCATTTGGATTAGATGTAATGATACTTGTAAAGACCCTGTTTGTCGGTTTCTTTGGTGAAAATGCTTTTTAGCTGGTACCGTCCATTATCCCAACGGCGTCGGAATTTACTTTAAGAGCGATCGGCGCATATCGAGTACGGCACCACGATATGGCACGTGCGAGCCTCTTGCAGTCAGCGCTCAAGGGATCCAACATCCTATTTTGCTTTTTACGCTACGTAGAAGGATCGGCTCGAGTTAACACTTGGTATGACTTATTGCTTTGATACATATTGGCTAAAGCGTTTGTACCACTGCTCGTTCGCCAGTCGCAGGCGTTCTGACTCCAACGCCTGTTTCCCTCGGCAGGTCTTGGCGAGGATATCGGCAGCCTTAGCGGCCCAGACGAACGACTTGGCGTGATCGTTGGGCTCGGCGAGGTAGCTGTGGATGGCGATTTTCAGGTCGGTGACGCTCTTAAAGACGCCGTGGCGGATGCGCTTGCGGGTGATCTCGGCGAAAAAGCGCTCGACGAGATTGAGCCACGATGACGAGAATGGTGTAAAATGCAAACGGAACCGGGAGTGTTGCTCTGTAACCGATGCGAGCTCCCCACCTCGCGGCGCGGTTTGATTTGCTGAACACTGGCGCCTTGAATTTAGGCGAGGTGATCTTGTGGATAATGAGGGCCCTAATGCTATGCATCAGCACAGTCTTAAGGACGCTGAGTACCGTCGGGTTGAGGTGATCACCGGCCAGAAGCGGCGGCGGGATTGGACGGCGGCGGAGAAGGCGGAGATTCTCGCCGCAACCATGGCACCGGGAGCGACGGTGACGGAAGTGGCGCGGCGCTTCGACGTCAGCCGGGCTCTGCTTTGGACATGGCGCCGCAAGGCGATGGACGAGCTGGCGGCGGAGATGGGGCCGCGTTTTGTACCGTTGCGCATTGAGGGGGAGGCAGCCGAGAGCACAGCGGTGGTCTCGGAGCCGGCGCCGCCGTCATCGGGTCGGGATCAACCCGCGGGATCGATTGAGGTTGCAATAGGGCGGGCCCGGGTCCGGGTGGAAGGCGCTGTCGATCTGGAAGTTCTGCGTCAGATGTTGGGCCTGATCGGACCGGCACGGTGATCCTGGGCATTCCGTCGCGGCCGGGGCTGCGGGTGATGGTGGCGTCCAGGCCCGTTGATTTTCGTAGAGGCATGGACGGCCTCGCGGCCATGGTGACACATGTATTATTGGCCGATCCATTTGCCGGCGATGTGTTCATCTTCCGGTCGAAGCGAACGGATAGAATTAAGCTGATTCTTTGGGACGGCTCCGGGCTCTGCATGGTAACCAAACGGCTTGAAGCGGGCAGTTTTACCTGGCCACCGGTGCAGGATGGTGTGGTCACGCTGAGTGTCGCGCAGCTGCGCATGCTATTCTCCGGAATGGATTGGACGCAGATGCCGGCGCGATCTCCACCGCCGGTCAGGCCGCCAATGCCGGCAGAAAAGTTGCAGACTGTACCTTAATTTTCTGGCGAAACGCCTGGCCTGTTTGGTAAATTGCAAGCATGTCAGATGGCCAAAACGCCCCGCATGATACGGCGCATCTTCTGGCGCTGAACGCGGCGCTGCGGGCGGAGAACGAGAACCTTCGGGCGGTCGTGGAGACCTTGAAGCGGGCCCTGTACGGCGCGCGATCCGAGAAACAGCTTACGCCTGAGAACCAGTTGCCGCTGGCGTTGAACGATCTTTCCGCGGCACCAGTCGAACCAGCCAAATTACCGGCGCCAGCGAATTCAAACCGCCCTGCGCGGCCAAAAGCGGCGCGCAATATCGGCGGCCTGCCGGCGCATCTGCCGCGGGTGGACATCACGATTGAGCCGGCGAGCTTGGCTTGCCCCTGCTGCGCAGGCACGCTGCACCGGATTGGCGAGGACGTCAGCGAGATGCTGGACGTGGTGCCGGCCGTTCTGCGCGTCAAACGCATTCACCGGCCGCGCTATGGCTGCCGGGCCTGTGAAGGTGCGGTGGTGCAGGCTAAGGCGCCGCCGCGCCCGGTCGATGGCGGCATGCCGACAATCGACCTGCTGGCGCATATCGCGGTGATGAAATTTGCCTGGCACCTGCCGCTGCACCGGCAGGTTAAAATGCTCGCCGGCCAGGGGGTCGATCTGGATGTTTCAACCTTGGTGCATTGGAACAGCCGGGTGGCCTGGTGGCTGAAGCCGCTGCATGCGCTCCTCGCGGCAACCATCCTGGCGGCACCGAAGATTTTTTGCGACGACACGCCGCTGCCGGTGCTGGATAGAACCCGAAAACGAACGCGCATTGCCCGGCTGTGGTCCTATGCGATGGATGACCGGCCGTGGTGCGGCCAGGCGCCGCCGGCAGTGGTTTATCTCTACGCCGAAGACCGCAAGGGCCGGCATGTCGAGGAGCATCTGGCGGGCAAAAGCTGCGTGCTGCAGGTGGATGCTTATGCCGGCTATAACCGGCTGACCCGGCGCGAGCGGCCCGGCGGTCCTGTGACCTTGTCATTCTGCCTGGCGCATGCGCGGAGAAAATTTTTTGAAATCCATAAATCCACGGGCTGCCCAGTCTCGGCCGAGGCGTTGCAGCGCATCGCGGCCATCTACCGGATCGAGGCGCGCATCCGTGGCACCAGTGCCGAAGAGCGCCTGGCAGTGCGCCGGGCCGAGACGCAAGCTCTGTTCGACGCGTTCAAGCCCTGGCTGATGGATCGGCTTAGCGAAATCTCCACGAAATCCCCGCTTGCTAAAGCCATTCGCTACACGCTTGGGCACTGGAACGGGCTGGGACTGTTCCTGACCGATGGCCGCGTCGAGGTGGACAACAATACGGTGGAGCGGACCATCAGGGCGATCGGCCTGGGCCGGAAGAATTCGTTATTCGCCGGCTCCGCCGTCGGCGGTGAGAACTGGGCAATACTCGCGTCACTGATCAACTCCGCCAAACTGCATGAGCTCGACCCACAAACCTATCTTGCGGATATTTTGGAACGGATCGTCTCTGGCCAAACGAAAGTGAACGCCCTGCACGAATTATTGCCCTGGGAATGGAAAGCAGCCCGCGCCGCCCAGGACGTGAAAGCGGCGGCATGATCCGCCCGCCCCCCGAACCGGCGCCGGCCGCGCCCGACGAGACGCGGTCACCAATGACGCTCGAGGAACTCGACCGCTGGCTGCGCACACCTCGCGAATGCCAGCCCGCGGCTGAGAGCCTCTCCATGCTCGACGGTTTTATCGCCGCGATCGTCGCCGGGCCCGCAACCTACGAGCCGCTCGCATGGCTCTGCCCGTTACTCGGCGTAACCAAGGACGCCATCAATGACGGCACAACCGAGGAATACGCGGCACTCGCCGCCACGGCAGCGCATCACAACGCGCTATCCGCCACGTTGAGCGAGACGCCGGAACGCTTCGCGCCGATCTTTGCGCGAGATGCGAATGGCATTATCGACATTGGGCCGTGGTGCCGCGGCTTCCATGCCGCCATCCAGCTCAATCCGAAGTTCTGGCGCAAGCTCCTGCCCACCCGCGGATTGGCGCATTTATGGCTGATCCCGATTCTGGCGCATTGCGTCGACGCCGACGGCCGCCCGGTCCGCGGTGCGCCGCCGCTAGGTCCGCTCACCGAGCTGGCCCGCTTCAACGCAGACCGCGAAATTCCCGGGGCCGTCGCTGCCATCAGGGAGTTCTGGGCACCAACCCGTTACAGCCGCCAATCCTAATCCCCGCATCAAGCCGGGAAAACGACCACAGTGGCCCGCTCGCAACGGTTACGTTGCTCTTTCCTCGACGGTCGGATCATTGGACCGATTGAAGGTGCGTACCTGATGCAATTTCAACCCATGCGCCTGCCAGATCTTCTGCACGGAACTGACGGCGATGCCTACCGCCTTGGCCATCACCCGGGCCGTCCAGTGGGTCGCTGCCGGCGGCTTCTCTGTCGTCGCCTTGGTCACCACCTGCCTAATGACCGACGCCGCCAGCGGCTTCTTGCCGGGCAGGCGCGTCTTGTCACGCAACAGGCCATCTACGCCCTCAGCGGCAAACCGTGCCTGCCAGCGCCACACCGTCGGCTTCGACCGCCCTGTCCAGCACATGATCTGTGCCGTCCCCATGCCATTCGCGCTCAACAGCACAATCTGCACCCGCCACACATGCTTCTGCGGCGTCATGCGTGCCGCCACCAGTTTCTCAAGCCGCACCCGGTCCTCAGGCGAAAGCTGGATCTCCTCGTCGGTCCTCTTGAATACCAACTCGCACATCTCGCCAAGTTAGGGCATCATCCGCCTGGTCAGAACACTCTCATGTTCGCCGTTTCAAGCTGCAGGCGTGAAAATTCTTTGCTTCCTTTTGCGAGCTTTTTCAGTACGGCCGCCACTGGGAAGGGCAGGAAGCACGATCATGAAACGACGGTTGATCATGCTCTGATACGCGGATTGGTTACCGCCGGACCTGTGATGCGTCGCGGAGCTTCCTCGGTCTAGAGTCCAGCGTCGGATAAGATCCGGCTGATAGTGTCTGCGAGGGTTCCCCTGGCCGTGATCGTGCCTCCGGCCTTGCCCAGCTTTGGATATATCGGTGCGCTAGTGGCCTCCTTTCTTGGCGGGTGTTCGATATTGATCAGAACGCATTAGGCTCCTGCTGGTTGCGCTTGGTTGGCGATCGCCCAGGCAAAGCCCGCCAGTTCCCGCGCGATCGCGGCGGTTATCACCGCGGGCAACTTTCCGGCCCGGGCAAACTTGCGGTATCGACGACACAGTCGTTCCTGCGCCTTCCATGCCATGTCGCGGACCGGCTTGGCCAGCTTCTCCTGCCGGATCAGCTGTGCGCGGCTGATCCGGGCCGGGAACCGGTAACTCCAGGCCGCCTCGATCAGCATGCGCCGTGCCGCCTCGTTGCCAGCCTTGGTGATACCGCCCTGACGACGTTTGCCGCCGCTGGAGTTTTCAGACGGAACCAAGCCAAGATATGCCATGAGCTGGCTTGGTTTGGTGAAGCGGGTGATGTCGCAAAGTTCGGCAACCAGTGTTGCCGCCGCCACCATGGCCACGCCGCGCAATGCCTGAAGTGCCTGCACGACCGGTGCGAGAGACCACGTCGGCAGCGCCGCCTCGATATGCGCCTCCAGACGACCCAGCCGGGCGGTCGCCGCATCCACGGCTTCGAGGCAATCTTCGAGAACGATGTAATGCACCGGTTGCTCAAACTTCAGCCCGGCCAGCCAACGCCGGTGTAGATGCGTCCATGCCTTCTGACCGTAGTGGCAGCCCCGGCGCAGCAGGAACCCCGACCGTTGTTGGCGTGCCTTGCGCAACGTGCGCACCGCCGCCAGGCGCGCCCGAACCAAATCACGAATCGCCTCATGCGCCTGATCGGGAACCCATACCGCGGTCAACTCACCAGCCCGGTGCAGCTTGGCCAGATTGATTGCATCGCGCCGATCGGTCTTAACCCGGTCGCCTGGCTTTTTGGGAATCAACGATGGCGCTACCACCGTACATTCGTGACCCGCCGCGGCGATCTGCCGTTGGATACCATAGCCGCACAGCCCCGCCTCATAGCAAAACCATAGTTCGTGACCGCGGCTGGCTAACTTCGCAATCAGCTTCTTCAAGGCCGCCGGCGTGTTCGCGATCGTTCCGTGATCACGCACCTCCTTCCGCGGGCCCGCTTCGGCGACCGCTACGGCGATCGTATTTTTGTGCACATCAAGGCCAATGTAAGTGATAAGCTTCTCCATGACTCGTCTCCTCCATGACTCGTCTCCTATGCGTGAGGCTCGGCGCCGGCCAATCCAGCGCAACCCTCGAAATCCTGCATATTGTGAGACGGCTCACGCCCTATCTCAGGCGAACATCTGGAATTTCTGCGTCTCGGGGGCTTCCAATATAACAGCCATGCTCCTCTCGCTGCCGGCCCTATACCTCTGCTCGTTTCTTTGTCGCAATCTTCTCCTGATACATCTGGACCAATCTTAACCTGCGGCCTAACCGCCAGATACATAGATCATACCGTCCCGGTCCCGTACCGTTCAGCCGCCATCCGATGTATCTATATTTTCTTTAGTTTACGGTTTTTAATGACAAAATAGCCGTTTCATTCTATCTTGTTAACCAGACACGATCTCGCGCTTGTTACGGTTGCATTCGTTTGGAGGCTCGTTATTTGAGGGTTTTTCGTTTGATGACGAGTTCCCGATATCGTTCCGACAATCGTTCGGAACATTCAGTGCGGTTTCTCATAATGGCCATGACTATTTTGTCGTCGCTATCGGCCTGCGATCCGGCACCGCAATCGCCACCACCATCGGCCCAACTTTCGACCTCGTCCGCCGTCGTCGATGTACAGTCCGAAACATTGCCGCCCGATGAGGTTCGGATGCTTTCCAATCCGAGCGCAAATTCGAGTTACAGGCTCGGTCCAAATGACATCATTGCAGTGACCGTTTATCTCCATCCGGACCTCAGTACGTCAGCGTCTGGAAATGCCGGGGGTGTTTTGATTACCAGCGATGGTACCGTAGAGTTACCGCTAATCGGTAATATTCTACTCGGTGGTCTCACACTAGACCAAGCCCGGCAGGCAATTACGTCGGCCTACGCGTCTTACCTTAAAGATCCAAAAGTGGCGGTACAACTCGTCCAAGCGCAGAGTCTCAGCTATTATCTACTTGGCGAGTTTACCCAGCCAGGTGTGAAATACCCGGCCCATCAACTGACCTTGCTCGACGCGCTCGCCCTAGGTGGCAGCGTCAACATTGCCAATGCCGATCTCTATCAGGCCTACGTCATGCAAGGGTCTACAAAGCTTCCGGTCGATCTCTATGCGCTCCTAATTGAGGGTGACCTATCGCAAGACGATCTTCTTGCTCCAGGTGACACGATCGTCATTCCGTCCTCCGCAAACGAGGATGCTTTTGTGTTCGGTGCAGTCGGCAAACCTGGGGCCGTGCCGTTCCAATCTGGCGGATTGTCCCTGCTCCAGGGCTTGAGCATGGCTGGCATGGATCTCGCAAACTACACCAACGCACGACTCTCACAGATTCATATCATTCGCACGCACGGCCGAAGCGCACAATTCATGATCGTGGATGCGAAAGCAATTATGGATGGCCAAGCATTCCCATTTGCATTACGGCCAGGTGACGTTATTTTTGTACCACCGACTGGCGTTGCGACGTGGAATCAGGTTCTTTCACAACTTCTCCCATCTCTGCAAACCATATCGGGTGTTCTGAATCCGTTCGTTACCATCAAATATCTCCGCCAGAGCAACAATTAAAGCGGGAATCGAACATTGTCATCTATCCAAGTTTCACCGCAATTCCCGGAAGGCCATGACGAGATTAGCCTCGGCGATATTGGTCTCACCTTGCGCCGAAAATGGATTACAATAGTCCTAATCACATCTATCACGACCTTTATTGCTGTTTGCTCTGTTATGTTCTCCATGCCGGTATTCACTACCGGGGGTAGCCTGTATCTTGGAGATGCCGATGGCGCAGCTCCCCAGGGGGAAGCCTCTTTTCTGTCCGACTTTCAGTCAATCAGCGATGTCGATACGCAGATTCAGCTGCTTCAATCCAAGACCCTTATCGAACGCGCGATTCTTGAGACCGGCCTTAATGCATCAATTGTCCCCGAGGGGAGAAAGCCTATGCCGTATTGGAAATGGCGCCTCCAATATGGCCAATCGGTCGCTGTTTTTGCGCCAGCACCCGGTGATTTGAAGGCCGAGTTCGCCTCGATCAATGACCCCACCAGCCGCGGCGCAAGCTTCATTGTTTCTTTTGACGATGCCACGCATTATCGATTGCTCGTCAATCGGGGCTGGTTCCACGGAGCCAAAACGGTACTCACCGGGATTCTGGGTCAACCGGCTTCCGGTGCGGGCCTCCATTTCCTGATCCGGTCTGCAGTTGATGGCGTCGCTCCTGCGGCTGGTGCGCACTACCAGCTGGCAATTACACCCGCGGATGCGATGGCTGGCGCGCTTATTGGCGGCGCGCTTACGGTTAGTGCCGGAGGAGCCGGAACGGCGCAAACTAAACTTGCGAATATTCAATTTGGCTGGGGGAACCCGTTTCAGGGACAAATTTTTGTGAATCAGTTGATGGCTGACTTCATTGCGATGCAGCTTTCATGGAAAACAGAGTCCGCCTCTACCACAGAAGATTTTATCGCGAATCAGTTACAGAACATTAGAACCTCTCTGACCAACGCCGATAAAAACCTCGCTGCATATCAATCCCAGACCGGTATTGTCGACGTTCCTGCCAATGCCCAGGCCGTAATCTCCCAACTGTCACAATATGAAGTGCAGCGGACAGCGATCCTCTTGCAACAAGAATCATTGCAGCAACTCGCGGCCGACATGGCACGGCATGGCGGAACTCTGAACCCGTACCTGGTCAGCCAGGCTAATGACGCGGTGCTTGCCCAGTTGGCTGGCAGCTTGGCCCAAGCCCAGGTGGCTTTGAGTGCACAATCCGTACAGTTCACTGGTAATGCGCCGGAAATACAGACTCAACAGGCAACAATTTTCAAGATCGAAGATGCCATTCGAACACTTGTTGCCAACGACGCCAGACTGGCTGCTGAAAATCTTGCCAACATAAATACGTTGATCGCTCAGTATGAGGGAAAGCTGCAATCAATGCCCGCGCAGTCCCTGAAGGTAATCGAGCTTACCCGATCCAGCGATGTGCTCGGACAGATATACGTGCTGCTCATGCAAAAGGAGGAGGAGGCAGAGGTTTCCAAGGCGGCGACAATTGTCGACACGAGGGTGGTCACTCCGGCCGAACTTCCTTTGCAGCCAACAAAACCAAAGCCCACCATAACGGTTTTATCCGGATTGCTCTTTGGCTTGCTGGCGGGTTTATCGGTTGTTTTGACGCAGCGTGCGTTGTCTGGCCGTTTTCAAAGCGACGATGATGTGCGCCAGGCTGTCCAGTTGCCAATCTACGCAATGATTCCACTAAAATCGCGAACAGCAACCTCCACCGATATTCTGTCGGCAAGGCTGACAAGCCCATTCTCCGAATCCTTTCGCCTGCTACGGACCAATCTTTATCAGTCAGCCTCTGGCCAGAACTCCCGCGTTATCTTGATTACTTCCGCGTCTATTGAGGATGGAAAGACGACAATTGCCTCCAACCTTGCTGCCTTCTTGGCCAAGGATGGCAAGAGGGTTGTCCTCGTCGATGGCGATTTACATCGCGGCCGTGCCCACGAAGCTCTGAACATTGCCCAGTCCCCCGGCCTCGCGGAATGGCTTGTTACAAGCACACCTTCGCAGCTCCAAGCAGTGAGCAACGAGCGATTTCTCGTCTTGGCTTCCGGCATGTTCCCCCCAAATCCATCCGAACTTTTGAACGAGGACCTGTTAGCTGAAATCATAACCTCATTGCGCTCGAAATTCGACTTCATTATTATTGATTGCCCTCCCCTTCCCGCAGTTACTGACACCGTCATTCTCGGGAAACATGCCGATCTCATTCTCTCCGTCGCACGCATTGAACACACCCAACGCCGCATATTCCAAATGCATCAGGAAATTATCCGTACCCTCGATCGCCGGCATGGTGTGATCATAAATGGGGTCAGGGTAAGCGGATACCACGACGGATATGAGTATGGCTATGGCATCGGCATGCCGCCCCATGGCGTGGTCAAGAGACTGCGGAAACTGACGAAAGATTCTGTGCTGAAAGGCAGCCTATGGATATACCGATGCTATATAGCTCTTTTAAAAAAATCCCCAAAAAACAGCTAAGTTGACTGACATGTTGTGGCACCGGACCACAGGCAGAGTACCCTGAGGAAGCTCACCATTGCCGTCCATATGTTAGTCCGTTAGGAAGCGAGGAGACCTCCACCAGTGGTCAGTTTCGGCCAATTTTTTCCTCCGGCAGGACCCGCCTCTAGGTCACCGCGGCCAATCTACGTCAATGGCCGCTTTGTCGCTCAGCCCCTCTCAGGAGTTCAAAGATTTGCCACAGAGATAACAATTGCTTTGCTGAGTATGTATCCAGACCAGGTCGTTGTACTGACACCTCCTAACACCTCCCATGACGTAATTCCAACGCGAAGCGTTGGCCGTCTGAAAGGGCAGCTCTGGGAACAGCTCGATTTACCCAGCCATGCTCGTGATGGCCTTCTTATAAATTTAGGTAATACCGCCCCTCTACTCGTGCCGCGACAGGTTGTGGTAATGCACGATGCTGGTGTCTTTCGTGTTCCTGAGGCCTATTCATGGCGGTTTCGCGTTTGGTACAAATTTCTCCAGCGCCGTATTGGTCAAACTAAGGCGAAACTGATAACTGTCTCCCAATTTTCAAAAGCCGAATTATGCCGTGTTTTGCGGGTTATCCCGGAGTCCGTCGCCTTGATTCCCGAAGGGGCTGATCATATCAACCGTATTGTTCGCGACGACACCATATTAACTGAGTACAGCCTGATCCCGGGCAAATTTGTTATTACCGTTGGAAACCTCTCGGTCCACAAGAATCTTTCCGCCCTATCTGTTCTGGCAACTCGCTTGAAAGACCGTGGATTGACACTTGCCGTGGCCGGATCTTGCGGTAACGCGTTTCTCAAGGGAAGCTCAGTACGCCTTTTGCCACAGCCCGCCCTTTATCTCGGACGAGTGACCGATGCAGCATTGAAGGCTCTCTATTCCGCAGCAGCATGTTTTATCTTCCCCTCGCGCTACGAGGGTTTCGGCCTACCAGCCATCGAGGCGATGGCCTCAGGCTGTCCCGTCGTCGTCGCAGACATACCAGCATTACGTGAAACTTGTGAAGACGCCGTTCTTTACTGCGATCCCGGCTCACCCGATGACATTGCGTGCAAAGTAATAGGTTTGCTGGAGGATCAAAAACTCGCCGAGCAGTTAAAAGCGCGCTCTTTATCACACGTTCAACAGATGACTTGGCTGCGCGCAGCTTCCGCCCTGTACGAAATCAGCACCAGGGACCAGCAATGAAGCATTTAAAAATTGCCATCGTCCACGAATGGCTCGAACATTACGGCGGATCTGAGCGCGTTCTTGGCCAGCTGCTTGCCTGTTACCCTCAAGCAGATGTGTTTACCGTTGTGGATTTTATGGCAGAAGACAAGAGGGCATTCCTCGGCGGCCGCAAAGTGACGACCACGTTTATCCAACACCTGCCGTTTGCCCGGCGATGCTTCCGCCAATATCTTCAGTTGATGCCGATCGCGATCGAACAGCTCGATCTGTCTGGTTATGATCTTGTGATTTCAAGCCATCATGCAGTCGCAAAAGGTGTAATTACTGGACCAGACCAGCTACATATAAGCTACGTCCATTCGCCCATGCGCTACGCCTGGGATATGCAAGCGCAATATCTGCGGCAAAGCAGTCTCGATCGCGGATTCAAGAGCCTTTATGCCAAATGGATACTGCATCGTTTGAGGAGTTGGGACAGGACATCAGCTGCCGGCGTTGATATTTTCCTTGCAAATTCCTGTTATATCGCACGTCGCATTAGAAAAGTGTACCGGCGTAATGCACATGTTCTCCATCCGCCTGTTGCCGTAGACCGATTTGTTCCGGGAGATGGTGAACGCGACGGATACCTCGTAGCTTCCAGGTTTGTTCCATACAAAAGAATTGATCTTATTGTTGAAGCATTCGCACAAATGCCAAACCATCGCCTAACGGTCGTGGGCGATGGATCGGGCTACGACTTGGTGGCGCGTATGGCAGCCCAGTGCAAAAACATTGAATTGCGTAAGCCGGTTTCCGAGCCCGCCTTAGTTGCTCTCATGCAACGTGCTCGCGCCATGGTTTTTGTGGCGGAAGAAGATTTTGGGATTACGATGGTGGAAGCGCAAGCCTGTGGGACACCCGTAATCGCTTACGGTGCTGCTGGCGCTTGCGATATCATTTCTAGCGACGCCAGTGCGGGTTCCACCGGAGTTCTATTCCATGAACAGAGCGTGGAAGCAATTATTGATGCCGTGCGGCGGTTTGAATCGCTTGAACCCGCCATATCTACTGAATCATGCCGGGCGAATGCCATGCGGTTTTCCGAAGACAGTTTTCGCAGTCAATTTCGCGCGCTTGTTGCCGAACATTCAACACATTTCAACAACTGGCCTGAGTCACCTTTTTGAATTTAATCCGCTGTTCTCTGCGCCCATTAATCGCCAACATGTTTGCCAAAAATATTCGCTTGTTGGAGCGTCCGTCAGAAATTACTCTTGCAACGTGTCATGCTATCCAGACATCGAATTAGTGGCTCTTTTGAATTTTGAGTGGGCTATGCGGCATGCGGGTTGATCCGGGTGAAGTCTAGTTTTCCCGCGATGAGGAAGAGGACGGTTCGCATGGTGGCAAAGCGCGTATAGCCCCTGGCCTTGCGTTTGGCGGCCTGGAAGAGGCCGTTGAGGGCCTCGATGAAGCCGTTGGTCTGGCGTGTCTGTGTCCAGGCGACGATGCCCTCGAAGTGCTTGCGGATCATTCTTGCGACGTCTTTCATCGGCTCGACCTTGGAGCGCAGAACATTGGTGCACCATTGCGTGAGCATGGCGGAGACGACGTTGATCTGCTTGCGGTCGAGGATTTCGCGCAGATGCTCGCGGTAGAGCCAGGCGCGGGCGGTACGCTTGGTGGCGGCCTTGGCGATGAGCGCGTCGAGGTCGGCGCGGCTTTGGTTGGAGAGGCGGTCGCGATCCTTCAGTAGCGTCCAGCGCAGCCCCTTGAGGCTCGGGTCGGTGCGCTGTTCAAGGCGACGCATCTCATCGACGGCGGCGGAGGCATGGGCGACGACGTGGAACTTGTCGAACGTGACGCGCGCGTTCGGCAGGCTGTCGGCGACGCCCTTGATGAAGGCCGGCGACATGTCGATGCTCACCGAGGCGACCTGCTCGGGCGTGCCCTTGTGCGCGGCCAGGTATTCGGCGAAGCCGGTGATGGTTTTGGCGTCCTTGCCTTCGGCGACGAACACCACCTTGCGTTTGTCCATGTCGGCGGCGATGGTCAGGTAATTATGGCCGCGCCGGCACGACGTCTCGTCGATCGCTACGGCGGTCACTGCCGACAAATCGGCCTCGGCCAGGGCAAGATCGACATAGCGCGAACAGATCGCGTGGACGCGATGCCAGGATTTGCCAACCAGCTTGGCCACGGCGGCAAAGGTCATCTGCTGAGCCATGGCCAGCACCAGCGCCTCGAACAACAAAGTGAACCCGGCGAGCTTGCCGAACCAGTCAGGCTCGAACAGGACGACCTTCCCGTCCGGCAGCTTCACCCGCGGCGTCCTGACTTCCAGAAAGCATTCGTGCTGGAAGAAATTGAGGTGTCGCAGGCGCTTGATCTGGGTGTCGTGAACCGGATGCACGCCTGCCACGTCGGGTACCGGAAACCGCGTTCCTGCGACGAAATCGACGCTGATCGTCAGCGTCTTCTTGGCCGTGTCGAAATCGACACCGTTGACATACCATGGCTTGGCAATGCCCAAGGCCGCTTCAAAGAGTTGGTTCTGCATCCGCCACGCTCCTCCCGAGCCCCACCTGCGCCCAGCATGGCAAGACGGCGCTCGGCCCTCAAGGACGCTCCGCGCCGCTGCGCGGTGGCCGATGGCCATCCTTGACCGCCGACCGCCGTCTTGCCCTGAGGAAGGCAGGTCAAGAACGGAGGGATCGTCTCCATCGTCGAACAAAGGGATGGATGCGGGTTCGTCGTCAGACCGCCAGAGCGGCAGCCTCAACCCACTCGGATTTCAAAAGAGGCGAATTAGTTTACTCTTCTTGTGACGACGGGTCGTGCAATACCAGTTTCGTGAGCGCACGTTGTCTAATTTCGTATAAGATACCTATTCACCAACGGCGCTACCGCCTCCACAAAGGTACTTTCGAAAAAACTGTCGACAATTTTGTCAATGTTGGCGTAACGTAACACTGCTAAACGATATGATCATTACTTCACGAGTTGTTCATGAGCATTGCTGTTGTCGTGGCATCGAAAGACCGGCCTGAAGAAATAGGTCAGTTACTGCACTGCCTTGAACGGCAGTCGCTACAACCGTCTGCAGTAATTCTTTCCGTTGAGAAAATCGCTGACTTGCCACCTGACCTGCCAAAAAATGTCCAGGTCATCGTTGGCCCGTGCGGGTCCTCAGCCCAACGCAATCGCGGTCTGGAACTAGCTGTCGCAAATTGCGATGCCGTCGTGTTTTTTGATGATGATTTTCTTCCTACCAAGGATTCCCTGTTTGGAATAAGCCAGTTATTTAAATCATACCCTGATATCGTTTGTGCCACTGGCGTTGTTTTACATGATGGCGTGAAAGAAGGCGGGTTCGGCTATGATGCCGCAATTAAACTGCTGCATAGCTATGAGCTTAAGCCGCCTGCTGGCCAAATGATTACGAAGGTAACCACGGGCACATATGGATGCAATATGGCATTCCGGACCAAGGCCATTATAGATATTAGAATTCGACGAAAATCTGCCGCTCTACGGTTGGCAGGAGGATATGGACTTCGCTGCCCGCGCGGGGCGATTTGGAAAAATTGTAAGGACCACAGCATTCTCGGGTGTTCACCGCGGCGTCAACAAGGGGCGTAGTCCAGGAGAAACGCTCGGATACTCACAGATGGTTAATCCCGTATACCTCGTGCAAAAGGGTACAATGCGGCTCGACATCGCTGCACATCTCATGATCAAAAATTTTTTTGCCAATCACGTGAAGGCGCTTGCTCCGGAACCATTCATTGATCGCCGGGGGCGGGTACGTGGCAACTGGCGGGGGCTCAAGCACCTGCTTCATGGCCATGTTGATCCAACCGAAATTCTAAGGAATCATCAATAGTGGCAGCCAGGCAATCAAACTTAACCCAGTTAATTTTATGACCTGGCCTTGCGTTGTCTTATGGGGGCTCATTTTGCTGGGTACTCTCTCCCGTGGGCCGTTGATGATCTATCTGTATAGCGCGACGGGCATATTCGGTAGCCTCACAATGCTGCCACCTGGGCTTACTGCTAATTTAAATTTGCCGGCCCAGTTGGTGTGCGCGGGAATTCTGATCTTAAAAATTTTTCGAAGCTCTGACAACCTTGCAGTCGCCCTCCGCTTGGCCTTTGATGTCAGAAAGCTTGGGCTCCTTTCAATCTTTTCCGTCTATGCGGCTTTTACAGCTTTGTTTTTCCCGAAGCTACTAGCCGGATCCATTATGCTCTTCCCGCTGAACAATGCGTTCTTGCAACCTCTTCAACCCACATCATCGAATATCGCCCAAACAGTATATCTCTCATTTTCGGTTCTTATTTTGTTTGCTTTTACCGCTGTAGGGCGGCATGGGGCCTTTCGGACCCATTATCTCCGGGCCGTTCTACTAACAAGCGTCTTGCTCATCGCGTCAGGTTTAATAGATCTTGCTTTTAGTTCCGCTGGCCGATCCGACTTTCTTATGCCTTTTCACAATGCCAGCTACGCCCTACTCACGGATGTTGATCTCGGTGGGCAGAAGAGGGTGGTTGGCTTTATGCCAGAGGCTTCAGCATATGGTAGCACGTGCTGCATCTTCACTGCATTTTTGGTATTTTGCCAGAACTCATTCGAGCCCCAACTGCGTCGCCTTCTCGTACCGATCACAAGTGCTGGATTGGCTATCATGACTTTCCTTTCAACATCGTCCACGGGATATGCTGGATTGGCGGTAGTTGCAGGGGTTATGTTCGTCCAGGCTTTCCTCCGGGCCTTTTTCCTGAGAACAACTCCGGCTACCAGAGTTGGTGCTGTTGTGCTAATTGGCTGTAGCTTAACTGCTATTTTTTGTTTGTTCGAAATCATACCGTCGTCCATAACGAGTCCTTATTTCAACCTAGTGGATATTGCGCTATTTCAGAAAACTAGTAGTTCATCATATATTGAGCGCTCGTCCTGGACCCATGCCGGCATTGCTGCCTTCTGGGCGAGCCATTGTATCGGGGTCGGCGTCGGGTCCGTACGTACTTCCAATTGGTATGCAAATATTTTGGCAAGCACCGGTATCGTGGGCGTATGTCTTCTGCTCGCTTCCTTTGCACAGATTGTTTCGCCTTATAGGAGGTACACCGAGAGAGGCATGTTGCAATTTTCCCGCGGGCTGAAATTTTCGTTGATCCCTGGCGCAGTAATGATCGCGCTGGCCGGCACAACTCCAGATCCGGGCGCTTGGATGACGTCAACTCTCGGTCTTATATACGGCCTAAAACTTGCGGATTCCGTAGGCTTACGATCCCAATTCGGCAAGCGAAAGCGTCATCGCTCATTTAGGTTTGCGACAACAACCGCCGAAAGCAATGGGGCGCCGCAGTTCAAGAAAGTTGAGTGGCGGTGATGGTACGATTGAAGTTTCAGCCCCGTGCGTTGCCCCACGAACTGTGTGTCGATAACGGGCCGAAAACCGCACCCAAGACGCTGCACTACCACGCCTACGTGAGCGACTTCGCGCTAGACGCCTCCCGCCCCAGCAAGCCAAACGGCAATGCCAGTGTCAAACCCTTAAACGTCCGGCTTGGAGATGAACGCCTAAACACACACTGGATCTTTAGTTCGAACAACGCCAGAGGCAAGATCGAGGCGTGGCTGCGGCACATTTATGAAGACCGCCCTCTCACAACTCTGGGGCACCTAATACCCGCCGAATTTGCTTTATCGGCCCGGGTTAACCACGGTCGACGAAGCGCCGTAACTCACATGACGAGTAATACGGTTTTTGCGATGGGACCAGGAGCACCAACTCTCTCTTTCAGATCGATGCAATTTTCAGTACAAAGTCGCCTTGAGACATACTCTTTAGTGCAATACGGATACACTCTATGGGAGCACGTTAAAATCGAACAGAGGAAATCTGAATTGGCGAGAAATGCCGCAAGACCCACATCAGGTGCCCCTTACTCCGGATTTTCTATCAGATCAGGAAGAAGCAGCGCTTAAATTCTCAACTAACTACCAACAGGCCCTAATCCACCCAAGAAACTGCCATCATCGCACACTTTTCGTTTGCAACTCACCCTTTAAATGCAGATGAATTTGAACAGGTAGAAAGCGACATAGGAGCACAATTTGATGCTTGGAATTTATGCCATTTGGCCATTTTTCCTATGCATGGTCCTTTTATTGATCATTGCGGCCTCTCCTATTCTTAAGCTGGCTGACACCCGCTCTCACCCGTCGGCAACTCGCATCTCAACTCTTGATGGTTTAAGAGGCCTCTTGGCATTAAGCGTCTTTTTCCATCATGGTGTTATTTATCACCAGTATCTCCTAACTGGAGTATATGGCCCACCCCCTTCTCATTTTTATAGGCTGCTTGGTCCATTCGGCGTCGACATCTTCTTCATGATAACCGGTTACCTCTTCTGGGCCATCCTGATTAAAAATTCAGGGCAACCTCTCTGGCTACACATGTATGTGGGAAGAATATTCCGAATTGGTCCTCTATATTTATTCGCGGCAGCGGCGACGTTAATAACTATATTTTCCTATACTGGACTAGTCTTGAAGGTATCTCATTGGGATTTTTTACAGTCACTTGTTAGGCTTGGACTTTTGGGCATTCGTTTTGTTTATCCAATCAACGATTACAAAGATATAGATATGTTAATAGGCGTCACGTGGACGCTCAAGTATGAATGGTATTTTTATCTCAGTTTATTTATAACGGGCCAAGTGGCACGCAATAAAATTGCACACTTTGCACTTCCGGGAATCATCCTACCCGTACTTCTGTTTTCCATTTCTCGCCATGCCTCTCCCCAAAAAATGGTGGTAGATGACAGTTGGATATGCGCGACGCTGTTCTGCATTGGTATGATTTGTGCTTCGCTTCGATCATATCAAATTTCGATCAGCCTGCCAAACTGGCTTTCGTCAATTTTCGTGATCATTCTGATTTCCGCGACTTTTACTTTTTGTGACACTCTTTTTGCCACTATACCGATAATTCTTTTGGGAGTTGCATTCTTCCTGATTGTATCCGGTTGTGACATCTTTGGCCTTCTTTCCACATGTCCGGCACGTAGACTGAGTAATGCGAGCTATGGCATATATTTATTGCAGGGTTTGTTTTTTTCATGGTTTTTTTCACTCGCCCCATTTAGACGATTTGCGCTCACTTCGCCATACTGCCATTGGGAAATTATATTTTTATGCGCGACAGTGCTCGTAGCTTTTTCGTCATTGGCCTACTTCCTTATAGAGCAACCCGGCATCAGACTTGGGCATTTAGCTAGCGCGGCTTTTTACAACTTGACCCGCCGTAACCATGACGAACCACCGGTTCCGATACCGGAACGTCACGCAAGGCGCTTACGTGTTCAGGCCGCTAAACCAAAATCAACTCGATCCTGACTTGGCTTTCTCACGGCTTGGAAAGGGTTACGAAGTTAGGGAGTGTATCTCTCAAACAAGTTACTCGTCACTCCCTAATTGCCTGGAATCAGGTGTCCTATTTGTGTTATTATTCGCCACACCAAACGAGGGATCTGCATGAGCGTTGGGCGCCATACGATCTACAACATTGCGGGAGCAATTGCTCCCATGTTCGTAAGCATTGTCACCGTGCCCGTGTACCTGCACTTAATCGGCAGTGCCGAATACGGCGTTCTCGCCATTGTGTGGATGTTTCTCGGCTATTTCGGCGTATTTGACCCTGGGCTTTCCCGCGCCACGGCGTACAATATTGCACGCCTACGGGACGAGTCGCCGGTCGATCGGCAGAAGGTCTTCTGGACGGCAATATCCATAAATTCTGCGTTTGGGATTTTCGGAGGTATTTTATTATACATCGTCGCCCGCCCTATTTTTGGCCACCTCGTGAAAATGCCGGACGAAATGCGGGCTGGCGTGATCGCTAGCCTGCCGTGGATAGCGGCTGCCGTGCCGATTGGAACCATTGCGGGAATTTTTTCAGGAACGCTGGAAGGATTAAATAAGTTCGCCCTGATAAATATGCTCAGTTTTGTAAGTACTTTGGCATTCCAAGTCATCCCCCTATCCGCCGTCTTGTTTTGTGGCAATAGTCTGCCCTTAATTATTTCCGTGACGGTACTCGTTCGCTTCGCCACTGCGGCTATGTTTTTTGTTTTTGCCTGCGTACAGTGCAGGGCCGGCTTTCCCAAATTTGCATCCATCACTGTGACCAAACGACTTTTTGCCTATGGATCTTGGGTCACTATTTCCAACCTTATTATTCCATTTCTTGCCACTCTTGATAAATTTTTGATAGGAACATACCTTGGAGTTGTCGATGTCACTATTTATACGATCCCAGACAACCTGACCAGACGCATTTCAATCGTTCCTGGATCGTTATCACGGGCTCTTTTTCCAAAGATTTCTGCTGATCTAAAAATGAATTCGAGGGACCTTTTTGAAAAGAGTTTCGTTTCTCTCCTTGCCGTCATCACTCCGATTACGGTTGCGGGAATTCTGATCATGCATCTTTTCTTATGTGTGTGGCTGGGTCGAGATATCGCAGACAGGTCGGCGCCTATTGGCATCATTCTTCTGGTAGCCATATTTATGAACAGCCTGGCTTACTTGCCATCAATGTACCTCCAGGCAACCGGACGCCCAAATCTTAACGCAAAATTCCATTTAATTGAGATAATACCGCATGTTCTGCTTCTCGTTATTGGTACTTATTATTTAAAACTTGTAGGCGTAGCCCTCGCTATGCTGTTCGTCAGCTGGTTTGACGCAATTCTGCTCTTTTGGGCCGCAGATTTAAAGATTTGGAGCCTGCGACAATTTCAAATTGCGCTGCTCCTTGTCTTCTCTTCAGTAGGTCTCTATTTTTCATTATCCCCAGATAAGTTAACTAGTTATATTCCATTCGCGCTCATCATATTAACTTCAGTCATTTTTTTCGTCAGGTCTTCGCCGATCCTGTTGGATATGGCCTTCTATATGTTGCCTTCTCTATGGAAGTGGCGAAAGGCGACATGAAAATTTCTTTTCTTCTTCCATGCTTAGGCCGGGATCCGATTGGTGGTCTCAAAATCGTCTATCAGTATGCAGACGGCCTCGCTGGCCGGGGGCATGAAGTCGCTATTGTTCACCCCGCCTTCATGAGTTCCGAACCGGTCGGCGTCCTAAGAAGACTTCGCGGGCATGTGCTCAAATTTCTTGCCAAACGTGCTATGGGTGGCTGGACGCCGGATTCGTGGTTTAAGTTTAGAAATGCAGTTGAACTTAAATGGGTACCAGCTCTATTGCCCATTTTCGTTCCGATATCGGACGTCTATGTTGCAACATGGTGGCAAACTGCCGAGCACTTGGCAAAATGGGCTGTACCTGCACAGAGGCTTTATCTCATTCAGCATTACGAGATATGGGGCGGGCCCGATGATCGGGTTTTGGCCACGTGGCGTGCTCCTCTAACCAAAATCGTTATCGCAAAGTGGTTGGAGAACATCGCGACCAGCCTCGGCGAGAAAGCCGCCTACATCCCAAACGCCTTGGATTTCGACCAATTTGGCTGCGATGAGGCGATCACGGATCGCTGTCGATTTGGTGTTGCTATGCTCTTTCACACAGCAGACTGGAAGGGGTCAACGGACGGGCTTAAGGCACTTGAAATTGCCAAAAAAAGGTTCCCCGGCCTGAAAGTTGAGCTTTTTGGCGTGCCTGCGCAGCCAAGAGACTTGCCTGAATGGGCTCAATATACGCAGAAGCCCACGCAAACCGCCCTCCGCGCAATCTATAATCGCGCCGCAATTTTTATCTCGCCAAGTTGGGCAGAAGGATGGCCCTTACCGCCGGCGGAGGCCATGATGTGCGGCGCAGCTGTCGTTGCAACAGACATCGGCGGTCATCAGGAATTTTGCTTGGACGGTCAAACAGCTTTGCTGGCGCCGCCCAAGTCACCGGAGCTTCTAGCCGAACGCATTATTCAACTGTTGCAAGACAACAGTCTGCGAAATCCAAATCGCCAGCCAGGGAGTTGAATTTATTTCACAGTTCACTTGGGCAAGGGCTCTTGAAGAGTTTGAACGCCTATGCTCCACCAGTGGTGATGAACCCGGACATGAATAACGCGCCAGGAATTTCGGTTGCCATGGCAACATATAATGGCGAAAAGTATATCCGTGAGCAGTTAGACAGTCTCGCTGCGCAAACATTGCTGCCTTGCGAACTGGTCGTCACCGATGATGGTTCCACCGATCTGACCTTAGAAATTATTGCGGAATTTGCACTCACATCGCCTTTCCCTATAAATGTTCACAAAAATTTACGACGCCTCGGATATGCCGATAATTTTCTGAAGGCTGCCGGTCTATGCCGTGGTGATTTAATCGCATTTTGTGACCAGGACGATATCTGGCTTGAACGCAAGCTTGCCATTTGCACTGAGCAGTTTTCCGATCCTGAAATTCTTATTTGTGTTCACTCCTCACAAGCGTATTACGGTGCCGGTAGGTTTGGGAAATACGTTCCTCACTTTACGCGAGATCGAGTTATACCTGCTGCTACAGCCGACTCCCTCTCCAATCATGTAGGGTTTTCGACGGTTATTCGGCGGAGCTTGCTCGACGTAGCAAATAATAACGTTCGGCCAGACGATAGGAACACGCTTGAACGTGAGCCGGTACCCATGGCGCATGATCAATGGATTTGGTTCATCGGCTCAATATTCGGAAAAGTATCTATAATCTCAGAGGTCCTGTGCTTATACCGTCAACATGACAACAATATATTTGGTGTACGTTCCGGTTCGACCCCGCTGACAACAAGACTAAGACTCGATCGCTCCGTTTATGGAGTTGGCGGACAATACCGACTGCATGCGCAATACGAGCGCGGGTGCGCATGTTTTATTGAAGAACTTTCAACCGAATTGCCTGAAGTTCTGCAAGAACGCGCTAGGAATGCCGCTTATAAACTGAGAGCAAGGGCAACCCTAAATGAATTGCGCCAAGAGCTTTATAATCGGCACTCCCCCTTAGCCGTTCGATTACCAGCGTTTTATAAAATATTAATTTCGTCCGGTTATTTTGCAAACCGTTTTGAGTTCTCTTTTGGGACCCAGGCCTTTTTTAAGGATTTTTTATTGGCGCTTTCAGGAGCAAATAGATTTTTCGGCACCTCACCAAAGCGGCATGCCCGGTGATCTCTCCGAATATCCCGGGGCGGATGAAACCGCGGCGTAGGTACCACCCTTAATGAAGGGGCAGTTGATGCTCTTAAGATAGAGAACGATTCAAACAATGGAAACTACAGGTCACGGTGACATTCTCAATGATATTTGCAATTTTTAACAATAACGCTAAGTATTGAAAGCGGGCGGACGGCGTTTCTGATCGGAGGTACTTTTTGGTCGTGGCGAATATCGACGTTCAAGTCATAAGTCTCAAAGATTCCGTGGAACGCCAACTCACCATCGCTAAAAGTCTGGGACAATTCCAAATTCCATGGAAATTTTTCGACGCATGCTCAGGGGCTTCGAATATAGGATTAGATTATAATCACAAGAATGCGACGAACTGGTTCGGGCGGACGCTTTCAGACAATGAAGTCGGTTGCTTTAAGAGCCACTATTCTGTCATAAATAATTTCCTAGTAAATGGTAAGTTTGACTGGTTGATTGTGTTCGAGGATGATTTGATCGTCGATCCGTCATTCGACTATTTATCATTGGTAGAGTATATGAAAAACAACAACATTCGGTGTATGAGACTTTACTGCCGGAGATGGAAGAGTGCTCAAGTATTAGGCTATTTTATGCACAGGCAAGTCTTGCGATTTCGCACCGATCCTTATGGCATTCAATCATATATATTGAACAAAGACGCCGCTTCAGCAATTCTCTCGGGTATATCTGATATTAGAAGGCCAATGGATGACGAGTTTGGGCGGTTTTGGAAACATGGTGTTGATATAATGGGGCTGTTTCCATTTCCTGTATTAGAAACTGCAGCGACATCAACCCTAGAAAAATCTCGTGAGGCATTATCCAGAAAAGCATCAGCCAAATTTTCCCACAAAGCAACTCGAATATTCCTTCGTAGTTTTGATAAAATTGGAAAGATCTGTGGCAATATTTCTTGGGACCTCTCAAACTTCTAATATAACATATGGCTTTTTTTTGGACAGCATCTGGCTATTTTGGTTGAATAGTCGCGCGAAACTGCATACCTAGCACTAGTGCCGTCCGTCATTGATTTTGCTACAATTCTCTGATTCGGTATCTCGGTAATAACGGAGATACCTCGTGACCAGGAAACAAACGTCCATAAAGAAATACGTTGTAAAGCTCAGTGAAGAGGACCGTGTTTGGCTCGACACGTTGATCCGTGTGGGCAAACACCCGGCCCGACAGCTTTTGAAGGCTCGCATCCTATTTAAAAGGGAACTATATATTTAACTCCCTGATTTAGCCGAGTGTCAAACGGCACGCAAACGGGGCTCTGACTCAAACTCGGTGCAGGCACGGTAGAGTTCGCCATCCTTATCGGGGGAGAACTTGGATGCGCCGCACGTCGTTTCAGCGGGTTTCACCGGCTGGGCTGGTAATTGATGGGATCGTCCTGGAGGCCGATCGAATGTTGATCACAGCGCATCCGAGCGCGGCTGACGCGGCCTGTCCTGATTGCGGTTTGGCTTCCACGCGCATCCATAGCCGATATGAGCGACGCTTGCTGGACCTGCCGTCGCACGGCCATGCTGTGCACTTGCGCGTTCAGGTTCGCCGGTTCCGATGCGGCAACGCCGTGTGCCCGCGACAGATCTTCGGCGAACCATTGGCCGAAAATGTCGCGCCAAGAGGAGCACGGCGCACATCTCGGCTTGAGGGCATCGTCCATCATCTCGGCGTTGCCTTGGGCGGCCGCCCTGCTGCCAGCCTTGCCTGGCGACTGATGCTGCCGGTCAGCAGGGACACGCTGCTGCGCGTCGTGCGGCGACGTGCGATGCCCACGCAAACCGGTGTCCGCGTCCTCGGCATCGACGATTTTGCCTGGAAGCGCGGTCAGCGCTACGGCACGCTGCTGTGCGACCTTGAACAGCGCCGAATCATCGACCTGCTGCCAGACCGAGAAACCGCAACGGTCGAGACCTGGCTGGCGGCTCACCCTGGCATTACCGTGGTTTCGCGCGATCGGGGAGCCGGATACGGCCATGCCGCGAGTAGGGCAGCGCCACAAGCCATGCAGGTCGCAGACCGCTGGCATCTCATGGAAAATGCCAGCGCCGCGTTCCTGAATGCCGTGCGGCAGTCGATGCGCTCCATTCGACGAACCCTGGCATCGACCACGATCAACCCGACGCTGCTGACCTGTGCCGAACGCCTGCAATACGACGGCTTTCTTCGGCGCCAGGACGACAGCCGGATTATCAAGCGGCTTGCGGATGCAGGGAATTCCATCAAGGCGATCACCCGTCAGACAGGCCGGAGCCGCAAGTTGGTCCGTAGCGTGCTGCGTGGCGGCGACGGTGACGTGTTCCGATCACGAGAGCGCATGCTGGAGCCCTACCTCGCCAAGCTCGATGCTGATTGGAGCGCGGGCTGCCGGAATGGCGCCGAGCTATGGCGACGTCTGCGTGCCGAGGGTTTTTGCGGCAGTGTTCGGGTCGTGGCGGAATGGGCCACGCGGCGCCGGCGCAGCGAGAAGACTGAACTCGCACTGGCACGCGTTCCACCGCCGGCACGGCAGCTCAGCCGGATGCTGACGATGCGCCGCGAACAGTTATCGAAGGCCGATGCCATCACCATTGCCGCCGTTGAGACCGGCGTACCCGCACTCGCCGCGGCACGAAACTTGGTAGAACGGTTTCATCAGATACTACGGACCCGCGATGCCGAGGCGCTGACATCTTGGCTCGTCGACACCGGTGGCAGCTTACTTGCCTCGTTCGCTAAAGGGATCACACGCGGCCTTGCGGCGGTCAGGGCAGCCATAACCGAGCCATGGTCGAACGGACAGACCGAAGGTCAGATTACCAAACTCATGCGTGGACGGCCCGTTGAGTTCAAGTGGGCATTTGCAAGATTTGATGGCGGTTCGAAAGCGGTCATGCGTTCGGCCTATATACGCGGCAACATGGCCGCCGGCCCAGATGGGTTCCGCGAACAACATCCAAACAAACTGACGGCTTATTATATGCCGTTGAATTTCGCGGATTTTGTTGTTCGTCGGTTCGACCGATCATCATCTCTTGCTCTGCCCTTAAACCCTCGGCACCGGCGTGTGGTTCATGCGGCTACCGGCTGGCGCCGATACGTTTCACCACGCGCCATCATGGCCCAGATAATCCGGGCCATCTTGTTGGCCAGAGCAACCGCCGCGAGCTTGCGCGGCTTGCGCTCCAGCAATTGTAACAGCCATGCTGAGGCAGATTTACTGCCTGGTTTGGCGAAGCGGATGACGGCCATCGCCCCCACCACCAGCAATGTACGCAACCTTTCATTGCCTGCCTTACTTATCTTTCCCATGCGATGCTTGCCGCCGGTGGAATGCTCTCGCGGCGTCAGGCCGAGCCAGGCCGCAAAATGCCGCCCCGTCTTAAAGTTCGCTGGGTTCACGGTCAGCGCCATGGTGACCGCGATGATTGGTCCGACGCCGGGAATTGCGGCGAGGAGCTTGCTGACAGCGTTGGCCTTGTGCTGTTCAAGGAGCTGTTTCTCCAGTGCTTCGATCTTTGCGTTCAGATCAGCGACATGCTGGCCCATTTGCTCGAACATCGCTTTCGCAATTGCTGGAATCGCCTCCTCAGCCGACAGAACCGCAAGCAATGCCGAGACATTCGCGCAGCCCTTGGCGGTAACGATGCCGAATTCCGCCGCGTGCCCACGCAACGCGTTGATCGCCTGGGTCCGTTGGCTCACCATGAGTTCTCGATGTTTCACGATGATCGTCGCGGCTTGCTCATCCGCCGTTTTTACCGGAACCGTGCGCATGGTCGGACGTGATGCCGCCTCATCGATCGCCTCAGCGTCAATGCGGTCGTTCTTGCTCCGCTTGACGAACGGCTTCACATATTGTGGCGGGATCAACTTCACCCGATGGCCCATGTCGCTGAGTACCCGTCCCCAATGGTGCGAGCCGGCGCAGGCTTCAAGAACCACCTCAGTTGGCGCCAGTTTGGCGAAGAACGGCTCGACCTGAGCACGCCTGATCTCGCGTCGCAGTACCGGCCGCTCCTCCTCGTCGACCCCGTGGATCGTAAAAACATGCTTCGACGTGTCGATCGAAATACGCTTAAATTCCATTGGGCGGCCCTTTCATTGGGTTGGTTGTTCGACCCTATATTGGCACATTCGATGCCGTTGGGCCGTCCACCTCAACAAACTGGTAAAGCAGCAAATGTACGGCCGCGCAGGGCTCGATCTTCTCCGCGCACGCCTGGTCGCACCCGCATGAAATGGCCGCCGATCTGCACCGAGTTTGAGTCAGAGCCCTTATTCCACGCCGATTTACACCCTGCTGCTCGAGCAGAACGATGAATGGGCCACACAGCGCGCCAGATACATGACACTGGAAACCATCGCCCCATTGAGCGATACTCCCCGCGTCAGCTTGCCAGAAATGGCGGCCTGACAACGCAGCCAACGCTGCTCAGAACACCGCTCCTACGCCACGCGGTGGGACATGATCCTCACGCTTATGCCACCTGCGGACAATGCTCATACACGCCATGTCCAACACTCCGTTCGCCCGCGCCAATTCCAGACGGGGAAACAGTCAAACATGGGTCAAATCACAGTGGAAAAATCCGGCCTTCCCGGGTCAGATCTCAGCGGAAATCAACACTCTATGTAACCGTTGCGAGCGGGCCACTGTGGTCGTTTTCCCGGCTTGATGCGGGGATTAGGATTGGCGGCTGTAACGGGTTGGTGCCCAGAACTCCCTGATGGCAGCGACGGCCCCGGGAATTTCGCGGTCTGCGTTGAAGCGGGCCAGCTCGGTGAGCGGACCTAGCGGCGGCGCACCGCGGACCGGGCGGCCGTCGGCGTCGACGCAATGCGCCAGAATCGGGATCAGCCATAAATGCGCCAATCCGCGGGTGGGCAGGAGCTTGCGCCAGAACTTCGGATTGAGCTGGATGGCGGCATGGAAGCCGCGGCACCACGGCCCAATGTCGATAATGCCATTCGCATCTCGCGCAAAGATCGGCGCGAAGCGTTCCGGCGTCTCGCTCAACGTGGCGGATAGCGCGTTGTGATGCGCTGCCGTGGCGGCGAGTGCCGCGTATTCCTCGGTTGTGCCGTCATTGATGGCGTCCTTGGTTACGCCGAGTAACGGGCAGAGCCATGCGAGCGGCTCGTAGGTTGCGGGCCCGGCGACGATCGCGGCGATAAAACCGTCGAGCATGGAGAGGCTCTCAGCCGCGGGCTGGCATTCGCGAGGTGTGCGCAGCCAGCGGTCGAGTTCCTCGAGCGTCATTGGTGACCGCGTCTCGTCGGGCGCGGCCGGCGCCGGTTCGGGGGGCGGGCGGATCATGCCGCCGCTTTCACGTCCTGGGCGGCGCGGGCTGCTTTCCATTCCCAGGGCAATAATTCGTGCAGGGCGTTCACTTTCGTTTGGCCAGAGACGATCCGTTCCAAAATATCCGCAAGATAGGTTTGTGGGTCGAGCTCATGCAGTTTGGCGGAGTTGATCAGTGACGCGAGTATTGCCCAGTTCTCACCGCCGACGGCGGAGCCGGCGAATAACGAATTCTTCCGGCCCAGGCCGATCGCCCTGATGGTCCGCTCCACCGTATTGTTGTCCACCTCGACGCGGCCATCGGTCAGGAACAGTCCCAGCCCGTTCCAGTGCCCAAGCGTGTAGCGAATGGCTTTAGCAAGCGGGGATTTCGTGGAGATTTCGCTAAGCCGATCCATCAGCCAGGGCTTGAACGCGTCGAACAGAGCTTGCGTCTCGGCCCGGCGCACTGCCAGGCGCTCTTCGGCACTGGTGCCACGGATGCGCGCCTCGATCCGGTAGATGGCCGCGATGCGCTGCAACGCCTCGGCCGAGACTGGGCAGCCCGTGGATTTATGGATTTCAAAAAATTTTCTCCGCGCATGCGCCAGGCAGAATGACAAGGTCACAGGACCGCCGGGCCGCTCGCGCCGGGTCAGCCGGTTATAGCCGGCATAAGCATCCACCTGCAGCACGCAGCTTTTGCCCGCCAGATGCTCCTCGACATGCCGGCCCTTGCGGTCTTCGGCGTAGAGATAAACCACTGCCGGCGGCGCCGGGCCGCACCACGGCCGGTCATCCATCGCATAGGACCACAGCCGGGCAATGCGCGTTCGTTTTCGGGTTCTATCCAGCACCGGCAGCGGCGTGTCGTCGCAAAAAATCTTCGGTGCCGCCAGGATGGTTGCCGCGAGGAGCGCATGCAGCGGCTTCAGCCACCAGGCCACCCGGCTGTTCCAATGCACCAAGGTTGAAACATCCAGATCGACCCCCTGGCCGGCGAGCATTTTAACCTGCCGGTGCAGCGGCAGGTGCCAGGCAAATTTCATCACCGCGATATGCGCCAGCAGGTCGATTGTCGGCATGCCGCCATCGACCGGGCGCGGCGGCGCCTTAGCCTGCACCACCGCACCTTCACAGGCCCGGCAGCCATAGCGCGGCCGGTGAATGCGTTTGACGCGCAGAACGGCCGGCACCACGTCCAGCATCTCGCTGACGTCCTCGCCAATCCGGTGCAGCGTGCCTGCGCAGCAGGGGCAAGCCAAGCTCGCCGGCTCGATCGTGATGTCCACCCGCGGCAGATGCGCCGGCAGGCCGCCGATATTGCGCGCCGCTTTTGGCCGCGCAGGGCGGTTTGAATTCGCTGGCGCCGGTAATTTGGCTGGTTCGACTGGTGCCGCGGAAAGATCGTTCAACGCCAGCGGCAACTGGTTCTCAGGCGTAAGCTGTTTCTCGGATCGCGCGCCGTACAGGGCCCGCTTCAAGGTCTCCACGACCGCCCGAAGGTTCTCGTTCTCCGCCCGCAGCGCCGCGTTCAGCGCCAGAAGATGCGCCGTATCATGCGGGGCGTTTTGGCCATCTGACATGCTTGCAATTTACCAAACAGGCCAGGCGTTTCGCCAGAAAATTAAGGTACAGTCTGCAACTTTTCTGCCGGCATTGGCGGCCTGACCGGCGGTGGAGATCGCGCCGGCATCTGCGTCCAATCCATTCCGGAGAATAGCATGCGCAGCTGCGCGACACTCAGCGTGACCACACCATCCTGCACCGGTGGCCAGGTAAAGCTGCCCGCTTCAAGCCGTTTGGTTACCATGCAGAGCCCGGAGCCGTCCCAAAGAATCAGCTTAATTCTATCCGTTCGCTTCGACCGGAAGATGAACACATCGCCGGCAAATGGATCGGCCAATAATACATGTGTCACCATGGCCGCGAGGCCGTCCATGCCTCTACGAAAATCAACGGGCCTGGACGCCACCATCACCCGCAGCCCCGGCCGCGACGGAATGCCCAGGATCACCGTGCCGGTCCGATCAGGCCCAACATCTGACGCAGAACTTCCAGATCGACAGCGCCTTCCACCCGGACCCGGGCCCGCCCGATTGCAACCTCAATCGATCCCGCGGGTTGATCCCGACCCGATGACGGCGGCGCCGTCTCCGAGACCACCGCTGTGCTCTCGGCTGCCTCCCCCTCAATGCGCAACGGGACAAAGCGCGGCACCGTCTCCGCCTCCAAATCATTCATCGCCTTGCGACGCCATGTCCAAAGCAAGCCGCGGCTGACCCCATAACGGCGCGCCACCTCCGCGATCTTCGCTCCCGGCGCCACGCTCGCGGCGAGAATCTCCGCCTTCTCATCCGGCGTCCAATCCCGCCGCCGACGCCGGCCAGTGATCAGCTCAACCCGGCGGTACTCAACGTCCTGAGGACTGTGCTGATGCCTGGCATTAGGACCGTCATTATCCACAATATCACCTCACCCAAATTCAGGGAGGCAGTGTCCAGCAAATAAACCCGCGCCGCGAGGTGGGGCACTCGCATCGGTTACCACTCTATCACATCGATTTTTTTGAGTGACTCTGGTGAGAAGGCTGATTAAAATGGAGTCAGGCGCCGAAATCTTTGGGGGGTATACTCCTGGCTCCGTCGTCCTTTTGCGGTACAATTTTATCTCGAACGACTGTGGGGCTGATTGATAATACAGAAGAACCCGGGTGAACCAGACATCCTTGCCCCGCTATGGGCGCCATCCCGGCCTCCAGCAAAAGACGCCGCCGCGGCCATGGGGGCGCATAATGGGGCAGTAGAATGAGCCACAAGAAGCGAGTTTGATGCACTTTGAGTTCAAAAATCAGAAACGATCTGAAATGTCTTCATCATCTTAAATTAGTAGTCTTTGTTATTATCCACCATGGCATGCGTTTTTCGCTTACGTTCCAAAATTAGCTGTCGGAGAACGTGTCCCAATGGCAACAACTAAAAGCCTCAAACAAATTTTAACGCCTACATATCTCGCCGCTTGCTATCAGTATGCAAAGACTTAAATCAGTCCATCGTCCATTTGCGTAGACCGAAATCTATCCGATATAAGAATCGTCACAGCGCTTCAGCGCCAAAATGGCATTACAGATGGGGCGGTCTTGCAGTGCGCGGCGATGCGTCGCCGCGGATTAAATGCCACTTTGCTAGACATCTCGAAGGGGATGCAAAATCCACTCTTCCGGTTGGCGCATAATCCTGGTACCGCGTATATTTTCCACGCCGGCGGTCCACAAATTCCGAACCTTCTCTTAACCACTCTGCCCGCGACAGCAAATGCTTATCGCGTGGCGTATCTTGCCTGGGAGTTGTCTATCCCACCCGATTGGCCGGATCTCACGCCCCTCGTAAACGAGATTTGGACCACCAGCGCCTACTCGCGCAGCAGCCTCCTAAAAGCGGGCTATAAAATTCCGGTCCATATCGTGCCGCATAACATACCCGCAAGGCCTATTCACGTCAGGGGAAGTAGCCGCTTCACTGTAATGGCTATGTCTGATGCCAGGTCGGGGCTTGTGAGGAAAAATCCCGGTGGTGCAGTAGAGGCATTTTGCAAAGCTTTTGGCAATGACCAGGCCGCCAGACTAATACTCAAGCTGAATGGAAAAAATGCCGCATCTAATGGCCTTCACCCGTCCACACTCAGAGAAATCGAACGCCATTCCAATGTCGAAATCATTGACGAATATATGGATGAATCTGACTTAAACAGACTGTTCTATGACGTGGATGTATTCCTATCACTTCATCGTGCGGAGGGCTTTGGCCTGCCGATGCTGGAGGCAATGTCCCGTGGCATACCGGTCGTTGCAACCGGGTGGTCAGGGAATACGCAATTTATGGATGATAGTTCCGCAGCTTTGGTACCCTTTAAGCTAATTAGCACGAAGGACGATCCCGTCTATGGGCATTATCATCAGGCTACTTGGGCGGATCCGGACATTTCGGCGGCGGCGGCGTTACTACTGCGTTTAGCGGTTGATCGTGAATATTACGACGCATTAGCACTTGGTGGACATCAGAGAGCGGAACAACTCGATAATTCGTGGAGACTCCCTTGAGTGACCATTTAAATTTTTAAGAGATTTCGTAAAATTTCGCATGAACCACCTCAGGATTGCCGGAGGCATTTTGATTTAAGTTACGCTGCCATGGCTGGGTTTCCCGCATGACGTAGTGCTTTGCTTCGACTTCGGCGGGTGGCATCTTGCCGATGGGCCGCATGATGCGGCGGTTATCATATCAACTGATAAGGAGACTCCACACACCCTATTAAATTCGTTGAACCGTCTCTTAATAAAATGCTGATTTCAAGGAAGCCGCCCATCCATTCCGAGATGATGTCGCCCCCCTATTCCGAAATATAGTCGCCCACTGATTCCGAGAAATCCTCGCCCATCAATTCCGGAATATTATCGCCCGGCATTGAGGAGGTGACGGGCTCTCCGCTGGCTGTGTTTAGGATCGCCTCTTTGGCCGTAGCCGAGGAGGGGATTGATGCCAGCGGGGAGAGTTTGCATGCGCCAAGTGCGCGAGATTGTTCGTTTGGGATACGCCGGGGTGTCCAAACACCAGATCTCCCGGCGGACCGGGGTGGTCCCGTCGACGGTGCGCGAGACGCTGAAGCGGTTTGCGGCCTCTGGCCTAACCTGGCCGCTGGGCGATGAGGTCACGGATACGGTTCTGGAGACCCGGATGTACCGCAATGCCGGGAAGAAGCAGGGGCATCGGCAATATGCCGAGCCGGACTGGGCCTGGGTGCATCGGGAGCTCAAGCGCAAGCATGTCACCCTCTCGATCCTGTGGGATGAATATATCGCCCAGCACCCGGACGGGTATCGTTATTCCCGTTATGTTGCGGCCGTAGTTATGTGGCTTTTGAGCGCCATTTTCGTTGCCTGCTGGGAAGATCTGGCATACTTGACGCAACATAAATCGGAGCTTCGGCTGGCGGACCTTACTCTTTTTGGGGGTTCGCCATGGATCATCTGCCTTCTTTCGGCACCGTCGCCGATCAACACTTTCAAGACGCACCATTCGCCGACGAGCGGAACCGCTATCTGCGCCACTGTGCCGCACACGGAGCAACGCCCGCGGCCCTCAAGATCAAACGCAACGAGCTCCTGTGGATCGCGCGACATCTTGGCCCGAATGCCCACCATGGCGTCGGCATGCGGGAGTTGCTGCCGATTGCGCAGGAGCGGCAGAACCTTCATGGGGCGGCTACCGCTGCGCGGCGAGTCATCGATATCGGACGGCCTTGGCTGCGGTTTCTTGGCTGGTGGCGTGAACCCGCCGTCCTGTTTTCGTACCAGAGCCAACTCGACCGGTACGTTGCCTGGATGCGCGACGAGCGCGGTTTCACACCGTCGACGGTGGAGCAATGGAGCCGAACGATGAGGAGATTCCTGCGGTGGTGCGAGCAGACGAACCGCCAGCTCGGGGATCTCAGGCCCGAGGACTATCGACAACTATATCGTAACCCAAGGAACAGGGCGCTGGTCGCGCGTCTCGATGGCCAACATGGCCTCAGCCTTGCGCGCATTTTTGCGCTACGCGGCCAAAGAGGGATGGTGCTCGGACCGTTTGGCGGCGTCTATTTGTCGGCCTCGGCTTTATCAGCAAGAGTCTCTGCCATATGCCCCGGATTGGTCCGACGTCCAGCGAATGTTGGCCGATGTCGACACGGACAGGCCGCGGGATATCCGTGATCGCGCAATCCTGCTGCTGCTTGCGCTCTATGGCATGCGCAGCGGCGAAGTGGCCGCTTTGCGGCTCGACCAGATCGACTGGGCTGGGCGAACCCTCAGGCTCATTCGGCTGAAGCGACGACAACCCCAGATCTATCCTCTGCTGCCGGCCGTCGCTGAGGCGCTGGCCCGTTACATCGATATGGTCCGACCGCCGTCATCCTGCCAGGAAGTCTTCCTCTGCATGCAGGCGCCTCGTCGGCCTTTGAAGGCGGGCAGCATCTTTGATGTCGCCAATCGACAATTCGTCGCGCTCGGCATCGAAGCGGCGCATCGGGGCGGGCATGCGCTGCGTCATGCCTGCGCGGTTCGTCTCCTCGCCGAAGGACTGACCCTCAAGGAGATCGGCGACCACTTGGGACACCGCAGCACGTCGGCAACCAGCATCTACGCGAAGGTGAATATGGCGGCTCTTCGCGAGGTTGGCGCCTTCGACTTGGGAGACGTCCTATGAGGCTGGCCGACGTCGTCGACGCCTATCTGACCCGGCAACGGTCACTGGGCATGCGGTTCGATTCCGCCGGGCAGTTGCTCCGTCGCTTCAGCCGAGCAATGGGCGATCGACAAATCCAGCGAGGTCACTCCCGAGGCGATCATCGACTTCCTCGATGGCAAGTGGTGTGCTCACGCGCGACATGGGCGCTCAAGTACAGGGTGCTGACCGGCCTGTACAAGTTCGCCATCAGCCGCGGATACGTCGACAGTTCGCCCTCTGCCGACAGCTTTGCCGAAGCTGCCGCCGCAGCAAACGCCTTACGTCTATTCGACCGAAGAACTGCGGCCGACTGCTGGAAGCGACAGCGATTTTGCGCACGGGCCACAGCCGTCAAGTACCAGCGATGTACCGTACGCTGCTCTTGCTCCTCTACGGAACCGGCATGCGTATCGGCGAGGCGCTGCGCTTGACCTTGCAGGACGTCGATCTCGCCGAAAAGGTCATCACCGTTCGCTGCACCAAATTCTTCAAGACGCGCCTGGTTCCGATCGGACCGAAGCTCACCAGGCGAACTGGCCGCGCATATCGAGCGCCGCAGCCTGCTGCCAATGCCGATCGGGAAAGCGTCGCCGCTATTCGCGACGCGCGGTAGTCGAGGTTGGTGCTATCCGCGCGTCATCACCATGTTCCAGCATGTGCGCCGAGCCGCCGGTATCGAGTGCCCGATCGGCGAACCGCGGCCTCCGCGCCTGCACGATCTTCGCCACACGGCGGCCGTGCACCGTGTCGTCGCATGGTATCGCTCCGGCCAGGACGTCCAGCGATTTGCTTCCGCAGCTCGCGACTTACCTTGGTCACCTCGATATCCGATCGACCCAACGTTATCTCCAAATGACGCCCGAACTCCTGCAGGCGGCCAGCCAGCGCTTCGCCCAGTACGCGATGGGGGGCGATCATGAAGGATGAGACGCTCTTGGGCCCATGGGTTCGGCGGTTCCTCCTCGAACATCTGGTGGCCGAACGCAATCTTTCCCGGAACACCCAGGCCAGCTATCGCGATACCCTGACGCTCTTGCTGCCGTTTGCCAGCAAGCACGGCGGGCGTGCCATCGATCGCATGACCGTTGAGGATCTGACGCCGTCCATAGTCCGCAAATTCCTCGACCACCTGGAGCGAGATCGCCAATGCAGCGGCGTCACCCGCAACCAAAGGCTTGCGACCATACGCTCGTTGGCGCGGTTCATCGGCATGCGCTCACCAGTGCATGTGGCCTGGTGCGCCGAAATACGCAGCGATGCCGTTCAAGAAGACCGCCAAGACCGTGATCGGGTATCTCGAAAAGGCCGAGATGGACGCCCTTCTGGCGCAACCGGATCGGCGTACACTCCTTGGAGATCGCGACCACGCGCTGCTCCTGTTCTTGTACAACAGTGGCGCCCGCGCCGACGAGGCGGCAAAGTTGACCATCGACAACCTACAGCTGGGCGCGCAATCGTCAGTGCGGCTACACGGCAAGGGAAACAAGTTCCGGACTTGTCCGTTGTGGCCGATCACCGCAACGTCGCTATCGCAGGCTGGTCGCCAACCGGGGCAAGAGCGACGCGGTCTTCCTGAACCGGGTCAACCAGCCATTGACGCGGTTCGGAATCCACAGGCTCGTGACGCAGTATGCCGAACTGGCGAGCAAGAAGGTGCCATCGCTGGCGACGAAACGCGTGAGCCCGCACACGATCCGGCACACAACCGCCGTCCATCTGCTGCGCGCCGGCGTCGACATCAACACGATCCGCGCCTGGCTTGGCCATGTGTCGCTGGACACGACGCATGTCTACGCCGAGGTCGACATGGAAATGAAAGCGAAGGCGCTGGCCCGCGTCGATATCTCCGGCCTGAAAACCAAGGTTCAGCAGCCGCACGCTGCCGTCCCTGATGGCGTTCCTGAAAGCCCTATAGCCGCAGCGCGGCAAGAAATTATGTTGCGGCTCAAGCCGGGAAGCCCACCAATTGCCCCGGCTTGATCTGACAGTTCGCCACATAACTACGGCCGCAACATAACGGCTGATATGTTGTCGACCACATATCTCCCGCTTCTGCGATCTCTTCCGGGCCTGGGAAGGCAAGCTGTCGGTCACGATGCGCCAGCCCCATGCCGGCGGCGAGAAGCTGTTCGTCGATTACGCCGGCGACAGGGCGGCGGTGGTGATCGACCGGCTGACCGGCGAGATCCGGGAGGCCTGGATCTTCGTCGCCGTGCTCGGCGCTTCCAACTTCACCTATGCCGAGGCGACCTGGACCCAAGGGCTGGCTGACTGGATCGGCGCCCACACGCGGGCTTTCGAAGCGATCGGCGGGGTGCCGCGGCTGGTCGTGCCCGACAACACCAAGACGGCCGTGATCAAGGCGTGTCTCTACGAACCGTCGGTCAACAGGACCTATACCGAGATGGCGGGGCATTACGGCACCGCCATCCTGCCGACACGGCCCCGCAAACCACGCGACAAGGCGAAGGTGGAGGCCGGCGTGCTGATCATGGAGCGCTGGATTCTCGGGCGCCTGCGGAACCGCTGTTTCTACAGCCTGGCGGAGCTGAACGGGGCGATCCGTGAACTGCTGGTCCGGGTCAACGATGAACGGCCGATCCGCCGGCTCGGCGTGACGCGGCGTCAACTCCTCGAAGAACTCGATCGGCCCCAACTCAAACCCTTGCCGATCGAGCCTTACGTGTTCGCCGAATGGCGCATTCGTCGCGTCGGCATCGATTATCACGTCGATGTCGACCGGCATTACTACAGCGTGCCCTACCGCTTCGCGAAGGATCAGGTCGAGGTCCGGCTCACCGCGCGGACCGTGGAAGTCTTCGCCAAGGGCGAGCGCATCGCCGCCCATCTGCGGTCCAGCGGCAACGGCAAGCATACGACGGTGCAGGACCACATGCCGTCGAGCCATCGGCGCTACGCCGACTGGACGATCGAGCGCATCCGGCGCGACGCCGCCGAATCGGGCCGTCGGCGGCGGCGCTGTGCGATCTGATCCTGGAAGAACGATCGCATCCCGAGCAGGGCTTCCGCGCCTGCCTCGGCATCGTCCGGCTGGTCAAAGCCTTCGGAGCGAACCGGGTGGAAGCGGCCGCGGCGCGGGCGCTCGATATCGGCGCCCGCACCTATGGCTCCGTCAAATCCATCCTCGACAACAAGCTCGATCGCCACGCCGCCCCTCAGCGCGGCCAGGACGCCGTGACGATCCTCCATCGCAACATCCGTGGCCGGCACTATTACCATTGAGGAGGATCGACATGCTCACCCATCCCACCCTCGACCAGCTCAATCAGCTCGGGCTGTTCGGCATGGCCAAAGCCTTCGGCGAGACCGAGACCTCCGCCGAGGCCGCGGCACTCACCCATCCGGAATGGCTGGCTCTCCTGCTCGACCGGGAAATGGCCTACCGGCACGACAAGAAACTCGCCGCCAGGCTCCGCTATGCCAGGCTGCGCCAGCAGGCGCTGGTCGAGGACATCGATTACCGCGCCGCGCGCGGCCTCGATCGCCAACTCTTCCAGAAGCTCGTGATCGGCGATTGGATCGGCGTGCACGACAATCTGATCGTTCGCGGTCCGACCGGCGTCGGAAAGAGTTGGCTTGCTTGCGCGCTCGGCCACAAGGCATGCCGCGACAATCGCTCCGTCCTCTATCAACGCGTACCCAAACTGTTCGGCGAGCTGACGATCGCACGCGGCGACGGCCGATATGCTCGCATCAGCCGCGCGCTCGGCTGTCCAACTCCTCATTCTCGACGATTGGGGGCTCGAGCCCCTCGACGCCCAGGCGCGCCACGACCTTCTGGAAATCCTCGAGGAACGCTACGGCCGCCGATCGACCATCATCACCAGTCAACTTCCCGTCGAGGACTGGCATGCGGTGATCGGCGATCCGACCTATGCCGACGCCATCCTCGACCGCCTCGTCCACAATGCCCACCGCCTCAACCTCTCCGGCGACAGCCTCCGGCAAACACGGGCCAAAGCGGCAGAGAGAGCTTGACCAGCACACCGCGGTGCCACAAATTATCAGCCAGCGAGGCCCGAACCCTGGGCGACATCATGTCGGAATCCCGGGGCGACAATATTTCGGAATGCCTGGGCGACTTCGTCGGAATCGGCAAATAAAATATTGATCATGGAAGACAGATAGATTATTTCGTGTTAAAATCATGGGAATTCGTTGTTACATAATAAACCTCGATAGAGATACAAAACGTTGGGTCTGGATGGAATCCCAGGCGAAGGCGCTCGGATTAAGCTACAGCCGCCTCCCCGGAGTGCTCGGGTCGACTCTCTCGGATGCTGAGGCTCAGAGGCACCACGATCCAAGATCGACAAAGTTAACTTCGGCTGAAATTGGTTGCCTTCGAAGTCATATGCTTGCATGGGAGCGCATCATAGAGGCAAATGAGTCACTCGGGTTGGTTATGGAGGACGATCTTCACCTATCTCCACGCTTGCCGATGTTGCTCGCACAAATCAAGTTAGACATGAATGAAGTTGGAATTTTGAAGCTTGAAGCTAGCCCGGAGAGCATTAACATCGTACGAAGGCAGGAGTTCTTTGTCGATCCCTACAGTGCTCATAAACTGATAGGGTTACATTCTGGTACTGGCGCCTATTTGATTAACAAAAAGACCGCCGAGGTCCTGTATCAGCGATGTATGAATGCAAAAATACCGGTTGATCTAGCACTGTTTGACCCCAAGCAGCCTTATAATTCTGGAATTCTGATAATGCAATTAATTCCTGCACCCTGTGTCCAAGATGTCTTCGCCTCCTATCGGTCAAAAAAAAATTTTGTAAGTACGATAGGTGATCGCCTAACTGTCGAAAAGCGCCAAAAGAGTGCGTTTAAAAAATTATTCCGACCAATCTATCGGAACCTGATTTCTCTTTATCTTTTAAAATATGGAATCAAACGAACTGAAGCTCGTTTTTTTTGATCTTGAAATATTCAGGGCAACCCGTGTCTCGTGTATTTTGGAGCCAAACGCCGTCCGCTTGGATGTCGTTATAAGACACGGCGTCGGAGCCATTGCCTTTTGGCATAACATCAGGTTCTCTTGATCCGGAACGATACATAATCAATCGCATGTAGCAACAATGGCACAGCGACGGGGGCAATCGCTTGACGACAGATAAGGGGGGCTACGAAAACATCAATCAATCTTCACGCGCCCGTCCAGCATTTCTTTGATCGGAGAGTTTGATGGTGCATTTCGGTAATCCAATGATTGCGCAAAATCTCGTTATACATATGAATGCAAGTCGTCTCTGGACTAATTATATCCCGAACCGTCAATTTAGGTGAGAGAAACGCCTGCACATTCTTCCAGTGTACAGGATAGAAATGCTCGCGTGGCAACGCTAAGTCAGCCAAGCCAAGCTCTTTAATCTGATAAGTCAATGCTTGGGGGCCCGTTGCACCGAACCCTAGATGCTTCACGGTGGGGCCATCACCGAGCAAATTCTTGAGGACCGCTAATAACGCGGTCTTCCGTCCCACCCACGGCGGGAAAATAATATCGTTGGTAGTTAAATTTATCATTCTCTGCAAGATCATCGAATTAGGAGGTAGTCGCAAAATTGCGCCGTTTATTAGGCGGTCATCCTCCCAGCCGAATATATAGTCGTTATTCGGAATTTGCCGTATGCAATAAACATCAGCATCTACATAGACTTCATCAGTTGCTCTTAGCAAGGCATAACGAAACGTATCGGCAAAGACACCATAACTACCCGTTGTGCTATGTCGGAATATTTTTTCTTTCGGTACAATTACATTAGCGTCTGCAAGATCGACGTTCGACGGCACATCAATAGGTCTGTCATACACATATAATTTAAGGGGTATGCCAACTATACCGAAGGAGCGCAGGCAGCAGGCATGCAGCGGCCCCAACTCCCGCCCAATCCAAAGTGCACTGCAAGTACGGAAAGTCACCGTCACGGCAGTCCTTGTTCGGTGTGGCTTATTATATCAGGCATCTATAGTTGCTTCCGACGAATAAATACCAGCGGGACGTGATGCTTGACATTTCCAGTGTTGTTTTGGTGTCACCACGACGTTTCCGCGGGCCCACGAGCGCTGTTGGGGCAGGAGTTTGCTCAACCATGACACGTTTTCAAACCTCACTACCGGTTACACTTCCACATTCACAATGACTAAAATTTGTTTTATGAGGGATTCGTGTTGCTCGCGCGGAAAAGAGAGCAAATCACCGAGGCCGAATAAATGCTAATTAAATCAAAATAAATAATAGTTAATGGTCGACCTTTTCCGGCGCTCGTGTCAATCTGACTACAGTTTCCTTCGTCGTGTCCTAAATTCGGTCATCTGGCGAAAAACTGGTTGTAGTTGGCGTCAGGCTGGCTGTCTTCTGTAAACTGAAAGTTGGACGGCAAGTCGAGGGGCGCGCTAAGAGCGCCCGCGAACGAATCCGAAGGGTTTGGCCACCTGAATGTGGCCATGCTCGCCAATGCCAGGGCAGTCCGAACAACGAACGGCTTTGGCACCATTTTTGTGGTGAATGCCTGAGCCATTGACTGGCATCCTGGGAACTCAATCCGCTGCTTTGCACAGGGCATATTGAAGCGCTTGCCGCCATTTTGAATGAGCTGCCTCGGCGGAAAACCGACTTGCGGAAAGCTTAAGGCGTTGCAACCTTGCTTTCCGTTCCTCTGGGGAGAGTGCCACAAGGCGGTTTAAGCCTTTGGCGATAGCAACGACGTCGGTGGGATCGACAAGGATCGCTGCGTCGCCGGTCACCTCGTGGAGCGAGCCCCCTTGAGTAACAAGGGGCACAAGGTCATAGGCAATTGCCTCCGCGGCAGGCAGGCCGAACCCTTCGAGTAAGCTCGGCAAAACAAATCCTGCCGCGTTTCGATAGAGCCATCGCAGCTGGTCATCCGAGACATAGCCCGGCCGAATAACGCCGGGCGTATCGTCGGCGAGCGCGGCAACCTTTTCGAAGCCCGGCTCAGGCCCGCCGCAAATCACGTAACTGTAACCACGGCCTGCCAAGGCGGAGACGCGAAAGGCCTCAATGGCGCGGTACTGATTTTTGCGAGCCCCAATGCTTCCGACCGTCAACAAAAACGGGGGCGTGAGCCCCGTCAATGGCTCTGAGGGTCCATCAGTAATCATGGCTCGCAACGGCGGTGAAATCACTACCATAGAGCGAAAATCATCCCCGTATAATCCAACGAAATCCCTCATTGATGCGTTCGAGACAAATATCATCGATGGCTTGGCACTGTTAATTTTTGCGAACGCCATTTCATAAGTGGACTTAACCTTCGGATGGTAGAGATCGGGATTGGTTATCGGACCAACGTCATGACACACCACACAATCAGCTGCCTTTAACTGGTGGAAAATGACTTCCCGCGGGTCCATGAAGATGACGGGACGCCGTCGTTTGACGTGCGGTATCCAACGGCCCAGGCTAGGTACGGCCCGGCGAAGCTCGACTTCATAAAGGGCTAGTCGGCCAAGGATTTGGGCAGCTTGGCCGCTTGGCCGGTGGACAAGTGGGAACCTCCAATACAGGATCGAATTCACCAAATCGGGTTCTGAATCAATAAGATCTTTGCAAAAAAAATATTTTCCGGTCCTGTTATTAAGGGCCAGTGTAAATTCAATGTCCACGCGTTGCTCGGCATCTTGCATGTTTAACAACTCTCAAACCATCGAACCGGCGCCCGCCACTGGTTTGGACATCAACTGGCGCACCCAGGAAATTGTATCGATTCAGACGTGGATACTGCAGGAGTAGTCCCAGGTACATACCTCGAAACCTCTTTCCCGCGAAGCCCATTTTATTTCAAGTCACTTTGAAGGGAATATGGCGGAGAAGATGGGAGTCATCCAAGGACAAGAGTCCTCGCACTCAGAAACACGGCACCAAGAACGACTCGAGAGTTCCTACAATATCCATGACTTTTTCCAGTCATTAATCCAGCCTTGTCACACAACGAATTCGTAACAATTAAAGCTACTAAATTTGATGATCTTAACAATGTGACACGACGATATCAAAAAATATTACCGAACACCAGCCCGCGGTCGCAAATACATAAAGCCTTCGTTTCTGTCTTTTGATAAAAAGAAGTATCGAACTCCACCCCAGGAATTTATCGACCATGAACAGCCTGTGCCACGTGCTGGGTTTATGCGCACGCCAAGCAATTTAAACGTGCCAATCGGGCGTTGAAAACTTTACGAACACAGCTCGGCATGGTGAGCCGTGATATTCGCCGTAAGATCAAAGACAATGCCGGACTGCAGGCGGTCTTTGCACCGAAGCTCGCACTGGCCGAGCGGATTTATGCGCAACGGCAGAGGCAGCGCAGTCCCAAAGTTTACAGCCCGCATGCGCCGGAGGTGGAATGCATTGGCAAAGGCAAGGCGCACCAGCCCTATGAATTCGGCGTCAAAGTCTTGGTGGCAACGCCGATCGACCGCAGCAAGGGCGGTCAGTTCGTCGCGCATGTCGCGGCTCTGCCGGGCAATCCTTATGACGGTCATACCTTGGCAAAGATAGTTCCCGAAATCACCCAGCAGATCGGCGTCGGCTTACAACGCATCGTCGCCGATGCCGGATACCGCGGCCATAACGCCCCCAAAGGTCAGGGGCGGAGTGTGTTCACCTCAGGCCAGAAGCGGGGCGTCACGGATAAAATCAAACGAGAACTCCGGCGGCGCTCGGCCGTCGAACCCGTGATCGGACACCTCAAATCGAATCACAGAATGCACGGAAGCTATCTGAAGGGGCGTGCCGGTGACGCAGCCAACGCACTGCTCGCGGCTATCAGATATAATTTCAGCCTCATCCTCGCCTAGATCGCTGCTCTTTGCAGCCTTCCTCCGACAACTCAGCGCAGAGCAAGAACCAGCAAAAATTCCTTGAAAACAGCGTTCTTCACGGACGACTATTTTAGCTTTATCGGTCACATCAGCTATTCCGTTTATCTGGTACACCCGGTCGTTCTGCACCTGCTTTCAGTAATTTCTCCAGATGGCATCCGGTTGGTCCTCGTTTCCTTTGCCATTACCATAGGCGTCTCGATTTTGACCTATAAATTCATTGAATCGCCACCAATTCGTTTCTGGAATTCGTTGAAAATCGAGACCGACATTGAGTTTTCTGTATCAACTCCACAAAATTTCGGATAAGAGTACATTTTCGAAATGATGCAAAAATGCATGACGCTTAGCTCCGATACGATTTTGTAATTGTTTGCTTTTTAAGAAGTCGCGTTGTCGACCGGCGAGGGTATCTTGACGACCAGATTCGGTAACACCAGCCAGCCAGATGTTACCCTTGCTCCCACCCCCAACCTTGTGACCACCAATCGGCAAAGCGTGCTTCTATCGCAACAAAACAGGTTAAAATGCTGGTCCAATATTCAAATCGAAGCAAAAATGGGGAAACAGTCATTGTAGAAACGAAAAGTCAAAAATTCAAAATTTTCTTGGCCTCACAATGCTGCTATTCGTTTTTTGAAGGAGCGACACTGCCGCTCGCCCGGAAAATGTCGGTTGAATGCTCTGAAGTTTTAGATCTAGTCATCTCTCATGGAGGGAATTTTGGGCAAGATAGAGTTTGGGCCAAAATGGGTTGGCCTCGTTATGGTTGTTCTGATTCTGGCTGCCTTTTCTGGACGCGCCTTCTACATGGACGGCGTCCACTACGCGGTGCAGTCGATGCTGCGCTGGAATTGGTTCCCCCAGCCCACGCCAAGACGATTTTTTGCAATCATATACGATACGGGGCTCTTACGCATAGCGAGCTTGGCTGCGCCCCGACAAGTCGAAGTGGCGGCGCTGCTTTACGGCCTGACGGCGTTTTCCAAAATCGTCATTCCAGCGGCGGTAATCGCCTGGTCGCACGTGCGTGAGCCCATCAAGTCCGTATTAACCGCCGTCTTCTTTTCAGCCGTGCTCATTATGTCAAATTTTTCGGTCTCCGAATTGCTGTTTGCGCTAGGACTGACCACGATTTTCGTGGTCTACACGCTTGATCCTTCGGTCGACCCCCGGGGCTTTCGTCGTCTTGTCGTCGCCGTCCTTCTGATCGCGAGCTATGAAAGTGTCGTCTTGTCTAATATTCTTCTCGCCATCTCCTTTTGGCGCGCGTCGCGAACAGATGGCATGACAACGCGGATGCGATGGGCATTAATTGGGACGCTGTTCCTTGCGCTACCGTTCCAGATTACCTTGTATCTGATCAATTCAAGTCCGAATGTCTCCGCAGGATCAGATCCATTTCTTATGGTACTGGTCGGCCTCCACGCTTCTGTCCTGCTGATCAGCGCTGTCTATTTCAGGGTCGTTCGTAGATCAGTTCTTTTTCGATATACGGCGCTAGCGCTGGCCTTTTTTGTGCCAATTAGCTTGTTTTATTTCCCGCTTTTTCTCCATTTTCGCTCCGACCTGTTCCGGTTCTCCTATCCATCTCGCGTCTATGCGTTGGCCGCCACAGGTGTCATAGCACTGCTACCCCTCTTAGGTGACATCCGGTTGTGGAGTATTCCGACGAAAGTCGTGGACTGGTTCGGCGTAAGGGCGCTTAAGGATCTTGCTGTCGCTATGTGTGCGCTCTTCTGCGGATTGACTGTACTGTCAACGTGTGACACATTCGCGTTCCGCTCCAGCATGGAGAAGCAATTCGCCAGCATGTCAGGACGAATTCCCCTTGCTCAGTGCAAGTTCTGCCTCGATCCTGAGGCCTTCGGTGTCGCCAACCTTGGCTATCCTTGGACGTGGGAAGAATATTCCATGGCTTACAGTCTGCACATGCGCAATCGGCCGGCTTTGGTCGTCATTACGAATGAGAGGGAGCAGCCCTTCAGCGTGTCAGAAGCCGATACCTTTATCGCAGCCCTGGACAGCGAGCGGCACTACAAACGGGAATAGCTTACCCCCTGTCCGATTTTATGGGGCCACCTCAGTGCCATTGGCCCTGGCGCCGAGCTGGATAAACTATCTGATCACCCCTCTGCACCCAGATACAAAGGGAGCACTCATCACTGATGATCGCGGATTTCAAGTTCGACGAGCGGCTGTGGAGATCGATGCTGAAAAACGCGCAACCCGCCTTCCACGCTCCGGCCCCCTTCACGTTCTTGCCCCCAGACCCAAAAGATGTTTTTTAGAAATTTTATATCGTATTGAAATATAGAGATAATTTTGCACTTCAATATATTATACCAACCGCCTTAAGGACTGACGCATGCCCAATCTCTGGTTCCGATCGAGGCGATTCGCTCTGGGTCATTGGCGATGAAATTCCAGGCTTCTTTGCTGGCGTCGCGCATAGCCTCGTAGGTGTCCCAGACCATGCTGCTTAATTTGTTGCCGCGTAGATAATCCCAGACGTTTTCCATCGGGTTGAGTTCAGGTGCGTAACGCGGCAGGCACAGCAGAGTGATGTTGTCCGGCACGATTAGCCGCTCGCCAGGCTGATGCCAGCCGGCACCGTCGCAGACCAGCAGCGCATGGGCGCTGCTTGCGACTTGGCAACTGATTTCCTTGAGATGCTCGTTCATCGCTTCGGTATTGACGGCCGGCATGATGAGAGCAGCACCAATGCCGCGTGCCGGGCAGATGGCGCCGAATATGTGAACGGAATCGTGCCGGTTGTCGCGCACCATCGGCGTGCGCGAGCCGATCGGCGCCCGGACGGCTTCGATGGAGCCTTTCTGCCCGACCCGGGCTTCATCAGAAAACCATACCTCAAGCGCCTTGCCCTTAGCCGAAGCGGGCAAAGCTTCTACTGGCAGGCTGCAAAAGTTTTTTTAAATTCCTCCTGCGCCGCCAGGTCCTGCTTGGGATGAAAGGGACGTGGTTGCAGCCGGGTGAGGCGCAGCCGGCGCAGCCATTTGGCAACCGTACGCTCTGGTACATCCACCGAAAAACGGCGCGCAATCTGGGCTCGCAGATCGACACATCACCAGCGCACAACGCCATCAATCTCAGGATCAGTGCCTTTGACCACCAGCTCGCAGAATTCCGCCATTTGCGCAGCGTTCAACTTCGGCGCCCGGTCGGTACTTTTGTCCGAGGCAAGTGCGGCAACGCCGCCAACATTGTAGCGGTGCACCCAATCGCACAAGGTCTGGCGATCCATCCCGCTTTGTTCCGCCGCCTGCGTCCGTGAATGCCCCTCAAGCACCAGCGCCAGCGCAGATAAACGCCTGACGACCTCGCCATCCCGCTCTTTCGACATCAGCCGGCGCAAATCTGCCGCTGTGAATTCCAAGTTGGTAATCGCAACCGCAATAGCCATGGCACCCCCCATCGTCCAAACCAACGGGAGATACAGAATCATAACCCATCGCGCCAAGGGAATCCCCTACGAGTCATAAAATTCGGCGGTTGGTATTAGGTAATCATAATCCCTTGGTCGGAGGTTCAAATCCTTCCGCCGCTACCAGCAGTGTTCCTCCAAAAATCTTAGCCCCCCGCGAGCGTCATGCCCTCGATGCGCAGGGTCGGCGCGTCGGTCCCGCGCTTGAATTCCAGGTCATCGGCCGGGGTGAGGTGCAGGAACATGTCCTTCAGGTTCCCGGCGATGGTGATCTCCGCCACCGGCTCGGCCAACTGGCCGTTGCGGATCATGAACCCCGCCGCACCGCGCGAGTAATCGCCGGTCAGCCCGTTCACGCCCATACCGATCATCTCGGTCACGTACAGCCCCTCGGCGATATCCGCCATCAGCGCCGCCGGGCTCAGCTTGCCCGCCGCCATATAGAAATTGCTCAGCCCCCCGGCATTGCCGGAGGTCTTCAGCCCCAGCTGGTTGGCGCTGCGCGTGTCCAGAATCCAGCTGGTCAGCACACCGTCCTCGATGAAGGCGCGGCACGAGACGGGCTGGCCCTCGCGGTCATAGGGGCGCGAGCGCAAGCCCCGCACGCGGAATGGGTCGTCGATAATGGCGATGCCGGGCGCGAACACCGCCCGGCCCAGCGCGTCCTTCAGGAAGGAGGTGCCGCGCGCGATGGAGGCGCCCGAGATCGCCCCCGAGAAATGCCCAAGTATGCCGCCCGCCACGCGCGGGTCGAACACCACCGGCAGCTTCGCGGTTTGCGGGCGGCGGGGGTTGAGCCGGGCCAGCGCCCGGGCGGCGGCGTTGCGGCCGAGCTGCGCCGGGTCCTCCAGATCCGCCCCGTGCAGGGTGGAGGAGAAATCATAGTCGCGCTGCATCTGCGTACCTGTGCCGGCAATGGCGGTAACGGACACGCCATGGTGCGAGCGGGCATAGGCGCCCATGAACCCATGGCTGGTGGCGAGCAGCGAAATGCCGCGCGACCAGGAGGCGGAGCCCCCCTCGGAATTGGTGATGCCGGCCATGGCGAGCGCCGCTTCCTCGGCTGCCGCCGCGCGGGCGATCAGCACATCCATCCCGGGCTCAACCGGGTCGTCCAGTTCCAAATACGCCGCATCCATGGGCGCCGGAGCCTCGGGGATTTCCGCGTACGGGTCCTCGGGCACCACCCGGGCCATGGCCACCGCCTGTTCGGCGAGGCGCGTGAAGCTCGCCGGGTCGATAGCGCTGGCCGAAACCGAGGCATTGGCCCGGCCCAGGAACACGCGCAGGCCAACCTCGCGCGTCTCTGCGCGCTCGGTCTCCTCGGTCTTGCCCAGCCGCCGCTGCACCGAGACAGACGCGCTCTCGTGCAGCAGCACCTCGGCCACATCCGCCCCGGCGGCCTTGGCCGCCTTCAGCAGACGCTCAGCGGCCTCGTGCAGCGCGCTCACGCGGCCAGCCGGTCGATGATGGCGGAGAAGTTCGGCACCTGGCCGATCGGGCCGATGGTCGCCAGCGTCGGCTTCTGGCGGAAGATCTTGCGCCCCGCCGCACGGATATCATCCACTGTCACGGCCTCGATCTTCTGCACGGTCTCGGAGACCGGGATCACCCGGCCGAACACCTGCCACTGGCGGGCGAGTTGCTCGCAGCGGCTGCCGGTGGATTCCAGGCTCATCAGCAGCCCGGCCTTGAGCTGCGCGCGGGCGCGGGCCAGCTCAGCCTCGCTCACCTCTTCCTGCACCTTGGCCAGCTCCTCCAGCGTCACCGGCATCAGCTCCGCGGCCTCGGACTCGCCGGTGCCGGCATAGATGCCGAACAGCCCGCCATCCACCGCCGGGGCGGTGAAGCTGTAGATGGAATAGACCAGCCCGCGCTTCTCGCGGATCTCCTGGAACAGGCGCGACGACATGCCCCCGCCCAGCAAAGTGGAAAGCAGCATGGCCGGGTAGTAGTCCGGCTCGCCATAGCCGGGCGAGTTAAAGCCCAGCACGATATGCGCCTGGTCGAGGTCGCGCAGCTCCCGGTACTCGCCGCCCATGTAATCGGCGGGCATGGGTGCTGCGCGCTCGGCCTTGGGCAGGTCGGCGAAGTATTTCTGCGCCAGTTCCACCACCTGCTCATGCTCCAGCTTGCCGCTGGCGGCGATGACCATGTTCTCCGGCGTGTAGTGCTGGCGCATGAAGCCGTGCAGCGTCTCGCGCTTCATGCCGCGGATGATCTGCTCCGTGCCCAGCACCGGGCGGCCCATGGGCTGCGACGGATAGGCGGCGGACTGGAAATGGTCGAACACCACGTCGTCCGGCGTGTCGTTGGCCTGGCCGATCTCCTGCAGGATCACGCCGCGCTCGCGCTCCAACTCGTCCGGCTCGAAGGTGGAGTGGCAGAGGATGTCGCCGATGATATCCGCGCCAAGGGCGAGATCCTCCTTCAGCAGCTTCACGTAGTAGGCGGTCTGCTCGCGAGAGGTATAGGCGTTGATATGCCCGCCCACGTTCTCGATGGCCTCGGCGATATCGGCGGCCGAACGGGCCTCGGTCCCCTTGAACGCCATGTGCTCAAGGAAATGCGCCGCGCCGTTTTCGGCGGCGGTCTCGTGGCGGGTGCCGGCGCCCACATAGGCGCCGAAGGATACCGTCTCCACCCGCTCCATGCGCTCCGTGAGCACAGTGAGCCCGGAGGGCAGGGTGGTGATGGAAACCTGTTCAGTCATCAATTATGTGTTCCTGTTGGCAAAATTCCGCACGCAGGCCTCGATGGCGGCCAGATCGTTGGGGGCGCGGATAAACTTTTCATTCCGTTCATATAGGTCGGCAAGGTGCGCCGGTAAGGGCGGACGAATACCAACGGCCTTTTCAATCGCATCGGGGAACTTCGCCGGGTGCGCGGTGGCGGCGGCGATCACCGGCAGGCCGACCGGCCCCAGCTCCCGCGCCGCGGCGATGCCGATGACCGAATGCGGATCGGCCAGATACCCAGTCTCGCGATGCAGCCGGGCGATCTCGGCCAGGGTCTGTTCGTCATCGAGCCGGAAGCCCACGAAATCCCTGGTGATGGCGTGCCAGACCGGCTCGGCCACCGTCATTTTCCCGCTGGCGCGGAAATCCGCCATGGTCTGCGCGGTGAGCGCCGCATCGCGGCCCAGGAACTCGAACAGCAGGCGCTCGAAATTGGAGCTGACCTGGATATCCATGGAGGGCGAGAGGCTCGGTTCCACGCCCTGCGCGCTCATGTCGTTGGCGGCCAGGAAGCGGGTGAGGATGTCGTTGCGGTTGCTCGCCACGATGAAGCGCGAGATCGGCACGCCCATCTGATGCGCGGCCCAGGCGGCCAGGATGTTGCCGAAATTGCCGGTGGGCACGGAAACCGCCACCTCGCGCTCCGGCGCGCCGAGATCCAGCGCGGCGAACACGTAATACGGTATCTGCGCCGCGATGCGGGCCAAGTTGATGGAGTTCACCGCCGAGAGGTTCATCTCGGCGCGGAACGGCGCGTCGGCGAACATCGCCTTCACCAGATCCTGGCAGTCGTCGAAATTGCCATCCACGGCGATGTTCAGCACGTTATCGGCCTTCACCGTGGTCATCTGCCGGCGCTGCACCTCGGAGGTCTTGCCGTAAGGGTGCAGGATGGTGATGTCGATATTCTTGCGGCTGGCGCACGGCCTCGATGGCCGCCGAGCCGGTATCGCCCGAGGTGGCGCCGACGATGCGGATCTTCTCACCGCGCCCGGCCAGCACGTGCTCGAACAGATGCCCGACCAGCTGCAGCGCCATGTCCTTGAAGGCGAGCGTCGGGCCGTGGAACAGCTCCAGGGCGAAGATGTTGGTATCCAGCTGCACCAGCGGCACGATGGCCGTGTGGGTGAACCCGGCATAGGCGCGGTGGCACATGGCCTGGAGGTCGGCGAATTCAATGCAATCGCCCATGAACGGTGCCAGCACGCGGGCGGCAAGCTCGGGGTAGGGCAGGCCGCGCAGGGCGCGCAGCTCGGCGGCGGAGAATTGCGGCCAGCTTTGCGGCATGTACAGCCCGCCATCGTCGGCGAGGCCGGCCAGCAGCACGCCCGAGAAGTCTTTCTGCTCCGCCTGACCGCGGGTGGAGATGTAACGCATCAAAAGTCCTCTTTATCCGCTGTGGCCTATACTATCGGAGCAAAGCGGGCAGCAATGCGTCAAGCCGGTGGCGGCCCTGTTCCGTGGCGGCAATATTTATGTCCGAGAGGGTCAGATACCCCTCCTCGATGCAGGCTGCCAGCATGGCGGGGTCCACCGCGTCCGCCAGCGCCACCCCGGTGCGGGCGGCGAATCGGGGGATGGAGACGCCCTCGGCCAGCCGCAGCCCCATCAGCAGCGCCTCGCGCGCGCGGTCGGCCGGGGCGATGTCCTGTTCCTCCGTGGTGCCGTGGCCCTGGGTCTCCACGAGGTCCATCCAGGCTTCCGGGGCGCGGTGCCGGCTGGTGGCGTGCAATTCGCCCCCCAGCGTGACACGCCCATGCGCCCCAGGGCCGATGCCCGCGTAATCCTGATAGCGCCAGTAGGCGAGGTTGTGGCGGCTTTCTGCTCCCGGGCGGGCGTAGTTGGAGATTTCATACGGGGCGAGCCCGAAGCGCGCCGCCTCTTCGGCCGTAGCCTCGTAGAGCCGGGCGGCAAGGTCTTCCGCGGGGAGGGTAAATTCCCCCCGCCCGTAGAGCGTGGCGAATTTCGTGCCCTCCTCGATGGTGAGCTGGTAGAGCGAGAGATGGTCCGCCGCCAGGGTGAGCGCCTGGGCCAACTCGGCCCTCCAGGCGGCCTCGGTCTGCCCGGGCCGGGCGTAGATCAGGTCGAAGGAAATGCGCGGGAAGATTTTCGCTCCCAGCTCGATGGCCTTGATGGCCTGCTCCGCGCTGTGCTGGCGGCCGAGGAATTTCAGCGCCTCGGGGTCGAAGCTCTGCACCCCGATGGACACACGGTTCACCCCCGCCGCGCGATAGGCGGCGAACCGCCCGGCCTCGATGCTGGTAGGGTTGGCCTCCAGCGTGATTTCGGCTTCCGGTGCCAGGGTGAACAGCCGCCCGGCATCCGCGATCAGCGCCGCCACGCTGTCGGGGTCCATCAGGCTCGGCGTGCCCCCGCCGAAGAAGATGGAAGTGACGCGCCGGGGGCCCAGCCGCGCCGCCTCATAAGCCAGCTCCGCCCGCAGGGCGGCGAGCATTTCCGCCTGCGGGATTTTTTCCCGGACATGCGAATTGAAATCGCAATACGGACATTTGGCCAGGCAGAACGGCCAGTGGATGTAGAGGGCGAGGGAGTCCATCTGCTGGGTTTAAGCCGTTCACCCCGTCATTGCGAGACCGCGCAGCGGGCGAAGTAATCCATCTTGCAGGGTGCCGGATGAAAGATAGATTGCCGCGCCCGCTTCGCCGGCCCGCAATGACGGGGACCTGTGGACGGGGAGAGGCCCGCTTGCGCGGACATCACGAACCGCCCCCTTGGCACACCCGCCCCCGCCACGTATCCCACCCTCATGCATCCGCCACGTATCCCACCCCCATGGAAGCGATCCGCGTCGAGAACCTGGTGAAGCGCTACCCGCATACGCTGGCGGTGGATGACATCTCCTTCACCCTCGCTCCCGGCCAAATCCTCGGCCTACTCGGCGGCAATGGCGCGGGCAAAACCACCACCATCGCCATGCTGCTCGGCCTGCTGGTGCCTACCTCGGGCAACATCACCGTGCTGGGGCGGGACATGGCGCGGAACCGCTTCTCCGCCCTGGCGCGGATGAATTTTTCGTCACCTTACATCGCCCTGCCCGCCCGGCTTACGGTGCGCGAGAACCTCGTGGTGTACGGGCACTTATATAATGTGCCGAACCTCGCCCGGCGCATCGCAACACTTGCCGAGCAGTTCAACCTCGGCGCGCTGCTGAACCGCCCGGCGGGCGAGCTTTCCGCCGGGCAGAAAACCCGCGTGGCGCTGGCGAAATCGCTGATCAACGAGCCCGAGCTGCTGCTGCTGGACGAACCCACCGCCAGCCTGGACCCGGACACCGGGGATTATGTGCGCGGCGTGCTGGAGGACTACCGGCGCAAGCAAGGTGCAGCCATATTGCTCGCCTCGCACAACATGGGAGAGGTGGAGCGCCTGTGCGACAACGTGCTGATGCTGAAGACCGGACGCATCGTGGACCGCGGCCCGCCGGAGGAACTCATCTCCCGCTACGGGCGGGAGGACATGGAACAGGTTTTCCTGCACATCGCCCGGAGCGAGACGCTATGATCCGCCGCATCTGGGGCATGCTCTACCGCCATGCCGCCATGTACCGCCGCTCCTGGCCGCGCCTGGCAGAGGTAGCTTACTGGCCGACGCTGAACATGCTGATCTGGGGCTTCACCTCCACCTATATCGCCACGGCGCATGGCGCGCCGCGCGCCGTGGCGGCGGGCGGGCTCATCGGCGGCGTGCTGCTGTGGGAGATCATGCTGCGCGGGCAGCTCGGCGTAACCATCGGTTTCCTCGAGGAAATCTGGTCGCGCAATCTAGGGCATCTCTTCGTCAGCCCGCTGCGCCCAGGAGAGCTGCTGGGCGCACTCGTCATCGTGTCAGCGGTGCGCACGCTGGTCGGCCTGCTTCCTGCCACAATTATCGCGTACCTTCTCTATAGCTATAATATTCTCGCTTTGGGGCCTGTGGTTTTGCTGTTTTTTATCAACCTGCTCGTCATGGGCTGGTGGGTGGCGCTTGGCATCGTCTCCCTGCTGTTCCGCTACGGCGCGGGGGCCGAGGCCCTGGCCTGGACGATCGCATTCGGGGTCACCCCGCTCGCCTGCGTGTACTACCCGCTCACCGCCCTGCCCGGCTGGCTGCAGCCCTTCGCGCAGGCCCTGCCCGCCGCGCATATTTTCGAAGGCCTGCGCACCGCGTTGCTCACCCACACCATGGACTGGCGGCAATTCACCCTCGCGACAGGGCTGAACGCGGTCTGGGCGCTCGCCGCCATCCTGGTATTCGCAGGCGAGTTCCGCCGCGCGCGCGTCCGCGGCGCGCTGCTGGCCATCGGGGAATGAGCATGCATCAGTTCTGGCTCATCCGCCACGCCCTCGTGCACCCGGACTCGCTCAGCTATCTCTACGGCACGGACGACGTGCCCCTCTGCGAGGCGACGATGCAGGCCCAGACCGGGCGCTACGCCGCGCTGGCCGCCCGCCTGCCCCGCCCGGCCCGGCTGGTCTGCACCCCGCTCTCGCGCACGCGCCTCACCGCCGAGGCACTGATGCGGGCAGGCTACCCGACGACCGAGCCGCTGATCGACCCCGCCTTCGTCGAGCAGAATTTCGGCCAGCTCCAGGGCATGCCCATCGCCGGGTTCGACGCGCGGAGCCATGCCGAGCGCCACCCGTTCTGGCCCATCCATGCGGCGGAAACCCCGCCAGGGGGCGAGAGCTTCGCGCATCTCATCACCCGCGTCGGCGCTGGGCTGGAGGCGCTGCTCGCCTCCGCCAAGGGTGAGCACACCATCATCGTCTCGCATGGCGGGGCCATCCGCGCCGCCTGCGCGCATGCGCTGGGCCTCAACGCGCATCAGGCGCTGTGCCTGCAAATCGACAATATTTCACTCACCCGGCTGGAATTTAACGATCGCGGCTGGCGCGTTTTGTCTGTTAATGAACACTTGGCCGAGCCGATTCGCGCAAATGCGCCAGCCGCCGCTGAACAAGAATGACCCGAAGGAGCCCTTGCTTATGAAACGCCTTCTCGTTGCCGCCGCCCTGGCCCTTGGCACCGCCGCCCCGGCTTTCGCCGGCAGCCCGCAATACCTCGTGGACAGCTCCACCCTGGCGCTGGAGGACATGATGGGCGGCGCCGAAGGCTCGCAGGCGCAGGATTTCCTGCGCAAGGCCAAGGCGGTGGTGATCTGCCCCAACATCTTCCGCGCCGGGTTCTTTTTCGGCGGCGAGGGCGGGGGCTGCGTGCTCGCCGCCCGCACGGACAATGGCGACTGGTCCTACCCGGCCTTTTACTCGCTGGGCACCGGCAGCTTCGGCCTGCAGATCGGCGTGCAGACCGCCGAGGTCATGATGATCATCATGACCGATGGCGGACTGAATGCGCTGCTCAACTCGCAATTCAAGATCGGCGCGGATGCCGGGCTGTCCGTGGCGACACTCGGCGCCGGGGTGAACGGCTCCATGTCAACCGCGCTGAACGCGGACATCATCAGCTTCTCCAAGAGCCAGGGGCTGTATGGCGGCGTCTCGCTCTCCGGCTCCGTGCTTTCCGACAACTCCGGCTACGAGCAGACCTATTACGGCACCGCGCAGGGCGCGCGGGCCATCGTGGTCAATGGCCAGGGCTCGAACGCCGGCGCCAACCCGTTGCGCACCATGCTCGGGCGCTACGGGCAGGTCCAGGCGCAGTAAGGCTTTCAGGTCTCACGATAGCTCAGGGCGGGGGCATGTTCCCCGCCTTAACGTGCCTTCCCTTGCGACGCGGACCAGGTCGCAATACTGCGTGCAATGACCAGCACAATCACCAGCGCGCACAGCGTTAATATGTCAGCCGCGGAAAATTCCTGCGCGTAAAGCTGGATCAGTATCTCGCGCAGCGAAAACACGATCGTCACGTCGAGCAGGTTCGACAGCCGGATATGCCTTGTTCTTGCATATTCCATAAACGTGTTGAACAGCTCGATCAAAATCACAACGTCAAGCACGCGCTCCACCAGCCCGCGCATCGCCACTTCGTCAGACGCCATGATGCTGGCCAGAGGAAACATGGAGGCGGTACTGATCAATGCCTGGATAAACGCAAAACCAAGCGACACCAGCATCATGGGAATCACCCCCAGGATCACCAGCTCTACGGCCCGGTCATAAATGCGAAATACCAAATCCCGCGTGCTGTTAGCCGATCCGGCCGGGGGCGCGCTTTCGTGTGCAGCTTTTGTTTCCTGCTGCGACGCTTCGTACGGATATTGCATGTCTCTCACCGTCGGCTCCTTGTCCGTGGGAACAACGCCAACATACGCTACGCCGGCATAGCCTAATACACCACCACGCTGCGAATGCTCTCCCCCTTGCGCATCAGCTCGAAGCCCTCGTTGATCTGCTCGAAGGGCAGGACATGGGTGATGAGCGAGTCGATATCGATCTTGCCATCCATATACCAATCGACAATGCGCGGCACGTCGGTGCGCCCCCTGGCGCCGCCGAAGGCCGTGCCCTTCCAGGTGCGGCCGGTCACAAGCTGGAACGGCCGGGTGGAAATCTCCTGCCCCGCGCCAGCAACACCGATGATGATCGAGGTGCCCCAGCCGCGATGGCAGCATTCCAGCGCCTGGCGCATTACGTTTGTGTTGCCGATGCACTCGAAGGAGTAATCCGCGCCGCCGTCGGTGAGGTTGACGAGATAGGGAACCAGATCCTCGCCGATCTCGTCCGGGTTGACGAAATGCGTCATGCCGAATTTCTCGGCCATCGGCTTGCGGGCGTTGTTCAGGTCCACGCCGATGATCTTGTCAGCCCCCGCGATGCGGGCACCCTGGATGACATTCAGCCCGATGCCGCCGAGCCCGAACACCACCACGTTGTCACCCGGCTTCACCTGGGCGGTGTTGAACACAGCGCCGATGCCGGTGGTCACGCCGCAGCCAATATAGCAGATCTTCTCGAAGGGCGCGTCCTCGCGCACCTTGGCCAGCGCGATCTCCGGCAGCACCGTGAAATTGGCGAAGGTGGAGCAGCCCATGTAGTGCATCACCGGCTCGCCATCGCAGGAAAAACGTGATGTGCCGTCCGGCATCACGCCCTTGCCCTGCGTTGCGCGGATAGCGGTGCACAGATTGCTCTTGCGCGAGAGGCAGGTTTTGCACTGGCGGCATTCCGGCGTGTAGAGCGGGATGACGTGATCGCCCTTCTTCAAGGAGGTCACGCCGGGGCCGACATCCACGACCACGCCGGCACCCTCATGCCCCAGAATAGCGGGGAAGATGCCCTCGGGGTCCATGCCGGAGAGGGTGTATTCATCGGTATGGCAGATACCGGTGGCTTTCACCTCCACCAGCACCTCGCCGTATTTCGGGCCCTCGATGTCCACCATCTCCAGAGAGAGCGGCTTGCCCGCCGCCCGCGCCACTGCCGCCCTGGTCTTCATGCCTTACTCCCCGGCCTTGAACGCGCTTGCGGGGTACCCTTGCGCAAACAGCAGCGAGGTCAAGTCCGTGTGCTCGACCCGATTGGCCACCTGCGCCGCCACCACCGGCTTGGCGTGGTAGGCGATGCCCAGCCCCGCCTCTTTCAGCATTGGCAGGTCGTTGGCGCCATCGCCCACCGCCAGCGTGGCGGCCAGCTTCACGCCGCGCTTCTGCGCCAGCTCTTGCAGCGTGTGCAGCTTGGCGCTCTTGTCCAGGATCGGCTCGGCCACGGCCCCGGTCAGTTCCGAGCCGTTATCCAGCAGCTCGTTGGAGCGGTGAATGTCGAAGCCGATCTCCGCCGCCACGCGGGAGGTGAAGAAGGTGAACCCGCCCGAGACCAGCGCCGTGGTCGCACCATGCGCGCGCATGGTGGCCACCAGCTCCCGCGCGCCGGGGCAGAATTGGATCTCCGCCCAGGTCGCCTCCAGCGCCGCGAGCTTCAGCCCCGTCAGCATCGCCACGCGCTCGCGTAGCGCGGCGGCGAAATCCAGCTCGCCGTTCATCGCCCGTTTGGTGATCTCGGCGATCTCGTCCTTCAGCCCGGCGAAGGCCGCCAGCTCGTCCAGCGTCTCGCAGGTGACGATGGTGCTATCCATGTCCGCCACCAGCACGGCCTTGCGCCGGCCGCGGGATTTGGTGACGAAGATATCCACCTGCTTGTGGTCGAGTGCTGCGGCCAGGGCGGCGCGGTCCGGCACGTTCTGCACGGCGAATTCCATGGCCCAGCCATCGGCCAGCCAGATGGGCTCGAAGCCCTGGGCGAGATCCTGGGCGCGCTTGGCCTCGGCAGCGGTGAGGGAACCGGCTTGCCGGTTGGCGACGAAAGTGACGATATGAGACATGGTCGCGACTGGTAGGACAGAGAGAGGTTGGGCAACGTGCGCGCGGGGCTGGTGGGGCGGCCGCGCGCCAAAACAATAAGAGAGCGCTGATTTTGGCGGGGCCGACGGCGAGCGGGAAGTCGGCGCTCGCTTTGGCCCTGGCGCAACGTTTGGGCGGCACCGTCATCAATGCCGACGCCATGCAGTGCTACCGGGAGCTGCGCATCATCACCGCCCGGCCAAGCCCGGAGGATGAGGCGCTCGCCCCGCACCGGCTCTACGGCGTGCGCGCCGCCGCCGAGCCTGCCAATGCCGCCTGGTGGCGCGGCGCCGCGCTGGCCGAGATGGCGGAGGCGGACTTCCCGATCCTCTGCGGCGGCACGGGCATGTATTTCTCGTCGCTGGTCAACGGCATCGCCGATATCCCCGAGCCGGACCCGGCCGCGCGCGAGGAAGCGCGCCGGCTGATCGCCGAGATCGGACCCGAAGCGCTCCACGTGAAGCTGGACCCCGAAACCGCAACGAAGCTGAAGCCGGGCGACTCCCAGCGCATCGCCCGCGCCTATGAGGTGCTGCTTTCCACCGGCAAGGGGCTGGCCTTCTGGCAGGCGCAGCCCACCGAACGCCTGACCGGCTGGCGGCTGAAAATGATCCTGCTCGACCCGCCGCGCGCCGCCCTGCGCGAGGCGATCGAGACCCGGTTCGAGGCCATGCTGGAGCAGGGCGCGATGGAGGAGGTGCGCAACTTCCTGGCCCTGGGGCTGGACCCCGCCTTGCCGCTGATGCGCGCCCATGGCGTGCCGGAGTTGGGGGCTTACTTAAGCGGCGAGATCCCGCTCGAGGAGGCCAAATCCCGCGCCGTGCTGGTCACGCACCAGTACACCAAGCGCCAGGGCACTTGGTTCCGGCACCAGAAATTGGTCGGCGCCCCAGACATGCAAATAATTCATTCAAGAATTACCTCTTCCACGCAACTTTCGGAAAGTTTTATTGGCGATTTGGTAAATTTTATAAATATTCCCAGTTGACCTCCGCGGTCACCGGCGTTAATCGCTTCCGCAGTATTTTTTTCTCCCCCGACCAGCAGGACAGACCATGGACGGCACGATCGCAACGAACGAACTGATGAAATCAGGCGCGGAGGCCCTTCTCCGCGCGCTGAAGGCGCAGGGCGTGGACACGATTTTCGGCTATCCCGGCGGCGCCGTGCTGCCGATCTACGACGCCATCTTCCAGCAGAACGAGATCAAGCACATCCTGGTCCGGCATGAGCAGGCGGCGGTGCATGCGGCCGAAGGTTACGCCCGCTCCACCGGCAAGGTCGGCTGCGTGCTCGTCACCTCCGGCCCGGGTGCCACCAACGCCGTCACCGGCCTTGTGGACGCGCTGATGGATTCCATCCCGCTCGTCTGCCTCACCGGCCAGGTGCCCACGCATCTCATCGGCAACGACGCCTTCCAGGAGGCCGACACCACCGGCATCACCCGCCAGGCGACCAAGCATAACTACCTGGTGAAGCGTTCCGAAGATCTGGTGCGGATTATCCATGAGGCGTTCTTCGTCGCGAAGAACGGCCGCCCCGGCCCGGTTCTGGTGGACCTGCCCAAGGACATCCTCATCGCCCCCGCCCCGTACCGGGAGCCGAGCCGCGAGCCGCACCGCTCCTACCGCCCGCGCACCGAGCCGGACCCGGCGAAGATCAAGGAAGCCGTCGCGCTGCTCAAGCGCGCCCAGCGCCCGGTCGTGTATGCCGGCGGCGGCGTCATCAATGCCGGGCCGGAAGCCAGCCGGCTGCTCACCGAGTTCGTGCGCCTCACCGGCTTTCCCTGCACCAACACGCTGATGGGCCTGGGCGCCTATCCGGCCAGCGACCCGCTGTTCCTGGGGATGCTGGGCATGCACGGCACGTACGAGGCGAACCTCGCCATGCATGACTGCGACGTGATGCTGAATCTCGGCGCGCGCTTCGATGACCGCGTGACCGGGCGGCTGAACGCGTTCTCTCCTGGCTCGAAGAAGATCCACGCCGATATCGACCCGGCGAACATCAACAAATCCGTGGTGGTGGATGTCGCCATCATCGGCGATGCACTGGCGACGCTGAAGGCGCTGATCGCGGCCTGGAAGGCGGATTCCACCCCGCAGGACAAGGGCGCCATGGCGCAATGGTGGGCGCAGATCGATTTGTGGCGGGCCAAGCAGTCGCTGCGCTACACGCAGAACCGCGACCCCGGCAGCATCATCAAGCCGCAATACGCCATCGAGCAGCTCTACAAGGCCACGCGCGGGCGCGAAACCTACGTCACCACCGAGGTCGGCCAGCACCAGATGTGGGCGGCGCAGTACTTCAAGTTCGAGAAGCCGAACCACTGGATGACCTCCGGCGGCCTAGGCACCATGGGCTACGGCCTGCCCGCCGCCATGGGCGTGCAGGTGGCGCATCCGGACGCGCTGGTGGTGGATATCGCGGGCGAGGCCAGCACGCTGATGAACATCCAGGAGATGGGCACGCTGGCGCAGTACCGCCTGCCGGTGAAGATCTTCATCCTCAACAACCATTACATGGGCATGGTGCGCCAATGGCAGGAGCTGCTGCATGGCAGCCGCTATTCCCAGAGCTATTCCGAGGCGCTGCCGGACTTCGTGAAGCTGGCGGAGAGTTTCCACGCGGTGGGGCTGCGCGCGGAGAAGGTTGAAGATCTGGACCGGGTGATTGCGGAGATGATTGCGGTGGACAAGCCGGTGATTGCGGATATCTGCGTGGACGAGATGGAGAACGTGTTCCCGATGATCCCCTCGGGTGCTGCGCATAACCAGATGCTGCTGGGGCCGGAACACAAGACCAATGGGCAGCCGGGTGTTACCGATGCCGGGCTGGCGCTCGTCTGATGGCGAACGGGAACCTGCGCGCCGCCACCATCTCGGTGCTGGTTGAGAATGAGTCCGGTGTCCTGGCCCGCGTCATCGGGCTGTTTTCCGGCCGCGGCTATAACATCGACAGCCTGACCGTCGCCCCGGTGGAGCGCGACGGCTCCAAGAGCCGCATCACCGTGGTCACCCAGGGCACGGAAATGGTGATCGAGCAGATCAAGGCGCAGCTGGACCGCCTGGTGCCGGTGTACAAGGTGCTGGATCTGACCGAAGGCCCGCATCTCTCGCGCGAGCTGGCGCTGATCAAGGTGATCGGCACCGGGGAGAAGCGGGCCGAGGCGCTGCGCCTGGCGGATGCCTTCCGCGCCCGGGTGATCGACGCTACCACCGAGAGCTTCACCTTCGAGCTGACCGGCGCGACCGACAAGCTGGATGCCTTCCTCGACCTGATGCGCCCGCTGGGGCTGGCCGAGGTATCCCGCACCGGCGTGGCCGCCATCGCCCGGGGGCTGAAGACGATCGGGTAGGGTTTCAAGGCCGCTCGTGTCCCGCACGCCAAGGTGACATGCCTGCGAAAAGGGACTAGGGAGCGCGCCAGTTTTTTCGTTTCAGTAAAGAGAACAAGGATAAAGTCACATGCGCGTTTATTACGATCGGGATGCAGACGTTAATCTGATCAAGAGCAAGAAGGTCGCCATCGTCGGCTATGGCAGCCAGGGCCACGCCCATGCGCTGAACCTGCGCGATTCCGGCGTGAAGGAGCTGGCCATCGCGCTGCGCCCCGGTTCCACCGCCATCGCCAAGGCCGAAGGCGCGGGCCTGAAGGTGATGACCCCGGCCGAGGCCGCCGCCTGGGCCGATGTGCTGATGATCCTCACCCCGGATGAGGGCCAGGCCGACCTGTACCGCGAGCATCTGGCCGCCAACATGCGCCCCGGCACCGCGCTGGCTTTCGCGCACGGCCTGAACGTGCACTTCAACCTGATCGAGCCGCGCGCCGATATCGACGTGTTCATGGTCGCCCCCAAGGGCCCCGGGCACACCGTGCGCGGTGAGTACCTGAAGGGCGGCGGCGTGCCGTCCCTGGTGGCCGTGGCGCAGAACGTCACCGGCAACGCGCTGGAAATCGCCCTCTCCTATGCCTCGGCCAATGGCGGCGGCAAGGGCGGCATCATCGAGACGACCTTCAAGGAAGAGTGCGAGACCGACCTGTTCGGCGAGCAGGCCGTGCTGTGCGGCGGCGTGGTCGAGCTGATCAAGGCGGGCTTCGAGACGCTGGTCGAGGGCGGCTACGCCCCCGAGATGGCCTATTTCGAGTGCCTGCACGAGGTGAAGCTGATCGTGGACCTGATCTACGAGGGCGGCATCGCCAACATGAACTACTCCATCTCCAACACCGCCGAGTATGGCGAGTACGTCACCGGCCCGCGCGTCATCACGGCCGAGACCAAGAAGGAGATGAAGAAGGTGCTGGAGGACATCCAGCTCGGCCGCTTCACCCGCGACTGGATGCTGGAGAACAAGGTCGGCCAGACCAACTTCAAGGCCATGCGCCGCGCCTGCGCCGCCCACCCGATCGAGGAAGTGGGCGCCAAGCTGCGCGGCATGATGCCGTGGATCTCCAAGAACGCCCTGGTGGACAAGGCGAAGAACTAAGTCCCTGGATCGCACGCGGGGCCGCGTGCATCTTGTAAAGCTCTGTGTCGGGGTGCGCGATATCGCGCACCTCGCCGCACTGAACGCCGAAGAAGCCAAAGCAGACCCGCCGCTGCGGCACAAAACCCGGAACCGGCCGAAACTGGCCAACGAGATCATCGCCGGCGGATCGCTCTACTGGGTCATCGGCGGCGCGATACTGGTCCGCCAGCGCATTCTCGACATTACCCCCGACATCTCGGAAGACGGCACGCCCTGCACCGCCCTGGTGCTGGACCCGGAACTCGTGCGCGTGGAAGCGCGGGCGATGCGGGCCTTCCAGGGCTGGCGCTACCTGAAGCCGGAAGACGCGCCGCCGGACCTGACAGCCCAGAGCAGCGAGGCGGCGGAGATGCCCGAGGAAATGCGGCGCGCACTGGCCGCGCTGGCGCTTTTATAGTCCCTTGTTAATTTTGCGCGCGGCCGCCCCACCAAGCCCCGCGCGCGCCATTTTGCGTCCGCCCCGGCTCATGCTAGGTGCCCCTGACGTTAACTGGAGACCCAAGACATGGCGGTGAACGCCTTCATCTTCCCCGGCCAGGGCAGCCAGGCGGTCGGCATGGGCCGCGACCTCGCCGCGGCCTTCGCCCCGGCCCGGCAGGTGTTCGAGGAAGTGGACGAGGTGCTGAAGCAGAAGCTCTCCAAGCTGATGTTCGAAGGCCCGTCCGAGGAGCTGACCCTGACCGAGAACGCCCAGCCGGCGCTGATGGCCGTGTCGCTGGCCGTGCTGCGGGTGCTGCAGGCGGAAGGCGGGATCAGCCTGAAGGACAAGGCGGCGCTGGTCGCCGGGCACTCCCTGGGCGAATACGCGGCCCTGGCGGCGGCGGAGTCCTTCTCCGTCGCCGACACCGCGAGGCTGCTGAAGCTGCGCGGCCAGGCCATGCAGAAAGCCGTACCCGCCGGCCTGGGCGCCATGGCGGCGCTGCTCGGCGTGGAGATGGACATGGCGCGCGAGATCTGCGCCGAGGCCGCGATGGGCCCCGAGGGGCGCGAGGTCGTCTCCGCCGCCAACGACAATGGCGGCGGGCAGGTCGTCATCTCGGGCCACAAGGCGGCGGTGGACCGCGCCATCGAGATCGCCAAGGCCAAGGGCGTGAAGCGCGCCATGCTGCTGCCGGTTCCCTTCTTCCTTCGCTCTCTGATCACCCTCGGGTCCGAGCCGGCCCGGATGGCCGAGATCCCGCGCCAACGACAACGGCGGCGGCCAGGTCGTGATCTCCGGCCATAAGGCGCGGTCGAGCGGCCGTCGAGATCGCCAAGGCCGGGCGTGCGGCGCGCCATGCTGCTGCCGGTCTCCGCGCCGTTCCATTGCGCGCTGATGGCCCCGGCGGCCGACGCCATGGCCGAGGCCTTCGCCAACACCCGCCGCGCCCCGGTGGTGCCGCTGGTCGCCAACGTCACCGCCGCCAAGGTGACCGACCCGACCGAGATCCGCGACCTGCTGGTGCAGCAGGTGACCGCCACCGTGCGCTGGCGCGAGAGCGTGCAGGAGATGATGGCGCTGGGCGTGACCAGTTTCGTCGAGCTCGGCGCCGGCAAGGTGCTGTCCGGCCTGGTCAAGCGCATCGCGCCGGAGGCCACCGCCATCTCCGCCGGCACGCCCGCCGAGATCGAAGCCCTGCTGAAGGTTCTGTAAATGTTCGATCTGACTGGCAAAACCGCGCTGGTCACCGGCGCCTCCGGCGGCATCGGCGCCGCGATCGCCCGCGCGCTGCACGCGCAGGGCGCCGTGGTGGCGCTCTCCGGCACGCGGCGCGAGGCGCTGGACGCCCTGGCCGCCGAGCTGGGCGAGCGCGCGCATGTCTGCCCGGCCGACCTCTCGCCAGCCCGCGGAAGCCGCGCGGCTGATCGCCGAGGCCGAGGCCGCCGCTGGGCAGCTGGACATCCTGGTCAACAATGCCGGGCTGACCCGCGACAGGCTGGCGCTGCGCATGTCCGACGCCGACTGGCAGACGGTGCTGGACGTCGACCTCGCGGCGCCGTTCCGCCTGGCCCGCGCCGCGCTGCGCGGCATGCTCCGCCGCCGGGCCGGGCGCATCATCAATATCGGCTCCATCGTCGGCGCCACCGGCAATGCCGGGCCAGGCCAACTACTGCCGCCGCCAAGGCCGGGCTCGATCGGCCTGACCAAGTCGCTGGCGCAGGAAGTCGCCTCGCGCGGCATCACCGTGAACCTCGTCGCCCCGGGCTTCATCGAGACCCCGATGACCGACGCGCTGACCGACGCGCAGCGGGCCGATCTCTCCGGCAAGATCCCGCTCGGCCGCCTGGGCACGCCCGGGGACATCGCCGCCGCGGTGGTCTATCTGGCCTCCGACGAGGCCGGCTGGGTCACCGGCGCCACGCTGCACGTCAACGGCGGGATGGCCATGCTTTAACCGCTGGCGGGCGGATGGCTTGGCGTGGCGCGAAAAACCATGCTAAGCGCCGCCTCGTCTAGGGTTAACGATGTATCCCAAGCGGTGCTAGGGTTGCACTGTCTCCATCATTCTAGTTGCAGGAAAGTGAAGTTTTATGAGCGAAATCGCCGACAAGGTTAAGAAGATTGTGGTCGAGCACCTGGGCGTCGACGAAGCCAAGGTGACCCCGGAAGCCTCCTTCATCGACGATCTGGGCGCCGACAGCCTTGACACGGTCGAGCTGGTGATGGCTTTCGAGGAAGCCTTCGGCGTGGAAATCCCCGAGGATGCCGCCGAGAAGATCAGCACCGTGAAGGATGCGATCGAGTACATCGAGAAGCAGAAGGCCGAATAAGGCTCCGCTTCCGCTACGAAAAAGCCGTCCGAGGAGTTCACATGCGCCGTGTTGTCGTGACGGGCATGGGGATCGTCTGCCCGCTCGGGGTGGGCGTTGAGCATGTCTGGAAGACGGCTGATCAACGGCGAATCCGGCATCAGCGCCATCCAGTCCTTCGACACCAAGGACCTGCCGTGCAAGGTCGCCGGCCAGGTCCCGCGCGGGCACCAAGGCCGAGGGCAGGCTCGACATCGCCGAATGGATCCCGGTCAAGGACCAGAAGAAGATGGACCGCTTCATCCATCTCGGCCATGGTCGCCGCCACCGAGGCGGTGGAGGATTCCGGCTGGGCGCCGGAAACCGAGGAGGACCGCTGCGCCACCGGCGTGATGATCGGCTCCGGCATCGGCGGTCTGCAGACCATCTACGAGGCCTCGATCCATGGTGCATGAGGGCCGGGCGCGGCGGCTGTCGCCGTTCTTCATCCCCGTCGGCGCTGATCAACCTCGATCTCCGGCCAGGTCTCGATCAAATACGGCTTCAAGGGCCCGAACCACTCGGCGGTGACCGCCTGCGCCACCGGCGTGCACGCCATCGGCGACGCGGCGCGGCTGATCATGCTGGGGCGATGCCGACGTGATGGTGGCCGGCGGCGCCGAAGCCGCGGTGTGCGAGCTCGGCATCGCCGGGTTCTGCGCCTCGCGCGCGCTGTCCACCGGCTTCAACGACCGCCCGACCGAGGCCTCCCGCCCCTGGGACAAGGACCGCGACGGCTTCGTGATGGGCGAAGGCGCCGGCGTGCGTGGTGCTGGAAGAATACGAGCACGCCAAGAAGCGCGGCGCGAAGATCTACGCCGAGATCGGCGGCTACGGCATGTCGGGCGATGCGCTACCACATCACCGCCCCGGCCGAGGGCCATGACGGCGCCTTCCGCTCCATGAAGGCGGCGTTGCAAGAATGGCGGCGTGACCGCCGGCTGACATCCAGTACGTGAACGCGCACGGCACCTCGACGCCGCTGGGCGACGACCTGGAGCTGGAAGCGGTCGAGAACGGCTGTTCGGCGACGCATGCGAAGAGGACTCGCGATGTCCTCCACCAAATCGGCGACCGGGCATCTGCTGGGCGCGGCCGGCGCGGTCGAGGCGATCTTCTCCATCCTCGCCATCCGCGACGGCGTCGCCCCGCCGACGCTGAACCTGCGACGAGCCCAGCCGCGACAGCGTGATCGACCGCGTGGCGCATGACAGCGCAGGAGCGCAAGATCGACGTGGCGCTGTCGAACAGCTTCGGCTTTGGCGGCACCAACGCCTCGGTCATCTTCAAGCGGGCCGTCTAAGCCATTCCACGTCGCGGCCAGATACTGCTTCTGCTGGTCACGCTGCTCGTCACGCTACGGGCAGGGCAGATGGCCGCGCATGAGAGCTACATTGCGCCCGGCGCCGGACAAACCAACGCCGATATCGTGATCCCCGCGGGCGGCAGCGCCGCCGCGGCGGAGGCGCTGGCCAAGGCCAGGGTGATCCGGCACAAGCTCATCTTCCGCCTTGCCGCCTATTTCACCCGGGGCGATGGCGTGCTGCATGCCGGGGAGTTCATCTTCCCCGCCCATGCCAGCATCAAGGATATCCTGAACATCCTCCGCCACGGGCAGCAGGTGGAGCACCAAGTGACCATCCCCGAGGGGCTGACCGGGGCGCAGATCGCGAAGATCCTCAACGCCGCGCCGGATGCCAGCGGGCAGGTCGCCCCGCCGCCGGAAGGCATCGTGCTGCCGCAAACCTATAGCTATCTGTGGGGTACGCCGCGCGCCGCCATTCTCGCCCGCGCCGAGCAGGCCATGCAGACCAGCCTGGACACCGCCTGGCCCAAGCGCGACCCGAATTTGCCCCTGGCCTCGCCGCAGGAGGCGCTGATCCTCGCCTCCATCGTGCAGGAGGAGACACCGCTCGGCCGCGAACTGCCGCAAATTGCCGCCGTGTACGAAAACCGGCTGCGCCAGGGCATGAAGCTCCAGGCGGACCCCACGGTGATCTACGCCGCCACCGGGGGCAAGCAGTCAGGCGGCACCAGCATCAGCCGCGCCGACCTCGACAACCCCTCGCCCTACAACACCTATGCCCATGCGGGGCTGCCGCCAGGGCCAATCTGCGCCCCCGGCGCCGCCGCGATCGACGCCGTGCTGCACCCGGCCAATAGCGACGCGCTGTATTTCGTCGCCACCGGCACGGGCGGGCATGTGTTCTCCCGCTACTTCAAGGACCAGCTGCGCAATATCGAGCATTTGTTCGACGCGCGCCGGTAAGAAGCCGCCTCATAAGTCTACTCCGGCTGTCGTCTAGCCGCGTTTTTCTGCGCTCCGGTGCTCACGTACCGCAAGTACGCTCCGCTCCGTGCTCGAAAACCACGGCTATCCAACTCGCCGGAGCGACTTCTGAAGCGGCCTCTTAATAACAAAAAGGGCCCGCGAGGGGCCCTTTCACGCCATGCCCGCAGGGGCTGGGTCTTACTTCTTGCGCTGGCCGATGCTGGCGAACTTCTTGTTGAACTTGGCGACCTGGCCGCCGGTGTCCATCACGCGCTGCACGCCGGTCCACGCGGGGTGGGACTTCGGGTCGATGTCGAGGCGCAGGGTCTCACCCGGCTGGCCCATGCACGAACGGGTCTTGAATTCGGTCCCGTCGGTCATGATGATGTTGATCTCGTGGTAGTCCGGATGAATATTCGGTTTCACCGTGTCAGCTCCAATGCGTTTTGAGCCGCCGATCCCGACCGGCAGCGTGGAAGGCCCGGCTTTACGCTGGCATGCCGCCGGATGCAAGGGATTTTCGGGGTTTTACCAGCGTTCCAGCCCCGCAACCCGGGCGCGGCGGACGACGTAGCTCGTCCATACCAGTTGCACGGCCAGCGGCAGCAGCCCCATGGCCGGACGCAGCGCCGGCGGTGCGCTGAGGAAGGCAAGCGCCGTCAACCCGCCCAGCACCGCGAAGCCCCAATGCAACGCCGCCACGGCCCGGGCATCCACCCCTGCCCGGCGCGCCACCTGATACAGATGCCCGTTATGCGCGCGGGCGATGTTCTCGCCCGCCAGCACGCGGCGGATGAGGGTAAAAGCGACATCGTAGAGCACGCCGGAGAGCAGGAACGGCACGAGCAGGAAGGACAGCGGCACGCCCTGGAAGCGCGTGGCGGCGACGCCGAACAGTGCGAGCATGAAGCCGCAGAACTGGCTGCCGACATCGCCCATGAAGATGCGGCCCTTGGGGAAGTTGAAGGGCAGGAAGCCCAGCACCCCGCCCGCCAGCAGCAGCGACGCGGTGTAGACGAAGAACCCGCCATGCAGCCCGGCGATGCCGGCCAGGAACAGGCAGGCGATGAGGGTGACGCCCGAGGCGAGGCCATTCAGCCCGTCGATGAAGTTCATCGCGTTGGTGACGAAGACGAGGAAGACCAGCGTGATCCCCGCGCCGGCCCAGCCGAATTCCACCACGCCGTAATAGGGCAAGGCCAGCAAGTGCACCGACAGCCCCGAGGCCACTGCCACCCCGGCGCAGGCGAGCTGTGTGAGCAGCTTCACCACGAAGGAGAGGTTGAGCACGTCGTCGAGCAGCGAGACCGCGGCCATCAGCCCCGCCGCGGCGATGACGCCGATGAAATACGGCTCCGCCAGGCGCGAGACCTGGCCATAGCGGTAGAGCAACAGCACGCCCAGCAGGAAGGCGCAGACAATGCCCACCCCGCCGGATTTTGGCGTTGTCTGGGCATGGGCCTTGCGGGGGTCCGGGTGGTCCGGCACGCCGATGCTGATCATCGCCCGGACGATGATGGCGGAGAAAATGGCAAGCCCGGCCATCAGTGCCAGATGGCGGGGCAAGGCGAGGGCAGGCGAGGGCGGAAGGGAGATTCATACGTGGCGTAACTTGGCGGAAACCGCGACAAATTAGAAGATGCTGAAGTTTATGCAAAAGGGGCTTGCCGAGGCCCGGCGGCCACGCCAGAACCGGTGACGTCGACGCATACGGGAGAGCTGGGCTTGAGAATTGCGATTATTGGCGGTGGCTATGTCGGGCTGGTCTCCGGCGCCTGCTTCGCCGAATTCGGCGTGTCAGTCGCGGTGGTGGAAGCCGACGCGGCAAAGCGGCAGATGCTGCTGGAGGGCAAGATCCCCATCTACGAGCCCGGGCTGGACAAGCTGGTGGCCGACAATGTGGCGGCTCGGCGCCTGACCTTCCCCGCCACGCTGGAGGAAGGCATCCGGGAGGCCGAGGCGGTGTTCATCGCCGTCGGCACCCCGACCCGCCGCGGCGATGGCCATGCCGACCTCACCTATGTGTTCGCCGCCGTGGAGCAGGTGCTGCGCGCGCTGGACCACCCGGCCGTGATCGTCACCAAATCCACCGTGCCGGTGGGCACCGGGCGGAAGATCCTGGCCATGGCGCGGGAGCTGCGCCCGGACCTCGCCGTCGAGGTCGCCTCCAACCCCGAATTCCTGCGCGAGGGCAGCGCCATCGGCGACTTCATGCGCCCGGACCGCGTGGTGGTGGGCGCGGAGAGCGAGCGCGCCCGCGAGGTGCTGCGCCAGCTCTACCGGCCGCTCTACCTGATCGAGACGCCGATCGTCTTCACCGGGCTGGAGACGCGCGGAGCTGACCAAATACGCCGCCAACGGCTTCCTGGCGATGAAGATCACCTTCATCAACGAGATGGCCGATCTGTGCGAAAAAGTCGGCGCGGATGTGCATGACGTCGCCCGCGGCATCGGGCTCGACGGCCGCATCGGCCGCAAGTTCCTGCATGCCGGCCCGGGCTTCGGCGGCTCCTGCTTCCCCAAGGACACCCTGGCCCTGATGCGCATCGCCGAGGAGGCGGGGGCGCCGTCGCGGCTGGTCGCAGTCCGTGGTGGCGGTGAACGACGCCCGCAAGGAGGCCATGGCCGCGCGCGTGGTGGCGGCCTGCGGCGGCGATGTCGCGGGCAAGACCATCGCGGTGCTCGGCCTCGCCTTCAAGCCCGAGACCGACGACATGCGCGAGGCGCCCTCCCTGCCGCTGGTCCGCGGCCTGATCTCGCGCGGGGCGCTTGTGCAGGCTTTCGACCCCGAGGCGATGACCCAGGCCCGCCCGCTGCTGCCGGACAGCGTGAAGCTGGTGGCGGACGCGACGGAAGCCCTGACCGGGGCCGACGCGCTGGTGCTGATCACCGAATGGAACGAGTTCCGCGCCCTGGCCCCGGCGAAGCTGAAGGAGATGATGCGCGGCAATGTCGTCGTTGACCTGCGCAACGTGTTCGACCCCAAGGCCATGCGCGACGCCGGCTTTGCCTATTCCGGCATTGGCCGGCCCACCCCCTGAGCCGCCCTGCATCGACCAGCACGAGGATAAACCCGCCTTGAACGCCGCCCATACGCCTTATCCCGATTTCGCCAATCCCGAGCTGCTCGAAAAAATTCCGCTCTCCGCCAAGACCATCCTCGATGTCGGCTGCGCGCAGGGAGCGCTGGGTGCGGATTACCTGCGGCGCAACCCGAACTGCCGGGTGCTCGGCATCGACATCGACGAGGACGCGATCAGCCACGCGCGGCAGCGGATCTCGGAAGCGTTCTGCGGCGATGTGGAAAAGACCCCGATGCCGTTCAGCGTGCCGGACGGGATCGACTGCATCATCTATGGCGACGTGCTGGAGCACCTCGTGAACCCCTGGGCGCTGCTGGCGGAACACGCCAGGCATCTCTCGCCCGAGGGCACCATTCTCGTGTGCATGCCCAATGTCGAGCACTGGTCCTTCGTGGCGCGGCTGCTCACCGGCTCCTTCGGCTATGAGGAGCAGGGGCTGTTCGACAAAACCCATCTGCGCTGGTTCACGCCGCGCACCATGGCCGCAGGCGCTGCGCGATGCCGGGCTGCAGCTCTCCGACATCGCCCCCCGGCCCATCGCCATGGACCAGGCGGAGCAATTCGTCACCGCGATGGCGCCGGGGCTGCGCGCGGTGGGGGTCGATCCACAGGAATATCTCAACCGCGCGGGGCCGCTGCAATTCATCTGGCGCGCGCGCAAATCCGCGCCGCCGCGCCTGGAGCTGAGCGCCACCATGCTGGCGCCGCAAGGCGGCGTCTCCGACGTGCGCGTGGTGGAGCCGGTGCGCGCGCTCCGTACCGACAGCGCGCTGTTCGGGACGATCATGGACGAGGCGAAACTGCACCCCGCGCTGCCGGATACCCCGCGCATCGCCGTGCTGCACCGGCCGCTGCTCACCGGGGCCAACCGGCCTCGCCCGCGTGCGTGCGCTGCTGGAAAAAGGCTATGTCGTCGTCAGCGAGTTCGACGACCACCCGGTGTTCCTGGAGGAGCGCGGGGTGAAGCGGGACGAACTGCTCACCTTCCGCGGCGCGCATGCGGTGCAGACCAGCACCCGCGCCCTGGCCGAGGCGCTGCTGCCGGAAAATCCAGAAGTCGCCGTGTTCCCTAACGGGATCTTCGAACTGCCGCAGCCGCGTAATTTCCAGAACCCGGAGCAGATGACGCTGTTTTTCGGCGCGCTCAACCGGCAGGCGGACTGGGCGCCGCTGATCGGGGCGATCAACGACGTGGCGCGCGCCGTGGGCGAGCGGCTGAAATTCCAGGTGCTCTACGACGAGGCTTTCTTCGACGCGCTGGAAACCCCGCACAAGAGCTTCGCGCCGATGGCCGATTACGCCAGCTATCTGCGCATGCTGGGCGAGGCGGAAATCTGCTTCATGCCGCTGGGCGATAACGAATTCAACCGCGCCAAGTCGGACCTGAAGTTCATCGAGGCCAGCGCCAGCCGCGTGGCAGCACTTGCCAGCCCCATTGTCTATGCCGGCAGCATCGAGGACGGCAAAACCGGCCTGCTGTTCAACGACCCGCTGCAGTTGCGCGCGGCGCTGCTGCGCCTGCTCGCCTACCCCGAGGCGACGAAGCGCATGGCCGAGGCGGCGCGGGCTTATGTGGCGGGCAACCGCATGCTGGCCTATCAGGTGGACGCGCGCAGCGCCTGGTACCGCAGCCTGTGGGAGCGGCGGGAGGAGCTGAACGCCGCGCTTAAGGCACGAGTGCCGGAACTCTTCGCCTGATGGCCAGCCCGATGAAATTCCCGATCGCCCGGTATGTCGAGGCCGAGTGGCTGCACGGCGAGACAGCGCAAAGCGCCTGCCCCAATTGCGGCTATCGCGGGGAGGTGAAGTCGCTGCTGGCGATCCACCGCGAAGCGCCGAACCTGCGCTACCGGGCCGTCATGCAGATCTGCCCGCGCTGCGATGTCCATTTCGTCGATAACCTGCCCTATGTCGATTACGAGATCGACGATCTGATCGCGCCCGGTTGGCCCAGCTACTACGCGCAGGTCGGGGCCGGGCTCTATCCCATCTCGATGGCGCTGGCGCGCATCGATAAACCCGCCGGGGCGAGGACGTTGGAAATCGGCGGCGCCTACGGCTTCGGGTTGGATTTCTGTGTCCATGGGCGCGGCTGGCGGGGCATTGGGTTCGATCCCTCGCCGATGGCCGCCCTCGGCGCGCAGGATCTGGGGCTGGACATCAGGCGAAGCTACTTCACCGAGAACAATCTCGGCGAGGGGCCGTGGGATGTCGTCCTCGCCACCGAGGTGATCGAGCATATCAACGAGCCGCCGGCGTTCCTGCGCCTGATGCGCCAAGCGGTGGCGCCGGACGGCATATTGATGCTGACCACGCCGAACGCCGCCTGCATTAAGCCCGAACTCTCTCCCGCGGAGCTCTCCGCCCTGCTGGTGCCGGGGGCTCATGTGGTCATGCAAACCGCGCGGAGCCTGCAACTGGCGCTGGAGCAGGCCGGGTTCACCCATGTGCTGGTGCGGGAGGATAGCTCGACGCTGGTGGCCTATGCCGCGCTGGCGCCGTTCTCGCTGACCGAGAATCTGGCGGCGCGGCGCACCATCTACCGCCGCTATTTGGCGGCGCAGGCCGAGCGGACGGAGTTGGGGAGCGACCTGCATCTGGGCTTTGCCGGGTGGATGCTGTTCGAGGCCGCGAACGACGCCGACGCCGCCGGGGTGGAAACGGCCTGGGCCAGCCTCCGCACCGAGGTGAGCAAGCGCTTCGGCTATGACCTGGAAGGCCTGACCGCGTTGCCACCGGGCGTCCATGAGGGCAGCATCGAGGACCTCGCGCGCAAAATGCCGATGGGGCTGGGCATGATCCTGTTCAGCCGGACCATGTACCAGCTCAGCCTGGGCGAGAGCCGCGCCCGGTTGCGGCCGACCCTCGAACTCGCGGGCCAGGCACTGGCCGTGCTGCTGGCCACGCTGCGCCGCAACGGGCGCGACGAGGACATGCTCTCCGACAGCATCGCCCGCACCATAGGGCAGGAGCTGCTTCTCTGCGCGGCCGAAGCGGCAGAGCCTGAGAGTGTCGTCGGGCTGCTGGCGCGCGGCAATGTACTGGCGGGCTGGCGCGGTTTCGTAGCACTGGTGAATGCCGGGGCATTCGATCTGGCTGCAGAGCTGAAGGATGGGCTGCTGCCCGGTCTGCCGGGCGAGGATATCCCCGCCGGGGTGCGGCGTGATGCGCTGCTGAGTCTCGCGAATTTTTACCTGGCACCAGGCGCCGATGCGGCGCGGGTGTTTCCCATCGCCGAGGCGCTGGGTGAGGGGGGAACAGAAATCCTGCTCGGCGGCTTCACCCGGCTAGTAAACGCCTCGCGCTACGAGGAAGCGCTGGCGGCGGCACGGCGCTACAATATTCCGGAGCTGGCGCACGGGGCAGGGATGGCGGCACGGGATGCGCGGCTGGCGCAGATCGTGCTGGACCTCGCCGTGGGCGATCCGGCGGAAATCCCGGAGCGGCTGCAAGGCCTGGAGATCGAGCCGGAACACCGCGATGGACTGCTGCTGGAAGCTTTCATGCGGCTGGTGAATGCTTCTCGTTACACGGAGGCGCTGGCGTTCATCGCCGCGCATGACGTCTCCGTCCTGGCCGCGCGCGTGGGCGGCGAGGTGGCGAACAACACCGGCCTCGCCAGGATGGTTCTGGACCTCGCCGCAGGCGACCCGGCGGAAATCCCCGTGCGGCTGCAGGACCTTGAGATCGAGCCCGCGCGGCGGGATGGGCTGCTGCTGGAAGCGTTCATCCGGCTGGTCAATGCTTCGCGCTACGATGAGGCGCTGGCGTTCATCGCCACGCATGATGTGTCCACTCTGGCCGCGCGCGTGGGTGGGGAGGTGGCAAAAAACACTGGCATCGCCAGGATGGTTCTGGACCTCGCCGTGGGCGACCCGGCGGAGATACCCGCGCGCCTCGCAGGCCTGGAGATCGAGCCCGAGCGGCGGGATGGGCTGCTGCTGGAAGCGTTCATCCGGCTGGTCAATGCTTCGCGCTACGATGAGGCGCTGGCGTTCATCGCCACGCATGATGTGTCCACTCTGGCCGCGCGCGTGGGTGGGGAGGTGGCAAAAAACACTGGCATCGCCAGGATGGTTCTGGACCTCGCCGTGGGCGACCCGGCGGAAATCCCCGTGCGGCTGCGGGGCCTGGAGATCGAGCCCGAGCGGCGGGATGGGCTGCTGCTGGAAGCCTTCATTCGGCTGGTCAATGCTTCGCGCTACGATGAGGCGCTGGCGTTCATCGCCACGCATGATGTGTCCACTCTGGCCGCGCGCGTGGGTGGTGAGGTGGCAAAAAACACTGGCATCGCCAGGATGTTTCTGGACCTCGCCGCAGGCGACCCGGCGGAAATCCCCGTGCGGCTGCGGGACCTGGAGATCGAGCCCGAGCGGCGGGATGGGCTGCTGCTGGAAGCGTTCATCCGGCTGGTCAACGCCTCCCGCTACGATGAGGCGCTGGCGTTCATCGCCACGCATGATGTGTCCACTCTGGCCGCGCGCGTGGGTGGTGAGGGGGCAAAAAACACTGGCATCGCCAGGATGGTTCTGGACCTCGCTGTGGGCGACCCGGCGGAGATACCCGCGCGCCTCGCAGGCCTGGAGATCGAGCCCGAGCGGCGGGATGGGCTGCTGCTGGAAGCGTTCATCCGGCTGGTCAACGCCTCGCGTTACACGGAGGCGCAGGATTTCACCGCAACGCACCACGTGCCGGAATTGCTCCGCCGCACGGGCGAGAAGACCGGCGCTGACGCGGCGATCGCCCTTGCCGTGCTGGAGTTGGAGCTGGGCGACCCCGCGCTGGTACCAGGGCACTTGGCCGGGCTGGATGTGCCGCCGGAGCGGGCCGAGGTGCTGACCCTCGGCGCCTTCACCGCGCTGGTGAACACCGCCCGCTACGATGAGGCAGAAGCCTTGGCCGCGGCCCAACCCTGCTTTACCCAGCTTCCGGACATGCCCGGGGAAGCGGCAGCGGATGCGCGCTTTGCCACGATGATGCTGGATTTGCAGCGCGGGCGCGTGGCGTCGGCGGTGGAGAAGATGGCAGGACTGGAACAGGCCGGCACCGATGCCGCCACGCTCGGCGCGTTGTATGTCGATGCCTTCATCCGCCTGATGAACGATGGCGATTTCGCCCAGGCATGGCAATTGGCGCAAGAAGAGGGTGTGGAGCGGCGCCTGCGGCACTGCACCGCCCCAGCACGCCAGGACGCGCTGGTGGCCCTGCTGCTGCTGGAACTGCAAGCAGGCGGCACCGCCGCGCGCGTGCCGGACCGGGTGACGGCACTACGGCCAACCCAGATCAGCGCCGCGCAGCTGCGCGAACTGACACTAATCGCCTTCACGACGCTGGTGAACCAGCAGGAATTCGGCGCCGCCCGTGCGCTGCTGGCACCGGTAGAGCCGGAATTGCTGGCGCTGCGCCCGCCCTTCGACCCTGCCGGGCGCGACGCACTCTTTGCCGCTGGCGCGCTTTACCTGGAGGATGAGCAGGAATGGCGGCGCGGCGCCAGCTGCTTTGGCCGGCTGCGAGATGCACTGGCCAAATCAGCACCGCCCGGCGCGGCGCCTGAACCGCTCTTCTGGCCGGCGCTGCGTGGCGAGGTCGTGGCGCTGCACCGGCTGGAACGCTACGAGGAAGCAACCCTTCTGCTGCGGGAATTCATCGGCACGTATCCAGACGCGCCTGAAGACCTGCGGCAGCAAATCGAACCGCACGAGACTTTATAGCCCATGATCAAACGCCAACTGTTGCTTCTGCGCTCCTTCCTGAAATGGCAGTTGCTGGTACCCCTGGCCAAGGTCGCAGCGGCCATGCGCGGACCGCGGCAGATAGCGCTCGCCTGGCCGGAGGGGGAGATCAAGCTCGGCCCGAAGGTCGCGCTGCTCATGCATTTCGATGGCCGCGGCCTCGTCCGCGAGCAGGTGCTGCATTACATCGCCGAGCTGAAGGCCAATGACCGGGACGTGGTGTTCATCACCAATTCCGGCAAGCTCAAGCCCGCCGCGCTGCAGGCCGTGCAGGCGCTCTGCGCCGCGGTGATCGTGCGCAAGAATATCGGCTACGATTTCGGCGCCTGGCGTGATGCGCTGGATTATCTCGGCCTGCCGCGCGCCGAAACGCAGGAGGTTATCCTCGCCAATGACAGCGTGTTTGGCCCGCTAACGCCGATGGCGGATACGCTGCGCCGGCTCAACTACAACAAGGCCGATATCTGGGGCCTCACCGAGAGTTGGCAGCTGCGCTATCATCTGCAATCCTACTTCCTTGCCTTCGGCCCGGCGGCACTGCGCTCAGAGACGTTCCGGGCGTTCTGGGCAGAGGTGATGCCGGTGCCCATGAAAACCTATATCGTGCGCGAATACGAGGTCGGCATCACCCAGGCGATGACCAAGGGCGGGCTACGCTGCGCCGCGGTGTGGAAATACGAGGATCTGGTACGCATGGTGAGCCGTGCCGATGTGGAAAAGCTGATCGCCGAGGAGGAGACCGACCTCGGCAAGCAGGACCCGCTGCACATCACCCGCAAGCTGCAAATCCTGCGCATCCGTGACGGCGTCGCCCGGCGCATGGCGCTGAACCCGACCTCGGATCTGTGGCGGCAGCTGCTGGTCTCCGGCTTTCCCTTCATCAAGCGCGAGCTGCTGCGCGACAACCCCACCCGCGTGGAAGATGTGGGCGACTGGGTTGACGTGGTACGGGACGTCATGGGCGCCGACCCGGAGCCGATCTTGACCGATCTGCGCCAGATGCTGAAGGGCGGCGCCCCCTGATCCGGCTGATCTACCGCGTCGTCCTTTTTCTGCTCTGGACGCTTTTCGCGGTGCCTGTGCAGGCGGTGCTGTTGCTGCTGCCGGGGCGGGGCAAGGAGAGCTTCCCCCGCATTTATTGGCGTGGCGTGGCCTGGATATTGGGACTCAGGCTGCGGGTGATCGGCCAGATCGCGCCGGTGCGGCCGGTGCTGTTCGCCGCCAATCACTGGTCCTGGGTGGATATCGTAGCACTCGGCGCGGTGCTGCCGGCCTGCTTCATCGCCAAGGGCGAGGTCGGGCAATGGCCTGTACTCGGGCTGATCGCCCGGCTGGGGCGGACGATTTTCGTCTCGCGCGGGCGGGACACCGTGGCCCGGGAGCAGAAGGAAGTGCTGGACCGGCTGGCGGCGGGGGACAATGTCCTCCTGTTCCCCGAGGGCACATCCTCCGACGGCAACCGCGTGCTGCCCTTCGCCGCGGCGTTCTTCTCCCTGGCCTTTGCCGAGGCTGCACCCTGGGTGCAGCCGGTGACCATTGTGTACGACGAGTTGGAAGGCCTGCCCGTGCGACGGGGGGAACGTGCCGAGATCGCCTGGTTCGGGGACATGGACCTTGCCCCCCACGCCAGCAAGCTGCTGCGCCGGCGCAACCTGCGCGCCACCATCTGGCTGGACGCGCCAATCCCGCCCGGCACCTACAAAAGCCGCAAGAGCCTGAGCACAGCGCTGCAGGCGCGGATTTCAGCCAATGCTGCGGCACTGCGCCAAGGGCAGCTGCCTGATGTGGCCGAATAATTTCAAAATCTTATCAAAACCACCCGCGGAAAATGCTCCACGTGGAGCATGACCGGCCCCGAATTCAAAACCTTGGTGTTTTACCGGCAAACTCGCTAATACCCCGCCATGCACTACGATGTCATTGTTATTGGCGGCGGGCATGCGGGCACCGAGGCCGCCGCCGCCGCTGCGCGCTACGGGGCCAGCACCCTGCTTGTCACCCACCGGGCGGACCGGCTGGGGGAAATGTCCTGCAACCCGGCCATTGGCGGCATCGGCAAGGGGCATCTGGTGCGCGAGATCGACGCGCTGGACGGGCTGATGGGCCGTGCAGCGGACGCCGCCTGCATCCATTTCAAGCTGCTCAACCGCACCAAGGGTCCGGCCGTGCGCGGCCCGCGCGCCCAGGCGGACCGCAAGCTCTATCGTCAGGCGATTCAGGCCATGCTGGCGGCCCAGCCGAACCTCACCATTCTGGAAGGCGAAGCCGCCGGGCTGACGCAGGACAGCTCCGGGCGGCTGTCCGGCATAAAGCTTGCCGATGGCCGGGAGATCGCCTGCGGCGCGGCGGTGCTTACTACCGGCACCTTCCTCAACGGCATGCTGCATTTCGGCACCGAGATGGTGAGCGGCGGGCGGATCGACGACGCCCCCTCCACCCATCTGGCCGAGGCGTTGCGGCGCCTGAACCTGCCGCTCGGGCGGCTGAAGACCGGCACCCCGGCCCGGCTGGCCAAGACTTCCATAGACTGGGACAACTTGCCCGAGGACAAGGGCGAGAACCCGCCGGAGCCGTTCTCGGCGCTGACGGCGCGCGTGACCAACCCGCAAATCTCCTGCCGGATCACCAAGACGACCGAAGAGACGCACGAGATCATCCGCGCCAACATCCACAAATCCGCCGTGTATGGCGGCAATATCGCCGGGCGCGGGCCGCGCTATTGCCCGTCCATCGAGGACAAGGTGGTGCGCTTCGCGGAAAAGCCGGGGCACCAGATTTTTCTGGAGCCGGAAGGATTGGATGACGATACGGTCTATCCGAACGGCATCTCCACCTCGCTGCCAGCAGATGTGCAGGAGGCGCTGATACACTCCATCCCCGGGCTGGAGCGCGCCAAAATCATCCGCCCCGGCTATGCGGTGGAATACGATTATGTGGACCCGCGCGCCCTGGACCATGCCTTGCAGGTGAAGGCCCTGCCGGGGCTGTATCTTGCCGGGCAGATCAACGGCACCACCGGCTATGAGGAAGCAGGCGCGCAAGGGCTGATCGCCGGAGTGAACGCCGCGCGCGCCGCTGGCGGGGCCGAGCCCGCGCTACTGGGCCGCGCCCAGGCCTATATCGGCGTGATGATCGATGATCTGGTGACGCAGGGTGTGACGGAGCCCTACCGCATGTTCACCTCCCGCGCCGAATACCGGCTGCAACTGCGCGCCGACAACGCCGAGCTGCGGCTGACGCAGCTCGGGCTTGGTTGGGGCTGCGTGGGTAGCGAGCGCGAGGCCGCGTTCGCTGCGCTGGCGGCGGAAATCGCAGGCTTCAACGGCAAACCGGAGGGCGAAAGCCGGGCCGCGAACATTCTGCGCGCCGATTTGCACTATGCAGGCTACCTTTCCCGCCAGGAGACCGAGATCAAGGCCCGCGAGCGCGACGAGGCCGTGCTGATCCCCGAGGACTTCGACTTCTCCCAGGTCGGCGGGCTTTCCGCCGAATTGCGGGAGAAGCTGGAGCGCGTTCGGCCGCGCAATCTGGCCGCCGCCGGGCGGATCGAGGCCATGACCCCGGCAGCACTGGGCGCTATTTTCGGGGCGTTGAAGAAGGGACGGCGGGCGGCATGAACGAGGACAAACTGCGCCAGTTCACAGCACTGGTGGAAAAATGGTCGCCCAAGATCAATCTGGTGAGCAAGGCCGATATCCCGCACCTCTGGGAGCGGCATGTGCAGGATTCACTGCGCCTGGTGCCATATATCCCAGCTGGAACCACAAGAGCGATCGACCTCGGCTCCGGGGCGGGGTTTCCGGGCATAATTCTGGCCATTGCCACCGGCATCCCGTTCGATCTGGTGGAATCCGATACCAGAAAGGCCATATTTTTGCGGGAAGCGGCGCGGATCACCGGCGCGCCCGCGAAAATTCATAATACGCGGATTGAGGCGGCAAAGCTGGAACCAGCGCCGCTGATCACCGCCAGGGCCTTGGCGCCGCTGGAAAAACTGCTGGGGCTGGCTGCACCTTTGCTGGCCCCGGGCGGAATTTGCCTGTTCCCGAAAGGCCGTGGCTGGGAAGTTGAATTGACGGCCGCGAGGGCGCTCTGGCACATGCAGGCTGAACGTATTGCCGCCCCTGACTGGGGCGAAAGCTGTATCCTGAAAGTGAGTCAGATCCGCCATGCCGGTCAAGAATAAGCCCCCGCGTATCGTCGCCATTGCCAACCAGAAGGGCGGTGTCGGCAAAACCACCACCGCCATCAACCTTGCCGCGGCGCTGGCGGTGGGCGGGCTGAAGGTGCTGCTGGTGGATATCGACCCGCAGGGCAATGCCAGCACCGGCCTGGGCATCGACCAGTCCGCGCGCAAAGGCGGCTCCTACGCGCTTTTGTCCGGCGATGCGACACTGGCGGACTGCATCATCCCCTCGGGCGTGGAAAACCTCTCCATCGTTCCGGCGGTGACGGACCTGATCGGCGTGGACCTGGAGTTCGGCGGGGTGGAAAAGCGCGAATTCCTGCTCCGCGACGCGCTGCGCGAACAAAGCGACGCCGATGTGGTGTTTATCGACAGCCCGCCTGGCCTGGGATTGCTCACCCTGAACGGGCTGGTGGCGGCCGATGCCGTGCTGATCCCGCTGCAGGCGGAATTCTTCGCGCTGGAAGGCATTTCCCAGTTGATGCGCACCGTCGACATGATAAAGCGCAACCTGAACCCGGCGCTGGAGGTCGAGGGCATCGTGCTGACCATGACGGACAGGCGCAACAACCTCTCCGAACAGGTAACCAACGACGTGCGGGCGTTCTTCAAGCAGATGGTGTTCGACACGGTGATCCCGCGCAACATCCGCGTCACGGAAGCCCCTAGCCATGGCATCCCAGTCCTGCTTTATGATTTCCGCTCCGTCGGGGCGCAGTCCTACCTCGCTTTGGCGGCAGAATTTATGAAGCGTGCACGGGCAAAAAAGGTGCTGGCATGAGTGCGAAGGAACAGCCGAAACGTTTAGGCCGCGGTCTGGCCGCACTTCTGGGCGAGGCCGCGGTGCCCGCCAATGTGGCGGCACCCGGGGTGCAGCATCTGCCGGTAGAGGTGCTGGAGCCCGGGCCGTTCCAGCCGCGCCAGGAGATGAAGGACGAAGCCTTGCAGGAGCTGGCCGATTCCGTGGCCCAGCGCGGCATTTTGCAGCCGCTGCTGGTGCGCCCGCATCCCAAAAAGCCTGAGCATTACCAGATCATCGCCGGTGAGCGCCGCTGGCGTGCCGCCCAGCGCGCCAGCCTGCACGAGGTGCCAGTGCTGGTGAAGCTGCTCTCGGATGCCGACGCCATGGCTGCCGGGCTGGTGGAAAACCTGCAGCGCGAGGATTTAAACGCGGTGGAAGAGGCCGAAGGCTATCGCCGCCTGGTCGGCGAGTTCAGCCTGAGCCAGGACAAGCTGGGCGAGGCAGTCGGCAAGTCCCGCTCGCATATCGGCAACATCATGCGCATCCTGGAACTGCCGCCCGCAGCTTTGGCGCTGGTGCGCGAGGGCAAGCTCACCGCGGGCCACGCCAAGGCGCTGCTCGGCCACCCAGACCCGATAAAAGCCGCGCGCGAGGTGCTGAAGAAGGGGCTGAACGTACGCCAGACCGAGGCCCTGGTGCAGGCCGCCAATCGCACGGCGAAGCCCGAAACCAGCGGCAACGCCAAAGGCGGATCGGATGCCGACATCGCCGCCCTGGTGGGCAGCCTGACGGAGCGGCTCGGCCTGCGCGTTGACATCAAATACAACGGCAAGGGCGGTCAGTTGGTGCTGAACTACGCCAATCTGGACCAGCTGGATTCCCTGCTGGCCCTGCTCAACGGCTGAACCTGTGGGCCACTGCTCCACGTGGAGCATTGGCCCCGGATTTCCACGCTAAATTATTGAAATTACTTACCGGCGGGCTGCGGTGCGCGCCCGCGAGGCCAAGGCCAGCAAGGTCTGCCGGCAATAGGCCTGGTCGGGGATATGCGTGGTCTTGCACGCCGCCTCGGCTGCCAAAGCGGCGGCGATTGCCTGGTCCAGCGCCAGACAAGGGCCACAGCCGCAGCATCTTCTGAACCGTTGCCTGGCGCTTAAAGAACACAGGCGGGCGCATCCCCGCCATGGCTTCCTGGGCCGAGGCGCCATCCGCCATCGCCCCCGCCGCCACGCGCAGGCGCAGCAATTCGCCCAGCAGCACGCGGATGAGCCCCACCGGCGACACGCCTTCCTCATAGGCCAGGGCCAGCGCCTTGTCCGTCGCCGCCGGGTCGCCGGTCAGCGCCGCGTCGATGGCATCGCCCATCGAGGTATCGCCGCCATCGGTCAGCGCGGCGGAGACATCCGCGAGGCTCAGCGCCTTGCTCTCGCCCGCGTAGAGAAACAGCACTTCCAGCGCCTGGCCCAGCGGGCCTTCCTCGCCGGAGAGATTTTGCCCGCACCAGGCGGCGGCGTCCTGATCGATGCTCACCCCCATGGCGCGCAGCCGGGCAGTGACGACCTGCGGCAGCCGCGCCGGCTCGATGGCGTAGCAGGCGATCACCGCCACATCCGGCGATTTCTCGCCCAAGGCTCCGGAGCTTGGATTTCGGGGTGAGTTCTCCGGCCTCCAGGATCACCAGCGCCTCAGGCGGCGTCTTCAGCAGCGTTTCCACCGGCTTTGCCAGGGCCTCATGCGCATCGCGCACCCGCACCACGCGCTTGCCCCCGGTCAGCGCCGCGGCGGAGGCTTCCGCCAGCAGCGTATCAGCGCCCGGGTTGCTCAGCTCGGCGAAGCGGAACGGGTCGTTCAGCGCGCCGGACACCGACCGCGCCAGCGCCAGCCCGCGCTCGGCCACCAGCCCGGCATCCGGGCCGTGTAGCAGAACAATGGGCGTCGTGGGGGACCTCAGGAACGCGTCGATACGGCCTGGATCAAGCTTCATGCGTTCGGGTGGGCGCGGAACCAGGCGGCGATCTGGGCGGTGATCTGCGCCGCGACCTCATCCGCCAGCTGCCTGTTCACCGTGTCGCCCTGCAAGGTGAGCGCGAAATATTGCTGGTCGATGATGTTCTCGGCGTTCATCGCCGTCGCCGCCCCGGAGGTGAGCGTCTTCGCCGGATCGCCGATTGGGGTGAGCGTCCAACTCGCGGTGGCGGTGAACCGGTTGCGGGTGGTCGAGGTATCCTCCAGCACGCCGATGCCTGCGGAGACGATGCTGTACGTCACGTTCAGCGAATAAAGCTCGGTCGTGGGCGCGCCGGCTGCGTGCAGCTTCGTCTCCAGGCTGTCGCGCAGGATCTGCCCCGGGCGCTCGGGGATGTTGCGCACATTGATCTCGTCCAGCTGGGTGCTGGCGATGGCGCCGTCCTGCCCGCCATAGACCGGCGAGAAACCGCAGGCAGACAGCGCGAGCAGGGCGGCACAAGAGACGGGCTTAAGCAGGTTTGACGACAAAGTTCACAATCCTGTCCGGCACGTGGATTTGCTTAACAATGGTCTGCCCGGCGAGCGCTGTCGAGACCGCCTCGGCCGCCACCGCAATATTTTGCTCAGGCTGCTGCCCGGCGGGCACGGTAATGGTGCCGCGCAGCTTGCCGTTCACCTGCACGGCGATCGTCACCTCATCCACGGTGAGCAGCGCCGGGTCGGCTTTCGGCCAAGGCTGTTGCGCCACCAGCCCGCCCTCGGGGTGCAGCTTGGCGAAAATGTCCTCCGCCAGATGCGGCATCATCGGCGCCGCCAGCCGGGCGATGATGTCCATCGCCACGCGCCGCGCGTAGAGCAGAGCGGGGTCTTCCGGCGTGGTGCCGGCCAGAATTCCCGGCCAGCTCATAGATGCGCGCCACGGCGAGGTTGAAGGCGAAGGTGTCCATCGCCTCCGTCACCGCGGCGATGGTCTTGTGCGTCAGCTTCAGCAGCTTCTTCGCTTCGCCCTCCAGGGCCGCCGGGGCTTGCGCCACCGGCTCGCCCGCGATCAGCACGCCAAGCCGCGCCAGGCGCTGCACGAAGCGGTACGAACCCTGCACGCCGGTTTCCGTCCATTCCATGTCGCGCTCGGGCGGGTTGTCGGAAAGCACGAACCAGCGCGCGGTATCCGCGCCGAAACGCTCGATGATCACACCCGGATCAACGGTGTTGCGCTTCGACTTCGACATTTTCTCGACGCGCCCGACAGCAACCGGCAGGCCCGTGTCGCGGTGCTTCGCGCCACCTGCGTCCTTGATCACCTCGTCCGGATACAGCCAGCGCCCGTCCGCATCCTTGTAGGATTCATGCGTCACCATGCCCTGGGTGAACAGCCCGGCGAACGGCTCCTCTACCGTAACGTGTCCGGTCTTCTCCATCGCCCGGGTGAAGAAGCGCGCATAGAGCAGGTGCAGGATCGCGTGCTCGATGCCGCCGACATACTGGTCCACCGGCAGCCAGTGCTTCACGGCATCCAGGTTCGTCGGCGTGGCCGCGCGGGGCGCGCAGAACCGGGCGAAATACCAGGAGCTGTCGATGAAGGTGTCGAACGTGTCCGTCTCGCGCTGGGCCGCACCACCGCATTTCGGGCAGGCCACATGCCGCCAGGTCGGGTGATGGTCCAGCGGATTGCCGGGCTTGTCGAAGCTCACATCCTCAGGCAGCGCCACCGGCAGCTGGTCGTCCGGCACCGGCTGCGGGCCGCAGGCCTCGCAATGGATCACCGGGATCGGGCAGCCCCAGTAGCGCTGGCGGGAGATGCCCCAGTCGCGCAGGCGCCAGTTGGTCACCGCCTTGCCGGCCCTCATCGCCTCCAGCTCGGCGATGGCCTGCTTCTTCGCCTCCGCCGTGGCCAGGCCGGAGAGGAAGCCGGAATTGACGATGAAGCCGTCACCATCCAGCGCCTTGCCCGGCAACTCGCGGCAGCAGTGTCCGGGCTGGGGGACACCACCACCGGAATGGGCAGCTCGTACTTGCGGGCGAATTCGAAGTCGCGCTGGTCGCCGCAGGGGCAGCCGAAGATCGCGCCCGTGCCGTATTCCATCAGCACGAAATTGGCGATCCACACCGGGTATTTTTCGCCGTTGAACGGATTGATCACCTCAAGCCCGGTGTCGAAGCCCTGCTTTTCCGCCGCCTCGATCACCGCCTCGGACGTACCCTGGCTGGCGCATTCCGCGATGAACGCCGCCGCCTGCGCGTTGCCCGCCGCCACCGCCTTGGCCGATGGGGTGCTCCGGCGCGATGGCCAGGAACGACATGCCGAACAGCGTATCCGGCCGCGTGGTGTAAACGTTGATGGTCTCGATGCCGTCCACGGGCGCGGCCAGCGGGAAGGTCACTTCCGCGCCCTGGCTGAAGCCGATCCAGTTCTCCTGCATCAGCTTCACGCGCTCGGGCCAGCGGTCCAGGGTCTTCAGCCCGTCCAGCAGCTCCGGCGCGAAATCGGTGATCTTCAGGAACCATTGCGAGAGCTGCTTCTTCTCGACCATCGCGCCCGAGCGCCAGCCGCGCCCGTCGATCACCTGCTCATTGGCCAGCACGGTCATGTCCACCGGATCCCAGTTCACGTAGGCCGAGCGGCGCTCCACCAGCCCGGCCTTCCAGAAATCCAGGAACATCTTCTGCTGCTGGCCGTAATATTCGGGATCGCAGGTGGCGATCTCGCGCTCCCAGTCCAGCGAGAAACCCATGCGCTTCAGCTCGGCGCGCATGTTGGCGATGTTGTCGTAGGTCCAGCTCGCCGGGTCGGCGTTGTTCTCGCGCGCGGCGTTCTCGGCCGGCAGGCCGAAGGCGTCCCAGCCCATCGGGTGCAGCACATCGAAACCCTGGGCCCGCTTGTAGCGCGCCACCACGTCGCCCAGCGTGTAGTTGCGCACATGGCCCATGTGGATCTTCCCCGACGGGTAGGGGAACATCTCCAGCACATAATATTTGGGCTTGTCGCCGGCGGGCACATCTTCGGCCTTGAAGCAGCCGGCCGTCTCCCATTGCTGCTGCCAATGCGGCTCGGAGAGGGAGAAATCGTAGCGGGTGGTTTCGGTGTCTGACATGGCCCCGTCTTTAGTCGCGCGCCCAGGCCGCGCCAAGGGGCAGGTTTCAGCCCGCCTTCACGGCCTGGCTTCCCGCCCGCTGCGGCAAAACCAGGATACAGCCGATGATGAACACCGTGATCATGAGCGAGGAGTCCGGTCTGCTCAGATTGAACCCACCATGTGCGATGGGCTTTGTAAGAAGATCCCCCAATGTCGCGCCCAGCGGGCGGGTAAGGATAAACGCCGCCCAGAACAGAGCCGCATGCGAGATTTTCGTGAAAAAATACAATCCCGCGATACAGGCGAGCAGCCCCATGAAGAAGAACGCCCCGCCGGAAAAGCCCAGGCCCAGCCCATCGGACACATAATCCCCCAGCGCCGTGCCCAGCGTGTTGGAGGCGAGGATGGTGGCCCAATAAAAGCCTTCCATCTTCGTGGATGTGATATTGGACACCGAGACCGTGCCGCAAGCCAGGCGCCAGATGAGCAAGGTCAGCATCACCCAGGCAAACAGCAGCGCCGAGCCGCCCGGATAGCCGATGCCCATGAACGATCGGCAAAATCCGCCATGGTGGTGCCTACCAGCGTCGTCGCCACAATCGCCGGCCAGTAGATCCACGGATGAAACGCCTTCGCCCGCAGCTGCGCCATAATGGCGGCGATAAACACCGCCATGAAAATCAGGCTGCTTACCGCGTAGCCGAGATGGAAGCTCATGGAGAACGTATCTCCGCCCGTCTCACCCAGGGTCGTCGCGGCAATCTTGATCACCCAGAAAGCCAGCACGACTTCCGGTACTTTTTTCAAACGTGCGCTGTTCACGAAATGTCTCCAGGCATCAGGAATTTACGCTCCGGCCGGCTTCTCGCGCTTGGCGTGCCAGTTCTCCATGAGTTTCAGCACGGTGGCGGCGGTCTCCTCGATGGAGCGGCGCGTCACGTCGATGGTCGGCCAGCCGCGCTCATTGCACAGCCGCCTTGCCCAGAGCAGCTCCTTTTCCACAGCCTCATAATCCACGTAAGCAGTGTTATCGGTCCGCACAAAGCCGGTATCGGCCCCGCTGCCGATCAGCTTCAGCCGGTGGCGGCGGATATCGATCAGCGATTTCGGGTCGATGGTCAGGCCGATCACGGGGCAGGGCGGGTCGGCCAGCAGCTCGGTTGGCTCAATCCCCGGCACCAGCGGCACGTTCAGCGCCTTGATGCCGCGGTTCGCCAGATAAAAGCAGGTCGGAGTCTTGGAGGAGCGGGAGACGCCCACCAGCACCACATCCGCTTCCCGGATGCCGCGCGTCGCCTGGCCGTCATCATGGCTGATGACGTAGTGCATGGCGTCGATCCGGCGGAAATAATCGGCATCCAGCACGTATTGGCGGCCAGGCTTATGCTTGGCCGGGGCGCCGAACTGCGCCTGCAGCATCTCCAGCACCGGGTCCAGCACATGCAGCAGCGGCACGCCGAGCCGCGCGCAGGCTTCGTCCAGCTCGTGCCGCAAGGCGTTATCCACAAGCGAGCATAGCACCGGTCCGGGCTCGGCCTGGATACCCTCCAGCACCCGGTGCAGCTGCAGCCGGGAGCGGATCAGTGACCAGCGATGATAGTTCACCTGTGACTCATCGAACTGCGCCACGGCGGCCCGGGCCAGGCTGGTCAAAGTATCCCCAGTGGCGTCGGATATCAGGTGTATATTGAGCTTATCGCTGTCCATAAGACTGTTAATAGCGTGGATTGTTTGCCGCCGCGTCACCCTTTTTCGGAAAACCGGGGATAAAATTCAGAATCCATGAACGCGGGATAAGTTCAGATGAACTTGTCCGTGGGATGTGAATAACCACGGTGGATATGTAAAAATCAGCAGGTTACAGCTTGTTTTTGGATGTGGATAACTTTGTGGATTTACGGATGAATTGGGTTAACCCCCGTTATCCACAGCACATCTACCCCCCCTCTTAACCTTTAAAGAATAAAGGATAGGGTTTAGGCGGTGTGTATGAAATTGCTCCAAGCGTTGAATGGCGAGCCTGTTTGGCCGCCGCCGGTGTGGCTCATGCGCCAAGCCGGGCGTTATCTGCCGGAATACCGGGCCACCCGCGCCGAGGCCGGGGATTTCATCAGCCTGTGCCTGAACCCGGCCCTTGGCAACTGAAGTCACGCTGCAGCCGATCCGCAAATTCGGTTTCGACGCGGCGATTTTGTTCTCGGACATTCTGATCCTGCCCATGGCTCTGGGGCAGGGCCTGCGCTTTGCCGAGGGTGAGGGCCCACGTCTTCCGCCGCTGCAATATAATGCAGATCTCAATCCGGCCCGCGCGCCGGAGATTTACGCCCCGGTGATGGAGACCGTTCGCCGGCTGCGGGCCGAATTGCCGCCGCAAACGGCGCTCATCGGCTTTGCCGGCGGCCCGGCGACGGTGGCCTGCTACATGCTGGACGGCGAAGGCGGGGGTGATTTTCCGCGCACGCGCCGATTGGCTTATGAGCAACCCGGCTTTGTTAGTGACGTGCTGAATTTACTAACAAAAACCACGATCGCCTATCTCTCGGCCCAGATCGAGGCCGGGGCGGATTGCGTCATGCTGTTCGAGAGCTGGGCCGGGATTTTCCCAGCACCTCAGTTTCGCGAACTGGTCATCGGCCCGAACAAGCGCATCACCGCGGCGCTCAAAGAGCGACACCCGGGCATCAAGATCATCGGCTTTCCGCGCCTCGCCGGGCTGATGCTGGGCGAATACGCGCGCGAGGCCGGGATGGACGCCATCGGGCTGGATACGGTCACCGATATCGAGAACGCCATCGCCGCCTGCCCGCCGGGCACGGTGTTCCAGGGCAATCTGGACCCGCTGCTGCTCAAACTGGGCGGCAAGGCGATGGAGGAGGCGGCGCTCAGGCTGCTCGCCACGGTGAAAGACCGCCCGCATATCTTCAATCTGGGCCATGGCATCACCCCCGATGTGCCGGAGGAGAACGTGGCGCGGCTGATGGAGATCATTCGCGGCGCATGAGGACTGCGGTTGTTCTGTTCAATCTGGGCGGGCCGGACAGCCTGGAGACGGTCAAACCCTTCCGGGTCAACCTGTTCTCGGACAAGGCGATCATCCGCGCGCCCATCTTCATCCGCTTCTGGCTGGCGCGGCTCATTGCCGCGTCCTCGGCCAAGGCGGCGGAGCAGAATTACGCGCTGATGGGCGGCAAGTCGCCGCTGCTGGACCTCACCCGCCAGCAGGCGGCGGCTTTGGAACAGGTTTTGGGCGGGGAGCATAAATGCTTCATCGCCATGCGCTATTGGCACCCCTTTGCACGGGATGTGGCGCGGGAGGTGAAAGCCTGGAACCCGGACCGGGTCATCCTCCTGCCGCTTTATCCGCAGTTTTCCACCACCACCACCGGGTCATCGCTCAGCGATTGGCGCGAGGCCGCGGCCAAGGCGGGCCTCGCCAAGCCCACCACCACGCTCTGCTGCTGGCATGACGACCCGGATTACTGCGCCGCCACCGCCGCGCTGGTGGATGAGGCCATCGCCGAGGCCCGCGCAAAGCTGCCGGGCACGAAAATCCGCGTGCTGTACTCCGCTCATGGCCTGCCGGAGAGCATCGTGAAGGCCGGGGACCCGTATCAGGCCGAGGTCGAGGCAACCGTCGCTGCCGTGAAAACACGGCTGAAGGACCAGGGCGGTGGAGCATCTGCTGTGCTACCAGTCCCGCGCCACGCCGCAAAAATGGCTGGAGCCCAGCACCATCGCCGCCATCGAGCAGGCCGGACGCGATGGCGTGGCCGTGGTTGTGGTGCCGATCGCCTTCGTCTCCGACCATATCGAAACCCTGGTGGAACTGGATATCGAGAACAAACACCTCGCCGGGAAAGCCGGGGTGAAGGGTTATTTCCGCGCCCGCGCCCAGAATGCCGACCCGGCGTTCATCACCGCCCTGGCGGGCATTGTAAGCCGCTCTGGTGCCCCTGGCCTGTGCCGGGGCGGCTCACCCTGCGGCCAACATAAGGACTGCCCCTGGAATGCCTCCTGAGCTCATTATTTTCGACTGTGACGGCGTGCTGATCGACAGTGAGGGCGTCGCCTCATCCGTGATCGCCCGTGAACTCACCGGCATGGGCTGGCCCATGGATGCCGACGAGGCGATGCGGACCTTCATTGGCATGTCGATTGCCGACATGGTGCCGATGATCGAGGAGCGGCTGAGCCGCAGGCTGCATGCCACATGGCGGCCGGAACTGGCGGAAAAGCTGGTGGTGGCGCTGGGCGAGGAGGTGGAGTTGATCCCCGGTGCGGATACGATGCTGGAACGCGTCAACGCCTTTGGCATCGAGTGGCGCGTGGCCAGCAATTCCTCCGACGAGGAAATGGCCGTGAAATTTTCCCGCACCGGCATCGCGCATCTTACCGAAGGCCGGACTCATTCCGCCGCCAGCGTGATCGCGCGTGGCGGCCGGGCCAAACCCGCGCCGGATGTGTTCCTCGCCGCCGCGTCCTCCGCCAAGGCCGATCCGGCGCGTTGCATCGTGCTGGAGGATAGCCGCCTGGGCGTGACCGGCGCCGTGGCCGCGGGCATGACCTGCTATGGCTTCGCCCCGCATGGCAATGCGGAACCCCTGCTTGCCGCCGGGGCCAAAGCCGTGTTTGCGGACCTGCACGAGATTTTTGGAGTCCTGGCATGATCATCCCCGCCTTGGCGCCGGCCTTCCACTGGCTGCTGGCGTTCCATATCATCAGCTTCACGGCCTGGATGGCGGGGATGTTCTACCTGCCGCGGCTCTACGTGTACCACTGCCAGACCACGCCCGGCACGGCGGAATCCGAGCGCTTCAAGGTGATGGAGGTGAAGATCCTGCGCCTGATCATCAACCCGGCGATGATCGCGACCTGGATCTTCGGCATCCTGCTCATCCTCACCCCGGGTGCCGTGGACTGGCACGCCGCTTGGTGGTGGACCAAGCTCACCTGCGTCATCCTGATGAGCGGCTTCCACGCCTTCCTCTCGCGTTGGAGAAAGGACTTTCTCAACGACCGCAACAGGCACACGGAACGCTTCTACCGGATCGCCAACGAGGTCCCGACCGTGCTGTTCATCATCATCGTGCTGAGTGTGGTCGCTTAAGGCTCTCGCCGGATTACGGGCGCCGGGCATCCTGCCACCACACCGGTGACGTCCGTTCTGACGGCCTTCAGGGCGGGGTGGACTGCATGGACCCCCACGGCCGATCCGGCCTTACAGCCCTGCCTGGGCTCTCTGGTGGGGGTGCTGGGCGATACTGGGTTCGATACCGGGGTCAATCCGGGATTCAGGCAATTGAACCAACCCCCTAATAGAAGGGACCCCACAAGAGGGTTACGACCCATGGAGGTCGCCGGACCACCTATCAAGCAATCTCGGAAGCCGACATTCAGCGCGGCCCGGTACCGGCATGGTAGCGCCCATTATGGTCGTTCCTGGAATCATCGCGGGCTACCGACAACGGACATACAGGCTGCCGGCAAAGTCCGCCAACACTGGACTGGAGCTTCAAGTGGCGACACTGCGCAGGTTAAAATCATGGGCCCACAACCACTTACACCGAACGCGAATTACCTTTGTTCGCCAGAAGCGAACCCGCAGACTTTCTCGACAAAGCGTCTTACCCCCCTACGAGCTTTGCCTGAGCCAAAATAACTTTGCCTCGGTCAAATCCTGTCTGGTCTGGGGAGAACTGCCCGCTTGCCTGTATACCTCCAGCGTTATGATGATCCGGCCCCGCTATTCAATCGTGCCGCGAAGACGGGGACTGGTTGGGTGACGTTGCCAATGAAATGGACCAGGCAGATGGCCTCATCTGGGTCTATGGAGTCGGTGACGAAGGGGGCGTGGCATTCACCGACTTTGGGATCAAGACGCTGCTGAACCTGATCGAAATCCATAAGGCCAACCCTGATCTCCTCAAGTAATAAACCGATCCGCTATAGCTCTGCGGCCTACGGCGAATGCTTACACCCAACTTCGACCCCGCCTTCGATGGCCATTAACGCATTTCTGTGGGGAAAGGGCGTTTCGGTGGGGGCCCGATAGGCGCCGAAACGCCTTGCCAATTTACTGGATAGAAGACTTAGTAGTCGATGTGTCCCTTTTGCTGCTGATCATAGAGGTATCCCCCCACCAGCCCGACACCGGCGCCGATCGCCGCACCCATGCCCGCATTGCCTGCGATGGCGCCGATGGCCGCACCACCCGCCGCTCCCATCAACCCGCCGCTCACCGAACGTGACGCCGTTGTTTGACCACACCCGCCGAGAGCGAGGATAGCGGCAGCGCTTAGCGCGATTGACGTGCGTTTCATTGCCCTGTCTCCTGGCTGCACGGCCATTTCGCGGCCAAACCACGGATCGCGCCGAGAACCGGCGGAGCATTCATCAGCTCTTGATCCTGTTGATGGCTTGCCGCCCAGTCGATGAATGCCTGGATCCCTTCATTACGCGTCGCCGTTGGCGGATAGCAAACAAGGCGATGCAGATGTTTGCTATCGGCGATCGCGTCGTCATAACTCACAACGCCGAGTAGATATCCCTCGCAGAAATTGATCGCCTGGGCGCGAAGCGGGTCGTTGTTAGCTGTCGAGCAAACCGCGTAGAGGTCCTTAGTGGTTTTCAATATAAAGTTCGACGAATCAGTTGCTAAAGCCACCGCTGGCAGCAGTCCAACACCAGCGAACGCTAGCAAAAACGAGATACGCATATCGATCTCCTTATTTATGTTGCGTTGCTTCCTTGCCCTCAGCATGACGGGTTTCTCGAAAAGGCCGGCTGAAGAGCGCGGCAAAGGTCCCCGGGCACCGGTGACACTACGCAACAAGGACCAAGGCCGCAAGGACAACTTACGAAGCGCCCCCATCCTAAACGGCTGCCGATACCGCCCCCCTGTACCGCTCGGGCGACGCTAAAGCTGCATCAAGTAGTTTTCATGACTTCGTTTGGTATCTTCTTGGCGACCAGCGGCTTCGCGCCCATGGACGAACCCGCTCGCGCGGGATTGGTGCTTGAGGTGAGGTAACGGGCTGCCGTGAGGGCCGTTTTGGCTTGAGCAGTTTGGATCGGGGTTCGAGCATTGAAGGGCCACCCTTCAACTCGAGAGGAGCCCCCGATGACCAACCAACAAGTCCAACCATCCGTCAGCCCATTGCGTCGGCGCATGCTCGAAGACATGGCGATGCGCGGCCTCAGAGAAGATACGCAGCGCGATTATATTCGTTTCGTGAAGAGCTTCGCGGCGTTTCTCGGCCGCTCACCCGATACAGCGACCGCCGAAGACATTCGCCGTTACCAGGTCCATCAACACGAGAGCGGCGCACAACCGCCGACGATCAATTGTTCCGTATCAGCATTGCGCTTCTTCTTCACCATCACGCTCGACCGGCCCGACCTGTCGCGGCGGCTCGTGCTGGTCCGCTACCCGCGCAAGCTACCGGACGTCCTCAGCGTCGAGGAGGTCGGGCGATTGCTGGAGGCAGCGCCTGGCGCCAAGTACAAAGCCGCACTCGGCACCGCCTATGGCGCCGGGCTTCGCGTATCCGAAGTCGCCGCTCTCAAGATCGACGACATCGACAGCACCCGCATGCTGATCCGCGTCGAGCAGGGCAAAGGTCGCAAGGACCGCAACGCCATGCTGTCACCGCAGTTGCTGGAATTGCTGCGGCTCTGGTGGCGCGAGGGCAGGCGCCGGAACGTCATCCTGCCGCATGGCTGGTTGTTCCCAGGCCAAAGCCGCACCGATCCGATCTCGACGCGCCAGCTCCACCGCGCTGTCCATGAAGCTGCCGAGACCGCCGGCATCAGGAAGCGGGTTTCGCCCCACACGCTGCGGCACAGCTTTGCCACGCATCTCCTGGAGCAGGACGTCGACATCCGCGTGATCCAGGTGCTGCTCGGACATTCCAAGCTCGACACCACCGCGCTCTATACCCGCGTTGCGACAAGAACGATCCGCGCGGTGACCAGCCCGCTCGAGAAACTCGCATTGCTGATGGAAGGCAGGAGCCCCAACGGCTGAGGCGGGGGTGCGCCCGCCGGTCGAGGTCGCCGACATCTTCCATCGTCACGGCGCCGCCTGGCGCGCCGAGCATGCCGGCCATATCAGCCTCGCGCAGTTGAAGGTGATGTCGGCCATCGAGATCTGCCGCACAGCAACCCTCGGCGGTCACATCGAAGGCTGCGAAGGCTGCGGTCACCGCCGCATCGCCTATAACAGTTGCCGCAACAGGCATTGCCCAAAGTGCCAGGGGGCGCAGGCGCGCGAATGGCTCGCCGCGCGTGAAGCCGACCTACTGCCCGTCGGCTATTTCCACGTCGTCTTCACCGTGCCCAGCGAGATCGCCGACATCGCCTTGCACAACAAGGCAGCGGTCTACGATCTTTTGTTCAAGGCAGCATCAGAGACGATGCTCACCATTGCCGCCGATCCACGCCATCTCGGCGCGCGCATCGGCATCACCGCGGTGCTCCACACGTGGGGCTCGGCACTGACCCACCATCCGCATATCCACATGGTCGTGCCAGGCGGTGGCATCTCGCTCGATGGCAAACGCTGGATATCCTCTCGGCCAGCTTTTCTACTGCCCGTCCACGTCCTCTCCAAGCTGTTTCGCCGACTGTTCCTGACCAAGTTGATCGAGCTTCACGCCGCCGGCCGGCTCCAGTTCTTCGGCGACCATGCCGGCTTGAGTGAGCGGCGTGCGTTCCTTCGCCATATGGCGCCGCTTAGGAACAAGAAGTGGATCGTCTACGCCAAGGCACCATTCGCAGGCCCGGAGGCCGTGCTTGCCTATCTCTCTCGCTACACCCACCGCGTTGCCATCTCGAATCGCCGGCTCATCTCTCTTGACGAAGCGGGCGTGACCTTCCGCTACAAGGATTACCGCCGCGACGGGCCCGACCGCCAACGCATTATGACGCTCGCCGCCGCCGAATTCATCCGCCGCTTTCTCCTGCATGTGCTGCCACAGGGTTTCCACCGCATCCGCCACTACGGCCTGCTCGCCAGCGGCGGCCGCAAAATAAATGTCGCGCGTGCGCGCGAACTGTTGGCGGTTGCGCCAATGCCCGAGACGGCCGCGTCGGCCGCTGCGCCAGATCAACGGCCACCATGCCCATGCTGTGGCGGTCGTATGATCATCATCGAAATCCTGGCGCGCAGCATTCAACCTAGAGCGCCGCCACCAACGCCAGGATCAACCGGGAGATGGGTATCGTGACCCGGCACGGCCTGCACCCACCCAACGTCCTGGCAGCTCTACCACGGACCACACCGTTCCTCGCGCTCACGCAGCCTCAGACCTTGTTCGTAACCGCGAGGCTCGTCCGTCGCCCCACAAATCCCCCATCAAGGCGCCAAGCCAAGCGCAACGGGAGTGGAACATCCAGGCAAAGTCAGAGCCCAGGAACAACCATCCGGCGCCAGCCCAGCACCGATACGTTCCCCGAAAATCTCAAATCCCCATAGCAAAAGCCTCTGGACCGCGGGTTCGTCCTTGGTCGGATTTCGGACGCCGACCACCTGCGCGTGGATGGCGCCGTGCAGGTCGGCATCCGAAATCCTTCACCATTATGGTCATTTACGTTGTTTTTCGGACTCCCCGAAACCGGACATTAAGTCGCCAGTACCCATCCCTCAAATTCCACAAACATACAAAATATAATACGGCTGCATGACGGCGCAGGCTGCGCCACAGGGCTCACCCATGAGAGTTCCTCTGCAGTTGCTGCCAGATTTCGGCATCGCGGTCGTAGAAATCTGGACGAAACTGCAACGTCCCTTCGATATCCAGAAATGCTGTCTGATAGACCACGAATATGGGCACGGGCACGGGCAAATTACGTTCGGTGGTGCTGCCCTTTGCGATCTCTTGATTGATTGTACTGATCGGTTGCTGCAGCAGCAGGCTTGCAAGTTCGCGGGGGTTCTGTACCCGGATGCATCCATGGCTAACGCGGCGGTTGGCAAGATTGAAGATATCCCTGTCCGGCGTATCGTGCAGATAAACGTCGAACCGGTTTGGCATGTCGAACATGATCAGTCCGAGCCCTGCCTCGGGCCCCGGCAACTGCTCTGCGTCGCCATTGGCCAGCATGATCATGTCATTCTTCTCCAGGTAATCGGGGTCGTGACTAATCTGCGGCAGGATTTCTCTGCTAACGATGTCCCTCGGGATGACCCATGGAGGGTTAAAAAAACTTGCGTCGATCATGGCGCGAAACTCAGGGCTCTGATTGCGCTCGACATCTTGGCCAACCACGACCCGCGTGGAGAAAGCCGGCTGGCCGGTGCGGTAAAATACCAGCTGCTCGTCGGCAACATTGACCCAGACGCACTCCGCCGGCAGCGGCCGCGGCAGCCAGCGTTGGCGTTCAAGGTTAACCTTGATCTTGCGCAAGCGTCTCGTCGCGGCTGTGTCGCCGGCCAGGGCACCCGGGCGATATATTTTCATGGCTCGGCGCAGAGCCAGATAGGCCGGTGTCGCCGGTGCCAGCGCATCGATCGCTGCCCCCGGATCGGGGCTGCTAATAGCGACGTCAAGCGCGGCAGCCACATCGACCGGCCCGGGCGTCAGAGTTTCGTTGGGTCCTCGAAGCTTAACGGGCACCGCGCCGTAGGCCAGCGCACCTGCATAGGACAAGAAAGCATCCGACAACAGCAATTCGCAATCGAGCGACGGCAGTGCCGCTCTGCGCTGCACTAGATCAGCATGAAACAGGTTGGGGTCGAGCCCCTGGTCGCCGGCACGCAACACGGCCTCCACTAGCGAATCCGCCTGCGCTTGCCGGGTCTCCCATACCGGCTCGAAGCCGTGGCGCGCATAGAAGCGCCGCAGCAGCTCGGCATTCAGCGGTTCACCGGCGATGGCTAACTCAGACGCATTGTCGATCCGGTTGCCGAGTTCAGTACTGGCAGGCCGCGCCGGCATGGAGACCGGATCGGGCGGGTCCGCACCGCACCCCGCAAGCGTGCATGCTGCGGCGAGACCGATCGCGCCACCTACAATTGTGTCACGCCGGGACAGTTGAGCCTGAGTGGGACGCAATGGCTTTAGGGGGACAAATCTAAACTTATTCCACGGCACCCGCACTATCGCCCCCTTGATCTTTGCCAATTCACCCAAATATCTACGCGATTCGGCAACAATCGCTCTTAAGTTCTGCCGTGTCCACGAGCAATTTACCATAAGGGGGTACCGGATGTTCAACAGTTCCGATCTCAGCGACCAGATACAAGCTGGTCCGTAGTGCCGCTATACTTGCCGTTGTGGCTCCCATCGCGCTCCTTTCTGCCTGTTCTTCTCAGCCGGCACCGCAGCCGGCGCCTGAAGTGGCCCCGCCGGCCCCAGCCCCAGCCCCAGCCCCAGCTCCGACTCCGCCACCAGCTCGTGGCTAGTCTGCAAGACGCGGTAAGGCGCACCAATGCGCGCCATGGTGCCGGCCCGATCATTGGACGGCAACAAGGCAGTGTTTTCGCTCGCTGAAGGCAGGAGATTGTTTCGCAAGTCTCTTGCTCGGGAAGAATGAGGGCTGCCGGTGGGACGAGCCGAGGCAACAGCTGCTTTGTGCCTGAGTAGGCCACAAAGCAGCCAAAGCTTTATTCGGCCTCGCTCCACAGATCAGCACTGTGCGGTCAATGTTAGCCGCAAACCATCCCGAATTATCCAATTGGCGAACGGCGTCGGGCGCATTGGGGCGGCTGTCGGTTCGATGAGCGGCGGCGCATTGAGCGCTACGAAGCTATCCCGCCGGCTGTATTCGTGGTCGTCGGATTTCCGGCGCTCATCGGCTGTGCTGTCATGCTGATCTTCGGAAAACACCGAGCGACGCGAGGGCGCTGAACTAGCACTCGGTCCACGCCCATGAGCGGCGGGTGCAGGTCGACTAGGGAATGCCCCCCTTTTCCGGGGGCACGGCCAGAAAGCAACTAGGCCGCTCTCGGCCCCGCCCTGCCATCGGCGGAACGTCTGCTTCTCTCCCCGTTGGCTCGGAATCGGACCGACGGCTCTCCATTCGTTGCGGAAATTCATGCGTGGACGGCCCGTTGAGTTCAAGTGGGCATTTGCAAGATTTGATGGCGGTTCGAAAGCGGTCATGCGTTCGGCCTATATACGCGGCAACATGGCCGCCGGCCCAGATGGGTTCCGCGAACAACATCCAAACAAACTGACGGCTTATTATATGCCGTTGAATTTCGCGGATTTTGTTGTTCGTCGGTTCGACCGATCATCATCTCTTGCTCTGCCCTTAAACCCTCGGCACCGGCGTGTGGTTCATGCGGCTACCGGCTGGCGCCGATACGTTTCACCACGCGCCATCATGGCCCAGATAATCCGGGCCATCTTGTTGGCCAGAGCAACCGCCGCGAGCTTGCGCGGCTTGCGCTCCAGCAATTGTAACAGCCATGCTGAGGCAGATTTACTGCCTGGTTTGGCGAAGCGGATGACGGCCATCGCCCCCACCACCAGCAATGTACGCAACCTTTCATTGCCTGCCTTACTTATCTTTCCCATGCGATGCTTGCCGCCGGTGGAATGCTCTCGCGGCGTCAGGCCGAGCCAGGCCGCAAAATGCCGCCCCGTCTTAAAGTTCGCTGGGTTCACGGTCAGCGCCATGGTGACCGCGATGATTGGTCCGACGCCGGGAATTGCGGCGAGGAGCTTGCTGACAGCGTTGGCCTTGTGCTGTTCAAGGAGCTGTTTCTCCAGTGCTTCGATCTTTGCGTTCAGATCAGCGACATGCTGGCCCATTTGCTCGAACATCGCTTTCGCAATTGCTGGAATCGCCTCCTCAGCCGACAGAACCGCAAGCAATGCCGAGACATTCGCGCAGCCCTTGGCGGTAACGATGCCGAATTCCGCCGCGTGCCCACGCAACGCGTTGATCGCCTGGGTCCGTTGGCTCACCATGAGTTCTCGATGTTTCACGATGATCGTCGCGGCTTGCTCATCCGCCGTTTTTACCGGAACCGTGCGCATGGTCGGACGTGATGCCGCCTCATCGATCGCCTCAGCGTCAATGCGGTCGTTCTTGCTCCGCTTGACGAACGGCTTCACATATTGTGGCGGGATCAACTTCACCCGATGGCCCATGTCGCTGAGTACCCGTCCCCAATGGTGCGAGCCGGCGCAGGCTTCAAGAACCACCTCAGTTGGCGCCAGTTTGGCGAAGAACGGCTCGACCTGAGCACGCCTGATCTCGCGTCGCAGTACCGGCCGCTCCTCCTCGTCGACCCCGTGGATCGTAAAAACATGCTTCGACGTGTCGATCGAAATACGCTTAAATTCCATTGGGCGGCCCTTTCATTGGGTTGGTTGTTCGACCCTATATTGGCACATTCGATGCCGTTGGGCCGTCCACCTCAACAAACTGAGACACTACCCGCAAGAGGGGGCCTTTTTTGTGGATTATTTGAGGTCCAAGAGCTCAGCTGACGAGGGCCAGCGTGTGCCGGGCGATCATCAGTTCCTCGTTGGTGGGGATGACATGGACTTCCACAGCGGAGTTGGGGGTGCTGATGGAAACTTCGCTGGCGGCGTTGGCTTGCGCGTTGAGTTCGAGCCCGGTCCAGGCCAGGCGTGCGCATACGGCGGCGCGTACGGATGCGGCGTGCTCACCGATGCCCGCGGTGAAGACGATGGCATCCAGCCCGCCAAGCACGCTGATCATCGCCCCGGCATGCCGGGCGATGCTGTAGGTGAACATCTCCAGCGCTTCCGCCGCTTCGGGCGCGGGGCTTGCCAGCAGGGTGCGCACGTCCGGCGAGATGCCGGACACACCGAGCAGCCCGGACTTCTTGTACAGAAGGTCGGTGATCGCGTTGGCGTCCATGCTATGCTCCTGGCCCAGGTAGAGCAGCACGCCAGGGTCGATGCTGCCGCAGCGCGTGCCCATGATCAGCCCGTCCAGCGCGGTGAAGCCCATGGTGGATTCGATGGAGACGCCGTTTTTCAGCGCGCAGAGCGAGGCGCCGTTGCCGAGATGCGCGACGATGACCCGCCCGTTGGCCAGATGCGGGGCCACAATGTGCAATTCTTCCGCGATATATTCATAGGAGAGACCGTGGAAGCCGTAGCGGCGCACGCCTTCGGCCCAGAATGCGCGCGGTATGGCGAGCCTGGTCGCGACTTCCGGCATGGTGTGATGGAAGGCGGTGTCGAAGCAACCCACCTGCGGGAGTTCCGGCCGCAGCTTGAATACGGCGCGGATGGCTGCGAGGTTATGCGGCTCGTGCAGCGGCGCCAGCGGATCCAGCTTGGTGAGGTCGTCGAACACGGCTTTGTCCAGCTTTGTGGGCGCGGTGTAACGGTCGCCGCCATGCACGATGCGGTGCCCGGCGCCGATAAGCTCGTCGCCGCCCAGGTGGTTCTCCACCCAGTCCAGCACCTCGCCCATCAGGTCCTCATGGGTCTCGGGGGCGTGTTCCGGCCAGCGCCGCTCCAGCGCCACATTGCCGCCAGCCTTGATGAGCAGATGCGGCGCGGCTGCCGATACCCTCGGCCAGCCCATCGGCGATGCGGGTCAATCCCGTTCCCCAATTCGAACAATGCGAATTTGATGCTGGACGACCCGGCGTTGATGGTGAGAACGGCATTAGCCATGATGTTGTCCTCCGGCCATGATGACCGCTATGGCGCAGGAAGCGAGGCGGGCGCGGTCGTCATCGGCGCGGCTGGTGAGGATGATGGGCACCGAGGCGCCGAGCACGATGCCGGCGGCATCGGCGTTGGCCAGGAAGGTGAGCTGCTTGGCCAGGATGTTGCCGGCCTCGATATTCGGCACGAGCAGGATATCCGCCTGGCCCGCGACCGTGGATTTGATGCCCTTCTGCGCGGCGGCGGCTGCGGAGATGGCATTGTCGAAGGCCAGCGGGCCGTCGAGGATGGCGCCGGTGATCTGCCCGCGGTCAGCCATCTTGCACAGGGCGGCGGCGTCCACGGTCGCCTGCATCGCCGGGTTCACGGTCTCCACGGCCGCCAGAATGGCAACGTGCGGCGTCTCGATGCCCAGCACATGCGCCAGTTCGATGGCGTTCTGCACGATGCAGCATTTCTCCTCCAGCGTGGGGGCGATGTTGATCGCAGCGTCCGTCACCAGCAGCGGGCGGGGATAGGTGGGCACGTCCATCACGAAGACATGGCTGAGCCGCTTGCCGGCGCGCAGCCCGGTGCCGGGCTGCATCACTTCGTGCAGCAATATGTCCGTATGCAGCGCGCCCTTCATCAGCAGCTTGGCCGAGCCCTCATGCACCAGGGCGACGGCCTTGGCGGCGGATTCATGGATATTCGCGGTGTTGACGATCTGGAAGCCGGAGATATTGAGATTGTGCGCGGCGGCGGTTTCGCGGATTTTCTGCTCCGGTCCGACCAGGATGGGGGTGATCAGCCCGCGTTCGGCGGCCTCCACCGCGGCAAGGAGCGAGACATCGTCGCACGGATGCGCGATGGCGGTGGGCATCGGCGACCCGGCGGTCGCGCGGGCGAGCAGGGTGCGGAAACGTTCATGCCGCAGCAGCCGCACCTCCGGCAGGGTGATGGCCTGGCGGCTCACCTTTTCCACCGGGGCGAGCACGGTGGCGGTGCCGCGCAGCACCTCCTGCCCGTTCTGGTTCACGCAATGGCAGTCCAGGATCACCCGGTGTTTCTCGGGGATCTTCCCGGTCACGGTGCAGGTGGCGGTGATGGTGTCGCCAGGCGAGACCGGAGCGAGGAATTTCAGATCCTGGTTGAGATAGATGGTGCCAGGCCCGGGCAGTTTGGTGCCGAGCACGCCGGAGATCAATCCGGCGGTGAGCACGCCCTGCGCGACGATATGGTGGAACAGGCTGGTCGCGGCGTATTCGGCATCCAGGTGCGAGGGGTTGATGTCCCCGGAGATGACCGCGAACAGGGCGATGTCGTCCTGTGTGATCTCCTTGGTGATGCAGGCGGAATCGCCGATCGCGATATCGTCGAAAACCCGGTTTTCGAGCAGCTCGGTCTTCATATCCATGGGTTTCGGCCTTTCAGCGTTGCAAGATGTATTGGCCCGGGGCGGTATCCAGCACCGGGTAGCCGGCGAGTGGCGCGCCCATCTGCGGCGGGTTCACGGGTGGGCCGGATTTGGCCTTGAGCCATTCCGCCCAGGCGGGCCACCAGGAGCCCTCGATGCAGGTGGCTTGGCTCTGCCATTCATCCGGCGGCACGTAGAGGTCTCCCCGCTGGCGCTGCAGTTTGCAGTAATGCCGGTTCTTGTGGCCGGGTTCGCTGACCACGCCGGCATTATGCCCGCCGGAGGTGAGCACGAAGGTGAAGTCGTCCGGGTTGAGCAACTGCAGCTTGTACACGGACTGCCAGGGGGCGATGTGATCGGTCTCGGTGCCGATGATGAAGAGCGGCACATGGATGTCGGCCAGCGAGATCTTGTGCCCGCCGGCCTCGAACCGGCCTTCCGCCAGGTCGTTATCCAGGAACAGCCGGCGCAGATATTCCGAATGCATTTTATAGGGCATGCGGGTCGCGTCCCGGTTCCAGGACATCATGTCGTTCGGGTGGTCGTCCTCGCCGAGGTAATAGCGGCGGATGAGGTTGGACCATATCAGGTCGTTGGAGCGGAGCAGCTGGAAGGCGCCCGCCATTTGATTGGAGTCCAGATAACCCTGGGCCCACATCGCATCCTCGAGGAAGGCGAGCTGGGAGTCGTTGATGAAGAGCTGCAGCTCGCCCGCCTCGGTGAAGTCGGTCTGCGCCGCCAGCAGGGTGATGGTGGCGATGCGCTCGTCGTGCTCGCGTGCCATGACGGCGGCGGCGATGGTGAGCAGCGTGCCGCCCAGACAGTAGCCGGTGGCATGAATCTTCTGGGCGCCACAAATGGTGGTCACCGCGTCCATTGCCGCCATCACGCCCAGCTTGCGGTAGTCGTCCAGCGTCATGTCGCGCAGGCTGGCATCAGGGTTGCGCCAGGAGATGCAGAATACCGTGAAACCCTGGCTCACCAGATAGCGGATCATGGAGTTCTGCGGGGAGAGGTCCAGAATGTAATATTTCATGATCCAGGCCGGCACGATCAGGATCGGCTCGGGCCGCACCGTCTCCGTCTGGGGGGTGTACTGGATCAGTTCGATCAACTCGTTGCGGTACACGACGCTGCCGGGGGTGATGGCGACATCCTTGCCTGGCTGCATAGGCAGCGGCAGCGCGCCGCCGCTGCCCGCGGATTGCAGGTCCTCGATGAAATTCCGCATGCCCTGGCGCAGATTGTCGCCCGACGTGGCCTGGGTCTTGGTCAGCACCTCCGGGTTGAGCGCCGGGAAGTTCGACGGCGCCATCATGTCCAGCATCTGGCGCGCGACGAAATTGACGATGCGGGCATGCTCCTTGGACAGGCCGCTCACATCGGTGGTGGCGAGGTCCCAGAGACGCTCGGTGCGCAGGAAGGCCTGCACGGCAATCGAGGAAGGTCCGTGCTGCCAGCTTGGGTCCCTGAAGCGGTGGTCTTCGGGGGCCGAAGCGATGGGTTCCACTGGCAGGCCCAGCACCAGGCGGGACAGTTCCGCGCAGTCGGACGCTGCCTGCTGCATCAGGCCTACTTGGCGGCCGGGCTGGTTGGCCAGATGCAGGGCCCAATGGACCCAGGAGAGGCCGATCGCAGTCGGAGACAGTCCGCCGGTGAGCTTCGCCTCGGCGGCATGCAGGGCCCGGTCCAGGTCGCGGTTGTTGATGACAACTTCGTTCATAGGAAGCTCCAGACTTTAAGCGAGCTGGTATTAACCGTCATCGAGCGCGGCGGTTCGGCGGGCTTGGCCGCGCCCGCGGAGAAATGGCAGGACATGTCCACGGCCGGCCAGGGGCCGCCGTGGCGCAATTCATGGAGCCGACACGTTGCGCTGGTGCGCGGCGGAACTCGGACGCTCATCCATTTTGTCCGAGACCATGGTCAGCGGACGTTCCATGACGCCGGCGAGCAGCGCGGCCTGGGCCCGCATCAGCGCCTGATTATAGGTGATCTGCGCCTGGGTGACGTTGCGAATGTAGTCGGTGAACTGCTCGAAGATTTTGCTCGAGGGCAGGAATTTCTGCTGCGCTGTCAGCATATCCTGGGAGATCTTGAAAAATTCGAATGGGTCGGATGATTTTTCGGTCATGCCGCAGTTCCTTCCTGAGTACTGTCCGGAAGCTGATTTGCGTCAGTCGCTGACGGGTCCGCGTTGACGTGGATCAACCCCCGGCGTGTTTTAACTGAAATTCACGCTGCGGCGCGCAAAATTTTGTCCGCGTGGAAACGTAAACATCTCCGTATTGTTACGAAGGGCCGGGCTTGGCTTCGAATTTGTACGGGCTGGCGCTGGTGGTTTGCGGGTCGATGGTAAGCCTGTGCGCGATGGGCGGAAAGGCGCGGGAGCGGCAATCCTGGCGCTCGCACATGCGGCAGGACAGGCCGATGCCGACCGCGGCGGTGGCGAGATTGAGTCCGTCGCCATAGACCAGTTCGCTGGCATGGCTGATATCGCAGCCCATGCCCACGACATGCACCGGCGGCGGCTCGCCCCAGCGCGCCGGGCGGCCGGTGATGGCGCGGGCGAAGCAGAGAAAGGTTTCCGTGGCCGAGAGCTGGGCCACCTGCACGCGGACGGCGCCCGGCGTGGCGAAGGCGGAATGCACGATCCAGCGCGGGCAGGTGCCGCCGAAGCGCATGAACGGGAAGCCGGCGGCGGAGAAGCGCTTGCTGACATTGCCGGCCGGGTCCGCCCGCAGGAAGAAGAACGGCACGCCGCGCGCCCCGGCCCGCTGCAGGGTGGAAAGGCGGTGGCACGCCTGCTCGTAGGACACGCCGAAGCGCGCGGCGATCGCGTCCACGTCGTAACGGCGCTCGCGCGCGGCGGCGAGCATCGGCTCGTAGGGCATCAGCAGCGCGCCGGCGATGTAGTTGAGCAGGCCGATGCGCAGCAATTCGGCGGCATCGCTTGTTGTCGGGTTGGCGCGTTTGACGATCTTTTCCACCGGCTCGCGCGCCTCCAGCAAAGCGAGCTGGAAGGCCATCTGGAAGCCGCGGCTCTCGCGCGGCAGGTCTTCCGAGAGGGTGAGCATGCGGTTGGCGGCGTCGAACACGCGCAGGGCGCCAGGCAGGGGGCGCACGTTCACCACCAGCCCGTGCTGGCGGCGCAGCCGCTCGGCCAAAGCGTGGTTGGTGCCGAGCGTGGCGGTGTCCAGCGTGGCGCAGATCTGCTCGGCCACCTCCTCCAGCGCCGGGAAATGGTTCTCGTGGTCGTGGAAGAAGTCCCGCACCTCCTCGTTGGGCAGCAGGATCTTGCGGCCGGAGGGCAGGGTGATGCCGCCGCCCGCTTCCTCCCGCGCCCCGGCCAGGGCCCGGTGCAGGGCGAGCACGGCGCGCGCCGCGTTGGGGGCTGCGGCCAGGGTCTGGATCTCCGCATCAGGCACCGGCTCCACCGCCAAAGAGGGGTCGGAAAAGGCCTCGCGCAGCGCCACCTCGTATTCGCGCTCCTGCACGCCGGAAAGTGCTGCGAGATCGACCTTGAGGATATCCGTCAGCTTGAACAGCAGCGAGGCGGTGACATTGCGCTGATCATGCTCGACGAGATTCAGGTAAGATGTTGATATGCCAAGCTTCTGGGCAAAGCCTTGTTGGGTATAGCCTTGTTCCATGCGAAGCCGGCGGATGGTCTTGCCGATGGCTGCTTTTGACATGTTTTACAAATAGCAAAAATTTACAGTAAAGTCACACACAGATTTCGCGGATTTCCGCCGGTTTCCGCTATACGTCGCAGCGCATTGTAAATAGTTTGACCTCACGGTCTTCCTGCGGGGCAAATCAAGTCTCCATTGCAATCGCCCTCCGCGCCGCGGGAAGACTTAAGCAAGATAGATATCACGAAGAGGAAGTTCACCATGCGTCATCAGCTTCTCCCGACCTTCTCCCCTGATGGGATTGGTGGGCAGGCCGCGGCCCAGCGCCAGCGCGAAGCTGGCAACGCGGTGGTGGCTGCTCAGCTCCGGGGCAACACGAAGGACACCAGCCAGGACAACTCCCGCGCTGAGTACCGCGATTATGACGAAGGCCTCGTCCACGGCCATTTCTGGGCCATGTCCTCGACCACGCGATAATAAAAACCAAATCGCCAAGTTTAAGGACTTTCACCCCGGGCGGAAACGTCCGGGGTTTTTCGTGCCCGCCTGCTTTGGCTTGGCAAAGTCGCGGCATATATGCGACGTCTAGTCCATGTCCGCGAGGCCTTTCCAAGTCACATCGGATCTGCTGCTCCGCGCCTACCGGCTCGGCCTGTTCCCCATGGCGGAGGCGCGGGACAGCCGCACTGTACACTGGCTGGACCCGGAGGCGCGCGGCGTGCTGCCGCTGCATGGGTTCCACATTCCGCGCAGCCTGATGAAGACGCTGCGCGGCCAGCACTTCACCGTCACCGCCGATACCGATTTCGCGGCCACCATCGCCGCCTGCGCCGCCGCCCGCCCCAACCGGCCGGAAACCTGGATCAACGAGGAGATCGAGCGTCTCTTCACCGAGCTGTTCCAGCTCGGCTTCGCCCATAGCGTGGAGGCCTGGGAGAACGGCAAACTGGTCGGCGGGCTGTATGGCGTGGCGCTGGGCGGGGTGTTTTTCGGGGAGAGCATGTTCTCCACCGCGAGGGATGCCTCCAAGGTGGCGCTGGTGCATCTGGTGGCGCGGTTGCGGCTGGGGGACTTCAAGCTGCTCGACACGCAGTTCATCACCACACATCTCGCCCGGTTCGGCGCCGTGGAGATCCCGCGCGGCGAATATCAGCATCTGCTGGCGGAGGCGGTGGAGGAGCGGGCGCGGTTTCCGGCCAGCCCTGATCCTGCCGCATTGTGGGAGGAAATAGAGATAATGCGAAAGGAGGCCCCATGAGAAACTACCTGTCCTTCGCCGCGCTCGCGGCCCTGTTCCCCGCCAGCGCCATTGCGGCGCCTGTCTTCCTGCCCTCGCGCGATGTGGCGGTGACATACACGCTCGCCGCCTCCGGCCGGGCCCCCGCCACCTACCAGCTGGCCTACGACGCCGCCGACCAGCTCGCCCGGGTGGAGAGCCAGAGCGGCTATTACGTGCTGGCCAATCTGCCGGCCGGGCAGGCGCAGGTGGTGGTTCCCGCGCTGCGCGCCGTGGTGCAGGCGCCGGATTTCTCGGCCCTGACCGGGGAGATCTACAATGCCGATGGCGCGCAGTTCACCCCGCTGGGCACCGGCCATTACGCCGGGCTGGACTGCGAGAAATATCTGGTGCTGGACAAGAACGGCACCGGCACCGCCTGCATCACCCCGAGCGGGGTGACCCTGCATTTCTCGGGGCATGACGCGCATGGCAGCGCCGAGCTGACGGCGCTCTCCGTCTCCTACGCGCCGCAGCCAGCCGGGAATTTCCAGCCGCCCGCCGGGTTCTCCCAGGTGGATTTGCCGCCCGGGGCGCTGCTGTCGCTATTGAACCAGCAGTAGCACCATGAACCGGAGCCTTGCTCTGGGACTGTTCATTCTGCTCACGCTGGGGGGCGGGCTGCTTATCGGCGCGCTCACGTTGCCCGATGCCTGGTTCACCCAACTGCACAAGCCGGTGTTCCAGCCGCCGGGCTGGGTGTTCGCCCCGGTGTGGACCGTGCTCTACGTACTCATCGGTATTGCCGGCTGGAGGCTCTGGCGTTTGCCCGAGGATGGGCTGGCACAAAAACTCTGGGGGCTGCAGCTGGGGCTGAATTTCCTCTGGCCCCCGGTGTTCTTCGGCGCGCACCGGCTTGGGCTGTCCGTCGTTGTCATCCTGTGCCTGCTGGCCGCCGTGCTGGCGTGCACCGTGGCGGCCTGGCGGCGGGACAAACTGGCCGGGCTGCTGCTGCTGCCCTATCTGGGCTGGGTCAGCTACGCCAGCGTGCTCAATGGCGCGATCCTGATGTTGAACTAATCCACATCCGGCACGGTTACCGGGCCGGTGATCAGGAATTTCTTCTCGCGCGACGTTGCCCCGGCCGTCTGGCTGATGGCGGACGCCTTTACCCCCAGCCACTGCGCCAGGGCCTCGATAATCGCCGCGTTCGCTTTGCCGTCTTCCGGCGGGGCGTTGATCGAGATTTTGAGTCGTGCCTCGGGCCAGCCGGGGGCAGGGGCGGCGGGCAGAACGGGGCCGATCTGCACGCGCTTTGCCCCCGGATGCGCCTTCACGGCGAGGACAAGCCCCGCCGTGGTCCGCTGGTAAAACGTCAAACGCGCTCGATGATGACGCTGATGCCCTGACCGCCGCCGATGCACATGGTGGCCAGGCCGTAGCGCCCGCCCGTGCGGTGCAACTCGTACATGGTCTTGATGAGGATGATGCCGCCCGAGGCGCCCACCGGATGGCCCAGCGCCACGGCGCCGCCATTCGGGTTCACCTTGGCCGGGTCGAGGCCCAGATCGCGCGTCACGGCGCAGGCCTGCGAGGAGAAGGCCTCATTGGACTCGATCACGTCGAGATCGGCCACGGTGAGGCCGGCCTTGCGCAGGGCGTTCTGCGTGGCCGGGATCGGCCCCAGGCCCATCACCTCCGGCGCCACGCCGGCATGCCCATAGGCCACGATGCGCGCCATCGGCTTGAGGTTGCGGCGGGTCACCTCGGCACCGCTCGCCAGCACTACGGCGGAACCGGCATCGTTCAGCGGCGAGGCATTGCCCGCCGTCACCGTGCCGTCCTTCTTGAAGACCGGCTTCAGACCGGCCAGGCTCTCGGCGGTGGTGTCGGCGCGGACGTGCTCGTCGGTGTCGAAGATCACCACGCCCTTGCGCGAGGGCAGTTCAACGGGGCAGATCTGCTCCTTGAAGTACCCGGCGGCCTGGGCGGCGGCGGCGCGCTTGTGGGACTCGGCGGCGAACTCGTCCTGCATCTCGCGGGTCAGGCCGTACTGCGCCGCCACGTTCTCGGCAGTGATGCCCATATGGCCATGGCCGAACGGGTCGTTCAGGGCGCCGACGACCATGTCGATCACCTTGCTGTCGCCCAGGCGCGCGCCCCAGCGCTCGTTGGGGAGCAGGTAGCCGCCACGGCTCATCGACTCAGCGCCACCGCCGACGGCGAGCGCGGCATCGCCCAGCATGATGCTCTGCGCCGCGGAGATGATGGCCTGCATACCCGAGCCGCACAGGCGGTTCACGGTCATGGCCGGGGTTTCCACCGGGATGCCGGCCTGAACGGCGGCGACGCGGGAGATATAGGCATCCTTCGGCTCGGTGTGGATGACGCTGCCGAACACCACATGCTGGATCTCGGCGGCCTCGACGCCGGATTTGGCGAGTGCTGCGCGGATGGCGATCTCGCCCAGCTTGGTGGGCGGGATGTCCTTGAGGCTTTTGCCGTAATCGCCGATGGCGGTGCGCTGGCCAGAGAGGATGAAGACGTCAGTCACGGGCGTATCCTTTTGCTGCGGTTGCGTGTTGCGGCAAGATTAGGCCGAAGCCAGGGCCGGGAGCAAATTGCGCGGCGGGGATAAAAAAACCCGCTAGCCACGTCGCGGGGCCAGCGGGTCAAGTCAACAGGGAGGCTTCACGTCTGGGAGACGTTGGGACCGAAGTCCCAATCCGGCTCAACTGAACCGGATGATATCCGGCTCACACCGGACGTGTTGTATATAAGCCACAATCAGAAAATTTTAAGTGTTAAAATTGTAATCTAGTTGATTTTTTGTATCTGTTTGTTCCGGCGAACTTAGAAAAATCAGAAAATCAGCCGATTTCAGTGCCTTGACCCGTTACGTTCGGCAATAGAATTCACCAGAAAGTCACGGAACACGGAAACGCGCTTCGAGTTGCGCAGTTCCTCCGGGTACACGAAGTACATGTTGATCGTGGGTTTCTTCACATCCGGCAGCACGGGGATGAGCCCGGTGGTGTCCTGCACCAGGTAATCCGGCACCGAGCCGATCCCCAAGCCGCCGCGGATGCAGGCAAGGATCGCCTGCAGGGAGTTGATCTCCAGAGCCCCGCGGCGGGCGGTGCCGTCCTTGCGGCCGAGATCGCCCAGCCAGTCCACATCCGGCACGGGGGGCTTGCGGTCCCCGAAGAGGATGAGCTTGTGCTTGTCGAGGTCTTCCACCGTCTCCGGCAGGCCGTAGGTCTTGGCGTATTCCGGCGAGGCCCAGATATGGCTGTTGATCTCGCCCAGATGCCGCTGGATCAGGTCCGGCTGGTGGGGCGGGTGCATGCGGATGGCGACATCGGCCTCGCGCATGGCAAGGTCGAGATCGGTATCGTCCAGCAGCAGGGAGACGGTGACATCCGGATGCCCGGCGATGAAGGTCTTCAGCCGCGGGGCCAGCCAGGTCACGCCGAAGCTGTGCGTGGTCGTCACCTTCAGCCGGCCGGCCGGTTTTTCCTTGCTTTCCGCCAGCAGCGCCTCGGTCATCGCCAGCTTGGCGAACACCTCGCGCACGGTGCGGTTCAGCGCCTCGCCCTGCTCGGTGAGGATCAGCCCGCGCGCATGGCGGTGGAAGAGCGGGACGGAGAGCGCTTCCTCGAGCGCGGAGATCTGCCGCGATACCGCGGATTGGCTGAGGTTGAGGGTGTCCCCGGCATGGGTAAAGCTGCCAGCTTCTGCCACAGCATGGAAGACACGCAGTTTATCCCAATCCATTTTCTGCCCCGTCATTTTATGCGGCCTCATTCACAAACAGTGGAATTTGGCTCAAGAATTTTTCAGCTTCCAGCGCCGCCATGCAGCCGGTGCCCGCCGCGGTCACCGCCTGGCGGAAGATCTTGTCCTGCACGTCCCCGGCGGCGAACACGCCCGGCACGGAGGTTTCGGTGGTGCCCGGCGTGGTGACGATATAGCCTTCGTCATCAAGGCGGACCTGCCCCGCGAACAGGGCGGTGGTGGGGGAATGGCCGATGGCGATGAACACGCCATCCACTTCGATCTCCTGGGTCTGGCCGGTCTTCACGTTCTTCAGCCGCGCGCTGGTGACCACCTCGGGCGTACCGGAGCCCAGGATCTCGTCCACCGCATGGTCCCAGATGACGGAAATCTTCGGGTTCTCGGACAGGCGTTGCTGCAGGATGCGCTCGGCGCGCAGGCTGTCGCGCCGGTGGATGAGGGTGACATGGCTGGCATGGTGGGTGAGGTAGAGCGCCTCTTCCACCGCCGTGTTGCCGCCGCCGACCACGGCCACCTTCTTGCCGCGGTAGAAGAACCCGTCGCAGGTGGCGCAGGCGGAGACGCCGGCACCCTGGTATTGCTGCTCGGAAGGCAGGCCCAGCCAGCGGGCCTGGGCGCCGGTGGCGATGATCACGGTCTCGGCCTCGAACTCCACGCCGCCATCAGTCCAGGCGCGGAAGGGGCGGGCGGAGAAATCGACCTCGGTGATCAGGTCGTACATGATCTCGGTGCCGACATGCTCGGCCTGCTTGGCCATCTGCTCCATCAGCCAGGGGCCCTGGATGGGCTCGGCGAAACCGGGATAATTCTCGACATCGGTGGTGATGGTGAGCTGGCCGCCCGGCTGCAGCCCGGCCACGAGAACAGGGCTGAGATTCGCACGCGCCGTATAGATCGCCGCCGTGTAGCCCGCCGGGCCCGCGCCGATGATCAGAACCTTCGTCTTTCTTAACTCACCCATTGTCACTCGTCTTTCGGGACTTCTTTATAACAGTCTTACATATCCATCGAACCCGCGCCGATACAAGAGAGTGTCCCGGTGCGGCACAGGGTGTTTTGCCAGTGATTCCCACGTTTTCCCGCTCTCCGCATTCCACCCATGCGCCATGCAAGGTGGGGTTGTGGGGCGGGCAGTCATGCTTGTGACGCGGGGTTGGCAGGGGGGGATTCCGCCTGGTCGGCCGGGCGGCGGGCGCGCAGGCGGCGGATGCGGCGCGCATCGGCCTCCAGCACGAGGAACTCGATGCCCGAGGGGTGGCGGATGATTTCGCCCTTGGCCGGTACCCGGCCGGCGAGGTTGAACACCAGCCCGCCAATGGTCTCGATATCCGCGGCGCGCTCATCCTCGGAGAGCATCGGGCCCAGCTTCGCCTCGAAATCCTCCACTGGCAGGCGGGCGTTCAGCTCCAGCGCGCCATCGGTCCGCTCCACCAGCATCGGACCCTCGATCTCGTCATGCTCGTCGGAAATATCGCCGACGATGGTCTCCACCAGGTCCTCGATCGTCACCAGCCCGTCGATGCCGCCATATTCGTCGACGACGAGGGCCAGATGCGTGTGCGTCTGGCGCATCTGCAGCAGCAGGTCGAGCACGGTGATCTGCGGCGCCACCATCAGCGGCTTGCGCAGGAGTTTCTCGGCTGAGAACTCGGCCGCGGGGCCGGTGAAGGCGAACACATCCTTGATGTGAACCATGCCGAGATGTCATCGAGATGCTCACGGTAGACCGGCAGGCGGGAATGGCCTTCGCTGCCGGATCAGCGTCAGGGCCTGGTCCAGCGTCACATCGGCGCGCATGGCGATGATGTCCGGGCGCGGCACCATCACGTCATCGGCGGTGATCTCGCGCAGGCGCAGCACGTTGGCGAGCAGCGCGCGCTCGTGCGGGGTGAGGCCGACCAGCTCGCCGGAGGCACCCTGGGCTTCCTCGTCCCCGGCCTCCTGCACCAGTTCGGCGATGGAGTCGCGCACCGATTGCTCGGTGTTGCGCAGCCGGTTGAGCAGCGCGGCGCAAGGGCGCCGCTCATCGGTTTTTCCACGGGTTGGGCACGCGCAGCCGCGACAGGATGCGGGCTTCCTCGGCCTCCATCTCGCCGCGCCTCGCCGGCGTGGTGATGGTCGTAGCCGTGCAGATGCAGCGCGCCATGCACCAGAAGGTGCGCAAATGCTGGGCGATGCTCTTGCTCTCACGCGCCGCCTCGCGCGCCACCACGCCGAAGGCCAGCAGCATTTCCGGCGGGTTGGCGTAGGTCAGCACGTTGGTCGGCTTGTTCTTGCCGCGGTCGCGGTAGTTCAGCCGCTTTACGGTGCGGTCATCGGTTAACACCACATCGGCGCCGCACCCCGCGGCCGCCAGGGCCCGCCGCACGATGAGTGGCAAATGCCGCACATGACGGCGCCAGCGCCGGTCAGCGACAATAATCTCGGCGCCCCCGAAGGGGCTTGTACTTCCAGGTTCCATTTGTCCTTTAACTTTGCCGCTCGCGGGCATGTTCCTTCGCGGCGGCATAGCGCTGGTCGTAGGCTTCCACGATCCGCCCGACCAGCGGATGGCGCACGACGTCGCGATTGGCGAAGCGGACGACGCCGATGCCCTGGATGCCCTCCAGCGTTTCCAGCGCGTCGCGCAGGCCGGAGCGGGTGCTCGGCGGCAGGTCGATCTGGGTAAGGTCGCCGGTGATGACCATGCGCGTGCCTTCGCCCATGCGGGTGAGGAACATCTTCATCTGCACCGACGTGGTGTTCTGCGCTTCGTCCAGGATGACGAAGGCATGCGCCAGCGTGCGGCCGCGCATGAAGGCGAGCGGCGCGACCTCGATCTCGCCGGTGGTCATGCGCTTGGTCAGCTGGTCGCCAGGCAGCATGTCGTGCAGCGCGTCGTAGAGCGGGCGCAGGTAGGGGTCGACCTTCTCCTTCATGTCGCCGGGCAGGAAGCCGAGCCGCTCGCCCGCCTCCACCGCCGGGCGGGAGAGCACGATGCGATCCACCTTGCCGGCGGTGCAGCATCGCCACGGCCTGGGCCACGGCGAGATAGGTCTTGCCGGTGCCGGCCGGACCGATGGCGAACACCATCTCGTGCCGGGCCAGAAGTTCCATATAGGCCGCCTGGCCGGCGCTGCGCGGGCCGACGGCGCCCTTGCGGGTGCGGATGGCGGGAAGGTCGGAGAGGGGCAGGCGGGGTTCGGTCGCCGGGTCGGTCAGGCGCAGGGCCGCGTCCACCTTCGGGCCGTCGATGCATCTCGCCGCGTTCCAGCTGCCGGTAGAGCGCTGCCAGCGCCGCCTCGGCCGCGGCCACCTGTTCAGGCGTGCCGGAGATGGCAATTCGGTTTCCCCGGCAGGCCAGCCGCACGCCGAGCTCCTGCTCGATCCGGACCAGGTGCCGGTCGTGATCTCCGAGCAGCAACGGCAGCAGCGCGTTGTCGCCGAAGGTCATGGTGAGGGGCCGCGCAAGCGGGACGGGACGGGTAGCCGGAGACGCGAGGATCTGGCTCAAGCGGCGATTTGCTCCTTGCTGATAAGAGTACCGAGGATAGAGTTGGGGTTGGCGTGGGTGATTTTCACCTCCCGGACTTCGCCGGTCAGCGCGGTGGGATGCTCGACCACCACGGGCTGAAGGTAGAGCGAGCGCCCGGCGATCTGGCCCGCATGGCGGCCCGGTGCCGGTGAACAGCACGGGGGTGTCTAGCCCGACGAGCGAGGCGTTGAAGTCGTCCTGCTGGCGGCGCAGCTCGGCCTGCAGCTCGTAGAGCCGGGCATTCTTCACGTCCTCGGCGATCTGCGGCAGCCCGGCAGCCGGGGTGCCGGGGCGGGGGGAGTAGTTGAAGCTGTAGGCCAGGGCGAAGCCGGTCTCGCGCACCAGCGCCATGGTGGCGGCGAAATCGGCATCCGTCTCGCCCGGGTGGCCGACGATGAAATCGGAGGAGAGGGCGATGTCCGGCCGGGCCGCGCGCAGTTTTTCCACGATGCGGCGGAAATCATCCGCCTTGTGCTTGCGGTTCATCGCCGCGAGGATCTTGTCCGACCCGGATTGCACCGGCAGGTGCAGGAAGGGCATGAGCTTCGGGTTGTCCCGGTGGGCCAGGATCAGCTCGTCATCCATGTCGCTGGGGTGGGAGGTGGTGTAGCGCAGCCGCTCCAGCCCCTCGATCTCCGCCATTTCCGCCAGCAGCCGGGCGAGGCCCCAGGTTTTTCCGTCCGGCCCCTCGCCATGCCAGGCGTTCACGTTCTGGCCGAGCAGGGCGAGTTCCTTGGTTCCCAGCGCCACCATGCGCCGGGCCTCGGCCAGCACGCTCGCCACGGGGCGCGAGGATTCCGCCCCGCGCGTATAGGGCACGACGCAGAAGGAGCAGAACTTGTCGCAGCCTTCCTGGATGGAGAGGAAGGAGACCACGCCCTGCGGGGCGGCGGCATCGGGCAGATGGTCGAATTTCTGGTCGGCGGGGAATTCCGTGTCGATCACCGCGCCCTGTTTGCGGTGGGCCTGGGCGATGAGCTCCGGCAGGCGGTGATAGGCCTGCGGGCCGACCACGAGGTCCACGAAGGGGGCGCGTTTGGTGATCAGCTCGCCCTCGGCCTGGGCGACGCAGCCGGTGACGGCGATCATCATCTCGCCGCCCTTTTCCTCTTTGAGCACGCGCAGCCGGCCCAGGGCGGAGAACACCTTCTCCTCCGCCCGCTCGCGGATATGGCAGGTGTTCATGATCACCATGTCCGCCTCTTCCGGGCTGTCCACCGTGGTGTAGCCCAGGGGACGCAGAACGTCCGCCATGCGTGCGCTGTCGTACACGTTCATCTGGCAGCCATGCGTCACGACATGCAGTTTGCGGAGTTTACGGTCCGTCGCGTTCATACGTCTAAGTCCATCCGGTTTTTCCGGACGGAAAAGCGCGTGGAGAAGAGACAGGTCAAGCTCAAAATTGGCTGAAATCCCCCTGAACCTGATGCAATCTCGCTATGTTTGGCCGCGCCGTGTCAAGAAAATTCCAGTTAAGCTTTGGTTGCGGCGGGGTTTGAGCCCCGGTGGAAAGATAACAAGCCCGCAACGGGAGCGTGTGCCGGGATTTGATTACGCCATGGCAGACCCTATATGGAGGGGAAACGGGCTGTGGCGAGCAATGGAATCAACGGATCGTGAACGAAAGGGCTGAGCAACCTGGCGTGGTGGCTGGTACGGCCCGCTGCCTGCTGGAACGCAGTGAGCTGCCGTTCCTGATCAGGCGCGACGGCACTTGGCTGTACAAGGGCAGCCCGATTTCCCGCAAGGAGATGGTGTGCCTGTTCTCCTCCGTGCTGACGCGCGACGAGGAGGGGCATTATCTGCTGGAAACGCCCGTGGAGCGCGGGCGGATCGAGGTGGAGGACGCGCCGCTCGTGGCTGTGGAGATGAGCTGGAAGGGCCATGGGCGCGACCAGGTGCTGTGCTTCCGCACCAATGTGGATAAATGCGTGACCGCCGGGCCGGAACACCCGATCCGCATCACGCATGATCTGCTCAGCTGCGAGCCGACGCCGTATCTTCATGTGCGCGATGGCAGGGGCAAATTCCCGATCGAGGCGCGGATCTGCCGGGCGACCTATTACGAGCTGGTGGCGCTCGCCGAGCCGGGGATGCTGCGCGGGCGGGAAGTGTTCGGGGTATGGAGCAAAGGGGCGTTTTTCTCGCTGGGCGATCTGCCCTCCTGCTGCGAAGACTGAGCGGTTTTGGCCGTAACCATGACCGAGGCGGAGTTGCGCCGCCGGTTGCCGCCGGGGCTGACGCATGCCCGGCTGGCCGCGCCCAGGCACAGGCCGGCGGCGGTGTTGATTCCGCTGGAGCCGGAGCGGGGCGTGTGGCTCACCCGGCGCGGGGCGGAGATGCCGAGCCATGCCGGGCAGGTGTCGTTTCCGGGCGGCAAGATCGAGCCGCAGGATGGCTCGCCCGAGGCGGCGGCGCTGCGCGAGGCGCGCGAGGAGATCGGGCTGGATCCGGGCTGCGTGGAGGTCCTCGGGCGGATGGATGACCATGTCACCCTGACCGGCTTCCATATTGCCCCCGTGATCGGGCTGGTGCCGAAAGGCGTGAAGCTGCAGGCGGCGCCGGATGAGGTGGAGGAGGTTTTCTGCCTGCCCTTCGAGGTGCTGCTGGACCCGGCGCTGCCGCATCGCCGCCGCGCGGTGCTGCGCGGGCTGGAGCTGGAGTTCTCCATCTGGCCGCATCCGGACCATGTGATCTGGGGCGCGACCGGGGAAATATTGCGCCGGCTGGCGCGGCGGCTGCGGGGGGAGGAGTGATCACCCTGCCCGGCATGGACCAGGTGTGGGACGCGCTGCCCGAGGCGCGGATCGTGGGCGGCGCGGTGCGCGACATGCTGGCTGGCTGCCCAGTGGCGGATGTGGATCTCGCCTCGCCGCTGGCGCCGGAGATGGTGATGGCCCGCGCCCGCGCGGCGGGGCTGAAGGCGGTGCCGACCGGGTTGGCGCATGGCACGGTGACGATCGTGGCGGCGGGGCGGGGCTTTGAGGTGACGACGCTGCGCCGGGACGTGGCGACCGACGGGCGGCATGCCGTGGTGGAATTCACCGATGACTGGCGCGAGGATGCGAGCCGGCGGGATTTCACCATCAATGCCATGTCCGCCACCAGGGACGGCACGGTGTATGACTATTTCGGCGGGCGGGAGGATCTGGCTGCAGGAAAGGTGCGGTTTGTCGGCGCGGCCGCGACGCGGATCCGGGAGGATTACCTGCGGGTGCTGCGCTTCTTCCGGTTCTTTGCGCGTTATGCGCAGGGCGAGCCGGATGCGGAGGCGGTGGCGGCGATCGTGGCGCTGCGCGAGGGGGTGAGGGGCCTCTCGGCCGAGCGGGTGTGGAACGAGATCAAGCTGATTTTGAAGGCCGCGGACCCGGTGCCGGCGCTGCGGCTGATGGCGCGGACAGGCGTGCTGCCGCTGTTGCTGCCCGCCGCGGATATGGACCGGCTGGCAGCACTGCTGACGCGCGGAGCGCCGGTGGACCCGCTGCTGCGCGTGGCGGCGCTGGGGCCGGGCGATGCGGCGGCGTTCGCGCAAGGCTGGCGGCTGAGCCGGGCGGAGGAGGCGCGGCTGGAGGCGCTGATGCGCACGGAGATCCCGCGCCCGGAGGATGATGACGCGGCGCTTCGCCGGGCGCTGGCGGCGGAAGAGGCGGCGGTGCTGGTGGACCGGAGCTGGCTTTACGGCGGCGACGGGCCGGGCTGGGAGGGTTTGCGCACGCGGCTGCTTGGCATGCGGCGCCCGGTGTTTCCGCTGCAGGGGCGGGACTTGGCGGCCCTGGGCATTCCCCCCGGGCCGCGCATCGGCGAGATGCTCCGCGAGGCTCGGGCTTGGTGGCTGGCTGGAGGCTGTGTGGCGGATGCCGAGGCCTGCCGCGCCTGGGTTGAGGCGCGGCTTTATACCCGCTTGCGAGATGCATGATTCTCTGCCGTCATTGCGAGCGCAGCGAAGCAATCCATCTTTTCCAGCGATGTCGCGGAGATGGATTGCTTCGCCCGCCAGAGCAGGCTCGCAATGACGGTTACACCGCGATGCGGACGCCGAGCTCGACCACGCGGTCGGACGGGATGCGGAAGAACTCGGTGGCGGAAATGGCGTTGCGCGCCATGAACAGGAACAGCCAGCGGCGGACGAAGCGCAGCTTGGGCACCAGAGGCGGGCACCACGGTCTCGCGGCCCAGGAAGTAGCTGGCCTGCATCGGCTTGAAGTCGATGCCCTGGGCGGAGAGGCTCTCCAGCGCGCTGCGGGATGTTCGGGCTCTCCATGAAGCCGTAATACAGCTCGACCTTGTAGATGCCGGGCGCGGCTTCCTCGGCCTTCACCCGGTCAGCCGGGTCGGCATAGGGCACGTCGAGGTTGCGCACGGTGACGAAGAAGACCTGCTCGTGCAGCACCTTGTTGTGCTTGAGATTGTGCAGCAGGGCGTTGGGCACGAAGTCCAGGTTGCCGGTCATGAACACGGCAGTGCCGGGCACGCGCACGATGCGCGATTGCGGCAGGCGGGCCAGGAAGGAGGCCAGGGGCAGGCTGTCCTGCACCCAGCGGGCCATGATCAGGCCGCGGCCGCGGTGCCAGGTGGTCATGGTGAAGATCACGGCGAGGCCAATGGCCAGCGGCACCCAGCCGCCATCGAGGAATTTCAGCGTGTTGGCGGCGAAGAAGGCGAGATCGATGATGCCGAACAAGCCGAATACGGCGAGGGCGGCTGGGCGCGACCAGTTGAACTGGCGGCGGAACACCACGACGGCCAGGATATTCGTGCACAGGAACGTGCCGGTCACCGCGATGCCATAGGCCCAGGCCAGGGCGTCGCTGGTCTGGAAGGCGAGAACCAGCAGGATGACGCCCACCGCCAGCAGGGCATTGGTCTGCGGCACGTAGATCTGGCCTTCCTCCGTCTCCGAAGTGTGGCGGACCTCCATGCGCGGAAACAGGCCGAGCTGGATGCATTGCCGCGCCATGGAGAAGGCGCCGGAAATGACCGCCTGGCTGGCGATGATGGTGGCGAGGGTGGACAGCACGACCAGCGGAATTTGCAGCGCAGTGCGGGGCAAGCTTGAAGAACGGATTGTCCGCCGTCGAGGGGTCGGCCAGCACCAGCGCGCCCTGGCCGAAATAATTCAGCAGCAGGCTGGGCAGGACGAAATAGGTCCAGGCGACTCGGATGGGCTTGCGGCCGAAATGGCTCATATCCGCATACAGGGCCTCGGCGCCGGTAACCGCCAGCACGACCGCGCCGAGCGACGACGAAGGCCGCGAATTTATGGTGCAGCATGAAGAGGATGCCATAGGACGGGAGCAGCGCCTGAAGATGAAGGGGTGCTGCACGACCTGGACAAGGCCGAGCAGGCCGATGGCGATGAACCAGACGGCCATGACAGGGCCGAAGGCCCGCCCCATGCTGCCGGTGCCGCGCTTCTGCGACAGGAACAGCACGACGATGACGACCAGCGAGATCCGCTTCGACCAGGTCGTTGGACAGGGTCGGCCAGACGACCTGCAAGCCCGAGACGGCGGACAGCACGGAGATGGCCGGGGTGATCATGCCGTCGCCGAAGAACAGGCCGGCGCCGGTGATGCCGACCAGGCCGAGGAAGGTGCGGGTTCTGTCCGACTTGGCGACGCGCTGGGCCAGCGCCATGAGGGCGAGGATGCCGCCCTCGCCGTGGTTGTCGGCGCGCATGACAAAGGTGACGTATTTCAGCGTGACGGTGATGATCAGCGACCAGACGATCAGGGACAGGAGGCCCAGGATGTCCGAGCTGCTGAGGCCCTTGCCGGTGAAATAGGCGAGGCAGGTTTGCAGCGCGTAGAGCGGGCTGGTGCCGATATCGCCATAGACCACGCCGAGCACGCCGATGAGGGCGCCAAGGCGCAGCTGTGCGTTAGCGCCCGTATCGCGGTGCGGGTCAGAACTCATACATGCCACCTGAAACTATTGCGCCGCCGCTGTAGCCCGTTTGCCTGGAGGCGGGCAAGCGCATGCCTATTGCGCCGCCGGCTTGGGCAGAAGGACGAAGAGCTGGCCCGGTTGGCGCATGGAGCCGGCTGTGGTTTCGGCATCCGGCCCGGCGCCGAAGAAGAGATCCGCCCGGTCCGGCCCCTGGATGCCGCCGCCCGTGTCCTGCGCGATGGTCAGGCGGTCGAGCGGGGATTGGGTGATCGGGTCCGTGGTGGCGACGAAGATGGGGGTGCCGAGCGGGATGATGGATTTGTCCACGGCCAGGGAGCGGCCGGCGGTGAGCGGCACGCCGAGCGAGCCGGGGGCGCCTTCGTCGTCCGGCAGGTAGCCGAGCGGCTTGATGAACACGTAGCGGGCGTTCTGCTCCATGATGCCCTTGGCCTGGTCCGGATGCGCCTTCAGCCATGCGGAGATGGTCTGGTAGCTGACATCATCCGCCGTGAGGGCCCCCTGCTGCACCAGAATGCGGCCGATGGGGGTGTAGGGCTGGCCGTTCTGGCCGTCGAAACCGACGCGCAGGGTGCGGCCATTGGCCAGCAGGATGCGGCCCGAGCCCTGGATTTGCAGCATGAAGGCGTCCACCGGGTCGGCCAGATAGGCGGTGACCGGGGTTTTGCGGTTCAGGGCGCCGGCGTCGATGGCCGAGCGGGGCAGGGAGGCCAGGGTGTCGTCCGCCGGCTTGGAATAGAGCGGCACGGTGTAGCCCGGGGCGAGGTTCTTCGAGCCGGGGAATTCCGGCTCGAAATAGCCGGTGATGAGCGCCTGGCCGGAGACGGCGTAGGGGATGAAATTGGTCTCGAAGAATTGGCGGGCGGCGGCGGCGTCATTGGGGGCGATGGCCTGGGCCGCGGCGCAGGTGGATGCCCACTGCCCGGCCTGCCCGCCGGCGGACTGGGCGAGGCCGGAGCCGCCGAGGGACTGGTCCGGCGGCATGGTGGTGATGGTCTTGCAGCCGGTGACGAAGGCTTCCAGCGCGCCGGCGGTGTTGTCGCTGCTCCAGCCGGGCAGGTCCGAGAAGGAGACCGCGTTGCCGGGGGGCGCGCCGGGCAGGTTGAGCATGGAGCCGCCCGTTTGCGGCGGCACGCAGCCGGTGAGCACGAAAAGAGAAAGGGCGGACCAGAGGGGGCGCTTGGACAGGCGGGGCATGGGGGATGATCAGCCGTTGCGCGCGGCGGCGAGGCGCCAGGTGAGCTCGGGCCCCTTGATGTTGCGCTCGAAGGTCCAGAGATCGGTCAGCTCGGTCACGGCGTCGGTCCCGACCTTGGGGTTGCCCCCAGCGTCCAGCACCATGTTCACCTGGTCCGAGGTGAAGCGGACGATGATGGCGGCCTGGTCGCCCAGGAGCTGAGCGTCCTCGATGCTGGCGGCGGTGATCGCCTTGATCTCGGTCTGGTGGCGCTCGCCGGCTTCCTCGCGCGCCCTGATGGCGGCGTCGAAGGTCTCGAACACATGCTCGGAGAGCAGGGGTTTCAGCTTGGCGCGGTCTCCCGCGGCGAAGGCGGTGACGATCAGGCGGAAGGCGGTTTCCGCCTGGGAGAGGAATTGCGGCGGGTCGAAATGCGGGTCGCGGTTGACGATCTGCATCAGCTTCTGGCCGAGAGGCGACTGCGGGTCCGGCACTGAATGGCCGGATTGCACGGGGAGGGCCCGGCCCTCGATGACCGGGCCGGCGTTGAAGCCTTGCGTGGCGCCGGGGGGCGTGGGCGGACGCTCGAACCCGACGCGACGGCCCAGCACGCTGCGCAGGCGCAAGATCAGGAAGATCGCGACAGCCGCGAAAATGACCAGAATGACGGAAAATCCGCCCAGGGATTGTAACGCGTTGACCTGCACTGAACCCTCTACCGGGAAAGACTGCGCCAAGGCTTAGATGAAAGCAAGCAGTTCATCCAGGCTAGTCAACCCCGCCCGGCCTGGGACATAACACAAGGGCCGGGCGCCGCGCGTCTGGGGAGCTGAAGGACAGAGACATGTTTCTGCTGCGCCACGGGCAAAGCTATTTCAACCTGTATTTCACCGAGACGAGGCGGGATCCGGGGATCGAGGACCCGGAGCTGACGCCGCTGGGGCATGAGCAGGCAGGCGAGGCGGCGGAGCGGCTGCGCGATGCGGGGCTGACGCGGATTATCGTCTCTCCTTATACAAGGGCGCTACAGACGGCGCAGCCCTTCCTGGCGCTGCCGGGGGTGAGCGTGGAGGTGATGCAGGAGGTGCGCGAACGCATGGCGTTTGTCTGCGACATCGGCTCCCGCCCCGAGGTTCTGGCGGGGAAGTTCCCGCATTATGAATTCGGGCATCTGCCGGCGCAGTGGTGGCATGACGAGGAAGAAAGCGAGGAGCAGACCAGGAGGCGGGCCGACGCCTTCCGCGCCGCCATGGCCGCGCGCGATGACCACGACACCACGCTGCTGGTGAGCCATTGGGGGTTCATCCTGGCGCTGACCGGGGTTTCCGTGATGAATGGCCAGATGATGGAATACGATCCGCGCGCGGCGGCACCCGAACAGATTATGTGGAGGCCGTAAGTGAGTACGGGATTGCTGGGGGCGGATGAAGCAGCACCCGCCGAGGTGCTGCGGCCCAAGGGAAAGAGCCGGTTTCTGCTGACCGCCGACCATGCCGGGCGGGCAATTCCGCGCGCGCTGGGGGATATGGGCGTGAGTGCTGCGGATATGGACCGGCATATCGCCTGGGATATCGGGATTGCCGGGGTGACGCGGCGGTTGAGCGCTTTGCTGGACGCCCCGGCGGTGCTGCAGACCTATTCGCGGCTGGTGATCGACTGCAACCGCAAGCCAGGCGTGGCCAGCGCCTTCGCCGAGGTGAGCGAGGCGACGGAGATTCCCGGGAACAAGGGGTTGGGCGCGGAGGCGAAGGCGGCGCGGCAGGCGGCGATCTTCGATCCGTATCATGCGGCGATCGAGGGGCTGATCGGCGGCGCGGCCGGGGACCGTTTACGTGGCCATGCACAGCTTTACCCCGGTGTATCTGGAGCAGGCGCGGCCGATGCATGTGGCGGTGCTGTATAATCGTAACCCCAGGCTCTCCCGCGCCGTGGCGGCGCTGCTGCGCGCCGAGCCGGGGCTGGTGGTGGGGGAGAACGCGCCCTACCAGCTGACGGATGAGACCGATTACGGCGTGCCGGTGCATGCGGAGGCGCGCGGTCTTGATTATTTGGAAATAGAAATCCGGCAGGATCTGGTTCAGCACGAAGTCAGGGCAGGCGGAATGGGCGGAGCGGTTGGCGCGGCTGCTGCCGCTGGCGCTGGAGACCACAGGAGCGGAAAGCAAGGCATGACGGCAAAGATGGGTGTGAGCCGGAAGCAGCCCGTGGCGGCGGCCGAGCGGAAGCTGCTGTGTTTCGTCGACCGCATTGACGAAACCGGGATGGGCGGCTGGGCGGTGGATTTCGACGCCGCCGCGCAGAGCCTGCGGCTGCGGGTGATGATCGACGGCGTGATCGCCGATGTGGTGAGCTGCGACCTGCACCGCGACGATGCCAGGCTGGTGACGCAGGCGAACAGCCGGATCGGGTTCTATTACAGCATCCCCGAGCGCTACCATGACGGGCTGCGCCATACCATGACCTTCGCTACGCTGGACGGGGTGGCGGTGCCGGTGTCCTCGCGCAACGGGGCGATGGCGGCGCTGAGCTTCTGCCTGGCCAAGCCGACGCGGGTCGAGGCCGTGGTGGATGGGCTTGTCGGCGGGTTGATCCAGGGCTGGGCGCTGAGGGTGGACGAGCGGGCCGGAACCAAGCTGGGCGGGGTGCGGATTCTGGTGACCTCTGCCGGGCAGCCCGTGGCCGAGGTGACGGCGGACCAGTTCCGTGGCGACGTGGCCGACGGCGACAGGTGGCGATGGGGCCTGCGGGTTCAGCTTCTATCTGCCCGAGGGGCTGCGCCGGCCGCGCATGACGCTGCAATTCTTCGCCATGCCGGAGAGGGAGGAATTGCGCGGCAGCCCGCTGGAGATCGTGTTCCCCTCGGCTTCGGCGCGGGAGCAGATAGAGAGCCTGATTGCCCGGACGGATGAGCTGTTCGCCTTCACCTTCCGGCTGCGGCGGGATTTGCAGACGGCGCTGCCGCGCGAACGCTATCTGCTGGACGATTACCAGCGCTGGGCCGCGGCCTCGCTGCCGCTGGCGGCGGCGCGGGCTGAGGCGTGCTATGGGGCGCTGCCGGTGGAGCCGCCGCTGGTTTCCGTGATCTGCCCGGTGTACCGGCCGGGGATTGGGGATTTTCTGGCCGCGGTGGATTCCGTGCGGCGGCAGAGTTACGGGAACTGGGAGTTGCTGCTGGTGGATGACGCCAGCGGTCAGCCGGAGCTGACCGCCGCGATGCGGGAGCTGGCGAAAGCCGACAAGCGGATAAAGCTGCTGAACCGTAAGAGCAATGGCGGCATTGCCCGTGCCACCAACGACGCGCTGAAGGCGGCGAAGGGCGAGGTGGTGGCGTTTTTCGACCATGACGACCTGCTGGAGCCGGTGGCGCTGGAGGTGATGCTGCGCGCGCGGCGGGCGACGGGTGCGAAGCTGCTCTATTCCGACGAGGACAAGGTGGAGCGCTCCGGGGCGCTGTGCGAGCCGCATTTCAAGCCGGATTTCAATTACAGATTCCTGCTGGATATCAACTATATCTGTCATTTCGTTATGGTGGATGCGGCGGCGCTGCGCGAGGTTGGCGGGCTGGACCCGACGCTGGACGGGGCGCAGGACCACGATTTGCTGCTGCGGTTATGCGAGCGTCTGGCGCCCGGGGAAATCCACCATGTGCCAGAGGTGTTGTACCATTGGCGCAAATCCGCCAGTTCCACTGCGGCGGCGGGGGCGCAGGCTAAGCCGAAGGCCGTGACGGCAGGCGAGGCGGCGGTGCAGGCGCATCTGCAGCGGCGGGGTTTGGCCGCACAGGTGAAGAGCCGCGGCGGGTTGACCTGCTACGAGGTGGAATGGCGGTTTCCGGCGAAACAGCGGAAGGCGGCCGGGGTTTCCATTTTGATCCCGTTCCGAGACCATATTGGAATGACGCAGGAATGTGTCGATGCTATTCGTAAGTACACCAAGGATGTTCCTTACGAGATCATCCTGCTGGATAACTGGTCGAGCTCGGCCGAGGCGGAGGCGTTTACCGCCACGCAGGCGAACAGGCCGGACACCAAGGTTATCCGCATCGCCGAGCCGTTCAACTATTCGCGTATCAACAATATTGGCGTGAAGGCGGCGGAGCGGGAGTTTCTGCTGTTCCTGAATAACGACGTGTTTGTGAGCGAACCGTTCTGGCTGCGCCGGATGCTGGATGAGTGCCTGGCCGATCCGCAGCTGGGCGCGGTGGGGGCGAAGCTGCTTTATCCGAACGGGACCGTGCAGCATGCCGGCGTGGTGCTGGGGGTGGGCGGCGTGGCGGACCATGCGTTCCGCGGGCTGGAGGGTAAGGCGCCGGGCTATATGACGCACGCGATGACGGCGCAGGAGGTTTCCGCCGTGACGGCCGCCTGCATGTTGGTACGCAGGCAGGCCTTCGAGGATGTTAGCGGTTTTGACGAAGAATTGTTGAAGGTGGCGTTCAACGATGTTGATTTGTGTGCGAAACTAACCAAAGCTGGTTGGAAAATTGTGTATATGCCGGATGCCGTGGCTGAGCACCGGGAAAGCATAAGCCGGGGCGATGACTTCAACGATGAGAAGCTCGCACGGTTTATGTGGGAAAATGAGGTTATGAAGCAGAGATATGTGGATACGCTGCCGTTTGATCCACATTACAACAGGCATTTTTCCCGCGATGGCGGGGTGTATCGTGAACTGCGCCTGCTGCGGCCGGAAGACGCGTAGTTAGCTGAACTAGCTGCGCGCCAGACGGCGCGCGGTTTGCAGGAGCATGCGGCGGTCCTCGGCCGAACAGGCCCGGTAAAGCCGCATGAGCGCCAATTCGTCGCCTAGAAGGGAGCCGGTTTCCCCGGAAACCAAGTAGCCAAGCGAAGTGTTGAGGACCTTGGCGATACGCTCCATGTTTTCCCGCACCTGACCGGCGCGATCCGTCTCCCACTGGGCGATGGCGGAGCGGGAAACATTGAGCTTCGCCGCGAATTCATCCTGGGTCATATTGGCTGCGAGGCGCAAAGCCCGGATGCGGGCGCCGACGGTTTCGGCCGGGGGCTGTTTTTTTGTTGCCATACATTCTCATAACATGAGTTTTGCCAAACTCAACGTTAGTTTTTATTGACGTTAATAGTTAGTTATTCTAACACCACCGCGGCAGCACAAGGAGGGGTCATGCCGCAGGTGAGACAATGGACAGCGGTTGCGGACCAGACAATCCGTGAGATGCGGGCGGCGGGGGACACCTGGTCCGCGATTGGGCGCAGGCTGGGGCTGGCCAGAAGCACGGTGATAGAGCGGGGGCGGCGTTTGCGTGCAGTGGCGCCGGTGAAGCTCCCGGTATCACCGAAACGTGATGACGTGCTGGATGACCCGAACCGGCCGCCGCTGCCGGCGGGGCATCCTTTGACCTGGGGCTTGCTAACGGATGAACCATTCCCGGAAGGAGACGATGCATGACGGCGGAAGAGTTGATCGGCCGGTTAGAGGCGGCGGGCGCGACGTTACTGGCCTTGCCGTCGCGGGGGTATTCGACGCAGCTGCGGACGATGAAATTCGACGTGGTGCATACCGCGCTTGAGGCTTACGGCTGGCAGGCGGCTGTGGTCCGCCCAGCCATGCCGAGTGCTGCGGAAATCAGCCGCATGGATGAGGCGTTCGGCTGGCTGGCGATGGTTCCGGAGGCGAAATACGTGCTGCGCCGGATTCTGGGCGCGCGGGCGCTGGTGCACCCGATCACCGGGCGGCATTTGTTTCCGTGGCGGAGGATCGCGCACGATGTTGGGGGCGGATCATAAATCAATCCAGCGCTGGCATGGGCAGGGTATTGAGCTGGTGTTACGAGGGTTAAATGAGGCACGATAATATTTTTACTAACATCATGTTATTTTCTTCTTGCCCACCTGCCCCAGTTTGGCGTATACCCCTTGGCATACTGGTTCTACGCCTCACACGGACGGGTTGATACAAAGATTGATGGCGGCGGGTGGGTTTCTTGAATTCGCCCGCCGGGCCATGGCGGCCAAGGGGCAGGTGCCTGCGCGGCATCATGAGTTGCTGATTGGCAGTCTTCAGGACGTTGCCGATGGGGCGGTTGACCGGCTGATGGTGCAGATGCCGCCGGGGTCAGCGAAGTCGACCTATGGGTCGGTGCTGTTCCCGGCGTATTTTCTGGCGGCACGGCCAAGGGCGCAGGTGATCGCCGCGGCGCATACGGCGTCCCTGGCGAATTATTTCGGCCGGCGGGTTAGGGCGGCGGTCGAGGAGAATGGCAGCTGGCTCGGGGTTGCCATCAGCAAGGACAGCAAGGCGGCATCGCGCTTCGCCCTGGACGGGGAGGGGGACTACTTCGCCGCCGGGGTGCGCGGGCCGATTACCGGACGGCGGGCGGATCTGATCGTGATCGACGATCCGGTGAAGTCCTGGGCGGAGGCGGAGAGCCAGACGGCCCGCGATGCGCTTTATGACTGGTATCGGGGTGAACTGACGGCGCGGCTGAAGCCGGGCGGGCGGATCGTGCTGATCATGACCCGGTGGCACGAGGATGATCTGGCAGGAAGGCTGCTGGCGGCGGAGGCGGGGTGGAAATGCCTACGCCTGCCGGCCCTGGCGGAGCCGGGAGACGAATTGGGCCGGGCGCCGGGTGAGGCGCTGTGGCCGGAATGGCAGGGACGGGAGGATATCGAGCGGCGGCGCCTTGAAGTGGGCGAGCGGGCGTTTGCGGCCATGTATCAGCAAACGCCGCTACCGCCAGACGCGGCGTTCTTTAACGCCACGCGGGTGCGGATTTTGCCCGAGGCGCCGCCGCTGCGGCAAGCGATACGAGGTTGGGACTTGGCGGCGAGCCTAGGCTCGCCAGGGCGCAGCCCGGACTACACGGTGGGGCTGAAGCTGGGTGTGACAGCGGAGAACCTGCTGGTGGTGCTGGATGTGGCGCGGCTGCAGGCGGCGCCGGCGCAGGTTGAGGCGAAGATTTTGGAGATGGCGCGCCTGGATGGGGCGGGGACGGTGATTGCCCTGCCGCAGGACCCAGGGCAGGCCGGGGTGGCGCAGATTGCGATGCTGACGCGCAGTCTGAACGGGTACCGGGTTGTGGCGAGCCCGGAGCGGGACGCCAAAACCATCCGCGCCATGCCGGCGGCAACGCAGATGGATGCGGGGAATTTGGCGATGGTGGCCGCACCCTGGAATGATGCGCTGCTGGCGGAGCTGCGGGCGTTTCCGCATGGGGGCAAGGACGACCAGGTGGATGCGCTCTCCCGTGCGGTGAATACGCTGGCCACGATGGTGGGGCAGCCCGCACGGCGGCTGCAGCTGCCGCTGATGCAACGGTGAAGATCTAACCGAAGAGAACTGCATGTTTGAAACGATTTGCGGCACGATCCAGGCGGATACGAGCTTGCCGGCGCGCGTGGCGAAGCTGGATATTCTGCGCCGCGTGCTGGATGGCACGCTGTATGACAATCTGCCCTACCAGTTCCACGAGGAGCGCAATTCGGCGGGGGAGTATATTCCGCTGCGGTTGCGCCGGCCTTCGGTACGCTATGGGCTGTGCCGGGTGGTGGTGGAGGATTCCGTGGCGCTGCTGTTCAGCGCCGGGCATTTTCCGGCCATCGATGCTGATGATCCGGCGCTGGCGCGGTGCTTGCAGGATGTGATCGCGGAATCGCGGTTGAACGAGGTGATGATCGACGCGGCGATCCGGGGCTCGGTCGGCTCGGTGGCGGTGCTGTTCCGCGTGCTGCAGGGGCGGGTGTTCTTCTCGGTGCTGGAGAGCCTGTATCTGACGCCGGTATGGAGTGCCGCGGCGCCCGATACGCTGGCGCAGGTGACGGAGCGCTACAAGGTGAGCGGCGCGGATCTGGCTGCACAGGGCTATGAGAATATCGATGTGCAGTCGATGTACTGGTTCCAGCGCGTCTGGGATACCGAGGCTGAGACCTGGTATCTGCCCTGGGCGGTGAATGATCCGCTGGGCGGGCCGGTGAAGGACGAGCAGCGCAGCGTGACGCATGGGCTGGGCTTCGTGCCGGTGGTGTGGATCCGCAATTTGCCGGGTGGCGAGGGCGTAGACGGGGCGTGCACGTTCCGGGCAGCGATCGATACGAATATCGAGATCGACTATCAGCTGAGCCAGGCGGGGCGGGGGCTGAAATACAGCTCTGACCCGACGCTGCTGATAAAAGAGCCCGCGACCAGCGATGCGGAAATTGTCAAAGGTGCTGGCAATGCCCTTGTGGTTTCCGAGAAAGGCGATGCCAAGCTGCTGGAGATAGGCGGTACGGCGGCGGAGGCGGTGATCTCCTATGTGCGGACGCTGCGGGAATTCGCGCTGGAAAGTGTGCATGGCAACCGCGCGAGCGCGGAGAGGCTGACGGCGGCGCAGTCCGGCCGGGCGCTGGAGATGATGAATCAGGGGTTGATCTGGCTCGCGGATAATCTGCGCATTGCCTATGGCGAAGGCGGGATCCTGCCGTTGATGAAAATGGTGGTGCGGGCGTCGCAGAAATTTCCGCTGACGGTGATGGGCGAGAGGGTGCCGCCGCTGGATGTGACGCAGAGGCTGAAGCTGCGCTGGCCGCGCTGGTATCCGCTCTCGGCCGATGACCGGCTGAAGGAGGCGCAGGCGGTTTCGGCGCTGGTGAATGCCGGGCAGCTCTCGCGCGAGACGGCGGTGAAAACCGTGGCCGCCGCGCACGGGATTACGGATGTGGAGGCGGAGTTGGATGCCATTGACCAGGATGCGCAATGACTGAGGAAATCGAGAAGACCGAGGACTGGCGCGCACGCGCTGAGAGCGCCGAGGCGGCGCTGAGCCAGATGCAGGCGGAGATGGCAGCAAAGGTGGCGCGCGCGGAGCTGAAGGCGGAGGCGGTGCGGGCCGGGATGATCGACCTCGACGGGCTGAAGTTGATCGATGCGGCATCTGTCAGGCTGAACCAGAATGGCGAAGTTGAGGATGCGGCGAGCCTGCTGGCGCGGATGAAGCGGGAGAAGCCGTGGCTGTTCGGGGCCGGAGCTTCATCCTCGGCAGCGGCAAACCCGCCCAGGCCGGAGCCGCCGCGCACACGGCACGCCAATGAGCTGAGCCATGAGGAATGGCTGAGCGCCAGGGCCGCGCTGATCCGCCGCCGCTGAAATCTACTCTGGCGGCTGCCTAGCCGCGCATTACTGCGCTTCGGTGCTCACGTACTCCAACGTAAGCTCCGCTCCGATGCTCGAAATGCACGACTATTCAGCTCACCAGAGCGACTTCTGAAACATTAGAAAACCGCTCGTTACAATTTACGTCTGAAAAGCCGGCCATGGGGCGCGCCCGTTGCTGGATGATGAGTCATGCTCAAACAGAGGAATGGATAGAGGATGGGTATTCAGAATTTCCCAGCTGCGCTGCAGCCGATCATTCAACAGGGGTTTCTCGAGCGGGAGTTCGAGCAGGCGCTGACATCGCGCCTCGGCTACCGGCTGATCGCCGACCGCGAGGAATTCGCGGTGGGGATCGGTGAGACGCTGACCAAGACCCGCGCGGGGCTGAAGCCGAGCGTGACCACGCCGCTGGCCGCTGCGACCAACACCAACCTGGATAACGGGCTCGCCTCCACCAACTGGGGGGTGGAGCAGTACACGATCTCGCTGAACTTCTATGCCGCGACGCAGGACCTTAACATGGTGACCAGCCGTGTGGGCATTGCCTCGCAGTTCCTGCAGAATGCGGCGATCAACGGCGAGCAGGCCGCGCGCAGCCTGGACGAACTGGCCCGCAATGCGCTGTTCGCGCCGTATTTCGGCGGCAATACCCGCGTGGTGACGACGCTTTCCGCTGCTGGTCCTGCCGTGGAGGTGGACGATGTTCGCGGCTTCCAGACCGTGTTCGTGAACGGCGTGCAGCAGGCTGTGTCCTCGACCTATCCGCTGACCGTGACCGTGGGGTCCAACGTGTACAACGTTGTCGGCGTGACGCCGGATGCGGTTAATGCCTCGACCGCGCCCAGTGGTATTTCCGGCCAGCTGCTGTTTGCCAGCAATGTGACCGTGGCCGATGGCACCGCGGGCAATGCCGTGCAGGCGGCGACCGCGAGTTCCATCGTGCGCCCGGCCAGCCGTGGCAATACCGCCGCGCTGCAGGCCACCGATACGCTGACCATGAGCAATCTGCTTGATGCCGTGGCGCTGCTGCGCCGCAATGCCGTGCCGCTGGTGGACGGGCTGTATAATTGTTATCTCGACCCGATTTCCGCGCGGCAGCTGTTCTCGGACCCGGATTTCAAGCAGCTGTTCCAGGGCAGCACCGCCGCCAACCCGGTGTTCCGCCAGGGCATGGTGAGCGACTTTCTTGGCTTGCGCTTCATCACCACCACCGAGGCCTATGTGCAGAGCCATCCCGGCATCAACGGGCTTTATGTGCGCCGGCCGATCGTGTGCGGGCAGGGCGCGCTGATCGAGGGTGATTTCGCCGGTATGGCCGCTGATGATGTGGCGCCGAAGGACAGCCTGGTGCAGGTGATCGATGGCGTGGCCATGGTGACGCGCGAGCCGATCGACCGGCTGCAGCAGATCATCGCCCAGAGCTGGTACTGGATTGGCGGGTTCTGCGCGCCCTCCGACACCACCACCACGCCGAACACCGTGCCGACGGCGACCAACGCCAATTACAAGCGCGCGGTGATGATCGAGCATATCGGTTAAGGAGGGGCGCGCATGTCTACTGGTGCGAACCAGCCTTTCCGGCCGGCAGGGACGGTGGCGATTGCCGCCTCCACCACGCCGGGGAACGTGACTTTGGCCGGCGGCGGGGGCGCGGTGCTGGTGTACAATGCCACCGCCGCCACCGCGTTCTTTAAGCTCGGCGCCGCCATTGGCCTGAGTGCCACGACCTCTGACACGCCCGTGCCGCCGGGCGGGCGGATGCTGGTGGATGCAGGGCCGTTCGTGCGCAACGCAGCCGTCGTGCTGAGCGCCGGAACCGGGACCGTGTATTTCACGCTCGGCGACGGGGATACGTACTGAGATGTCCGGTACCGTGGCGGCCGGATTCACTGACGCCCAGAAGGCCGATATCCGCAGGTTCTGCGGGTATCCGGCCTATGGCGCTGGGGCGGCGGGGTTCAACTCGTGGCGGTTCTTCCAGGCCTATGGGACGCTGGAATACCGGCTGAACAATCTGGCCCCGGCGGAGGTTGCCGTCGTGCTGCAGTATGCCTCGACCTTAGGGACGATTGAGGCGGCGATTCCGCGGATCTCGGAGAACCTGGACACCGAGAGTGCCGCGGCATGGACGCATAATGCTGACGAGTTGAAGGACCGCGAGGCGCTGTTCGACAGCTGGCGGCGGCGGCTGTGCGGGTTTTTGGGGGTGCCGCCGGGTCCGGCCTTGGGCCAGGCCGGTGTGGCGCTGGTGGTGTAAGCATGGATGGGGTGAAGCTGGCTGACCGCCTGGCCTATGGGGCGGGATGTGCGGCGCGGCGCGTGGGCTTTGTGCATGACGCGTTCCGCCCGGATGGGCCGGAGGCGCCGCTTGACCCCGCCAGGCGGTTTCTGCGCCTGAGCGTGGCTTATGCGCTGCCCGGTGGCTCGGTGACCGCGCCGGGCGGCTTCGCCGTGCCGTTCCGGCAGGCCTGGGCGGATTGGAGCTATCTGCGCCCGGGCGATTATCTGGCCGGGCCGGAGGGTGTGGCGTTCGTGGCGGAGATAGAGCCGCCGAAGCCGATGCTGGTGGTGATGACAAACGCCGTGGTGACGCTGGCGCGGCCGGCGGCGCCGGTGCTGGCGGGGCTGAACCCGTATGGCGCGGTGACGCGGACGACCGAGACGGTGCTGGTGCGGGGCTTTCCGGCAAGCCTGCTGGTTGGCGGCGGCGGGGAGCGCGCCAGGGCTGGGCTGCCGGATGACGCGAGATTGCCGGGCTTCACCGCGATGCTGCCGATTGTTGAAGGTGTGCAGCCAGGTGTTGACGATGTGTTGATGGATGAGCGGGGCGGGCGCTTCGTGTTGACGGCGATTGAGCATGTCGGCGCGGTGTGGCGGCTCTCTTTGGTGCAGGCGGTGAGCTGATGGCCGACCAGGCGGATGTGGAAAATGCGCTGGCCGCGCTGGTGGCGAATGCGCTCTACCCGGACGGGACAGATGCGGCCAGCGTGACCGGGCAGGTGTGCAAGGTGTACCGGGGCTATCCGAACCCGCCGGCGCTGGATGCGGATCTTGCTGCTGGTGTCACGCATGTTTCGGTGACGGCCAGGTGATGGCGCGGTGCGGAACGTGACGCGGTATCCGCGCCAGTGGTGTGTGGTGAAGCCGGTGGCGCAGGTGTTGAGCGTGGCGGTGCAGGGTGTTTCCGCCATTTTCTCCGGCACCTGCGCGGTGGGGCAGTTGGCTGGTGTGCTGGTGAATGAGCAGACATTTGCCTATGCGGTGCAGGCGAATGACAGCCCGGCGACGGTGGCGAGCAATCTGGCGGCGGTGATCCGCGCCGCCGGATGGATTGTGAACTATACCGGGAGCGGGCTGACCGTGCCGGGGGCGGAGAGATTTCACCACGCGGGTGGTGGCCGGGGCCGGGGCGCTGCAAGAGATCAAGCGCCAGGTGCAGGACTTCAAGGTGACGATGTGGTGCCCGAACCCGGCGGCACGCGATGCGGTGGCGCCGGTGGTGGATAGCGCGTTGGCGGCGATAAAATTCGTTCCGCTTGCCGATGGCTCTTCCGGGCACATGGTTTTTGCCGGCGCCGCAACGCAGGACGGCGGCGCGGAGACGTGCCTGTTCCGGCGGGAGCTGAACTATGCAGTGGAGTATCCGACGACGCTGGCGCAGATGGCGCCGGCGATGCTGTTCGGCACGGTAACGGCGACAGCCGATGCGGTTGCGCTCGGCGATTTTCAGAGTTGAGGGAAAACATGACATTTCATTTGGTGGTGCTGAAACCGTTCGGCGGTTACCAGCGGGGTGAGCTGATTACCGATACGGCGGCCGTGGAGAAGATCCTGGCCGGGCCGCAGGCAAGCTATGTCGTGCGCGTTGCGGCGAAGGGGGGCTAAGCCATGCCGATTGTGCAACAGGGCGCGCTGAACACCACCGCGCTGATTGTGCCCGACCTTTACGTGCAGATTGTGCCTCCGCAGTCGCTGTTGTTGAACGGCGTGCCGACGGATGTTGCCGGCGTGGTGGGTACGGCGAGCTGGGGCCCGGTGGGCGAGCCGACGATTATTGGCAGCATGAGTGATTATGCCGCGAGCTTCGGCCCGGTGATGGCGCGTAAACACGATATGGGCACGCAGGTGGCGACCGCCGTTCAGCAGGGGGCTGCGAATTTCCGTTGCGTGCGCGTGACGGATGGAACGGATACCGCGGCCTCGCTCAGCGTGCTGGGGGCGATTACCTTCACCGCGATGTATACCGGCAGCCTGGGTAACCAGCTGCGCTTGACCTTCTCGGCCGGATCGGCGGCGAGCAGCTGGCGCCTGACCATTGCCATGCCGGGGCTGAGCCCGGAGATCTTCGACAACATCACCGGCACCGGGCTGGCCTTTTGGAACAACCTTGCCAATGCGGTGAACAATGGCAATGGCGCGCTGCGCGGGCCGTCGCAGCTTGTGGTGGCGACCACGCTGGGCGGGACCGCAACGCCGGTGGCGGGGGTGTTCCTGTTCGCCTCAGGGAATCCGGGCCTGGATGGCGCGACCGGCGTAAATGCCGCGATGCTGGTGGGCAGCGACACCTTGCCGCGCCAGGGTATGTACGCGCTGCGCGGCCAGGGCTGCGCCATCGGGCTGCTGGCGGATGCGGATGACTCCGACGCAGTGGAGTATGCAGACGCAGTTCGGCCTGGCCGAGAGCGTGTATATGATCCTCGCCGGTCCGGCGGGTGATACCATCGCCAACGCGGTAACGATGAAGGCGGAAGCCGGGATCGACAGCTACGCGGCCAAGCTGATGTTCGGCGATTGGGTGTACTGGTACGACCAGGCCAATGCCATGACGCGGCTGGTTTCGCCGCAGGGGTTTGTGGCTGGGCGGCTGGCGAATTTGTCGCCGGAGCGGTCCCCGCTGAACAAGCCGCTTTATGGCGTGATCGGCACACAGAAATCCGGCCAGCCGGGCGGCGGCACGGCGACGACCTATGCCAGCGCGGACCTTGCCGTGCTGCTGGGCGCGGGGATCGATGTGATTGCCAATCCGCAGCCGGGCGGGAATTTCTGGGGTGTGCGCGGCGGGCATAACTCGTCGTCCAACGCCGCGATGAATGGGGACAACTACACACGGCTGACCAACTACATTTCCACCACGCTGGCGGCGGGCATGGGGCTGTATGTGGGGCAGGTGGTGAATGACACGCTTTTCCAGAATATCCGCGCAACACTTCTGGCTTTTCTGAACGGATTGCTCTCGCAGGGGCTGCTTGGCAGCACCGATGGCAGCGTGCCGTTCGCCGTGGTGTGTGATGCCAGCAACAACCCGGCCAGCCGCACGGCGCTGGGCTATGTGCAGGCGGATGTGCAGGTGCGCTACCAGGCGATCAACGAGAAGTTCATCGTGAATGTGCAGGGCGGGCAGACGGTGCAGGTGAGTGTGCAGACCGTCTCCAACGCCAACTGAGTGAGGATGCAGAAAGATGCCGTATAATACGTTCACGGTTGGCAGTGATTGCCAGCTGGTGGTGATGGGGCCGTTCGGGCGCGTGGATCTGACGCATGTTACCGGCTTCGAGGCGCAGCAGATTACGACGACGGTGCGGGTGGATCGGCTGGATGGCGTACAGCTTGGCGCCGAGTTGCCGAAGGGGTGGAGCGGCAGTTTCGCGCTGGACCGCGGCTCCTCGGCGGTGGATGATTTCATCGCGCAGATCGAGCAGGCTTATCTCTCAGGCCAGACCATCCAGGGCGGGACGCTGTACCAGTATGTCAACGAAACCGATGGCTCTGTCTCGACCTATCAGTTCAGCGGCGTGGTGTTCAAGCTGACCTCGGCCGGGGCGTATCGCGGTGATGCGCCGGTGACGCAGAAGCTGGACTTCTTTGCCTCCAGCCGGAAGCGCGTTTGATGGGGGAGATTGTCTCCGATAGGGGCGGGCGCAGGATTGAGCTGCGGCGCGTGGGCGTGGTGGAGCAGTTGCGGCTGTTCAAGGCGCTGGGGCCGGATCTGTCCGAAAACAGGGCGTATTTCGGCCTGGCGAAACTGGCTGCTGCGGTCGCGATGATCGACGACGTGCCGGTGCCGATTCCTGCCAGCGAGACGGGGATCGAGGCGGTGCTGGAGCGGCTTGGCGAGGATGGGGTGGAGGCGGTGGGGGCACATCTCACCGCCGATGCCGAGAAAGATGTGCTGGGCGAAGCGGGAAACTGAGCCGGCACCCCGGGCTGGTGGATTGTCTTTATCTGGTCAGTTGCGGGGTGCCTTACGAGGTGGCGTTTGGGCTCGATGAGGCCGAGCGCATCGCCCATGTGGTGGTGTTCGGCACCATGGCGGGTTTGAGTTTTGATTGGCAGAGCCTGCGCTGGAATGAAGGCTGAGGCACAGATGACGGTGACGCGATGGGCAAGGTGAGTCTGACGCTGGGCGGCGTGGCCTTCCGTGGCATGGAGGTGCCGGAGGCGATTTCCTTTGGTGGGCGGCAGAGGGTGGCGGTGCAGGAACTGCTCGGCGGTGGCCGGGCGGTGCAGGCGTTGGGTGTGGATGAGGGGGTGATCACCTTCTCCGGCATTTTCTCCGGCGCGGATGCCGCGGCGCGGGCGCAGCTGCTGGATGCGGCGAGGGCTGCAGGCGTAGCGCTGCCGCTGGTGTGGGACAGCTTCTGCTACCTGGTGATCGTCGAGACATTCGCGGCGGAGTACAGAAAGACGAATCTGATTCCGTTCGAGATTGTCTGCATCGTTGTCAATGACGTGATGGCGGCCCTGGTGGCGCCGTTGGCCTCGCTGGTGGCGTCTGACCTTGCGGCGGCGGGCGGTTTGAGCGCGCAGGCCGGGATTTCGCTGCTCGGACTGGGGACGGGCAGCGCGGCGGGCTACGCTGCGGTGCAGGGCCAGGTTGATGCGGTGATGACGGGCTCGGGTGCTGCGGTGAGCAATGCGGCCGGGGCGTTGGATGCGGCCGGTGATGCGGGTACGGGGGCCGGTATTCTGAACGGGTTGAACGCCGGGGCGGCGCAGCTGGCGGCGGCGGCGAATATGCGCGGCTACGTGAACCGGGCTGCCATGAATCAGGGGATGGCGCTGGCATGACGAACAGGATTGTGGTGGTGGCAGGGGGCAATTTGTTCACGCTGGCCGCGAAGTATCTGAACGATGCGACGCAGTGGATCAGGATCGCGCAGGCGAACAATTTGTCCGACCCCGTGCTTTTGGGCGTGACGACGCTGGTGATACCGCCTGTGGATTCAACGGCCGGAGGTGGCATTGCCGGCTGAGGCGCCGCGTGTCCGCCTGAGCATTGGTGGCGTGCCGGTGAATGAGGTGGTCTCGCTGGAGGTTGAGTCGGTTGGCTGTTTCGCGGCGGACCGATTCAGCGTGACCTGTGCGCTGGGCGGGCGGGTCGGCTTTTTTGCTGCGCTGGGCAAGCAGGATGTGATGATAGAGGTGGCTGCGGATGGCGTTGGTTATGTGACGCTGCTGGCCGGCCAGCTGGATAATGTGCGGCAGGACCTGGGCCGCAACGAGGCGGTGCTGGCGGGGCGGGACCTTGCGGCGCGGCTGATTGATGCGGAGATCGCCGAGACTTTTGCCAACCAGACGGCAAGCCAGATTGCAGTGACGCTGGCGGGACGGCACGGGATGACGCCGAATGTGACCGAGACATCGACACCGGTGGGGCAGTATTACGAACTGGACCACGCGCGCAGTGCGCTGGCCTTGCATGCACGAACCGCGACGGAATGGGGACTGCTGACACAACTGGCGCAGGCCGAAGGGTTTGCGTTGTGGGTCAGCGGCGAGGTGCTGAATTTTGGGCCGTGGCCGCCAGTGCCGCCGATGCTGGTGACGCCGGGGAATTTCTCGTCGCTGGTGTTTGACACGATCAACGCGCTGCCGGCGGCGGTGACGGTGAAGTCCTGGAATACCCGCAACAAGGCCGTGGTGTCGCAAAGCCAGGGCAATGGGGCGGGGACGACGCTGGTGCGCCCGAACCTGACGGCGGCGCAGGCGCGGGCTCTGGCCGCGGCGCAGCTGACCCTGCTGGGACAGCATGAAGTGGTGATGAGCGCCACGATGCCCGGAGACGTGGTGCTGCGGCCGGGAATGACGCTGGTGATGGCGGGGACGGGCTCGGCGCTGGACCAGAGCTACACGGTGGCGGCGGTGACGCGGCGTTTGAGCGCCCGGCTCGGGTTTGAGCAGAACGTGACGGCATATGCCGTGAACTAGGAAAGTGCATGGACCAGTTTTGGAACATGGTGAAGGCGAGCGCGGCCGGGCTGGATGGCCAGGGCGGCGTGGCGCGGTTTGGTCTGGTTTCGAGTTTTGATCCTTCGGCCTACGCGGCGCGGGTTTTGATTCAACCGGAGAACGTTTTGACCGGGTGGCTGCCGATCGTCTCGCCCTGGGTGGGGGCGGGCTGGGGCATGGCGGCGCCGCTGACACCGGGCGCGCAGGTGCTGGTGCTGGCCCAGGAGGGCGACGCGGAACATGGTGTGGTGCTGGGCGCCGTGTGGTCGGCGGTGGACGCGCCGATGCCAGCACCCGCCGGAGAGTTGTGGCTGCGGCACCAGAGCGGCAGTTTTTTAAAATTGTGCAATGATGGAACGATCGGTTTGCAGGCGAGCGTGGTGAATGTGACGGGCGATCTGGTGGTGTCGGGCAATATCTCCGACCAAAGCGGGGCGCATGGTACGCTGGCGGCGCTGCGCAACGCCTATGACCAGCATACGCATACGGATTCGAAGGGCGGAACGACTAGTGTGCCGTCGGAGATTGTGTGATGGCGGATCTTTCCTTGCAGTTTGGCGGTGATCTGGCCGTGAGTGCGACCGGCGACCTGCTGCTGAACGATGGCCCAGAGTTGACGCAGCAGCGCGTGTTGCACCGGTTGCTGACGAATCCTGGCGATTACATCTGGCAGCTGAATTATGGCGCCGGGCTTGGCCAGTATGTCGGCCAGCCTGGCGCGCCGGCGGCGATTGCCGGTGTGGCTAGAACGCAGATTTTGCTCGAAGCCGCGGTGGCGGCAGCGCCGGCGCCGAGCGTGGCCGTGACAGCGCAGGCGGATGGGACGGTGAATTTGTCGCTCAGCTACACGGATGCAGTGGCGGGCGAGACTTCGGCACTCACGTTTTCCCTTTAGGACATCATGAAATTAGGCTCTTTTGAATTTTGAGTGGGCTATGCGGCATGCGGGTTGATCCGGGTGAAGTCTAGTTTTCCCGCGATGAGGAAGAGGACGGTTCGCATGGTGGCAAAGCGCGTATAGCCCCTGGCCTTGCGTTTGGCGGCCTGGAAGAGGCCGTTGAGGGCCTCGATGAAGCCGTTGGTCTGGCGTGTCTGTGTCCAGGCGACGATGCCCTCGAAGTGCTTGCGGATCATTCTTGCGACGTCTTTCATCGGCTCGACCTTGGAGCGCAGAACATTGGTGCACCATTGCGTGAGCATGGCGGAGACGACGTTGATCTGCTTGCGGTCGAGGATTTCGCGCAGATGCTCGCGGTAGAGCCAGGCGCGGGCGGTACGCTTGGTGGCGGCCTTGGCGATGAGCGCGTCGAGGTCGGCGCGGCTTTGGTTGGAGAGGCGGTCGCGATCCTTCAGTAGCGTCCAGCGCAGCCCCTTGAGGCTCGGGTCGGTGCGCTGTTCAAGGCGACGCATCTCATCGACGGCGGCGGAGGCATGGGCGACGACGTGGAACTTGTCGAACGTGACGCGCGCGTTCGGCAGGCTGTCGGCGACGCCCTTGATGAAGGCCGGCGACATGTCGATGCTCACCGAGGCGACCTGCTCGGGCGTGCCCTTGTGCGCGGCCAGGTATTCGGCGAAGCCGGTGATGGTTTTGGCGTCCTTGCCTTCGGCGACGAACACCACCTTGCGTTTGTCCATGTCGGCGGCGATGGTCAGGTAATTATGGCCGCGCCGGCACGACGTCTCGTCGATCGCTACGGCGGTCACTGCCGACAAATCGGCCTCGGCCAGGGCAAGATCGACATAGCGCGAACAGATCGCGTGGACGCGATGCCAGGATTCGCCAACCAGCTTGGCCACGGCGGCAAAGGTCATCTGCTGAGCCATGGCCAGCACCAGCGCCTCGAACAACAAAGTGAACCCGGCGAGCTTGCCGAACCAGTCAGGCTCGAACAGGACGACCTTCCCGTCCGGCAGCTTCACCCGCGGCGTCCTGACTTCCAGAAAGCATTCGTGCTGGAAGAAATTGAGGTGTCGCAGGCGCTTGATCTGGGTGTCGTGAACCGGATGCACGCCTGCCACGTCGGGTACCGGAAACCGCGTTCCTGCGACGAAATCGACGCTGATCGTCAGCGTCTTCTTGGCCGTGTCGAAATCGACACCGTTGACATACCATGGCTTGGCAATGCCCAAGGCCGCTTCAAAGAGTTGGTTCTGCATCCGCCACGCTCCTCCCGAGCCCCACCTGCGCCCAGCATGGCAAGACGGCGCTCGGCCCTCAAGGACGCTCCGCGCCGCTGCGCGGTGGCCGATGGCCATCCTTGACCGCCGACCGCCGTCTTGCCCTGAGGAAGGCAGGTCAAGAACGGAGGGATCGTCTCCATCGTCGAACAAAGGGATGGATGCGGGTTCGTCGTCAGACCGCCAGAGCGGCAGCCTCAACCCACTCGGATTTCAAAAGAGGCTGAAATTATCGCTTCAGAATTTCTCCGCTTTGGTGGAGGGGATGGCGGCTGCCGTGCAGGGCTCGGCGGCGAGCCTGCTGGATTTGACCGTGGGTTCCGTGCTGCGCGCGATTTTGGAGGCCAATGCCTCCGTGGCGCTGTGGCTGCAATGGCTGATCGTGCAGGTACTGGCGACGACGCGGCTGGCGACCAGCACGGGGGGGGATTGCGACAGCTTCGGCGCGGATTTCGGCTTCACCCGTTTGCCTGCGGTGGCGGCCAGCGGGCAGGTGACATTCTCGCGCTTCACCCCGAGCGTGGCGGCGCTGGTGCCGGTCGGGGCGGAGGTTTCCACCGCCGGTAACGGGCAGAGTTTTGTGGTTGTGGCGAATGAGGGCAACCCCGCCTATAGCGCCGCGAGCAATGGCTATGTGCTGGCCGCGGGAATTGCCAGCGTGACCGCAACCGTGGGGGCGGATGCGACAGGGAGTGCGGGTAATGTGCAGCCAGGTGCGATAACCGTGTTGAGTTCGGCGATTGCCGGGGTGGATACGGTGACGAATGCTTTGGCGCTGACCGGCGGGATGGATGCGGAGAGCGACCAGGCGTTTCGTGCCAGGTTCGGCAATTACCTGGCGAGCCTGAGCCGGGCGACGACGCCCGCGATCGGCAGTGCCGTCGCCGCCATTCAGCAAGGGCTGAGCTACACGATCACGGAAAACCTGGATCAGACCGGGGCCACGCAGATGGGGCATTTCGTCGTGACGGTGGATGACGGCACGGGCAGTCCTGCCGCTGGGCTGCTCGCCACGGTGCAGCAGGCCGTCGACGCGGTGAGGCCGGTGGGCACGAGCTTTGCGGTGCAGGGGCCGGTGGTGGAGGCCGCGAATGTGGCGGTGACGCTGGCGACATCGAGCCCCGCCGCGCATGCCGGGGCGATTGCCAGCGTGGCGGCGGCGATCGAGGCCTATATCGCGGGTCTGCCGGTGGGTGCCACGCTGAGCTACACGCGGCTGGCGCAGCTGGCCTATGATGCTTCCGGCGCGGTGACGAATATCTCCACCTTGCTGCTGAACGGCGGCACGGCGGATCTGGTGCCGCCGCTGTTTGGCGTGGTGCGCGCCGGTACCGTGGCGGTCTCCTGACATGATTGGCGATAATGCTGACATGCTCGCCCGGCTGAAGCAGGTGCTGCCGGGGCAGTGGTTCGCGGATAGTTCGCCGGTGCTGGATGCGCTGCTCGGCGGGTTGGCGGCGGCGTGGAGTGGGCTGTACACGCTGCTGAGCCAGGTGAAGGCGCAGGCCCGGCTGGCGAGCGCGAGCGGGGTGTTTCTGGACATCGCGGCACAGGATTTTTTCGGCGGGGCATTGCCGCGCCGCATTGGCGAGGCGGATGCAGCGTATAGCGCCAGGCTGCGTGCCAACCTTGTTGCGCCGCGGGCGACGCGGGCAGGGCTGGCGCAGGCGCTGGAGACCCTCACCGGGCGCGCGCCGAAGATTTTCGAGCCGCTGAATGCGGCGGATACCGGCGGGTACAATGTGAATCTCGGGTACAACAGCGCTGGTGGATATGGCAGCATGAATTTGCCGTATCAGGTCTTCGTCACCGCGTACCGACCGAACGATCTGCCGATCAGCAATGCGGGGGGCTACAATGATGGCCCCGGCGGGTATGGCACCGGGCTGCTCGCTTATGCGACGACCGAGGAGTTCGCCGGCAATATCGGCGACGATGAGATCTACGCCAGCATCGCGGCGGTGATTCCTGCTTCGTGCATCGCCTGGACGAATATTTCCAACTGAGGACCGTTTATGGATCGTAATATTGTCTATCCCGGGAGCATCCCGCTGGATACGGATATTCTGTACCCGAATCGCAACGCGATGATCGGCATCGCGGCGCTGACCGCCGCGACGCTGGGCACCGGCACAGTGGTGGATGGGCTGGCCTGCGCGCCGACCTCTCCGGCGTCGCTGGCCGTGGTTGTGGGGCCCGGCAGCGTCACGCAGCTTTCGGTGCTGGATGCCAACGCCTATGGCTCGCTGGCCGCAGATGTGACCGATCAGATCGTGAAGACTGGTATCAATCTGCAGGCGACGAATTTCACCCTCTCGGTACCTGCGAGCTCGGGGCAGTCGATCAACTACCTGATTGAGGCAGCATTTTCCGAGACCGATACGGCGGCGGTGGTGCTGCCCTATGTGAATGCGGCGAACCCGAGCCAGCCTTATTCGGGCCCGAACAATGCTGGTACCGCGCAGAATACCCAGCGCGTGCAGCGCGTGCAGCTGCAGGTGAAGCCGGGTGCGGCTGCGGCCTCGGGCACGCAGACCACGCCGGCCGTGGATAGCGGCTGGGTGGGGCTGTACGTGGTGACGGTGAATTACGGCCAGACCGCGATTACCGCCGCGAATATCACGACACTGCCGGGCGCGCCGTTCCTGCCTTACAAGCTTCCGGCGCTGCGGCCGGGGTTTTCCTCGATGCAGGTGTTCACGCAGTCCGGCAATTTCACTGTGCCGAATGGCGTGAGCGCGGTGAAGGTGACGGTGGTGGGTGGTGGCGGTTCGGGCGGTTACCACAGCACCATGCCGAGCGGCGGTGGAGGTGCTGGCGGGCGGGCGAAAGGCGTCATCACCGGCCTAACGCCAGGACAGGTGATTCCGGTGACGGTGGGCGCCGGTGGCGCCGCGCCAACCAGCCAGCAGAATGGCAGTGCCGGCGGGACGTCGAGCTTCGGCAGTTATATGTCGGCCAATGGCGGCACTGGCGGAATTGGCGGCACGGTTTCCGCTTTCGCTAATGCTGGCGGCGCGGGCGGACAGGCTTCCGGCGGCCAGGTGAACATGACGGGTTCGTATGGAACGGATGGGATTGTCGCCGGGTGTCGTGGCGGCGATGGCGGCGGCCCAGGCAATGGCCGTGGCTCGAGCGGGCCTGCGCCGGGCACCAATGCGCAAAGCTATGGCGGCGGCGGTGGTGGCGGCGGCACGACGACCAGCGGCAGCCCCGTGGGTGAGCCGGGCGGTGCTGGCGGCGCCGGGCTTGTAATCGTGGAATATTAAGGGGAGCGCTCGATGCCGACAATTGCCAGCCATTTATGGCGCCCCTCCAGCGCGCGCTATGTGCAGGTTGAAGGATTCGTGCCGACACCGCGCGGTACGGTGTCACCGCCGCCGCAGGCGTTGGCCTGGCCGGTGAAAGATCCTGGCGACACGCTGGATTATGTCTTTGACATCACGCCAGCGTTGGCAGCCAACCTCGGTGATACGATCGCCACGCTGGACGTGACGGTGAGCCCGGATAATACCGGCGATGCAACCCTGGTTTCGGCTTCGGCCGATGGCGCGCGGGCGGTGCTGTGGCTGACCGGGGGCCAGGCGGGAACCACCTACACGGTGACGGTGAGCGTGACGACGGCGGGTGGGCGCGCGCTGGTGCGCAGCATTGCGCTGCCGGTGCTGGCACTCTCCGCTGCGCCGGCACCAGCCAATGCGCTGCAGACGTCTTCCGGTGATGCGCTGACCGGCCCGAATGGCACGCCGCTGACCACGACCTAAGGAATTTCCATGACAACGATTGGACAATTGCCGCCGGCGGCTTCGGTCTCCGACAGCGACGAGATTGCGATCTTTCAGAATGGCCAGACTCTGGCGGCAACGCGCGCGCAGATATTGGCCGGAACGCAGACGGCACTGACTTTGCCGGGGAATACGCTGCTGGGCAATGTATCCTCTGGCACTGCTGCGCCGGGGGCGATCAGCATCGGTGCGAATCTTGCCATATCGGGCAACACATTGTCGGCCACCGCGGCGCCGTTTGAGATTCCGTCGCTCACCTCGGGCGCCGTTCCGGGTGCGGGCGATATTGTGCCGCTGGGCCAGGGTGGCGCGAATGTTGGCGTGTCCTATGCCAGCTTCATGGCTGGGATGGGCAATGTCTCCGGCCTGCCGGGCGGGGGGCTGACGGCCACGGCGAGCGGGGCGACGACAGCGAGAACCATCGCGGCGCTGGCCGCCAATGCCGTGTCGATCGAGGATTTTGGCGCCAAGGGCGATGGTGTGACCGATGACAGTGCGGCGCTGCTGGCGGCGATCGCCAGCGGTGCGCCGGTGCGGCTGGGCCCCAAGACCTATGCCATTGCCGGTGAGTGTGACATCACCGGCACGAACTGCACGCTGCTTGGGGTGCCGGGGCTCACCGTGCTGACGCGCCCGGGGCAGACCAAGGCCGGTACGGCGACGATTGCGGCGTGGATCAGCGTGTCGGCCGCTACGTTCTTTGCCGAGGGCATCATCTTTGACGGCAACAGCGCCATTACCACCGACACGATGGGTGTGGCTGTGCAGGCGAAATGCACGAAATCGCTGATCTCGCGCTGTCTGTTCCGTAACATGAAGGGGCCGAACAATGGCTGCGGCCTGACCTATCTGGCCAGCGACCCGGCGTTGACGCAGCACCATGTCGATAGCTGCGAGTTTACCGGGAACGCCCAGCATGGATTCTATGCCCAGGCGGTGGATGCGCTGAGCGTGACCAATTGCCGGGTGCATGACAATGGTGTGGATGGCATCCATGTGGACAGCATGGACCCGAACTTCGTGCTGAAGATCCGGGCGCTGCATATCATCGGTAATACCTGCTGGAACAATAACTGCGGCATTATTGTTGGCAATTTCATCGCCAATAATCTTTGGACGTCTCCTCTGGTCTACGGCAACAGCAATCCGGACGTGCTGGGGGCGGTGATTGCCAGCAATAACTGCTATTCGAACCTGCGCTATGGAATTTATATTTCCGGCCGCAATATTCTTGTCTCCGGCAATCTGTGCACCAATAACAGCTCGATCGCGATGAGCGGGGCTGGGATTCTGTGCGATACAGGATACTGCAAGATCACCGGGAACATGATCACCGGTGCCTCGGCCTTCGGTATCGATTGCGGCGGCGCGATTTATACAGATGTTGATAGCAACTACATCAACGGTGCGCTGATCGGGCTGAATATTGGCGGCGGGCAATATTGCACGGCGCGGGCGAATTTCATCCAGGATTGCACGGGCTCTTCCATCGCCGTGCAGAATGTGGAGGCGGATGGCTCCGGCGACAATTTCGGCCTGGCCTGCACCGGGCTTTCGATCATTGGCAACTGGATTAATTACAGTGGCAGTGTCTCGGGGATCGTGATCCGCGACGGTGTGCAGAATGTGCTGGTGCAGGACAACGTCATTGTCGGGCAGCCGGGGGCCAACCTGACCAATGCGATTTCGGCCTATACTGATTCAATAACGATCCTTGGCAATCTGTTGAATTTTACCAAGCGCTGGAGCGCGAATCCGGCGACGGTGAACGGGGTGTACACGCTGACGGTGCCGGATATCGCCGACGCGGTGGCCATCTCGCAATCCAGCTCGCCGATTGCGAGCATCGTGACGGCGCAAGGTGCGAAGACAGCAGGGCAGATCACCTTCGTGAAGGTGGCTAATGGTGGTTCGGGCTATACCAGCGCCACGGTGAGTTTTTCGGGCGCGGGCACGGGCGCGGCGGCGAAGGTTTGGGTATCCGGCGGCACCGTGATCGGCATTCAGATGACGAGCTTCGGCTCGGGCTACGGGGCTTCTACGACCGCTACCATTTCAGGCAATGGCACGGGCGCCACCGCCACGGTCCAGGTGGGGCTGCAGGTCTGGAAGAACAAGGAACTGGCGATTGACTGCCTTGCGGCGGTGACGTTCGCGGCGGCGGGATCGTCGCCCGCGCAGAGCAACTGGACCGGGGCGCCGATTACCGTGCCGGCGGGTGCGACGATTGACTGGATTGGCACCGGCAGCGGTTGGCGGGCGGCGCGGTTCACGCAGAGCGATTATGTGTCGCCCAATGGCGATGGCAGCGTGACGCTGAAGACGCAGTCTGGCGATATCTCGCTGCATCCGGCGGGAAGTGGCGCGGTGCGGATTATCTCCGATGCGGAATCGACCGGCTCGGTGGAGCTGATCGGGCGCGGTTCGCCGCTGAACGTGGTTGCAGCACCTGCCGGCTCGACCTTCAGGAATCTGAATGGGGGCGTGGGAAGCACCTTCTGGGTGAAGCAGGCGGGCATTGATTCGGCCAACTGGGTGGCGGTGGCCTGACCGGCCAGCAAGAACAACAACGAACATAAGGTTGTTTTGAATGACAACGATTGCGCAACTGCCTGCCGCATCGTCGGTTGGTGCCAGCGATTTGCTGCCGCTTTCCCAAGCGGGGCAGGTGTATTCCGTCAGCGTGTCGCAGCTGACGGCGGGGCTGCAGACGCAGATCACGCTGCCGAGTGGGGAACTGCTGGGCCGGTGCAGCATCGGCGCCGGGGCGCCGGGGCGCCGGAGAGCGTGGCGCTGGGGGCTGGCCTGGGCATGACAAGCGGCAGCCTGGTGGCGAATGGCGGTGACCATGCGGGCTTCCCCATGCAGACCGCGATGACGCTCTCCGACGAAGTGGTGATCAGCGCCAATGGCGCGCCCGGGCTGCTGCCCGTGACCGCGCTGCGCGGGCTGTTCTCGGCGGGCAATGGCGTGTCGATCGATGCCAATGGCGTGATCGGGGTGACGACATCCGCTATTGCTGGGCCAGTAGGCCCCGCCGGTCCGGCCGGGCCGCAGGGACCTGCTGGTGCGACGGGGCCGGCTGGGGCCGGGCTCTCCGGCCCGGCGTCGGGAAATTCCGCGAGTTCGGTTGGGGCTTCGGACTACGTGGCGCTGTGGCAGAACGGCGCGCTGGCCTGGATGCCGTATGGGCAGTTCCTTGGCGGGCAGACGATTGACGAGTTGCCCGCGGCGGGGCCGGTGGCCGATGGCGACGAGCTGCTGGTGGCGCAGGGCGGCAATACGCTCAGCGTGCAGAGCTTCGGCGCGGTGTGGACCTATGTGCAGAACAAGCTGCCGGGCGTGAAGCCGCAGGTGGTGGAGCTGACCGCGAATACCGTGCTGGATGCCACCGACCATAATAACCGCGTGCTGGTGGCGAGCGCGCCGATTACGCTGAGCGCGAACTTCGCCAATATGGGCTCCGGATTTTCCTGCACGCTGATCAATCTGGCTGCCGGGCCCGTGACCATGGGGACCGGCATCACCTCTGGCTCCGGCTCCACGACGCTGCCGCCGGGTGCCGCGACCGAATTGCTGGGGCTGAGCTACTCCGGCGGGTCCCTGGTATGGTGGAGCGGCGTAGTGCCGAATGCGCCGACGATCACGGTGGGAACGATCAGCCCCCCTGTGCTCAATACGGCGTTCATCGTGAGCGGCGGCATCTTCAACGACGCTCCGACGGCGCTGGATTATTCCATCGATGGCGGCAGCACCTGGGTTGCCGTGCCGAACCCGGTGATCACGACGAACGCCTACAGTTTTACCGCCGCGGGACTTCCGGCGGGGAGCTATGCGGTCCGCGTTCGCGACCACAACAACCCTGCGATTATTGGCGTGTCCAACAGCTTCACGGTGGCGGCGCCGACGATCACGCTGGGCAGCGTACCAGCGAGCGTGATGGTGAACAGTGCGATCGCGCTTTCCGGCACTGTGTCTCCCGCCAACAGCGCGGTGCAGGTGGGGCTCTCGGCCAGCGCTACCACGGCGCCTTCTGCCTGGGTGAACGCGGTGACCGACAATGGCGCCTGGACCGCGAGCCTGACGCCGACAGTTGCGGGCACATATTACGTGTGGGCGCAGCAGGATACGGATACTGCGGTGCAGGCGGTGTCCTCGGCGGTGAACGCAGTGGCGGCGACGCTGAACGTGAGCGCGCCGGCTACCGGGATTGCCGGGACCGCGCTGGCGGTGACGGGCAGTGTGATGCCAGCGGCCGATGCGGTGAACGTGGTGCTGGATGTGCAGAACACGACGGCGCCGAGTTCTGGCTGGGCCGCGGCAACGAATGCGAGTGGCAGTTTGTCGGCTTCGCTCACGCCGAGCGCGGCTGGCACCTACTACGTATGGGCGCAGGACCCGGCGAGCGGCCTGACTGCCGTCTCCGCCGCCATTACCGTGGCGGCGGCGCCAGCGTTGGCATATGGCTTCAATGACCCTGGTGGCAGCTATGTGCACGGGGTGAGCACGATTCCGCTGAACGGCTCGGTGACGCCGGCGCAGAACGTGGCGACGCAGGTGGCGCTCTCTACGTCCAATACCGTGGTGCCGGCCTCCGGTTGGCAGGCGGCGTCGATCATCTATTCAAACTCGCTATGGGCGATTTACTACAACACGCCTGCAACCGCCGGGACCTATTACGTGTGGGTGCAAACCACCGCTGGCACCAACTCTGCGGTCAGCAGCTTCACCGTCACGGTGACCTGACCAATGACCATGTTGTTCAACATACCAGGCTCGCCGCTGGCGGCCGGGCTGGGCATGCGCGTGCTGGCGGGACCGCTGCCGGCGGGGAGCGCGCCGCCGGTAGGCTTGTTCACCGGGCCGTATCCGTCCGCGATCAGCGGGATCTCGGGCTGGTGGGATGCGGGGCTGCCGGGCGGGCTGTTGGATGTGAGCGGTGCTGGGCTGCTGGCGAGCAATGGTGTCGTTGGCGCGGTGAAAGACAAGTCTGGCAACGGCAACAACCTGATGCCGTATCACATCGCCGCCGATACCGCACCGGCCGCGACCATCGCAGCACCTCGGGTGAATGGGTATCTCGGCGCGGTGGGCGCGCCGGATGCGACCATCGTGAATTACGGGCCGAGTTTGGACCCGGATTGGGGGCTGGCGCATCCCGGTCTGGAGCTGGGCTCGGGTGCTGCCTGGACGCGGTACTTCGTGTGGACGCGGCCGAACTGGCGGCAGGGGACGTATTATGTCGATGACCAGCCGATCCCGCTGATCCACACCACCGCTGGCGCGGGGGCGACGATCCTGCAGGCGGACAGCGCGGAGGGAACGAACCTCACGCTGTTTCCCGGCACCGCGAGCCAGACAGCGCTTTCCTCCACGCTGGCGCGGCGGCATAGCCATGCGGTGATTCTGCGCAACTCGCCGGGTGCGGGCGTGGATGTGTGGCTGGATGGCGTGCAGGTGGCTTCTGGCGTGGCTAATCCGCTGGCTGCCAGTGCTGCGGCACAAGTGCTTTTTCTGCATGACGGCAGCATCCAGGGCTCGGCGCAATGCTGGTTCCATGAGGCGGCGGCGTGGGAGCGTGCGCTGAGCGCGGGTGAGATCGGCACGCTGATCGCGGCGCAGGCACGCTGGGTGCTGGGTACGCGCCGGGGCGTGAACCTGCTGGTCATGGGCCAATCTAACGCCGCCTGGTTTATTGCCGCCGGGGGGGCGCTGGCGCTGGCGCAGGGCGTGGCATGGTATCTCGGCGCTGCGGCCTATGGGTACACGGCGGCGGAGTCTGGCACGTATCTGTCGCCAAACCGGTATTCGGTGATTCCGGGACACCCGATTTCCAACTCTTCGCCGCCGCTGTTTCCGCCAGGGCGTTCGAGCGGCACGTTCCTGACCAATCCGGGGGATGGATCCGATCCTTCCACCTGGGCGGCGGGGCCGGATTTCGCGGCGCTGAGTGCGTATCTGACCGGCAGCAGCGCGGTTGTGGGCGCGGTGGATGAGAGCGACATCGCGTTTCTCGTCTGGCCATGGTCCGAACAGGACAGCACCATGCCGTACGCTAACAAGGCGTTATACAAGGGCAGCGTGTTGCGGCTGCTCTCGATGACGCGCGGCCTGCTGGGCCGAACGGCGGCGACGCTGCCGCTACTGGCGTGGAACGCGATTCCGTACGAGACCAGTGACGGCGTGCAGATGGTGCGCGAGGCGATCGCGGATCTGGCGGCGGATGCGGGCAACAACATCGTGGTGTTTGCGGCGCAGACGGCGGATTCCAACCCGCTGAACGCGACGTACAATCCGACGACCGGGGTGTTCTCCGGTGGCGACCCGCAGCACCGCGACGAGCCGGATCTGCTGCGCTATGGCCGCATCGGCGCGCATGCCGCCGGGCGGGCCGCGCTGGCGATGGGGCTGAGCGATACGATTCCGGCGGTCCAGGCGCCTGCTAGCGGTTTGCCGATGCAGGGCGGGCCGCAGGTCACGCATGTTTACCGGGCATCCAATACGGAACTGATTTTGACGGTTGCGCATGATGCCGGGAACGATCTGCTGGTGCCGCTGCAGGCGGCGAATGGTGCGGGCTTCGCGGTGATGGATGGCGGCTCGGTGGCAACGCCGGGCACGATCATCACCGCCACGGCGGCGGCGCGTGTGGATGCGACGCACCTGGCCGTGACGCTGGCGGCGCCGATCACCAATCCTTCCGCCGAGGCGTTGTTCTTCTACCCGTATGGCAGCACGCAGATCGGCCGCGGCAATGCGGTGACCGACAATGCCGCCAGCCTGACCCCGCCCGTGAACTGGAGCATTGGCGATGATCTCGGCTCCTGCCTGGAACGTCAACTTTCCGCTCCAGGCAACGACCTATCCCATCACGCTGTCTGACACGCCAGACTGAGGAACCGATATGGACACAGATACTGTTGCCCTGCTGCGTGCGGACATAGCGGGACTTCGTAACGATATAAGCGGCATCAGGCAGGATATCGGAATCCTGGAGGCCAAGGCCGATTCACTGGAAACCTGGCGGGTGCGGTATCTGGCCCAGGAAGATCTGGTCATCGGCAAGCTGTTTGGAAAAATCGATGATCTGGTAACGGGATTAAGCGATATGCGGGCGGATCTGGCGCGCATGCGCGGTGAGCGGGACGCGGAGCGGCGGGTCAGCATGATGATCATCAGTGTGCTCTCCGCCGTGTGCGGCGGGCTGTGCGCGAGGCTGTTCCATGGATAATTTTGTCAGATGCTTCAGCTTCACCCTGGGGGCTGAGGGGGGATACACGGACAATCCCGCTGACCCGGGCAATTGGACCGGCGGCGCCGTGGGCCATGGCGAATTGCGCGGCACCAAATATGGCATCAGCGCCGCGGCGTATCCAGCGCTGGACATTGCCAATCTTTCCGAGGCTGAGGCGCAGGCGATCTATCGCCGCGATTTCTACGCGCCGCTGCAGGGCGATGACCTGCCCTTGCCGGTGGCGATGGTGGCGTTTGATGCGGCGGTGAATGCCGGGATGCGGCGCTCGGTATGCTGGCTGCAGGAAGCCATGGGGCTACCGGCGGATGGCGTGCTGGGGCCGAAGACGCTGGCCGCCTTCAACAATGCAGACGCGATGGTGCTGGCGCGGGAAGCGCTCGCGCGGCGGCTGGATTTCTACAGCCGCGCGCCGGGCTGGGCGAATTTTGGCCTCGGCTGGACACGCCGGGTGATCGCCCTTGCGGGTGAGATTCTTCGCTGAGGAGATGTGGATGAATTCGATCAAAGCATTTTTGCAGTCGCCCACCAACCGGACCGCCCTGGCCGTATGGCTTGGCACCGCCATTACCGTGGCGCTGCAATATTTCGTCCTGAACCAGACACCGCCTTCCGAGGATTTGTTCGGGCTGGTGCTGGGGTTTGTGAAAATTATCGAGCCCGAGACGGCCGTGACGGCGGCGCAGCTGAAAACCGCGATCGCTGATGTCACCGCGCTGATCAGGACGAAGAATCCGGCCGCGATCGATACGGTTGTCGCGGATGCGGAGGCGATTGCCGCCGGCCTTACCGGCGGTGGCAATCAGGCGTGAACCGTGCGGCGCGGACCGCCGCTATGACGAGAGGGGTATGTCATGAGTGAAGTTGCTAATATCGAGACCGGGTTGAACGAGGCGGCAGCGATTGGCGCGGCCGTTGGCGGGCCTGTCGGTCAGGATGTCGCCACGGGCTTGCAGGTTGGTGAGGCTGTGGTGAATTCGGTGCTGGCCAGTCAGTCGGCGCATGCCAACGCATTGGCCACGGCCGCCAGTGCGGCCAATACCCTGGCCACCGCCGCCGAGCCTGTTTTGGCCACGCTGCCCGCTGACACCGCGACCAAGGCCAAGGCTGGTCTTAGCCTGCTGCAGACCATTCTGGCTGATCTGAAGGCGATTTTCGGTTAGCGACGAGGCTGGTCCGGCTCACGCCGGGCCAGTTGACGCCCCCAAGCTAAGGTGACGGATGTGACGAGCGATGATCTCTCTGGCCTGGGTGAGTTCCGGGCGAGGCTGCGGGCCGCCAGCGGCAAATCTGGGCAGGGAATGACGATCCATGGTCTCGCGGTGGCCATTGGCGCGCCGGGGATTACGGGTGTCGCGCCGGTTCTGTCCCGGCGCATGCCCCGGCCGGTGCGGCGCGAGGCGGCGGCGGGTGCGTTGCCGCTTTCTCCAAGCCCGGTGCGGGAGGCGGTGCTGACCGAGACGGCAAAGCGCGGTCCTGGTATGCAGATGCCTCCGGCCGGCTTCCGTGCTGTGCTGTCGGCGGCGCGGCGGGAGGCGGCGCAATCCCGCGACCGCCGGGCCAGGGAGCGCGTGGCCACCTATCTGCCGCCACGGGGCGAGGAGGCGTTGCGCCAAGCCTTTGCCCCGGTGCGGCGCAACCTGCCCGCCAGCCCGCCGGATGCGCTTCGCGGCCAACAGGCCATGGGAGGGCCGGAGTTTGCGCTGCCGGCTGTTCGGCTTGCGCAGACGATGCCGGGATGGAGGGGGCGCGGTCAGGTCTCTCATACCTTCGCCACGGAAGTGGGGCGCGGCGTTGAGCCGGGCGCTGGGTCCACCGAGAGGCTCAGCCCGCCCGTGGCCCGGCCCGCCGGACGGGCGGAGGGGGAGGATCTGGCGCAGGCGCTAGGGGCATATTTCTTCCGCCAGTCGCGCTTGCCGCCGGCGGGTGGCACCGGGTTCGACCCGCGCCTCACCCCTGCCTGGGCGGGGGTTAAAATTCCGGGCTAGTGGAGAGGCTCTTGATCAGGGCCTCGGCTTCCTCGCGGTCCAGCGCCAGGGCGCGGCGGGCGGTGCTTTGGGCGAAGCCGCCCCGGGCCATGGCGGCGAGGATCTTCTGCTCCGGTGCGTCACCGAACGGCCCGGCGCGGCGGCGGCGCAAATAGGCACAGGCTGCGGCGAGCTCGCGCTCCGGGTCGTCCGGCAGGGTGGGGGCCTTCACGCCCTTGGCCGCCAGATGCGCCAGTGTGGCGCGGCGTGACTTGCCCTCCCGGGTCAGGCGCTTGGCGCGGGAGGCGGCGAAGGCTTCGTCGTTCAGCGCGCCCAGCTCCTTGAGCCGCGCCAGCACGCCGGGGATTTCCGCCTTGGCGCGGCGCATGGCGCGGGCGGTCTCCTCCGGCTCGGCGTCTTCCTGCGCGCGGCCCCAGCGCTCCACCCGGCGCGCCAGCGCGCGGGCCAGACTGGCCTCGGTGGCGGCGTAGCGCGCCATGTGGTTCAGCGCCGCCTCATATAGTAAAGCCGCGTCAGGTGGTTTGCCTGCCATGCGCGGAATCTGCCTGCATCTGAGTCTCTTGTCACGCGGCGGAACTAGCCTTATACGGCCCGCTTCACCGTAAAACGTGATGCGCGCGTGTCCGGGCCATTAGGCATGCCTGGCCGCCGCCCCGATATCCGGGACCCCCCGTGCAAACGGGGTTGTAGCGACAGGAGACCAAAATGCCGAAGCTTAAGACCAAGTCAGCGGTCAAGAAGCGCTTCAAGATCACCGCCACGGGCAAGGTTCTCGCCGGCCCGGGCAAGAAGCGCCATAACCTTTATGCCCGCAGCCAGAAGGCCAAGCGCCAGAACCGCGGCAGCCAAGTCCTCACCCATGCTGACGGCCTGACCGTGAAGCAGTGGGCCCCGTACGGTCTGGAATAAGGGAAGAGGATAGAAAATGGCACGTGTAAAACGCGGCGTTACCACCCACGCCCGCCACAAGAAGGTTCTGGGACTGTCGAAGGGCTATGTTGGCCGTTCGTCGACCAATTATCGCATCGCGATGGAGCGCCTGGAAAAGGCCCTGCGCTATGCTTACCGCGACCGCCGGGTGAAGAAGCGCGAGTTCCGCTCGCTCTGGATCCAGCGTATCAACGCTGCGGTGCGCGAACATGGCCTCACCTACAGCCAGTTCATCTACGGCCTGAAGCAGGCCGGGCTGGAGCTGGACCGTAAGGTGCTCTCGGCCATTGCCTTTGACGACCCCGCGTCCTTCGCGGAGATCGTGCAGGCGGTGAAGGGCGTTTCGCGCCGCCGCCGCGGAATAATTTTCCGTAAACTTCACTTGTCTCATGTCCGGGCGGCGGTGCATCCTCCCCCGGACATGAAGACTTCTGCCCCCATGCCAGACAATCTGGCAGATCAGGCCGCTTTCCTTACCCCGCACGAGCAGGAACAGCTCTGGCGCGCCGCCGTCATCATGGCGGATTCGCGCGGTGTTCTGCTGCGTCTGGCCGGTGTGTTCGGCCGCCGTATCGAGGCGCTGCGCGCGACCGTCGCGCAGACCGGCGAGCGCCTGGGCGGCGCGGCATGGACCGGCCTCATCCAGCGCGTGCAGGACACGGTCGAGGATACGCTCTGGTCCAGCTACCGCTACGCCACCTTCGGGCTGGAGGCGGTGCCGCATCTGGTCCGGCCCAAGGCCCCCCGCAACAATCCGCTTCATCGCCTCGCCACCACGGCGAGTGGCGCCGCTTCCGGCTTTGTCGGCCTGCCGGGTGTGCTGTTCGACATTCCCTTCACCACCACCACCATTCTGCGCTCGATCGCTGAGGTCGCGCGTGATTCCGGCGAGGATCTGGCCGAGGAGGACACGCGCCGGGCTTGTTTGCAGGTGCTCGCCTTCGGCGGCCCCGGCACGGCGGATGACGATGTGGAAACCGGCTACTGGGCGACGCGCCTGGGCGTGAACCACCTGACGGTGAACCTGCTGATCAGCAACGCGGCCAGCCAGTTCGGGGTCGTCCTGTCGGAGAAGTTCCTGGCCCAGGCGGTGCCGGTCGCGGGGGCGCTGGCGGGCGCTGCGCTCAATTACGCCTTCACCGAATACTACCAGAACATGGCGCGGGTGCATTTCTGCCTGCGCGCGCTGGAGCGTCGCACGGATGACCAGGCGGCGGTGAAGACCTGCTTTAAGGACATGGTGCGCCTGGCGCGGGAACGCCGGCGGGTGAACCGCCGGCCGGAGAAAGAGGCGCCGGTGAAATACCTGCCGCGCGAGGCCCAGTAAGAGCCGCGCGGCGGCGCTATTCGGGTTACTTGAAGGAAATCAGCTCGACGTCGAACATCAGCGTCGCGCCGGGGGGGATAACGCTGCCCGCGCCGCGCTGGCCGTAGCCGTGCTCGGGCGGCAGGATCAGGGTGCGTTGGCCGCCGGCCTGCATGGTGGATACGCCGATATCCCAGCCGGAGATCACCTGGCCCACGCCCAGCTTGAAGGTGAAGGGCTGCCCGCGGTCGCGCGAGGAGTTGAACTTTTTGCCCTTGGCGCCGTTCTCATACAGCCAGCCGGTATAATGCACGGTCACCATCTGGCCTTTCTTCGGCGTATCGCCGGTGCCCGCCACATGGTCCTGGTACTGCACGCCGGACGGCAGGGTGACGATATCGCTTTCGGCCATTTTTCAATCCTTTACGCAATTGCATCCGGGGAGACCGGCTGGCCTCCCCGGCGCGTTATACTTAGTTCTTCGCCTGATGGTACCCGGCGGCATCGACGTCAGCCTTGCACACATAGGCGCCGTGCTTGGTCTTGCCGAAATACTTGGAGGTGCTGGTGTGGTAGGTCTTGCTCTTGGAGAGGGTGCTCCACACCACGGTGTCGCTCGGGCAGTGCGCCGTGGCTTCAGCCTCGGTCTTGAACTCGCTGGACTTGGCCAGCTCGGCGGGCTTCATGGCCGGAGCAGCCGGCTTGGCAGCCGGGGCAGCCGGGCGCCGGCGGGAGCCTGAGCGGCCGGCGCCATGGTGGAGTTGGGCATCGGGGCCATCGTGCCGCCGGTGCTGGTCTGCGCAAAGGCAACCGGGGCGAAGCCCAGGGCGCAAGCGAAGGTGAAAACCGGCAGATGCTTGGTGAACTTCATCTCTTCTCTCCTGCAGTAACGCCGCTCATCCAAAAGGCGGACGCTTGGTGTGTTGGGTTGCCACCACGGTTGTTACACTTGGCGACAGATAGCGCCTATGCTGATTTTGTTTGCGCCGCAAGCGGAGAGATTGGTCATCTCGTGATTTGCGTGCCGGGCGTGGCGGGTTTAGAAGGCGCCCGCCTTCAACTTCATCGAGACGTAACAGAATGACCCTGATCGCCGACCGGCTCGACCGCATCAGCCCCAGCCAGACCATCGCCATCGCCACCAAGGCGCGGGCGCTGAAAGCCGCCGGCCGGAACGTCATCAGCCTGTCCGCCGGCGAGCCGGATTTCGACACGCCGCGCAACGTCAAGGACGCGGCGATCCGCGCCATCGAGGCCGGCGAGACGCAAATACACCGACGTCGCCGGCACGCCGGCGCTGCGCAAGGCGGTGGCGGCCAAGTTCAAGCGCGACAGCGGCATCGACTACAAGCCGGAGGAGATCATCGTCTCCACCGGCGGCAAGCAGGTGATCTTCAACGCCATGCTGGCCACGCTGAACGCGGGCGACGAGGTGATCATCCCCACGCCCGTGCTGGGTCAGCTACCCGGACATCGTCTCCCTGGCCGACGGCAAGCCGGTGCTGCGTGCCGTGCGGCCAGAACAACGGCTTCAAGCTGCGCGCCGAGGACCTGGAAGCGGCGATCACGCCGCAAGACCAAGTGGTTCATGCTGAACAACCCCTGCAACCCGACCGGCGCCGCCTATTCCGCCGAGGACCTGCGGCCGATCTGCGACGTGCTGCTGCGGCACCCGGACGTCTGGATCTTCACCGACGACATCTACGAGAAGCTGGCCTATGACGGCTTCAAGCCGGCCACCATCGTGCAGGTGGAGCCGCGGCTGCGCGACCGCACGCTCACCATGAACGGCTGCTCCAAGGCCTATGCGATGACCGGCTGGCGCATCGGCTTCGCCGGCGCGCCCGGTGGCGCTGATCAAGGCGATGGACAAGCTGCAGAGCCAGTCCACCTCCAACACCTCACTCCATCAGCCAGGCCGCGGCGGTGGAGGCGCTGACCGGGCCGCAGGACTTCGATCGAGGAGATGCGCAAGGTGTATCGAGGAGCGCCGCGACCTGGTGGTGGACATGCTGAACCAGGCGCCCGGGCATGACCTGCCACAAGCCGGAAGGCGCGTTCTACGTGTTCCCCTCGATGCAGGGCTGCATCGGCAAGACCACGCCGAAGCGGCGCGAAGATCACCGACGACGAGGAGTTTCGTCATCGCGCTGCTGGAGGAGGAAGGCGTGGCCGCGGTGCACGGCTCGGCGTTCTGCTATCCGGGGCATTTCCGCATCACCTACGCCACCGCCACCGAGGCGCTGCGCGAGGCCTGCACCCGCATCCAGCGCTTCTGCGCCGCGCTGAAGTAAGGGCGGGCGTCACATCGGCGGGGGTTTCTTCCCCGCCGGCACCGGCGTTTTGTCCGGGTAGGTGCAGTACGCAGCACCCGGGCAGCGCCAGCATTCGGGCGTGCGCGCCTTGCACACGTAGCGCCCGTGCAGAATCAGCCAGAGATGCGCGGGCTTGAGCATATCCTTGGGAATGCGCTTGATCAGCTGATCCTCCACCGCGCGCGGCGTGGCGCCGGGGGCGATGCCGGTGCGGTTGCCCAGACGGAAGATATGCGTGTCCACCGCCATGGTTGGATGGCCGAAAATCTCGTTCAACACCACATTCGCGGTCTTGCGGCCCACGCCAGGCAGCGCCTCCAGCGCCTCGCGCGAGCCTGGCACCTCGCCGCCATGGCGCTCCAGCAATAGCTGCGCCAGCGCCGCGACGTTCTTGGCCTTGGCGCTCCACAGCCCGATGGACTTGATGAACGGCCCGATCCCCTCTGCCCCCAGCGCCGCCATTGCTGCGGCATCGGGCGCCGCCGCGAACAGGGCCGGCGTCACCTTGTTCACCGCCACGTCGGTCGTCTGGGCCGAGAGCACCACGGCGACGAGCAGCTGGAACGGGGTCTGGTAATGCAGCTCGGTTTTCGGGTCCGGATTGCCCGCGGCGATGGCGGTAAGGAAAGCGGGAATATCCGCCCGTTTCATAAGAGACTGCTTCAAAACTCTACTCCGGTGGCCATCTGCGGCGCTTTTCTGTGCTTCCGGTGCTCACGTACTTAACGTACGCCCCGCTCACTGCTTAGCGTGCTCGAACCAGTGGCGCACGCTTCGCAGCTCGAAAAGCGCCGCAGCTGACTCACCAGAGCGAGTTTTAAAACAATCTCTGAGTTTCGGCATCTGGTCCTTGGGGCAAGCGGCACGATGCACGATGTATGCGGCATGGACGCATCCGCCGCCAAGCCCGCCACCCGGCTGTTCTTCGAGGCTGATCTCAGGCCGCACCGCAGCCTCTCGCGCGGGGCGCTGCTGGCGGTGTTGGGGGCCATGGCGGCGGGCTCGCTCTACGTCACCACGCTGATGTACCTGCTCGGCGCCTGGCCGGTGATCGGCTTCAACGGCGCCGATCTTGCGCTGGCCGCGCTGCTGTTCTGGCTCAATGCCCGGGCTGCCCGGGCGCGCGAGATCATCCGTTTGAACGAGGATGATATTGAGATCACCCGCATCACCCCGGCTGGGCGCAGGAGCGTCGTCGCCGTGCCGGCGGGCTGGGCTCGGGCCGAACTGGAGGAACACCCTGGCACTGTGCCGCGCCTGTCATCCGCGCCCAGGCCGAGCGCCAGGAGATTGGCCGCGCCCTTGGTGCGGCGCAGAAGCGCGACCTTGCCGAGGCGATCAACCGGGCGCTGGCGCGCTGGCGCTCACCCCGGATCTAAACCTACTTCGTCCCGAACAACCGGTCGCCTGCATCGCCCAGGCCCGGGCGGATATAGGCGTGGTCGTCCAACTGCCGGTCCAGCGCGGCGGTGTAGACCGGCACATCGGCATGCACGGCCTCGAACGCCGCCACGCCCTCGGGTGCCGCGATCAGGCACACCAGCTTGATGTGCTTCGCCCCGGCCTCTTTCAGCTTGGTTATCGCGGCGGCGGCGGAATGTCCGGTGGCCAGCATCGGGTCCACCACCACGCAGAGCCGCTCCTCCAGCGTCGTCCGGCACCTTGAAGTAATACTCCACCGGCTCATGCGTTTCGGGGTCGCGGTACAGTCCGACATGGCCGATGCGCGCGGAGGGAACAAGGTCCAATATGCCGTCCAGGATGCCCTCGCCGGCGCGCAGGATGGAGATGAAGCACAGCTTCTTGCCCTGCACCTGCACCGCCTGCATTTCCTCCATCGGCGTCTCGATGGTGATCGGCTCCAGCGGCAGGTCGCGCAGCACCTCATAGCCGAGCAGCAGCGAGATCTCGCGCGCCAGCCGGCGGAAATCCCCGGTGGTGGTGTCCTTCTTGCGCATCAGGGTGAGCTTGTGCTGCACCAGCGGATGGTCGATGACGGTCAGCATTTCCTCTACTCCCCTGCTTTCGGCAGCCTGATGACAAAACGCGCGCCGATGATCTTGCCCTTCATCGTCGCGCCGGTTCTCGGCCGAGATGCGGCCCTGATGCGCCTCCACGATCTGGCGCGAGATGGACAGCCCCAGCCCCGAATGGCTGCCGAACTGCTCGCTCTGCGGCCGCTCGGAATAGAAGCGGTCGAAGATGCTGTCCAGCTTGCCGTCGGGGATGCCCGGGCCCTCATCCTCCACCGTCAGCTCGATCAACCCGCCGGTCTCGCGCCCGCGCAGATAGATTTTTGCACCAGCCGGCGAGAAGGATATGGCGTTGCCGATCAGGTTGCGCAGCACCTGCACCAGCCGCGTCTCGGAGCCGCGCACGTAAAGCCCCTCAACCGGCGCGTCCACCTCCATGAGGGGGCTGCCCTCTTTGCGTGTCGCGTCGTGGATTTCGGCGAGCGTCGCCAGCATCCGTGCCATGTCCACGATCTCGTAGCGGCTGCGGGACAGTTCGGCATCGAGCCGGGAGGAGTCGGAAATATCGGTGATCAGCCGGTCGAGCCGCTGCACGTCCTGGGTGATGATGGCGAGCAGGCGCGAGGCCCGCGCCGGGTCCTCCACGCGCGTGCAGCGTCTCGATCGCGGAGCGGATCGAGGAAAGCGGGTTCTTGATCTCGTGGCTGACATCGGCGGCGAATTTCTCGATCGCGTCCATGCGCGCCCAGAGCGCCTGGGCCGAGCTTTCCAGCGTGCGGGCCAGCGTGCCGATCTCGTCGTTGCGGCCAGTCACGGCCTCGGGCAGCTTCTGCGCCCGGGCGCGGCCCTCGCGCATGCGCTCCGCCGCCGCCGGCCAGGCGCGAGATCGGGCCGGCGATGGTGCGCGAGAGGTAGAAGGACACGATCACGGTCAGCCCCAGCGCCAGGGCGAACAGGCCGAGGATGGAAATCCGCACCGCCAGCACGGCGGCATCCACCTCGCGCGCCTCGCGCGTCAGCAGCACGGTGCCGATCACCTGCTGGCTGCGCTCCACCGGCTCGGCCACGGTAACGAGCAGCAACGCCCGCGGCATCGCGCCGCACGAAGGGCGCTGTCTCCTGGCCCGCCGCGGCGGAGGTGAGCTGCAGCACGGTGCGGGCGTCGGGCTGCCAGCCCAGCGTGTTCGGGTCCTGCCCGGCGCCGGAGCCGGCCAGGCCGGACTCGTCCTCGGTCCCGGTCACCGAGCCGGAGAGATGGTCGTAGATGAAGCCGACCACCCGGCTGAGGAAACCCGGCGGCGGCGGGGCGGCGAGCGGCTCGGTGACGATGACGCCGCCCGCGCCCGGATGCACGCGGGAATTGGCGATCAGCGTGCCGTCCGGCCCGTAGATCAGCGCCTGGGCGTTGGGCGTGGGCTCGGTCAGCGAGTACAGCAGCGGCTGCGCCTGGTCAGGGTTCACCGAAGGCTGGCCGTTATTCACCTGCACCGCCGTCTGGGCGATGGCTCCGGCATAGATGCGCGCCTGCTCGCGCAGGGCGGAGACCTCGGCCGCCAGCAGCCCGTTCTGGTACTGGTCCAGATACAGCAGCGCCGCGAAGATCAGCGCCAGCGGCAGCAGGTTGACGAGCAGGATGTCGCGCAGCAGGCGCGAGATGCGGGGTTTGCGGTGCAGGATCAGGCGTCCTTGTAGCGGTAGCCGATGCCGTAGAGCGTCTCGATCTGGTCGAACTCGCCATCGACGTTGCGGAATTTCTTGCGCAGCCGCTTCACGTGGCTGTCGATGGTGCGGTCATCCACGTAGATGTTCTCGCCATAGGCGGCGTCGATCAGCTGGTCGCGGCGACTTCACCATGCCCGGGCCGCTGCGCCAGCGCCTTCACCAGCAGGAACTCGGTGACGGTGAGCTGGATGTCCTTGCCCTTCCAGAGGCACTGGTGCTTGGTCTCGTCCAGCGTCAGGTCGCCGCGGGTCATCACGCTGGCAGGCGCGGCGCCGGTGGCCTCGGCGCGGCGTGCTTCGTTGCGGCGCAGCAGGGCGCGGATGCGCTCCAGCAGCAGGCGCTGGGAGAACGGCTTGGTGATGTAGTCGTCCGCGCCGAGGCGCAGGCCCATCAGCTCGTCCAGCTCGTCATCCTTGGAGGTGAGGAAGATCACCGGCATCGCGGTGCGCGCGCGCAGCTTCTGCAGCAGCTCCATGCCGTCCATGCGCGGCATCTTGATATCCAGCACCGCCAGATCCGCCGGCTTGGCCAGCAGCGCCTGCAGGGCGGATTCGCCATCGGTATAGGTGCGGACCTGGAACCCCTCCGCCTCCAGCGTCATCTGCACGGAGGTGAGGATGTTGCGGTCGTCGTCGACCAGGGCGATTGTGTGCTTCATCTGTTCCGGCACCTATGCTTGGCTTTGCGGCCTTTGTGGCTTCAGGGAGTGACCGGATTATGGCAGCAAATCAAGAGGCGTTGGCCGAAGCCGCCGCGTTGCTGCTCGGCGCGCGCGCTGGCACGCTGGCCACGGTGCATGAGGGCGTGCCCCATGCCGCGCTCGTCACCCCCGCGCTGGATGAGGACAGCCAGCCCGTTCTCCTGCTCTCCACGCTTGCCGTGCATACGCGCCAGCTCAAGGCCCACCCGGCCTGCGCCCTGCTGGTGACCGGCCCCGCCGCCACCCCGAACCCGCAAACCGCCCCGCGCCTGTGCCTGACGGGCGAGGCACGGCCCATCCCACCCGAACATGTGCGCGCGCGCTTCCTCGCCGTGCATCCTTACGCGGCCCAGTACGTGGATTTCGGCGATTTCGGGTTTTGGAAAATTTTTGTCCATGACGCCCAGTATATTGGGGGCTTCGGGCGGGCGATGCGTTTGAATTTTGCCGCATTGCAGCATGAAATTTCTCTGCATCGACCCTCCTGATATGGTTGATGCCGCGCCCTCGCCTGCTTATGAAGGCTAGGCAACTGCTGTCTGCGAAACAACAAGAGGACACATCCGTGACCCATCTGACCGCCGCCACTGACCCGCGGGACGCCAAGGCTCTGTCCGGCACCGGCGTGCGCGCCACCGCGCCGCTGCACGCCAACCTCACCGCCCCCGCGCTCGTCGCCCACTCCCTGCGCAAGGGCGAGGGCCGTCTCTCGGCCGATGGCGCGGTCATCGTGCGCACCGGCATCCATACCGGCCGCTCGGTGGCCGACAAGTTCGTCGTCGATGAGCCCGCCACCACCGGCGATGTCTGGTGGGGCAAGATCAACCAGCCCCTGCCGCGCGAGAAGTTCGACGGTGCTGAAGGGCCGCGTGCAGGCCTACCTGCAGGGGCGCGAGCTGTTCACGCAGGATCTCTATGCCGGCGCCGATCCGGCGAACCGCATCCGCGTGCGCCTGGTCACCACCGGGGCCTGGCACGCGCTGTTCGCCCGCAACATGTTCATCCGCCCCAAGGCCGAGGAACTGGCCGGGTTCGAGCCGGATTACGTGATCCTGCACGCGCCGGACTTCCAGGCCGACCCGGCGATCGACGGCGTGCGCTCCGGCACCGCCATCGCGCTCTCCTTCGCCGAGAAGATCATCGTCATCGCCGGCACCGAGTATGCGGGCGAGATCAAGAAATCCATCTTCACGGTGATGAACTGGATCCTGCCCGAGCGCGGCGTGCTGCCGATGCATTGCTCGCGCCAATATCGGGCCCGACGAGGATGTCGGCGCTGTTCTTCGGCCTCTCCGGCACCGGCAAGACCACGCTCTCCTCCGACCCGCACCCGCCGCCTGATCGGCGATGACGAGCATGGCTGGGGCCCGCACGGCGTGTTCAATTTCGAGGGCGGCTGCTACGCCAAGGTCATCGACCTCTGCCAGAAGAGCGAGCCGGAGATCTGGGCGGCGGCACACCGCTTCGGCACCGTGCTGGAGAATGTGGTGGCCGACCCGCATGGCCGTCTGGACCTCACGGACAAAACCTTCACCGAGAACACCCGCGCCTGCTATCCCGTGGAGTTCATCCCCCATGTGGAGCTCTCCGGCCGTGGCGGCACGCCGCGCAACGTGGTGATGCTGACCGCGGACGCCTTCGGCGTGCTGCCGCCGATCGCCCGGCTGACCCCGGCGCAGGCCATGTATCACTTCCTCTCCGGCTACACCGCCCGCGTGGCGGGCACCGAGAAGGGCCTCGGCGCCGAGCCGCAGGCCACCTTCTCCACCTGCTTCGGCGCGCCCTTCCTGCCGCGCCACCCGCAGGTCTATGGCAAGCTGCTGCAGCAGCTCATCAAGCGAGCATGGCGTCTCCTGCTGGCTGGTGAACACCGGCTGGACCGGCGGCGCCTATGGCGTGGGCAAGCGCATGTCCATCGCCCATACCCGCGCCCTGCTGCGCGCCGCCCTGGACGGCGAGCTGGATAACGCCTCCTACCGCACCGACCCGTTCTTCGGCCTGGCCATCCCCGAGCGTGTGAACAACGTGCCGGACGAGGTGCTCGACCCGCGCTCCGCCTGGGCCGACAAGGCGGCCTATGACGAAGCCGCCAAGGCCCTGGTGCAGCGCTTCATCGACAACTTCGCCAGCTTCGCCGAGCATGTGGACGAGGACGTGAAGGCCGCCGCGATCAAGGCCGCGGCCTAAGCGCTTTTTAGAGCGCCGATCAGGAACTCCACATTCCCCTCCGGCCCCTTGATCGGGCTGGGGGTGATGCCCAGCACGCTCCAGCCGGGCAGGGCGGCGAACCACGCCTCGATGCGCTGGCACACCTCCTCATGCACCGCGGCATCGCGCACCACCCCGCCTTTGCCCACCTGGCCGGGCCCGGCCTCGAATTGCGGCTTGATCAGCGCGATGGCGAAAGCACCGGGCGCGCACAGCGCCAGCCCGGCGGGCAGCACGGTTTGCAGCCCGATGAAGCTGGCATCGCAGACCAGCGCGCCGATCGGCTCGGGGATGATCTCCGGCGTGAGGTGCCGCGCATTGGTCTTTTCCAGCACCACCACGCGCGGGTCGGAACGCAGCTTCCAGGCGAGCTGGCCATGGCCGACATCCACCGCATAGACCTTGGCAGCGCCATGGGTGAGCAGCACATCCGTAAACCCGCCCGTCGAGGCGCCGACATCCAGGCAGACCCGCCCCTCGGGGCTGAGGCCGAAATGCTCCAGCCCGTGCGCGAGCTTGACGCCCCCGCGCGAGACCCAGGGGTGGTCCTGCCCCTTTACCGAAAGCTGCGCGTCATCGGGCAGCATGTCTCCGGGTTTGGCCACCCGCGCCGTGCCGGCATAGACGAGCCCGGCCATGATGAGCGCCTGCGCCTTGGCGCGGGACTCCACGAGGCCGGAATTGACGAGCATGAGATCGGCGCGTTGCTTGGGCATGGTCAGCCGGGCATAGTCGATCCGCGCCCCGGGCTCAAACAACCAGTATCAATCCCCAAACACCGGCGTGCGGTTCTCCAGCGCCGCGGCCCGGGTCTCGGCATGTTCGGGGGAGGTGAGCAGCGCCTCCTGCTCCGCCGATTCAGCCAGCAATAGCGCTGCTGCGTCGGCCGGGGCGTTGAGCAGGCGCTTTGCCGCGCGGATGGCGGGCGGGCTCTGGCTGGCGATATGCCGGGCCAGGGCCATGGCCTCGGCGCGCGGGTCAGCGGCCAGGCGTGTTACCAGCCCGAGCTTTGCGGCCTCCTCGCCCAGGAATTTGCGCGCGGTGTAGATCAGCTCGCGCGCCACATCATCGCGCACGAGGCCGCGCAGCAAGGGGAAGCCCGCCATGTCCGGCACCAGCCCCCAATGCATCTCCATCACCGAGAATTGCGTCTCGGGTGCTGCGATGCGGATATCCGCGCCGAGCATGATCTGGAACCCGGCGCCGAAGGCAAAGCCGTGCACCGCGGCAATCACCGGCACCGGCAATTGCCGCCAGCCCCAGGCCGCGTGCTGGTAGATGTTCGCAGCACAGTGCGTGCGGGCGCGCAGGTTTTTCGGCTGCTGGTGCTGCCAGGCTGTCGAGGTCCGCCCCGGCGCAGAAACCGCGCCCCTCGCCGGAGAGAACCACGCAGCGTAAGCCAGGCAGGCGGGTCAGCCGGGCGATCATGCCGGCGATCGCCTCGAACATCTCGTAATTGAGCGCGTTGATCTTATCGGGCCGGTTGAGGCGGATATCCGCCACCCCGGCCGCGATGCTGGCTGTCATCAGCTCCGCCATGCCACTCCCCTTGTCTGCGTTGGCCGCATGTTACGTGTCTCGGCTGACCGCAGGTTGGATTGTTACACGCTCAGTTTCAATCCTTATCTTGCGCGGGGGAGAGGCATACCTGATTTAACCTTGGCGCGTGCCTCAGCCCTCGCTCGCCAGCCTAGCCAGGGCCGCCTTGTACTCGGCGGCGAGGCGCTCGATCAGCTTTGCCGCGGGAACCACCTGTTTGACCGCGCCGATGCCCTGGCCCGCGCCCCAGACGTCGCGCCAGGCCTTGGCATCGCCCGCCGCCTTCTCCGCCTTCTCCACCTTCTCCATCATCCGCATGGTGCTGGCCCCGGCGGTGGTGAGCGTGGCCGGGTCGATGCCCGCCGCCACGATGCTGGGCAGCAGGTAGTTGCCGAACACGCCGGTGAACTGGCTGGTATAGATGATGTCCTGGGAGGCGCCTTCCACGATCATCTGCTTGTAGGCCTCGTCGGCATGAGCTTCCTCGGTGGCGATGAAAGCGGAGCCGACATAGGCAAGGTCCGCGCCCATGGCCCGTGCCGCGGCGATGGCGTTGCCATTGGCGATGCAGCCTGAGAGCGCCAGCGGGCCGCTGAACCATTCGCGGATCTCCTGCACCAAAGCGAAGGGCGAGAGCGTGCCGGCATGCCCGCCCGCACCGGCAGCCACCGCCACCAGCCCGTCCGCCCCGCGCTCGATGGCCTTGTGGGCGAACTCGTCGTTGATGACATCGTGGAACACCACGCCGCCATAGGAATGCACGGCCTCGTTCACCTCGCGCACGGCGCCCAGCGAGGAGATGACGACTGGCACCTGGTACTTCACCACCAGATCCAGGTCCTCCTGCAGCCGGGGATTGGTCTTGTGCACGATCAGGTTCACCGCGAAGGGCGCGTCATCCGCCGTCAGCTCCCGGCGCAGCTGCTGCAGCCATTGCTCCAGAGTGCCCGAGGGCCGTGCATTGAGCGAGGGAAACGAGCCGACCACGCCCGCCCGGCACTGCGCGATCACCAGTTCCGGGCGCGAGACGAGGAACATCGGGGCGGCGATGACGGGAACGGAGAGACGGCCCCGAAAGGCTTCTGGCAAGGACATGTTGGTTTCCTCTTAAACTTCGTAGGCATACATAATTCCCCGTGCCGCGCCCGCCGTAAAGAGCCGGTTTTGACAGCCGCCCGCACCCGGCCATATTCTTCTTGCAAAGGTCAACGACCAGGGGAGTACGGAGGCTATGGCACTGCAAGACGATCCGGCGCGGCTGGACATCGCCAATTATCCGATGCGCTACACCAGCCGTGTCTTGTTCGCGGACATGGATGGCTTCCGCCATCTCAACAACGTCGCCATCGCGCGCTTCTTCGAGGAAGGCCGCGCCATGTGCATGATCGAGGCGTTCGGCGTGGACTGCATGCTGAACCCGAGGGACGGGCGCATCATGCTGTTCGCCTCCGCGGTTATCGACTACATCGCCCAGGCCTATTATCCGGGTGAAGTCGAGGTCGGCACCGCCATCCTGCGGGTCGGCAACTCCTCTTTCCAACTCGGCCACGCGGCCTTCCAGAACGGCAAGTGCTTCGCCCTTTCCAATGGCATCCTGGTCAACTCCCTGCACGGCAAGGCGGAGCCGCTGACCGGGGAGGAGCGGGCAGTGCTGGCGCGCTTCGCCTTCGGGGACGGAGGCTAGAGCAGTCAGCTTTTATAAGCCGCGCACCCCGATCGGCAGCACGGTCTTGCCGTGCGTCTCGTTGATGACGTCCGCGGCGCCGAGATAGGCGGCCAGCAGTGCGGTGATCAGCCCGCCATAGCCGCCGAACGTGGTCAGCGCGGCATTACCGGTGAGCGGCGCTAGGCCGAGCAGGAAGAAGGTAACCCAGAGCGCCAGGAAGATGAGGAACACGGCGCGGTTGAGGGCGAAGCTGGCGATCCACATGGCGAAAGTGAAGACGCCCCAGACAATGAGGTACCAGCCCACGGCGGCACCGGGCACATCCTTGGCGAAGAACTCGACGAACAGGGCAAAGCTCCACCAGAACGCGCCGTAGGAGCAGAAGGCAACAAAGCCGAAGGTGTTGCCCTTGGCCATCTCCATGAGCCCGGCGCAGAATTGGGCCATTCCGCCATAGGCGAAGGCCATCGCCAGCACGAGTGGCACCGTGGTGCCGGGCAGAAATCCCGCATTGACCATGCTGAGCAGCCAGGTGGTGAGGGCAAAGCCGAAAAGCCCGAGCGGGGCCGGGTTGGCGAGTTTCATTCTTGCGTATTCCTCCTGCGAATTCGGACGATTTTTATATATTTATCCGGCCCTGACTTTTGATTTCAGAGCCGTTCCGATTATCGCAGGCTGCGGAATTTATGTAAAACACCGTCATTCATGCTCCAGAACGGAGCAAGCATTTCAGATCACGGGGGTGGTTACGCCGTCCATGCCAATGGTGACACCGCTGACATAGCCGGCGCGGGGCGAGGCGAGGAAAACCGCAATGTTGGCGATGTCCGCCGGGTCGGCCATGCGGCCCAGGCCGATATTGGCGACGGCGCGCTCCAGTGCCTGCGCGGTGGTGATGCCCTCGCGCTTGGCGTTGGTTTCGAGAAAGCTGGTGACGCGGCCGGTGGCGGTAAGCCCCGGGTTGAGGCCGACGACGCGCACGCCCTGGCGGCCATAGGCGGCGGCGAGCCCGGCCGTGGCCAGCATCAGCGCGGCATTGGCGGCGCCGCCCGCGATATGCACCGGGTTGGCGACCTTGCCGCCATTGCCGATGATGTTGATGATGACACCGGACCCGCGCGCGGCCATGGTTTTCACCACCGGGTCGATAACGTTGATGTAGCTGAAGAATTTCGCGTCCATGGCGGTGCGCCACAGGGCGGGGGTGAGGTCTTCGGGCACGACGCGCCTGGCCGCCCCGGCGCTGTTCACCAGCACGTCCAGAGGGCCGAGCGCCGCCTGCGCCTGTTCCAGCATGGCGGCAGCTTCCTCGGCATTGGTCAGGTCGGCGGTGAAGCCGATGGCGCCGGGCAGGTCGTTCAGCGCGGCGTCGATATTCGCCTGGGCACGCGAACAGATGGCAACGCGCGCGCCCTCGGCCAGGAAGGCCTGTGCGCAGGCGAGGCCGATGCCCTTGGAGCCGCCGGTAACGAGGACGGTTTTGCCGGTGAGGCCGAGATCCATCAGGCCGAGGCGGTCTCGGCCGGTTGCAGGATCTGGCAGAGTGCCGCCACCAGATCGTCCATCATCGCATCGGTGTGCTTCGGCCCCGGGGTGAAGCGCAGACGCTCGGTGCCGCGCGGCACGGTGGGGTAGTTGATGGGCGTGGCATACATGCCGAACTCGCGGATCAGCCGCATGGAGATAGACGTCGCCTTCGCGGCATCGCCGATCATCAGCGGCACGATATGGCTGGTGCTGGCCATGACCGGCAGCCCGGCGGCCTTGAACTTGGCCTTCAGCGTCTCGGCGCGGTTGAACAGCAGCGCGCGGCGGGCATTGTCGGCCTTCAGCGTGCGGATGGAGGCGAGCGCCGCGGCCACGGTGGGCGGGGGCAGGGCGGTGGTGAAGATGAACCCGGCGGCGAAGGAGCGGACATAGTCCAGCACCTTGAAATCGCCGGTGATGTAGCCGCCATGGCAGCCATAGGCCTTGGCCAGCGTGCCCTCGATGATGGTGATGCGGTCCGCCACGCCGTCGCGCTCGGAAACGCCGCCGCCATGCGGGCCGTACATGCCCACGGCATGCACTTCGTCCAGGTAGGTGAGGGCGTTGTACTTGTCGGCGAGGTCGCAAATCTCCGCGAGCGGCGCGATGTCGCCATCCATGGAGTACACGCTCTCGAAGGCGATCAGCTTCGGCGCATCCTCAGGTGCTGCGGCCAGCAGCCGCTCCAGATCCGCCATGTCGTTATGCTTGAAGATATGCACCGTCGCCTGACGTGCGCCCTTTATGCCGACGATCATGGAATTGTGGTTCTGCGCGTCGGAGAACACGTGCCAGTCGGGCAGGGAGTTGAGGATGGCGGTCAGACTGGCCTGGTTAGAGACATAGCCCGAGGTGAAGAGCAGCGCCGCGTCCTTGCCGTGCAGGTCGGCGAGTTCCTCTTCCAGCGCCACATGCAGCGGCGAGGAGCCGGCGATGTTGCGCGTGCCGCCGGCGCCGGCGCCGTAGTGGCGGGCGGCGTCGATGGCGGCCTCGATGACCACCGGGTCGGTGCCCATGCCGAGATAGTCATTGGTGGACCAGACCAGGATGTCCCTGGTTTTGCCCTCCATGGTGACGCGGTAATAGGGGAAGGTCTCGACCAGCTTCTCCAGCGCCACGAAGCGCCGGTAGCGCCCCTGTGCGGAAATTTCGGTGAGGGCTTCATCGCATTTGGCAAGAAACTTGTGCATCTGATCCGGTAAGTCGCTGGAATGACGCCTAGAAAAGCGCGCAGGCCGCTCGAGTCAATGACTTACATCAATCGTCTGGGTTGAGCGTGGCGGGATGCCAGTGCCGCTCACCAGCATCCCGTTGTTTCACGCGCGGCCGGTCACGTAGGTGCGCAGCGAGTCCACCTCGTGTTGGCACTGGTCGATACGGGCCTTCACCATGTCGCCAATGCTGACGAGGCCGGTGAGGATGCCGTTATCCAGGATCGGCAGATGGCGGAAATGGCCGTTGGTCATTAGCTCCATCGCCTGCTCCACGGTGGTCTCCGGTGTGGCGGTGGTGGGGTTGGGCGTCATCAGTGCTGCCGCGGTCAGGTCCAGCGTTTCCTGGGCGTGTTCAACCAGGCTGCGGACGATATCGCGCTCGCTCAGCACGCCGACGAGGTGGCCGCTATCGAGCACCAGCACCGCGCCGATCCCGCGATCCGCCAGGATCGAGAGCACGGTGGTGATCCGGGCCTCCGGCGGGACTGAAATATACCCGGACGGCTTGTTGGACAAAACCTGCCTGACATTCATGGCTATTCCCCTTTTCGCCCCAATATGGGGCGGGCGAGCGCCATGGTGCAATTAATATTTATTTTGGTTTCGCCAAGGGGCCGTACAGCTCCGGGCGGCGGTCCTTGAAGAACGGATCAGCTGCGCGCACGGCGGCGAGGTGCGCGGGGTCCACCTCGGCGAACAGCAGCTCCTCGCCCAGCCCGGCCATGGCCAGCACCACGCCATTCGGGCCGCAAATGCTGGAGAGGCCCACATAAGAGAGACCGTCATCCTCGCCGGAATGGTTGGCATAGGCGGTGTAGAGCTGGTTCTCATAGGCGCGGGCGGGCAGCACGTGGCGGGCCACCTGCTCGTAGGGCTGCATCTGCGCCGTGGGGATGAGCAGGATATCCGCCCCGGCCAGCGTCAGGCGGCGGGCGGGTTCGGGGAACTCGATATCGTAGCAGATCAGCAGGCCGATCTTCAGCCCGTGCAGCGCGGCCACCGGGAATTCCGTGCCGACGGCCTTGAACATGGCGCGGTCGAGATCGCCGAACAGATGGGTTTTGCGGTAGTTGAGCAGGATCCCGCCATCCGGCCCGATAAGCACGGCGGAATTGGCGACCTCCTCGCCCACCTTCTCCGGGTAGCCGAAGGCCAGGGCGATATTGTGGCTCTTGGCGATCTCACGTGCCGGGGCGAGGCCCTCCGCCGTGACGGCCTGGGCCTTCGCCTGCTCAGGGCCGATATTGTAGCCGGAGAGGAACATCTCGGGCAGAAGCAGCAGCTCCGCCCCCTGGGCTTTGGCCTCCCGGGCCTTCGCATCCATGAGGGCAAAGGACGCGGGGACGTTGTTGATATGGCCGGGGCCCTGGTAGAGCGCGATTTTCATGAGGCGGAAGCTTAGATCAATATGCGTTTGGCTGGAATCATCAGATTTCAGCCAAACGCATGAAATTGATCGCCAAATATATAGGCTGGGAGCGTTCATCTAATTAATGAACGCTCCCAGCGGCGGCGCGCTTGTTGAAAAGTGCCAAGAAAGCGGCTAAACCCCGCCCGCCGGCACCCCTGGAGGCCGGCTTTTGTTGTTTGTAGGAGCGTAACATGGCCAATTTTGAAGCTATCGAGGCCTTTGCGCGTCCGCGTGCCGGCAAGGGGGTGGCGCGGGCGACGAGGCGTGAGGGCAAGGTGCCCGCCGTTATTTATGGTGCGAAGCAGGAGCCGTCGCTGATCGCGCTGGATCCGCGTTTTGTGCTGCGTGAGCTGAAGCGCGGCGGCTGGCGCTCGCGCCTGTATGAGATTTCCGTGGACGGGCAGAAGAGCCGCGCGCTGATGCGCGACGTGCAGTTCCACCCGGTCACCGACCAGCCTGAGCATGTTGACTTCCAGCGCCTTGCCGCCGGTGAGCGCGTGCGCGTGGCCGTGGTCGTCAGCTTCCTGAACGAAGCCACCTGCCTGGGCCTGAAGCGCGGCGGCATGCTCAACGTCGTCCGCCACAAGGTGGAGGTCGAGGTCGACCCCGACCACATCCCCGAGAAGTTCGAGGCCGATCTCGCCGCCCTGGACATCAACGACACCATTCGTTGGCATGACCTCCTGGGCACCGAGAACTGCCAGCCGGTGATTCTGGGCCGTGACTTCGTCGTCGCCACCGTGGCGCCGCCGACCGTCTCCGCCGAGCAGCTCGCCGCCGAGGCCGCCGCTGCCGCCGCCGCTGCCGCCGCCAAGGGTGGCAAGGGCGCCAAGAAGAAGTAACGCAGTACCTGCCGCGCCATGCTGCTTTGGGTTGGCCTTGGAAACCCGGAACCGGGTATGGCGCGGCAACGCCACAATATCGGCTTTATGGCTGCCGATACGATCGCGCTCCGCCACGGGTTCGGCCCGTGGCGGTCGCGTTTTAGGGGGCAGACCGCCGAAGGGCGGATCGGCACCCACAGAATTTTGCTGCTCAAGCCGATGACCTACATGAACCTCTCGGGGGAATCGGTGCACGAGGCAGCTTCCTTTTATAAGGTGGAGCCGGCCGGCATCACCGTGTTCCATGACGAGCTGGACCTGGAGCCCGGAAAGATCCGGGTGAAGAAGGGCGGCGGCAATGCCGGGCATAACGGGTTGCGCAGCATGGACAGGCATTTGGGCACGCCGGAGTACTGGCGCGTGCGCTTAGGCATCGGCCACCCTGGCGACAAGGCCCGCGTGACCGGGCACGTGCTGGGGGATTTCGCCAAGGCCGACCAGCAATGGCTGCTGCCCTGCCTGGATGCCGTGGCGGATAACGCCACGCTGCTGGCGGATGGCAAGCCGGAAGATTTCATGACGCGCATCGCGCGGGTAACGGAGCAGAAGCATGGGGTTTAATTGCGGGATCGTGGGTTTGCCGAATGTGGGCAAGTCCACCCTGTTCAACGCGCTCACCGCCACGGTGGCGGCGCAGGCGGCGAATTATCCGTTCTGCACCATCGAGCCGAATGTCGGGCGCGTGGCGGTGCCGGACAAGCGCATGGAAAAGCTGGCCGAAGTCGGCAAATCCGTGAAGGTGGTGCCGACCAGCCTGGAATTCGTGGACATCGCCGGGCTGGTGCGCGGCGCCTCCAAGGGCGAAGGGCTGGGCAACCAGTTCCTCGCCAATATCCGCGAGGTGGACGCCATCGTGCATGTGCTGCGCTGCTTCGAGGATTCCGACGTGACGCATGTGGAGGGTTCGGTGGACCCGATCCGCGATGCGGAGACGGTCGAAACCGAGCTGATGCTGGCGGATCTCGACAGCCTGACCAAGCGCCTGCCCGCGCTGCAGAAGACGGCCAAGAACGACAAGATCGCCGCCGCCGATGTGGCGCTGATGGAGCCGATGGTCGCAGCGCTTGAGGCTGGCAAAGCCCGCCCGCACCGCCATCCCCAAGGGCGAGGAAGAGGCGGTGAAGCGGCTCAACCTGCTCACGGCCAAGCCGGTTCTGTATGTGTGCAATGTCGAGGAGGCAGCCGCCGCCACCGGCAACGCGCAGAGCGCGCGCGTGGCCGAGATGGCCAAGGCGCAAGGTGCGGCTTACGTGGTGGTTTCCGCCGCCATCGAGGCCGAGGTGAGCCAACTGCCGGAGGAGGATCGCGCCGGGTTCCTCGCCGATCTCGGCCTGGAAGATAGCGGGCTCGATCGCGTTATCCGCGCCGGGTATGCGCTGCTCGGGCTCATCACCTACTTCACCGTGGGGCCGAAGGAGACCCGCGCCTGGACCATCATCAAGGGCACCAAGGCGCCGGGCGCTGCGGGCGTCATCCATGGCGATTTCGAGCGCGGCTTCATCGCGGCCGAGACCGTCGCCTATGAGGACTACATCGCCTTCAAGGGCGAGTCCGGCGCGCGCGAGGCGGGCAAGCTGCGCATCGAAGGCAAGGAGTACGTCGTGAAGGATGGCGACGTGCTGCTGTTCCGCTTCAACGTGTAAACGGTTAGGGTGGGGGCATGTCCCCTGCCCGTATCATTGAGGCCTTTCTCTTCGGCGGCCGCTGGCTGATCGTCCCCATCTACCTCGCCATGCTCGTCCTGCTGGGCATTCTGGTGGCGTATTTCATCGGGGAGCTTGTGCATGCCATCCCCGATTTGCCCCGCTATAGTGAGAATGACCTGATCATTCTCACCCTCTCGCTCATCGACCTGTCGCTGACCGCCAATCTGGTCGTGCTCGTGACTCTCTCGGGCTACGAGAATTTTGTCCGCAGGATCGATCTCGTCGATCATGACACGTGGCCGAAAGGGTTGGTCGCCGTCGATTTCTCCGCGCTGAAGCTGAAAACTCTGGCTTCCGTCACCGTGATCGCGGCCGTGCATCTGCTGCGCAGCTTTCTGGAGATCCAAACGGAAAGCGACCGTGATCTGCTCTGGCAGGTGGTGATCGTGGTGACGTTCGGAGGATTGTCCCTGCTGCTGGCGGTGACAGACAGGCTCAGCCCCGACGAGAACCGAAAAAACTCTTAAAAAAGCACCAGATCGTCGCGGTGGATCATCTCATCGCGGCCGCGGAAACCCAGCAGCGCCTCGAAATCCTCCGAGCGGCGGCCGGCGATGATTGCGGCATCGGCGCTGGAATAGGCGGCGAGGCCACGGGCGATATGGGTGCCATCCTCGGTCAGCACCTCCACGGGGTCGCCACGCTCGAAACTGCCGGTAACAGCCTTGATGCCCGCGGGGAGCAGGGAGGAGCCGTTCCCAAGCGCCTTGGCGGCGCCAGCGTCGATGGTGAGCGTGCCCTGCGGCGCCAGATGCCCGGCGATCCAGCTCTTGCGGGCCGAGCGGCCCTCGGGTGCGGCAAGGAACCAGGTGCACTTGCCCCCCCGGGAGATGGCGTCGATGGGGTTCGGCCGGTTGCCAAGCGCGATGGCCATGGCGCAGCCCGCCTGGGTGGCGATGCGCGCGGCGATGAGTTTGGTCTTCATGCCGCCGGAGGAATAGCCGGGCGGGGGCTCGCCGCCCATGGCGTCGATTTCCGGGGTGATGACCGGGACCACGGGGATATGCGAGGCTTCCGGGTCCTTGCGCGGGTCGGCGGTGTAGAGCCCGTCGATGTCCGAGAGCAGGAGCAGCACATCAGCCTGCATCATCTCGGCCACGCGGGCGGCCAGGCGGTCGTTGTCGCCATAGCGGATTTCGGCCGTGGCAACGGAGTCGTTCTCGTTGATGACCGGGATGCAGCCGAGCGAGAGCAGGGTGGAGAGGGTGGCGCGGGCGTTGAGGTAGCGGCGCCGGTCCTCGGTATCGTCCAGCGTGATGAGCAGCTGTGCTGCGATGAGGGATTTCTCGGAGAGCGTCGCCGCCCAGGCCTGGGCCAGGCGGATCTGCCCCACGGCGGCGGCGGCCTGCTTCTCGTCCAGCCGCAGCTTGGCGCCGTGCAGCCCGAGCTGGCGGCGGGCCAGCGCGATGGCGCCCGAGGAAACGACGATGATTTCAGTCCCACGCCCGGCCAGCGCCGCGATGTCCTCGACCACGCCGCGCAGCCACTCCGTGCGGGGAGCGGCGGTGGCAGGGTCCACGATCAGCGCGCTGCCGATCTTGATGACAATCCGCCTGGCCGTGGCCAGCGAGGGGATCATTTTTTCCGCGCCTCGTTGATGACATTCTGCAGGGCGCGCAGCACCTCGGGCACGCCCTCGCCAGTGACGGCGCAGATCCCCATGACCTTGGCGCCGGAGGCCTTGGCCAGTGCGGCGCGGCGGGAGGTATATTCGCGCGGGGTCATTGCGTCTGTCTTGTTGAGCACGATGATCTCGGGCTTCTCCGCCAGGCCGCCGCCATAGGCTTCCAGCTCGTGGCGGATGGTGCGCCAGGCATCGACCACATGGCCAGCGGCACCGTCGATGAGGTGCAGCAGCACGGCGCAGCGCTCGACATGGCCGAGGAAGCGGTCGCCCAGGCCCGTGCCCTCATGCGCGCCCTCGATCAGCCCGGGGATGTCGGCGAGGACGAACTCTTCGGTCATGGACAGCCGGACCACGCCAAGCTGCGGGTGCAGCGTGGTGAAGGGGTAGTCGGCGATCTTCGGGTTGGCGCCGGAGACGGCCTTGAGGAAGGTGGACTTGCCGGCATTCGGCAGGCCGACCAGCCCGGCATCGGCGATGAGCTTCAGGCGCAGCCAGCACCAGCGCTCCTCGCCCGGCCAGCCTTTGTCTGCCCGGCGCGGGGCGCGGTTGGTGGAGGTTTTGAAACGGGCATTGCCGAAGCCGCCATCGCCGCCCTTGAGCAGCACGATACGCATGCCGGGCTTGTCGAGGTCCGCCAGCATGGTCTCGCGGTCATCGTCGAAGATCTGCGTGCCGATGGGCACCTTGATGACCAGCGGCGGGGCGCCAGCACCCGTGCGGTCCGAGCCCGCGCCGTTGCCGCCCTTCTTGGCCTTGAAATGCTGGGTGTAGCGGAAGTCGATCAGCGTGTTCAGGTTCTCGACGGATTCGAACACGATATCGCCGCCGCGCCCGCCATCGCCGCCGTCGGGGCCGCCGAGCTCAATGAATTTTTCACGCCGGAATGCGGTGACGCCGTCGCCGCCATCGCCGGATTTGATGAAGATTTTAGCCTGGTCGAGGAATTTCATGAGTGTGCTCCAACAGAAAAGGCCGGCTAGAGGCCGGCCTTGCTGCGGAGATATCCGTGCAGATTATTCGGCGGCCAGCTTGACCGGGGCGACCGAGACATGAACCCGGTCATCCGCCTTGCGCTCGAACAGCACGGTGCCGTCGGTCAGGGCGAAGAGGGTGTGGTCACGGCCAACGCCGACGTTCGCACCCGGCTTAACCTTGGTGCCGCGCTGGCGGATGATGATGTTGCCGGCGATAACGGCCTGGCCGCCCGCCTTCTTGACGCCAAGACGCCGGCCAGCGGTATCGCGACCGTTGCGGGACGAGCCGCCTGCTTTCTTATGTGCCATGTTTCAGTGCTCCTTACGCCGCGTTGATGGAGGACACGCGCAGCACGGTCACGTGCTGACGATGGCCGTTCTTGCGGCGGCTGTTCTGCCGGCGGCGCTTCTTGAAGATGATGACTTTGTCCAGGCGGTCCTGGGCGATGACGGTGGCGGTGACGGTGGCGCCGGCCACCACGGGGGCGCCGAGCTTCAGAGAGCCCTCGCCGCCAACGGCCAGAACGTCGGTAAAGGTGACCGTGCTGCCGGCTTCCGCCTCCAGCTTCTCAACCTTCAGCACCGCGTCGGGCGTGACGCGGTATTGTTTGCCGCCGGTGCGGATGACTGCGAACATGGTACTAAAAATCCTGTATCGACAAAACATAAGGACGCGGCCAAGGAAAACCCAGCCGCGAGAGTGGCGCGTTATAGCCGGGCTGGGGCTGGTGTCAATGCGGATTCGTGGCATGGGCGGGTCAGAAAAGCTGCGGGACTGTTGCTCAGCGGACGCCCGCCGCTTATAAGCCCACCGCAGCGTCCCCCCGGAGAGGTGCCAGAGTGGCCGATTGGGGCAGTCTCGAAAACTGTTGTGGGTGCAAGCCTACCGTGGGTTCGAATCCCACCCTCTCCGCCATACGTTTTGGATGTTGCCAGCAAAATACAGCAACGATCCAGGCGTCAAAAATATATGGCAACACCTATCTGGCTACACTCGAGCGCCGAATAGGGGCGAATTAGGGCGGACGATAGCTCATATCGCACCAATACATATAAGTAAGCAATGCTGGCATATTATCCCGGTTTTATACGCACGCGCATATGGAAATGGCGATAGCGCCCCATGGAACGCAAATCTTACATTGGAGGGTGTGCCCTTGCTAAAGCTGTAAACTTTCCCCCTGCGGCGGCGCGTTCGCCGATCACATCGCAAACTATGGTCCTTGGGTCCGCGCGGGCCAGAAAAAAAGCCTCCCTTTCAATATTTCCCGGAAAAGTTTTTGGAATTTTCGGAGGTCGCACGACTTGCCCCGCGCTACCCTTGGTCTATGGCCGGTTTGCGATCTGCCTGTACTGCCGTTTGAGACGCCGTACGCCTCAAACGGCAGTACGATGCAAGATCGTCTCTTCCCGTCTATGGCGCGTGTGGTCTGAAAAAGGGCGGAGACAATTTTTGGACGTTATTCAGTGCAAACTCCCGGATTGATACCAACAGCATTCTGTGTGAACGCCAGATTTAACGGCCCTGAGTTGTCCGCAGTTGCCGAGTAAATTCCATCTCCAATAAGCCCGAATGTCACGTCCGCCCCTGCCTTTAATAAATTAGACGAGGCCCTGACGTAATAAGTGGCACCAGATTTTGCTGTCCAAGACAATCGGCTGGTACCTATGTCACTCCACATATCAACGGAAACAGTAACCTGTCCTGGTGCGACGTCCTTAATAAATCCAGCGCCATTTCGTAGACCGCACGTAGGCATGCCATTGACTTGAACGTCGGCTGTTTCTAACGCGCCGACAATACCGGATGGGCGGTAAATAACCAGTCTGGTTTGATTCGGGTTTAAGGTCGTAATGGGACCATGGGAAACACCTGTGGCGCATCCTGAAAGGAGAGCGACGCAGAGAGTGGTAATACCAATTGTTTTTGTGGTTGTTTTGTAATTGTTAAGCTTAATCGATGCGGATTCCGACGATCGCGCGCATGTATTCCGATCTGATGCCGCGCAGCGTTCCGATTTGATCGCGCGCAGGTGAAGCACCTGATCGTTGTTTGAACGATGTCACTGTGTTTGGTTGCTGGTCAAGCGACGGTTTGGGTGATGCGGCGCAGGGAGTTGCCGGTTATTTCCAACCGGTGGGCATTATGGACGAGACGGTCGAGGATGGCGTCAGCATAGGTGGGATTGCCGATCAGCTCGTGCCATCTGGCGATTGGAAGCTGGCTGGTGACGAGGGTTGAACGCCGACCATAGCGATCCTCGATGATTTCGAGCAGGTGGTGCCGGGCATTGCCGTCGAGCGGTTCGAGGCCCCAATCATCGAGGATGAGCAGATCGACCTTGGCGAGGCTTTTCATGCGCGCGGCGATCCGGCCGTCGCCCTTGGCCAGGGCTAGTTCATCGATCAGGCGGGGTAGCCGCGTGTAGAGTACCGAACGGTTGCTGCGGCAGGCGTTGTGGCCGATGGCGCAGGCCAACCAACTTTTCCCGACACCGGTTGGCCCGATGATCGCCAAATTTTCATGGGCAGCGATCCAGTCGCCCCTGAGCAGCCTCTCGAACAGCCGGCGGTCGAGGCCGCGTGAGGCGCGGTAATCAACGTCCTCGGGCACGGCATGGTGGCGTAGGCGCGCCTGACGCAGGCGTAGCGCCAAGCGCCGGTCATTGCGATACGTCACCTCATGATCGAGCAGCAACGCCAACCATTCGGCATGATTGAGCCCCTTGACCTCGTCGTTGGCGGTAAACTCGGCGAAGGCATGCGCCATTCCGGCCAGGCCAAGCTGGTTGAGCAGGTCAAGCGTGGGGTGTTTCAACATTCTCGTTTCCTTTCAGTGATAATAGTCAGAGCCGCGGAGATTGGCGTGGAGGATCGGCTCGCGCTCCGGGGCTTTCGAGGCCGGGATGCTGTCGAGCCCCTTCTCGAGGATCGATTTGACGGACGGGTAATTGCGCGCCTCAATTTCCAGGGCGCGCAGGGCGGCGGCTTCGAGCCGCTCAGCGCCAAAGCGTTTTTCCAGCCCGATAATGCCCAGGCATGAGCGGTAGCCCTGCTCGGGGTGCGGCCGGCTTTCAATGATCTTCTCGACCAGAAGGGACAGCATCGGCCCAATCCGCCTTGCCTCCTCGCGGATCTTCGCTGGCGTCCATTCACCATATCGCCGGTGGCTGGAGGGCATATGCTCGGGCACGGTCGTATGCCGCCCATTGCCGCTGCCGCGCATATGGACGGCGATGCGCTCGGAGCCGAGGAACACCTCCACGGTCCGCGCCGTGATCCGCGCTTCGACCTCGCGCCGGGCAAAGCGGTAGGGCACCGAGTAATGGTGCCGCTCGATAGCAATGTGGTAGTCGAGCCCCACCCGGCAACGTCGCCATTCGGCATGAACCCACGGTTCGTTTGGCAATGGCCTCAGGTTCGGCGCATCCACCTCCTCGAACAATTGGCGGCGTGTCTTGCCGAACTGGCGCAGCACCCGCACGTCGTTAAGATCCGCCATGCATTCGGCAATCGCCGCATTGACCTCGGCCAGGCTGTAAAAGGTCCGCTTGCGGAACCGGCCAAAAAGCCAGCGTTCGACAATACCGACGCAAGCCTCAACCTTCGCCTTGTCCCTGGGTTTCCTCGGCCGGGCCGGCAATACCGCCGTCCCGTAATGGCGCGCCATATCGGTGTAGCTGCGGTTGACCATGGGATCGAAGTGGCAGGCCCAAATCACCGCGACCTTGGCATTATCGGGCACCAAAAGCTGCGCGGCTCCACCAAAGAAGGCGAAGGCCGCATTATGACTCTCAATCCAGTCGGCCAGTTGTTCCGTCCAGGTCGCACACGCGAATGACAGGCTGGAACCGCCCATCACCGCCACAAAGATATGTGCGGCGCGGACCTCGCCGGTTTGACGATCAACCACCGGCAACGTGTCGCCGGCATAGTCGACGAACAGCTTCTCCCCGCCACCGTGGCTCTGCCGCATCGTCAGTGGCAGTCGTCCCTCCCAACCGCGGAACAGGTCGCAATACCGGCTGTACCGGTATCCGTCGGGATGCTCGGCTATATACTCCTCCCAGAGAACCTGAAGCGTCACATGTTTGCGCTTCAACTCCCGGGCCACCACCGACCAGTCCGGCTCTGCCTGCTTACGACGGCCTGGCTTTGCCGCAACAAGCCCATACAGCCGCCCTTCCAGTTCCGCGTCGCTGATCTCGGGCGGTACCGGCCAGGAAAGGCCAGCACGCGCAAATCGCTTCAGCGTGTCACGTACCGTCGTCGGCCCGATCCCAACACGTTCGCCAATTACCCGCGTCGAAAGCCCGGCCTCCAGGCTCAGGCGCAAAATCTCGCGCACTTGGCGCATCTCTACCCTCCTCGTCGGCATCCACGTCCTCCGGTTGTTCAACAACCAGGGAACTGTCCCCCAACGATCAGGCTTCACACCATCCGAAACTGCGCGCCTTCAAATCGGAATGCTGAGCGGCATCAAATCGGAACGCTGCGCGCGATCATCTCGGAATCCCGCGCGCGATCAAATCGGAACAGTGCGCGCGATGATCTCGGAATCCGCATTAATCGAAACAGCGTCGTGGTGAATTCTGGTCAAATTCATATCATCAGGTCTCCGGGAAAAATTCAGGATTGACGATCTGCTTATAAGTCAAGGGAAAATCGTCGCAAAGACGGGCTCCAGCAAGCCAGCCGAGACAACGGCCAATAGATGCGCGTTATTATAAGCGAATGATATCATCTCGCTCACTTTGTTTTCCAAGCTGGGGATTTGGCCTATGTGCTGGGATAGGTCAAACGTTGTGTGTATTTTTAAGACAAAAATTCGGTGCACCATGTTATCATGATGATATGGCCCAATGCCGTACCTTGCCGATGCCAGTATGGGTCGTGCTAAGCAGCCCGGCGGTGATTTCCGCGAGTGGTCCCGCCTACCGGCTGATCCTGTCCCTGGCAATCGTGTTTTGGGGTGGGCAATGCCGCCCGCTTCCCACCGATGATGCGGGCCTTTGCGCCTTGGCGCGTTGCGGGGCCAGCACCTGGCGGAAGGAGAAAGAAGCAGTCCGGGATGCTCTCGGGCAGATCATTCCGCAGCTTGAGCGCCGCCATATACGAGCGTTGCAGCGTGCTGACATTTTCCGGCAGGTCAGGGTTGAGGCCGGGCGTTTGGGCGGTCTCGCAAAGGCACGAAACGCTAGAACAGCAGCTAGCGAGAATTGCGGGCATCAGGAACCGCCCACCATCCAGGCCGCACGACCGCGTTTAGGTCTCAAGGCGCCTCAGATATCGCAATACGGTCGCGCGAATCGTCACGCCGAGAAACCAGCCGTTCAGAACCAACCAAACGCCGTATGGATGACCGAGCCAAAGTAACCGGAGTCCATGGATTTAGCCGTTCGCGCGTTTTGGTGTGGTTTTCGCTTTCGCAATTCTGAAAAAACCACCTGGGGCTAGGCGTCATGTGGCCACCACGCGGAATTGCCCCGCTTGCAGATGCACGGGGGGATGGCATGTGGTGCAGCACCAGCCGCGCGGCGGGTCGGTATCGCTCCAGAACAGAGAGCCGCAGCAGCACCCGCAAAAATCCCCCGGCTGGGGTTCGTCGTCGGCCTGCTCCCAACTCACCATGCGCTTGCGTAGCCGCCGCACGGGCATGGCCTCGGCCTGGATGGCAGCACGCTCCACCGGATCGGCGGCGAAGGGCCGATCATCGGACGGTGCAGAATTTGAATTTTGAGGGGTGGAGGCACCTAATCCACCTAATCCGACTAATCTTCCCGTGGCTGGGGATGAATTGTCAGCAGCGCCAGCACCTAATCCGGCTAATCCACCTAATCCGTGGCGTGGCTGGGATGCGTGTTTAGGTGGATTAGGTGCTTTAGGTGTGGAGGCATTGTCTGCCTCCACATTCCACGGGTTGAAGTTCAAGGCGCTGCTCATGGCACCAGCCCCCAGGCTTCGCGCCGCTTTGCGCCGTCGATCTCTGTCTCGGGCGGCAGGCGTTCAACCAAACCGTGTTGTACCAAGATGCCGACGATCCGGCGCGCGGTGGGGGCGTCCTCGATGCCGTGCGGGCCGCGCTGGTAGATCGTCGCCAGATGAACCTCGGGGGATGGTCGAGCTTGCCACCAACTCAGCAGGCGGTGGGCCATGCGAAGCTCAGGCGAAACGCTGGCCGATCCAGCCAAGCGCAGCATCTCGCTGGCGTAGTGCTGCGCCAGGGTGATGCCCGCCGCGACGTGGTGCCGGTCCACGGAAAGGCTTTCCGGGTCCGCGTAGGCGGCCAGAACCGCCGCCAAGCGGCCAGCGTGTTCCGCCAGCTTGGCACCAAATCCTTTGATGGCGTGCAGCGGCTTGCCGGGCGCTAAATCCCTCTCCACCGCGTTATAGAACGCCACCCACACGCTTCTTGCTTCGGGTGTCAGCGTCATAACCAAGGGGTCTAATACATCCGGCGCATCGGCCATCATGTGCGGTTCACGCAGGAGCATTTCACGCAATTGGGTGTGATAGGCTTCGAGTTCAGCCCCCTCCAGCGCGTTTGGTTCGCGGAACGGTCGCGCGCCGATGGTGCTTTCCGGCGCGACAACCAACATGCGGGCGAGCATCCCGATGCCCTCAAGCATCGCGTCTCCGAGTAGCTTATCGGCTACAACCCGCTGCATCATCACATGGGCGGAACAGCGCCTCCCCGGCAGATAGGCATTGCCAGTAAGAACGCGGGCGCGCCGGATCGGGCTGCCGTCCCAAAGTGTGTTAAACAATGCGCCGGTCTGCATCGCCTTCTCTTCATTGAAGGCGTGGCCACCGATCAACACACCCCCCTCGGATGTAAACACCCCAGCCCAAGGGCGGGCATCCCGGAGGTGGAGAACAAGGGCTTCGGGGCTAAAATCATCGACTAGCAGCATTTCAGAGCGTGGAGGTCTCGGCTCTCCGCCTACCGCGTTCAGCGCATCCCGGATGGCCGCACGATTCCCCTTATGCTTCTTTTTTGCTGCATCGCGCGCGGCTTTCCAGGCGTCATGATCGTTATGGTAAGCGTTCATCTGCACCCCCCGATCTTGCCGCCACCGTTCTTCCACCGAATAGACCGGCGCGAGTGCCAGCTTATCCACGGATGTTTTGCGCTCACCAGATTCACCGATGCTGGCAAAAAGGCCGGTCAAAGGCTTCCGCCCGCCGCCGGGAAGCTCAACGTCCCGGTGCGCTTGGATGGCCAGAGTGACAGCCGCCAGCACTGACTGCGCGCACATTGCACCGGGCGCTTGGGTGCGGAGAGTAATAGCCTCAGCCACGGAGCGGGTGTTGGCCAGCGCGTCAAACGGAAACGGGACGGCTGGCGGAAGCTCCCGGAAAAGAGGCAGTTTTTGCTTCGGCGCGGTGGCCTCAGACACGGCTTCGGCGGCAATCGTAGCGGGGTCAAATGGGGCGTTCATGCGGCGGCACTCCGAGATCGCAAGGCGCTCGTTATTGTGGCCTGCACCTCGCGGGCATCGAGCCCCGCAGCGATGCCCGCGTGCGCCATAGCCCCGGCAATCTCGCGGGCCGTCACCGCGCCAGCCTCCACGAGGCGCAGCAGCGAGTAGGTGGCGCGGTTCAGGCTCGCGTTGCGCGTGCCAGGCGCAGCGGTTGCCACCTCGATCATGGCGCGGTGCATGGCAGCTTCGGCGTAACTGCGCGCGGCGGTCTCTCCCCTGAAAGTTGGCAATGCGGGCGGCTCAGGGGCGGGTTTTGGGGGCGGCATCAGCCAATTTGGCCAGTCAGCCAGAGGCGCGTCACAAAGCACTTCCAGGCCCGCAGCAGGCCAACAGATGATTGATCCACCCTCGGCCCGCACGTCAATGCCGGGGGCAATGCGCGCAGTGGAGCAACGCAAGCCTGGGTGATGGCGGAACAGTAGATGCAGGCCCCCGCTCCGGGTGCGGTGGGTGCGGGTGGTTGGTAGTCGGTGCCGATTTTCCTGCCACCACACGATTCCGTTGTGCTGGCGGTCGATGTCGAGCACCGCGAGGTCGCTGACCTCGCCAGTGCGAATGCCGATAAGGAGCCCACCGAATTGCGCCCACATGTCATGGATGCGTTGGGGATCAATGCTGGCAGCCTTGTGGCCGTTCGGTGTGCAAGGTCTTTTGTCGTTACCGGCTGGAAAGACGGCCCAACCACGGTCTGCACATTCCAGCGCATGTGCGAGAGGGGATATTTTAGACATATTCAGCACTTTCGTTAAAATGTGCCGGATAGCGCTTGCAGCTTAGACGGAGCTTTTCTATTTAAAACTTGGTTCTTTTCGTCCGATGATGTCTAAGCCGCTGGGGTGCCATCCCGGCGGTTTTTTTATGCGTCGGCTCTAGATTTTGGTAAGTTTTCCAAAAAAGTTTGCAGGCTTTTGGCAGGAACAACGGTGGCGCCGCCGATCTTGCGGGTTTCGAGTAAGCCAGCCTTAACCAGAGCCCAAAATTTCGTATGGCGGATACCGAGTGCGGCTTGTGCTTCGGCAGGGCGGTACATGAATTTATCGGGCATTTTTTAAAATCTCCGTTGTGAAGGACGGATGCTGATAAACATGCGCGAACGGTGTACCACCACAATAATTGCGGGACATAAATCAGGGCATTTTTGTCCTGCGTGATCTGGCTCTTTTGATGGCCTGATCAGACGGAGGCACTGCTCGGCCAGTGAGCCATCCCATCACTAAGGATGCAAACGCGTCCGCAGGGCCTTTCGGTGTGCCGACAGGCCAAAGACCAAGGATTTTTTGAGATATGTTTGCCGCTATCCCCGCTTCGAGCGAGGTAGGCCGCCCTTTTGTGCGGGGCGGGTATGCGTCAACGATATGCGGGAACTGCTTCACAAGATCAAGCAGCTTGTCGACGATGTCTGGCTCATCGGTTGGCATTATGCCGGGCTGGTTTCGGGAATCTTCAATCATTCCGGGCAATTCAATTTGCAATCCAACCAAATACATAGCGATACGCTGCATTCTTTGACGCTTTGGGTCAGCGTCACGCTCAACAGCGCGGTCTGCTCGCCAAATAAACGACCAGCACAATGCGTGATTCATGTCTCGTGCTATGATTTCAGCGCTATCATTCGAAAGTGCAGGGCCTTTGGCTTGTTTGCACAAATCATGCACAAGCTCGACGGTTGCAGGCTCATGTTCGCCATTGGCCGATGTTTTTTTGCTGGATCGCTGGGGTGTGCTAGACTTTACTCTGGTCATCGTTTGTCCTGTCGAGGGATTAGCGGGATCATCGGCGAGCGGTGTTCCACCACCGCTCGCCACCACATTACCGCCATCCGGGCGGCGCGGTTTCATCATGCACTGGTACGAATCGCTGTTACATTATCGGTTGGTTTTACTGCCGGCCGGGTGCAGTATCCGGCCCAGTCGCGCATTAACCGGGCGCGTTGTTCAAATAAATCAGACCTGCGGTATGCAGCCTCAACCTTGTCTTTATTGATATGGGCCAGCGCGGCCTCGGCCACCTCGCGGGGGTAAGCCGTGCTCTCGGCTGCCCAGTCGCGGAAGGTGGAGCGCATACCATGAACGGTGAAGCCGGCGGCCACGGCGGCCAGGGCTTTGCTCACGGCCACGTCAGACAGGGGCTTGCTCTTAACGCGACCGGGGAACACCAGGCCGTCAGGCTTATGCTGCAGGGGCTTCATGGTCTCCAAGATCGCCATGGCGGCACCACTCAGGGGGACGCGGTGTTCCTGCTTCGCCTTCATCCTCGTGGCGGGGATGGTCCAGGTCTTGGCCGCCAAGTCAATTTCGTTCCACCGTGCGCCGCGCGCCTCCCCGGACCGGGTGGCCGTCAGGATCAAGAACCGCAGGCATAGGGCGCTGGTGCTGCCCGCGACGGCCAGCTTCCCCCAAACGGCTGGCATTTCGGCCCAAGCCACAGCCGCATGATGCACCACGGCTTTAACCTTTGCCTTGGCGGGCAGCACTTGGTCCAGATAGCCGGTCCAGCGTGCCGGGTTGTCGCCTTTGCGCCAGCCATGCACCCCGGCATAGTCGAGCACCGCTTCCATACGGCCACGCAAGCGGGAGGCGGTCTCCGGCTTCTCTTTCCAAATCGGGCGCAGGATGCGCAGCACTTCATCCAGGCCGACACTCCCCACCGACATGTTGCCGATAACGGGGGTGGCATAAGTTTTGAGGGTGCTCGCCCATTGCGCCGCGTGCTTCTCGTTCTTCCACCCGGCCTTGTGTGCCTCAATGTAGAGCTTAGAGACGGCATCGAATGTCCGGCCTTCGGCGTTTAGGGCCAGGGCTTGGCGCTCCCGGCGCTGCTCTAGCGGGCTTATCCCATCCCGGAGCTGATTGCGCATTTTGCGGGCGGCTTCGCGCGCCTCGGCCAGCGTCACGTCGCGCAACGGGCCAAGGCTCATCCAATGTTGCTTGCCCGCCAGCTTGTACCGGAAGGCCCAGGATTTCGAGCCGTCATGGCGAACACGCAAATAGAGGTTATCGCCATCGGGGTAATTTCCCTGCTTCTCCAGAGCCTTGATGCCCAGCGCCGTGAGCTGCTTTCCAGGAGCACGGCCCATCAGGCTGCCCGCCGATTAGGTGGTTTAGGCGCTTTAGGTGGGGAGGAGGTGTAAAAATCCATTTTTCGGGTCCGGCGCCGTGGGTGTGAGGCTTAATGGATACACCCTAAATCCACATTGCCACGTACGCAAGCGGACCGCGACGGACAAATATAAGTAAAAACCGGCTATTATGGCTGGGTAATTCAATGGCCGCGACCTGCTATGGATACGCGTTAGGCGGACACCCTCTCCGCCAGCGACCTCCTTCACCGCAATTACCGGCGCCCCATCGCAGGGCAAAAATCTGGACAACCTGCCGCTCTGGGGCGAGGCCAAGGGGATGCCGCCTCGGCTGCGTTCTACCAACCGGCGCCGTGAGGCCCTTGATCGGCGGCGATCCCCGAGCAAGCCGTTTATTACGGCATGCCAATATCCACCGAGCAGGGAATAAGCCTGTGGACTTGCGATGTATCCATTAACATCTGCCGCTATCCGCCTATATCGGCTACAATTTTAAGCGGCCCCCGCCGCACCCCGCGTGCCGCCGGTGGCGTTGGATACCACGGTATTTGGACTGTATAATTTTCTTGTTGCCTGTTGATTGTGGGGAGCGTTGTGTCCCGCACGGCGAAATTTCGCCTCAACGGGGATAAATCGACAAATCGGCGAACGGGGGACGCTTTTGCGGTGCTCCCAATCCAATTTGTGGACAAATCAATCAGAGGCCTTTGAACAAATAGCCTATGGCCTGCTGTTCCCTGTGGATAACACTGTGGATTCAAATCAAATTGGGTTAATACCCGTTGTTCACAGCATAACTACAACCCCCTTAATCTTTTAAACTAAAAGAGATTATGTTTAGCCGAGGGGGACAAAGCTGCTCGTCAGGCTTTGCGCCGGGCCTGGGGAGCGCGGCAGTGCTTTGTGTTCACGCCGCCGCAGGCAGGGTCAGTTCCCGAGCAGTCCCTTCAGCTGGCTGCCGACACCGTTGGTGATCGGCACGCCGGTATTCTTCAGCGCGCCGGTGGCCGCCCCTTGGAGCGCGCCCGCCGCAGTAGCCCTCAGCTGCTGCTCCAGGGCCGAGGAGCCCGCCTTGGTCGCCTCGCTGGTAATGGCGCCGAGCACCTGGTTGGCGATTTCCGCCGCGGTGGCGCCGCCGCTGTTCTGGCCGATATTGGTGAGGTGGATTTCCGGCAACGGCACGGTCAGGCTGCGCCCGCTCAACGCCGGGGCGGCAACGCTGATCTGCCCGCCGGTGACGTACAGGTCCTTGATGATCTCCTTGCGGCCCGGGCTGCCGCCCTGCTGCTGAGAAGCTGGTTGTGCGCCGCCGCCGCCGGCATAGGCCTGCACGTTATGCTGGATGGTTTGCAGGTTGCTGCCATCGCCAAGGCCCTTCACCTCGTAGATGACATGCGGCTGCGCGATGGTGACGTTGTCGATCACGATCGGGCCGTTGCCGGCGATGCTGGAGGTGTCCACCTGCACCGCGGCTTGGCCCAGGGTGAGCGCCTGGTTGGAGGAGAACCCAGCGGGGTTGCCGATGCTGATGCCCGAAATGGAGCCGGTCCCGGAGGTGAGGGAGAGGTGCACGCTGTCCACCGACACTTCGGTCTGGGTCGCGGCGGAGCCGTATTTCTCGATGGCGGCCTTGATCAGCGAGTTGAGGTTTGAGAACAGGAAATAGGCCGCGCCGGCGATGAGCAGAAGCAGCACGGCCAGCGCGATACCAAGTTTTTTCCACATAGGGGGCATGTTCCTTATTGGCTGGCATTTATCTCGGGCGCGAATTTAAGCCGGGGATTGTGTCGCGGGAAGGGCGGGGCCAGGGCAGATGGTGATTTGTCATACACCGCCGCGTTGCCTCGGCGCGGCTGGTTGGCTAGCTTGCCGGGCATGATGCGGATTCTGATGTCCGGCCTGATTCTGCTGGGTGCGGCCGGCCCGGCTTTGGCGGATGGGCTCCCGGCGCGCGAGCCCGGGTTGTGGCAGAGCACCACCACGGTGATCGGGCCGGACGGCCAGCCGCTGGCCAACGCGGTGAACGTGGTGACGGTGAGCTGTGTGGACGCGCTGAACGACCAGAAATTCTTCCTCAGCGACCAGAGCGCCTGCAGCAACCTGAGAGTCTCCGGCGATGGCGGCAGCTACAAGATCAACGGCACGTGCACCCAGAGAGGCAAGCCATCCGTGATCCACGAGACGCTGGACTACGCCGATACCAAGGATGTGACGCTGACCGCGAAGCTCGGCGACATGACCGTGCATTCCCAGCTGCAATGGCAGGGCGAGTGCCTGGGCGGGATGCTGGCCGGCGATGAAGGCGACATCGAGAACGGGGCCTTCGTGAAGGCCGACAACATCAACGATACCGCCAATCAGTAACATCCCGCACCCGGCGCGCGGCGCCATTCCCACTGCCGAGGTCAGGCGTCTGGCCATCATGGCCATGCTCGGCTTCGCCTCCGGCCTGCCCTGGGCGCTCTCCGGTCCCACGCTGCGCATGTGGATGGCGAGCGAGCATGTGGGGCTCGGGCTGATCGGGCTGACGGCGAATATCAGCCTCGCCTATTTGCTGAAATTCGTCTGGGCCCCGGTGTTCGACGAGGTGAAGCCGCTCTTCCTCGGGCGGCGGCGGGGCTGGCTGATCACGGTGCAGATCGCGCTGGCCGGGGCGATCGCGGCGCTAGCCTTAAGCGACCCGCTGGCGCATATCGGGCTGACGCTGGCCCTGGGCGCGCTGGTGGCGTTCTGCTCGGCCAGCCAGGATATCATCATCGACGCCTGGCGCATCGAGAGCTTCGCCCCGAAGCTGCAGGGTGCTGCGCTGGCGGCGGAGGTGTGGGGCTGGCGCGTGGCGTTCCTCGTCTCCAATGCCGGGGTGATCGCGCTTTCGGTGAAGACCGGCTGGCATGTGGCGGTGGGGCTGATGGCGGTGCTGGCACTGCTGGGGCTGGTGGCAACGCTGCTGGCCGCCGAGCCGCAGGTCGAGCGGGAGAGAGTGCCGGCCGGGGTGGCGGCGCGCTTCGCCGTGGCGGTGAAGGAGCCGCTGACGGAATTTCTGGCGCGGCGCGGCGCGGCGGTGGCGATCGCCTTCATCCTGCTGTTCCGCCTGGGCGGGGCGCTCGGCGCGCCGATGCTGGCACCTTTCTATACGTGGCTGGGGTATGACCGCGCCGCGATCGCGCTCGCGAACGGACCGGTGTCTTTGATATGCGGCCTCGCGGGCACGGCGCTGGGGGCGGTGCTGGTGGCACGCATGGGCGTGGGGCGGGCGCTGCTGTTTACCGCGCTGCTGCAGGTGGCGGCTTTGTGCATGTATCCGGTGCTGGGGCTGTTTCCGCACGCGCCGCACATCTTGGTGGCGATCTCGGCGCTGGAAGCTTTTACCGACGCGTTCTCGGACACCGCGTTCCTCTCTTATATGTCCGGCCTGTGCCACCCCGAGCACACGGCGACGCAATACGCGCTGCTCTCGTCCCTGGCGCCGCTCGCGCTGCATACCGTGGCTGGGGCCTCCGGGTTCATGGCGGCGCGGATTGGGTTTCTGCCGTTCTTCGTCGGCTGCGCCGCCGCGGCGGTGCCGGGGGTGCTGCTGCTGATGGTGATATTGCGGCGGTATCCGCCGAGCGGCAGCGAGACGTGCGGCTGTCGTACAGTGGATAACACCCGAACCCGGGTTATGGCGCGTATGTTGCGTTGGCCAGCGGACGGCCACGGCGGATGTGCACAGCAGGAGGAAGCCCATGCCGAAGAAAATTCTCATGATCGTCGGTGATTTCGGCGAGGATTACGAGATCATGGTGCCGTTCCAGGCGCTGATCGCGGTGGGGCATCAGAGGTGGATGCGGTGTGCCCGGACAAGAAGGTGGGCGAGAAGATCGCCACCGCCATTCATGATTTCGAGGGGCATCAGACCTATACCGAAAAGCCGGGGCATAACTTCACGCTGAATGCCAGCTTCGCGGAGGTAAAGACGGAGGATTACGACGCGCTCGTGGTGCCCGGCGGGCGGGCGCCGGAATATCTGCGGCTGAACCCGAAGGAGTTCTGGAGGCCGTGCGGCATTTCTTCACCGCCAACGAAGCCGGTGGCGGCGATCTGCCACGGCGCGCAGCTATCTGGCGGCCGCCGGGGTGCTGGAAGGGCGCAACTGCGCGGCCTACCCGGCCTGCGGCCCCGGAGGTGACGCTGGCCAAAGGCACATATGCCAATATCGCCGTGGATGCCGCCGATGCACTGACGGCAATCTCGTGCACCGCGCCTGCCTGGCCGGCCCATCCGGCCTGGCTCGCGCAGTTCCTGACCCTGCTCGGCACCAGGATCACGCATTGAGGGCTTAAGCGCAGGGTGATCGGTCGTCGCCGGGTCTGATTTCGCCGCCGGTGACGACCTCGGCGAAAATGCCGAGATCAACATGGCCGAAATTCTGCTGCAACTCCTTCACCGGGTTGGCGTCCTTCTCGGCTGTGTCCGGGTTGACCATGGTGGCGGCGCAGCGGTCGATGCGCTCCTGCACGAGAAGCCGCGCGGCGCCGATCTGGATTTCCCGGCCGAGCCAGGAGAACTCCGCCCAGGGGGCGATGTCGTCTATATATATGTTGGCGCGGAAGCGGCGGACATCGCGCGGGGCGGCCACGGCGGCTTCCAGCGCGCCGAGCGAGCCAAGGCCGATGAGGCTGACGACCTGGGTCTTGTGGTCGCAGAAGCTGTGCGCGGGGAAATAATGGAATTGCGGGGCCTGGCCTTCAGCGCCGTGGCGGGCTTCCTCGCCGAGGAAGGCGGTGAGGAAGCTGGTGAGTTCGGCGCGGCCATCCGGTGTGAAGGGCGAGGCGGTGAGGCCGGGGCCGTCCGGCGCGGCAATGGTGAGCGTTCCGGCTGCCTCGTCGAAGCTGGTGTTCAGCAGCGCGGCTTTGGCATTCTTCGCCAGGCACATGAAATTGCTCTTCGGGATCCAGGCCGGATGCTCCGGGTCCAGCTTCGCGTCCCCCTGGGCCAGGGCGAAGGCGCGGTCCCACGGCAGGCAGCGCCCCGGGCTGAGCGTGGCTTGGGCAAGGCGCTCGGGCGTGAGGCCTTTCACTGGATAGCGGTAGAGCGAGTGGAGTCTCATTTCTTGCACCTCTTGAGGTAGATCATGTTCCTGCCCATGTTGGGCTGGCAAGGTCCGCGTCGCCTATTGAGGGACGAGACTTGGCGTTGCCTTTTTTAAGGGACGGATGAGGGAGCAGATTTATGGATTTTGAGAAATTCACCGAACGCGCGCGCGGGTTTGTGCAGGCGGCGCAGACCATCGCCATGCGCGAATATAACCAGCAGATCACGCCGGAGCATTTGCTCAAGGCGTTGCTGGATGACGAGGAAGGCGCTGCCAGCGGGCTGATCCGCATGGCGGGCGGCGACCCGGCCGTGGCCAAGCGCGCGGCGGATGAGGCAGTGCACAAGATCCCCAAGGTGCAGGGCTCGGGCGCCGGGCAGCCGGGGATCACGCCGGACCTGGTGCGCGTGCTGGACGCCGCGCAGCAGGCCGCGACCAAGGCGGGCGATGCCTTTGTGGCGCAGGACCGCATGCTGGTGGCGCTGGCCGCGAGCGGCACGCCGGCGGGCAAGGCGCTGCAGGCGGCGGGTGCTTCGGCCCAGGCGCTGGAGAGGGCGGTGAACGAGGTGCGCAAGGGCCGCAAGGTGGACAGCGCCACGGCGGAACAGCAGTTCGACGCGCTGAAGAAATACGCGCGCGACGTGACGCAGCTGGCGCGGGAGCAGAAGCTGGACCCGGTGATCGGGCGCGACGAGGAGATCCGCCGCACCATCCAGGTGCTGGCGCGGCGCACCAAGAACAACCCTGTGCTTATCGGCGAGCCGGGCGTGGGCAAGACCGCGATCGTGGAAGGGCTGGCGCTGCGCATCGTGAACGGCGACGTGCCGGAGAGTCTGCGCAACAAGCGGGTGCTGGCGCTGGACCTCGGCGCGATGGTGGCGGGCGCGAAGTTCCGCGGCGAGTTCGAGGAGCGGCTGAAGGCGGTGCTGAAGGAGATCGAGTCGCGCGGAAGGCGAGATCATCCTGTTCATCGACGAGATGCACACCCTCGTCGGCGCGGGCAAGGCGGATGGGGCGATGGACGCCTCCAACCTGCTGAAACCGGAACTGGCGCGCGGCGCGCTGCATTGCGTGGGCGCCACGACGCTCGATGAATACCGCAAGCATGTGGAGAAGGACGCGGCGCTGGCGCGGCGCTTCCAGCCCGTGTTCGTGGACGAGCCGAGCGTGGCGGACACCATCTCCATCCTGCGCGGGATCAAGGAGAAATACGAGCTGCATCACGGCGTGCGGATTACCGACGCGCGCGCTGGTCGCGGCGGCGACCCTCTCCAACCGTTACATCACCGACCGCTTCCTGCCCGACAAGGCGATCGACCTGATGGACGAGGCGGCCTCCCGCCTGCGCATGCAGGTGGACAGCAAGCCGGAGGAACTGGACGAGCTGGACCGCCGGCTGATCCAGCTGAAGATCGAGCGCGAGGCGCTGAAGAAGGAGACCGATGCGGCCTCCCGCGAGCGGCTGGAGAAGCTCGAGCACGAGTTGGCGCGAGCTGGAGGAGGAATCCGCCGGGCTGACCGCGAAATGGCAGGCGGAGAAGGCGCAGCTGGCCGGCACCCAGAAGGTGAAGGAGCAGCTGGACCAGGCGCGCAACGAGGTGGAGGTGGCGCAGCGCAGGGGCGATCTCGCCCGGGCCTCGGAACTGCTCTACGGGCGCATCCCGGAGCTGGAGAAGCAGCTTGCGGCGCAAAACGAAGGCCGGCTGGTGAACGAGGCGGTGACGGAGGATCAGATCGCCGCCGTCGTTTCGCGCTGGACCGGCGTGCCGGTGGACAAGATGCTGGAAGGCGAGCGGGCCAAGCTGCTGCATATGGAAGATAATCTGCGCCATCGCGTGGTCGGGCAGGAGGCGGCGCTGGTCGCGGTCTCCAACGCCGTGCGCCGCGCGCGGGCCGGATTGCAGGATCCGAACCGGCCGATCGGCAGCTTCCTGTTCCTCGGGCCGACCGGCGTGGGCAAGACCGAACTGACCAAGGCGCTCGCCGAATTCCTGTTCGACGACGAGCGCGCGATGGTGCGCATCGACATGAGCGAGTTCATGGAGAAGCACTCCGTCTCGCGGCTGATCGGCGCGCCGCCGGGCTATGTCGGCTACGATGAGGGCGGCGTGCTGACCGAGGCCGTGCGCCGGCGCCCTTACCAGGTGATGCTGTTCGACGAGGTGGAGAAGGCGCATGAGGATGTGTTCAACATTCTGCTCCAGGTTCTCGACGACGGCCGCCTGACCGACGGCCAGGGCCGGACGGTGGATTTCAAGAACACGATCATCGTGCTGACCTCCAACCTGGGCTCCGACATTCTGGCCGCGCAGAAGGAGGGCGAGGATGTGCGCCTGGCCGAGGCGGGGGTGATGGCGCGGGTGCGCGAGCATTTCCGCCCCGAGTTCCTGAACCGGCTGGATGAGATCGTGCTGTTCCGCCGCCTGCAACGGGCGGATATGGCGAGCATCGTCACCATCCAGCTCAAGCGGCTGGAGGCGCTGCTGGCCGAGCGCAATATCGGGCTCGACCTCGACCAGTCGGCCAGGCACTGGCTGGCCGAGGCCGGGTACGACCCGGTGTATGGCGCAAGGCCGCTGAAACGGGTGATCCAGCGCAACCTGCAGAACCCGCTGGCCGGGCTGATCCTGGAAGGCGCGGTGAAGGACGGAGACACCGTGAAAATCACCGGCTCCGAGGCCGGTTTGGTGATCGGCGGTCATCTGGCCGAGGCGGTGTGAGGCTTAAGCTCCCCGGGTCCAACCCGGGGAGCTTTCTTATGGCCGACGACAAGGATTGCTTCGTCGATGCGACCGGCGCCCCGGATTTGGGGAACGAATTTACCCAGGAAAAAATCATCGAGGCCGTGAGTTCGACGGTAAGTATATGATTTACAATTGGTTTTTTCGACGCAAGCGTGTTGTTCTGAGTAATGCAGAAAACGCATAGCGATTATGTCTCAATGCAAAAACAGGGGGGCTTGCCCGGCGCAAACCCGCGCGGCGCCTTGGAAAATGGTCGGTTTTGGGGTGGCTTAGGGCGGAGACTGGGCGCGAAAAAGTTTATGACCGTGCGTTGACAGTCGAGGTCAGTCAGACGTAGAAGCCGTCCACGCTTTGAGCGACGGCGCTTCCCGAAAGGTACCGGAAACGGTGCCTTTTATGTTTCGCCTCTCGGTTAGAGCGGAAAGTTTTGTTGTTTGACAATTGCATAGGCTGGGAAGGGATACGCTGGTGGCGTTTCCGGGTTGGGGAGTGATCCCTGGCTTGCTTGATCTCTGAGAGGGGATTGGGGGTAGCTTGGTTTGGATGGGCTTTGCTCTGTTCACACCTAAGTTTATTAGGAAGCGTTGTGGTGTATTTCTTTTGAAATTACGTACAGAACGCTTTGAATTAAGGCGTGCGTCGATGAGATGTGCGTTGAGCGACATGTGAGCGGGGTTTTCGTTTTATTTGAAGTCAGTTTTGACTGAGAATGGGATGAACTTGAGAGTTTGATCCTGGCTCAGAGCGAACGCTGGCGGCATGCTTAACACATGCAAGTCGCACGGATAGCAATATCAGTGGCGGACGGGTGAGTAACACGTAGGAATTTATCCCGGGGTGGGGGATAACAGTGGGAAACTACTGCTAATACCGCATGATACCTGAGGGTCAAAGGCGCGAGTCGCCTTGGGAGGAGCCTGCGTCTGATTAGCTAGTTGGTGGGGTAAAGGCCTACCAAGGCGACGATCAGTAGCTGGTCTGAGAGGATGATCAGCCACATTGGGACTGAGACACGGCCCAAACTCCTACGGGAGGCAGCAGTGGGGAATATTGGACAATGGGGGAAACCCTGATCCAGCAATGCCGCGTGTGTGAAGAAGGTCTTCGGATTGTAAAGCACTTTTGGCAGGGACGATGATGACGGTACCTGCAGAATAAGCCCCGGCTAACTTCGTGCCAGCAGCCGCGGTAATACGAAGGGGGCTAGCGTTGCTCGGAATGACTGGGCGTAAAGGGCGCGTAGGCGGTTTGTACAGTCAGAAGTGAAATTCCTGGGCTCAACCTGGGGACTGCTTTTGATACGTGCAGACTAGAGTAAGGAAGAGGGTTGTGGAATTTCCAGTGTAGAGGTGAAATTCGTAGATATTGGAAAGAACACCGGTGGCGAAGGCGGCAACCTGGTCCTTTACTGACGCTGAGGCGCGAAAGCGTGGGGAGCAAACAGGATTAGATACCCTGGTAGTCCACGCTGTAAACGATGTGTGCTGGATGTTGGGGGACTTAGTCTTTCAGTGTCGTAGCTAACGCGATAAGCACACCGCCTGGGGAGTACGGCCGCAAGGTTGAAACTCAAAGGAATTGACGGGGGCCCGCACAAGCGGTGGAGCATGTGGTTTAATTCGAAGCAACGCGCAGAACCTTACCAGGATTTGACATGGGCAGGCCTGGCACAGAGATGTGTCTTTCCCGCAAGGGACCTGCCGCACAGGTGCTGCATGGCTGTCGTCAGCTCGTGTCGTGAGATGTTGGGTTAAGTCCCGCAACGAGCGCAACCCTTGCCTTTAGTTGCCATCATTTAGTTGGGCACTCTAAAGGAACTGCCGGTGACAAGCCGGAGGAAGGTGGGGATGACGTCAAGTCCTCATGGCCCTTATGTCCTGGGCTACACACGTGCTACAATGGTGGTGACAGTGGGAAGCTAGGTGGTGACACCGTGCTGATCTCTAAAAGCCATCTCAGTTCAGATTGTACTCTGCAACTCGAGTACATGAAGGTGGAATTGCTAGTAATCGTGGATCAGCATGCCACGGTGAATACGTTCCCGGGCCTTGTACACACCGCCCGTCACACCATGGGATTTGGTTTGACCTTAAGCAGGTGCGCTAACCTTCGGGAGGCAGCCTACCACGGTCGGGTCAGAGACTGGGGTGAAGTCGTAACAAGGTAGCCGTAGGGGAACCTGCGGCTGGATCACCTCCTTTCAAGGATTTTTCTCCGAGCATTCTGCTCATCTTCGGATGGGGGAATTTGGAGAATCCGAGAAAATAAAATCCTGCGATGGATATCGCGGGTAACATGCCTGGTTTGGATCAGGTTATTTGAAGCGCCATCAACGTATCCCTTTCCTGTAACAGCGGTTGGAACTTTAGTGTTCCGAACCGATGCGGACTTAAACTCTTGGGCTAGTAGCTCAGTTGGTTAGAGCACACGCTTGATAAGCGTGGGGTCGGAGGTTCAAGTCCTCCCTGGCCCACCATTAGTTGGTGGTGGCGTCCTGATGCTGGAGCGGCGAAGCCGTGGAAGCTGAATCAGGTCGCTCAGAATAACTGGGGATGTAGCTCAATTGGTAGAGCACCTGCTTTGCAAGCAGGGGGTCGTCGGTTCGATTCCGTCCATCTCCACCAGTTTGGTTGAGAGGTGCTGGCGCAAGCCGGCGGACGATGCTGTTACAGGGATAATCGAGTTTCGATTCTTTGTCGCTCAATTCCTGTGAAGGTTTGGGATGGTGGAGAGTTGGATGTTTGTTCCCAGCTTAATTGTCGGGAGCAGAAATGTTCTTTGTCAGGGTGAATAGGTTTTGGTGCATCTGGATGCGCGTATTGGTTTGCGTGAAAGCGTAAACTGGTCCGGGCTCTTGTGCTTGGGTTGTCTGACCCGTGGAGCGGCGCAAGCCGTGAAACGTAAGCGCAAGAGGTTCGAGTGTTCAGAGGCATGTGTGTGATCTCACCTACCGGTGCAGTCAAACGCTGTCGGGTTTGGTTCTGGTCGATGAAGTTTTGAAAACAAGCTGTTCCTAGCGGCGGGTTTTGAAAATGGAGATTGGGGCTGAAATCTGATGGATGGTTCCTGTGCATGGTGGGTAGCAGTTTGAATGTGTTCAATGTTCAAGCTGTGGTGAGGATAATTGAACGACAAAAGGGCATTCGGTGGATGCCTTGGCACCAGGAGGCGATGAAGGACGTGGCACGCTGCGAAAAGCCATGGGGAGCCGCGAGCAGGCTTTGATCCATGGATATCCGAATGGGGAAACCCCCTCGTAAGAGGATCGTATGCTGAATACATAGGCATGCGAGGCAAACCCGGGGAACTGAAACATCTCAGTACCTGGAGGAAAAGACATCAATTGAGATTCCGCTAGTAGTGGCGAGCGAACGCGGAGCAGGCCAGTGCCTCAATTAAAGCTAGCAGAACGGTCTGGAAAGTCCGGCAATATGGGTGATAGCCCCGTATGCGAAGGCGATGATTGGGGACTTGAGTAAGGCGGGACACGTGAAATCCTGTCTGAACATGGGGGGACCACCCTCCAAGCCTAAATACTCCCTGGTGACCGATAGTGAACAAGTACCGTGAGGGAAAGGTGAAAAGCACCCCGACAAGGGGAGTGAAAGAGACCTGAAACCGGATGCCTACAAGCAGTCGGAGCACCTTTTGGTGTGACGGCGTACCTTTTGTATAATGGGTCAGCGAGTTTCTGTTCGCGGCAAGCTTAAGCCGTTAGGCGTAGGCGCAGCGAAAGCGAGTTTGAATAGGGCATTCAGTCGCGGGCAGAAGACCCGAAACCAAGTGATCTAGCCATGGCCAGGCTGAAGGTGGGGTAACACCCACTGGAGGGCCGAACCCACGCCTGTTGAAAAAGTCGGGGATGAGCTGTGGCTAGGGGTGAAAGGCCAATCAAACTTGGAGATAGCTGGTTCTCCGCGAAATCTATTTAGGTAGATCGTCGTATGTATACCCTCGGGGGTAGAGCACTGGATGGGCTAGGGGGTCCCAAAGACTTACCAAACCTAACCAAACTCCGAATACCGAGGAGTTTTGTACGGCAGACAGACGGTGGGTGCTAAGGTCCATCGTCGAGAGGGAAACAGCCCAGACCACCAGCTAAGGTCCCCAAATTATGGCTAAGTGGGAAAGGATGTGGGAATTCCAAAACAACCAGGAGGTTGGCTTAGAAGCAGCCATCCTTTAAAGAAAGCGTAATAGCTCACTGGTCTAATAGAAATCCTGCGCCGAAAATGTAACGGGGCTCAAGCCATATACCGAAGCTGTGGGCGTGATTTTATCACGCGGTAGCGGAGCGTTCCGTAGGCCTGCGAAGGGATACTCGTGAGAGGTCCTGGAGGTATCGGAAGTGCGAATGCTGACATGAGTAGCGACAAACAGAGTGAGAAACTCTGTCGCCGAAAGTCCAAGGGTTCCTGCGCAAGGTTAATCCGCGCAGGGTTAGTCGGCTCCTAAGGCGAGGGCGAAAGCCGTAGTCGATGGGAAACAGGTGAATATTCCTGTACCTGCTAGAAGTGACGAATGCGAGATGTTGTCAGGTCTTATTGGATTGATCTGGCTTTTTGAGCATTCCAGGAAATAGCTCTAGCGTATAGACCGTACCCGAAACCGACACAGGTGGACTGGTAGAGTATACCAAGGCGCTTGAGAGAACCATGTTGAAGGAACTAGGCAAATTACTTGCGTAACTTCGGGATAAGCAAGACCCAATCGTGGGCAACCATGGTTGGGTGGCACAAAAGAGGGGGTAGCGACTGTTTAGTAAAAACACAGGGCTGTGCGAAGTCGAGAGACGACGTATACGGTCTGACGCCTGCCCGGTGCCGGAAGGTTAAGAGGAGGTGTGCAAGCACTGAATTGAAGCCCCGGTAAACGGCGGCCGTAACTATAACGGTCCTAAGGTAGCGAAATTCCTTGTCGGGTAAGTTCCGACCTGCACGAATGGCGTAACGACTTCCCCACTGTCTCCAGCATGGGCTCAGCGAAATTGAATTCCCCGTGAAGATGCGGGGTACCCGCGGTCAGACGGAAAGACCCTATGAACCTTTACTGCAACTTTGCAGTGGTATTAGGAGAGTGCTGTGTAGGATAGGCGGGAGGCATTGAAGCATGGGCGCTAGCTCGTGTGGAGCCAACCTTGAAATACCGCCCTGAACTCTTCTGATATCTAACCGAGTCCAGTTATCCTGGATCGGGACCCTGCATGGTGGGCAGTTTGACTGGGGCGGTCGCCTCCCAAAAAGTAACGGAGGCGCGCGATGGTGGGCTCAAGCCGGTCGGACATCGGCTGTTGAGTGCAATGGCATAAGCCCGCCTGACTGCGAGAGTGACAACTCGAGCAGAGACGAAAGTCGGCCATAGTGATCCGGTGGTTCCACGTGGAAGGGCCATCGCTCAACGGATAAAAGGTACTCTAGGGATAACAGGCTGATCTCCCCCAAGAGTCCACATCGACGGGGAGGTTTGGCACCTCGATGTCGGCTCATCACATCCTGGGGCTGGAGCAGGTCCCAAGGGTTCGGCTGTTCGCCGATTAAAGTGGTACGTGAGCTGGGTTTAGAACGTCGTGAGACAGTTCGGTCCCTATCTGCCGTGGGTGTTGGAGGCTTGAGAGGATCTGTCCCTAGTACGAGAGGACCGGGATGGACGTACCTCTGGTGTACCGGTTGTCGCGCCAGCGGCATAGCCGGGTAGCTAAGTACGGAAAAGATAACCGCTGAAAGCATCTAAGCGGGAAACTTACCTCAAAACTAGGCCTCCCTGAGGGTCGTGGTAGACCACCACGTTAATAGGCCGGGTGTGGAAGCGGGGTAACTCGCGAAGCTAACCGGTACTAATCACCCGATAGAGTTCAAATATCCCTCACCAACCCCCATACACAGCAATCATCCATCGCAAGATGAATGAGAGACACACACAGCAAAGCACCAAAACCAAACCACCCAGATCAAAACAGCTTTGATAGGCTGGACGACCTGGTGGCTCTGGCGGGGAGCCTACACCCGATCCCATCCCGAACTCGGACGTGAAAATCCCCAGCGCCCATGGTACTGTGTCTTAAGGCACGGGAGAGTAGGTCGCCGCCAGGTCCTCCAGCCTATCAAACACAAACAACAAAACCGCCCCCAAAACGCACAAGCGTCAATAAGGGCGGTTTTGTCGTCAAACTACCAACGCGGGGTGGAGCAGCCCGGTAGCTCGTCAGGCTCATAACCTGAAGGTCGTCAGTTCAAATCTGGCCCCCGCAACCAGAAAATCATTATAAGTCAATTACTTAAAGCCGCCTTCGGGCGGCTTTTGGCGTTCTGGTGCCCTAGGGCAGTCTTAGGGTAATTTCACTTTAAAAACGAAACCTGATGGGCTATGGTCGTGGTCTGCCTATGATCCTCAACCGCTGCGCGATGCGCGCCAGGAGGTGTCATGCCGACCATCGAGTTGCTGGGCGGAAAGGTCCAGATTTATCAGCGCGGCAATAGCCGCTTCTGGCAGGCGCGGGCGTCTGTCGGCGGCAAGCAGCGGCAATTCAGCACCAAGCAGGAAGGCCAGGATCTGGCGGCCAAGGCCGCCGAGGCATGGTATTTTAGCCTGCAGGGCAAGAAGCAGGCCGGCGTGCTGGATGACCGCCCGACCTTCAAGAAGGCGGCCGAGCAGTTCCTCAAGGAATACGGCGTCATCACCGAGGGCGAGCGCTCCGAGAAATGGACCGAGAGCCATGCGATCAGGCTGCGCGTGCATCTGCTGCCCTTCTTTGGCGCGCTGCCGCTCGACAAGGTGACGCCCGGCAAGGTGCAGGAATACCGGGTGCATCGGATGACCAGCTATGCCGAGCCGAACCCGCATTCCAAAAGCCAGCACAAGCCGAAGACCAAGCCGCCGGCGCGCAGCACCTTGCATGATGAGGTGGTGACGCTGCGCATGGTGCTCAAAACCGCCATCCGCCATGGCTGGCTGGAGCATCTGCCCGATCTGACGCCGCCTTACCGCTCGCAGGGCAAGATCACGCATCGGCCCTGGTTCAGCCCTGAGGAATACAAGCAGCTTTATGAGGCGGCGCGGGCTTATGCGAAGGAACCGTTCCGCTTAGATCTCAAGTGGAATGCCGAGCAGGTTTATGACTTCGTGCTGTTCATGGCCAATACCGGGCTGCGGCCGGACGAGGCGTTTAATCTGCAGCACCGTGACGTCACGATTGCCCAGGACGATGGCAGTAAGCCGGAAATTCTGGAGATCGAGGTGCGCGGCAAGCGCGGCGTTGGGCATTGCAAGAGCATGCCGGGGGCGGTGCGGGTCTATCAGCGCTTACTCGCACGGGCGAAGCCGGTGCATGTCGAGTCGCGCCGCGCGCGGCAGTTGCGGCGGAAAGCCGGTGGCGCTGCGCCGGTGGTGCCGGAGCCGGAATATCCGCAGCCGACGGATCTCGTGTTCCCGGGCAATCACATCAAGCTGTTCAATAATCTGCTCGAGCGCACGGGGCTGAAGCTCGATCGCGATGGCAAAGCCCGCACCGCCTATAGTCTGCGCCATACCTATATCTGCATGCGCCTGATGGAGGGCGCCGACATCTACCAGGTGGCGAAGAATTGCCGCACCTGGTCGAGATGATCGAGAAGCACTACGCCATCCATCTCAAGAACACGCTCGATGCTGCCGCCATCAATGTGGTGCGCAAGAAGGCTGCGAAGGGGAAGCCGAAAACCGGCGGCGCGGGACAAAGTGGACGCGCGAAAAGCGCGGGCAGAGTCGGGGCGGCGGGCGCGGACGCGGATTAGAGGCGGAGAGGGCCGTTGTGAAAACTTCCGTGAAATGCCGCCTGCCGGAAGCCGGCCGCAGGGCCGGCCAAAAAGCGATCCGCTTGGCGGATCGCCCAGAAGCGCACCCCTTGCGGGTGCGCAACCAGGGGCTTGGCCCCGCTAAATCATATTCATCGGCCGTTCAAAACGCCTTGGCGATCAGCATCTCCTCGGCGCGGGTGGTGTAGCGCGGCGAGTGCCGGGCCTGGCGCCCGGCCCATGCCTTGATCATTCCTGTCGCCGCCGGGCGCAGCGTGCCCCGACCGAAACGGGCATTGACGGCGTCGAGCGCCGCCATGGCGCGGGCGGATTTGACTGTGTCGCGGGTGGCGAACATCCCGCCCTGCTGCCGGGCTGGGGCCAGATCGCCCAGCATGATTCCGGCCTTGAAGTAGCGAAAACCCGGCCGCCAGAAGGCACGGAGAAGCCGCACCGCCTCGCCGATCAGCGCCAGGGTGTCGGCGGTCGGCTCGATCCGCGCTGCCCGGCTGCCGCTGTACCAGTCGTCGCCATTATGCGGGTTGGTGTGGGCGAATACCGCGAGGTGGCCGGCTTCCAGGCCCTCGGCGCGCAGCTTCTCGGCTGCGCGGGTGGCGAACGTCGCCACGGCTTCCCGCAACTCGCCCCAGGAGGTGACCAGCCGCCCGAAAGAGCGCGTTACCGCGATGGCTTGGCGTGGCGGCGGCATCAGCGTGAGCGGCAGGCAGCTCTGTCCGCGCAGCTCGGCCTGCACGCGGGCGCCGATGACGGTGAGGATGTCGCGCACTTGCTGCGGCTCCAGTCTTACGAAATCGGCGATGCTGGCGATGCCGAGGCGGTTCAGCTTCTCCACCGTCTTGCCGCCGATGCCCCAGACCATGCTGACCGGCAGCTCATCATAGAGGGCAGCACGCGCCGCCTCGTCGCGCAGGTCACAGATGCCGCGCAGGGAAAAATCATCCTTGGCGATGCGGTTGGCGAGTTTGGCGATGGTCTTGGTTGGGCCGATGCCGATGCAGGTCGGGATCTTGGCCACACGCCGCACCTCATCTCGCAACCGCCGGCAGAACGCCTCGCAGGTCCGGCAACCCGGCGAGGTCGAGGAACATCTCGTCGATGCTGTAGGGCTCCACCTGCGGCACGTTGGCGGCCAGAACCTCGTACATGCGTCGGCTCATGTCGCCATAGAGCGGGTAGTTGCTGGAGCGCCATTCCACCACCTTGCACTCGGGGCGGCGCTGGGCGAGGTGCCAGGGCTCGCCCATCTTGATGCCGAGCGCCTTGGCCTCGGTGGTGCGGGCAATGGCGCAGCCGTCATTGTTGCTCAGCACCACCAGCGGCACGCCGCGCAATTCGGGCGCGAAAGCGCGTTCGGCTGAGCAGTAGAAGCTGTTGCCGTCGATCAGGCCAAAAACCGGCATGACTTATACCTCGGTGCGGACAAGCCCTGTGACCACGGCCCAGATCTCGGCCTCGTCGCCGGCGACCGCGACGGGCTGTGTCTGGGATTGGCCAGATTGCAGCCACCATTGCCCGTGGCGGTAGGCGAGCTGGCCGACCAGAACCGCGCCGTGCAGCATGACCACGGCGATTTTGTCGTGAGCCGGGGGCGAGGCGGCATCGGCGATCAGGATATCGCCGGAGAAGATCCCCCGCGGGGCCAGAGCGTCGCCGGACCACGCGCACCGGGTAGCGGCTGGGGCCGGGTCAAGTCGAGGATTTCGCCGAGGTCGATCCGGCCTTCGAGGCTGTCTCCGGCGGGAGAGACAAAGCCAGTGGTGTTGCCGCCATTGTAGGTCATCGCCCGCCTCCGTTTGCCAAATTCGCGGACCAGAACATATAGAGAACATACGCCGCCAGCAAGCTGAAAAGACTCAGGATTGCAAACCGGGCGTCGTGCGGTAGGCTCGCCGTATGTGCGGGCGCTTTGTCAGTACGACGCCAGCCGAGGCGATCGCCCGGATGGTCAAGGCGGTGAACCCGGTGCCGAACTTCGCGCCGAGCTGGAATATCGCGCCCAGCCAGCAGGCCATGGTGGTGCGCCGGCATCCCAAGACGGGCGAACGGCATCTCGACCTGCTGACTTGGGGCTTTGTGCCGCACTGGGCGGATGATCCGAATACGGAGCGCAAGCCGATCAATGCCCGGGCCGAGACGGTGGCGGCGTCACCGATGTTCCGGGCGGCGTTTGCCCATAACCGCTGCCTGATCCCGGCCGACGCCTATTTCGAATGGCAGGCGGGGCCTGATGGCAAGCATCCCTTCGCCTTTGCCCGCCACGATGGCGCGCCGATGATGCTGGCCGGGCTGTGGGACATCTGGTTGGGCGCCGACGGCGCAAAGTTGCGCAGCTATACGATCATCACCACCGGCGCCAACGATATCGCCCGGCCGATTCATGGCCGGATGCCGGTGATTGTGGAGGCTGGGGATTGGCCGTTGTGGCTGGGGGATGACGAGGGGGATGCCGGGGAATTGTTGCGGCCCGCAGGCAATGAAATTCTGAGGGCTTGGCCCGTCAGCTGCAGGGTGAACAGCCCGGCGAATAACGACGCGCATCTGCTGGAGGAAAAGCTGTGACGTCTGGATTTGGCTGGACCGGGCCGATAACTGCCGGGCAGCTTTCCGGCAGTTGGGCCGGGAAAACCGCCGATCCCAAAGCGACCTATAGCGGATATCCGCCGACGGCAACACGCCAAAATAAGCTTGTACATAGCTAGGGAAGAAAAGGTTGGTGTGCGCCATTTGAGACAACGCACCAGAAATCAATATATAAGTCGACGCCGATAAAAATTTATTGCCTCTTCCAGTGAAGTATCACTTTCTTCTGCACGGGAATCCCAATCTGGCATATCCACTGCTTGGATTTTGGACCATGTGAAGAGTCCTATAATCGGATAATTTTCAGAATACCCTCGATCGCGCTCCTCCTGCGTGAACACTCCATCACCGACACGCTTCCAAAGTCGTACATTTATAAATCTCTTGCCAGTTAAAATTGCCGTTCTAAGACCGTCGTATAGCGTTCCACCGATTTCGTTGTCGGTGTCCCTCAGTGAGATATCCAGAATCGGCATACCAAATCTATCAGGACTACGGCTGCGGGTGACAGTGTACATCCAGCTTCCATAGTCATCCAGGCTCTCGACAAGACGAATGTCGACTAGAATAAATTTTGGGTAGGTGATAAAGGCGCTTATGTCGAATTTACGGGTTACAAGAACCGGTTCACGAGGACGCCTCACACCGAAGCCGCGCAGACGTTCAACCATCGTGACATTTAATTCGATGCGGTCCGATTTAATAAAAGCATCGACCGTTTTGTCGTCCCACCCGCCAAAGGTCTCTTTGGGTCGATTCAGTATGTCTGGCAGCTTTTTCTTCCGGAACATTCGCCCCCCACAAGGAGGCACCATTTGCCCCCCGCAATAATATAGAGACAGGTAACACCGCTTTGAATTGGACGATACCTCCAAGCATTCGTTTGATCAATTGTTGGAGTGCCACCACTAAATGACAGACATTGCCTCAGTTCATGAGAGGCGGCGGCGAGCCCCATTTCACTTCTATGCTAAAGCAGATAATGCCAGATTTACGGCATTTACGCTCTGGTCTCTTGATGCCGTTAGCCAAAAGCAATCTGTTGCCACAAGTGGCTATGGAGGGACACCCAGCATCGCTCTTGGTGAAGCGTTCCGCCGTGAAGCATCCATCGCTTTGGAGTTGATTGTCAAAGCTGTAATCGCCGCGAGGATCGAACGTAAAGCCGCAAAATCGGAGATTATAGGGGTCAGACCGACGCATGACTTGAACCGTTTGTGGGAAGATGCGGACCTTCCAGCAATGCAAAACGAAGACGTGCATCGCCTATTGATTGCTAAACGCATCTTGTACTGGTCTGGAAGGTATGCAGCCCCGTTGAAAGACGAAGATTTTGAGAAAGAAGAACAAAAAATGCGTGGCCCTTATAGGACAAGGGGGGCGGGCCAGCTTGAAGAACACCATAGCGTATCGATTGGTTGGGATGATTTCGATCGTATTTATGGTATTGCATGTGCTTCGTTCTGGGTTGTTGTTGGCGGGGTAGACTAGATCCGATTACCACCATCTCTGTCATCAACCGGGCTTCATTGATATGTCGGCTTCCGGGGCATTGAGCAGGCCGCCTGGGTGATGGCCGTGGGCAGCCCTGCGCCCATGGCCTGGGCCGGCGAATGACCGTTTTCTGGATTGCCAGCTCGGTAGTCTAGCGGCCAATTTGGGTCGCTTTGGGATCGGCGGCTTTCCCGGCCCAACTGCTGGAAAGCCGCCAAGGCGTTATGCGGCCCGGGCCGGCTCCTTGCCATAAGAGTCACCCGGCACCCTGAATGGCATGGCGGAGAAATTTGAAAATGCGCGGATCGGCGCACTGCGCCACGTTGAAGCGCAGGAACCGCCCGGCAGAGTGTGCCGGGCTGAAGACATTGCCCGGCGCCAGCACGATATTCTCCGCCATGGCCCGGCGGGCGATATCCGCCGCATCCAGACCAGCGGGCAGTTCACACCAGAGGAACAACCCCGCGCGCGGTTCCACCCAGGGTGTCAGCCCAACATCGCGCAGCCGCGCTCCGGCTTGGCTCATGGCGGCGGCGAGCCTGGGGCGGAGGCTCTCCACATGCTTGCGGTAAGTGCCGTCCTGCAGCACCGCCAGCAGCAGCTCCGCCGAGAGCCGACCGCCGGCGAAGGAGGTCGCGATCTTCAGGTCCGTCAGCCCCTCGGTCCAGTCTGCCTTTGCCGCGATATAGCCGCAGCGCAGTGAGGCCGAGAGGGTCTTGGAGAAGCTGCCGATCTGCACCACCCGCTCCAGCCCATCGAAGGCGGCGAGGCGCGGCGATGGCTCGGATTCGAAATCAGCGAAGATATCGTCCTCGATAATGGTGAGGTCATGCTGCTCGGCGAGCTTGAGCACCCGGTGTGCGGTGAGCGCCGAGAGCGAGGCGCCGGTGGGGTTATGCACGGCGGCGTTGGTGATGTAGAGGCGTGGCCTTTCTACCGTCAGCGCCTGGGCGAAGGCCGCAACATCCGGCCCGGTGGGCGTGTACGGCACACTGACCACCCTGGCCCCGTGTGCCCGTAACAGGGCACGGAAGTTGAAATAGCACGGGTCGTCCACCAGCACGGCATCACCCGGTTCCAGAAGGAAGCGGCAGAGCAGATCGACCGCGTGGGTGCCGGAATCGGTGAGCAGAATTTGTCCCGGCGAAGCCGGCACGCCAAACCCCGCCAGGCGCCGCGCCAGATGCTCGCGCAACGGCGCCAACCCCAGCGGGCTGCCATAGTCGGTCAGCGCCGCCGCCTCGGCCCGCGCCAGGCGGCGCAAAGCGCGGCGCAGGCTGGCCTCGGGCATCCAGCTGGGTGGCAGCCAGCCGCAGCCGGGCTTCAGCGCGTCAGCGGCGGTTTCCAGCGACTGGCGCGAGACCCAGAGCGGGTCCACGGCGCGGTCCAACTTGGGCCCCGTGTCAGCCAAACTGAGCGGCGGCAGATGCCCGGCGACATAGAAGCCGGAGCCGCGCCGGGACTGGATGATGCCTTCCGCCGCCAGCCGGCCGTAAGCCTCGACCACGGTGGTCTTGGAAATCTTCCGCGCCTCGGCGAGGGCGCGGATGGAGCGCAGTCTGGTCCCAGGCACCAGACTGCGCGCGGCAATGCGGCTGCGCAACTCCTGCACCAGTTGCGCGACCAGCGTGCCTTCGGCCTGGGCCATCCGTACCTCAACATGAACAAGTACAGTTCAGTAAAATTGTACTTAATTATGCCTGGAGGAGCCACGCTGTCCACAGCACAAAACTGGCATCTTTTGTGGGGATGTGGAGCATGGAGAAATCGGCGAGCGGCTGGGTGAACGGTGCGTTGGGGGTCGCGATCTTCAGTTTCTCGATGCCCGCTACGCGTGCGGCCCTGGCGGGGTTCGACCCTGTTTTCCTCACCGTGGCGCGGGCGGCGCTGGCCGGGCTTCTGGCGCTCGGCCTGCTGCTTGCCTTCCGGCAGCCACGCCCGGCGCGGGGCGACCTGGCTTCCCTGGCCGTGGTGGCGTTGGGCGTGGTGCTCGGTTTCCCGCTGCTGTCCGCCCTAGCGCTGCGCCATATCGACGCCGCCCAGTCGCAGATTTTCCTGGGGCTGCTGCCACTGTGTACGGCCCTATTCGGCGTGCTGCGCGGCGGCGAGCGTCCGCATTACGGCTTCTGGCTCTGTGCCGGGCTGGGCAGCGCCTGCGTCATCGGCGTGGCGCTGGGCCACGGGGCGGGGCTGCCCGGCGCCGGCGTAGCGCTGATGATGAGCGCGATCATCGTGTGTGGGCTGGGTTATGCGGAGGGGGCAAGAACTCTCGCGGCGGCTGGGCGGCTGGCAGGTAATCTCCTGGGCGCTGGTGCTGGCGCTGCCGCTGATGCTGGCGGCCAGTTGGCTAACATGTCCCGCCTCGCTGGCGCGGGTCACGGGCGACGCCTGGGCGGGGCTGGCTTATGTCTCTGCCTTCAGCATGCTGCTGGGCTTCGTGTTCTGGTACCGGGGCCTGGCACTGGGTGGCATCGCTGCGGTCGGGCAACTGCAACTGCTGCAACCGGCGCTTGGCCTCGCCGCGTCCGCCCTGCTGCTGCATGAGACCGTGCCGCCCGCCATGCTCGCGGTCACCGCCGCCATCATCCTCTGCGTCGCGGGGGCAAAACGGTTCGTGTGACGGAGAACAGGCGCCGTCGAGCACCGGGAACATTGCCAAAGCGACACACAATTGGCTGGTGATATTGTCGTTTTTTCGCCGACTACGTGCAAATTTCTCTTGACGTGTAGTTTTAGGTTGTAGTACCTGGAAATTATCCCCCGCAGTAGCGGGGATGAAAGGTTAATACACTCGGATCTACTGAATTGCCTCGTCTATGAGGACATGAAAGTGGTCTAAATTTGCACCTCCCGCGTTAGCGGGGATGAAAGTTTGATATATTCGATCTACTGAATTCCCTCGTCTATGAGGGTATGAAAGTGGTCTGATTCTACACCTCCCGCCTTAGCGGGGACGCACCAAGTTCGGGGGAGCAGCAGTCATTGTTGCTCCCCTTAATTTTGTCTTATATTTAAATAGCGTGTGAATCGGCGTCGACATGCGACCCCGCCTCTGATCATCTTCAAGCTACTGATATGGCTACAGACATCGGGTTCTGGGTAGGTCCCGATCAGCGCCGATCGGGACCTACCGTCTCGACCGATTCACCAACAATCTCAAAGCGCTAGTGCAATTTCAACCAGTGTCTCATTTGGACGCTGATTTACACCAAGGCAACGCCATCACCACAAACACCAATCCAATCCCGAGATGGCAGGTCGTTCTTCGGCCCAAGCCGCTTACGGCAGGCCACTGGAATCACCCCCCTCCAGCAATCTGGCATCGTTATTCCCCGGACTGTTCAGGCGCCGGCTCACCGGCCACATACGCAGCACGTCGTCGCCGGACGCCCGTATCAGATCGGACGGGTTACCGCCGCCGTCGCCGAGCCACACCGGCCAGCCTTCGGCCTCAATGATCACCGGCATGCGATAATGGATCGGGAGGGCGGTGGCGTTCGCCGCGGTGGTGATGATCGTGAAGGAACGGATTGCCTCGGCATCATGTCCCTTCCAGATATCCCAGAGACCAGCCAGCATCATGGGGGCACCGTCGCGCCGGGCGAAGGCATAGGGCTGCTTGCCACCATCCGTGGGCTGCCACTCGTAATAGGCATCGGCCGGGACCAGGCAGCGGTTATGCGCAAAGGCGGCGCGGAACATCGGTGTTGCCGCCACCGTCTCGCCCTTGGCGTTGATCGGCTTGCGTTCGGCTTTCGGATCCTCGGCCCAATGTGGCACGAAGCCCCAGGTCAACAGGTCGACGTGCCGCTCGCCGGTCTTGGGGTGGCGGCGCACAGCCATGGCTTGCTGACTGGGGGCGACATTCCAACTTGACGCCACATTCGGCACCGGAGGCATGGCGTTGATCAGTCGAGCAATCGCCGCGGGCGGCGTGTAGCTGGCGTAGCGTCCGCACATGCCGGCAGTGTAGCCTCGGGCGGCCATGGCGCCAATGCTTGTCTTTGGTCTTTGCATAGACTGATGGGGCTTGGCTGCCCTGGTTGGGCGGGAGAGCCGCCGGTCCGCTTCGGCTCCGTCGGCGAGTGAAGCGCTCGGTCCGCCGGTGGCTTGAGTGGGCCGTGGGCGGCCGGTCCGCTGTGGATTTCAAAATGCAGATAGCGGACATTTGGCTTAGGAGCTGCCCGCGCAGCTAGAAGCTATTGAAATGATGAGTTGATCACGGTCTATAGGCGATTGTTTTCACCATTTCGGTCATATCTTTTGAAAGCCGCAACATGTTGAAATTATTGGTTCGAACTCAGCTTGCAGAAGTCTTGGGTTTCACAAGGCCTGGCAACTTCTAGGTTTCCCTAGGGGGCGGAGGCCGGGCTGAGGCTGGAACAGACCTGATCGCTAATGTCGCACCCAAAGACGGCTCGACGATTGCTGACTGGCTAGCAAAAACCACGCTGCAATAAGCGATACAGCTTAATCCTGGGGCCACCAGCCTCTGACTGAAGTGTGGGCTTATGCTTGTCACACATCAATCGCGTCAGCTGCGGCCAGGACATCTTGAGTATAGGAACGACGCGCCCATTCATGGTTTAATCGCGCTGCCTGAAACGACTCAGGGCAACCATCGGCTGTTCGGTGGTTGCGATCTGAGTGGTTGAGGGGTGAAGGGAGGGACTAAGCTACGTGGTTTTGAAAATCGAACTGCATATCGATGAAGCGATGGTGACATCGCTGATTTAGATATTCACGTTCTGGAAGTAGCAGGCGGCTACAAGCCGCCTGCTAGGATAAAATCCAACACTCTTTGTGGAGTGTACGGAGATGGCGTCCTGGCCGACGCCATCTCCACTTAAATAGTCTTAACACGGCACCGTCGCACCGGCGAGACAAAATGTAACGCCAGCGCGACACAATCCTGAGCGCATTTTTCCGGGTCGTGGCTAAGTTAATGATCTCAGTAGTTGCTTTGTGGCGACGGCATCACCGTTATTGAGGAACCATTTGGCGCATAATATTGTTGTGGCTGGGGCGTGTTTTGGGGATTGTTTGGATCGGATGGAGGTGTTGGCCCAGGCGTATAAACGACTGGTGGCGGTAGAGGAGACTGCGTTGCTTGCGGGCAATTCGTTCCGGTAATCCCATTAATACCGTAGCTGCATTGAGCAAACGCGACCGATGGTAATACAACAACCATCAAGGCACTAAAAATGAAGACTTTCATGGGATGAACCTCGGAAAGCAAATTATGCCGTTATATTGAAACTATATGTCATTAGTGTAATTTAGCCAACCAAAATAGACATTTTTGGGGCCTAAATACCCCGGGATGTTGGCAGAGCCCCGCGAACATCAGACAATAATCCCATGAAGTCAGGCAGCCTCGGCATGATCCGTCCACCGCCTTAGGATCTCGACAAGCTCGTAGCGTCTTTATTCTCGACTCTCCGGCGCCCCCCGCATCACAGCGAATTTCCGAAAGTCTTGAATTCTGAAAACCGCTCCCGTCGGAACGGCGGCTTTCAGGTCATCAACGAGGGCTAGGGAATGGCGTGGTTGGGCGCCATGCCGCCGATAACCGTGGTGGTCGTTTGCCCCGGTTTCGGGTCTGAGAGTGAGAGTTGGGCTGGGCGTTTCATGACAGGTTTTAGTCCGGAGGAGAGGCTTCCGGTGACTGTCACGGAGAAGTGCCATGGATATCAATGCGTCTGCCGCGGTGGCGGTTGTAGGGGCGAGCGCTGGTCGGGCTGGGTCGGCGGGCTTCAAGGTCGATGTCAGCCGGGGCGAGCGGCTGGGGCGGGTGTCGTCGGAATGGTTTTCGCGCCCTGATGACGAGCGGTTTCTGTCTCTGCCGGAGTTGTATGCGGCGGTGAGGGCCCGCGCCGACCGGGCCGAGGCGCGGACCGTGGAGAGCCGGGCTATCCGGGTAGAGGCGCGGCGCGATGACGGTGAGCGCCTGTCGCTAATCGTGCCGGGGCAGGAGCGGCCGGTGGCGCCGACCCATTGGAGTTTTGGCCAACTGTGCGGGCTGGTGAGCGCGCCGTCGGGCTATCTGCGCGAACTGCCAGCGCCGCTGGCAGGAATCAATCTGCAGCATGGGCTGCTCAACCATCGCGCCGAGTTGGTCAAGACGCTGGAGACCGAAGACGGGCGGGTAGAACTGCGCGCCGTCACCGGGCCTGATTATGGGCGCATCTGGGACCATGAGTTGGTCGCGGCGGTGATGCGGATCGCCGGCAACGGCACCGGCGACACCGCCTGGAAAGTGCCGGGCGTGCTGGACTGGGCGACCATGACGCACAACCCGTATGTGGATGTGACGAAGGAAACGACCACGCTCTATGCCAGCGACCGGGATGTGTTTCTGTTTCTGGTCGATGACACGCACCCGATCGAGGCGGGGCGGCTGCCGAATGGGGAACCGGATCTCTATTTTCGCGGGTTCTATTGCTGGAATAGCGAGGTCGGTTCGAAGACCTTGGGCATCGCCTCGTTCTATCTGCGCGCCGTGTGCGCTAACCGGAATATTTGGGGCGCCGAGGATTTCCAGGAGATCAGCATCCGGCATAGCAAATTCGCCACCCAGCGCTTTGCGCATGAGGCGGCGCCGGCGCTGCGGCGCTTCGCCAATTCCTCGCCAGCGCCGTTTGTGGCGGGGATCAGGGCGGCGCGGGAGCAGATCGTCGCGCGCCAGGATGAGGAGCGAGAGAGCTTTCTGCGCAAGCGCGGCTTCAGCAAGGGCGAGACGGCGAAGGTGATCGCCACCGTGCTGGAGGAGGAAGGCCACCCGCCCGAGAGCGTGTTCGACTTCGTGCAGGGCATTACTGCCCTGGCACGCAGCAGGCCGCACCAGGACGCCAGGTTGGAATTGGAGGGCAAGGCGAAGCTGCTGCTCGACCGTGTGGGCTAAGCAACGCTTGGCAGTTGGTGGGCGATAAAGCCGTGGGCCGGGTTCCGGTCCACGGCTTTTTTTCTGGAGTGGGGGCAAAGAGGCAGAGGGTGGCCGTGAGTTTCACGACGGGTTGTAAGGCAAGGAGAGTGGCTCCGGGCCGCCCGTCATGGAGTTTTTCCCATGGCCAAAACTGTTCAGAAGCTCACGCTCAGCGCCTCGCGCGATATTCCATTCGACCGGCTGGTGCTGAGCCAGGCGAATGTTCGGCGGGTGAAGGCCGGCGTGTCGATCGAGGAGCTGGCGGCGGATATCGCCCGGCGCACGCTGCTGCAGAGCCTCACGGTGCGCCCGGTGCTCGATGACAAAGGCGCCGAGACCGGCATGTTCGAAATCCCTGCTGGCGGGCGGCGCTACCGGGCGCTGGAATTATTGGTGCGGCAAAAGCGCCTGGCCAAGACCGCGCCGATCCCCTGCATCATCCGCACCGAGGGCATCGCCGAAGAGGACAGCCTGGCGGAGAATGTGCAGCGCGCGCCGCTGCATCCGCTGGATCAGTTCCGGGCGTTTCAGGCGCTGCGCGAGAAGGGCCAGAGCGAGGAGGAGATCGCGGCGGTGTTCTTTGTCGCGGTCTCGGTGGTGAAGCAGCGGCTGCGGCTGGCCGCCGTCTCGCCTCGGCTGCTGGAGGTGTACGCCGAGGATGAGATGACGCTGGAGCAGCTGATGGCCTTTTCGGTCAGCCCAGACCATGAGCGCCAGGAGCAGGTGTGGGAGGCGGTGCAGCGTTCGCACAACAAAGAGCCGTATCAGATCCGTCGGATGCTGACCGAAGGCGCGGTGCGCGCTTCCGACAAGCGCGCGCAATATGCGGGCGAGGATTATGTTGCGGCGGGTGGGGCTGATCATGCGCGATCTGTTCCAGCAGGATGATGGCGGCTGGCTGCAAGATGCCGGGCTACTGGCGCGCGTGGTCGCCGAGAAGCTGGAGCGCGACGCCGAGGCCCTCCGCGCCGAGGGCTGGAAATGGGTCGAGGTGGCGACCGAGTTTCCCTACGGCCACAGCTACGGAATGCGGCGGATTCCCGGCACACGCCGCCCGCTGACCGAGGAGGAGATCGCCCAGGTCGAGGCGTTGCGCGCCGAGGCCGAGCGGCTCGAGGAGGAAGCCGCGGCGGCGGATGAGGTCTCGGACGATGTCGATCAGCGGCTCAACGAGATCGAGGCGGAGATCAACACGATCAATCAACGCCCGCCGGTCTATGACCCCGCCGATATCGCCATGGCGGGGGTGTTTGTCAGCATCGACGGCAATGGCAAGCTGCGCGTCGAGCGTGGCTATGTCCGGCCCGAGGATGAGCCGCCAGTGGTCGAGGAAGCAGACGAAACCGGGTTGGCGGGCGAGGAAGGCGCGTTGGTGCAAGGGGACGACGACCCGGTGGACGGCGCCGAACCCGACCCGGCGGACGGCCGCATCATCGTTGCTCATGTCGGCAATGCTGCCGAGCCGGAGGAAGAGGATGGCATCAAGCCCTTGTCCGACCGGCTGCTCACTGAACTGACGGCCTATCGCACGCTGGCGCTGCGCGAGGCGCTGGGCAACGAGCCCGGCATCGCCTACCTCGCGCTGTTGCACGCGCTGTGCCTGCGGCTGTTCTATCGCTATGGCGCGGAGTCCTGCCTGGAGATCGAGGCGAAGAGCGTGATGTTCGGCGCCCAGGCGTCGGGCTTAGCCGACACGAAGTTGGCCGAGCGTGTGGATGCGCGGCATCAGGCCTGGGCGGCGCAATTGCCCGAAGAGGCCGGGGAGTTGTGGGAGGCATTGGCCGGGTTCGACAGCGACAGCCGGGAAGCCCTGTTCGCCCATTGCGTGGCGCTGACGTCGAACGCGACGTATGACCCGTATAACCGGCGCCCCCGGGCGTTGGCGCATGCGGGGCAGCTTGGCCGAGACCTTGACGCTCGATTTGGCCGCTGCTGGTTGGGTGCCGAGCGTGGAGAATTACCTCGGCCGGGTCACGAAGGCGCGCATTCTGGAAGCGGTGCGCGAGGCCAAGGGCGACCAGGCGGCGCAACGCATCGAAGGGCTCAAAAAGGGCGATATGGCAGAAGTCGCCGCGCAATTGCTGGTGGGCTCTGGCTGGCTGCCCGAGCCGCTGCGCACGGCGGGCGTGGCGACGTACGTCACGCACGACGATGACACCGGGCAGATCGTGGAGGCGGGCGAACACGGAGTCGAAGTCGCTCCGCGGGCAGAGACCGAAATGCCTGTTGAGCCGATGGTAGAGGACGCCGGGGGTGGCGAACTGGCGACCGATTCCGCGGAACAGGTCATTGATCCCGCTGCCTCAGACGCTACGGCCCTTGTGGCGGAATAGCCCACCCGAAGCACGATGCGGGGCGTCGCCAGCCGCTCCGCATTTTTCGGCCCGGCCTCGTGCCGGGCTTTTTCTTTGGAGGCACGGACAAGGTGGCTCTGGTCAACTTCCGATTTGGAAGTGGTCCGCAAGCAGGGCGGAAAGATAGGCTGCGCTGTTCGGTGACCCGATGGCTCGGTGGTGGCGGGCAACCTGTTGAGGTGGAGGATAGGGCGATGCCCAAGGATGATTTCTCCAAGCCGGCGGCGGAGATGGCGCAATTGCTGGCACGGCAGGCCGAGGCGGTGTGCCGGCATTATCTCCCTGCCGGGCGGCGTCAGGGGCGCTATTGGCTGGTTGGGGATGTTCACAACACGCCGGGGCGGTCCTTGTTTGTCCGTCTGACCGGCAGCGGCACAGGCAAGGGCGCAGCAGGGCGATGGCAAGATGCGGCGACGGATCAGTACGGCGATCTGCTCGATCTCATTCGGGAACGTTGTGGCCTGACAGATTTCCGTGATGTCGCCGAGGAGGCGCGGCGCTTTCTCGGGCTGGAAAGGCATGACCACGCTCCAGTCGCCAGGGGTGGTGGTGTATCGAGCACGTCCGTCGTCAGCGCCGCTCCCGATCCGGAACCCAATATGCCCGGTGATCCTGACTTTGCCTCCGTCCACGCTCAACGGGCTGCCAAACGCCTTTTCGCCATGGCGCAGCCGCTTACGGGCACGCTCGCGGAAGCTTATTGCCGCCAACGCGGGATAACGTCTGCCGCGCTCACGGACGCCGGCGCGTTGCGGTTCCATCCGCGCTGCTTCTACCGTGTTGATCCTGACGCACCGCCCGAAACCTGGCCCGCGCTGATCGCGGCGGTGACTGATCTCGATGGCAAGATCACTGGCGTGCAGCGCACTTGGCTTGATCCTGGGGGCTTCGATCCCGTCCGGCTGGGCAAGGCGCCGGTGGCGACACCACGCCGGGCGCTTGGGCTGCTGCTTGGCCATGCCGTAAGGTTCGGTGTGGCTGAGGACGTCTTGGCGGCAGGTGAGGGGATCGAGACCATACTCTCGCTGCGCTGTGCGCTGCCCACCATGCCGATGGCAGCGGCGCTCTCGGCCGGGCATCTTGCCGCCCTGCTGATCCCGGCTGGGCTGCGGCGGCTCTATATCGCCCGTGACGCCGACCTGGCCGGTGACGGCGCCGTGGCGCGCTTGACCGAGCGGGCCCAGGCCGCCGGGATCGAGGCGATGACGCTCTCGCCGCAACGCGGCGATTTCAACGATGATCTCCGTGAACTGGGCCTCGCCCGCACTCGGGCAAATCTGTGGGCGCAGCTGGTGCCGCAAGGACGTTGCGCGCTTCGTGCCGCTTTGGCTGAGACTTGCCCCGGGAGCGCAGGCGCGGGTTGAACTGCACCGCTATCATGTTTGCTACGGGACTAGCCTGTTCCTGCTGCCGGGCGGCCGCGCCGGCGGCCTTCCGAGAGGGCGATCTGTGCCGCAGGCGCCGGGCTTCGCCCTGCGCCGGCCCGCAATGGCGGCGAGGCCGCTATTTTCCGCCGCCCCGGCGACACGCCCAGAACAATGAGGTCATGCCACGAGGCCGGGGCTTTGCAGCGCGAAGCAAAATAGCGGCCCCGCCGCCATCCTCCGCTGCGCTCCGGCGCGATGCGTGCGGGCCGTCGCCGCCTGCGGCCGGGATCGCCATGGAAGGCCGCGATGGGCGCGGCTTCCGGCGCACAGGAGCATCCCATGACCCACGAGCACGACGATACCGGCTATGAGCCACCCCACGCCGCTTCACCTACGGCGCATGTCCTCGCCGAACTGCAACTCTACGGTTTCCGCCCCGGCCAGGAAGAGCCTGACCCGCGGCCTTTGCCCGAAGCGCCGATGATCGCCGGGGCGGTCGCGGATATCTTCGATGCCTTCGCCGCTACCTTGACCGATACGCGCCTGGAGCCCGATCTCGAGGAACTGCTCTGGGCCACGGTCAATCTGTTCCACCGCGCCGTGGGCCGGATCGAGCGGGAGCTGGACGATAACGAGCAGGCGCAGAAGCGCAGCCAGAAGGAGCAGGATGGCTCCGAGGTGCGCTCGGTCGAGCTTGAGCGGCTGACGGCGGAAGGGCAGACGCTGCTCGAGCGCCGCGACTGCCTGGAGTTCTTCCGCGACCAGGCCGCTGAGCAATTCGAGCGCCACACGCGCTCTGCCTGGCGCCCGCGTTCCGGCTCGCTGGTCAATCGCCGCGCTCTGACCGCCGCACTGATCGACAGCCGTGACTTCATCGCCGCCAAGCGCCGGGCCGACACCGAGGTGATGCTGCCTGCCGGCCCGAAGATCGCCTTCACCGGCGGGCTGGAGTTCAACGACCACATCCTGATCTGGGACCGGCTCGACAAGGTGCACGCCAAGCACCCGGACATGGTGCTGCTGCATGGCGGCAGTCCGAAGGGCGCCGAGCGCATCGCCGCCGCCTGGGCCGATGCGCGCAAGGTGACGCAAATCGCTTATCGGCCCGACTGGGCACGGCATGCCAAGGCGGCGCCGTTCAAGCGCAACGACGCGTTGCTGGATGCCCTGCCGATCGGCGTCATGGTGTTCCCGGGCACCGGGATTCAGGACAATCTGGCCGACAAAGCCCGGCGGCTCGGCATTCCGGTGTGGAGGTTTGGCAACGGGGGCGCATAGCCCCCAAATCATCTGGCCGCGACGGCGACCACCAAGCAGAGCCGCCCCACCTGGGCGGCTTTACTTATGGGCACAAGCCCCCACCCCGATCTCCGCCCGGCATCACCAGGGCGGGGTTCGCCGCGTTATTCACCCCAATGGGCTGGCGGAACGGCGAGCACGCGAGGTGCAGGCCATCCCCTCATCGTCGTGGATCGGCAAAAGCATGAGCGCGAACCGGGGCATGCCAGCTGGCGGAGAATGCCCGGCCCAGGTTGGCGTGTCGTCCACTCCCCTATGCTCGACACCGCCCTATGATGCGACGGCAGCGGCATTGTGGCCGGTGGGCTACGGCAGGAGACGCGGTTCCGTCCGCAAGCTGAGGGAAAGCACTCGCCTGCGTATGCTTTGCCGCTTCAGCTGAAGGCCCGAGGTGGCCGTTTTTCTCCTGGCCGGTACGTCGCCGCGCCACGCGGCCTCTCGAGGGCGGATCTGACCGGAAGCCGATCGCCTTCCTGCAATGGCGCCGCCCGGCTTTTTTCCCCGACAGCTGCGCTGTCTCCTCGCGGTCGCTGCGCTCCAAAAAAGCCAGGCGGCGCCATCCTTCGCTGCGCTACGGCCGTACGCGGTGCAGGCCGATCGTGCCCCCGGTCATTGATCGCCATCGAGGCTGCGATGGTCGCGGGCTCGAAACAGCAAGGAGATTTGACATGGCTACCATCGGAACCTTCAAGAAAGCCGGCAATGAAATCCACGGTGAGATCGTTACCCTGAGCGTGCAGACGAAGAATGTGCGCATCGTGCCGGAAGCCAACCGGACCAACGACAACGCCCCCAGCCATCGCATCTATTGCGGCCGAGCGGAGCTGGGGGCAGGGTGGTCGAAACGCTCCGCCGAGGGACGCGACTATATCTCGGTCAAGCTGGATGACCCGAGCTTCAGCGCGCCGATCTACGCCAACCTGTTCGACGATGAAGGCGGCGATGGCTACACCCTCATCTGGTCCCGCAGCCGCAAGCCCAGCGGGGAGTAAGCCCCGCAACAACCCCCGCCCGGCGATGCCGGGCGGGGGCGTATTCACGTAATGGGGCGGGTGCTTGCGCCTTGGCTGCTTTGTACGCTGTGAAGGCTGCAAGGCAGCCTCCTTCGCAGCTTTTTGAAAAAAGCTGCACCAAAAACTTTCGGTTCAAAAGGAAAAATCGTCCATGAGGTGCCTTGGCATCCGTGGTACGAAAACCACGTTTTAAGCCTTCAGATTACCAAATCCCGCATTATCTTAATCACGGCATAAAAATGAAAGGATAACCCCCGCCGCGAGCGAAAGTAATAAAAACGAGGACAGTAAGCCCTATGTGAGTTTGGGCGATAGGCCGATTGAGGAGCAAGAAGCCTTTTGGGCGGCCATGCGTAAAAAACAGTATAAAGATATGACGCCGGAGGAGCAGTACGAGTACCGCCTCTCCGATAACGGCGAGATTTTGTTCAATGGCGTCCCGGTGGAGGTCGGGGAGAAAGAGGATGCAGGCGAGCCGGTGGTTGATAAACCTGTGGCCCGGAAAGGCACTTGAATTGCCCTGGTGCTACCCTAACCCTTAAAACCCTCCAGCGGCGACTACTATTCGGCATCTCGTTGATGCGGATTTAGGTATTTCCTTCTTTCGCTCCTCCCAACTAATGGATCAGTTAAAGCAATTCCCTGGGTTAGGAGAAGCAGAATTGAATTCGCGTTATGCGGCATGGATTTAAAGTAGTAGCTATATGGATGAGACTATCACAACTGACAACAAAGCAAATGGCGGAGGAGAACGACAGTGACAAGTAAATTTGCGAAGGGTTTAGCTTTGGCAACGATTTGTACTGGTTGTCTCATTGGAAGTAGCGGCTCGGCTCAAACGCCTCAGCCAACCCCCGCCTCATGTGCCTACATACAGCAAACATCAATGCAGATTTTTGGGGAGGTGGCTAGTTTACTCAATCAAGGAACTCCCCCAGATCAAGTGGTTTCCACTATCTTGCGGGAGGTCTACCCTAATATGGACTTCCCTAACAATCTTAATGACGCGGAAATGGATAATTACCCGGATAATGTTAAAGGTCTTTATTTTATTGTAGCATGGGCCTTTAATATTATTGAGAAAAACAACGCCCGTTCACAGCCATTCCCTATGTCGGATATGACACAAGTGTTCGGCCAATCCAATTACGATAGATGCATGAAAGAGCTAGGCTACTATAAATAACCTAAAATAAATGAAAGAGGAGAAACTACAATGAAAAGTAAATTGATGAGGAGTTTTGCGATTGCAACTGTTTGAGCAACCTAGCTTATCATACAGTTAACGCATTCCAATTAATGGAAAAGAATGGACGGTTGCCGTGAGCCCTTGCTTTTCGTCGGCTTCCTCAGCTCGCAAACGGTCGGCTCCTCCGATTCCACGCCCGCGAATTCCCGCGTCTCCTCGATAGTATCGAACGGCGTATCACAACCATCCACGAAGAACTTCCCTGCTCTGGCCGGGTGTGTGTGCGGTTAGTCGATCACGCTCTCAGGGCGTGGCCGGAGACACGGGATCGGTCCAGACCGGCATCAGACAGTAATGCCGGCCGCTGGCGTCCCGCTGGATGTTCTGACGGCAGGATGCCATGGCGCTGCTTCCGTCATTGTCCTGCATTAGCTGTGCCCAGACCGGGGCCTCGGCCGGCCCGGCTTTTATGGCGGCCGCGATGGCGTGGGCCGCGACTTCGCCCTGGAAGCGCCCGGCATTCAGCCCGGCGGCATAGGTAAAGGCGCAGGGCACCAGGGCGATTGCCAGCACCGCCGCTGACCAGGCGGCCACGGTTTTGTATTTCACGGTCCACGCTTGCTGGCCGACGGCGTTACTGATGGCACCTGTAAGCCGAGGCGTAAGCTGCTCGACGATCCCAGCCTGCTTGGCCTGGAGCGCCACCTCACCTTGCTTGATGACCAGGCCGGTCTTCTTGATGGTGTCGTGATACTCGCGGTCGAGCCGGCTGCTTGTGTCGTGGAAATAGCGCACGGCCTGGTTATGCAGGCGCCATTGCAGACGCAGGGAGGAAGACAAGACCTTGACCAGCGGCAGCGTGGGGTCGTTTCTGAGCCCGGCGACCTGGATGACGCGCTCCAGCTCCTCTTGCATTCGCGCGATTTCACGGCCGAGAAGCTCGCTGCTCCGGCGTAGATCGAGATCGTCGTCAGGCTCGTTCAGGGCAGCCATGAGCTGATTCCAGCAAAATTGGCGCCCATTGTCTCCAGCCATATTCTGACCCGGGCGCGGTCGAACGGTCCGAGCGGCGTATCGGCGCGGCCAGTCTTGCCCTCGACGGCGTCGTGAAATTTGAGCCGGCGGATTTCCACCGGCTGGGCCGCAAACAGCCTCGGCATGAAAATCGGCACCGCGCCGTCTCCGAGGGCTTTGCGGAACACGCTATGGCGCAGGATGCGCCCGAACGCGGTGTCGCGCGTCTCGCCGACGTCCATCATGGCTTCGTTGAGGATGATGGCGGAGGATGTCGGCTTGAAGCCGAGGCCCTGCAACGTTGCCAGTGGGGACAAATCCTCTTCCTGCGGCCCGACCGTGTGGAACAGTACGACGGCAAAGCCTTCTGCCTCGAACAACGCCACCAGATCAGGCAGCTCGACAGCGAGGCGGCGGAGCGTGGTGTCACCGCCGCCGAGATCGACCAATGCCGAGACCTGCTGGCGCAGGCTGTACTGCAACAGCCGGTCCAGCCATTTGAGGGACAAAGCGGGATCAGACGCTTCCGGCGGGCGGGCAACGTTGTCGATGTAGCGGGAGAAGGTGTCATTGGTGGTGTCCAGGTCCGCCATTACCAATTTGGCGCCTTTCGCCAGGGCGTTTTCGGCCAGCCAGCGTATGCCGGTGGTCTTGCCCGTCTTTCCCCGCCCAACCCAGAAGATGATTTTATGCCGGCCGCTCAGATCGATGCCGGTCAGGGGCGCCGGGCTGGCGGGCGTCGTTGCCGGACCGCCGGCGCCGATCAGTTCCATCTCCGGCCCCGCGTCCTCTTCCTGGCCAAACCTGAAGGTCGGACCGGCGGGCTTGGGGGAAGGGGGAAGGGCAGGGGCGGCGCTCGGAAAACGCAGCAATTCCGGCGCTTCGTCTTTCTGTGCGGTCATCGGGTTACTCCTTTCAGAAACGGTCTATCGGGCCAGCTCAGTGTTGCGGCTTCTTGCCGAGCAGGCGTTCAATGACATCGTCGTAGGCCGCCGCAGGGGATTGAATGATGGGCGTGGCAGGGGCTGGGGGCGGTGTCACCGGATTCCCTTGCCGTTTGGCATCCCAGTCGATGAAACGCGCGGGCTGAAATTCCGGCTCCTCCGTGGAGACAACAGGAACTGACCCGGTATCTTGCACTGGTAACAGCGGCATTGGAGGTGGCGGCGTTCGCGTTTCCTGGCCATGCGTATGGCCGGCTTTGCTCCTGCGTCGATAACCTTTCAGAGGTAGGCGGGCGCGATAGGCGTCGCTCTGCAGCCAGTCGGCGGTCCAGGGTTTGCCGGTGCGATAGGTTATGCCGGCCTTTGTCATGGCACGGGCAATCGCCGCCCATGACCAACCGCTTTGCACGAGTTCCAGAAGCGTTTCCGCATGTTGCCGCAGCCATGGACGGATCACATCGCCTGGCGACCACAGGGCGCGGAAGCGTTCTGCTAGCGCGTCGATTTCATCATCTGAGGGGATGCGTTTCAGGGCCATGTAATGAAGCGCTTTGGTGCTATCCGAAACGGCACCGTGCCATGGCCACGCACCGGGATTTAATTTCCGATTCGGAATCTTGACAACGCCTGATCTCGATCATCAGCCCAAATCTGATCCCATGCCTGGGCTGAATCCTGATCCCAACTCTAATCTCATTTCTATGCTCAACCCTGATCTCTAATCTCGTAGGCCGGGGGTGGTATTGGGTTACGTGGCTTCGACAGACCAAGGAATGCTAGCGCATTCGAGGGTGGCATCGTGGAGAGCGCGGCGTGGTGGCGTTCGCCTCTGACAATGGCCTGGTGATTCCCGCAAGCGGCTCGGACCATTCACGCGCGGCGGTGACTGCGGCAGCGGGTCGCCTTGGCCGAGCACGGATCATTCCGTGCACCCGGAACATTACCGATGTTTTAATTTACGTCGTAATTCGCAACGAGTTAGTAACAACCCTGCGTTGTCTCCAAATAGCTTGGGAGGCCTGGAATGATCGTTGGAAGGGATGATCGCTACGAAGAGATCGTGGGGCGGATTAGCGCGGCGGGAAGCCTTGCCGAAATGCAAGAGCTCGCCGCCAGTATATGCAAGGCCTATCATCTCGCAAACATCGCCTATCACGCTCTTTATATTCCCGGTGCGAAGGCTTTTAACCCGATCCTGGTTTTGACCTATGACCCAAGCTGGATCGAGCGTTATAAAAGCAACGATTACTTCAAAATCGACCCGGTGGTCGTGTGCGGCACGAAGAGCTTCTTGCCGTTGGACTGGTCGCGTCTCGACCGGGAGAACGCCGTTGCGCGCGGCTTTTTCGCGGAAGCCGACCGGTTTGATGTTGGCCGGCAGGGCATGACACTGCCGGTCCGTGGCGCGGAGGGTGAGCGGGCGCTGTTCACGATCACCGCCAATATGTCGGCGGCAGAGTGGGAGGGGCGCCAGATCACCTATATGAAGGAATTCCAGATGATCGCGCATTTTATGCATGATCGGATCGTGGAACTGTCCGGCTATCGTGAGGCCAGGCCAAAGCCGATATTGTCAGCGCGGGAGATGACATGCCTGGAGTTGGCGGCGCGTGGCGCGGCGCCCAAGCAGATCGCGGGCCGGCTGCACATCTCTGACAGAGCCGTTCGTCTGTTTTTGACGTCCGGCTGCGCCAAGCTGGGTTGTGCCAATATCCATCAGGCGATTGCCAAGATGGTCTCGCTCGAGATACTGCACCCATAAGCAGGCGACGGCGCGGCGCCGGATAATATCACCGATTAATCTTCCAACATACTGGATCCGCTCCCTATCACGCGATGTGATCCGGGGCGATCTGCGACATCCCGCGCGTAAATAGCCGCGCCATATGCAGATAAAATCTCGATGTGATGGCCAGATAATGGGGCTCGTCAAGATTCCGATTCGGAAGATTGAGATCATTCAAATCCCGCTTCTAAAAATGAATTGGACGCGCAGAAGAAGCACGGATTTCTCGATCCCGTGAGGCTTTTGACGCTGCGGTTGATCACGACATTTTAATGAACACAAGCGGAGCCAAGATGATCGTAAATTTGAACCATGCCGACCGGGTCGAGCATCCCGCGTTATTTGACCAGATGTTCCAATCCCGCGCGGCGGTCTTTCATGAACGCCTGGGCTGGGATGTGACAGTCAAGAACGGCCGTGAGGTGGATAGGTACGACGAGGAAGCTGACCCGGTCTATCTCCTGGCGGTCGATGACGAGCAGCGCGTGCTGGGCTCCTTGCGGCTACTCGCAACCACCGGGCCGACGATGCTGCAAAGCGAGTTCGCGCATTTTTTTGACGATGCAGTGGATGTGGCGGCACCGACGATTTGGGAATGCACACGGTTTTGCGTGCCGCCGGTCTCGGACGGGACCGCCCAGGATGTGAGCACGATATCCGCGCAATTGTTGGTTGGCCTGTGCGAGCTTTGCCTGGCTTCGGGCATCGAATATGTCGTCGGTGTTTATGAGACGCCGATGACCCGCATCTATGCGCGGATCGGCTGGAGCCCGGAGCCGCTGGCACGAGCGCGTCCCGAGATCGGCGACATACATGTAGGAATTTGGGAAGCCACCCCGACGGTGCTTTCAACCATGCGCCAGCGCCTGTCCGCCCGGACCAATGGGCGGCAAATTCTGGTGGCATAGATGTTTGGGCGGTGGGATCGTTTGGGATGCCGGCGGCGTTCCCAGATCGCACCGCCCATGCTGTGGCAGGCAGCATGCTATAGGTATCTGGGTGCCGGTGCGCTGGCCTGTCTGGTCGCAGCGCACCCGTCGCCAGCGCTCGCTGCCACATTGTCGGACGCGGATTTTGCCAACCTGGCCGCACGTTGCGCGCCCGCCGTGCCGGAATGGGTTCTGCGCGCCGTCGCCCGCACGGAAAGCAATTTTTATCCCTGGATGCTGCACGATAACACGGTGCATATCAGTGACAGCCCGGCCAGCTTGGCTGCCGCCGAGGTCGAGGCGAACGCATGGATTGCGGAGGGCGATTCCGTCGATCTTGGCCTGATGCAAATCAATGCCTCGAATTTGCCCGCGTTGGGGATGACGGTGCGCGAGGCGCTCGATCCCTGCACGTCATTGGCAGCCGGCGCCGCAGTGCTGCGGGCGGCTTATGGCGGTGCCCCGGTTGAAGCGAGGCAACAGGCCGCTTTGTTGATGGCACTGTCGATCTACAACACAGGCTCGCCGCTCAAGGGCATCATGAATGGGTATGCCTGGACGGTGATGCACAACGCGGGTGAGGCTATAGCCCCCGTGTCCTTGGCGCCAGCAGGGGCGATCAGTCCCCCGGACATGCCGCCGAGTTGGGATGTCTCGGCCACCGGCACCTACACCCAAGCCCATGGGGCGCCGTGGCTGGTGCCGCTGGGTCTGGGCGTGACGGCCCCAAGCATGGTCGCGGCCAATGAGGCCGGATCCCCACGTCAACCAATGAGGTCACCATGATGGAAAATATTACCTCGTTCCGTCTCATGCATATGCAGAAGCCACGCCTGACCGCGTCGTCGCGCTTGGCGCCGTTGGCGGCGATGCTGGGCTTTCCGGCGCTCGCCTATGCCCAGACCGTTTCTGGCGGCGCCAGCCCGCAGACGATGATCAATAATGTCTGCACCTTCATCCTGGGGCCGTTTGGCGAGACGATCGCCGTGCTCGGGATTATCGGCATCGGCTTTCTCTTCATGTTCGGCCGGGCGTCGCTGGGGGTTATCGCCGGCATTATCGGCGGCATTGTCATCATGTTCGGTGCCTCTTATCTCGGCCAGACCCTGACCGGGGGCGGCTGAGATGGAAGCGCTCGAGGCTGACACGCTCTATCTGGCGGCGACAAGACCCGCGATGTTCATGGGGGTGCCGTTGAGCCTGGGGGCCATGCTGCTCATGCTGGCGGGGCTGATCGTCGTGCTGTTCAAGAACCCGCTGTACCTGACGATCATGGCGCCGCTCTGGCTGGCGGCGCGGGAGCTGGTGGCGCGCGATTATAACGCGGTCGGCGTCGTGCTGCTTTATCTGCGCACCGCCGGCCGGTCGGTCGACAGCAAGAGATGGGGTGGCGCTTCAGTGTCACCGGCGCTGCTCCATGACCGCCATCGCGGCCGGGGGATGCTCGATGTGGGGGGATAGCGGCCGCGCTGAGCGCTCCGCCGCCCAGTACCTGCCTTATATCGGGCATATCGGCCCGCAAACCCTGCTGCTCGAAAGCGGGGCACTGCTGGCAATGGCGCATGTCGAGGGGCAGCCCTTTGAGCTGGCCGATTATGCCGCGCGCAACGCCCGGCTGCGGCTGCTCAATACGCTCTATCGCAATCTCGCCGATGATAATGTCACCATCCATACGCATCTGGTCCGGCATGCCGATTTGGCGGCCGTGCCCGCGCGCCGGTTCCGCTCTGGCTTCGCCCAGACGCTCGATGCCGCCTATCGGGACAAGGTGCTCGCAAACCGGCTGTACCGGAATGATTACTTCATCAGCCTTCTGGTCTCGCCGCGCAGCCCGATGGGCACAGGCATCGCCAGTCGCTGGGCAAGGCTTGGGCGTAAAATCCCGGAGATTTCGGAGGGGCTGGCGCGAGAGTTAGAGGACCAGTGGCTGGTTTTGGCCAATGGGCTGGAAGGGTTCAGAGTCCGGCGTCTCGGTGTGTATGAGCAGGGTGGCATCGCCTTCTCGGAAATCGCCGAAGCGCTCCGGCTGATCATCACCGGCCGCCCCTTGCGCGCGCCAATCGTCTCTGGGCATTTGGGTGACTCCATCTACACGGATCGTGTCATCTGCGGGCGACGCGGTATAGAAATCCGAGCCCCGGATAAAAGCATTTTCGGGACGATCTTCTCCTTCCGGGAATATCCGGCAAAGACCAGGCCGGGGATGCTGAACACACTGCTCTCCGTGCCGTTCCCCATCGTGCTGTCGCAATCCTTCGCCTTCGTTACCCGCGCCCAGGCACAAGACCGGCTGTCCCTGAAATCCGCCCAGATGCTGGGCGCACAGGACAAAGCTTTGAGCCAAATCGCCGGGCTGGAGGAGGCTGCTGACGCCTTGGCATCCAACGAATTCGTCATGGGGGCGCATCACCTCTCGCTGGCAGTATACGGGGAGTCATTGGCTGCGGTTGAGGAGCGCGCTGGCTTGGCCCGTGGGCGGCTTGCCGATGCGGGTGCCGTGGCCGTCGAAGAGCGGCTGGGGTTGGAGGCGGCGTTCTGGTCGCAATTGCCGGGTAATCTGGAGTGGCGCACGCGGCCAGGGGCGATCAACTCACGCAATTTCGCTGGTTTGTCGAGCTTTGATAATTTCCCTTCAGGCGAGGAGACCGGGCATTGGGGCGCTGCGATCGCGCGGTTCCGCACGGATGGCGCCACGGCCTATGATTACGTGCCGCATGTCGCCGATGTGGCGATGACCGTCATCTTCGGCCCGATTGGCTCCGGCAAGACCGCCCTGCTGATGTTTCTGCTGGCGATGTTCGAACAATCTATAGCCTCAACCATAGATGCCGAGAGTGCCGCGCCGCGCCGGGCCGGTTCGGTGGTGTTTTTTGACAAGGACCGGGGCGGGGAATTGCTGGTTCGCGCCACGGGCGGCACCTACCTCGAATTGCGGCGCGGTGAAGCGTCGGGGCTGGCGCCGCTACGGGGGCTGAAGGACACCGAGGCCGACCGGGATTTTTTGCGTGGTTGGCTCATCGCCCTGGTGCAGAGCGATGGCAAAGGCGGGCTGAATCCGGAGGAGGAGAAGCGCCTGGAGCGCGCCATTGCCCGGCAGCTGAGCATGCCGCAAGACTTGCGTTCGCTCGCGGGCTTGCGGGAGTTCCTTGGCCATGCCGACCCGATGGGGCTCGGACCTCGCCTCGAGAAATGGTGCTGGGGCAATGCGCTGGGCTGGGCGTTTGACGGCGAGCAGGACGAGGTGAGTCTCGACGAGGCAATTACCGGTGTCGATATGACGCAGCTTCTCGAGCATGACGAAGTTTGCGCACCTGCCGGCGCCTATTTGCTCTACCGTGTGACCCAAATTCTCGACGGACGGCGCGTCGTGCTGAGCATCGATGAATTCCGGTTCTACCTCAAAAATCTGCAATTTGCCGCGGTGGTCGATAATCTGCTGCTCACCGTGCGTAAGAGCAATGGCGCGGTTTTCCTGGCGCTGCAGATGCCCGAGCATATTCTGGAGAGCCCGCTCGGGGCCTCGATCGTGACGCAGTGCCAGACCAAGATCATGTTCCCTTCGCCGACGGCCGATCGTGCTGTTTACATCGAGGGGCTCAAATGCACCGAAGGTGAATATCGTGCCGTACGGGAAGACATGGCGGCAGGCAAACGCCGGTTCTTGCTCAAGCGCGAGAAAGCCAGTGTCATTTGCGAGTTCGATTTCGGCGAGTTGCGTGATTATGTCGCCATCCTCTCGGGCCGGGCGAACACCGTGCGCTTCGCTGAAAAACTGCGCCGGAGGCTGGGTGATGACCCAGAGAACTGGCTGCCGGAATTTTTACGTTCCTACCATGACGCCAAGGACTGACAGGAGGACATCATGAAACCAGCCCTGTTTGCGTTCGCGATTCTCAGTGCCGGAGTGATGCTTGACCTGGGGACGGCGTCGAACGCCACCGCGCAGATGGCGGTGATCGATGGCGCCAATCTGGCGCAGAACATTCAGACCGCGGCGCAGTCGGTCATCGCGGTCGAACAGCTCAAAGCGCAGTTGGCGCAGCTTGAGCAGACCTATCAGATGTTCACCAATCCCACCAATATTTTAGGCATGGCGACGGGGATGGAAAACAAGACCATCGAAAACCCGATGCCGTTGGCGAACGCGATGACGGGACTGGTCGAGGGATCGACCGTACCTTCCGGTGCGGCGGCGAGCTACTTTAACGTGAACCACGTTTATACGCCGACGGATGGTTCAGCCGCGAGCGCACAGCTGAATGCCAACGGACAGGCCATTGCCAATATCGAAGGTATGGCATCGACGAATCTCGCGGCGGTTCAACAGCGCATGCAGGATTTGCCGAATTTGGAAGCGGACTTGAATGCAGCAACGTCGATTACCCAGGTTGACGCGATCAATGGCCGCATCGCGGCGGAATCGCAGTTCGTGCAGGCGCAGCAGTCGCAGGCGCAGAATCTTCAGGTACTGGCGACGGAACAAGCGCTATCGCAGCAGCAACGGCAGCAAGAACAATTCGATGAAGATCAGACCAATCTTGTCAGTGAACTGCAGTCCGATTCTGCTGCAAATGGAGGACAGTAATGATATCCCCATCCCGATTGCAAATCATTTTCGGTGTAGCGGTTATCGTCGCTGCGGGCGCCGTGATTGCTGGAATTGGTTATGATATAGACCTGTCAGGCAGCGCCCCGTCCGGACAGACGGGAGTACCTCAGCCTGCCCCCGTTGCCGCTGTGCACACGGCCGGCTGGTATGTTGCACATCCTGATATCGCCAAACAGGATGATGCGCGGTGTGGTGACGACGCAGCCACGATATCCCCTGCCGCCTGCCAGAATGTTGAATTGGCTGAGGAGAAAATGCTTGCCGATGAGATGCGCAATGCCGTGTTGTCGAATAGCGCATCTGTAAAACCAAACGCCATACAGGCACCCTGAGGTGGAAAATGCCCAGCGCCGATAATTACGCACCATTCTACACTTTTGATCAGATCATACAGGCGCCTTTTACCAGCGGCCTTGAGATAACCGTCAATGCGGCAATGTCTGCGGTGCAGGGGCCGTTAACCGCGCTTATCGTTTTGTGGATTATCGTCACGGGCATCTTGGTTATGCGCGGCGATGTTGGTGTGCGCCAGGGGATCAGCAGGATTGTAACCATCAGTCTGGTCGCCGGTATTCTAATGTCGACAACGCTCTACGACCAATATATCGTAACGTTCTTTACGGCGGGATTGCCGAATTATTTGGCTTCGACATTCCTGGGGGTAACGGGAACGGCACCGGCTGCGCACCAATTCGATGCGCTTTGGAACTCGGCATCGGAGGTCTTCGCCATAGCCGAGAATCACATGAATTTCATGAATGTACTCTACTCAGTTCAACTAGCGATCTTGCAGAGCTTGATGGTGTTCCCGATTGGCCTTGTTTTTTTGATTTATGAGTTAACGCGGATATTGACGGATGTCGTGGTTTGTTTGGGTCCATTCGTCCTTGCGGGATATTTGTTCGACGCAACAAGGGGGATTGCTGATCGATTTATTGGCAAACTCATCGGGCTAACACTTTTAACGCTGCTGGTCGATATAGTGCTTGCAATTATCATCAATGGCTTCATCACATACGTCAACAGCACGCTTGGAAATGTCGCGACTGCCTCGAAGCCAGAAGCCATTCTGATTTGTACGCAGCTCGTCATCTTTCTGGCGATTGGTAGCCTTATCACCTGCTTCTTGCCTGGGATCGCCGCCTACATTGGCGGAGGAGTTTCTGTCAGCCCGCTCGCAATGGCCGCGTCAGCGACGCAAGTGGGGCGCATCGTTCAAACTTCACGAGGCAAAGCAAATACGGGATTGGTCCGATGAATAACAATGCGCAGTTTGTTCCATATTTCGCAGAGAGTGTCAGTTGCGCTGTCTGGGTATGGATTCTTTATCGACGCTTTGTGTCGTCAAGGTCACTTCCCCGCATTTTGGGGGTTTCAGGTAAATTTCTAAAGCTGTGTCTTATCCTGATAACCTTTGGACTCCTAGCGGGCTGCTCCAATCCTGATCCTCTTGCCGTGGCATCGGGGCCGCTATTTGCGTTGAATGCGGGCCATTGGCAACCAACTTCGCAAGATCTCTCTGCTCCCCCTGTGGTCGCGGACCGGTAGGGGGCGGCAATGGTTCAATATTCCGGCGCATTCCCGCTCGCTCCGGCAATGCTGGACAAGCATTACAAGGAGGTCTTGTCCTTTCAGGAAGCCCGGGCGCGCTCGGCACGGCTGCTGTCCAAGGGGGCGCTGGTGGCTTTGGCGGTTTCCATGCTTGCCAACGCGGGCCTGGGATGGGCGGTGGCCTCGATGCTGCCATTGACCAAATTGGTGCCGGTCTATTTTCTGATCCGCCCGGATGGCACGATCGACGATTCAGTTGCGCTCTCGACATTGCCGCCGTCCACGCATGAGGCGGTGATTCGCGCGGCACTTTGGCAATATGTGCAGATGCGCGAAGGGTATTCCTATGACACGGCTCGCTATCGCTACGACATTGTCTCCGGCATGTCGGACGCCGCGACAAAGGCTGCCTATCAGGCATGGTTCAATTATCCAAATCCGCAATCCCCGCAGGTGACGATCGGCAAGAACGGCATGGTCACTGTGGAGCCGATTTCGGTCGCGCTGATTGGGCCTGGCGTTGCGCAAGTGCGGTATCAGCGGATTTTGGAGGCGGGCACGTACACGCCCCTGACCACCACCTGGACCGCCACGGAGCAATTCGAGCAGGTTGACACCATGCCCGATGCTGAGCGGCTGGATGATCCGGGTGGCATCGTTATCACCAGCTACCAGGATGAAGAGGACACGGCGCCATGAGGCAGGTTTTCACGCTGGCCTTGCTAGGCGGCTTGGCGGGCATGGTGGTGGCACATGGGGCGTATGCCGATCAAACGCCGGCCGCCGGTTATTATGACAGCCGCATGCGCTATGTTGCCTATAACCCGGGCCAGGTCGTGCATTTATCAACCATCGTCGGGGCGACGATGGTGGTCAGCTTCGCGCCGACCGAGACGGTAACCTCGGTGGCCGAGACGGACAGTCTGCATCTGGCGGCGGTACCGAAGGGCAATTATCTGTTCCTCAAGCCCAGCGCGGCGCTGCAATTGCAGCCCATCATAGTGCTCACTCAACGCCAGGATGGTTCGCTCCGCCGCTACGTTTTCGAAATTGAGACGGTGAACGCGCCGACCACGGCGGATGGTGCCGACGGCGTGTTCTACTCGGTGCAGATTCACCTATCCGGCGGATGAGGCGGCCGCAGCGGCGGCGCGGGCGGCGGCAGATACGGAGAAAGTCGAGCAGCTCAATCGGCTTGCCTTGCAGCGGGCCACGCAAACCGCGGCAAATTCGCTTCTTCAGAACGAGCAAACCAGTCCCGCTGCCGGACCGCGCAATTACAAATATGTCGCGCAGGGGGATCGTTCGCTTGTGCCGCTGGCGGTTTGGGATAATGGCTATTCGACGTTGCTACAATTCGCTGGAAATGCGCGCATTCCCTCGATCTTCGTGATCGACCCGGATGGGAAGGAGGCAACCGCCAGCTACTCGGTGAACGGCGATGTCGTCCAACTCGACCAGACCGCCCGGGAATGGCGCCTGCGTGACGGCGGGACGGTGCTGAATATCTATAATCTCGGCTATCAATCGGTGGGTGGCAATCCGGAGACGGGCACGACCAGCCCCGACGTCTCGCGCATCATTGATCAGCCGGGAGGTTCGCCATGAGCGGGCAGGCGCCACGTGCGCCGGATGCGATAGAACCGGCCAATCATGGGCCGGCATCACCCGTCGAGGATGGGCGGTCCCCGGTCGCGGGCAATCCGCGCCGCGAGCTGAGCACGGGCACCAAGCTTGGCATTCTGGCGCTCATGGCGGTTCTGGGACTGGGATTCATCTGGTTCAACGCCTTGTTCAGCCATACGCGGGTGGTCCAACAAGCAGCCAAGCCAGCGACATACACGAATGGGGGTGAAGCTTTCACCGGGCCACCGGTGACTGCCGTGAAGCCGTCCGCGCCGACTTTGCCCGATCCCGCGCCGGAAGATGCACAGGCTCCGCTCCTGGGAGCCTCATCGCAGCCCTCACCGGATTCGGCGCCGATCATGGCGTTCTCTGGTTCGACCGTGTCCGCCCCCATCCAGCCGGTCTCCTCGACCACCAGATCCCACAGCGCTGTGGGGGCGCCACCTGCGCTGGATAACTCCCCCTTGGCGGCCCGGCTGAAGCCCACCGTTCTCGAGGGCGAGCAGGCATCGGTTCTGCAAGATCCCGACATGGTGATCACCGAGGGCACGATGATCCCCTGTACCTTACAAACCGCGATCGACAGCCAGCTCCCCGGTTTGGTGACCTGTGTGGTGCCGATCGACATTCGGGGTTCGACGGGTAACGTCGTGCTGCTCGATCGCGGGACAAAAATCGTCGGCCAGCTGGAAAATGGCCTTCTGCAAGGGCAGAACCGGGTGTTTGTCGATTGGACCCGCGCCGAGACGCCGGATCATGTCATTGTCACGCTGGATTCTGCCGGGTTCTGACGAGCTGGGCCGAGCGGGGCTACCGGGCGCGGTCGATAATCATTTCTGGGACCGGTTTGGCGGGGCGCTGATGCTGACCCTGGTGCAAGGCGGGCTGGATGCGGCGACGGTCGAGGCGGCCGGGCGTGGCAACAGCAATTCCGCCTCACAGCAGGCGGCTTTGGGTTTTGTCTATGCCGCGCAGAGCAACGGGCAGTTGGTTGCCAATACGGCCCTGGCAAACTCGATCAACATTCCGCCGACACTGACCAAGAACCAGGGCGATACCGTATCGCTGATCGTGGCGCATGATCTGGATTTTTCCAGCGTGTACCAGCTGCGGCTCGAGGAAACAGGGGCGGAGACGGGCAATGGCGGGTGAGGCGGCGCGCTTGCTGACATATCTGATGCAGCCGCTGGCGCCTTGGCTGGAAGATCCTGCCACGGAGGAAATTTGCATCAACCGGCCGGGTGAGTTGTTTGTCCGCCAGCGCGGCCAATTCCGCGTGGAAGCTGTGCCGCTCGATTATGCTGATCTCGAGGATATCGCCACCTTGGCCGGGGCGCTGCGTAAGCAGGATGTCGGGCCGCGCAGCCCGCTTTGTGCCACGGAATTGCCGGGCGGGGAGAGGTTGCAAATATGCATGCCGCCCGCCGTACCGTCTGGTTCGCTCAGCATCACCATCCGCAAGCCGGGACATGCGGTGGCACCGCTCGACCTCACTGGCGAGCCGCTACCAGGTGGTAGGCTGGAACAACTGGGCCAGTCGTAAAGAGGCGATGCTGCGGGATTTTGCCGCATTGCTCGCTTTGTACGACGCCGGGGACATCAAAACCTTCCTTGAACATGCCGTGCAGGCGCGTCTGACCATCCTGCTGTGCGGCGCCACCGGTTCAGGCAAGACGACCATGAGCAAAACGCTGATCAGCGCGATCCCGAAGCAGGAGCGGTTGATTACCATTGAGGACACGCTGGAGCTGGTCATCTCGCAGCCCAATCATGTCAGGCTGCTTTATGCCAAGGACAATATCGGTCTGGCGCGGGTGACACCGGAAATGTTGCTGCAAGCCAGCCTGCGCATGAAACCCGACCGGATCCTGCTGCAGGAGCTGCGTGACGATGCGGCCTGGACCTACATCAACGAAATCGTCTCCGGCCATCCCGGCTCGATCACCACCATCCATGGCCGCAACCCCGAACAGGCATTCAGGCGGTTGTTTGCCCTGGTGAAAGGCAGTCCGCAGGGTGGAAGATGGGATGACAAGACGCTGTTGGAATTTCTGTCCGCCGCCGTCGATCTGATCATTCCGTTCCACAATGAGGGCGCGGTCTATGAGATCGGTGAGGTGTGGTTCGTGGCCGATGCGGCCCGCCGTGGCGAGACCGCGGCGCATTTGCTGCGGGCGGCATGAGTCATGAGTATCACCATCTCAGAGCAGACCGGTCAGCTCATCGTCAAAGCCGGTTTTGGTGTCATCCTGGCGTTCGTTGCCTGGACCGTGGTCGCGTCCTTCGTGTTTTTGTTCGGCACCGGGCTGCTGCATGAGTTTCCCCAGCCATTCTGGCAATGGTGGCTGTATGCGCTGAATTTTGACGGCAATCCGCGTGTCGCACTCTGGCTCAAAATCGGTGCTGGCGCGGGCGCCGTGCCGCCGGGGCTGATGATCGCGGCGCTCGTCTATCGCGGCCAGCGCGTGGTGGGACCAAAACTCCGGCGGCCGCTTTTTGGCGGCATTGTCAAATCGCCTCTGGCAGTGACGGATAATCACGGCCGCGCCGCCTGGATGACGATGGCGGCGGCGCGGGAGCGGTTTCCGGGCGCGCATCCGGGGTTTGGCGGGATTGTCGTCGGCGAGGCGTATCGTGTTGACTTGGATAAGATCGCGGCGCGGCGCTTCGACCCAGAAGATCCAAAGAGCTGGGGGCAGGGCGGGCAGGCGCCGCTGCTGATCGACCCGTGCCGGGAAGGGCCGACCCATTCGCTGATGATCATTGGCAGCGGTGGCTATAAGACCACCACGGCGGTTTCCACCTTGCTGCATTGGACCGGCTCCACTGTTGTCCTTGACCCGTCCGGCGAACTCGCGCCGATGCTGCGGGCGGCGCGCGAGGCGATGGGGCAAATGGTCTATCAGCTCGATCCGCGCTCGGATGCCGGGTTCAACGTGCTGGACTGGATCGACATCGCCTCGCCGCTGGCGGCAACGAACATCGATTCCGTTGTCGCCTGGGTCTGCGGGGATAATAAACCCGCGACCAAGAAGGATGATTTTTTCGACAGCATGGCCCGCAATGTGGTGCGCTGCTTCCTCGCCCATATCCTGTTCGACCAGATGGCGCCGGCAAAGCTCAAAACCCTGCGCGCGGTGCGTCAGGCGATCGCCCTGCCGGTCGATCAGGTCCGCGCCGTGCTGCGGGGGATTTTCGAGACCAGCCCGAGCGCCTATGCGCGTCAGCTGGCCGGGCCGGTTTGCGGCCTGGTCGATGAGACGTTCAGCGGCGTGATCGGCAGTGCCGCCGAGCTGACCACTTGGCTTGCCAATCCGGCCTTCGCCAATCTCGTCTCCGGCGATAGTTTCAAGACCTCCGCGCTGCTCTGCGGCAAGGTCACGATCTTTTTGAAAATGCCGTTGAAGGCGTTGGAGACCGAGCCCGGGATATCCCGCACCATCATCGGCGCGCTGCTGAATACTGTGTACGAGGCGGATGGTGCGCTGCAGGGCCGGGTCCTGTTCCTGCTCGATGAGGCGGCGCGGCTTGGCTATATGAAAATCCTGGAAACCGCGCGGGATGCCGGGCGCAAATACGGCATCACCATGCAGTTGCTCTATCAGTCGAGCGGGCAGATCGTTGAGCAATGGGGCGAGCAGGGCAAACGTTCCTGGTATGATGGCGTCTCCTATCGCTGCTACGCGGCGGTGCAGGACCTCGACACCGCCACTGAGCTGGAAAATTCCTTCGGCACCTATGGCGTCATGGCCAGCTCCGAGGGGATGAATACCGGCAAATCCGGCAAAGCCATGCAATCGGCCTCGCTCTCGCGCGGTTCGAATATATCTTATCACGAGATCGGACGGCCGCTGATCCGTAAGGCGGAGTTGATGCACGACGTGCGCGACGATGAAATGTTCGTCCTGGCGCGTGGCATGGCGCCGTTGCGCTGCGGGCGGGCGATTTATTTCCGCCGCCCGGAGATGCGCGCGCGGGTGGCGGAGAACCGCTTCCACAAGCCGGGGCGGCAGGCCGGCCCAAACCAGGAAGGAGCGTAACAAAATGTCAGAAATCAATGCTGATCTCGACCGCGCGGCGACCGCGTATTGGCTATCGGTTGCCAGCAAATCCGGCCCGGAGAAAAATGTGGCCTTGGCCAGGGCGTCCAGCCTGCTGCGGGAGGCCAGGGCAGAAGCGCGCATTCCCGATAGCGCGCGGCAGCCGACATTGAATGATTTGGAGATGCCGCCGCTGGGCGTGCCGCAGCAGCGGCGGCTGAAGCCGTGAGACGCCGCGCTGATTTGACACTGGCTCACGGTGGCATCCGCCAATTCGCTTGATGGAGCGCCGAGGCGAAGGACCAGAAGGTAATGGGAGGTCGCCGGCGGCGCACTTGTCGTTGGAGGCGATTGCCACCCGGCTGGTGGCGCTGGATGCCGGGCAGGCGGCGATGAATGGCGCGCTGGGGCTGATGCTCGACACGCTGCATGCGCAGACCAATCTGCTGCGCAAACTCGCCGAATTCGCCGCCGAGGATTCTGCGCCCTCACCTTTGCTCAAAACCCTGCACGAGTTGACCGCCGCCATCATGGAGTTGGATGCGTCGGTCGGTGATGTGGAACGGAAATTCGACAGTCTGGCCCGGGTTTTGACCATGACCTTTGCGGTGCCGCTGGGTGAGGAGGCGCCGGACCGGGAGATGCCTGATGGACCGCGCGCGGCGGCTGCGGATGGTGAGGGCGGCTGAGTGCTGACCTATCGCACAGGGGCGGCGGGTGCGCCGGCAGCAGCGCGTTTCATGAGCGAGCATCTGTTGCAACAGACCCTGTCGCCCGAGATGGCGGCGATGGCCGAATATTACGAACAGGGCGTGACACCCCCGACGCTGGCGGACGCCGCCGCGTCACGCTACGGCCGGTTCACTTCTGGCGGCACTTTATTGGCGGCGGGTGCGCTGGATGAGCTGGTACGGCTCGAGGTGGATCGCCTTGCAGAAAGCGGCACTGGGCTTGCCGGTGGCGTGGGTGATGGAAGGGATGAGCTCGGCTTGCGTGCCCTCGCGGCCTTTGCGGCGGCGGGGCTTGTCGGCCGTGAGGAGGCGCTGGCCAGCCTGACCCGCCTGAGCGGGATCGGCGGCGCGGGTGACAATGAAGGGCGTTTGGCGGCCGCTATTGCTGAGGCCGCCATCTTGCCTGATCGCAGCAGCGCCACGGCGACGCCGCGGCGCGACATGCATCCGCAGCTGGCGCGGCGGCTGGGCATTGACCCACATCGCGGGTTGAATCCGGATGAGGTGGCGTGTCTGCTGAATGGGCAGTGCGCCAATGGTGGTGCCATCGATGGCCGCGTCCAGCGCGCCTCGAGCCTGCCGCTGGTGCAGATTTTTGGGCTGGATGCCACACAGAAGCCCACGCGCGAGCAATTGGAACAGGCTCTGGCGGGACGGAAGGCCAATGGTGACGCGCTGTCCACCCAGGAGGCCGAGCGGGCAATCCGGCGCTTGCTTGCGGGTTTGGGCGTCAGAGAGAAAACCCTTACGCCTGAGCAGCGGGCGCATATTCTGGCGGGCCATGATGCCGAGGGGCGTGAGGTAAGTGCCCGGCACTATCGAACGCTGCTTGAGGCGGCCAAGATGCGGATCGGCTATATCGATCTGACCTTCTCCGCCCCGAAATCCCTTTCCATCGCCTGGGCTTTCGCACCCACCAAAGCCGAACGGGCGATCCTGCACCAGGCGCACCGGGATGCCATCGATAGCGTCATGGCCGCCATCGAGCAGGAGATCGGCCGGGCCTCTGTGGGGGATGCAGCCAAGCGGGGCTATGAGGCTGGCTCTATCGGATGGGTGTCCTTCGATCATTATGCGGCGCGGCCGACGGTCGAGATCGTGCAGGATGATGAGCAGGGGCTGCCGGTAACGGAGCTGCACACGCTGACCGGCACCAGAGGTCGGGCCCCGGGCGATATGCAAATGCATACCCATGTCGCGGTCTTCAACATCGTCGAGACGCCGAGCGGGCGGGTGGGTAGCCTCGATCTCGCCCAGCTCGAGGGGCGGATCCATGAATGGGGCGCGCTGTACCAGGCTTATCTCGCCAATCATCTGCGCGCCCATGGCGTCGCGGTCGAACTTGATGCCCGCACGGAGATGGCGCGGCTATCCGCCGTGCCCGAGAGCATTGTCGCACAATTCAGCAAGCGAACGACGGGCGGGAGCGAGGCGGCGCGGGCCTATGCGCGGGCGCAGGGGCTTGATTGGGAAGCTCTTACCCCCGCCCGGAAAATCGCGCTGCTCAAATCCGGCGTGCAGAACCCGCGCGAGGCCAAGAGCGATGACGTCAGCGATCTCGCCGCCTGGTGGGCGACGGCGGCGCGGCAGGGATATGAGCATCGCAGCGTGCTGCGCCCGCATGATATCGCGCCTCTGCCCAGCCGTGAGCAGCGCCTGGAGGCAGCCTTCCAGGCCGCCTTGCCGCTGCTGGGCAGGCAGTTCGACCGGCGGGCGGTAATCGACGGTGCCGATGCCAGGATTGCCGCAGCCAAAGGGTTGATCGCGGCGGGAATTGGGGAGGCAAGCGATGTGGATGCCATCACTCGCGCTTTCCGTGAGCGTGGCGTGCAACGCCGGGGTGAGGATGCCGCATTGGTCTGGGGCCGTGTGCCGGGACGGCAGGGCAGGGACCGGGTGGCGGTGACCACCACGCTCGATGTTCGCGAGGAGCGGCGGCTTATTGAGACCGCGCGTGCCGGTGCGCGGGATCGCAGCTGCGCGCTCTCGGGCAAGGCCATTGCGGCGGCGGTGGCGGCGTTCCCGGAGATCGATTTTACCAGCGCCCATGGCCGTGCGCAGCGGCGGATCATTGACCAGCTGGGCACTGGCGGGCGGGTCGGGCTGGCCATAGGCGTGGCGGGTTCCGGCAAGAGCACGCTGCTGAAGCCGCTGGTCCGGGCCTGGCAGGCGGATCGCAGGGTTGTCCACGGTATCGCCTTGGCATGGCGGCAATCCGACGATTTGGCGGAGGCGGGGATTCCCGCGGCCAATACCAGGGCGGTGGCGGCGTTCCTGCGGGGAATGGAAACGGGCGCCGTGGCGCTCGACCGCAATTCCGTCGTGGTCGTCGATGAATTGGGGCTGCTCGGCACACGCCAGCTGAATGCAATCATGACGGCGCAAACCGAGAGACAATTCCAGTTGGTGATGATTGGCGATCCGAAGCAGATGCAAGCGGTGGAGGCTGGACCAGTGATCGAGCTGCTGCGCCGGGCCCTTGGCGCGGACAAGGTGGCGGAATTGGGCACATCGGTCCGGCAAAAGGCGGCGGAGGAGCGCGAAACGGTGCTGATGTTTCGCAACGCCCAGACGGAAGAGGCGGTGCGCCGCAAGGATGCGAATGGCACGTTGCGGATCGTGCCGGGCGGATATGAAGAAGCGGTTGCGCATGTCGCAGCACTTTGGCGGCAGCGGCGGGAGGCAAACCGGGAGCGGCCAGGGTTCACGATATCGGTGAGCGCGCCGAGCAATGTCGAGGCGCATGATATCAGCCTGGCCATCCGCCAATGCCGCCGGAGCATGGGGGAAATCGGAGCCGATAAGATCACAGTCAGCGCCACCGATGGGGTGGGGGAGCGAGGCTACGAGCTGGCGCTTGCCGTGGGAGATCGGGTTCGCTTGTTCCGGCGCGTGAATGCCAAGTTCATCGAGACCGGCACGGTCGGGAATATTGGGCGCAACGGGACCGTGCTTGAAATTACTGCCATCGATGCCGCCGGGCTGACCTTAAAAAACATCGCGGGCAGGGAAGGGGTGGTGGCCTGGGAGACATTGCTGGATGAGTCCGGCGGCAGAATTCAGCTGGCGTATGGCGATGCGCTCACCACCAACACCGCGCAAGGGACGACGGTCACCGAGCATATTCACGCGATGCCCGGTGGCTCAAAACTGGTCTCGGCGTTCGGGGCCTATACGTCGGGCAGCCGGCATCGGGAGCAGAGTTTTATCGTGACATCGGAAGGTGCCGAGCGGGCCGAGATCATAGGCCGGCGGCCGCTGGGTGACCAGCGCGAGGTTCGGCACGGCGATCTGTTGAACAACGTGGTTCGCAATTTTGCCCAGCAGCCCGAAAAGGAGGCCGCGTTGACGTTGATCGAACGCGCGGCTGGGCTGCGGCGCGGCGCGGTCCAGGCGGCGCAGATGGTTTACCAGGCGGCGGAGGCGCGAGGGGCTGTCCGGGAGTCGCAATCGATGCTGCTGGAGCGGTTGATGAGCCATTGGATTGCACGGGCGTTCGAGGAGAAATTGCCTGGTTTGGGGGCGCAACTCCGGCGTCATGGCGGGGCGCTGGCGCGCGTTGCCCATATCGGTGCGGATGTGGCGGAGCGCCTGGCCAGCGTCGCCCGCCGCCAGTTGGTGAGCCGCCACGGTGAAGCAGAATTCTGGCGGACGATTGGTCAGCGGGCCGAACCAGTGCCTGAACAGGTGGACCGTCGCCAGCAAACGAGGCGACATGGCCGGTGATGGCGCAACGCCAAGGTCGTGATCTTTGTGCAATGACCGGCGCTCCCGGCCGCACTTCATAAGCTGCCGTCACACTCTGGCGCTTGCCCATCGGAGAGCTGCGGTCGGGCCCCGCCGAGGGGGCGTTTGAGGAGGTCCATGAAGGTCAAGTATGCAGATTTTCGGTAGGTAACGCGCAATCGTACAAGCGATGCGCTTCTGTCGAGAAGGGAAAATCTAGAGCAAGTATGTGCCGATTTACTCATCACCGTAATTCCTTCGGCCAAAAATGTGCGACTGCTTGGCGTTTCCTTGTCGTCGCTGAGCAGCCATGAGGCCGACGAAGAGGAACAATGAATGTGAAACCAGCGATGATCCGTAGAGCGTCCCCCCCGGGAATGATGGCGGAACGCTGGACTGATATGCTGGTCACCAGGCCGTGTGCGACGGGCTGATATCAGCGTGATGCTCAAACCGCGGCGAGTGGCTGGTCCAGCGCTTTGCCCTTGTATGGGGCAACCTTGATATCGCCTTCCCGCTTGTGGGTTTGCGGCATCACGTGGGCCGCCCCCACTCTGCATACCGGAGCCTTTCCACATCAAGCATCGTCACAGGAAACTGCTCGAGCAAAGCGGCTAGATCGGTCTGTCCCAACAGCTCGACGTTATTCGGTTCGGCACGTTTTTGGGCGGCGCTGTTGAAGAATTGGTTGGTGATGCACATTTTTTGAAAAGCGACACCAGGGTGGCGCAGTCGGTATGCAGCCTCCCCCGCCACGACCTCTTTAACGGCGTCCCAACTCAGCGATGCGTGATCCGTCCCGCAGCTCTTACACTGGAGCAGAACTCCGTCTGAGCCGCTGATCGCCACCACATCCACACCGTCATCTTGCAGCGGCGTCAGATACACAGTCTTGTAACCCCGTTTTTGCCAGATCGCGGCAACCAGACACTCAAAGTAGTCCCATTCCATTCGCAACGCGTCATGAAGCGTGACGGGCATGGACATTTCTCTTGCGTCAACTTCTGGCACCACATCTTCGAGGACAAAATCGCTGGGCCTGACTTCGCCAGCTCCATTCAGCATATCTCGAGCTCTATCTCGCTTATCACACAGAAGCCGGTCGAGCTTCACGTCAAAAGTGGTGAAATCATCGGCATAAGCGATCGGACAATAGACATATACCTGCTTGGTCTGCCCTATCCGATAGGCTCTATCGGTAGCCTGATCTTCCTTCGCGGGGTTCCAGGTCCTTGTGTAATGGATCACATGGTTTGCTTCCTGAATGTTTACCCCAAATCCCACAGCGACCGGAGAAAGAATGATGACGCCGAAACCTGGCTTCCCCTGGAATGCCTTGATCCGCTTTTGGCGGCTGGCGACATGCTTTGCCGCCGCCACCGTGTCGCCATTGATAATGTCCGGTGCAAAACCAAAAACCTCTTCGACGTAATAGCGCAGCATCCGCTGGATTTCCCGGAATTCGCAGAAGATGATGACCTTCTCGTCAGCCGCCTGGATTTCCCGAAGTGTCGTAATCAACCAGGCAAGTTTTGGCGCGCGGCTTTGATAGTTATCCAGCGGTTCCGGCCGGAAGACGCTCAGGCCGACTTGGCGCGGATCGGTGCAGATCAAACGTAAATAATGGAGCAGTCCCAAATGATTCTTGAAGGGAGTAATTGCTTCCGGTTGATGGCGGCTCTTGAAGAGATTGATCGCATGGGCGTACAGCGAACGCTGATGGCTCGATAGTGGCACCCGGCTTGGTATGTCTCTCTTTGGCTTGAGGTCCTTGGCAACTTCGGCCTTTGTTCGACGAAGAATCTGCGGGAAGATACGCTCACGCAATTCCTTTACGCGGGCGAGCTCTTCCTCAGTCTCCGCCTCTATTGGACGACGATAGCGGCGGCCGAAATCATTGAGTGCGCCGAGCAGACCCGGCTGCACATAGTCAAAAAGGCACCATAGGTCCACGAGCGTATTCTCAACGGGTGTGCCGGTGCAGGCTACCCGAAACTTCACATTCTGCTTCTTGGCCGCGCGTGTCATCATCGCGTTGGGATTCTTGATCCGCTGAGCTTCGTCGCAGATCATGATAGACCACTTTTCAGATGCGAAGGAGAATTCGAGGTCGCGAAGTGTTTCGTATGTGGTTAGGACGACATTCGAGGTGCCCCGCCAGCCCGGCTTAAGAAACTTTACCATCCCCTCGGCGCGAAGCTGTGCATCGATGTTCTCGCGCAGGACGCGTAGCGCCGACAGGGTGTCGCCGTAGGCAGTTAGCATAGACAGAGTACCAGGCTTTAGGAACTTTTTCGCTTCTTCTTCCCAATTCTCCAGTAGTGACACCGGAGCGACGATCAGCGCCGGCGGCAGCGAGGGGGTAGTCTCAAACGCCCAGGCAAGAAAGGTCAAGAGCTGTAGTGTTTTGCCAAGGCCCATGTCATCAGCAAGAACGGCGCCTCTGCAATGATGTGGTGCGTTACTGAATAGATGCTGGAGCCATGCAACACCGGATAGCTGGTGGTCCTTCAGGGTCACGCTTTGCTGCAACCCTGATGGTAGGATTGGTGTTTCAGGCCCGTTTCGTAAAATATCGCGGCGGGCCTCCTCATAATCGATGCTCTGGATATTCGCTTTGATAACGAGACGTTTCGACGACCGTGTTGCAGTTTCGCCCCGTGCCTTCGCCGGATCAAAGGTGCCCTGTCGAACGTCTTCATAGACATTGTTGAAGGTCTCAAGGATGAGCTCAGCCTCACTTACCGGTATGGGCTTGTCAAAGCCTTTGAGTTCGAATGATTCCTTTCCGCTGTTCCGTGCCTCCGCAATTTTCGCCTGAATCTGCTCCCTTGCTTCGGGCGTAACGGGCACCGCAACGGCCTCACTTTCTCCCTCCGGAGTCCAGGATATCACCGGGACAATGTTGTCTGGAAACCAGCCTTCGTCCTCGTTTTTCTTGGCGATGAAGGGCGAATAAAAAGCCTTCTCTGTGCCAATGTCCTCGATGCGAGACGAGTACAAGCTGAGGTCGTAAATATTTGCATAACTCACGAGAACGCGAGGTTCACGACGCGCCTTGAGTGCCTGTTTTAGGAGCTCGAGTTCTCCTTGTGTATCTCCTAGAAGTTCGAAATCGTATCCCTGCCAACCGCAGAGTTGGCGGTCGGCTGAGAGGGCCAATTCGACCTCACTAATGAAGTGATCCAACTCGCCGTCATCTGCGAATGCTCGGACGTCGCTCTCGATTTGGCCGGCTTCTTTTGTGGCCTCTATGCGCAATGCGATGACGATGGGATAGCCAATTGCATCTCGTTCGATATGTGCCGTAAAGCGTTCGAACAGCAGCCCGGCTTCCGCCCTCGCACTCATAAATTGCGCTTCGTCGATCGTCTCAGTTGCCGCTTCGCCAAGCGCGGCATAGGGGTTGATGAGGAAGGCTTCAGCTCTGCCCCCGGCTACTCGCCGACCATCTAAACGCTTGATGTTCTCTAATACTGTTTTAACGTGCGGTGAAAGTAGAACTTGTAAGATGCCGTCTGGCGTCGGGATGTTGTAGAGGTCAGGCACCGGCCTGCGGGTGTCGAAGACGTCCAGCCAGTTTTCTGGAGCACCCTGAAAGCTCGGGATCACCTCGACAGTGCGAGTACCGCCAGCCTCATTCGAACGAAGACCGATATCCAACTTTTCGGGTGTGAGGATGACGTTCTTAAATAGAAACCCATCAATCTTAGCTCGGGCAGCTATGGCCAGCTTCCTGATATGGCCCCATTGCCGACGTTGGCTAATATCATTTTTATCGGAGTCTGGTCTCCGCTGGAATCTGGAAATCTCGGCCAGTGTTTCCCACACGGGACGGGATAGTAGACTGAAGTTTGTTCCGACCTCAATGATCGCCCCACACACTTTCGGATTGCGGATTCTGTTGCCTGCCGAATCGTACCAGTCTGCAATTACAATAGAAAATTCTCGATCGGTCAGCGAATTATGACTTTGAAGTGCCGGCACATATCCCGCGTCTTGTGGTAGACCAAGCAACTCCCTAAAATCGGAGTAATCGGGGCGTTCAAGAAGTTGGTAGACATGATCCCAGGGGATCAGGATTGCTTCTCCTTGAGCGATCGTGAGCCCCTCATCATCAATCTGAACCACTAGGCCATCCAGGCCAACAACGTCCAATCGTTTTGCGTCCAAGGAACCGGACGGTAAGTGAGCCGCAGTGCGGGAAAGAACCAAGCCATCATCGCAAAATACGCGATACATCCCGATTGTTTTGGGATGCGACGTAGCTTTGCCTCTAAACCAATTTAGCATCGAGTTTCCTATTTCCGCCACCAGCCCTTACCGGCCTTGAAAGAGAAGCCCCACGAACGAAGCTGGCCGCTCACATACCCATCCTCGTCATCAGCTATTACCCACAAATTCCCATTCCGATCGCGAAGGTCTTCGATCCGGAGTCGCCGGGTGTCGCACAGGCGGGACAGCTCCCGCTCCGAGAACGCGACACCACGTGTGGGCGGAGTCTCGTCGCGAGATCTGGGTAGGCCGGAAAGCTGCGTGGGCGAAGTAGTTTTTTGTGGTTGTGCGGAATACGGCGTCTGGCGAACGTCGCTGAAGCCAGGCGTCCGTGTCGACGGCATTTTACTGCTGATCGGTTGAACCAGGGATTCAAAATTTGTCAGAGACGTAAGAGTCTGCTGAAATTTACGTTCCCAATTTTCGAACGTTCTATCATGATGCAAGAGTCGCTCAACCGAATTCTCATGCTTGAGTCCAGTACGGTCCCCAGCAATGTCGCTGTCTAGCTCAAACGGAAGCTGGTCACGCCTAAAAATATAACAGGCATTACCTGTCCTGCCGAATTCGACGACGACGAAATTGCCGATGCACATGATGAAAGCATTGTTGTCGGGCGAGCCAGCGTGGTGCAAATTTAGAAGCCTGCCGGCCATTTTTTTGCGGATATCCAGGAAGTCCGCTCCCCGATGCCAGCGGGCTGTATTCCCAAGTGCAAAGTACATATCGTCTATGCTGTCATGGTAGCTTTCCCAGAATTTCAGCCGACGAAGATCATTGGTTCCATCGGCAGCGAGCAGGCTGAAAAACTGTTGAATCAGGACCAGCTTGAGCCAGCCGGCGACCATTTCGCGTGTTTCGTTGGTAACCAAGCTCCATTTCGCCCTGTTTAAAGACAGCCAGGGATTCCCCCAATGCGCAACGGCAAAATCTCGTAGACCTGCGTGGACAATGGGCGTTTTCGACAGGTAATGTCGGGATAGAAGCCTTGCCAAGCCGTCATTGATAGCGAGGGGGTGCTTGGCGAGCAATTCCAGCAATTTCGGGAGGTGGCCCTGGAAATTCGCGTCGTCTTCGAGCACGGCAGCCTCGACTTGTCCCAGTACGAGCCGCCAGATCAGCCACGAATTCTCATGGATATTGAGTGCGTTCCGTGTGCGCTCGAATTCGTTTGAGTGGTCCTTGAATATAGCTTTGCCGTAGGTGCTGCCTGGGTTGCTTCCCAGCAAATCTACGTGCTTTTGCAGCGCATCAACCCAGGCAGGTAGTAATCCAGGCGCGATAGTGTTCGCCGCGCGGCTACGAAGATATGTCCGAAGCCCCTCCCAATTCTCCTTGCCGGCGGATCGCGCCGTCTCCGGATCATAGCTAAAATAGGCATTGAGAAGCCCGCGATAGCAGGTACGAAAGGTGCGGGGGGTCGGGATATACACATCGATCCCTCCCAAAAGCTTCGGGAATCGTTCGCCGTCCTCGATCAAGCGAGAGGCGCCTAACAGAACCGGGTCAGCACAGCCAAAGCAGACGAGGAGCGCCTGGCGCCGGCTCCTTAGCTGTTGGTCGCTATGAAATGCATCCAACGCCGTGAAGATTGCGTCCTGCGGCGGCTTGGCCGTACCCCGGCCGCCAAGCCATGCGCTCAGTTTTAGTGTTTCTCGATCAAGCAGCTTCGTATCGAATGTCAGACCGTGTAACGAATCGGAGTTTATGTCTCGGAGCGCTGCACGTAAATGGGACAAAGCGGTCATCATTCACCCAAGGCGCATTCGCCAAAGTTGTCTGATGTGATTGCTGGTGTAGTTGGTCTCGTTTCGCCTATGCCTAAAAACTCTAAACGCAACTCGACGCGCCGGCTTTCGTCATAAGAATTGGTTGCGGCGTCATATTTTGTCGCGTTGAAAGAATACCCTCCTACGAGAAACAGATCGCGGACCTGTTCGAGTTGGGCCGGTGTCATGGGTTTTTCGTCTGGATACGGCGGCGCGAACAGTACGCAAAGGACGCGCTGACTCCGCTCCAGACTGAGATTAAGATTATAAAGATAATCTCCTTCCGGGCTTGCAAAACCTTCCACGACAATCTGCTTTAGCCATTTGCGCCCCAAGTCATTGCGCGCAATGGTGAGAATTTGAGGTACAAACGCGCGAAGTAGTCGCTCCTGATCTGGGTTTAACGCGTAACTACCCTTGTCGAACTGGGCTTTGGACCCAAAATCGATGATGTCTTGGTCCCGATCCACCGTCACACCAGGATAGAGCTTCGCAGCCTGATCGACTTCATCGAGGAGCTTCGCAATATCGTCTTGGCGTTGAGCCTTTTCTAGCTCAGCTTGGCTGACCGTGTTGGTAACGGCAAGCAGCGCGACGGACATGACGACCAAAAAGAGGACCATCAACGCCGTCATGAGGTCGGCATAGGAAATCCAGAAAGGCTTTTCCGCCTCATCCTTGGATCCACGCTTCACGATGATCGGAGTACCGAACATCGGCTATGCCCTTTTTATTGTAGGTTCGACGGTGGATGCCAGCTCTTCGATAGCCTGCCGCAATAGCCCGGTGGCGTTTGAGAGCCTATCGTAGAAGTCCGTGTAACTGGTGCCGAGCATGTTCTTCAGTCCAGAGGCAAATTCCGAATGCGTGCCTACTATCACCTTGCTGATACCAGTTAGATACTCTTCCGCGTCAATTTGAGCTTGACCAAGCTTCTGCGAGGCGGATTCGATACGGGCGAGAATATCAGAAGTGAGGTTGGCCTCGCGCTTGGCGTTCTCGACCGTGCTGTGTAGATCCGTTAACATGGTGGCGAGAGTTTCACGGGTCAGCGCATAATCCGCTACGACGCCTTTCAACATGGAGGAGGACGCCGAAATAGAAACGCCTACGTCGGCGAGCTTATCGGTGACACCCGCGGCTTGCTGAAGGACGCCAGAGACGCCTTGCCCCGCTTTGGAGAATTCATCCGCAGCCAGGAACAATGTCTCGGCACCGCTATTCATTCGTGTCACCGCGTCCGACGTGACGTTCCGCATCGCATCGACGGTGGCGCGGACCTCGCTTGTTATGATACGGACCTCAGCCATAAGGCTTTCGGTGAGCGCCGCCAGCTTTACGACCGTTTCATCCGCTTGCGCGGACATCCGCTGCTCCCTTTCGACCTGGGCGGTCGCTGCTTGTTCAGACTGCGACTGAAGAGACCCGACAACTAAATCGACCTGCGAGGAGAGTTGCTGCATCATCTCCTGCGTCTGCGCGGCGATCCGCCCCTCGCGCTCGGAATGCGATGCCGAGGCTTGGTCGCCCTGGTCCTTGAGCGCCGAAATTTGCTGACGAACGGCCTCGCCGATCTCCATTAGCGTTGTCTGCAGCTTGTGGTTGGTCTCGGTCTGAGAGTCGCGGGCCAAACTGCGGAGCTGTTCGACAAACTCCGCCATTCGGTCATTCATCAAGTTCTGGCGTGATTCCATCGAGGTGATCGCATCAGCAAGTCGTTGTCCCATTGCGTCGGAGGTTCTGGTTCCTGCCGCCTCGACGTTCGACGCCATCTGATCCAGCTTGACTACTGCCGCTTGTAGGGCCTGGATTGTCTGCTGTTGGAGCTGATTAATGCCGGTAATTTGTCCGCCGAACAGTTCTTCCAGCCGCTGACCAAATCCAGCCAATACATCGGTTAGCAGCTGGGTTACTGCCTCCGAATTTCCTTGCGATGTGTTCTGGAATGATGTGGCGATCCGCTCTAACGGCCCCCCCAAACCTACCGTGAGGCTCTCAGCAAACTGTTTGGCGAGGTCCTGGCTGCCTTGCGCCTGTGCACGAATTTGCTGTTCAGTGAGATTGGATAGGATGCGTTCGAGGTCTGTAACCAGCGCATCCTTCAGTATTTTGCTCTGATCGGCAGCATCCTCGGATGCCTTAACAAGTCGCGAGAGATACTCCTCGCCGGCACCTGACGCGAACATGCCGTCGAGCTCGAACGTAATATCTTCGACCCTTCGATAGAGACTAGTGATCAACAATTTTTCTATGAACGTGACAGCTATGGCCACCGTGATTGCGATCGCCGAAACTACGAAAGTGTTGGAAACGACATGCATCAGCCCTTCAAGGCTGGTACGCACCACCGCTGCCTCTTCGGAAACCCTAAAAGCCTGCAGGCCGTTGATTAGTCCAAAGAAAGTGCTGATGATCCCGACACCGGTGAAGAGTCCCGGAAGATGTTTGAAAAATTCCGTTGCAAGGCGGCTATCGATCAATGTCTCTGTCGTAAAGACCATCGCCGCCGGAACAGTGGAGCGCAGCACTGCGGGTTTGAGTGTTCCCGTTTCAGAGTCGAACATGCGCTGTTCGTGAAGCGTATCCTCGTATTCGGTCCAGAGGTGGGAGAGCGTTCGGTTGCTGGCGAAGACGGGAGCCAGATTTCGATCATCCGTCTTCCTAAGATTCCGCAGGCGGCGGACGACGCCTCCCAGTTTAAACCATATACGCACGCCTGGGATGAAGAAGAAGCCAAGGAAAACTAAAATCAAAACAAGTATGAAGGCTGCAGCTATCTGTGTAATGATTGGCGCAGTCTGAGTAAACCAAACCGCGCCCCGCAGCAAAGAAGACGTCGTATTCATTTGGTTTCCTGGTCTCCCATTTGTGTATCCTCCAGCGTCGATTTCACGCTAATCCCGTGTGTGGCACAGTATTCAAAAATGAGCGTTTCAAGAAAGTTAGCCTGTGTCCGATTGACGGACGTCGCCGCAATTTCAAGGGCTCGCTTGAACCGAGGCGAGACCCGGAAGCTCACCGAAACCGTCTTCAGCTCTTTCACGACACCCCCGTCTTCCGTGTATGGTAAATGCATATACATAATTGAGCTGTCAATCGGCGTAGTATTGAGTTAGGGAGGGGGTGAGGCTTTATCATGAGATAGATATAGCCTTCCAATGAACAGGTATGCTCGACTAGGGGGAACTACACGGACAGCGACGCGCTCGGCGATGTCCGGGAGTGTTTTTTCTATTGGAGGCCCGTCCCGGCGTTGCCCGCCTACGAAATCCAAAGGGGGGAAGAAAATTTGTTCACTCTGCGAGCGGCCTCGACTGTTCGATTCTTGACGCCAAGAGCAGCCTGCTCTGATCATTCTGATCTGTCATAGTTGGTGACTGTAATGCAGTTCATACCGCCATCATGGAGCCTTGGTCGAACGGCCAAACCGAGGGGCAGATCAACCGGCTCAAACTTATAAAACGCTAAATGTATGGCCGTGCTAAACCAGATCTACTGCACACCAGTCTGATCGGTGCCTCGTAAATGGCCGGGCCCCTGCACCGAGATTAATTCAAAGCCAATTTTGGACGCCGAAATAACAGATTGATCATACCGAAGTGACCAGTTGTGCCGTCTTAGGGTCATAGACATAGCCGGTGATCGTGCCATTCCTGATCCGTTCGATCGCCTCGTTAATGACAAATACCGGGACAAGGAACCATTCACGGGGCGTCACCGGATTGCCAAAGCGATCCTTGATCTCAACATCTAGGCGCGCCGCACCGAAGATGCGGTGAATGAGGTTCTCCAGCCGCGTGCGGTTGATGTTGTAGAGCTCGTAGGTCGCGACGATCTCCACATCCGCCATGAGAAAGGTGGGGTCGAGCCGGGCGTTGGCGATTCTGCGCTCCACATCGCCACCGGTCACACCAATCTTGTGCAGAACCTCGCGATAAGCGGCAATCTCATGTGCCGCTGACTTGCTTCGCAATACATAGACAATCCCACTCGCCTCATCATCGTCGTCATTCTGATCCGCGAAAAGTGGACCAGCGGTAGGTTCGGTGATCCGGCGGCCGGCCTCATCCTTATACAAAGCACGTTGCAGGGAGCGCAGCAGCAGGTCGCTCTCGGTGCCATTGGAATAGATCACCCTCAGACGGGCATCAAATTCACCGTTCGGCGCCTTGATCGGCTCTCCCACCTCAGCGACATAAGCCGTCTGGCCGCCAAGAATGAAAAACTGCCCGGCCTTGATCTCGGCCTTGGAAAATCCGGCGTCCTTCACAAACTGCCGGGTGGTACGCAGGCCGGTCTTCAGGTCGCTTTGCACCTGGTCGAACAGCGGCCTGAATCGCTCAAAATCCGCGCAACTCTGGCGATTCGCAATCTCCTCGGCCGCACGCTTTTCGGCCACTGAGCGCACATGCTGAAGCTTGCCCACATCCCCAGGCGCAGCAGCATCGCCGCCGCCCAGCTCGGCCAGCAGCGCATCATCGTCTAACTCATCGACAGCCGCGCCCGTGCTCGCCTGCTCCCCGGTCAGCAGGCCATGATGGTCCAGCGGCTCCAGCACGACCCGGCAGTCCTCCTGCGCCCGCAACCGGTCCAGGCGCACAGCATACAGCCGCTCGAAGATATCCCGTCCCTCACCATGCTGCGGCGGCCGGCCGTTCTCGACAACGAAGCGCTGAATTTCCTCGAAGCCAGCAATGATCCGCTCCTCCTTCGCAGAGCGTCCGCCCTTTTTTTCTGGTTGGGCGAACTCGTCCAGCTCGGACCGCAGATCATCAAGATCAAAATCACTCATAGCGGCCCTCATCCTTATAGCGAACGAATGCGGCGGCGCCCTCAGCGAGGTGCTTCTCCCAAGGATCAGGCGAGGTGATCGAGGGCAGCCTCCCCCGCTCGCGTTTGAATTCGACCGCGCGTTTCGCAATAACTTTGGCGTCTTCCGGCGTAATCGTGGTGCGTTTGGCGGCAATCGCCGCCGCCACCTGTTTCAGGCTCTCCTCGCTCATCGTCTTGGCTAGAATGGAGTAGGCTTCACCGAAGGGGTTTATGCGGTCGATCAAGTCGATATCCAATTCACGAACATCCAAGGCGTATTTGCGGACGCCATCGACAAACGCCGTATTGGCACTCTCCTCGCTCAGCCCCGCCCCGGCGGTCACCTCCTTGGCCTTTTGCGTCAGGTTCAGCGCCGCGATCGCATGTTGGCGGACGGCCTCCTGATCCTCGACGTTCAGTTCGGGGTACTTGTCCTTGATGATCTTCCCCATCCGGGCCTGGGTCAGCTCCTCCGGCACCAGCTCCTCGTCAAAAACCCGCGCTCGATGTTCCGTCTTGTCCTGCACAAAGGCGGCAATCACCTCGTTCAAGTCCTGCTTGCAGATGCGCTGCGCCTCCTCGCTCTTGGGCGAGACCAGCCCCTTGATCTCAATCTCGAACTGGCCGGTGGCCTCGCTGAAGCCGACATTGCACTTGTTCGGATCATAGCCCCCGTCGCCATAGTCAAAGCCTGGCGTAGGACCGTTCGGCGGTGTTCTTTGGCTTGAACTCAAATTTGTGGCGTCAAGCACCTGCTCCATCAGCAGGCTGGCGGCAATCGCCTTTAGCGTGTCGTTCACGGCCTCGGTCACGGCCTCTTCCGCCGCCGCAGGCTCGGCAATCAGATTGGTGAAGCGCGCCCGGGTCTTGCCCGGCGCATCGCGGGTGGCGCGGCCGATGATCTGCACGATCTCGGTCAGGCTCGCCCGGTAGCCGACGGTCAGCGCATGTTCGCACCAAATCCAGTCGAAGCCTTCCTTGGCCATGCCCAGCGCGATGATGATGTCCACATGGTCGCGGTTGTGCTTCTGCGCCGGGTCTTTCAGCGCCGCCGCCACCCGGTCACGCTTGGCGGCATCGTCGTCTACCAGGTCCGCAATCCGCAGGATTCGCCCTTCGGGCGTTTTAACCAGCTGAAAGCCCGTCGCCGGGTCGCTGCCCTGCCAGTCTCCCAATGCTCCGATGATGTGCTCCACCTCCTTGATCTTGTCCTTCGTGCTCTCGCGCGAATTGACGCTGGGGATATGGATGATGGTTTTTTCGTCCGGGTTCAGCACCTTCAAAATATCGTCCGCATAGGAGCCCGGCGTAGAAGAAATAGCCGATATCGAGCCGCTTCAGATACGTGTAGCCATTGAGCTGCTCGTAATAGGTGTAGGTGACCGTATCGAACTTGGCTTCGTCCTGCGGGGCCAGCACGGCCTCGGCATCGCCCCGGAAATAGGAGCCGGTCATCGCCACAACATGCACGCGGTCACGGGCGATGAGCTGGCCGAGATAGGTGCCCAGCTTGTTGTCCGGATTGGCACGAAACGTGGTGGAACTCGTCCACCGCGATCAGCCGGTCATCGAAGGCCTCCACGCCAAACCGATCCACGGCGAAGCGGAAGGTGGCGTGGGTGCAGACCAGCACCTTGTCGGGGCTGTTCAGGAACGCCTCAACCGACCCCACCTTGCCGCCATTGTCCGAGCCCGGCGCGTCGCAGAGGTTCCATTGCGGCGCCACGGTCCAGTCAGCCCAGAACCCATACTGGGTGAGCGGCTCGTCGTGGAAGCTCGCGCCGATGGACCTCTCCGGCACCACGATGATGGCCTGCTTGAGCCCCTGATTGTGCAGCTTGTCGAGGGCGATGAACATCAGCGCCCGGCTCTTGCCCGAGGCCGGCGGCGACTTGATCAGAAGATATTGCTCGCCGCGCTTCTCGTAGGCGCGCTCCTGCATCGGCCGCATGCCCAGCGCATTGGCCTTGGTCGAGCTGCCGTTGCGGGCATAGGAAACCGAGACGGAGGGAACGGATGTCTTCGTGTCGTCGGTCATGCTCTTGCCCCTGCCTTTCGTCTTCTTCGCCGCGCCTGGCGCGGCGGTCATTTTGGTGTAAAGGTCGAACAGCTTTTCCAGCCGCTCGGTGTCGTTCTTGAAGCGGCGGCCGATATAGATGCGCTCCAGCACCTCGTCGTTGCGCTCGTGCGCCGCGCGCAAGTCGGCTGGCATGTCGTCCGGATCGTAGAGGTCGGCGATCGTCGCCGGGAAATGCGCCTCGCGGGCCAGCAGGATGTCCTCGGCGCAACGCGTGAGGTCGGCCTTGTTCTTCTCGGTGAGCGTGGGAACGGGAAGCGTGTTCCAGCCAAGGGTAGTTGGAATAGCGATAATCGGGTTTCCAGCTTGCCGCAGACAGTCAGCCGATCCAGACCAGATGCAGGCGCGAGGCGATGAGCGCCATGTTCCATAGCGGGGCGTCGTAGAGGGCCGAAGGCAGCATCAGACACGATAGTGTCGGCTCTTCAGATAGTCCGACGGGGAGGTATGGGCGGCGTTCCGAGAAACGCGCGGCACGACGATCTGATGATGCTCTGCCCGTAATAGTGTCGCTCGAACTTGATATGGTGTCTGCGAATTCGCTAGCGTTGCGCCCGCTCTCTGCCGGTTTCGCGATACTTGCGGACGGCTTCCAGCCGTTGGGCGATCAAGCGGCATGGATGTTGCATCGCGGAGCTTCGTCGTCATCGATCCAAAGGCAGATGCGCTCGACACCGTTAATGAACTCGCATGAGCCCATAATACTTTCGAATACAATGCACCCGACTGCCGGATGCTTGGCGACAATCTGCATCCGTTCTCCAAGCGAAGCATGAAGTGCCGCCATCTCTCGGGCTTGTTGCCCGCAATACCATCGCTGGAAGATCGGAGATGCGGCGCTGAGCGCTTTTCGACTATGATGCTCGGCCCATGCGTCAAGATAGGCATTGATATGCTCGACTTCTGACGATTCTCTCTGTCGTCGTCGATAGAATAGACTCCGTCACTCTTGCCGGCTCGTTTGACATCCCGACGATCACGACAGTAACGCCGGCGTTGTTGCTGGCAAGATTCGCCCATTTGAAGGACTGTATGGGCAAAAACGATTTCGTGGCCGGTCTGAAAAATGAGCGGCCAAATCATCGGAACCTGCTCGCCTTGGCAAATCGAATTTGTGGACACGAACGCGAACGCATCGCGTTGTCGTGCCGATAGTCAGCAGCCTTCATGAACCAGCCCGCCACGTAGTCGAGGGACTTCCAGCTTTTGCGTCCGCCCTTCGAAAATGGCTCTAGGTCTGCCTTTTGTGCGTCGGTCTGCCATTTAACTCCAAGATAAGGCGGATTGCCGCAGATGTACGTCTCCCCGCCCTCGTTCTCGAAATCGATCTGTGCCTGATCCAGCGGCGTGTGAAACAGATCATCGGCGTGGATGCTTCACGCCCGTCCCGGTCGGCGGGCAGATGCTCAGCCAATCCAGCCGCAGGGCGTTGCCGCAGGTGATCCAGTTCTGCGCGTCCAGCGGCAGAAAATCCTGCAAGCGCCTCCTTCTGGCCGCGATACAGCACGTCGCACTGGTATTCGGCGATGATCAGCGCCAGGCGCGCGATCTCGGCCGGGAAATCGCGCAGCTCGATGCCGCGGAAATTGGTCAGCGGGATTTCGCGTGCGCCGGTCGGCCTCGCCGCGGCGCTTGTTGATCTCGGCCTCGATGGCCCGCATTTCCTTGTAGGCGATGACAAGGAAATTGCCGGAGCCGCAGGCCGGATCGAACACCCTGATCCTCGCCATGCGCTTGCGCAGATTGAGCAGCATGCGCGGATTGTCGCCCGCTTCCTCAAGCTGCGCGCGCAGATCGTCGAGGAACAGCGGATTGAGCACCTTCAGGATGTTCGGCACGCTGGTGTAGTGCATGCCCAGCGCGCCGCGCTCCTCGTCCTCGGCGACGGCCTGGATCATCGAGCCGAAGATGTCGGGGTTGATCTTCGTCCAGTCGAGGCCGCCGATGTGGAGGAGATAGGAGCGCGCGATCTTGCTGAAGCGCGGCACGTCCATGCTGCCCGAGAACAGCCCGCCATTGACATAGGGAAAGGCGTCGGCCCAGCGCGGAATGCCGGCGGCGGCGCGGTCCGTCGGGCTTGGTGTTCATGGCGCGGAACAGCTCGCCGATCACCTCGTGGGTGTTGGAGGAGTCCTGCGCGCTCATCTGCTCGATGGTGGCGGTGAACAGGCCGGCTGCCGTGGAAGATGTCGGTATCCTCGGCGAAGAAGCAGAAGATCAGCCGCGCCATGAAATGGTTCATGTCGTGGCGGCGCTCGGCGGTGCCCCAGTCCGGGTTGTCCTTCAGCAGCTCGACGTAGAGCCGGTTCAGGCGGCTGGTGGCGCGGATGTCGAAGGCGTTTTCGCGTGATCTGCTTGACGGTGGTGATGCCGGCCAGCGGCAGGAAGAAGCCGAAATGGTCGGGGAAGTCGGCATAGGCGCAGGCGACCGTCTCGCCGCTGTCCAGGTCCTCGGCCTCGAAAGTCCACGCCGTCGGTCGCCAGGATGAACTTGGCCTTGGCCTTCGCGGTGGCCGGGCTGGCTTTCAGCGCGGCCAGGGTCTTGCGTCACCTCGCCGGGCGCGGCGACGGCGATATGGATGTTGTTGGTCTGGAGCACGCCGCCGAGGTCGGACTTGTTCGACTGCGCCCTTGCGCAGGCGCTTGATCGTCGTTTCCTTGTTGCCGAAGGCTTCCAGGAAGGCATAGGGGAACTCGGCCGGCGTCAAACGGCTGCTCCGCCAGCGTCGGATACGGCTTCCTCGATCTCGACCGCATTCACTTCTTGCTCTCCCACGGGTTGATGATCTCAACCCCGCAACCCTCGAAATCCGCCACGTTGCGGGTGGCCAGTTCGGCCCCGCGTGAGTGGGCGATGGCGGCGATCTGGGCGTCAAACTGCGAAATCGGCCGTCCGGCCTGGCGGCGAGTGGCCGCGATACCGGCAAAGGCCAGCGCTGCGGCGCTGTCGAAGGGCAGGATGCGGCCTGCGAAATCTTCCGCCAGCATTCCTTCGATGGCGGCCACCAGCTCGGCCCGCTTCCGACCTTCGGGCAAGAGCATGACGCCGTAGCGCAGTTCTGCTTCGGTGACGGCGGAAATAAACAGACTCGCTGCTGGCTGGGCCGCCAGCCACGACATGACAGCTTGGCTGGGCGCTGGGCGCATCAGCTCGGAGACGATGTTGGTATCGAGGAGGATCATCAGTCGAAGGCCGGCGGCTCGCGCATTGGCTCGCGGGGAGCCTGTGGCAGCTCAACGCCCCCCAGGGCAGCAAAACGGGCATGAATGGTATTTGCCAGATTGGCAGCTGCCTGAGGATGCCGGCTAAGGACCGAACGGAGGATGTCCCGGGCCTCGTCTTCCATGGACCGGCCATGAATGGCCGCCTGAACCCGCAGCCGGGACTTCAACCCCTCATCGAGGTTGCGAATGGTAATGCTTGCCATGAGCCTTGCTTCCTACCGTTTCAGGCATTGATGAAAATCGCTGCAATGATTGCATAGACTGAGGCGGCTTTCCAGCCCAGTGTAGCAGCCGCCATCATGGAAAATTGGCGGCTGGGCCGGGTCATCATCACGTCCTACGCGGTGACGAGACATGAAACCCCTAGCGGCTAGCGGCAGTTTCAAAGGCCAACAAATGCAGGCCGCGTATCGAGAGTGACTTGGATACCGTCGTTGCGTGCCGAGCGGGCCAATTCGGCCGGGTCGAGCCGCAAGTACCGCGCGACCAGTTGCAAGTAGATCCCCATGAGTTCGCCGCCATGGCCGTCCGACCGCCCCTCGGGGGTTGTCGTCATGGCGTGGGCGATTTCATGGAGTAGGCACCATGAAGGCACGCGATCCGGCAAACGGATACACACAGCCGGGTTGCGGTCGCGACCGTCGCCTTGGCGGATATAAAAATCCCATCTCGAACCAGATCGCATTCACCATCCCCTGGGCCGCCGGAAAGGAGACTAAACTCGGGTCAAGTATGGCGATGACACGGTTTTCCCAAGCGTAGACTTGGTTGCGCTGCGAACTACGCTTAGCCTTCATTGCAATTGCCCCCTGCCTTCCCCCCTCCTCTATGGGCCGAGACAAATTCACACTGTCGCCGGCCGCCCAGCCCGCGCGGTACGCACTGCGGTCGATTACCGGAGCGTCGCCCGCCACGGCGACGCGCGATCTCGCCGATCTCGTCGCCAAGAATGCCCTGGTTCGCGCGGGGGAACGGCGTCACACTCATTACACCTTGGCGATCCCGCTTCGCCTCGTCGCCTCGGTCGCGATCGACGGGCACGGCAATGTGGTGTGACCGTTTCCTGCCATATCAAGGGCTGACGCACCTCTGCGTCGGCCCTTCGAGCCGCCGACCTGCTCCAACGGCGCAGGCTCACATAAGCGGCCCCTCCCCAAGGGGTGGCCGCTGGTTTCTTAGGGAGGCATCCGGGCCAAACGGCGAGATTTATGTCGCGCATTACCCAGAACTGCCAGTTAGGGCGTTTTGGGTCGATATCGAAGAAAAACGGAGAAAATTTAGGGCATTAACTAGGGCATATATACAAGAAGCGTAATTCTTATAAATTATGTCAAATAGATATATAGCAAATCGTCAGGCTCATAACCTGAAGGTCGTCAGTTCAAATCTGGCCCCCGCAACCACTTTTACCGAACAATCGAACAAACCAGGATCAGCCTCGCCCCTCGCGGTGGAAGGCGTTGAAAACGCTGGCTTGTCGCCCAGGCCCAGCTTGACCATCGCCGACAGCGCGCCCGTGAGAATGATCTCCGGTTCGCCGCCCTCAGCACCCGGCCCGAAATCCACCCGTTCAATCAGATCCCGCAAGGCTTCCAGCACGGCACTGTTGCTGCCGTTGGACGTGGCCAATTCAGTCTGCAGCGCCGCAACCCGGTCCCGGTAAAGCTCAGCCAGGTTCGGGTGCAGTGAAGGCGTCTTGGCGGCCGGCGCTGCAAGACGGGCCTGCAGCTGTGCCTTTTGCTGAGACAGCGCCTCCAACTGCTGCTTCAGCTCTTCGCTCCGGAAACCTTCCATCACCGCCTCGATGAGCTTGTCGATCTTGCGCTGGATCGCAGCCAGCCGGGTCTGGTCATGGGCGCGCCCGGCGTTGCTCTCGGCCGCCAGCCGGTTCCACTCGGCGGTGAATTCCTTGACGAAGTCATGGACGTCGTCCGGCGCCATCAAATTGGCTCGCAGCGCTTCGACGACGGCCGCTTCCAGCTGGGAGCGGCGGATGCTGGCGCTGTTGCCGCAGGTGCCGCGCTTGCGTGCGCCACCGCAGGCTAAATAGTCGCGGCCGACCGCGCTTAAGTGGCCGCCGCAACTGGCGCAGAACAGCTTGTCGGTAAGCAGATGTCGGGCGCGGCGCGTCTCCCAATACTTTGGCCGGTCGGGATTGTTGGCGCCGGAGGCTTCGCGGATGCCGGCGAGGCGGTGCTGCACTTGGCTCCACAGTTCCTGCTCGACGATGCGCAGTTGCGGCACCTCCTCGGTCACCCATTGCTCGCGCGGGTTCATGCGCGACACACGTTTGCCGGTGCTGGGGTCCTTCATGTAGCGCATGCGGTTCCACACCAGGCGGCCGATATACAGTTCATTGCGCAGGATGCCGGTGGCGCGTTCGGCATGGCCGCGGATCGCCGTGTCCTGCCAGGGGCGGCCATCCGGGCCGGGGATCCCTTCCTGGTTCAGCTGCTTGGCAATGGCGATCGGGGACAGGCCCTCGGCGAAGCTGCGGAAGATGTGGCGGACGATGGCGGCTTCGGCCTCGTCGATGCGGCGGTCGCCGCGTTCGATGATCCCGTCTCCCACGATCCTGGGGGCGGCTTTGTAGCCGTAGCACAGGCCGCCCGCCGATTTGCCGGCCGCGACCCGGCCGAGCAGGCCGCGCCTTGTCTTCTCGGCTAGGTCCTTCAGAAACAGAGCGTTCATCGTGCCCTTCAGCCCGATGTGCAACTCGGAAATCTCGCCCTCGGCGAGGGTGAAGAGGGTGATGCCGGCGAATTTGAGCCGTTCGGCCATTTGTTGGGTTGTCAGATAAGGCTCACGGCCAGGGCTTTTGCGAGACTTCAGCCCCTCAATGCCAGCCTCGTTGTAACGATGCACCCAATCACGAAGGGTTTGCCGGTCCATGCCGTTCAGCACCGCAGCCTCGCTCCGTGACCGGCCATCCAAAACCAGGGCCAACGCCAGCATGCGACGGACCTGCGCACCATCGGCGCATTTGGCCGATTGGGCCCGCAACTCGGCACCCGTATGATCCATGCGTGTAATCGCTACTTTCGCCCCCATAACATGCCCCCCGATGCAAATCTCCCCATCAGGGCATCGAATCGGAAATTCCCACCCTTGGGAATCCCCCACAGAGAGTCAGGAGTAAGGCGGGCTGGTATAATATGCCGGTGTCTGGGCCTCGCTCCAGTCGGGCTACGCCCTCCTTGCGCGAGGCCCAGACACCGGCGGCGAAGTTTTCAGGCGGCCGCAAGCAGCGGGGCCTGGGTGAAGTATACTTGGTCCGGCGTGCGCGCGCCAAGGCTCGAATGCGGGCGCTTTCCATTATAGAAATTCAGATACCGGCCAAGGCCGGCGCGGGCCTCGGCGACGCTGGCATAGGTGTGCAGATACACCTCCTCGTATTTCACCGAGCGCCAGAGCCGCTCGACGAACACGTTGTCGCGCCAGGCCGCCTTGCCGTCCATGCTGATCGCGATTTTGTGCTCCAGCAGCAGCCCGGTGAAGTCGCCGCTGGTGAACTGGCTGCCCTGGTCGGTGTTGAAAATCTTCGGCTTGCCGTACCGGGCGAGCGCTTCCTCAACCACCCCCATGCAGAATTCCACCTGCAGCGTGATCGACAATTTCCAGGCCAGAACACGCCGGCTGAACCAGTCCACCACCGCCGCCAAATACACAAAACCCCGCGCCATCGGGATGTAGGTGATGTCCATCGCCCAGACCTGGTTCGGCCGGTCGATCAACATGCCGCGCAATAGATATGGGTAAACCTTGTGGCCTGGAGCGGGTTTTGACGTATTCGGCCGGCGATACACCGCCTCGATCCCCATCCGCCGCATCAGCGCCGCAACCTTCTCACGGCCGATGACGTTCCATCCCACCCGCATATCTCGCAGCACATTCGCCGCCACGATGTCCCCATCCTCTGATACCGCCGCGCGCCGTGGCATCAGCAATCCCAGCCGGTCCATCATCCGCCCCGTCAGCACCGCGCGGTCCTGGGGACCCTGCGCCTCGGCGGCCGCGGCAATATCCCGCCACCCGGCGCGCAACAAGCGGCGGATGCTCCATTCCGCTCCCACCGAACGACTTAGTTTTGTGACCACCAAGGCGGCCACCCCGAATACCAGGGACGCGGCGTTGTTCAGATAACCCGCAAAATCCCCTACGAACCCGTTCTCGAGCGCCAGGTTTGTTGGGCCAAAGGCTACAACCGCCAGGCCGATGCCGGCGGTCGAAGGTCGGGAAATCAGCACGCCGATGATCAGCCCGATCGGCGATAAAGCCAGCGCCAATTCGACAAACGTTTCCACCCGCGGCAGAATGACGAAGGTATAAAACCCGATGACAATAACCACGATCACGACATTACGGAGCATCTGCGCCAGCGCAGGAGCAGGATCATCCTGCGTTGCAAAGAGGCAGCATACGATCGCCGCCATCAACGCCGCATTGGCACCGCCGGGCCAGTCCGCGTTAATCCAGAACGCGCAGACCAGCAGGACCGCCAGAAAGGCAGCCAGGCTTGAGAGAAACACCATCCCATGGTCATGCAGCCGCACCGCCGCGGCAACATGTTCTCCGTCCAGGACAGCGTTTTTCGGTGGCGGAGCGCCGTTGACAATATGCTGTCGGATTGCGCGCGTGTGCCGCATGATGGTGATCAACTCGTTCAGGCGCACAGCCAGGCTGGCGCGCAGCAGCCCGGCCCAAGATGTTCCACTCTCCGCCAGCGCACCGATCCGGGCACGCACCGCATCCGCATTCTCGGGTTCGCCGACCTGCACCCAGCCGGACATCGCCTCCAGGACTTCCTGCAATGCGGGGGTAATGCCATTCATGCGTCGCAACTCCGCGACGCGGTCGCCGATCGAGTTCAACACCGGTATCAAGCTCAGCATGTAAATACGCAGGCGCTTGATATACGGCACCGCCGCTTGCAACGGCGACGTGTCGAACGCCAGTTGCGTGGTCAGCAGGCCAACATCGTTCACCTCAACGGCCAGCCGGTACCTTGCCGCACGTGTCTGGGCGTCCTCATCCTTGCCCACCAGCGACGCGACGGCCCAGTCGTTCGTCGGCGGCACCCAGCGTGCAATCCGGCGGGCGATTACAGGCCCCATCGGCCGCGGAAACACAAGAGCGCCGAGAAAGGTAGTGCAGGTAATGCCAATGACGATTTCCTCCACCCGCGTCAGCGCTGTCTGAAAGATCATGTTCGGATCGGTCACGCTGGGAAAACCGATAATTGCCGCCGTATAACCCGCTAGTATGAAGGTGTAGGAGCGGGGGAGCGATCCAGCAGTGAAAGATATAGGCACCCGCCAATCCAGCCCGCCATCGCCAGGCACAGCAGCACCGGCGCGTTCACCAGGTTCGGCACCATCACCACCGCCGCGGTACTTCCGATCATCGTGCCGATAAACCGGAATACCGCTTTCGAGCGCATGGCTCCGGTCAGAGGCTGCGCGACGATGTAGGCGCTCGTCATCGCCCAGAAAGGTTTATCCAGCCCGAGCCAGCACGCCAGATAAAACGCTGCCTTCGCCCCTGCGAAGGTTTTCAGCGCAAACAGCATTTCATCGGGTTTTGGAATCATGTCAGCCAAACTAAAAATAACACAGAACGCCAAACATGTTGGCGCGCCTTTGCAATACGCCAATCAATAGACAAATTTTCCCGCTGTAAAAAACGCAGTCAGCCCAACTGGCTCGGAGCGCCGCTGAGGGTGCTCCCTGGATTGCCAGCTATTTTGCACCTCTCTTGCCCACAACTTGCCCTTCTTCCGATTTGGAGGCTCGAGAAATTCGCCTCACCAAGGCGACAAAATTGCGTACAACCGTACTATGATCATCCTGCCGATAGGCAAGGCTGATCGGCGTATTGGGTACGTCACCGTCAATGCCAAGAAAGACGATGCCTTCGGCGTGGATCTGCTTGATCGACTGAGGCACAATCGACACACCAAATCCCGCCGCCACCATGTGAACGATTGCCGAGATCTGGGGCGCTTCCTGACCCAATTTGGGACTAAACCCAGCCCGTTGGCAGCTTGCGATGACGGCATCGTAGAGGCCGGGGCCAATGGCGCGTGGGAATAGAATCAGTGTCTCCCGTGCGAGAGCCTCGAGTGGCATGGAATGCTCGCCAGCTCGGGGATGCGATGCCGGCAGCACGATCAACATGGGTTCCTCGACCAAAGGCTCGATCGCAAGCCCCTCATCATCGCTGATTGGCGGCCGAACAAACGCGATGTCGATCTCGCCGCTCCGCAGACCTGCAACCAGTTGCGGCGTATTGCTTTGCTCGGGAGAAAGAACGACGCTGGGATAATGCTCACGATATGCTCGGATAACAGCGGGGACGAGTGGCTGAAAATAGGTTGCGCCAGCGAAACCCAGGTGGATGTGTCCCGTTTCGCCGCGCGCGCGGCTTTGCACACCAGCCTTGGTCTGTTCCACCTGGTCGAGTATTTGGCGCGCCTCGATAAGCAGCAATGCCCCGGCCTCGGTGAGTTCCACGCCGCGTGTCAGGCGGTGAAAGAGAGGCGCGCCCATTTCATGCTCGAGCTGGCGGTCTGCAAGCTGAGGGGCGGCTGTTTGATGCCGAGCCGTTCGGCTGCGCGGGTGAAGTGCAACTCCTCTGCAACCGCAACGAAATAACGGAGATGCCTGAGTTCCATGGTGCTACGACTGGCGCTAACCGGCTCAGGTGCGGTTCACGGGGGGCCTGGGCGCCAACAAGACAGACAGCGAGCGGACGCCCTGCGCTCCGAGGATGAGCACGCCTTCAATATCCGCCGTTGCCGAGGGGCCGGTATGGAAAGCGGCATAATGATGTTCGCGGAATTCTGGCCGGGCATAGGCTTGGTGCAGGTTGACCACGATATCCGCCGGATCGAGCAGCACGATCAGGTGCTGAGCCAGATAAGCGAGTGAGTTCACCTGCAGATCCGTGTCGGTAAGCAGCACGGACCCGGTTTCCGCAACACCGAAGGCTGCACGCACAACAGCATGGTCAACATCGGCCAGCGCGCGCGGCTCAGTGACAGCAGCAAGATCGCGCTCACCCGCGATCTCCGGCACGGCCGAACAGATGAGGCGGCTCTCTGCAAGCAGCGCCCGCACCGGCGCCAGCGGATCGCCCACCGGTCCGGGATCGAGCAGGCGTCCGCCCATGCGCTTCAGCATGTCGCCGAACGCGTCGATGAGCGATGCCGGTGGGTTGCTGTCGAAGTGCGGCACCACGGGAAGCGGCCGCTCCACCTTCGGAAGGTTGGCGCGGACCGAAGCGAGAATGGCTTCACGGCTGCTCATTTCTTGTCTCCGCGGTTTTTCTTGTACCATTGATGGAAGGTCTCGGCGGGGGCGTGCGGAACCTCGCGATGCTTACCCCAGGCGTTGAGACCATTATAGACGACAAAACGAGGCAGTGACTCTATCGCAGCGTTCCCCGCCTCCACCGCCGCACGGTAGACCGCAGGACGCGACAATACGGCACCCGCCGCCTTCATTGCCGCGCGTTTGACGAACGGCGTCTCGTGCTCGCGGACCATTTCCTGACGCCAGGCGTAAATCTGCTCGTGAATATTGATCTTCACGGGGCAGACATTGGTGCAACTGCCGTTCAGCGTCGAGGCGTAGGGCAGGTTGCTGTACTTTCGCGCATTGAAGGTCGGGTCGATGATAAGCCCGATCGGCCCGGAATAGGTAGCCCCGTAACTAAGCCCGCCGGAGCGCCGATAAACCGGACAGGTATTCATGCAGGCGCCGCAGCGAATGCATTTCAGCGACGTCCAGAACTTTTCCATCCCCAGCCGTTGCGGAGCGGCCATTATCGACCAGCACGACGTGCATCTCGCCGCCGGCCCTGGGGCCGCGGAAATGCGATGTATACTGGGTGATCGGCGATCCCCAGAGCGCTGCGCGAGAGCGTCCGGATGAAGACCGGCAGATCCTCCAGCCGCGGAATAAGCTTCTCGATGCCGATCGAGGCGATGTGCAGGTCAGGCACGTTGGCCGACAAATCCGCATTGCCCTCATTGGTGCAGACAACGAAAGTACCGGTTTCGGCGACCACGAAATTTGCCCCTGTCATGCCGGCGGCGGCGTTCAGGATCATCGGCCGGGTCGTCTCTCGCTGGATTTCCGCAAGATGGTAGATATTGAAATCGTTCGGGTCGCTGCCGAGGGTCTTCGCGAACACTTTCGACACGTCGGTCCGCAGCTTGTGGACGGCAGGCACGACGACATGGCTTGGATCCTCGTCATCAAGCTGCTGGATCCGCTCGCCGAGATCGGTCTCGATCACCTCGATGCCGACTTTCGCCCTTTGCTCGCGAAAGCGGCATTCCTCGGTCAGCATCGACTTGCTCTTGATCAGGGTTCTCGCACCCCGCCGTTCGAGTATCTCCTGGACGATGCGGTTATGCTCGTCCCCGTCCTTCGCCCAATGGACCTGGATACCATTGGCCTGGGCGTTGTAGGTTGCCGAACATCTCAAGGTACTTGTCGAGATGGGTGAGCGTATGTTCCTTGATGGCCGCGGCAAGCGCGCGCATCTCCTCCCATTCGGGCATGGCCTGCATTTCGCCATCGCGCCTGCTGCGCAATGTCCAGAGGCGCTCGTCATGCTGCTTCTGGTGGAGGGGAGCGGCGATGAAGCGCTCCGCGGCTTCCGCTTGGTTGACCGGCTTGTTGCCGTTCACCCGCGCCCCGCGGGGCTGCGGTTCAGCCGCCTGATTATCAGGCCGGCGTTCGGAGCTGGAATCGCTCATGCTTCGGCTCCGTTCAGGATCTGGGCGATATGAATGAACTTCATCGGCACGCCGATCCGCTCGGCGCAGCCACGCTGATGCATCAGGCAGGAATTATCCGCCCAGACGATATATTCCGCCCCAGCCGCAGCATGGTCCTGAACCTTGTCATAGCCCATTTTCGACGAGACGGCCTCATTGAAAACCGAGAAGGTGCCACCGAAACCGCAGCACTCGTCGGGGCG
>CAVQHB010000003.1:0-293012 GCA_963712195.1 uncultured Alphaproteobacteria bacterium | reverse complement strand
AGGCAGAAAGTCGGGTGGCGCAACAACCTTATGAGTAGTGTAGGGCTCTGTCGTAGAAACACAGGGAAGCGGCGAAGTTGGCCTTTCAAGGTTGCAATGCCGGCAGTTCCAGCCGCAATGGGTGCATTGGGTGGATTTCGACCCGTCGGGTTTTGGCGCCCCAAGAGAAAACCGGCCATACGGCCATGACTGGGCATAGGCCCAAAGCGGACCAGTGGCTTCCAGGCTCCTGCGCCACCGAAGCTGGCGTCATCGGTGCTGGGGAACTCGGCTGTCCCAGCCTAACCCAGGGTTGACTGTCCGCCACAGTGGCTTAAGGAATCGAAGGTGCCCCGGCGGTTGGCTGTACCGGGCAAGCCGTTACCATGCTCACGGGGGCACTAATCGACGCATGGACTACACAAGAGATATCCTGGCTATGGACGACGCAGGCCTAGAGCGCTTCGTCCGTCGCTGGGCGAGCGTGATGACACACCCCACTTACCACCATGTCGAGCGGTTCTCCGGCACGGGGGATATGGGCCGGGACATCGTGGGGTTTCTGACGAAGCACCTGCACGAGGGTCCCTGGCACAACTACCAGTGCAAGCAGCTTGGGCGGCGTAACTTGGCGGCCGACGTCGCCCTACTTGAACTGGGAAAAATCATATATTTTAGCCATCAAGGGGCGTTCACCCTGCCCGAGCAGTATACCTTCGTGGCGCCTCGGGGCCTGAGCCGCCCCCTGGAGGCGCTGATCTTCAATCCGAGCAAGCTGAAGCAGTCGCTGATAGATAATTGGAACGACTATTGTGCCAAGAAGATCATAAAGGGACAACCCGTCCCCCTCACCCCCGATCTATTGGCCCATCTTGAGAAGTTCGACTTCACCGGGGTCCGTCGGAAATCGATCGACGACATCCTGGGTGATCCTGCCGCACGGCCGGCGCTGGCAGAGATGTTCGGCGCCGATCCCGGCGCTCCCCCCGTCGGCGCTGTGCCCCCGATGGTGGCCCCTGTTGAACTCCGATATGCAGGCGAGCTGTTTCTTGCTTACGGTGATCGGGATAAGTGCGACTATGGCCAGGACGACATTCTCGCGCATGCGACCCATAGCAAGCATTTTGCCGAACAGCGGGAGCGGTTTTACGCCGCCGACGCGTTCAGGCGGTTCTATCGTGACAACACACTCGAGGAGCAGATGACGGCCCTCGAAGACGAGGTCTACCATGGCATCGTACAAATGTATCGCAAGACACACGCAGACGCGTTGGCGCGGGTCGACGCCGTGTTGGGGCACGCAGCTACAATCGCACTAGGTGGCCCACTCGCGCGCCATGCACGAGTGCAGGTCAAGCAAGGAATCTGCCACCACTTTATCAACGATGACAACGATGAGCGCATCAAGTCATGGAAGTAACGCACGAGCCACGCCGGGAGCCGCTCTACAACAGCCAGCTCGAGACCGGTACCAGAGCCATGGTGATCCTAGACGCCGCGTATCCCCGCGCGCTCGATCTTGCTCGCCTGACGTGGTTTGATCACTTGGTCGTCCACACTCAGGACATCGGTGGTCCCGCGAGCCTTCACCCGGCTTTGCCCGAGAGGACCGGCGAACTGCTGGTGCGGCGTCGCCTTGTCGAGGACAGCATTGCTTTGATGCGCCGACTGCATTTGGTTGAAGTGGTGCACGACGAACAGAAAGGGATCGCGTACCGGGCAGGTGATGACGCCCCTGCGTTCGTGAGCCTTCTACGGACCAAATATGCCACAGCCCTCAAAGATCGAGCGAAGTGGCTGGTCGCCGAGCTCGGTGACCTTGATGAGGCACAGCTCACAAAGCGCATAGCTGACCAGATCGGTCGGTGGGCTGTCGAGTTTCAGGGCGAATACAGCTTGCCCAGGCCGCCGTCGTGACCAACCGTCTCTCTCTCTGTCGGCTCGCCTTCACTGGGCCGAGTGCCCCAGTCGTCGACCTCACATTCGAGGATCGGCTGAATTTGGTCTTCGGGGCATCCAACAGCGGCAAATCTTTTGCGGCGAAAGCAATCGACTTCGCCTTGGGTGACGGCGCGCATCTGCCCGACATTGAGCAGCGCCGCCCATACGACAGACTTTGGCTGACATTGGCCTGTGGTGGCGATGTTATGACCTTTTCCAGGGCGATGGCCGGAGGCAACTTTTACGCCATCCCAGGGCTGGTCGATGAGTTGCGGAGAACTAACGAGCGTCGCATCCTTGGGCAAAAGAATGACGCATCCAACGAGGACAACGTCTCTCAGTTCCTCCTCAGCTTAGTCGGCCTTCGTGGCAAGATGATTGCGACCAACGCTTCCGGGGCGAAACGCCCACTGAGCTTTCGCGATCTTTCGCGGTATTGTCTGGTCAATGAAACCTCCATCCAGAGCGAGCTCTCACCTGCTCTGTCCGGACAATATGTCAACGCCTCTGCGGAGCGGAGCGTTCTCAAACTTCTCCTTACCGGGGTGGACGACAGTGCGGTTGTCGAGGTGATGAATCCACGAGCTTTCCGTGCCTCGAAGGCCGCGAAGCTCGAAGTACTCGACGACCTGATCGCATCCGTGCAGGCTGACATCGAGGGCGAGTTCCCCGACGCAGGTGAGCTCATGGAACAGGACAAGAAGCTCGAGGAGACCTTAGAAGCTACACAGGCGGATGTCGAAGCTGCCCAGCAGACCGTTCGAGCACTTCTCCTCGTTCGCCGCACCATGGCTCTTGAATACGCGCGAGCCGAGTCCCGAATGTCCGAAGTGGAAATTAACCTTCAGCGGTTCGCGCGCCTGCACGAAGTGTACCAATCGGACATCGAGCGTCTCGAGGCGCTTGAAGAAGCCGGTTTCATCCTCGCCATCGGGGGTGACCGGGACTGCCCCCTCTGCGGAGCAACTCCGGAGGCCCAACAGCACGGGCACGGTCTTGGCGACATCGTCAAAGTCCGCGCGGCTGCGATCGTTGAAATCGCCAAGATCAAGCAGCAGCAGGTCGATTTGAGCGGGACCGTGCAGCAACTCTACGTTGAGGGGCAGTTGCTCGAAGATGCGCTGCCAAAGCTCAAGGAACGCCTTGAGGACATTGAGGCAAAAATAGCGGCCGTGACACCTGAGGTCGCGGCGTCCCGCCGCAAATTGGCAGATATCATAACCGAGCGCGACCGCGTTAAGCGAGGGCTTTCACTGCTCGAACAGCGCGACCGGCTGATGGAGCGAAAGACCTCCTTGGCGGCGGCGAGGGTGGCCCAGCCGGGGGAGCGGCCCCATTTCGGCCTCAGCTCGACAGTCGCGTACGAATTCGCGCAGACGGTCAGCAGCGTCCTGACGGCTTGGCAGTTTCCCGGGAAGCGGCATGTTAGCTTCGATGACGCCACCTTTGACTTGAAGATTGATGGCAAGCACCGGCGTGATAACGGCAAGGGCGTCCGCGCAATCACTCACGCCGCCTTCAAGGTTGCCTTACTTCTCTTCTGCCGCGAACGCGGCCTGCCGCACCCTGGATTTCTCGTTCTGGACACCCCGCTCCTCACTTACCGGGATCCGATCACGTCGAAGTACGGTGAGCTGAGTGGTGACGAGAAAGAGATCGCCCAGCTCCCTCTGCGCCACCACTTCTTTGAGCATCTGTCGGCCAAGGCGACCGGGAACCAGTTCATCATCCTGGAGAACATCGACCCCCCGCCAAACATCGGTGATCTGGCAAAGGTGGAAGTCTTCTACGGGGAGCAAGGTGGTGGCCGACAAGGGCTGTTCCCTCGAGTAATATATCCAGCCAGTTGACGCCTTACAGCGGACGTTATGCCACCTCCCTCAATGTCTGATTTCCGGATCGCTTCATCGGGCCGGTAACGGCAGCGTTGGGTCGCGTTCGACCCTAAAAGTTTTCTGATTTCTTCTGCATAGAATGAAATTCTTCCGAGATCTCTACCGCCAAACTTTGGCCCTTCTCCATTCGCCGTCCCAATGCTTCGACAAAGCCTCGGTACCGCTTATTGCCGCTGGCCTGCGCGGCGGTCAGGGCAGTGTCAGGCAATGGTGGCGTAGCGGTCAACCAAAAGCGAACGAATAGCGCCAGAGCCTCGTTTGAAATTTTGACGTGATGTTCCAGCCGTTCCAATTGGCGGGTATGGCGATCGAGCCGCCGGCTGATCGCGGCCTCCAGCCGTTCTGACCCGTCCGGTGACAGGAACGAGGCCAAGGCGGTTTCAACGATCAACGCCTGGGACATATGCTTACGAACCGCATAATCGGCGAGTTGGGCTGAGAGGGCTGGTGGCAGGCGGAAGGTGTGTTTGATTCGCATCGGGTTGTCTCACAGACCGAGATCGTCGCCGGGGTCGAGGGACGCCTGCCGGGCGAGGCCACCCATCTGGCGGCGCAATTCGGCCAGGCGGGCGGTTTCCTCATCGTCGTGATCCATGTCCTCACCGAAGGTGAACTCCGACGCTGGCGCCGGCTTTGCCGGTTCGATGTCTTCATGCTCGGGAAGCTCGGGCTGCCGTCGGATGCCTGCATTTGCCGGATCGTCGTCAGCCTTGCGCGGCTGGTTTTTCTTACCGGTACTGGCCTTCGTTTCCTGGGCTGCCTCTTTGATCGCTGCCTTGGGCGGCAGTGGGAGCGTGCTCCAATCGTCGGGTTTCGCTGTGGTCTGTGGGGCGCCAAGAGTTGGCGGCGGAAGAACCCGCTCGGCGAGCCGTCGATCTTCGAAATAGCGCGCCTTCTTTGCGCGGATAGGATGGGTGCCGGACATCATGACGATTTCGTCGCTGGGTGGGAGTTGCATGATTTCGCCTGGCGTCAGCAGCGGTCGTGCGGTCTCCTGGCGCGATACCATCAAATGGCCGAGCCAGGGTGAGAGGCGGTTGCCGGCATAGTTGCGCATTGCGCGCATTTCGGTGGCCGTGCCCAGCGCGTCGGATACCCGCTTGGCGGTGCGCTCGTCATTGGTCGCGAAGCTAATGCGGACGTGGCAGTTGTCGAGGATGGAGTTGTTCAGACCGTAGGCCTTTTCGATCTGGTTGAGGCTTTGCGCGATCAGGAAGGCCTTCAGCCCGTAGCCGGCCATGAACGCCAGTGCGGACTCGAAGAAATCCAGCCTGCCGAGGGCAGGGAACTCGTCGAGCATGAGCAGCACGCGGTGACGCCGGTTCTTCGGCGTCAGTTCCTCGGTCAACCGCCGGCCGATTTGGTTGAGGATCAGGCGGATGAGCGGTTTGGTGCGGCTGATATCGGATGGGGGCACGACGAGGTACAGCGTTGTTGGGCGCGGGTCCTCAACCAGATCGGCGATGCGCCAGTCACAGCGGCGCGTGACGTGGGCGATGACGGGGTCGCGGTAGAGGCCGAGGAAGGACATGGCGGTGGAGAGCACGCCGGAGCGCTCGTTGTCGGATTTGTTCAGCAGCTCCCGTGCGGCGCAGGCGACGACGGGATGTGTGCCGGCCTCGCCGAGATGCTGGGTTTGCATCATTGCGTGCAGGGTGGATTCGATCGAGCGTGTGGGGTCTGACAAGAAATTGGCGACGCCCGCGAGGGTCTTGTCCGGCTCGGCGTAGAGGACATGCAGGATCGAGCCGACGAGAAGGCTGTGGCTGGTCTTTTCCCAATGGTTGCGCTTGTCCAGGGAGCCTTCGGGGTCGACCAGCACGTCAGCCACGTTTTGCACGTCGCGGACTTCCCATTCGCCGCGGCGAACCTCCAGCAGCGGATTATAGGCCGCTGAGTCGGCGTTGGTCGGGTCGAACAGCAGCACATTGCCGAAACTGGCTCGGAACCCCGCGGTCAGGCTCCAGTTCTCGCCCTTGATGTCGTGCACGATGGCGCTCTCAGGCCAGGCCAGTAGCGATGGCACCACCAAGCCCACGCCTTTGCCCGAACGGGTCGGCGCGAAACACAGCACATGCTCGGGGCCATCATGGCGCAGATAATCGTGCCCCAGCTTGCCGAGCAGCACGCCGTCTGGCGCGAGCAGCCCGGCGGCTCGGGCCTCTTCCCGGGTTGCCCAGCGGGCCGAGCCGTAGGTGATGACCCTCTTTGCCTCTCGCGCCCGCCAGACCGACATGGCGATGGCTGCGATGATGGCGACGATGGTCCCAAAGGCCACGATATACGCGCCGCGCAGGAATATGCTTGGGGCGTAAGCGTCATAGGCGAACCACCACGAGAAAAACGCCGGGGGCAGGTAAATGGGATTGCCAGCCAAGTGCCACCATGGGCTGCCTAACTCTGGCTGAAAGCCGAGCTGCCATGCGGTCCATTCGGTCGCGCCCCAGATGCCGGCGATAATGATGCCGAACACGACGACGACCTGAAGCCAAAGGATTTTGCTGCCTGACATCGCCTTTCCATCAAAGGGAACGGGACAGTTCGACAGCCTGCCGCGCCAAAGACAAGCCTCAACCGCCATGTGACGTAGAAATGGCGAGAAAATCGTAGTATTCGGCGGAAGCCGTTTGCCGTTGCCTTCATTTTTGACTTTGATCCGACACCATTAAGGTGGCAATTTGGGGCGCAGAAAAGCGACGCCCGACCTATGATTTGGCTGCCGTGAAGGCCATCCTTGGCGCGGTGGAGACGCTGGCGATCGCGACATCGGCGTTTCGTGACACAATTGGTTTGGGTTTCGACCGCGCCGGTATTGCCGAGGTGGTGCAGAGCATGGACCGGAAGATGTTCTTTAAGTCCATGACCACGATCAGGGATCATCGCGTGTGGCAGGATGTTTACCACGTTCCCGCCCGCGGTTTGGTTCTGTACGTCAAATTTCAGGCGGACGTCGTCACCGAATTCACCGTGATGTCGTTCAAGGAGAAATAGGATGCCAGCCCAGACACGAGAGTTACCGTCCTCGATGACGTCTCCCGAAACAGGAGAAATGCTGACGCGCGCGGTGCGTCCGTTCATCGTCGCGTATAAGGAGCATTCCGTGACCGTGGACTTGCCGGGCTATTATCCTGACGGCGAGGGAGATGGCGTGCATGTGGGGGATGATATGGCGGCGGCTGATGCGGCGCTCCGCGCGCTGAAAGAGCGCGTGGACGGCATCCCGTCGCCAATGACCATCAAGCGTGTGCGGGCGAAGCTGAAATTGTCTCAGCGCGCTGCTGGTGCCTTGTTCCGGGTTGGGCCGAGCGCATTCGACAAGTATGAGCGCGGGCTGATCGAACCGAGTGGGCCGACGATCCAGCTGATCACGCTGTTGGACCGGCATCCCGAGTTGATCGCGGATCTGCAAGGCGACGCGACGTAGGTTCAACGGAGCAAGGCTGACTTCAAAGCCCCAGCCCCCTCTGCCGGCCAAAACTCCAATCCACGCCACCGCCCGGCAGCACGGTGCCAGAGACATGCTGGCCGAGCTTTTGCTCCAGCGCCGGGCGCCAGGGCACGAGCTGAAAGCCAAGGCCATCATCGATCATGGCGAAGCGGCCCGAGGCCAGCGTCACGCGCTGACGATAGATGCCGGTGACATAGTCGCCCACCCCAGGAAGGGGCGTGCGCAAGCCCGGTTTCCGCGCCCAGTCGCTCGACCGTGGCGTCCAGCTCGCGTTTGCGCAGCGTCTCGATCAGGCCGCGCGCGAAAAGCACGTGTTCGCCATGGCGGCGGGCAAGCCCTTCCCCCACCAGATATTCGGCCCGCCGTGCCATGGCGTCGCGGATCTCGACGCCGAAGCCGCCCGCCATCGGCATGGGTTCGCGGGCAACGAGCTGCCGGTCGAGCCAGGTCGCGCCCGGCGCTGTCACCTGCGCTTCCAGGGAGAGGTCCGAGCGCGTGGCCAGCGACAGGCGGCGCTTGCCCTCGGCATCTTCCCACGCACGCAGTTCGACGATCGCGCCTGACCGCGCGTCGCCGGTCATGTCGATATCGGCAAAGCGCAAATGATGGGTGCGCCCGTCAGTGCCATCGATGATGGCGTAGGCGCTGCCCTGCAGCTCGTCGTGCAGCCCGCGCTCCACGAGCCTGCCGAGCACCGGGTCCGAAACATCCTCGCCATGGATGGCAAAGCCCGCCACGTCCGGGGTGCGATCGCCTGTGGCCATCGCCCGGTACATGGTCTTGATGATGTCGCCCCGGATCGACAGGTCACGCAGCGTCTGCTCAGCGCCCGGCTTGAGCGTCCAGCAGCCGGGGGCGACCGGCTCGGCCAGCCCCAGGCGTTCCAGTTTCATGGCCCGTCCAACGAGCAGCCGGCGTAGCTCTGGGTCAGGGCTGGCAGCAGCCGGGCGAAGGTCGGCAATGCCGCCGCCATCGTCGGCCAAGTCCCGCAGCGCGCGGTCGAGACCGGTCCAGCGCTCTGCCTCCACCTCTTTCTGGAGCGCCGCGCTGATTTCGCGTTCGCTGCGTGGCCCGAGCTCCAGGCAGACACGCTCCTCGGCGCGGCCGCGGAAGCCCCGGCTCATATAGTCGCGGCTGATGACCAGATCATGGCCATCGTCGGCCCGGCCGCGCACCAGGACATGAATGTGCGGATTGTCGGTGTTCCAGTGATCGACCGCGACCCAGTCGAGGCGGGTTCCAAGATCATGCTCGGCATCCGCCATCAACTCGCGGGTGAAGGCACGCAGGTCGTCCATCTCGCCAGCATCTTCGGGCGAGACGATGAAGCGAAAATGGTGCCGGTCATCCTCGCACCGCTCCGCGAACGTCCTGACGTCGGCGGTCTCCGAGGCGGCATCGAACATTTGCGCCCGCGTGCCGTCGCGGGTGACGCCTTCACGTTCGAGATAGCCGATGTGCTGCGTCAGCGGCGCCGAGCGGAATTTCGCGCCGGTGTGGCGGACGATGCGCGCCTTGATGACGACGCGGCGCGTGGGGGAACGCAGCGAACGTGCAAGCGACGCGGCCTGGCCCCGGCCGAAGCGAGAGCCGCCGCCGGTGGATCGGCGCGGCCCGAAGCCGCGGCCAGTGTGCCCGGCTCTTCTGGCGGCCTGCATGACCTCGCCGACGAAGCTCTTCGGCTGGCCGCTGCGGCCGTGCCCGATGCGCCCTGGCCGGACATGCAGATCATCGTCACGGTTGCTCATCGTGGCGTTCGCCGGCGGGTCCGGAAAGCTGAGCGACGGCGCATTTATTGAGGGTTTGATTGATGTTTTTGACGGTAGCGCCAGCTTGGCCCCGTGACCGGCGGCGCTGAAAACGCAATGAAACCAACCACATGCACCCCAGCCGACGGCGGTGCTTTTATCTGGCAATCGGCTGGCTGGTTTCCCAGATGCCCCAAGCCCGCCCACTGAACGCACGATATTCCACGCCATGCCGCGCGGAACCGTGATCCGGCTCATTGCGGCATTCCCCCGTGTGTAGTGGGTACGAACAGACCGTCTGATTGCGGGGCCAAGTGCAGTGACGTTCGCATTCGCCGCGTCGATGAATGGTCGCGCCACGGCGTGATCAACGACATAAAACGGAACTTTGTCACTGCGCTGATCGACGCTGATTTCGGCATTTGCGCTGCCACCGATGAACAGTGGTGCGTTCATCCAGGTAAGAGGATCATGCACCGTCATGATGCGCGCGGTCTGTACGCCACCGATCAGCGGCTCAAGCCGGGAGAGATAAATTTGCGTCTCTGCGGGCAATGGTTGGCCCGTCACGAGATGATCGTCATAGCTCCCCGGCCCGGCATTATATGCCGCCAGAAATCCAGGCGTGCCGTAGAGGTCATACATCTCACGCAGATACGCGGCGCCCGCCATGATGTTGTCGTGCGGGTCAAACGGATCGGTGCCAAAACCGTATTCCTGGCGCAGTTGAGCATATGTCTCGGGCATGATCTGCATGAGGCCAATGGCGCCCTTCGGCGACACCGCTTGTACATCGCCAGCACTCTCCACCTGCATGACGGAGCGCAGCCAGAGCGTGGGCACGTTGAAACGCTGCGAGGCTTCGCCGATAAATGCCGCGAAGGGATCAGGGGCTGAATTCAGTTCGGCACCGCTCACTGGCGGCGGCGTTTGCGCAACCGCTGAGACAGAGACAGACGCCAAATGCACGGCAATGGCCGCCACGAAGACCGGCAATGGCCCAGCATCGCGTCGCCGTTCACGATTCCCACCGGCATGAGAAGTGGCGCGTTTTATACCCAAAATCCGCATCATTGTGACGTCCTCGGAAGCCAGAGTGGTGTTGCACGGCCGATGATCGTCGCGTCAGGAAGCGGCCCGAAGTACCGGCCATCGAGGCTGTCAGGCACGCCGATGTTCAGCAGAAAAACTTCGTGCGGTGCGATTTTCTGACAGCCTTGCCAGACCGGTAGCGTCATTTCGCGCGTGTCATGGTCCAGCGCCTTGGCCACCACCTTGCCGTCCACGGTAATCACGCGTCCGCGCCTGCACACCATCTGTCCCGGCAGTGCGGCGGCATGCTTGATGAGCGGCACGCCCATCGGTAGGTAGCGGCGTGCCGCCAGAAACCGCGCGAGCGGCGCTGGTGGCCTGACAATGAGCAACTGGCCCGCGCGCAACGGCCCAACTGGGTGCACAGCGTAGAGCCCGATGGGCACGCTGGCGCTGGCATTCCAGAGCAGCCATGGCGCCGGGTGGGCGCACCACGAGAACGCCAGCATGGATGCACCGAACAGCATGGCCAGGATGATGCTTCTGCGGGCCTTCATGCTTGCACGCGCCTGCGTAGCAGCCAGGCGCGATGTTGCTTCAGTGTGTAAGGGCGTGGCGCCTCGCCCGCCGTGAGCCGGTTATGGACATGCTGCCAGTGTTCGGGTGAGGCATCCTCTGGCGCGACAGTGAGGCGTTCAACATCGTCGATCGCGCGCAGGGCCGCTTCGACTTTCGGCCAGCCATTGAGGCGGAGTAAAATCTCGCCGCCGGGCTGCACATAGGGCACGGTCGAGCACGGCTCTCCTGATGCGACAGCGCGCAGGATGTCGATGCGCGAGACGATGGTGCCGTAATCGTTCGACGCCCAGCGGACGAAGGCGAAGATGCTGCCCGGCGCGAAACCGACTATCCGGCGGCGGCGATCGATGATGCGATCCTCCACCGTTGCGGCCGAAACGGATCCAGCGTTCAACGCGCTTTTCGATCCAGGTCAGCTCGACCATGGTGAGATCGTTCATGGTGCGGTTCCGCCGTCTTTGGGAAACTCGCGGGCGAGCAGATCGCGCAGCATGTCGGCAACCGTAACGCCGCGTTGGAAGGCGATGATTTTTATGCGCCCGCGCAGTGCAGGCGTGACATCAATGGTCAGTCGCGCGGTAAATCCGGAATCGCCATTACGTTCGGCTCGCGGCTCCGGCGCTTTTATCCAGGCATCCGGGTCGGTTGGCCGCGTGACAAAGCCGGGTTTTGGCTTACGGCTCGTCATCGCGCGAGACCCTCGATCTCGGCAGCAAGGGCCATGATTTCGCGCGCGGCCGCGCGGCCGGATTCCACCTCGAAGACAAGTTGGCCAATACGCGCGGCATCGGCGAAGGCAATGCGCTGGCCGATGCGTGCAGCGAGCACGGGAGGATCATGCTCGGCCAGCGCGTCCGCTGTTTCGCGCGCGATGATCGTGCGCGCGGCGCAGCGGTTCAGCACGAAACGGGCGCGGAGTTCGGGACGGAAGACGCGCGCTTCGCGGATGAGGTGCAGCATCTCGCCAGACGCCCAGCCGTCGAAGGGAGATGGTTGCGCCGGGACGAGGACGAGGTCTGCGGCAAGCAGCGCCGAGCGCATTAAGCCGGCGATGCGCGGCGGTCCGTCGATGACGACATGGTCGACGTTGCGCGCAATTTCCGGCGCTTCACGATGCAGCGTATCGCGGGCGAGGCCGACGACGCCAAAGAGCCTCGGTCCCTTCTCCTTTGCTCTTTGCTCGGACCAGTCCAGGGCCGAGCCCTGCGGGTCGGCGTCGATAACCGTGACGCGCTTCCCCTGCCGGGCCCAGGCACCGGCCAGGTGCAGGGCCAGGGTGGTTTTGCCGACACCACCTTTCTGGTTGAGGAACGCCACGATCATGACCGCCCCTTTTCCTTCACGGGGCGTACCGATACGCAGTTATCCCCCAATGTGGATAACTGCCGGTTCCGTTAGACAAATTCCGAAGGAATCTGAGTTAGTTAAGTTAAGGTGCCCGGAGAGCCGCAGAATTCCTTGGTTTTTTGAGGGTTTTGGTCCCTGATAGCACGAGGATCCGGTCCCTGATGGCACGATAGGGGCGGTCCCCGATAGCACGAGCGGATTCACAGCTTATCCCCAGATTGGACCGGCTGCGGGGATCGAGCCGCATAGCTGCGGAAGCTGACGGGTGTTGGCGTGAAGCTGAACCGTTCCCCACCATGACGAAGGCGCTCGAAGACAAGCCGGTAGCCGGGCAGCGGTTGGCGGCGCACGATGTCGCGCAGGTCATAGGCAAAATGCTTCAGCGGCGAGAGGCTGCCGGATTTGGCGTGGAGATGGGCGATATCGAATTGCCAGCCCTCGGCCTGCCGCCCGCCATGCTTGCGCACGATGCGGTAGAGCCAGCGTTCCAGCCCGCCGCTCAGGGAAAAATAGGCCGGGTCGATGGTGAGCACGAGGGCGTTGTCGAGCACGGCGGCGTAGAACCAATCGGGCAGGATTAACTGCACGCCGAGTGGGCGGCCATGACTGTCGGTGGTTTCCTTCCATTCGTTGATCCAGGAGAAGCGATGTCGGCGGCGCTCGGTTGTCTGGCGGATAGAGGTAGCGACCGTCGTGCTCTGTAGCCGGTCGAGCGCGGCCTTTAGCCGGTCATAGTCGCGCGCGCTGGTGCCGCGGCCGGTGAAAGTCAGTATTTCGTAGGGCGTGGCCGCCATTAGGCGGGAGGTTTTTAGCCCCACGTCCCGCGCCTCGACGATCTGGGAGGCTGCCCAGATCAGGATGTCGGCGTCCCAGATGGTCGCCATGCCGTATTCCGGCACGGCTTCCACGCGGATGGTGATGGCGCCTGCCCGGAAATCAATCGGCGCCAGGCGCTTGGATTTTCCCAGGCTGAAGAAGGGGTAGGCCATGAGATCCTGCATATCCCGAGGGGCCAGGTCACCTGGCAGTGCCTGGAACAGTTCGAGCTGCTCCCGCTCGGCTGCGGGCCGCCGCGCTAACGGCGTGAGCCCACTTTGCGGATCCTTTGCCAAGGTTCAGCTCCGGCGCTGGGCGGCGGTGCCATGCGCGGGGGCGACTCTGCACCATGCGCTTGGCGGGGAAGACGGTCCCGATGCCGGGGTCGGATGTTGATTGCTTGGCGCCGGTTGAGACCCAGCTTTGCAGGTCATCGAGCGCGTAGACGACTCGCCCGCCGATCTTCCGGTATCGGGGGCCCGTGCCATAGGTGCGGTGTTTCTCCAGCGTGCGACCGGAGAGGCCGAGGAAACGCGCGGCTTCGGGTGTGCGCAGGTAGCGTGGCGGCATACCGGCCATCGGATCGGGCATGATCGAACCTCCGTGATCTTCCGTGTCGCCGCTGGCGGCTGCCGAGCGGGGAAGGTCACAATGGCGGCGTAGGATGGGCGGTGGGGATGACGAAGTGGGTGGCTGGCGAGATCGTACCCTGTTATTGGCACGGGCGGGCGATTGGGTGGCGGCTTGTGCTACCGCAATCGACCCAAGTCGGGCGTAGGGCCGCCATGTGAGCCAGCCAGACGGCGGACATTGCCCGGCGGCTGACGCCGACGGGCAAGCGCCCGCAGTGGACATTTATAACCGCCAGGGCGGCCCTGGCAGACGACGCTGCACTCAGGTAGCCTTACTTCAGCAGCTTCACCTTGAGGCAGCATGACTGCGATACGGGGCGGTGATATATGTCTGAAGTAATGACGCAGGACCTGACAGTAAAAGGCGACTCTATAGAGCGCGTCTACTCATTCTATACGAGCGGACGCTACCAGGTGAACCGTCGCTATCAGCGGAAGCTGATTTGGACAATGGACGAAAAGGTCAGCTTCATTGACTCTGTTGCCCGGGGATACCCAGTTCCAATTATTTTGCTTGCAGAGAACCGTCAGCACGAGGGGGGCGCTCTTGAAATTATTGACGGCATGCAGCGCCTGAATGCGATCGTTTCGTTCATCGAAAATGACTACGCCGTCAACGGAGGATATTTCGATCTGAACACAATGGCGATTACTAAGGCTGCCATCGACAAGGGCGAATTGACCCAAAAGGAGCCCATGTTATCGAGGGATGTTTGCGTCCAGATAGCTTCCTACCAAGTGCCATTTTCGATCTACGAGTTTGCTAAAAGTGAAAGCGTCGATGATGTCTTTCGCCGGATCAACTCTGGGGGGCGAAAGCTATCCAGGCAAGAATTGCGGGCCGCTGGGGCGACGGGGCATTTTGCCACGGCTGTTAGAAAGATCGCATCCAAAATAAGGGGGGACGCTTCTTACTCCGACATTCTGCGCCTAAATGAAATGAAGAAGATCAGTATAACCAACAGAGACCTGGCGTATGGCATCCCTGTTGAGGAAATTTTTTGGGTGGAAAACGGCATCCTGACAAAGGAGCAAGTTAGAGGGAGTCAAGATGAGGAGCTGATCGCAGATATTGTCGCATTCATGGTTAGCGATCCTCCTCCCTCATCACGCTCTGAGTTTATGGATGACTTTTTCAGCGCATCTGAAGATGAAGCCTCGAGGAAGCGCTATACCGATATAGAGACCGCCGTTCAAAAGCGCGGCGTCGAACTCGTTATCAAAGACTTCATGAGAGTGTTTGATGAGCTAGCTTATATCATCGACCAGAGTGGAAAGAAGTTTAATCAGCTCCTCTTTGACAATGCTGTTCCTCGTGCACCTCGATACTTCCAGGTGGTGTTCCTCTCATTTTATCAACTTTTGGTAAAACGCAATAAGATGCCCGGCGATAGGGCGCAATTGATCCAAAAAATGAGTGGAAGTTACAAATCTATTCCAGTCGGCGAAGGTGGGCGGTGGGGGGCAGACCAGCGGCTTGATGCCGTCAATGGCAATGTTGGAAGATATGAGAGCTGTTTTATTCGACTCTACGACCGCAGACCCGGCTATCGTTCACTGGGTTTCACAGTTTCAGAACATATTAAGCCAATCATACACTGAGCAAGCTAGTTACGATTTCAAACAAGGGTTTCTTCTGCTCGATGGAAGCAATACATTTGACCAAGATAGTTTCGAGAAAATACTCAAGACATGCGTTGGGATAGCCAATATCCGACGAGACGGGAAAGGCTATATCTTGATCGGAGTGGCAGACAAGGCCGCTACTGCCAAGCGCGTTGAGTCACTTTATAATATCTCCGCCCGCCCCTATGAACGTTTTTTTATTACGGGCGTGGAGCATGAAGCGACGGCGCTTGGTAAGAATCTGGACCAGTTTTTTCAGCTCATAATTGATAAAATCAAGGCAAGCCCGGTATCTGATGATCTAAAGGGTTATCTTGCCCGAAACCTCAAGCCCGTTAGGTATTTCAACCATACTGTTTATGTTTTTGATATTCAGGCGCAAGCTGAACCCAGCAATTATGGGGGAACATATTTCGAGAGAAGTGGAGCTTCGCTAGAGACGCTTGAAGTCAACCGATTTAGCTCGCCTCTTTAGACGTTTCCTTACATAGAAGGGCCCCATTCCGATGGAGGCCGCTGAGCAAGCTTGTGGGCGACGTTCGACATCAGCCGAGGATTCGCTTCCGGGTGTAGTCATAGACTTTCTGTAGGAAAGTGATAGGCGTAGCGCCGTGACCGGTCGGCGTCCGCGTATGACTGGTTTTGGGATAGGCGGCCGTGTTCCTTGGTGATTTGGTAGAGTCGGCTAAGGAATGAAGGCTTTCCGAGCGGGATATCAGAGAAGCAGCCAGACTGTTATCGGCGCGACCCGGCGGCGAGCCGAATGTCCGATCTCCGTTTGGGCCGCCCGAAACCGGACTGTCGTAAATCCACCCTTTCAGGAGGTTCGAGTCCAAGCAGTCACCGGCCGCGTAGAAACTGAAGATAGCCGCGGTTCATCATGGCGATCGCGTCCTTGACTAGGCGGATCGTCTGGGCGCGAACTGGCAGTGTTTTCCATCCCGTTTCACGGACGACCTTTGGTCCGAAGATAACCGACGCGATTTCCCGGTAGGTCGCGTCAGACAAATGGCCGTCCAGAGCACGTAACATTTGGATCAAGCGCTTGCGGTGGCGCGGCGTCAGTCGCAATGCTCGGGGCGGCGGCCCTGCATCCTTTTCAGCCAGAAGGCGGCGGAATCGAAGAGCGCCGGCGACACGGAGCAAAAAATCGTCGTCGAGCGGAATAACGACCGCCATCGGTTGGCCAGAGCGTTGCTCAAGCAGCAATAGGCGGTGATCGCCCGGCAAGAGGAGATGCAAGCCGTCGGTGCCGTCGTATCGGGCTGCCGCCCCGATCAGGAGGGCGTGGTTGAGTGGTTTTGCGTTTTTAAAACCGTCGGGCGCGGTGGCGAGCAGGACTGTTGTCGGTACGTGTTCTGCACGCCATAAGACCTTCGCCTCGGATGCGGGTGTATCTGGGTCCACAACGAAACATCACCCCCCAGTAGCGGGCAATTTCCGCCGAAGCGCTAATGTCATCATGAGCGCCAGCGGCCTGATGACGGGTTATCCGCTCATAGTCCGCGCGATAGTTGTGGTTGCGGCGCAGGAACTCCCAAGCGAAATCGGGACGTTCCAGCCGGTTTAACGCATTTTGATCGGTCGACGACCGCCAGTCCGGTTTGCTGGGCACACATCCCCCCGTTCCAACGCCCTACATCAAGGGCAGAAAATATCTTGGGTTGAAAAACATGTCCTTAGAATTTCTAATTGATAGAATAAATTTTTGTCAATAGGAATTATAGATTTGTGTCCTCAGAGGTGATTTTGCGCATTTAGAGGTCAGGTGGAGGGCGGCCGGAGCAAATCACGATAGCCAAACTCCGTCATCCAGCGCGCTCGGGCCAAGTGGCTGTCATGAACAGCCTTGGCCCGTTCCGGCTCGCGCTCAGGGTCAAGCCCAAAAATAATGGACACAATTTCGCGCCAATCAGCCCCTTCATCAGCAGCATCAAGCAGCCGAAGGTACGTAACGAGATGACGCTCGTCATATGCCGTCAGTTTTTGGCTCTCCGGCGGACGATCCTCGAACGGGGGCACTGACATGCAAAATGTCCCATGATTTTGCGTCATGATACGCGATCCTCTGAGGCTTTAAAACAATGTGTTACAAAGTTCCGTGTCAGAGATGCCGGTGATCGGCCAGGCGGTATATGCTCCATGTTGTCGTGAAGCGCTGACCAACCCGTCCGAGCATCTTTGTCAGAGCGGCGATGAAACTCAGTTTTTTGGCGCAATCGTACCGGTGGGTTAGGGCTGACGTTGGAGGAGGTCTGCGGGATCGACGCCCAGCACCGTGGCAAGTTTTTCCAGCATGTCGACGGTGGCCGCGTTCTCTTCCCTCTCCATCTTCCCCACATAATTGCGATTAATCCCTGCACGGTCGGCCAACTCCTCCTGCGAGATGCCTTTGGCATGTCGCAATCTTCGTAGGTTCCCGGCGACGATCTCTCGCAAACTCATGCGAGGACGTCGCCGCTTCCCCTAATATAGTACCACCTAATATATTAGGTATTCGTGCGGGAATTGAAAAGTGATCCACAACTCCGTAGCGGCCCTTGCGGGGAGCACCCGCCGGCCTGACCGCAGAGGCGCAAAGCCGTGGAGCCGGAAACGGAGTTTTATGGATTTACGGCTTTGCGCCTCTGCGGTCAGGCCGACGCCCCTTTTACCATCCGCCCGCCATGGCACAAAAAAGCCCCGCCCGGATGATCGGGCGGGGCTTTGTGGTTGGTCGGCCTACTCGCCGTTGGCCTTGCGGGCCCGGGACCAGATGAGCGTGTAACCCTCGCCACCTTCGTCCTCGAACAGGTTGGCGAAGATGGGGGCGTTGAAGCTCGGGTCATCGAGCTTGACCGAGAGATAGTCGCGGCCCTCGCTGGAGCGCTTCGACCAGGCGGCGCCGATCTCTGCCCGGCCGACATAGATCCGATGGCTGGGGGCGTTGTCGGTGGACCGGTTGGCTTCGGGGACGATGCGGACCCCTTTGGTCTGGACGCTCAGGGTAACGATCTCGCCCTGGAACTCGGAGCCGGATTTCTTGAAAGAACCAATGTTAGCCATGTCACTTCTCCTTGCTGTTTTCGAGCCCGCGACCACCGCGGCCTCGATGGCGATCGTTGTGCCGGAGGCGATCGACGACGCACTCGCTTGCGAGCCGCAGCGCAGCGGAGGACGGCGGAAGAAAAACTCTCTTGCCTCGCGAGGAATGGGCGGCACGCCCAGGGGAAGAAAGTTTGGCGCCCGCTGTTGCGGCTAGGCGATCGAGGCGAAGCCGGCCTTCGGCCAGATCAAGCCATGGAGAGGCCGTGTGGTCCGCATGCTGATAATATTGCGCTGGGAGAAGACGTGGCGGACGTTGGATGCTTTGCGCAAGAGGTCCGGCATTCCGGGCGAAGGAATGGAAACCGTAGTGTGCAGAAAGGTCGGTGCATTGACCCGGTGACGGGCAAACAGCGATGTCCCTGCAGGAGGGATATGTCTCGGTTAGCTTGATCGTGCTGCCCACGAGGGCTCAGTGTGAGCTGCAGCGTTCTCGGCATGCTTTGACCAGCTCATCGTCCCCACCACCAACCTGTCGACGAGTACGGCCGGGCTTACCGGTTCCTGGAACCATCCGCCAAGGACAATGGGGCCGAGCCAACGGCAAAGTCCTCGACCGATATTCGGCGGGGCAAACATGGCCAGGCGGGCCCAGGCCGTGCATCCGACGAAAGCTGCTCCCACGAGTGCGAAGGCCTCCTGCCACGCTACTGACGGCACCCCGATCTGGGCGAGACCGAGTGTCGCGTGATAACCCGCTATGGTGGCTGGTACGGCGTAGAATAAGGCAATCGCACAGCGTATGAGAGGAGAGCGGACCGTCGCGAACGCGATCTGGCCGATTGCCAAAGTTGCCCCACCAGCGAAGCAGCCGACGAGGAACGCGCCGATTACGCCTGCACCGCTATGGAAGGCCGCGAAGGCTATGGTGAGACCTACAAAAAAGGGTAGTGCATATATCGCGAGGGTGAACAGCAGCCAACAGAAGACGCCGAGACCGAAAAAGCTGAGAATAATTCCAAGTACCAGCATGGTGAAAGCCTCCGGACAAAAGATCGGATGGGCGTGCCTCCACCACCTCCACGGCACAGGGGAAAATATTAGCCGATGGTGGCGGCATTTGAAATAGAAAGTGATTGATCGCTTATCAACGGGGCGTCTGGAAGACGAACCCACGCGATCAAAAAAACCATTTATCGTTGGTTGTCTTGTGTCGAAAAGCGGAACAGAACGTCAAAAACTGGAGTTGCGGCCTCGCTTCTCCGACGGTGTGGCACGCAGCGTGCTGAATGCTAGCAGATTCGAGGCAGTCAACCTTCCCCGAATGCTACCTGAAGACATTTTCTGGACAAGTCCTTGTCGTCGCCGTGAACCATGGCGTCAAAATGTGCGCCATGCCGCAGTGCCTTGAGTAAACCATCTGTATCGGACAACATTCCTACGCTGTTGATGTGCAACGGCGTCCCGACATATCGCTCGTGCAGGATCGCCACGAATTCCTGCAAATTGGCCCAGAAGGCATTCCACTCTTCGGTGGACGCAATGCCCAGGTTGGCATCTGCCAGCACAGCTTCGCGGTCCAAATGAGAGATCAATTTGTCCCGCGCTGGTTTTAGCTTTTCCCGAAAACTACCCATCTCCGTCTTCAGTTTCTCCATCCGGGCCAGCTTTTCTGGTGCCTCGGGTGTCCCTATCTCCCCTGTAAAGTCGGCATTGTTGACGAAAAACTCAACCGTGTGGTTTTGCTTCCCAACCTTAATCTCGGGATCCGTGATCTTGCAGATTTGCTGGATGACGTATTCAATCAAAATGTGATTCAGGTCACCAAAAAACACCGGGGCGACGCTCTTCATGTCCGCTTTATCTGTGGCATTGCTGAGTTCATACAAGATTTTCAGGTGTTCGAAGACACCCCGCATATATATGCAGAACTCGGTGAATTTTTTTACATCCACATTGGACACGGCTTCGAACACGACGGCACCATCCAAATCTTTGGCCGACGGCCATGAACGGCCGTTGGTTGCGCGGCGGAGACTTAGATGAAAATACTTTCTCATGTTCGCCGTTTCAAGCTGCAGGCGTGAAAAATTTTTGCTTCCTATTGCGAGCTTTTTTAGTACGGCCGCCACTGGGAAGGGCAGGAAGCACGATCATGAAACGACGGTTGATCATGCTCTGATACGCGGGTTGGTTACCGCCGGACCTGTGATGCGTCGCGGAGCTTCCTCTGTCTAAGATCCAGCGTCGGATAAGATCCGGCTGATAGAGTTTACGAGGGTTCCCCTGGCCGTGATCGTGCCTCCGGCCTTGCCCAGCTTTGGATATATAGTTGCGGCGGAGAGCTCCTTTTTGGCGAGATATTCGATGTCAATGAGAAGGTGTCAGGCTGCTGCCGGTTGCACTTGATTGGCGATCGCCCAAACAAACCCCGCCAGTTCCCGCGCGATCGCGGTGGTTATCACCGTGGTCAACTTTCCGGCCCGGGCAAACTTGCGGTACCGGCGGCACAGTCGTTCCTGCGCTTTCCATGCAATGTCGCGGACCGGCTTGGTGAGCTTTTCCTGACGGATCAGCTGTGCGCGGCCGATCCGGGCCGGGAACCGGTAACTCCAGGCGGCCTCGATCAGCATCCGCCGCGCCGCCTCATTGCCAGCCTTTGTGATACCGCCTTGGCGACGCTTGCCACCGCTGGAGTTCTCGGACGGAACCAAGCCAAGATATGCCATGAGCTGGCTTGGCTTGGTGAAGCGGGTGATGTCGCCCAGTTCAGCAACCAGTGTTGCCGCCGCCACCATGGCCACGCCGCGCAATGCCTGGAGCGCCTGCACGACTGGTGCAAGAGACCAAGCCGGCAGCGCCGCCTCGATATGCGCCTCCAGACGATCGCGTCGGGCGGTCGCCGCATCCACCGCTTCGAGGCAATCCTCGAGCACGATGTAATGTACCGGGTTCTTAAACTTCAGCCCCGCCAGCCAACGCCGGTGTAGAAGCGTCCATGCCTTCTGGCCGTAGTGGCAGCCCTGGCGCAGCAGGAACCCCGACAATTGTTGGCGCGCCTTACGCACTGTGCGCACCGCCGCGAGACGCGCCCGAACCAGGTCACGAATCGCCTCGTGCGCTTCATCGGGAACCCATACCGCGGTTAACTCACCGGCCCGGTGCAGCTTGGCGAGATTGGCCGCATCGCGCCGATCAGTCTTAACGCGGTCGCCGGGCTTTTTAGGGATTAACGATGGCGCCACCACGGAGCATTCGTGCCCGGCCGCTGTAATCTGCCGTTGGATACCGTAGCCGCACGGCCCCGCCTCATAGCAAAACCGCAGTTCATGACCGGTGCTGGCTAACTTGGCGATCAGCTTCTTTAAGGCAGCCGGCGTATTTGCGATCGTTCCGTAATCACGCACCTCCTTCCGCAGCCCCGCTTCGGCGACCGCTATGGAGATCGTATCTTTGTGCACATCAAGGCCAATGTAAGTGATAAGCTTCTCCATGACTCGTCTCCTATGCATGAGGCTCGGCGCCGGCCAATCCAGCGCAACCCTCGAAATCCTGCATATTGTGAGACGGGTCACCCTCCTATCTCAGGCGAACATCTGGTCTAACGTGTTGGTCAGAGAAATATGCTTCAGAACTCGCAAGTAGATCTGTTCAGCAATCACACCAGCCGTATTCACAGCCTTTTCAGAAACGCCGCGCCTGCCCGCATGCACAAGTTTTGAGCGATCCGCGTAGAGATGTTTGATCTTCCGCACGAATTTCTCTCGTTCTGCAGCGTCGTTACTAAGTACGATGGCCGCGTTGTTGGCGATGGTTTGTGTGATAGGAATCCCCTTGTTGTCGCTCGACAGAAGCGACTCGATCGCCGTGAAGAAAAATAGGAATTGCTCTGCTCGATCTTCCGATTGCCGTCCACGTGTCAGCCAGCCAAGCCCTTGACTAAACCGTTCTGCCAGACTGCTCTTGGGAGGATTAAAGATCGTCTGTGCCTTTTCCTTGAAGTCTGAAGTTTGCGTCCCCGCGATGATCTCAGCATCAATGAAATACGTGGGGGAAACCCACATGCCACCAGTGGATATGCCGTTTTCGGTTAATAACAGATAACGGGTTTCCGACTCTGGGGATGACGCACGGCATTGGTTCTGGCTTTCCCCCGATCACCGGGAAAAAGCCGCTTGCGGCCGAAAATCGTTCAAATTGGGAAAGACGGAGAAAGCTGATCGCAACATCAATCGACCATTCCGCTTCCTCTTTAATATTCAACTGGGATGCCTGTGCAGATACCTTCCAGCAGGTCGATGGAATTTGGATCTCAACGGCCTTCGAGGCAGAGAACGCATATTCCCGGCCTATCTTGAGCTTCCAATCCGGATTTTCTTTTCCTTCGAAAATGTCCTGAGCCGGATTTGAGACAGCGATGAGTTCCACGGGACCAATCTGAATCCGATCGGTGTTGTTTTGAAATCTAAAAAGATGATTGGCACACACATAAGTGTACGTGCTCTTTGCACGTTCAAGAAGTGATTTAATAAATTTGTTTGTTAGCTCCCTATGATCTGGAAAGTGTCCTCCGCAAGCATGCTTCCATAGCAGTTGCTCGACTTCCTTCTCGTTGCCCAATTTCGTTCCTAGTTTCCTGACGCAAGCGACAATAAGATCGTCTCTTACGGAAACCATGGCATCATCCGCATAAAACACCCTGTTGTTTCTCATCATTGTCCAATTCGCGCTCTGGCGAGCGCTAAGCTGGCCTGCCTTTTCCGCCATCTGGAAAAAATCTCGACATAGTTTCTTGAACTCCTTGTCGCATTTGAATTTTTCGGCGAGGCTCGCTGCTTCGGTCATTGTTTCCCCCGTCTCTGAGTGTGTACATATCGCGATACCGCGCTGAGAATTACTCTACCATGCCTGCTCTGTCAGTCGTAAGGTTGGCTGCCTTGTAAAGGGCTGTTTGCACCCATTTTGGGCGGTAAATTGAGCTTGAAAGCGACCGGTTTGTGAGTAGCCGGTCGCCGTACAAAAATTGAGTAACTGCGCTTACGCACCGCCGTCTCCAGATTTCCAGACCGGGATGCCGAGCTTTCTGGCCTTGTCGGCGAGATTTTCCTGAATGCCGGAGCCGGGGAAGACGATGACGCCGATCGGCAGCACGTCGAGCATCTGGTCGTTGCGCTTGAACGGTGCGGCTTTGGCGTGGCGGGTCCAGTCGGGCTTGAAGGCGATTTGCGGCACCTTGCGGCTGTCGGCCCAGCAGGCGGCGATGCGCTCGGCACCCTTCGGGCTGCCGCCATGCAGCAGCACCATGTCGGGGTGCTTGGCATGCACCTTGTCGAGCCGGTCCCAGATCGGCGTGATGATCGTTGAAGTCGAGCCCGCCGGTGAAGGCGATTTTTGGGCCGGGGGGCAACAGCACCTCGGTTTCGGCCCGGCGCTTGGCGGCGAGAAAATCGCGGCTGTCGATCATCGCCGAGGTCAGCGTGCGGTGGTTGACCATCGACCCGGCGCGCGGACGCCAGGCTGAGCCGGTGTGGTGCTCGAACTGGTCGGCGGCCTGGTCGCGGAAGAATTCCATGCTGTTGCGGCGTTCGATGAGCGTGATGCCCTCGGCCACCAGACGCTCCAGTTCCACCGAGCGGATTTCCGAGCCGTCCTGTTCCTTCTGGCTGCGCTTCTGGGCATCCTCGTTGTCGTCGAGGGCGCGTTGCACGCGGTCGGCGGCACGGTGGAAGAGGTTGACCGTGGACCAGAGCAGGTCTTCGAGGTCGGGCTCCAGGCGCGTGTCGCCCAGCGTGGCGACCAGGGCGTCGAAGATGTCGGCGACGGCGCCGCCGATGATCTCGGGTTCGGGGAGCGGCCTGGGGTCGGGCTCGTCCTGGAAGGGGCGATGGCCGTAGAGCTGGAGTTCGGTGAGGAGGTGATCGGTGGGGGATGATGCGTGCGGCTGGCTCGAAATCGGGATTGTCGCGGTGGGTCGCCATGGTGATGCCTCGTCTGGGATTGGCCGCGCCCATCGCGGCCTTCGTGGCGATCACCTGACGGCGGGCGGACCGGGCCTGCACCGCCGAGCGCAGCGACGGCGGCCGAAGCGAAGCGGAGGACGGCGCAAGGCGGCTATTTTGTCTCGCGATGCAAAGCGCCCCCTCTTGGGGCGCGGCGGAAAATAGCCGCCTGAAGCCGTTGCGGGGCCGGGCCGCTTGCCGTCCGATCGCCCTCTAGAAGGCCGTGGGCCCGGCCCTCTCCGACACGGGGACATCATCTCAACTCAGCGGCCTACGCCGAGGAGGCCTGCCGCCATTATCCCGGCGCACTATCCTCCACCGTACCCATGAATCGCGGCACATCGTCCGGGGCGAGCTGCACCCGAAGTGCTGCCCGAAGTTCGGCAAGGCCAAGGTGCCGGAGGTCGTCGTTGAAATCCTGCAGTGCCGGCGACAAGGGAAGCGCCTCGATCCCAGCCGCCTGCGCCCGCTCGGCCAGGGTCGCGAATGCCGCGTCGCCAGCCGCATCCTTGTCGCGCGCGACATAGAGGCGGCGCAGCGTTGCCGGGAACAGGATGGCGGCAAGGTGATTGGCGGAGAGCGCGGCGACCATGGGCAGGCTCGGCAGAGCGCAGCGCAGTGACAGCATGGTTTCGATCCCTTCGCCTGCCGCCATGACATCGGTGGCAGTGCCGAAGCGGACGCCCTTGCCGAGGAGATGGCCCATCGCCCGGCGTGGCGTGCCGATTCCGACGAAGCCGCCCAGGGATTCCGAAATATTGTCGCCCATTGATTCCGACATGATGTCGCCCAGGGTTCGGAGCCTCGCTGGCTGAAAATTTTGTGGCATTGACGGTCGTTCGACGTCAACCTTTCTCTGCCGCTTTGGTCCGTGTTTTGCGCAGGCTCTCGCCTGAGAGATTGAGGCGGTGGGCGTTGTGGACGAGGCGGTCCAGTATGGCGTCGGCATAGGTGGGGTCGCCGATGACGGCGTGCCAATCCTCCACGGGCAGCTGGCTGGTGATGATGGTGGAGCGCCGGCCGTAGCGTTCTTCGAGGATTTCCAGGAGATCGTGGCGGGCCTGGGCGTCCAGCGGCTCCAGCCCCCAATCGTCCAGGATCAGGAGTTGGACATTGCCGAGCGTGCGGCTGATGCGATTATAACGTCCATCGCCGCGGGCCAGCGCCAGCTCGCCGAACAGTTTCGGTACGCGCTGGTAGAGCACGGAGCGGTTGTCGCGGCAGGATTTATGGCCGAGCGCGCAGGCCAACCAACTCTTGCCGACACCGGTGGGGCCGTTGATTACCAGGTTCTCGTGTGCGTCGATCCAGTCGCCGGCGACGAGTTTCTGGAAGAGCGGACGGTCGAGACCGCGCGCGGCGCGATAATCGACATCCTCGACCAGGGCCTGCTGGCGCAGCTTGGCATGGCGCAGCCTGGCGGCGAGTTTTTTGTCGCTGCGATAGGCCAACTCCCGGCCGAGCAGCAGGGCCAGCCATTCCGGATGGGTGAGCGCACCGGCCTGGGCTGAGTCCTCCGTCTCGATGAACGCCTTGGCCATGCCGAACAGCCCCAGCTGGTTGAGCTGGTCGTAACTGGGATGGGTGAGCACGATGATGATCCTTTCAATGGTAATAGCGTGAGCCGCGGATGTTGCGATGTTGGATTGCCAGGCCGTCCTCGGCCCGCTTGGGTGCGGTCTGGCGATCGAGGTTATTGTCCAGGATGGATTTGACCGAGCCGAAGGTGCGCGCACCGATCTCCAGCGCCCTTGCGGCGGCGGCCTCGACCCGTTCCGGGCCAAAGGCTTTGACCAGCCGGACGATGCCAAGGCAGGCCCTGAACCCTTGCTCCGGGTGCGAGCGTTCTGTCAGGATCAGCTCACACAAGGCGGCGGCCGATGTGCCGATGGCCGCCGCGTCCCGCCGGATGCGCTCGATGGTCCACCCGGCATAGCGGCGGTGGCTGGCGGGCATGTGCTCGGGCACCGTGGTGTGCTTGCCATTGCCGCTGCCGCGCATATGGGCCGCCACCCGCTCGCCCTTCACAAAAATCTCGACGGTCCGGGCGGTCAGCCGTGCCTCGACCTGCTCCTTCGCGAACCGGTGTGGCACGCTGTAATAATGCCGCTCGACATCGACGTGATAATCGATGCCGACCCGGCGGATGCGCCATTCGGCAAACACATAAGGTTCCACCGGCAACGGTTTTAATGCCGGCCGGTCCAGCTCTTCGAGCAGATGGCGCCGGGTCACGCCCAGCCGGCGGATCGGCAGCTCATCGTTCACCCGGACCAGCAAGGCGCGGATCGCAATGTTCAGCTCCTCCAGGCTGTAGAAACGCTGGTGGCGCAAACGGCCGAGAATCCAGCGCTCCATGATCAGCACGGCGGCTTCCACCTTCGCTTTGTCGCGCGGCTTGCGCGGCCGTGCCGGCAGGATCGCGGTGTCATAATGCGCCGCCATCTCGGTGTAGGTCCGGTTCACCGCGGGCTCGTACAGGCAGGCTTTGATCACCGCCGTCTTGGTGTTGTCCGGCACGATCAGATGCGCCACGCCGCCAATGGCCTCGAACGCCCTGGTATGGGCGCCGATCCAGTCCGCCAACCCTTGACTCCAGGTCGCCTCGGCATAGGTAAAGCTCGACGCCCCCATCACCGCGACGAAGATCCAGGCGGCCCTGGCCTCGCCGGTCAGGCGGTCAAACACCTCCACCCGGTCGCCCGCGTAATCGACGAACAGCTTCTCGCCACCGGCATGGGCCTGGCGCATCGTGACCGAAAGCTTGCCCTCCCAGGCGCGGTAAAGGTCACAGAATCGGCTGTATCGGTACCCGTCCGGATGCTGGGCGATATATTCATCCCACAGGATCGAGAGCGTGACGTGTTTGCGCTTGAGCTCGCGATGGACCCAGGCCCAGTCCGGCTCAGCATATTGCCGATGCCCCTGCTTCTTCCCGGCATTGCGGTACATCCGGGCCTCCAGAACCGTATCCGTGACCTCATCGCCCAGCGGCCAGGTCAGGCCAGAGGCCGCAAACCGCTTCAGCGTCTCGCGTACCGTCGACGGCACCACCCCGGTCCGCCGGGCAATCTGGTGTTTGGACACCCCGGCGCATCCCAAACGAACAATCTCGCGCACATGGCGCATGCAAACTCTCCCCGCTGGCATCAATCCCCTCCTCGGCTACGGCCAAAGAGACGATCCTAAACACAGCCAGCGGAGAGCCCGTCACCCGCCCTCAATGCCGGGCGACAATATCCCGGAATTGATGGGCGAGGATTTCTCGGAATCAGTGGGCGACTATATTTCGGAATAGGGGGGCGACATCATCTCGGAATGGATGGGCGGCTTCCCTCGGAATCAGCAGCGTGGCGTGTCGACGGGCGCTTTGTCGTGCCCAGACGGGTCGAGCCAGGTGCGATGAACCCCGGTGATCGTGCCGCCGAGATCGGTGACGGCAGCGATCATTGCCGGCCAGGTTTCGGCGGATGCATCCGGGTGCGGGCGATAGTAGCAGCTTGGATGGAAACGGAGGCTGGCGGCTTCGTGCAAAGCCGTAATGCCGCGTCCGTGCAGATACGTCTCTACGATTGTGCCCGCAATCGGCTGCGATATCGCGAACAAGCGGCGTGCCGACTCTGGCGATCCTGCCGGGGGCTGAGCCAAAGCGAAATGGGCACGCGGCGCCGTGTGCGAGCCATCTCGTGGCGTTCCGAGAAAACGCCATGCTTCGGCGGCGATATCGGGAAAATGGATGAGACCGTGATGCCTGCCGATGATGTCGAGCAAATCGCCATGCTCGCCGGTCGAAGCGTCCGTCCATTTGCCGGCGGCACCCTTGCCAAATTCCGGGCCAGCCAAACGGACATACATCGAGCGGCCTGGTGTATTCATGATGTCGCCAACCACCCAGTATTGGCCGTACCGGCGGCCGTTGGACAGGTAATGCCGGCACACTGCCTCGGCATTGCGCGCCAGTCGCCGCGTCAGATCATGCGCGTTGTTGCCCATGGTCAGCCTTTCACAGCAAGAGGGGCCCGCGATCGCCCGCGAGCCCCTCCATGCCGCCGTCGGAGAGAAATTATTCGGCGGCGACCGCCTCGGCCTCGCCGGCCGGATGATCATTATCGGACTCAACCGAAAGATCGCCGATAGCCGTTTCATCCGCTGCGGCCACCGTTTGCACGCCCACCGTCCGCAGCGGCTCCGGCAACCAGCCCGTGCCCGCCAGCAGCGCTGCCGCTTCGGCCATGTCGCCCTTCTTGAGCCCCTCCAGCCGCTGCGCCGCCTGTTCGCCCTTTCCCTCGCGCACCGCTTCCAGAATGCGCGCCTTCGTCACCCGGCCGAGATAGTTCTCGACACTCGGCGCCCAGCCAGAAGCAGTCCGATCGAGCGACAAGGTCTGGCCAACCGCCCCGCATGCGCCAGCGTGCGGGGGCGCCGGTTATACGGGTCATAGGTGGCGTTGATCGTCAGCGCCACGCAATGGGCAAACAAAGTCTCCCGGCTATCGGTATCGAACCCGCCAAAGCGTCCCACAACTCCCCGGCGTCTTCGGGTAATTGCGCGACCCAGGTCTGATGGCGCGCATCGACACGCTCCGCCAAGGGTGTATCGGCCAAGCCCGGCGCCTGAGCGCCAAACATCACGCTCTTCGCCTCAACTTCCAGGCAGGACTCGGCGCCATAGCGATAGAACAGTCGCAGCGCACAGCGCGTGCAGCAACGCCAAATAGGCGATGCCCGGATCATTACCCAACGCCTCGCGCAAGGCCAGGGTCCGATAAGCGGTCAGCTCGGTCATCAGCCGATCGGACAAGGGCTTGATGCCGTCCTCTTCCTCGGGTTCGGCTGCATCACCAACATGAGCGACGATGATGCGGCTGTCAGCTGGTTTCGGTTTCTGCGTCATCGCCCTCGGAAGGGTCGCCACCTTGCGCCCGGGCGTCATCTACACCGGCCATGGCGGCCTCATCGGCTTCCTCAACCACCGGCGGCTCATCCTCGGGCCGGACGTAACCGCGCTCAACGCGCAGCTTTCCGCTGCCATCAATGCTGACGAACACCCCTGCCAGGGCGATTTCCGCCGGATCGTAAACCGGTGGGCGTTGGGTCAAAGCGTTGATCTCCGTCTCGATCTCGGTGAGCCGTTGATCGACATCGTCCGGCACCTCGTCCGCCTGCGCCGCTTCCTCCTCGAGGCGCTCGGCTTCGGCTCGCAACGCCTCGACCTGGGCGATCTCCTCCTCGGTTAACGGCCGACGCGCGCCGGGGATGCGGCGCAGACCATAATTATGGCCATACGGGAACTCGGTCGCCACCTCGACCCATTTCCAGCCCTCGGAACGAAGGGCTTCGGCATCGCGCTCCAATTTCTCCGTCACCACACGCGTCAGCAGCCCGGCATCCTGCAGCCAGCCGCCATCATCTTGCTGGAACAGATCACGCATGATCGCCCCACCCGCCGCCACATAGTCTTCACCGGCATATTGCGCCCGCTTGTCCGACGCACGCACCGCGCCTTCGGTGAGCAACCGGCGGATCTGATAAGGCTCCTTGTTGTAAGAGCGCTGCACGGCCTCCCACACCTGCTCCTGGCGCTCATGGTCTGGGCTGACCGAAAACGCCATCAGTTGCTCCAGCGTCACCTCGTCCTCGGCATAAACCTCCAGCAGCCGGGGCGAGACGGCGGCCAGCCGCAGCCGCTGCTTCACCACCGAGACCGCGACAAAGAACACCGCCGCGATTTCTTCCTCGCTCTGCCCCTTCTCGCGCAGCGCCTGAAACGCCCGGAACTGATCCAGCGGATGCAGCGGCGCGCGCTGCACGTTCTCCGCCAAGCTGTCTTCCTCGGCGATGCCCTCAGTACGGATGATGCACGGGATGGGCGCGGTCTTGGCGAGGCGCTTTTGCCGCACCAGCAATTCCAGCGCCCGGTAGCGACGCCCCCCGGCGGGGATCTCGAACATGCCGGTCTCGGCGCCCTTATCATCAAGCACCGGCCGCACGGTGATGCTCTGCAGCAGCGTTCGCCGGGCAATATCCGCCGCCAGCTCCTCGATCGAGACGCCGGCCTTCACCCGCCGGACATTCGCTTGTGACAGCACCAGCCGGTCAAACGGAATATCGCGCGAGGCGCTGAGGCTAATTTTCTGAACAGTTTTGGCCATGGGAAAAACTCCGTGACGGGCGGCCGGAGACACTCTCTCGACCTCCATCCCGTCACGAATTTTCGATCGGCCCTCTGACTCTTGGTGCCCCCTCAAGCGGAAAGCCGTGAAACCGCAAAAGCGGCTCCACGGCTTTGAACATTTCCAGAGAATTGATCAGGCCACGCGTTCCAACAGCAGCTTCGCCTTGCCCTCCAGTTCCAGCCTGGCGTCCTGGTGCGGCCGGCTGCGCGCCAGGGCGGTGATGCCCTGCACGAAGTCAAACACGCTCTCAGGCGGGTGGCCTTCTTCGCTCAAAACCGCATTGATGACTTTCGCGGTCTCCGATTTGCTAAACCCACGCTGGCGCAGAAAGGACTCACGATCCTCATCCTTGCGGGCGACAATCTGTTCGCGCGCCGCCCTCACGCCGGCAATGAACGGCGCGGGAGAAGAATTGGCGAAACTTGTGAGCGCCGGTGCGGCCTCATGGGCAAAACGCTGCGCGGCAAACTTGCTATGCCGGATGCTGATCTCCTGAAAATCCTCCACGCCCCAGAGGTTGCGATTCATGCAAACCGCCCGCAGATAGAACGACGCGATACCCAGGGTCTTCGAGCCGACCTCGCTGTTCCAGGCGTAAAAACCCCGGAAATAGAGATCGGGATCACCATTCGGCAAACGGCCCGCTTCGATCGGATGGGTGTCGTCGACCAGGAACAAGAACACGTCGCGGTCGCTGGCGTAGAGCGTGGTCGTGTCCTTGCTCACGTCCACGAACGGGTTATGCGTCATGGTCGCCCAATCGAGCACGCCGGGCACCTTCCAACGCGTATCACCTGTGCCATCACCGGCGATTTTCATCACCGCCCCGACCAACTCGTGGTCCCAGATGCGGCCATAGTCCGGGCCGGTGACGGCGCGTAGCTCAACCCGGCCGTCATCTGCCTCAAGCGTCTTCACCAACTCGCCGCGGTGCGACAGCAGACCCTGCTGCAGGTTGATCCCCGCCAACGGCGCTGGCAAGTCACGCAAATAGCCCGCCGGCGCGCCAACTAGGCTGCACAATTGACCAAAACTCCAATGGGTCGGCGCAACCGGGCGATCCCGCCCGGGCACAATCAACGCCAGTTGCTCGGCATCATCCCGCCTTGCCTCAACGCGGACGGCCCGGCTCTCCACGGTCCGTGCCGTCGCCCGCTCCGTCCGGGCGCATACGGAAGCGTATAGGTCCGACAGGGACAAATACCGCTCGTCATCCGGGCGCGAGAACCACTCGGAAGAGACCCGGCCGATACGTTCGCCGCGGGATAAGTCGATCTTGAAGCTTGCCGGACGCGGCGCGAAACCGACACTGACCGGGATACGGGAAGTAACTGTGTTCATTGAGAAATCTCCACGACGGGTACCGCAAGCCTCTCTCGCGATCATGAACCGTCATGGAACCTCCTTCCGCCCTCTAACTCTCAGGGGTATCGCCCGTGCCATCTACCGCAGCCCCCCGTAATTTCCTCAGAATGGAGCTGGGCTGCATCGAAGTCCGCGAACACTCGGGCTCCAATATTCGACGGGTTTGAAACTCTGCGCTCAAGCCGTTTTTGTAAATTTAGTCCGGCCCTTTTCATCGTACGTCGTGAGAATTCCGCCGGATTGTATGGTAACTGTGGAGCCGGTGTAGCCTTTTAATCCGTCACCTGGTCGCGACGTCGTCACGAATTTGGTATATAAGGTTCGGCCTGCCTCATCAAACACATGAACCATTGTTCCCTTTTGAGTTGCGCTTCCAATTGCCATCAAAGCCTCCTGCTAATGAATGATGAGATCTGATTAAAGAATGACGACGTCAAATTCGGTCGTATTCTTGCTCAATGTTTGGATCGCCGTCTTTGACGGCAAGTCTTGCATCGGTAAATCCGTCATCACCTGAAATATGAAGCGCATTAGCCGGCGCCAGGCACTCGTTCACCCATTGCAGCAAGGGTTCGAATAGATCTGTTTCCCAGACCGCTGCACGACGCGGGAGTGTTGGCCGCGTCTCTGGGTCGCACATTGTGCACACGTAGCCTCCAGGGACCCGCGCGGGCGACGTATCGAGCGAGGTCAGCATGTCCCAGCACTCACCCTGCCAAGTGACGTACACGCTTAAATCGTTAAGCGTGATAGAGGCGTCTATTATCGGATTGATTCCCGAAAAACCGAACCTAATCGAATGGTCGCAACGCCGGATAAAATTAAGTTGAATTAGAAATTTCTCTTTGTTTGCCCGATACCAAGAATCAAAAGCTCGTTGTATCCGAGGCCGTGCTTTTATACGTCGTGGCCATTTTGCTTGCGGGGCATTTTCAACGTGAAGCGGGATGTTGAGAGAAATTTTTTTAGCCATAGGGGGCCTCCCCAGAATGATATGGTGGTATGCGGCGGGCATTTCGGTAGTGCAGATCGGTCTGAAATTTTGTGTTCTCGGGTAGGCTGAAATCTTTTGCAAATCAGGCTGGCGTAAGAAAATGCTTGTCTGTCAGCATATACGATGAAACCGGGTCGTGTTCTGTCGAATACGACCCGGCCACGTGGCCACGCCTCATATTCGGTGGCCGCGATCACCCTGCGAAGCACTGGATCAAGCGGGGCAAGAGGCGGCCGGCCAGCTTTGGCCGCCTCCCACGCGTTATAATGGTTCACTGGAGATGTCAGACAGTCGCCATATTCTTCAGCGAGATCGAGAGAGGTGGCTGGCCTAATTCGAACACCGGCTTAAGTGGAATTTCTGCCTGACAGCGGCGATTATGCCGCAGATCAGGAGACACGATGACGAAGCGTACCCGCCGTAACCACGCCCCGGCCTTCAAGGCCAAAGTGGCCTTGGCCGCTATCAAAGGCGAGAAGACGCTGGCCGAATTGGCGCAGTTTTATGACGTTCACCCGAACCAGATCACCGCCTGGAAGGCGCAACTGGCGGAAGGTGCCGCCGGGCTTTTCGGTGCGGGCGGCGGCGGCCGAAGCGGCGCCGGTGGTGGATCTGAAGTCGCTGCACGCGAAGATCGGCGAGCTGACGCTGGAGAACGATTTTTTGTCCGGTGCGCTCAGCAAAGCCGGGCTTGCTGAGCGCAAAGCGATGATCGACCGCGAGCACAAACTGCCGCTGTCCCGCCAGGCGGCTCTGCTGCGGCTTAGCCGGGGCAGCCTGTATTACGCGCCCCGGCCGGTGCCGGCGGCGGATCTTGCGGTCATGCGGCGGATCGACGAGCTGCACCTGGACTACCCGTTCGCGGGCAGCCGGATGCTGCGCGATCTGCTGCGCGGCGAGGGCATCGTCATCGGCCGCGAGCAGGTCGCGACGATGATGCGGCGGATGGGGATCGAGGCGATGTATCGCCGGCCGAACACCTCAAAGCCGGCACCGGGGCACAAGGTTTACCCGTATCTGCTGCGCGGCCTGGCGATCGAGCGGCCGAACCAGGTCTGGGCGATGGACATCACCTATATCCCGATGGCGCAGGGCTTTGTCTATCTCGCGGCGGTGATGGACTGGTTCAGCCGGCGGGTGCTGGCGTGGCGGGTGTCGATCACCATGGAGGTCGATTTCTGCGTCGAGGCGGTTGAGGAAGCGCTGGCCCGGCACGGCCGGCCGGAGATCTTCAACACCGATCAGGGCAGCCAGTTCACCAGCGCGGCGTTCACCGGGCTGCTGCTGGAGAACGAGATCGCGATCAGCATGGACGGCAAGGGCGCGTGGCGCGACAACGTGTTCGTCGAGCGGCTCTGGCGCTCGGTGAAATACGAGGAGGTGGTGTGCTGTGAACGCGTCGTCTCGGCTTGAGACGACGCGGAGCTTTACCGGAGATGGGGGACGGCCCCCCGAAGTCGGCCTGCAGGGGCAGGCTTCAAACCGCCACAAGCTGCGAGGGTAAAGAGCCTTCGTGGTGAGCGTTGCTGGAAAAGGCGGAAGCTATTCCGTCAGGTGGGTCTTGAGGAGACGAACGCGAGTGAACCGCTGATGACGTGTCGTAACGTATTCAACCGACGTCGAAACCGGGATCTGGACTTCTGTCCCGCGAGCAAGGGTTGGGCGATGCCTGCTGACGGCCCAACCGGCGTCCGGCATGAAGGCGGCGTGACCTCGAGACAGGCTTCGGTAAGGAACACAGGAACCTGTCGTCCCGATGCGAAGGGAGAAACCCAAGCGGTCAGTCGCCGCGAGGGTCCGAGTACCGATGCGGGGCACAGGGGCGGAGACGCCCGTAGTAGGGTCGATGGTTCTGTAATGGGATCGGACCGAAGGGGCGTCGTCATTCAGCTTTATCCCGGCGGCAACCCGAAAGGGGATGACCGCCATGGATAGAGCAAAGCCGTTTTGTATTGCCAAACGCGATGTGTGGGAAGCGTACAAGCAAGTGAAGGCCAACCGAGGGGCGGCTGGTGTGGACGGACAGTCCATCGAGGATTTCGATAGGGATCTGAGTAAGAACCTCTATCGGATCTGGAATAGAATGTCGTCCGGAAGCTACTTTCCGCCACCCGTGCGCCGCGTTGACATACCGAAAGGCGATACTGGAGGAACCCGGCCGCTCGGGATTCCGACGGTCTCCGACAGGATCGCCCAGATGGTGGTCAAGCGGCACCTGGAACCGATCCTGGAACCGGTGTTTCACCGGGATTCCTATGGATATCGGCCTGGGAAGTCCGCGCACGACGCCCTGGTCAAAGCCCGGCAACGTTGCTGGGCTCATGACTGGGTGCTCGACCTCGACATCAAGAGTTTCTTCGATGAGATCGATTGGGACCTTTTGATGCGAGCGGTGCGGCGGCACACGGACTGCCCATGGGTTCTGCTCTACCTTGAACGGTGGCTGCGGGCGCCTGTGAGCATGCCGGATGGGACCTTGGTTGACCGGGAGAGAGGAACCCCGCAGGGGGCTGTCGTCAGTCCCGTGCTGGCGAATCTCTTTCTTCACTATGCGTTCGATCGCTGGATGCAAAGGGAATATCCGAACATCCCGTTCGAACGATACGCTGACGACGCGATCTGCCATTGCGCGAGCGAAGCACAGGCGCTTGAGTTACGTCAGGCGCTGGAACAGAGGTTTGCGGAATGCCGGCTACGGCTGCACCCGGAAAAGACCAAGATCGTCTACTGCAAAGATGCAAATCGTCCCGGGGAATACCCGGAGCGGTCGTTCGACTTTCTCGGCTATACGTTCCGGCCGAGAGTGGCGGTTGGCCGCAACCGGAAGCGCTTTGTCAGCTTCATCCCCGCGGTCAGCGATAAGGCTGCCAAGAGGATGCGGCTGGAGGTGCGGCGGTGGCGACTGCATCTGCGCAGCGATCTTGAGCTGGAAGAAATCGCCAGATGGGTCCGCCCCATCCTCGCCGGATGGGTGCGCTACTATGGGCGGTTTTACCCCTCGAAGCTTCGCGAGGAACTCCGCACGATCGATGCCTTCATCGTGCGATGGGTGTCTCGCAAATACAAACGGTTCCGAGGGCACACGCTGGCGGCATGGGACTGGTTGCGTTCGCTTCAAGCGGCGCAACCCGACCCTGTTCGCCCACTGGACCCTTGGGACCAGCGGCTGGATGATGGGAGCCGGATGAATCGAGAGGTTCACGTCCGGTTCTGAGAGAGCGCGGGGCTGCGATGCCCCGCGCCACTCACCTATCTGCACGCCTATGACAGCGTCGCCGAGGCACGCGCCGGACTCGGCCGATATCTGAATTTCTACAATGGCCGGCGCCCACATTCGAGCCTCGAGTGCGCGCACGCCGGACCAAGCCTACTTCACCCAGGCCCCGCTGCTTGCAGCGGCCTGAAAACTTCGCCACCGGTGTCTGGGCCTCGCTCCAGTCGGGCTACGCCCTCCTTGCGCGACGCCCAGACACCGGCATAATACAAACCAACCCGGCAGAGCTTCCACTTATAGATAGCGAAACGGTGTTCAGACGAACCCGGCCACCTCTGAGCATCACCTTGTGCGTGATCAGTGACACGCCCTCTGCTGTTTCGACTAGCCAGAATATGCCGACCATCATCTTATCACTTCATAAGGTCGTTTGTTGCTCACTATCTAGTTTTAGTAGCATTTTTACAGCCGTAAGAAAGGACTGTTCGGCCTCGTTAAGATCGTTTGAGTCCGCGTTGAAATTATAAACCGTTCCTCCACCTTGAGGATTCAAGTATGAGAATTTCTCAGCTGTTAAACCCGCCAAAAGCTCGTCCGAAAGTCCTGCTGTTTGGCCTTTGACCTGGTACTGAACTCGGAATCTTTTGGTGCCTTCTCCCGGATCTGGAAAAATGAGAAAAGTGGCATTATTTTTATTGGCCCCAAATGGGTACAGCTGTAAAGCCTTGCCATACTCACCCCAACTGGGGGTTTTCAAAAAATAACCCTTTTCTGATCCGAATTCCTTGGCCAGAAGATCCTCTAAACGGAATTTTTCTGAATTCGTAAACAGCATTGTACAAATCATGTATCTTTTTAACTGAACCCCATTCCTCGGTGAGTTTTTTTATCTCGTTCTCATTCACTGCAGTCTCTCCGCCTATTACATTCTTGAGGTTTGTACAAAAGTCTTGCAAAAAATATACCCATTTATCTGGTGTATTGATTGCCGTATTCTGGGCTATATTGCGCTCGATTTCCCTTATAAAATCAGCGGTATTTACCCAAATCCAATCGGGCTTTTTGACTTCATAAGGCGAAAGAATTAAGAAGACTTTTTTTCTTTTGGCTCGTCTATCGTAATCATGAATTGCCTGGACATAGGATTCAAAATCATTGTTCGGCGAATGATAGACTTTGTTTTCTATAGCGATAATCCAGTCCTGGCCTTCAAGGACAAGGTCAATTCGATTTATGGTTTCCCTCGTGGGGGGCGCTGATAGGTCTAGCTGACCATTCAGAATGTCACATAGAGTATCATGCGGGGTCTGCCAGCGGACGTCGCGAGCTGCGGCGTTCACGGATGTTTTTAATAGCGATTGAAGTGTCAGGTCACCAAGAGAATGAGCTTCTCTTGGATTTAAATAAAAACTCAATATGTCTGACATAGGATTTTCGTAATGCCCTTTTAGGCCAATATCGAAAATTGTTCTTTCTGACGGCTTTTTGAACTGCCCCCGGTCTCTTTTAATAAACTCAATGATTTCTTGATTCATAGTGATAAATTCCTAAGTTTCATAGTTGTAAGCAGAAGCTCTCTCTAATCACCTTCGGCGCGGCGCTACAGAACAAGTCGTTTCGTTAAGAATTCCATTTATGCAAGGGCGAGGTGCCTTAGTGATGTTGTGAAGCTGCTTCTGAAAGGAGATCGAGTAGAGTGTGTTTCAGGGATTGCGGCGCCATGATTTGTACCGCCGTTCCCCATGTAAAAAGATGCCAGCAGATTTCTTGCATCCCGCCCGCTCTAAAGCGCAGAATCAAAGATCCATCGGCTTCGTGTTCCATGGTTTGCGATGGATGAAACACCCAACCCCCTGCATCATCCGCAGCCTCCGGCGAAAACCGCAGAACCACATCCTGCGGCTCTTCCTGAAACACGCCGAACGATTGTGCAGCGTATTCAGCCAGCGAAAAATCCTCACGGCGATCAAAATTTCTGTCGAGCAGATCGACCGAGGCAATACGGTCCAGGCGCCAGAGTCGCATCTCCGGCAGGTTCTCGACATGCGCGACCAGCCAGCCACGGCCGCCATACAATATGCCATAAGGGCAGAGGATGCGCGTCGCGGCGTCCTCCGCCCCACCGGCGGTATAACGCACCACAATCAACTGCATCCCGAGAATGGCCCGGCGGATATTGGCCAGCACGCCGGACGCTATGACCGGGCGGGGGCCGGGGCGCATGGCAATGCCTTCGGCCTGCATCAGCGCCTCAATGTCCGGCTCGGCCCTTGCCAGCGAACCGGGCCGCATCAAGGCGCGCAATGTGGCGGCGGCCTCACGGAGGTGGGTGGCACGGTCCGTCTCGCCGAGCGCGGCACATTCGCGGGCTGAAACCTCCACCGCCGCCACCGCCTCCGGCCTAGGCTCGGCGATACCCGCCAGGGCACCCCCGGGCAGGCGCCAGCGGCGCACGCGCTCATCATCATCCCAAGGCTCAAGGGTCGGGAACAGTTCCACCAGGGAATCGCGCAGGCGCTCCGCCGTCCTGCGGCTGACCTCCAACTGCGTGGCCATTTCATCGAGGGTGAGGCCCGTTCTGGTTCCGGCAAGCTGAAGGGCAAGGCGCAGCAATCTCAGGGCGGGCTCATGACGCATGCGTCGAGATTGCCCAACTATTTTGATCACAGCAACTGCCCATTCCCCTGCCGGGTAAAGCCGATGGGCCGTGCCGCGCCGTCCCGGCCCTCGATCTCGGCGGCGAGCATGTCGAGCAATGCCGGGGCCTCCATGGGCAGATCAAGGGCCAAGCAGCGTCGGGCAATTCGGCTGAAATCCGCGGGGGTCAGGCGGTCCAGCCGCGCCAATGCCGGCGGTGGGGTGAGCTCAAACGTCCGGCGGAACAGAAGTGCCGCCTGATCCGGGCGCAAAAAGTCGAAATTCAGCCGCACCAGGAAACGCCGCAGGCTGGCCTTGTCCAGCCGTTCAGCAAGGTTGGTGGTGCAGGCGAAGGGCAGGGGGTGCTGCTCCATCCAGGTCAGCATTTCGTTGACCTGGGAGAGTTCCCAGCCGCGCGTGGCATTGGAACGATCGAATAATAGGCTGTCAGCCTCGTCGAAGAGGAGGAAGGCACCGGTCGCCCGCGCTTCCGCAAAGGCTTTGGCGATATTTGCCTCCGTCGCACCGACGAAGGGGCCGAACAAGTCGGAGCCGCGCTTTTGCAGAATTTCCCGCCCCAACTGCCCGGCGAGATGCCGCGCAAACGCGGTTTTGCCGGTGCCGGGCGGCCCGGAGAGCAACAGGGAGATGGCCTGCGGTGCAGAGGGCCGGGTCAGCCGCGCGGTAAGCTCGGACAGATCTCGGTCGGTATTGCTGAGCGCCGGATCGTAGATGGCCTCGAACTCCGGTTCAGGTGCAGCGGCGCGTCCATGGCCGATGGCGCGGGCCATGCCGCTGGCCACCAGGGCGGCAGTTTCGGCCGAACCGTCTCCCAGCCTGGTGGCGCGCAATGCGGTGCGCGCCACCGAAGGGGCGGACGGAATCAGCCGCGCCAGACGGCCGGCCGTTTGCGCATCGAGCGCTACCCCCTCATCCTTCGCCAGTTCCTGCCACAACTCGGCCCGGCGGGATTGGTTGGGCAGCCGCACCTCGATGCACATGCTCATTCGCCGCAGGACGGCCGGAGAAAAGGCGTCGAGGTCGTTGGCGGCCCAAATCATCGGCACGCGGGCGGTTTCCAGCAGCCGATGCACAAAGATCTTCGGATCGGGCTCACGGTCATTGCTTCGAGGTCTGAACAGATCCTCTGCCTCGTCGAAGAGATAGATGGCCGGCGTAGATGCGCCGATGCGCTGGGCGAGCAAGAGACTGCTCAGCCGCTCGGCGCGGCTGGGCTCCTTGCCATGTTCGCCCTGCTCACCGACGACGTGGAGCGCGACACCCAGTTCTTCGGCCAGGCTCTGGGCACACTCGGTCTTGCCGGTACCAGGCGGACCATACAGGAGAATATGCACGCCAAGCTCTGGCGTATTGGTGGTTGCCGCTTGAACGGCACGATGGAGTATGTGGAAGGCAATCTCAATCTCGCGCCCAAGGTGGCGGAAGGCCGAAAACGGCAGCTTGGCTTCAAGGGGGTTGCCGAGCAATTCCGTTCGCACGTCGCAGGTGCCCTCCGCGTAGGCGTCGATGAGGCAGCGCAAGGGGCTCGAGACATGGATATCACCATCCTCGTCGATTATGATGGCGCCTGACGCAATCAAAATCGCATCGGCCCTTAGCCGCGCGTTCACGATGGCCGCCGGGGTGTCAAGCAACAGACTGAACAAGTCCGGATAGCGGCGAAGAGTGCGCAAACGACCGCGGGCCTGAGCCAAATCGTCAAACAGTCGTTCAAAAATGGTGCCGCTCTTGTACCGGTAAAATAAGTCGAACAGCGTCGTATCCAACTCGTCAAAGCCAAGCGCTGCGGCTACGGCAGAGATCCCGGCTTCGATTGACCCCAGCCGGACCTCGGAGTCGTTGACCATGCTTGCATATTTGGTTTTTGCCGCCGTATGCTTTTCAGTAATCGTTTGCTCAAGAGCATGCCAACGTTTTTTGTCAACGGTATCGCTTCTTGCGCCATAACCTCCGCGGTCACACCGATTTAAATCGACATCTGTAAAAAGCCCATTGGAAAAGTCGAACCTCTGCTGGTTACGGGCGAGCCAGGTAATTAACGCATCCGCCTCCAAAGACGCGGCTTCCACGCTGTGCATCACGTTGAGCGCGTAGCTCAGCAACACACAAATATCCCGCAGTTGGACCTGAATATTTCGACTATCTTCTACCTCGCGGATCGTCAAAGGAAAATAGTGGAGCCTATTGTCGGGCATCGGTTATTACTCCAGGGGCAATGCGTTGAATGGGGAGAGCCAAGCCGGCGGGTACAATGGCGCGCACGGCCGCTGTGACGTCGTGATAGTAGAGGGTTTGGTGTGTGCTGGGCCCGTCCAGGCGTTGCCCGCCCACAGGATGCAAAGGGGATGAAATTCTATTCGCTCATGCTGGCAAGGATAGCATGGGGCTACGTCAGAACTGGACGTAGCCTCGTTATTGGGGATGTGAGTTTGATACAGGTGGCCAAGCAGCCAAAAGGGCCCGCGCGACAGTCGGTCGGCGAGAATAAAGGCTTGATGATGAGAATGGGCAGCCAGATAATTGTTGAGCCCGCCGGATACAGCGAACACATGATAAGCGTCAACTGGTTTTGTTAAAGAAGTGCTTGGCGATCAGGCCGGAACGATGTTGCCGCCCCGGCCCCTCCGATCAGCGCCGAGGGGCTTCTGTTATCGGATTGGGGTGGAGTTTGTTGCGCCGTGTTTCTCCACAATCCCCCATCACGACGACAAATCTGGACGTTGACCGGGCACTGAGGCATTATTTTGCTATTGCAGAGGCTGTGTGGATGGATGAGCATGGCTGAAATATCTGCTCCGAGTTCCCAAGCTGGTCATGACCGTCCCTTATCTCACGAAATCCCGCTACCTCGCCGGCTTGCAATGCGGCCGGCGTTTATGGCGCCTTGTGCACGAGCCTGCCCCATACGAAGAACCGGCGCCCGGCTCGACTTTCGATGTCGGTATGGAAATCGGGCTGAAGGCGCAGCTCTTGTTTCCTGGCGGGGTGGTCGTTTCAGCCGAACCTTGGCAGCACGCCGAGGCTATGGCCAAGACGGCTGCCCTGATAGGCGACCCGCAGGTCCCGGCGATTTTTGAGAGCGCGTTTGAATATGATGATATTCGCATCCGCTGTGATGTGCTGCAACGCCATGGCGATGGAAGTTGGGGGCTGTCTGAGGTCAAAAGTAGCACCGGCTTGAAAGGCCACTTTCTCGACGACGTCGCGCTGCAGCTTCACGTTCTGCAAGCGTGCAAAATTCCAGTTTCATCAATCGAGCTGCTGCATGTGAATACGGCCTATATCCGCGGGCCAAACGGCATCGACTGGTCGCAATTTTTTGTGCGCCTGGATATTGCCGGCGATGTTCACGAGCGGCTCGCGGGCCTGCCGGCGAGGCTGACCGCTATTCGGGACAGCCTCGGTCAGGCTGTCTTGCCGTTTGCGAAACCCGGCAAGCAGTGCAACTCCCCTTATGGCTGTGAATTCTGGGATGACTGCACCGCGGACAAACCAGCCGATTGGGTAGCGAAGTTGCCGCGCCTGAGCGTCCGGCAAGCCGATGAACTGGCGGCGCTTGGCATCGAGTCCATCGCCCAAATCCCGGCGGATTTTCGCTTGACGGCGAAGCAAGGGGTCATTCGCGACGCCACGGCGTCTGGGCAACCATTCGTGGCGCCAGACCTTGGCCGGCTTCTGCATCGATTTGGGCCGCCGGCTTTATACCTGGATTTCGAAGCGATGATGCCCGCGATCCCGCTTTATGAAGGCACCCGCCCATACCAGGCCTTGCCATTCCAATGGTCCCTGCATGAGATGGCCGAAGATGGTACGCTCAAGCACCATGAATATCTCGCCACGGGAGCAACCGACCCCAGAAGGGAATTCGCCGAAACGCTTATTGAGGCACTCAGCCATTCCGACCTGCCGATCATTGTTTATTCACCGTATGAGCAGACGACTCTGAGAGCGCTCGCCGGACAGTTCCCGGACATCGCGCCTCAGCTCTACGCGATCATCCTCCAACTGGCCGATTTACTGCCGATCGTACGCGGGGCGATCTATCATCCGGAATTTCAATTCAGCAATTCCATCAAGAAGGTTGGTCCCGCGCTCAGTCCAGGCTTTGGCTATGACGATCTTGATGGCATCGCTGATGGCGCTACGGCGGCAGCGGCATTTGTCCAGTTTGCCTCCGGTTTTGTGTCAGATTCCGCTGAGATTGCCCGGTTGCGCGCCGCCTTCCTGGCGTATTGCAAACGGGATACGCTCGCCATGGTCGAAGTTCATAAGGCTTTGATCAGATTGGCAGATTCTGCGCAAAACTAAAGTGGTGAAATACATTGGGGACATGTTGAACCGCAATTTCAAGAATTATCGTGCATTTGAAATGCGCGATAATCTGATGGCCATCCACCTTGTCGGTGAGACTATTGACGCAAAACGAGCGCATTTTCTGGCCCAAACGGGGGGGCAGCGTATCAGGCCGCCAACCTCTTGCTTAGGCTTCGAAATTGGCCCTGATCGGGCTAAGCTGATGCTGGAAGACGCCACAAAAATGGTTTCCCTCCGGTTGCGACCGTCTTGCGGGATTTGGCCTAGCCGTGATGCTTCACAGTTAAGCTGAGCTTACGAGTGGAGTTAGCTACGTCGCATGACACAAGTCACAATTTTGACCGGCCGGGATCGTCGTCGCAATTGGAGTTTGGAGGACCGGCGTCGTATATTGACGGCGGCTTGCGCACCGGGCGCCGTGATCTCCGAGATCGCTCGTCAATTCGATATCGCCAGCAGCATGATTTATAAATGGCGGCGCCAGGCGGTGGCTGCCAATCTCGCATTGGCATTTGTTCCAGCGGTCGTGGCTGAAGCCGAATCTCCTGCCCCGGTCGAGCAAGCCGAGCCGCCGGCGGCTCCAGTGGCGATCACCGTGGAGTTTTCAGCTGGGGTGCGGGTGATCATCGATGCGACAGCGCCGACGGCTCTGGTCACAGCGACGCTTCGAGCGTTGCAATGATCCCTGTCCCAACTGGGGTTAGAATTTGGATTGCCACCGGCCACACGGATATGCGCCGCGGCATGCGGGGGCTGGCGTTGCAGGTGCAGGAGGGGCTTGGCCGTGATCCGTTCGCGGGCGACGTTTACCTCTTCCGCGGACGTAGCGGTTCGCTGCTCAAGGCGCTCTGGCATGACGGCGTTGGCCTGTCGCTCTACGCCAAGCGGCTGGACCGCGGAAAGTTTATTTGGCCGCAAACCGTGGACGGCGTTGTGGCACTCACGCCCGGGCAGATGGGTTATCTCCTCGAAGGAATCGACTGGCGAAACCCGCAGAATACCTGGCGTCCGCAAGCCGCCGGATAGCCGGAAATCTTCTCGCCATCGTGTTGAATTCTGTAGCGAAACACAATGGGTTTGTGATTTTATCGGGCGCATGGATATCGATCCTTCCGCCCTGCCGGATGACATTGATGCGCTGAAGGATATTGTCCGTTTGCCGCCTGCGCAAAGCCGATCGGCGCCGGCGGATGCTGCCGCTGCTCAGGCCGAGCGATCGGATATCGCGGCCTATATCGCGCATCTGAAGCTGCAGATTGAGAAGCTCAAGCGCACCATCTACGGCCCGCGGGCGGAACGCACGGCGCGCCTGCTCGACCAGATGGAGTTTGAACTTGAGGAGCTCGAGGCCACCGCCACCGAGGACGAGCTGCGCGGCGAGCAGGAAGCCGCCAAGGCCAAACCAATGGTCGCCGGCTTCACCCGCAAGCGCCCGTCGCGCCAACCCTTCCCGGATCATCTGCCGCGCGAGCGGATCGTCCTGCCCGGGCCCAGCGCCTGCACATGCTGCGGCGGGACGCGCCTGGCCAAACTTGGCGAGACGGTGACCGAGACGCTGGAGAGCCTGCCGCGCCAGCACAAGGTGCTCCAGTATGTCCGGGAAAAATTCACCTGCCGCGATTGCGAGACGATCAGCCAGAACCCGGCGCCGTTCCACGTCATCCCGCGCGCCTTCGCCGGTCCCAGCCTGCTGGCGATGATCGCCTATGAGAAATTTGGCCAGCACCAGCCGCTCAACCGCCAGTCCGAGCGCTTCGCCCGCGAGGGTGTGCCGCTCAGCGTCTCGACCCTGGCCGATCTGGTCGGGGCCGCTTGCGTCGCGTTGGAGCCGGCGTTCATGCATCTCTGAGCGCGCATGGTGTTCGCGGCCGAGCGCGTGCATGGCGACGACACCACCGTGCCGGTGATGGCGCGGGGCCAGACCGATATCGCGCGCGCCTGGGTCTATGTCCGCGACGACCGGCCGTTCGGCGGCGCAGGGCCGCCTTGCGCGGTGTTCTATTACTCCCGCGACCGGGCTGGCATTCATCCGCAGACCCATCTCGCCGGATATAGCGGCATCTTCCAGGCCGATGCCTATGGCGGGTACAATAAACTCTACGAAGCCGGCCGAACACCGGGCCCCATCGTCGAGGCTGCATGCTGGGCGCATGCCAGGCGGAAATTCTTCGAGCTGGCCGATATCGCCCGCAACGCCAAGCGCAAGGCCCAGGGCCGCACACCCGGCCTTCGCCGCGCCGATGGCGCTGGCCGCGGTGCAGCGGATTGACGCGATCTTCGATATCGAGCGCGCGATCAACGGCAAACCGGCCGCCGAGCGGCTGGCCGCACGCCAGCAATTCAGCGCCAGCTTGTCGCCGATCTCGAGACGACTGGATGCGGCCGAGCGCGCCAAACTCTCGCGCCATAACGATGTCGCCAAGGCGATGGACTACATGCTCAACCGCTGGTCATCCTTTTCCCGCTTCCTGAGCGATGGGCGGATTTGCCTGTCAAACAACGCGGCGGAACGGGCCATCCGAAGCCTGGCCCTTGGCGCCGCAACTGGCTGTTCGCCGGCTCCGACCGCGGCGGTCAAGCGCGCCGCGAAGATGTACAGCCTGATCATCGACAGCAAAAATGAACGGCATCGACCCGCAGGCATGGCTCGCCGACATCCTCGCCAGTATCGCTGATCATCCCGCACACAGGCTCGACGAATTGATGCCCTGGAATTGGAAAGCGCAGCCTGTCAAAATGGCGGCATGACCGTAACCACCAGCGCACGCCTCAAGATCACCCTCGACGATGTCGAGCCTACCGTGCAGCGCCGGGTCGAGGTGCCGCTCAACATCCGGCTTGACCGCCTGCACCTGGTCTTCCAGGCGGCAATGGGGTGGACCAACGCGCATTTGTATGAAATCCGTGCCGGCGGGGTGGGTTGGGGCATGGTCGACCCGGATTGGAGCGACGGCCCGATGGATGCCTCCAAATCCCGGCTGCTCGATGTGCTCGAGGATATGGGCGTGAAGACGCTGAAATATCTCTACGACTTCGGCGACGGCTGGGAGCATACCGTGAAGATCGAACGCATTGCAGAGGCGCTGCCAGGCTTCTCCTATCCCGTCTTGCTCGACGCCATAGGCCGCTGCCCGCCCGAGGATGTCGGCGGGCCGCCCGGTTATGAGGAACTGCTCAACGCATTGGTCAACCCGAAACACGAACGGCACGCCGAAATGACCGAATGGCTCGGCGCCACCTTCGACCCCCGAGATGCCGGAACACAATACCTCGCAGATGCTGTCGAGGCTCTCGCACGGAAATGGTCCCGCAAGCCCAAAGGCCCGTCAAAGATCAAACCCAAGATAGCAAACTGAACCGTTCGCTACCCGCGGCGCTCACCGCAGGCTTACCAAAAATGTCAGCAATCGAAGACTTTTATGCTTGTCAGCGTTCGGTGACATTTTTATCACGTTTAGCGAACGTTTGCATGGGAATCAGGCTGCATGTTCATTCGCACGTCGGCGGATCTCGGTGCGGTCATTTGTGAGCGCCGCAGAAAGCTTGGCTTCGACCAGGCTGAATTCGCGCAACGCATCGGCGTCAGCCGCCAGTGGGTGGTTGGCATCCAACGTGCGCGCGCGCGGAGTTGGGGCTGGCGCTACATCATCGGGAAAACAACCCCATGAATACGTTATCCGTGAGACTTTAAAATGGCATAGGGTCCGAACGCTGATCGGCGCGATAACCGGTTGATATTTCAGAGCCAACCGGGGTCGACTTTCGTCGCTTGTTCACATTCTCAGGGCCAGAGGCTGCAATACTCCTGAGAGTCTTCGAGGTTGGGGCCGGGTGTGCCGTCAGCCGCTAGAATCTTGACCCAACCATCCGGTTCCTGAGCCGTTGGTGGCTTGCTGCTATCGGTGTGGACCCAGTGAATCCCGGTCCCGCCATTTGGATAGAGCTCGCCGCAAAGCTCCAGCCGGTTGCCCACGGCAATGGATGACAACGGGGTCGGAACGTTCTCGCCGGCGGCGTCGTATCCGGCGGCGAAGACGTTATCGATGGCGACATCTTAGAACTGTCCGTCCTGGTCAGCCTGTAGGGTGAGATGGGTATGGGATAGCTCCACGCCATGAAGCGGATGGCCCGAGACGAAGTTTGGACCTTGGGTGGCGCTGCCCGTGAGAAAGCTGCCGCCGCTGGTCCGGCATTGTCGGCTAGGGCCGCATTGGCGTCAAAAATGCACAAAATGCCGAAAAGGGCGATGGCGATGGACTTCATGATCTTGCCTTCACAATTTGTTGAGCCAGGGCCTGTCGCATGGCCGGGGACGTTCGTTTGGACTTGGGTCGTGGGGCGGAATACGAGGCGGAAACCAAGGGCCTCGGCAAGTTTCATGATGGTGGCAAGCGTTTGGTTCCTTCCACTGACCTGTCAAGCTTTGAAACAAAAGATTGTGATTGTTCCGGGCCTTTGGGGCATTGCGGGACTCAGGCGGAAGCGGTCGGGATGACAGGCACGGTAGATCGGGCGCGCACGCCCAAGACCTCGATGCCGATAATGCCGCCCTGGGCGTCCACATCGAGCATGATGCCCGGCTCTATTTCCCGTGTCTCAGCGACAGGTGTTCCCTTCGGCGCAATACGCACATAGAGAGGCATCCGCCTCAAGATCGTAGCTGGTCGAGATCGTCACGCCTGGATTCAATGATCGCCGTTTTTTAGAGCGGTTCGGGTGGTTGACCATGAGAGTTTTCATCGCCCCTGATTTTCCCTGATGCGCAGGAAGTCATTGAAATATGGCAGGCTTGTTATGTGTTCTAGTGGCAGAGCACCGTCATCATCGCTGCGACGGCGATGGTGGCAGAAAAGCCGAAGCTGGCCCAAATTAATACCAGGATTACTAACGGAGTGGAATGCCAGGGATGCGCCTTAATCTCCCCGTTGATCCGGCTGGTTTCTGCGCCGATTTTTTTAGTTTCTGCGTTCAACCTGCTGGTTTCGGCCAGCATCTTACGAATCTCAGCGCGGATCTCGGTGAGCAGATCGGTTTCTCCTGCACTCGGTTAGCCAAGGCGCATCCTTCTCCGTTGATCATCGATTTATTCCAAGCATTATCTCGCATTTCAGATGCGCGATAATGCTTGGCTTCTCTTGGCGGCTTGGTCTTATGGGTGTCCGGACGTTTCAGCAGTGATCGCCTGCTGCACCGCGAATTCGAGCCGCGAAATTTCAGCATCCGTCAGTTCGGCGAACTGCTGGCGCTTCGTAGGGGACAGGCATCCCCCATTCTGCATGCACAACCGTACAAACAATGAGGCGCGTCGATCGGGCATGTCTATGATTTCACGCACATCAGCGAGGGCACGGTCGAAAACGGCGACAAATCCAAGCTCCTCCTTCAAATCTCGTCGAACCGTGTCGGCAACCCGGTCGTAGAGATATTCAGCGAACACCGTTGCATCGAAATATCGATATAGGTCACCGGTTTCATTCGTAACGCCGATTTCCTGCTCTGACGTCCAGCGCCATTGCGTAAACTCCAACACGGGCTTGGAGAAGGTTTCCAGGATTTCATCATAGCTCCGGCGATCTCTCAATATCGCCGCCGACACGGGAAAGATAATGCCATCAGGACTGTAGCCCTGCTTGGCTAAAACATGATGCAACAGGAAACGATGTATGCGGCCATTTCCGTCTTCGAAGGGATGAATGAACACGAAGGTGAATGCCGCAATGGCGGCGGCAACGACAGGATCTACCGCGCCATCCACGACACGTTTGGTCATCGTTATCCATGCGTCCATCAGACCAGGGACGTCTTGAGGTCGAGGGCAGATGAAATGAACTTCTTCTCGGTATCCACCAACTGTCTCGCCAACGAAATTTTGAAAATCCCGCCAGTCGCTGGCGGCGTAGCGCGGGTCGACAATATCTCCTTGGAGCTGGATCAGCGATGCCTTGTCAGGATTGAAGCTTGGCGCGGCCTTGAGAGCGGCGATAAAGCGATCGGTCCTGCTTGCGCTCGGGGTCTCACCTTCTATGGCGAAAGAGGATCGCGTCTCTTTCGTGTAGAGATAATTGACGGCGCGGACGAGAATGACTGGGTCATAGGTCTCGATCAGCGCGCGTGCCTCAGCATCGACATGCAAGCGCATCTGATTGAGGAGGCGTGGGGTTCGGCGTACGATTGGACAGAGGCCCACGCCTCCCAGAAGATTGTCGATGACACGGTGGCGCGGGCTATTTCGCCGGCCGGCCACGACATGCCGATTTGGATCGAGTGCCTCGACGTAGTTGCCCGTGCGGGCATCCTCGAGATCCAGTATCCGGCCAGTGAAGGTTTCATAGAAGAACCATGTCCGGCGGCTGAACCCGCCGGTAGGCTCAGCGCGCACCCATGTTTCTATATCGGCCGGCTTGAGAGCCTTTAGCGTGGCGACCAAAACCCCAATATCCACCGGTTCGTGACGGAGGGCGAACCGGAGATGCGACGCAACCGTGTTCTCGGTAGCATATTGGCGGGGATAAAATTCGATTATATGCCGACCTCGTATCTCCGTGCGACGCGCGCCTTGGATGACGTAGCTTTCAACTGCGGGCGCAGGTACGGCGAGGTCGAGTTCTCGGCGAAGCCAAGCGTAGCCGAGAGGGGCAATTCCATCGTTAGGGTTGGGATCGGACATTTCGAATCGATTACCACGGTGTAGAAGCGATTAGAATACACTGACTCCATGGAAATGCGATTATAAATCGGGTAGATTCGGCGTTTATGGTGAAAGCCGGGTCGTGTCCTAACCTATGGGAAGAGAGGAGTGCATGCCGCCCAGCACCTCGACGCTGATAAAATTGGTGGTTTTGGGGACTGTATTGTCGCCCGAATCACTCATATTCGTTTTATTAGGAGTTGCCGCTATTTAAGCAATGCCTGATTAACGTTAATAGCGGCGTATCTGAGGAAAGTGGGGCTTAATCCGGCCAAATGAAATCGAGCGGACTTTTCCGGGCAGGACAATCTCGTCAGCCGGCATTGGCCCGCTGAGGCAAATCAGTCTGGTTGTTAGATGTCGATCCGTGGCGGATAATCTCCCGGCAGGGTGGGCAGAAGGCAGGACCAAAGGACCGATGGCAGCCGTACGAAAATGGGAATTCAAATCGAAGTTCCGGACCAATGTCTATGGCTGGAGCGGATCAAAGCTTGCCATTGGCCGGCTCAAGGAAGCCACCGCCGAGATCAAATCCGTCGCGAAAGCTGATCCTGTACTGGCCGGCGATGGCATCGTCTCATTAGCTGAACGAATTTGGCCAAGCTTGCAGGGGATCGACGGCTCTTCCGGCGCCCTTGGCGCGGCGGTCCTAAGGACCTTGAACGAGTTGGTCCCGCTCCTGATCACCGCGCCGGCGGATCACGCCACCAGGGCCAAATGGCTGACGCGATTATTTGAAGCGGTGCAGAATGACGGCGTCGAGTATCTGTCGCCACTCGAACAGCGCTGGGGCGAAATCGCGCAATACCCTGTACTGATGGACGAGTATGCAGACCTCATGATCGGCATGGTGCGTCATGCCTGGGCCGATCCTCAAAATTTCTCGCATGTCGTCGGCGTCTCCATCTGCTTATCCTGCCTGCTGGAGCGCGGCCGTTATGATGAGCTTCAGGAATTACTGGCCGTAAGCCGGATCAAATTCTGGCCATACCATCGATATGGCGCCGAGGCTCTGGTGCGCCAAGGTTTATGGCAAGCCGCGATCGCCTTTGCCGAAGCCGCCCGCGCGAAGACAAATCCCGGTGCCTATGACATGTCCATCGATCGGTTTTGCGAAACCGTCTTGATTGAGCAGGGCCGAGCGGAAGAGGCGTATCAAAGCTACGGCCTGCGCGCTGCCTATGGCACAACGAACCTCGCCATCTACCGCTCTCTGATCCGCACCTATCCGGACCGCGACCGTCGCCGGATGCTGCTGGATTTGATTGAATCCCGTGGCGATAAAGGCAAATGGTTCGCCGCCGCCAAGGATGCCGGTTTTTTTGACATTGCCCTCGAATGTGCCGCGGCTTATGGCGCGGATCCATCGACATTGGTGCGCGCGGCCCGGGATTTTCAAGGCAAAGCGCCGAAATTCGCCGCACCGGTCGCGCTGCTGGCTTTATCGGGTTTTCTCAATGGCGACGGCTATGATCCGCGGCTGGTGGAAGCGGCCGACGCGGTGAAATATCTTCTCGCCGCAGCGCGCGAGATCGCCGAGATCGAATGGGCGTTGGCCGCGCTCGGCAAGCTGGTGGCGCAGCGCAGTGCCCCTGGCCGGGAGCCATTTCAGGCGGAAATTAAAGCCGCATGGTCGCAATGGCTTGAAAGGCAAGATGCGTCCATCTGAGATAGCTCACGATTTCAGCATGTTTTGTTCTATCTTTACCATAGTGCATATTTGCATTATAAAGGCAAAATTCTCCTAATATGGAGCTAGAGAGATGCTGTCGAGATCTGCTTCGAATAGGCCCAAATCTGCGCCTGCTGGCCCTAAAACCGCTATCTCAATCGATCGGAAGGGACTGTCCGGGCCGGCTCTCAAGGCTTTTTTTCGGATTGCTGAACTCTGGAATCTCAGCAACGAAGACCAGATGACGCTGCTTGGTGTGACAACTCCCTCGACCTTCTTCAAGTGGAAGCGGGAGGCTGATTCCGCGAAGCTGACGAAGGATACGATGGAGCGGATCTCTTATATCCTGGGCATCTACAAAGCCTTGCAGATCCTCCTTCCGCGTCCGGAAGTCGCTGAATTCATGGATCAAAAAGCCAAATACCGCCACGTTTTTCGGCGGGAAGTCGGCTTTGGACCGGATGCTCTCGGGCCAGGTCGCGGATCTGTACGTGGTCCGGCAGTATCTCGACGCACAGCGCGGCGGTTGGGCTTGAGCTCAACGGCCACGTCTGTCGTGACTATCCCGGTCAACAAAGTCGTCTGGAAACCGTGTTGCCGGATCATCCCAAGCCGGTTCCCGCCAATCCACCTCTTCGAGCGGATCGCCGATCCGTCCGAGTGGGATAGTCTTGCGGAGATTGAAGGTCTCACGAACCCGCGCCTCCGCGACGAAATCGGTGATCTAAGCCTGGTGCCGCCAGACGAACGGGTCGGCGGGCCAGGTTCCACCGTCATTATGTCCGCGTTTTTCCATCTCAACCCGGCCGGGAGCCGGTTCACGGATGGCAGCTTTGGCGTGTTCTACGCCGGTTCCGATCTCGCGACGGCTGTAGCCGAGACCAAGCACCACCGGATTAAGTTTCTCGCTGCCACCAGCGAGGCACCGATCGATCTCGACATGCGGGTCTATGTCGTGGATCTGGACGCTGATCTCCATGACATCCGCGGCATGAAAGACGATCATCAGCTCGTATATCATCTGAACAGCTATGCAGCTGGCCAGGTGCTGGCGAACCATCTCCGGAGCATCGAGTCATACGGCATCGTCTACGATAGTGTCCGTCATTCTGGCGGAGCGTGTGTGGCCGTGTTTCGGCCCAAAGCCCTGTCGAATTGCCGCCAAGAACGCCATCTCTGCTACGTGTGGGATGGGACAACCATCTCGAATGTGTACGAGAAGAGTGAGCTCAAGCTGTAGTCGAGATTAATTAGATCTATACATGCCGATTCCGACGAAGCCGCCCAGGGATTCCGAAATATTGTCGCCCATTGATTCCGACATGATGTCGCCCAGGGTTCGGAGCCTCGCTGGCTGAAATTTTTGTGGCATTTGCGGCGGGCCGGCGTCAACTTTTCTCTGCTGCTTTGGTCCGTGTTTTGCGCAGGCTCTCGCCTGAGAGATTGAGGCGGTGGGCGTTGTGGACGAGGCGGTCCAGTATGGCGTCGGCATAGGTGGGGTCGCCGATGACGGCGTGCCAATCCTCCACGGGCAGCTGGCTGGTGATGATGGTGGAGCGCCGGCCGTAGCGTTCTTCGAGGATTTCCAGGAGATCGTGGCGGGCCTGGGCGTCCAGCGGCTCCAGCCCCCAATCGTCCAGGATCAGGAGTTGGACATTGCCGAGCGTGCGGCTGATGCGATTATAACGTCCATCGCCGCGGGCCAGCGCCAGCTCGCCGAACAGTTTCGGTACGCGCTGGTAGAGCACGGAGCGGTTGTCGCGGCAGGATTTATGGCCGAGCGCGCAGGCCAACCAACTCTTGCCGACACCGGTGGGGCCGTTGATTACCAGGTTCTCGTGTGCGTCGATCCAGTCGCCGGCGACGAGTTTCTGGAAGAGCGGACGGTCGAGACCGCGCGCGGCGCGATAATCGACATCCTCGACCAGGGCCTGCTGGCGCAGCTTGGCATGGCGCAGCCTGGCGGCGAGTTTTTTGTCGCTGCGATAGGCCAACTCCCGGCCGAGCAGCAGGGCCAGCCATTCCGGATGGGTGAGCGCACCGGCCTGGGCTGAGTTCCTCCGTCTCGATGAACGCCTTGGCCATGCCGAACAGCCCCAGCTGGTTGAGCTGGTCGTAACTGGGATGGGTGAGCACGATGATGATCCTTTCAATGGTAATAGCGTGAGCCGCGGATGTTGCGATGTTGGATTGCCAGGCCGTCCTCGGCCCGCTTGGGTGCGGTCTGGCGATCGAGGTTATTGTCCAGGATGGATTTGACCGAGCCGAAGGTGCGCGCACCGATCTCCAGCGCCCTTGCGGCGGCGGCCTCGACCCGTTCCGGGCCAAAGGCTTTGACCAACCGGACGATGCCAAGGCAGGCCCTGAACCCTTGCTCCGGGTGCGAGCGTTCTGTCAGGATCAGCTCACACAAGGCGGCGGCCGATGTGCCGATGGCCGCCGGCGTCCCGCCGGATGCGCTCGATGGTCCACCCGGCATAGCGGCGGTGGCTGGCGGGCATGTGCTCGGGCACCGTGGTGTGCTTGCCATTGCCGCTGCCGCGCATATGGGCCGCCACCCGCTCGCCCTTCACAAAAATCTCGACGGTCCGGGCGGTCAGCCGTGCCTCGACCTGCTCCTTCGCGAACCGGTGTGGCACGCTGTAATAATGCCGCTCGACATCGACGTGATAATCGATGCCGACCCGGCGGATGCGCCATTCGGCAAACACATAAGGTTCCACCGGCAACGGTTTTAATGCCGGCCGGTCCAGCTCTTCGAGCAGATGGCGCCGGGTCACGCCCAGCCGGCGGATCGGCAGCTCATCGTTCACCCGGACCAGCAAGGCGCGGATCGCAATGTTCAGCTCCTCCAGGCTGTAGAAACGCTGGTGGCGCAAACGGCCGAGAATCCAGCGCTCCATGATCAGCACGGCGGCTTCCACCTTCGCTTTGTCGCGCGGCTTGCGCGGCCGTGCCGGCAGGATCGCGGTGTCATAATGCGCCGCCATCTCGGTGTAGGTCCGGTTCACCGCGGGCTCATACAGGCAGGATTTGATCACCGCCGTCTTGGTGTTGTCCGGCACGATCAGATGCGCCACGCCGCCAATGGCCTCGAACGCCCTGGTATGGGCGCCGATCCAGTCCGCCAACCCTTGAGCTCCAGGTCGCCTCGGCATAGGTAAAGCTCGACGCCCCCATCACCGCGACGAAGATCCAGGCGGCCCTGGCCTCGCCGGTCAGGCGGTCAAACACCTCCACCCGGTCGCCCGCGTAATCGACGAACAGCTTCTCGCCACCGGCATGGGCCTGGCGCATCGTGACCGAAAGCTTGCCCTCCCAGGCGCGGTAAAGGTCACAGAATCGGCTGTATAGCGATACCCGTCCGGATGCTGGGCGATATATTCATCCCACAGGATCGAGAGCGTGACGTGTTTGCGCTTGAGCTCGCGATGGACCCAGGCCCAGTCCGGCTCAGCATATTGCCGATGCCCCTGCTTCTTCCCGGCATTGCGGTACAGCCGGGCCTCCAGAACCGTATCCGTGACCTCATCGCCCAGCGGCCAGGTCAGGCCAGAGGCCGCAAACCGCTTCAGCGTCTCGCGTACCGTCGACGGCACCAGCCCCGGTCCGCCGGGCAATCTCGTGTTTGGACACCCCGGCGAATCCCAAACGCAACAATCTCGCGCACATGGCGCATGCAAACTCTCCCCGCTGGCATCAATCCGCTCCTCGGCTACGGCCAAAGAGACGATCCTAAACACAGCCAGCGGAGAGCCCGTCACCCGCCCTCAATGCCGGGCGACAATATCCCGGAATCGATGGGCGAGGATTTCTCGGAATCAGTGGGCGACTATATTTCGGAATAGGGGGGCGACATCATCTCGGAATGGATGGGCGGCTTCCCTCGGAATCAGCACTATACAGGCAGATTGAATATTTAAGGCGATATTTTGAAGACTAAAGCAATTCTGGCCGTGGGCTTGGTTGGTGCCGTTGGTATTGGCGGGTATCAGCCAATATCCGTGTAACCCATCGAAGGACCGCGTCCGAGCCGCCATCAGGCCGGGTTAGGGTGGATAGTGAAGTGGCGATATCGGTAGTGTGCGGGCGATGACCTTTCCGGACCATTCGAGTTGGGCCAAGCCGCCATCCATCGCGAGGCGTCCCGCGGCCAGAGGTTTACTGCCGGGCTCGAAGGCAAGGACGACAAAGAGGGGCGTATCCGGCGCCAGTTTCATGACCTCGGCTTTCGTCTCGGTGCCCGCTGACGGGGTTTGCGCACCTGAGCTGCCTGGCGCCGCAGAAGCTCATCGAGACTGGAAGCGGCCGGCGCCGGAAAGAGTTGACTGATACCGTCCTCGCAACTCAGGGCAAGGGCAGCGTTGATCATATTCTCGACGAGGCTCGGCCCGTGGGCTTCCATACGCTTCCAGGTGCTGAGGCCCATACCGGCGCGTATCGCGGCTTCCTCCTGGGACCAGCCGCGCCCGATCCGCCGTGCACGGATGGCTTGACCAAGCTCCAGCCGCAGTTCCTCGGGTGTTTTTAACATGGGTCATGTATGATCTATTAAATGCCATTTTTAAAGATAATAGTTCATAGTTGACATATTAAGTCCAAAAAGGCGTTGCGCCGGATTGTCCGGCTGAATGCGAGGGCGATACGGAAAGATCAAAACAACGCACGGAAGCCGTTTCGCTTCAAGCGCGGCGAGGAACATACCCGATCGGGAATTTTTTGCTTTTTTCGCGCTCTTTCGAACGTTAATTTCCCGCTCGGGAAATTTTTAACTTGCCGGGTAGCTTTCCTCCCTATAAATTCCCGAGCGGGAAAATGCTATGAATAATGAAGCCGCCATCCTCGCACAACAATTCGGCATGCTGATCCGCCAGCGCCGTAAGGCTGCAGGCATGCAACAGGCCGAGCTGGCGCTTGTCTCCGGTACGGGCATCCGCTTCATCGTCAACCTTGAGGCTGGCAAGCCGACTTGCCAGCTTGGCAAGGCATTGGCCGTGGCCTCGGCGCTCGGCATCACCCTGTCCGCCGCCGCGCTTGATGTCACCCCCGCCATGCCAGACTTTCCATGAACCCCATCCCGGTCCTCTACGAGACACTGCCGGTCGGCGAGATTCATGTCAGCGGCCCGGGTCAGATTGCCTTCCGCTACAGTCCGTCCTGGCGCAGTGTGCAGGGGGCGTTCCCCCTGTCCACCCTGGCGCCGCTGGAAGGCAGCGGTATGGAGGCCGCCAGTTTCACGCCCTGGCTGGCCAATCTGCTGCCCGAAGGCCCGGCGCTGGAAATGGTCAGCCGGCGGCTCGGCGCCTCCCCTGGCGATGTGTTGACGATCCTGCAAACCATTGGCGCGGATACGGCCGGGGCACTCTCTATCGGCCAGCCGGCGCTGCGCGGCGTCCCGGCGCACAGTGCACCACAGAGCGAAGCGGCGCTTGAGAAAATCATCAACGACCTGCCCGCCCGGCCATTTCTGGCGGGCGAGGCAGGCGTCTCGATGAGCCTGGCGGGCGCCCAGGACAAGCTGCCCGTCTGCCTCACCGCGCAGAACGAGGTTGTGATCCCGCTAAACGGCAACCCCTCTACCCATATCCTCAAGCCGGACAACCCGCGCCTGCCAGGCAGCGTCCAGAATGAGGCGCTGTGCATGGCGCTGGCGCAGCTTGTGGGGTTGCGGACGGCGTTTATCACCACCGGCAAGGCGGGCGGGCGGACCTATCTCCTCGTGCGGCGCTACGACCGCTGGCAGCGTCCCGATGGGCAATGGGCCAGGCTGCATCAAGAAGATTTCTGCCAGGCCCTGGCTCTGCCCCCCAGCGCCAAATACGAGCATGGCGGTATGGGCATAAGAGGGCCGCGCCTGATGGACCTGTTCGGCGTGGTGCGGAAGCATCTCCAGGCGAACGACCGGCTGCTGCTCCTGCGGGCCGTGATCTTCAACGTGCTGATCACCAATGTGGACAGCCACGCCAAGAACTATTCAATTCTGTTCACAGGCGCCGAGGCGCATCTGGCACCGCTCTACGACCTGATGTGCGGCGATGCCTGGGAGCACATCACGCAGAACATAGCGCAGGATATTGGCGGGCAGCGGCGCGGGCGGCACATCATGCGCCGGCACTGGGAGAGGTTCGCCGTCGAGGCTGGTCTGACACCGCGCCTCGTGATCGCCGAAATCCGCAAGCTCGGCGCGCTCGTGACACGCCATTTGGATGAGGCGGCGAAAAACGTGCGCACCATGCCCGCAGGCGATCACTTCATGCTGGAGGAGTTCGTCAAGGCGATCAAAGCCAGGACGGCGCTGGTGTTGGCCAATCTCGACGCCGGAGGAGGGCAGGATGAGTCAGCGTCGTCCGGCGATGACGATGGCGCGCTGATCAGCCCGCTATAACAAAGGCCATCTCACGCAGGCGGTGAAGCCGGCAGCGATCCTCACAGCGCCCGGCAAACGCGTTTTATTCCGAATTTTCTGGCTTTTTCGGGTCCGTGGTCATCATCTCATAAATAGCCCCAGCCACCTTATCGGCCGCGGCCACCAGCACACTGTCGAGGTGATGCACGTAGCGGCTGGTCACCGACCCAGCTGCGTGCCCCAGCAATGCTGCGATCGTAATTCGGTGAACCCCAAATCGCCAGCCACCGATGCATAAGAATGTCTGAGCGTGTGGGGCTGCGAAATCGGCACCACAACGGGACCCCGGCGCCGATAATGGATAGAAGACTGAAAAGATTGGGGAGTTTCGTAGATTACCGGGGTCCCAATCGGCGCCGATCGGGACCCCGCCCATTAGGCGATTTATTTCTATAAATCAGTTGGTTATCAATCATAGGCACTGGGGTCCCGTTGTGGTGCCAATTCACACCCATGGCGCAATCAGGGGTGCTCAGGGATCCCCGGTCCAACTCAGTGACGGGCTCACACGCACCAAGAAACAACCCGACCTCAATGCCGACGACGCCTCAACACCATACCACCAACACGCCCGCAGTTTCATTCACAGCGGGTCGGAAACGCCGGTGGCAAACTCAGTGGAAATCAACACCATGCCCCGTGGCAGATCGCGGTCTGCTCGCTCGGCGTGTATCTGGTCGTCTATCCCCCGCGCCTACCTGTTTCACTGGGAAGGGGCGCAGTGCGGTTGTCTCAGAACTATTGTCAAAGGGTGAAGTTTGGTGACGACAATGGCGTCGTGCCTTCATTTAGAATATCAAGATATGCACGATAGCCAAAGACACGGCCACGGCGGCGACCGGTGACTTCTTCGACGATGCCAAGCCGCTGAAGATCCAAAAGCACGGCATTGACGGTCGGTGCCGTGAGTTCGGTCCGCGTGACCAACGTTCCGGCGGTCGTAAATGGGTTCTGCTGAAGCAGATCATGAATGCGTAATGCGGACCCGGCCCGGTCGCTCTCGGCACTAATTTTCTCGCGATCACGCTTGAAGAGCGCCACGATCCGCGTAGCAGCTTCAAAAGCCTGGTTAGCCGTCTCGGCCACACCGATGAGAAAGAACTCTAACCAAGCCTCCCATGCACCTTGTTCGCGCACCTCCTGCAAGAGGCGGTAGTAATCGGCGCGATGTGTTTTGAGATACAGGCTGAGGTAAAGGAGGGGTTTGCGAAGAACGCCCTGGACGCAAAGATAAAGAGTGACCAGCAGACGCCCAATCCGGCCATTTCCGTCAAGGAAGGGGTGCAGGGTTTCGAACTGGACGTGCAGGAGGCCAGCTTTGATGAGAGGCGGTAGCCGGGATGTGTCTTCGTGGATGAAGCGCTCGAATTGGTCGAGGCCGACCTCAAGCTCGCCAACAGGCGGGGGAACAAAGAGGGCGTTGCCAGGCCGCGTGCCGCCGATCCAATTCTGGGACCGGCGGAATTCGCCAGGATTTTTAGTGCCCCCGCGGCCGCTCTGGAGCAGGCGTTCATGCATTTCGCGGATCAGGCGCAGCGAAAGTGGCAATTCGCCTAGTCGGCCCAGGCCGTACATCAGCGCGTCGACGTAATTCGATACCTCACGAATATCGTCGATCGGTTGCCCGGCTTGAGCCTCGGTCTCAAAGCGGAGAAGGTCCGAGAGGGTCGACTGCGTGCCCTCGATCTGAGACGACAACACGGCCTCCTTGCGGACGTACATATACAGGAATAGCTCCTGCCGCGGCAGGAGTACCGTTATCCCGTCCAGACGGCCGAGTGCCCGTTCAGCAGCGATCAGATGGGGAAGCAGGGCGAGAATATCGATCGGCGGATCGGGTGGTAACGCCGGCGGGACAAAGGCACGGACAATTTCACCGGCAACGGGTGTTTCGACCAGTCTCCCCAAGCGTCCATATCGGCTATTGTCGCCCGACTCACTCATATTCGGATTATTAGGGGACTTCGTTATTTAAGCAATGTCATGTTTGCTTTAATAACGCCATTTCTTAGGAAAGCGGGCTTAATTAGTCCACGGACTGCTCGGGTAGGCGTTTTATGTTGGGCCTTCATGCTTCGTGGGGTCGGTGGTCATCATGTCATGAATAGCCCCCGCCACCTTATCGGCTGCGGCGACAAGAACGCTATCGAGGTGATGCACATAGCGACTGGTTACGGACCCCGCGGCATGGCCGAGTAATGCGGCGATCGTAGAACTCGGTGAAGCCCAGATCACCTGCCACCGATGCGTAAGAATGCCTGAGCGTGTGGGGTGTCACTCCCGCCAATTGAGTGCGCTTTATAGTGCGCGTCCAGGCGCGAGCCATGCCGCCGAATGGCCCGTTGCCGCGTACTGGCACGAGCACATAGGGGCAGTCCTTATTCTTCTCGGTCTGGGCGAGCACCTCGAACACTGCTTGCCCCGCCGGTCTGACCGATGCTCCTTCCTTGCTTTCCGTCAGCCGCAGGCAACCTCCCTCTTTATCAATCTCCTCCCATGTCAGGTTGATGATCTCTCCTGAACGGCAACCGGTTAAAGCAAGCAGCCAAATACCGGCGATCCCTTGTGGGGCTTCCGCGTCTACCTGGGCATCGGCAAGTGCCATCCCCAATTGACGGTATTCCTCGGCAGAGAGCCGCCGCACACGGTGGTTGTCGGCGGGACGTTTGACCCCCCGCGCCGGGTTGGCCGCAATAACGCCTTCAGAGACCGCAAACGAGAGCATGCCCCCGAGCAGGCCAGCCGTACGGGCGGCCGTACCCTTGCCGCCCCTCACATTGGCCTTCCCTCGCTTTTTGTCCGTCTTTTCGACCGATGCAGTTTTGCCGCCGGCGACGTCGCGGATGAAGCGGTTAATGTCTGCCTGGGTGATATCGCAAACACGCTTGTTGCCCAGGAGCGGAAGGATGTGCCGGGCGATGCGGCCACGGTCGACATATAATGTGCTGGCTTTTTTGGGACGGTTTCGCTTGCCCATAATCAAGCCTTTTTCAGCCGCCGCCATATAGCGGGTGCAGAGGTCCTTCACCGTCATCGATTTTCTCTGCGTCGCGCGCTCCTCGGCCGGGTCCTCGCCTTTGACAACCTCACCCATCGTGGCGATCGCGAGCTTGCGCGCGGTCTCAGCCGTGAGCTTGCCATGCCGCCCGATGGTCAGCCGCCGCCGGATGCCGGTCTTATTTCGGTAATCGACAAAATAGGTCCGCTTGCCGGTGGGCAGTACGTAGACGCCAAACCCCGGCAGGTCGCTGCACCACAGAGTATAGGGCTTCTCCTGAGGGGCCGCCGCCTCCACAATCGTTTTTGTCAGTTTGGGCAAATTCCACCTCGCCGGCAAAAAACTCACCAAAAAAACTCACCAAATACTCACCATAAAATGGTAAACAGTAGGCGATCGCGGCGAATTATAGCGAAGTTCAGTTCCGGCTAAAACTATATTTTTCAGATGGTTATCGTGCAATTTCGCACTCTAGCGTGGACCCGGAATTACCTAAAATCAATCCTCCGAAGGCAAAGGTCACGCGTTCGAATCGCGTCGGGTCCGCCAGTAAAAACCCCAGAATTCCTGGGTTTTTTCGCATTTTGTCCCTGCCATCTGTTACAAATCGGTCCAGTTTAGGTTGGATCAAAACAAGAACATCCAGATCAATCCGTGCCAGATGTTCAGCTGGTGTTCCTAAGCTCCTAGCTTCTCAAGCTTGGTCGACCCAGAAATTTCACCCGGCGGCTCCTGGCGTGGGCGCTTCTACAAGAAGAAATGCCATCGATACCTGAGGGGAGAGGGCTAAAAGCAGGGCCACACAACGTTCGCCGAACGCTCGGCTTCGCTCTTGCTATCCCCCATCAGTGACGGGTTGGCGGTTGCAGGTCCCCGCATCTTGCAGCACCACCCGGGCCGGCACCGGCAGCCATCGCCAAGTCGCCGCGCAGGTCATCGAGCAGCACTGCAATGAACCGCAATGAACGGCGCAGCGCCTCCTCCACAAAGCTGAGGCGGATCATGTGCCGTTCCGCATGGGTCGCGGACACGACGAACATAGTAAAATCGCCAAACAAATTATGCCGGAGCAGGCATCGACGACCATGTTCTTCTGACGCAATATGCCCCCAGGCGGCCCCAGAGCCGTGACAGAAGCATTCAACAATGTCCCATAGGAAACGGCATGCCCGCCACCGGCCCGCAGCAGAACTCCGTGCCTCGCCCTAACTACGCCGCCTTCCTGCGCGAGCAGGCGGTTCACTAAAAGACCAAGGACAAGCTCATGCAGATCGACTCCCACGTATTTGTCATCGCCGGCGGCGGCTCCGGGCTGGGCGCGGCGGCGGCGCGGCATCTGGTCTCTCGCGGCGGCCGCGTGGTGCTGGCCGATATCAACGCCGAGGCCGGCGAGCCCCTGGCCGCGGAATTGGGCGCAGCGGCGGTGTTCCAGCGCACCGATGTGACCGCCGAAGCGGATGGGCAGGCGGCCATCGCGCGGGCGTTGAGCGCCTTCGGGCGGCTGGACGGGCTGGTGAACTGCGCCGGCATTGCCCCGGCCGAGAAGGTGGTGGGCCGGGACGGCCCGCACCGGCTGGACAGCTTCGCCCGCGCCATCAACATCAACCTCGTCGGCACGTTCAACATGCTGCGCCTCGCCGCCGACGTCATGTCCCGGCAGGCGGCAAGTGAGGATGGGGAGCGCGGGGTGATCATCAACACCGCCTCCATCGCCGCCTATGACGGCCAGATCGGCCAAGCCGCCTATGCCGCCTCCAAGGCGGGCGTGGCCGGCATGACCCTGCCGGTGGCGCGCGAGCTGGCCCGCTTCGGCATACGCTGCGTCACCATCGCGCCGGGCATCTTCGCCACGCCGATGATGGCCACCATGCCGCAAGCGCAGCAGGATAGCCTGAGCGCTACCGTGCCTTTCCCCTCCCGGCTTGGCCGGCCGGCGGAATTCGCCGCGCTGGTCGCGCATATTGTCGAGAACATCATGCTCAATGGCGAGGTCATCCGCTTGGATGGCGCGCTGCGCATGGCGCCGCGGTGCTGAAGGTGACGGCGGGTTGATGCTGGGCAAATTCATGTTGCAGGGCAAGGGGAATGGACCAGCGCGGGTTCATCATCCGTTATGGGCTTGAACGGAATCATGGGAGAAGTGTGATTGATCTGCGCTGACATGCCACCCCGCCGGAACAGGCGACAATCTGTCAGCTCGATCTGCAAAACCGCCATTCTACTCCCGGCCCAAGTGCATCTATATAATGAGACAGAGCGGCCGTTGTCGGGATTGGTTGGTTAATCAGGCAAACAGCCGTCTTGGGTAGATTTTTGCCGGTCCGCGTCTGGATAAGGGCTTTGAATACCAGATGAGGTGGATGGCTCCCGCTCACGGCATCTGAGTGCCAAATTGTGGTTGCTGTCAGGCAAACCACGAGCAGAAAGGAGCCACCCATCATGGAGATTACCACGATCGGCCTGGATCTGGCCAAGACATGTTTTTCAAGTTCATGCGCGTTGATGCGGCCGGCGTGGCGTCGTCCTGCGGAAGGCGTTGCGGCGCGCGCAGGTGCTGCCGTTCTTTGCCAAGCTTCCGCCGTGCCTTATCGGCATTGAAGCGTGCGGGACGTCACACTATTGGGCGCGTGAACTGATCCGCCTCGGGCATGAGGTGCGGCTGATGCCGCCGGCTTACGTGAAGCCCTATGTGAAGCGCGGCAAGACCGACGCCGCCGATGCCGAGGCGATCTGCGAGGCGGTGACGCGGCCGACGATGCGCTTCGTGGCGGTCAAGTCACGTGAGCAGCAGGCGGCGCTGTCGATGCATCGCGCGCGCAGACCTGCTGGTCAAGCAGCGCACCCAACTGGTCAACATGATCCGCGGGCTACTGGCGGAGTTCGGCATCGATATTCCGCAGGGGCTCGGAGCGCGCATTGCTGATGGCGCAGACGGGTTGTCGACGGTGCGACGCCAGACGTGCCGGAAACAGCGGTCGAAGATCGTTGGCATCGCTGGCGCAGCAGGCGCTCGACACCGATGCGCAAGCTGCGCGAGATCGATCGCGCTCTTGTCGCCTGGCATCGGAGCTGACGATGTGGCGCGGCGCCTTGCAACCATCCCAGGCATCGGCCCGGTCGGTGCGACCGCGCTGGCTGCAGCCGTCACCGATCCTGACCAATTCCGCTCCGGCCGGCAGTTCGCTGCCTGGCTCGGGCTGACACCGCTGCAGAACTCCAGTGGCGGCAAAGAACGGCTCGGACGCATCACCAAGATGGGCGATCAAGTACCTGCGCAAATTCCTTGTCATCGGCGCAACATCGCTGGTCCGGCGCGCCAGATACAAGCCCGAGACCGTCGATCCGCGCCTCGCCGACCTGCTCGCGCGCAAGCCCGTGCGGGTGGCGACCGTCGCCCTGGCCAACAAGATGGCGCGGATCGTCTGGGCGATCATGACGCGCGGTGAGGTCTACCGCACATCCGCACGCGCCGGTGCTGGCGGCATAGAATTTTAACAAGTTTAGCCTGAGGAGATCAGCTTCAGGAGGTTGTGAGGAGCGATGCGATGTGATGGCGAGACCGGTCAGACCGGGAACAGGGACAACCCACCGAATGTCGAAGGCGTCACAGCCTGATAAGCAGAATGGGACCTTGTTCGCGGACCCCATCAGGGCCAGCAGTCATATCGACTGCATCAACAGAGGCCGAACACAAGACTGCACCCGACCAATACGCCAGATCATCAAATCTAACTTGCAACGCGGGAGCCATCCACACAGGACATTCGGCTATTACCATGGAAACCGTTACGTCGTCAGGGATTGGCAGCATTACCATCTCTGCCAGCCGTCCTACGGTTATGAATGGGTGCAGGATGGTGACCAGTTCGTGTTGATCGCCATTGCCACCGGCATCGTTACCGACGTCATCCTCAACGCGATGAACCAGTAGCCTTCAGGGCCTGCGTCGATTTTCATGGCGCGAGGCGATTCCGCTCCGCTATGCCGGACGTTTCAGCACCAGCACAGGCACGCGCCTACGCGTTGCCAGGGCCAGCAGGGCGTCATCCGGCAGGGCGTGGCGGCTGATGACGATCAGCCGGGTCTCGGGTGGCATGAGCGCGTGGTCGCGCCCGTGCACGTCGAAGCCCATCGTGGTTTCTCCGGCGCCTTGCGCCAGGGTGGAGGCAACCTCCAGAGCCGGGTCGTCGCCGGACTCCGCCAGGGCAATGACCGGGCCACGCCGGGGCTTGGCGTTACCGGGCACGATCAGCACCGCGGCGGCGCTTCGCAGCGCCTCGTCCAGCGCCGGGGCGCAGGATTCCCCCAGGCACTCGGCATAGCGCAGCACCGCGATGTCCTCCTCCGGGTGGAACCCGCCGGTCTGGTCCTCGACGATCTCGAATCGCCGGGGCGCGGACCCGGCGGCGCGCTGAAACAGCCGGCGCGCGGCGGCGGCGGCTAGCTCAAGGTCCTGGCTCGTGCGGTCCGGGTCAAGGCGATGCCATTCGCGCTCCATCGGGCGGAACTCCCTGGCGAAGGGGAGTTGCGCCAGATTGATCAGGCCCGAGGCGGGGATGAAGCGGCCGAACAACTCCAGCCCCATCGCCGCGGCAAGCTCGCTGGCCAGTGCGATGGCCGACTGGTCGGTGGCGCTGCGGTGCAGGTCGATGACGACCCGCTTGAACGTCCACCGCGTGGTCATGGCGTGTCGGGCTCCGGTTTGGGCTTGGCCTCGGACTCGCCGAACCGCTGGCGGATCTTGGCGAAATCCTTCAGCCGCTGCTCCACCCGGCCGTTCAGGGCCTCGGCGGAGAGGCCGGTGAGCAGGGTGATGCCCTCATCCGCGGTGGTGATGGGGTAGATGGCGAATTGCCCGGCCGCGCAGGCATCCACCACCTCCTGCCGCAGCATCAGGTGCCGCACATTGGCCACGGGGATGGCGACACCCTGCGTGCCGGTAAGCCCGCGCTTGCGGCAGATGTCGAAGAAGCCCTCGATCTTTTCGTTCACCCCGCCGATCGCCTGGATCTCGCCGTGCTGGTTGATCGAGCCGGTTACCGCGATGTCTTGCCGCAGCGGCGCCTCGGCCAAAGCGGAGAGCAGGGCGTAGAGCTCGGCCGAGGAGGCGCTGTCCCCCTCCACCCCGCCATAGGATTGCTCGAACACCAGGCTGGCGAAGAGCGACATCGGCGCGTCCAGCGCGTAGCGCCCGGCCAGGAAGCCGGAGAGGATGAGCACGCCTTTGGAGTGGATCGGCCCGCCGAGCTTCACCTCGCGCTCGATGTCGATGACATTGCCCGAGCCGGGGCGCACGCGGCAGGTGATGCGCGTCGGCCGGCCGAAGCGGAAGCCGCCCAGTTCCATCACGCTCAGCCCGTTGATCTGCCCGACATGCTGGCCGGTGGTTTCGATCAGCGCGACATTATCAAGGATCATCTCCTGGTCGCGGTCGCGGATGCGCGAGGCGCGCCAGACCTGCTGGTCCAGCGCGTATTGCACATCCTGCTGCTCGATCTGCTTGCGCCCCGATTGCGCCGCCCAATGGTCCGCTTCGACGATCAGGTTGCGGATCTCATCCGTCACCAGCGTCAGCTTGCCGGAATCATCCGCCAGGCGCGCCGCCTGCTCGATGACGAGCCCAACGGCGCCGCGCTGCAGTGGGCGCAGCCTGTCCTGCTCCGCGATGGCGGCGATGAGTTTGGCGTAGGCGGCCTCGTTCTTCGCCGAGCGTTCGAAATCATCCTCGAAATCAGCGAGGATCTTGAAATGCTCGCTCATCTCCGGGTCATACTGGGCGAGCAGGTAGTAGAGGATGCGCTCGCCAAACAAAACGATTTTCAGGTCGAGCGGGATCGGATCCGGCTCCAGCGTCACCGTGCTGGCGAGGCCGAGGAAATGGCTGACATCCTCGATGACGATTTCGCCGCGCTTGAGCACGCGCTTCAGCGCCGTCCAGCTGAACGGCTCGGTGAGCAGGGCGCGCACATCCAGCAGCAGATAGCCGCCATTGGCGCGGTGCAGCGCGCCTGGCTCGATCAGCCGGAAATTCGTGACCAGCGCACCCTGCATCGAAAGATACTCGATGCGGCCTGTAAGATTGCCGAGCGTCGGGTGCAGCTCCGAGATGATGGGCACGCCGCACGTCTCGGGATCGTTGGCAACGAAGACGTTGACGTCGTAACGGTCGAACGGCCCGCCCGGCGTGGCGCTCGGCGCCGGTCCGTCCTCACCCTCGCCTTTTGCGACGAACATGCCGACATTGTCGACCAGATCCCGCCGCACGGCTTCGAAATGCGCCAGCACCTGCGGCAGGTCGGCGAATTTCGCCTTGGTCTCGTCGATCAGCCGGCCAACGGCGAAATTCGCGGTGTCGCGGTTGAGCTTGTGGATCTCCTCTCGCCGCGCCTTCTCCCAGGCGGGGATCTGCTGCACGACATGCTCGAGCTCCTTCTCCATCTCGTGGATGGATTGTTCGACCTTCAGCCGCGCCGCTTCGTCCCAGCTGTGGAATTCATCCGGCGAGACCACCTGGCCGTTCTTCGTGGGCGCGAAGGCGAAGCCGAGCGGCGTGCGCAGCAGCACAAGCCCGCGCGCCGCCGCCTTGTCGTTCAATTCCTTGAAGGCCTCGGCTTGCTTTTTCTGGAATGCCTCGTCCATCGCGCCGCGGCGCTTCTGGTGGTCCTCGCTCTCGAACGCCGCCGGCAGCGTCGCCTTCAGATCCTCGATCAGCTCGCGCAGCGCGTCGCTGAATTTCACCGCGCGCCCGGCGGGCAGGCGGATTGCCACCGGCTTGTGCGGCTCGGTGAAGTTGTTCACGTACACCCAGTCCGGTGGCGCCTCGCGGGTGGCGGCGGCCTCGCGCAGCATGGTCTCCACCGCCTGCTGCATGGCCAGGCCCGGCTGGCCGATGGCGAACAGGTTGAAGCCGGGCCTGGTGATGGCGCTGCCCAGCCGCACGGCGCCGAGCGCGCGCTCCTGCCCGGTGAAGCCGTCGAGCGGTGTCAGTTCCGCGGTGGACTGGAAGACGAGGCTAGCCAGGTCAGCGGGGCGGCGCAGGCGCTCCGGCGGAAGAGGGGTGGCGTGGCTCGTGTCGGACAACATCGACCTCCCGGCATGGCGCGCGAGCGCTCGTTACGGCACCAACCTATAGCCCCGGCGCCCGCGCAGCCAATTGACCGGGGTCAAGCAGTCCCGGGCTGTGTCCGCGCCGCTTCCTCCGCCACCAGTTCCTTCTTGGAGAGCTTGCCGACCATGGTCTTGGGCAGGCTGTCGCGGATTTCCACCTTCTTCGGCATCTCGATCGGGTTCAGCTTGTCGCGCAGGAAGTTCAGGATCTCCTCTCCCGTGGCGCTGCTGGCCCGGACGCAGCGCGACATAGAGCTTGGGGCTCTGGCCGCGATAGGCGTCGGGGATGCCAATGGCGATGGCGTCCTGCACCGCCGGGTGCTGGTAGGCTGCTTCCTCGATCACCCGCGGATAGACGTTGAAGCCGCCGCAGAGGATCACGTCCTTGATGCGATCGACGATGAAGAGATAGCCATCCTCGTCGAGATAGCCGATATCGCCGGTGCGGAGCGCGCCATGGGTAAACGCGTAGGCGGTTTCTTCAGGCTTTTTGTAGTAGCCGCGCATCACCTGCGGCCCGCGGGCGCAGATCTCGCCGCGCTGGCCCTGCGGCAGGATGATCTCCGGGTTGGCCGGATCGCGGATTTCCAGGATCGTGCCGGGCACGGCAGGGCCGACGCTGCCGGGCTTCGCCAGTTCCACCCGGTTAAGCGTGAGCACGGGAGAGGTCTCGCTCAACCCATAGCCTTCCAGGATGCGGCTGTTGGAGAGGCGCTCGAAGCGCTGCATCACCTCCAGCGAGAGCGGCGCCCCGCCGGAGACGCAGAGCTTGATGAAGCTGAGATCCGTGCGGCCCGCGGCCTCGGCGGCGTTGCCGATGGCGGTGAAGAGCGTGGGCACGCCGGGCAGGAGGGTCGGCTTGCGCTTGTAGATGATGCTCATCAGCTGCTTCGGGTCGGGCTTCGGCAACAGCAGCAGCTCGGCGCCGATGGTCAGGCCGAGATTCATCACCGCCGTCATAGCGAAGACATGGAAGAACGGCAGCACGCCCAGCACGCGCTCCGACCCGCGCTCCAGGTTTGGCATCGTTGCCGCCACCTGCTGCACGTTCACGGTGACATTGGCATGGGTGAGCATTGCCGCCTTGGGCGTGCCGGTGGTGCCGCCGGTGAACTGCAGCACGGCGATGTCCTGCTCGGGGTCGATCTCCACCGGGCCGGGCTGCGCCGGGCCCTTCAGCAGCTGCGAGAATTCGACATAGGGCGCATGGTTTGGGACCTTGCCCAGATCCTTGCGGCGGAACAGCCGCAGCGCCAGGCCCTTGAGCGTGGGCAGCGCCTCCGCCAGGCGGCAGATGATGACCCGCTTGAACAGGCCCTGCGACACCAGCTGGCTGATCTTTTCATGGATCGGCGCGGCGTCGAGCGAAACGATGATGTCCACGCCGCAATCGCGCACCATCGTTTCCATTTCGCGCGCGGTATAGAGCGGGTTGAAATTCACCACAGTGCCGCCGGCCTTGAGGATGGCGTAGTACATGATGATGGAATAGGGCGTGTTGGGCAGGCAGAGCCCCACGTTGATGCCCTTGGTGACGCCGAGATTCTGCAACCCGGCGGCGGCCCGGTTGGCGAGGGCGCCGATCTCGGCATACCGGTACCGGCGGCCGAGAAAGTCGATAGCGTATTTCTGGCTGAATTGCTGCACCGCGGCATCCAGCATGTCGCCCGCGGCCGTGGGCTTGAAGCTGAGCGCCATATTCTGCGCGCTGAAGTGGTTCATTACGTTTCCTCGTCACGTTTTTATACGAGGTGGGCCGGCCGCATGACCGGTAAGACCCCGTGTGCCCGTGGTTATGATATAGTTACCGAGCGTACGTTAAGGCTAGCGGGGAAGCTACGCCAAGGCAAACGAAAACAACGGGGCTCAGCCGGCCCCGTTGCCAAATTTCAGCGCCTGCGTTTGCGGGTCAGACGGCCTTGAGGTTAATGGCGGCGGCCTTGCCGCGCTCCATGGCGATTTCGTAGGAGACCTTCTGCCCCTCGTTCAGCCCGCGCAAGCCCAGCGGACTGCACCGCGGTGATATGCACGAACACATCCTTGCCGCCATCCTGCGGCACGATAAAGCCATAGCCTTTAGTGGTGTTAAACCACTTCACGGTACCGGTAGCCATTAGGTCCTCGTCGCTCCTCAAAAGAATTAACCCCGGGCCGTGCCAGCCCAAAGGGCAACCGGGTTGTGCCAGTCTTGCATGCGTCCGGTCGCCAGGAGCGCGTATTCAAGTCAAGCCGCGGTCGATTGCAGATTAAAATTGGCACAGAAATAAGAGGTGCTGTCAACGATTTGTTGGCCTTTCCCGTGGCTTCCGCCTCCGCCAAAGGGGGGTATTCATACAAACGCAATAATCTAGGGCAGAATTTGCCTGGAAAGGATTGTTGCAGATTGGACCACTCTTTTTGTTTGGCTGAGGCTTTGCCATAATGAGCCCAATGCCAAAATGAAAAACGGAGGAAATGAATGTCGGACGCCGATATCGTCCCGGTGAAGCCGGAAATCGCCGCGAATGCGCTGATCACGCGTGAGACATACGACCTGATGGCCGCCAGGGCGGTGGCCGAGCCGGAGGCGTTCTGGGCCGAGGAAGCCCAGCGCATCACCTGGATGAAGCCGCCCACCAAGATCAAGAACACCAGCTTCCACGGCGATGTCTCGATCAAATGGTTCGAGGACGGCACGCTGAACGCGTGCGCCAACTGCCTGGACCGGCATCTGGCCGAGCGCGGCGACCAGGCGGCGATCATCTGGGAAGGCGACGACCCGAACATGTCCTCCAAGGTGACCTACCGCGAGCTGCACGAGCAGGTCTGCCGCCTGGCCAACGCGCTGCACGGCTCGGGCGTGAAGAAGGGCGATCGTCGTCACGATCTACCTGCCGATGGTGGCGGAAGCCGCGGTGGCGATGCTCGCCTGCGCGCGCATCGGCGCGATCCATTCCGTGGTGTTCGGCGGCTTCTCGCCCGACAGTCTGGCCAACCGCATCCAGGACTGCGATTCCATCGCTGCTGATCACCGCCGATGAAGGCCGCCGCGGCGGGCGCAAGGTGGCGCTGAAGGCCAATGCCGACGAGGCGCTGAAGACCTGCCCGAGCGTGAAGAACGTGATCGTGGTGAAGGTCACCGGCGGCGACGTGGCGATGCAGCCGGGCCGCGACCATGACTATACGACGATGTCACCGCCGCCGCCTCGCCCGACTGCTCCGCCGGTGGAGATGAACGCCGAGGACCCGCTGTTCATCCTCTATACCTCCGGCAGCACCGGCAAGCCGAAGGGCGTGCTGCACACCACCGGCGGCTACATGGTGTGGGCGAGCTTCACGCATCGAATACGTGTTCGACTACCACCCCGGCGAGATCTACTGGTGCACCGCCGATGTCGGCTGGGTGACCGGCCACACCTATATCGTCTACGGCCCGCTGGCGAACGGCGCGACCACGCTGATGTTCGAGGGCATGCCGAACTACCCGACCAGCTCGCGCTTCTGGCAGGTGGTGGACAAGCACAAGGTCAACATCTTCTACACCGCGCCCACCGCGATCCGCGCGCTGATGCGCGACGGCGAAGCGCCGGTGCACAAGACCTCCCGCAAATCGCTGCGCATCCTGGGCAGCGTCGGCGAGCCGATCAATCCGGAGGCCTGGCTCTGGTATGACCGCGTCGTCGGCGAGCATCGCTGCCCGATCGTCGATACCTGGTGGCAGACCGAAACCGGCGGCATCCTGATCTCCCCGCTGCCCGGCGCCACGCCGCTGAAGCCGGGCTCCGCCACCTGGCCGCTGCCTGGCGTGCGGCCGATGATCGTCGATGGCGAGGGCAACGAGCTGCACGGCGCGACGCGAGGGCAATCTCTGCATCGCCGATAGCTGGCCCGGGCAGATGCGCACCGTGTTCGGCGACCATGAGCGCTTCGTGCAGACCTATTTCTCCACCTTCAAGGGGCTGTACTTCACCGGCGACGGCGCGCGGCGCGATGCCGACGGCTATTACTGGATCACCGGCCGCGTCGATGACGTGATCAACGTCTCCGGCCACCGCATGGGCACGGCCGAGGTGGAAGTCGCGCTGGTGGCGCATCCGAAGGTGGCCGAGGCCGCGGTGGTCGGCTTCCCGCATGACCTCAAGGGCCAGGGCATCTACGCCTATGTGACGCTGGAGGCTGGGCGAGGAGCCGACCGAGGCGCTGCGCAAGGAGCTGGTCGCCTGGGTGCGCAAGGAGATCGGGCCGATCGCCGCGCCGGATGTGATCCAGTGGGCGCCGGCCCTGCCGAAGACCCGCAGCGGCAAGATCATGCGCCGCATCCTGCGCAAGATCGCCGCCAACGAGACCGACAGCCTGGGCGATACCTCGACGCTGGCCGATCCCGGCGTGGTGACCGATCTGGTCAACAACCGCGCGGGCTAAAACCCTACTAGGCCGGAGGCAAAACCTCCGGCCTTTTAGTTTCAGGCGAAATTCACCAGCGCGGCGAAGCCGGTTTCCGTGCCGATCGCCAGATGGCTGCCCGTGGCATTCCACGCGAGCGCCGAGACCACGCCGCGTCCCGGCCCGCAGATGGGCACCACCTGCTCGCGGTTGACGTCGATCATCAGCACCATGCCTGTATCGAACCCGGCGGCCACCACCTCGTGCTCCGGGTGGCAGGCCACGCGTTTGACGATGCCATCCCCCATGCCCAGCTCCTTGGGAGCCTTGCCCATCGGCCCGCCGCCGAAGAACGGCCACAGCACCACGCTCTCCGCTCCCGCCGTGGCCAACCAGCGGCCGGATTTGGTGAAGCCCAGGGATTCAGCCTTTGCCGGATAGCCGGCCATGCGCATGTGCTTGCCCTCGGGCAGGGTCCAGCCGTGCAGCGCGTTCTCCTGCATCGTGGTCACCAGCGCCTCGCCATTTGGGTGCAGCGCGATGCCGGTGTGGCTGCCCTTCCATTCCAGCACCTTGGGCGCGGAGGCCGAGGCGGTGAACCACAGCGATGCGCCATTATAATGTGAGGCGGCGAGGCGCTTGCCCTTGGCGTCGAACACGATGCCGGTGACGGTGGAGGGGTGGGCCAGTTCGCGCAGCTTTTCCCCGGCGCCGGTGAACAGATGCACGGTCTTGCCCACGGCGACGGCGAGATACGAGGTCTTGCCGGCGAAGCCCGCGACATGCTCGACCCATTTGGAGCCGAATTTCTGGATCTCCGCCGTCTCGCCCCCGGCGGTGCGCATCAGCCGCCCGTCATCCCCGCCCGAGAGGAACCCGCCCAGCGGATGCGGGCACAGGCTCAGCACAGCGCCCTGATGCGCGGCCACGGTGGTGAAATCGCCACCGGCGCCGAGGCGCAGCGTGCCGTCGCCTAGCGCGAAGCAGGGCTGGCCATTGGCGGGGTCGAAACAGGCGGCGGTGACATAGGCGCCGAATGCGGCGCTCTGTCCTCTGGTATTCAGCAACTGGTCGAGATCGGACATGCGGCATTAAGTGCCTAAGCGCCGCCCGTCAGGCAATAGAGGCTGGCGGGAGGAGACAGATAAACGGAAATTGATATAATTCCAGTTACAGTCTATTACGAAATAAAAATGGGAGATGTGGATATGGGCGGACGTATTTCGCGGCTGGCGATTGGCGGCTTCATGATCTCCGCCGGCATGCTGGCGGCCTCCCATCCGGCCGAGGCCATACCCTCCTTCGCGGCGCAGACCGGCCTGCCTTGCGCGGCCTGCCATATCGGCTTTCCGCAGCTCACCCCGTTCGGCCGCCAATTCAAGATGGAAGCCTATGTGCTGGGCAAGCAGGACTTCCCCGACATCAAGAATTTCTCCGCCATGGTGCAAGCTGGCTACACCCATCTTAAGGACAAGGTTCCCGGCGGCCTTGCCCCGGATTACCCGAGCAACAATGCCTGGTCGGTCCAGCAGACCAGCCTGTTCTATGGCGGCGTGCTGGACAAGCCTCTCGGCCTCGGCGCCTTCGTCCAGGGCACGTTCGATGGTGTGGCGCACCAGTACCATTGGGACAATACCGATATCCGCGACGCCCACTCGGCCAAGCTGTTCGGCACGCCGCTGATTTACGGCGTCACCTTCAACAACAACCCGGCGGTGACGGATTTGTGGAACACGCTGCCCGCCTGGGGCTACCCGTTCATCACGCCGGAGCTGGGCGTGGCGCCGACTGCCGGTCTGCAAATCAATGGCTTGGCGCAGACCGTGTGGGGCTTTGGCGGCTACTCGGCCATCAACATCACCCCCGCGGATATGCTCTATGGCGAGGTGGATTTGTACCAGTCCCTGCCCGATCATACCGCCTTCGCGCTGGGGGTGGGGCCGGCCAACGGCGTCGCCGGGGTGACGCCGTATTGGCGCGTGGCCTACCAGCACAGCATAGGGGAGAACTCCATCGAGTTTGGCACCTCCGGCCTGTCGGACCACCCGTATCCGTCGGGGCTCAAGCACGGGCCCACGGATAACCTCACCGATGTCGGGCTCGACCTGCAGTTCCAGCACATCGAGGCGCAGCAGTCGCTCTCGTTCCAGGCCTCCTGGTTCCACGAGTACCAGCACTGGGGGGCAAGCTTCCCGCTGGGCAACACCGCGAATTTGAATGACACGCTGAATGATGAGACCGTCACGGGCTCCTATCTCTGGCGCCAGATGATCGGCGCCACGGAAACCTTCAACAGCATTACCGGCAGCGGCGATACCGGGCTGTACAATGCCGGTTCCGGCAATGCCAACGGCAAGCCGAATACCGACAGCTTCACCACCGAGCTGGATTACTATCCGTTCAACCGCGGCGGGCCGAAAATCTTCCCCTGGGCGAACGCCAAGCTCTTCCTCGAATACACCTTCTACACCCAGTTCAACGGCCTGGCCCACAATTACGACGGCAATGGCCGCTCCGCCTCGGGCAACGATGTCTTGTTTACAGGCATCTGGCTGGTGTTCTGATGCTGTTTTAAGCAATCGCTGCCGGCGGTTTCAGTCGCTGGCGGCATAGCGATAAAGAAGTAATAAAAATTTCTTGAAACCGCTGTGCCGCCATGCCAAGCTTTAAGAATGGTTTTGGCAGCCACATTCCCCGAGCCCAAGCTTAAAGCGGAGTTGCTGCTGCTCTGCGCACGCATCGGATTCAGCCCTCCCCGCGTCTGACGGCCTGTGCTTGTGACCCGTGCGCGGTAGCGCGGCGGGATTTTGGCGATTTAGATCAGATTATTGGGGAAACATCAGAAAATGTTGGATGACATCAACGTGGCCGCGACTCTGCAGGAGCTCGACGCGGCGCATCATTTCCACCCGTTCACCGACCATAAGGACCTGCATGCCCGTGGCGTGCGCGTGATCACCTCGGCCGAGGGCGTGTTCCTGCACGACGACAAGGGCAACAAGATCCTCGACGGCATGGCCGGGCTGTGGTGCGTTGCCGCCGGTTACGGCCGCAAGGAGCTGGTCGAGGCCGCCGCCACGCAAATGGCGAAGCTGCCGTACTACAACACCTTCTTCAAAACCACGAACGAGCCGGCTGTCCGCCTGGCCCATCGCCTGGCGCAGATCTCGCCGGAGGGCTTGAACCACGCCTTCTTCGCCTGTTCGGGCTCCGAGGCGGTGGACAGCGCGCTGCGCACCGCGCGCGTGTACTGGCAGACCCTGGGCAAGCCGAACAAGAAAATCATCATCGGCCGTGAATACGGCTATCACGGCTCCACCACGCTCGGCGCCTCGGCCGGCGGCATGGAGGACATGCACCGCCAGGGCGGCGACATGCCGAACTTCGTGCATGTGCTGCCGCCCTACTGGTACGGCAAGGGCGGGCAGATGAGCCCGGAGGAGTTCGGCATCTATGCCGCCAGGCAGGTGGAAGCCAAGATCCACGAGCTGGGCGCCGAGAATGTCGCCGCCTTCATCGGCGAGCCGATCCAGGGTGCGGGCGGCGTGATCATCCCGCCCGAGACCTACTGGCCCGAGATCAACCGCATCTGCAAGGAGAACGACATCCTGCTGATCGCCGACGAGGTGATCTGCGGCTTCGGGCGCACCGGCAAGATGTTCGGCTCCGACTATTTCGGCATCAAGCCGGACATGATGACCATGGCCAAGGGCATCACCTCCGGCTACCTGCCGCTCTCCGCGGTGATGCTGCATGACCGCGTGGCCGAGGTGATGATCAACGAGGCGGGCGAGTATTATCACGGCTTCACCTATTCGGGGCATCCGGTTTCCTGCGCCCTGGCGCTGAAGAATATCGAGATCCTCCAGAACGAGGGGCTGGTTGCCAGCGCCACGACCAAGGGCGAGTTGCTGCGCGCCAAGTTGAATGAGGCGCTGGGGGATTCCCCGCTTGTGGGCGAGATCCGCGGCGTGGGGCTGATCGGCGCGATCGAGCTGACGGCGGACAAGCGCACGCGCAAGTCCTTCGCGAAGAAGGGGCGCGTGGGCACGATCTGCCGCGATTTCTGCATCGAGAACGGGCTGATCATGCGCGCCGTGGGTGACACCATGGTGTTCTCGCCGCCGCTCACCATCTCCGAGGACGAGATCGACCTCATGGTCCGCCTGGCCAAGAAGTCCATCGACCAGACCTATGACGTCGTGAAGTCGGAGGTGGCATCTTGAACGTGGTTGTGGATACCGACAGCGCGGCGAAGGCCGCGCTGATGTCGCAGAGCGATTTCGTTGAGGCGTTCATCGTCGATGTGAATGGCGTGCTGCGCGGCAAATGGCTGCAGCCGGGCAAGTCGAAGACTCTGTTCGGCCCGGGCCTTGCCATCCCCCGCTCGGTGTTCCTGCTCGACATCTGGGGCAACGACGTGGTGGAGGACGGCATCGCCCAGGAATCGGGCGATCCGGACGGGCTCTGCACCGCCGTGCCGCACACCATCACGCGCATGCCCTGGGCCGAGGGCAACACCGCCCAGGCCCTGCTGACGATGCGCGAGGCCGATGGCAGCTATTTCTACCTCGACCCGCGCGGCGTGCTGGCCCGTGTGCTGGAGCGTTTCAAGGCCGCTGGCCTTACCCCGGCGCTCGGCGTGGAGCTGGAATTCTACCTCGTCGATAATTCCGGCCATCATGGCGGGCTGAAGATCGCCCCGCGCGGCGCCGATGAGTCCGGCTGGCGCGGCTGGCAGGTGGATGCCGTGGGTCTCGGCGAAATCCGTGAATACGAGCCGATCCTGCGCGAGATGATGGCGACCGCGCGCATCCAGGGCATCGAGATCGAGTCGCTGATCTCCGAGAACGGCCCCGGCCAGTTCGAAGTGACGCTGAAATATAACACCGATGCGCTGCGCGTGGCCGACAACGCCACCATGTTCAAGCGCAGCATCAAGGAGATCGCGCGCAAGCACGGCCTCACCGCCACCTTCATGGCCAAGCCCTATGGCCATTGCGCGGGCAGCGGCATGCATGTGCACATGTCGATCCTCGATGCCATCGGCCAGAACATCTTCACCGGCACGCCGGAGCGCGGCTCGGAGCGGCTGTACCATGCCCTTGGCGGCATCATCCACGCCATGCCGGACACCATGCTCACCCTGGCGCCGCATGCCAATTCCTACCGGCGCTTTGCGCCGGGCGTGCACGCGCCCACCTATGGCGACTGGGGGCATGACAACCGCATGGCGGCGGTGCGCGTCATCACCACCGACCCGGCGGCCTCGCGCATCGAGCATCGTGTCGCCGGCGCGGATTGCAACCCGTATCTCTCCTTCGCCGCGTTGCTTGGCTCGGCGCTGCTGGGGCTCGAGACCAAGGCCGATCCGGGCCCGGAAACCTTCGGCCAGAAACGCAGCCCGCACGCGCCGCCACTGCCCATCGCCTGGTCCGGCGCGGTTGCGAGATTTGCCGAATCCGCGGCGATCGCCAATATCTTCGGGGCAGACTTTCAGCGTCTGTTCACCGCATGCAAACGCCAGGAGATCAGCGAGATGCGTAAGCGTATTTCCGATGTCGAATACGACGCCTATCTGAAAAACGCATGAGCAAGGTCACCGTCGCGGCCACGCAGATGGCCTGCACCCCGCACGCGCATGAGAACATCGCGCGGGCGGAAAAGCTCATCCGCGCGGCGGCGGCGCAAGGCGCGCAGATCATCCTGATCCAGGAGTTGTTCGAGACGCCGTATTTCTGCCAGGACCAGATGTACGAGTTTCTGGCACTCGCCACGCCGCTGGAGGAAAACCCGGCGGTGAAGCGGTTTCAGGCGCTGGCGCGGGAGCTGAACGTGGTGCTGCCCGTCTCGGTGTATGAGCGCGCCGGGCAGAGCCGGTTCAATACGGTGGTGATTATGGATGCGGGCGGCGAGGTGCTCGGCCATTACCGCAAGTCGCACATCCCGGACGGGCCCGGCTATTCCGAGAAGTTCTATTTCTCCCCCGGCGATACCGGCTTCAAGGTCTGGCAGACCAAATACGCGAAGATCGGCGTCGGCATCTGCTGGGACCAGTGGTTCCCCGAATGCGCCCGCGCCATGGCGCTGCAGGGCGCGGAGCTGCTGTTCTACCCCACCGCCATCGGCTCCGAGCCGCAGGACGCGACGCTGGACTCCTCCGGCCATTGGCAGCGCACCATGCAGGGCCATGCCGCGGCGAATCTCACGCCGCTCATCGCCTCCAACCGCATCGGCACCGAGCCGGGGCACAAGGGCACTGAGATCACGTTCTACGGCTCCTCCTTCATCGCCGACCATACCGGCGCCAAGGTGGCGGAAGCCAACCGCACGGATGAGACGATCCTTACCGCCAGCTTCGACCTCGCCGAGATCGCCCAGACCCGCGCCTCCTGGGGCGTGTTCCGCGACCGCCGGCCCGAGCTATACACCCCGTTGCTCACGCTGGATGGCAAGATGCGCCACCAGGCAGTAAGTTCGTGACGACACCGCGCGCCGCCGGTTTCGCCATGCCGGCGGAATGGGCGCCTCATGCCGGGTGCTGGATGATCTGGCCCGAGCGGCCGGATAACTGGCGCCTCGGCGCGAAACCCGCGCAGCGCGCCTTCACCGCCGTGGCGAGCGCGATCGCGCGCTTCGAGCCGGTCACGATGCTGGTGAGCGCGCGGCAATACGCGCATGCGCGGGCGATGCTGCCGCCGGACGTGCGGGTGATCGAGGTTAGCACGAACGATTCCTGGGCGCGCGATGTCGGGCCGAGCTTCCTGCTCGGGCCAGAGGGCGAGGTGGCCGGGGTTGACTGGCCGTTCAACGCCTGGGGTGGGCTGAAGGGCGGACTCTATTTCCCGTGGGATCTGGACGACCAGGTGGCGGGCAAGATTTTGGGGATCGAGCGCGCCCGGCGTTTCCGCGCGCCTTTCGTGACCGAGGGCGGGGCGATCCACGTGGACGGCGAAGGCACGGTACTGGTGGCCGAGCAATGCGTGCTGAACGAGAACCGCAACGAGGACATCACCCGCCAGGACATGGAGCGGATGCTCAAGGATTATCTCGGCGCCTCGCAGGTCATCTGGCTGGGCCAGGGCGTGCCGGGCGATGAGACGGACGGGCATGTCGATAATCTCGCCTGCTTCGTCCGCCCCGGCGTGGTGCTGCTCACCTGGTGCGACGATCCCGCCGATCCGCATTACGCCGTGAGCCGCGATGCCGAGGCGCGTCTGCTGGGCGCGCGCGACGCGCAAGGGCGCGAGCTTGTCGTGGAGCGGATTCCGATGCCCACGCCGATGTTCTTCACGCAAGAGGAAGCGGAAGGCGTGGACGCCACGCCGAGCGGCATGAACCGCGCCGCGGGCGAACGCATGGCGGCATCCTATGTGAATTTCTACATCGCGAATGGCGCGATAATTGCACCGTCCTTCGGCGTGGAAACCGATGCGCGCGGCGCGCGACGTGCTGGCCCGGCTGTTTCCGGAACGGGAGATCGTTATGGTGCCAGCGCGTGAAATTCTGCTCGGGGGAGGCAATATTCATTGCATCACCCAGCAGCAGCCAGCGAATAAAAGCTAAGCAAGAGGGGAATGGAATGAGTACGAAGCTGAAAGCTGACGCCTTATCGTTTTTCGAATCCATCATCATGGGCATAGCGGGTTCCGCGCCCGCGTTTTCCATCGCGGTGGCGATTTCGGGGCTGCTGGCGGCGTCGGGCAAGGTGTCGCCCAATGCGCTGCTGATCTTTGCCGTTCCGATGCTCGGCATTGCCGTGGCGTATAAGGGGCTCTCGGCCAAGATGGCGAATGCGGGTGCCGCCTATGAATGGACCAAATCCGTGTTTGGCGGATTTTTTGGCTATTTCTCCGGTTGGGCGCTGCTCATTGCCTCCATGGTGTTCATGGTCACCGGCTCCGTGCCGCTCGGCACCGCAACGATCGACTTCGCGTCCGTCATGCATTTGTGCGACGCGTCGTTGGCGAACAATGTGTGGCTGACGACCATCATCGGCGCGGTGTGGTTTCTCGCCATCGGCCTGGTGCTCATCGCCGGCATCGAGCTGACCAGCAAGATCCAGGTGGTGATGAGCACCATCGAGCTTGGCATCCTGCTGATCGTCTCGATCGCCGCGTTCGTCCATACCGGCGTGGGCGGGGCGGTTTCGTCCTTCAACTGGTCCTGGTTCGGCTTCAACTACCCGGCGGGCACTTTTGCCTCGTCCGCGCTCATCGTCGTGTTCCTGTACTGGGGCTGGGATGTCACCAGCAATCTCGCCGAGGAAACCAAGGGCCACGAATATAACGCGGCGGGCCAGGGCGGGTTCCTCAGCATCTTCGTCACCATCGGCTCGTTCGTCGCCTTCACGGTCGCGGCGCTGATGATGTTCACGCTGGCCACCGCCTCCGGCTTTTCCGACAATCTGATCGTCCATGTGGCACAGGCGGCGGGCCTGGGCACGGCCGGCACGCTGGCCGCGACGCTGGCTTTGGTGCTCTCCAGCATCGCGACGCTGGAAACCACCATGCTGCAATTCTCCCGCACCCTGTTCGCCATGGGGCGGGACCGCGCGCTGCCGTCCTATTTCGGCCAGGTTCATGAGCGGACGATCACCCCGGTGCGCACCATGTACCTGCTGCTGGCGGTGGGGCTGGTGGTGATCTTCGTTTCCAGCTTCCTGCCGTCCATCGCCACCATCCTCTCGGACTCGGTGAGCGCCATCGCCGTGCAGGTCTGTTACTATTACGGCTTGGCCGGGCTGGTTTGCGCCTGGGTGTACAGGGACAGCCTGAAGACCTCGTTCTGGGGTTCGGTGCAGTACGTGGTGTTCCCGGCGCTCAGCGCGCTCACGCTGTTCGTGCTCGGCCTTTACGCGCTCTCCACCTACAACACCACGGTCAAGATCGTGGGCATTGGCGGGCTGGTCATCGGCATCCTGTTCTACCGGCCTTCCGGATACGGCACGCGCGTGGCTGACATCCTGGCCGAGGAATAAGCCTCGCGTCATCAAACCGGGGCCGCGAGGCCCCGGTTTTTTATCGACGCCGATCGGCCCAAGCGGCGCGGCTCAGTTCCCAGACTTCCCGCCGGTCGTAGGCGGGGTCCACGAAAGCGGCGGGCTCGGTGCGCAGCAGCACGGCGCCCGCTTTTTCCTTGATCCGCCGCGAGCGGACATTGTTGGCCGCGTTGGTGAGCATCAGCCGCTCGAAGCCCAATGCCGTGAAGGCGTAGCCGGTCACCGCATCGGCGGCCTCCGTCATCAACCCCTGACCCCAGAACGGGCGTGCCAGCCAGAAGCCGCGATTTTCCGCCGCGCTTTCGCGGCGCAGTTCGATGATCCCGATCAGCGCGGCTGGCGCCGCCCGCTGGAACAGCCCCCATACCCAGCGCCCTTGCCCCTGTTCGGCCAGGACGCTGCGCACGAAAGCCGTGGCGCCGTCCTCCGGGTAGGGCCATGGTACGGCGTTGGTTAGTTCGCGAACCACCTCGTAGTCGGCGAAATGGGTCTGGATGGCGGGGATGTCCACCTCCGTCACGCCGCGCAGTAACAAGCGCGGGGTTTCCAGCATTTCGATTACAAAGCCCTCCGGAAGGTCAGGTTCAGGCGCGTGGCGCCGGTAAGCGGATGCACACCCGGGCGCACCGGCGCCACGCCGTGGAAACTCAGCCGCGTGGCCCCGCCCCACACCACCACGTCGCCGCTGTGCAGCGTCAGCCGCGCCGGCTTGTCCGTGCGCTTTGCCCCGCCCCACAGGAACACCGCGGGCAGCCCCAGTGACACGGAGACGATGGGCGCGGAAAAATCCGCCTCGTCCCTGTCCTGGTGCAGCGCCATTTTCGCGCCCGGCTCGTAGCGGTTGATCAGGCACACATCCGGGCTGAACCCGACGAACCCCGCCTCGGCCGCGGCGGCCTGGGCCAGCTTCACGAACAACTTGGGCATCTCCGGCCAAAGGCGGCCGGTCAGCGGGTCGTGCCGCTCGTAGCGGTAACCGCGCGCATCGCTCACCCAGCCCGCCGCGCCGCAATTCGTCATCGCGGCGGACATCTTCCGCCCGCCGGGCGTGGACATCACGCGCAAGGGGGCGGCCGCCGCCACGTCCAGCGCCGCGACGATCAGCGCCGCCTCCTCGGCCAGTGCGAAACCAGGCAGATAGGTCAGCCCTGGCGGCGGCGCGGCGCCGAACAGGTCCGGGGTCACGGGGCCTTATCCGGCGAGCATCAGCGCCACCACCAGCGCTACCGCCACGCCTTGCAGGATCACGCGCCAGCGCATCAGCAGGTTGGAGCGGCGCGGGTCGCGCGCCGGGTTGGCCATGCCCAACGCCCCGGCCAGCATAACCGCGACAACGGCCAGCATGTCGAGCGCCAGCAGGCCCAGGAGGAACATCTTCATGTCTCCTATATAGACGCAGAGTTCGCCTTGCCCACCATGCCGGTTGACTTCCCCGCCAATCCCACCTCACTTCCCGGCATGCGCTTCGCCCCTGTTCTCGCCTTTCTGCTCGCTCTTAGCTTTGGTTCCGGCGCCCTGGCGCAGAGCCACTCGCCGGTGGCCGTGCCCGCCGCCCCGGCGCCAGCCAAGAGTTCTGCCCCCGCCATCATTCCCGGTTCGCCGCTGGCGGCGTTGACCAGCGCCGCGCCCGCCGCCCCGGCGGATAATACCGGCGCCACGCCCTTCGGCACGGATACGCTGGGCTTCTCCATCACCAGCGCGATCGGCAGCAAGACCCAGCAGACCTTCGGCGATGTGGCCGGCGCGGTGCGCCGCTCCACCCGCTTCACCCCGGTGCTGCTCTGGCTGGAGAGCTTCGCCACCACGCCGCAGCGCCTCGCCAATGCTGGGGCCATCGGCATTGGCCTGCTGTTCGCGCTGCTGCCCAGCTTGGCGCTGGAGGCGGCGATCCGCCTCTTCCTGCGCCGCCCCGCCGCGCTCTGCGCGCAATACGCCCAGCCCAGGACGGCGGAATTCCTGCCGGACCAGGATGAGCAGGGCCTGGCCGATGCCGAGGCCGGCGAGCTGGAAAAGCGTCCCAGCCGCGGTGTCTCGGCGCTGGCCTGGGCGCGGCGCCTGGTGTTCGCGCTGCTGCGCTTCATCCTGGCGCTGCTGCCGCTCGTCGGCTTCGCCGTGGCGCTGCAACTGCTCATTTCGGATGGCGTGCTGAACGGCCGCCCGGCGCATCTGGCCGTCACCGGCATCGGCAACATTTATCTGGCCTGCCGCCTGGCGCAGGAGGTCCTGCGCCTGCTCGTCGCCCCCTCCGTTCCTCCGCTGCGCCTCATCGCCATGCCCGGCCTGCGAGCCCAGGCCATCATGCGCCGCGGTTTCCTGCTGCTGGCCACGGGGTTTGTGGGCTACAGCCTGATCGCGGTGGCGGAAATCCTCGGCCTGACGCAGGACGGCGCGGACGTGCTGGGGCGGCTCTTCGCCCTGGTTTTGCACCTCGAGGTCGCGGTCAGCATCTGGCAGAGCCGGCATCTGGTGGGGCGCTGGCTCGCCGGGCCTCCGGGGGCCGAGGGCGTGTTCGCCGGGATGCGCCAGCGCCTGGGCGGAATATGGCATTATCTGGCGCTGTTCTATGTGCTGGCGCTATGGGTCGCCCTGGCGGGCGGGGTGCAGAATGCCTTCATCGTATTGCTGCGCGCGGTGCTGGTGGTGGCGGCGGCGCTGTTGCTCGGGCGCCTTGCCTGGCTGGGCAGCGCGCTGTTGCTGGAGCGCGCCTTCCCCAGCCCGGTCACCTCCCGCCATGTGCGGCATCCGCTGCTGGCCGCGCGGGTGCATGCCTATCACCCGCTGATCCGGGCGCTTATCCACGGTTTCATCGGCGTGCTGGCGCTGCTCTTCATTTTTCAGGGCTGGGGGATGAATCCGTTCGGCTATCTGCTGGCCGATCCGCTGAGCCGCAACCTGCTCGGCGCGCTGGTCTCCATCATCGTCACCATCGCCGTGTCGCTCACCCTGTGGGAGGCCGCCAACATCCTGCTGCATGGGCATGTCGAGCGCCTCCTCGCGCAGGGCCGCGCCCGCCAATCGGCCCGGCTGCGCACGCTCGCGCCGATGCTGCGCGCCACCATCGGCACCATCATCTTCCTGGTTGCCTTCTTCATCTGTCTGACTGAAATCGGCGTCAACGCCACCGGGCTGCTCGCGGTTTCGGGCGTCGCCGGCATCGCGGTGGGCTTCGGCAGCCAGAAGCTGGTGCAGGATGTCATCACCGGGCTGTTCCTGCTGCTGGAGGACGCCATGCAGGTGGGGGATAACGTCTCCCTCGGCGGCATGAGCGGCACGGTGGAGCGGCTCTCCATCCGCACCATCCGCCTGCGCGGCTCCGATGGCTCGGTGAACCTCATCCCGTTCTCCTCCGTTACCACCGTCACCAACATGACGCGCGATTTCAGCTACGCGCAGATCTCCGTCACTGTTGGCTACCGCGAGGATATCGATCGGGTCTTCGCCGTGCTGCGGGACATTGCCAAGGCCATGCGCGCCGACAAGAAATGGGGCGACATGATCCGCGACGATTTGCAGCTCTTTGGGCTGGACGAGTTCGGCTCGCTCGGGCTGGTCATCACGGGCCAGATCCGAACCGGCCCTGGCCAGCACTGGGCCGTGCGGCGGGAATTCTACGCCCGTGTGCTGAACCGCTTCGCCGAGGAGGGGATCGAGATCCCCTATAACCGCCAGGCGCTGCTGGGCCTGTCCTCGCAGCCGTAAGGCTATTCCGAGGCCACGTCGCGCAGGTCGTGGGCGATGCCGTCGAGGTCCGGCTGCGGCGTGTCCAGCCCGGCGATGATGAACTCCGGCTGGCCCTTGGCGTTGAACACATACACCGCCGCGGAGTGGGTGACGGTGTAGGTCGGCGTCTTGCTCACCGAGAACACCACGCGGTAGCGCCGGGCCAGGGCGTAGAGCTGGTCGGCAGTGCCGCGCAGCCCCACCACATTGGCGCCGAACAGCGCCGTGTATTGCGCCAGCAGGGAAGGGGTGTCGCGGTCCGGGTCCACGGTCACGAACAAGACCCTCACCTTGGCCGCCGCATCGCCCATGCGGGCCTGGATGCGTTGGAGATTATACAGCGTCGCCGGGCAGACATCCGGGCAGTGTGTGTAGCCGAAATAGAGCAGCGTCACCGCGCCCGTGAAATCCGCCTCGGTCACGGTCCTGCCGGTGGCGGCGTCGGTCATGGTGAAGGCGAGGGGCGGCACCAGTCCGCGCACGCTCACATCCTGCGGCGAGAGGTCGTGATGGCACCCGGCCAGGGCCAGCAAGGGCAGGGCGAGCAACGCGCGGCGGCGCGGGCGTAGAGATTGTTTGGAAATTCGCCTCCAGGCGGCCGCCAGAGTAGGATTTACGAACAATCTCTCACTCCTCATCGGCCTCCAGCCCCAGCAGGGCCTGGGCCGTCTGCCCTTCCACCATCTCCACCGTGCGCAGCACGCGGCTCACCGCCCTGGTGCGCACCCGCGCCTTCTCGATATTATTGCTCATGGCGCTCGCATTGGCGGCGAGCTTGGCCAGCACATCGTCCATCTTCACCATTTCCCCGCGCGTGGCGCCGAGCAGCTTGCCGATCTCGCCTGCCCGCTGTTCCAGGTCCAGAGTGATATGGCCGAGATGGATGGTCTGCAGCATGGCGGGCAGCAGCGTCGGGCCGAGGATGATCACCTTCTCCTTGGCACGGATCTCGTCGATCAGCCCGGGGATGCGCGCCACCTCGGCGAACAGCCCGTCGCTCGGCAGGTACATCACGCCGAAATCCACCGTCTCCGGCGGGGAGATGTATTTTTCGCGGATCTTCTTGGCCTCCAGCCGCACCCGCACGGCGATGCCCTCGCGCGCCGCGCGCTCGGCTTCAGCATCCGCCGCCTCCGCCGCCAGGAGCAAACGCTCGTAGTCCTCGGTCGGGAATTTGGAATCCACCGGCAACCAGAGTTTCTCCCGCGACGGCATGCGCAGCGCGAAATCCACCCGCTCGCGCGAGCCGTCCTTCAGGGCGAAATTGCGCTCGAACGCGCCGGGCGGCAGCACCTGCTCCAGCATGGCGCCGAGCTGCGCCTCGCCCCAGCCGCCGCGGGTCTTCACGTTGGAGAAGATGCGCTTGAGGTCGCCGATCTGCGCCGCGGCGGATTGCACCTCGCCCATCGCCTGCTGCACTTGTGCAAACTGTTCAAGCACGCGGGCGAAGCTGGCGGTCATCTGCTGCTCCACCGCCTCGTGCAGCTTCTCGTTCACCGAGGTCTGGATGGTGGTCAGCCGCGTTTCCAGCAGCGCGATGGTCTTCTGCGCGTCCTCCGCCGCCTGGCGGCGCAGCCCATCCACGGTGCTGGCCACGTTCTGGGTGGCGGCGCCGATCTGCTCGAAGGCCTTGGAGAGCGCGTCGGTCGTTCCGGCCTGGATCGCGGCGGTCAACCGTCCTTCCGTCGCGGCGAGGAAGGCGCGCGTCGTCTCCGCCTCTCCCCGGTTGCCGGCCAGCAGCTTGTCCAGCGCCAGCCCCAGCCGCTGGGGCGCGCTCAGCGCCGCCTGCCAGGCCAGGCCCGCGAAAACCGCGGCCAGCCCCGCCGCGAGCACCGCAAAAACCAAGAGCAACAGTTCATCGTTCATGCTAGCAAACTACTCAATAAAACCGAGTCGCAGGGAGGCGCACGATGGACCATCATTATTATGAGGATTTTCAGCCCGGCCAGGCCTTTGAAACCCAGCCCATACAGGTCACCGAGGCAGAGATCATCGATTTCGCGCAGAAATTCGATCCGCAGCCGATGCATACCGACCCGCAAGCCGCGCAGGCCATCACCGGCGGCCTCATCGCCAGCGGCTGGCATACCGCCAGCCTGACCATGCGGCTGACGCTCACCTCCGGCTTCTACAACCCCGCCCCCGGCACGCTGGGACTGGGCTTTGAATCTCTGAAATGGCGCAAACCCGTGCGCCCCGGCGATTTCCTGCGCCTGCGCCTCGAGGTGCTCGCCTGCCGGGACAGCGACACCCGCCCCGGTTACGGGATCGTGACGAATAAATTTGTCACGATCAATCAACATAATGAGACCGTGCAGGAAATGAGCGCCTCTGTTATCATTCCAAAACGTAATGAGTGAAAAAGGGCTTCCTCCATGAACAGCAGTGCCGTTACGATCATCGCCTTCTTCTTCATCGCCATCGGCGCCGCGACCGCCTATTTCCTCGATCAGCCGGTGATTGGCGGGGCGCTGATCCTCATCGGTGTCGTCCTCGGGCTCGCGCTGCGCACCTGTGCCGAATGGGAGCGCGCGGTGGTGCTGTTCCTCGGGCGTTTTGCCGGGGTGCGCGGACCGGGGCTGTATTTCCTCATTCCGGCCTTCGAGAATGTGTACAGCGTGGTCGATACCCGCCGCCAATCCACCCGCATCTCGGCCGAGGACACGCTGACCGCCGATGCCGTGAGCGTGACCATGGACTCCATCATGTTCTGGCGCGTGCAGGACGTGAAGCGCGCCGCCACCGAACTCACCGATTACCGCAACATGATCGCCCAGGTGGCGCAGACATCCTTGCGTGAGGTCATCTCCGCCACCACGCTGAACGACATCCTCGCCAACCGCGAGGCGATGGACGAGAAACTGCAAGCCCTGATCCGCAAGAAATCGGAGGGCTGGGGAATTGGCGACATCGCCGTGGAGATCCGCGACGTGAAGATCCCGCCGGAGCTGAACGATGCGATGAGCCGCAATGCCCAGGCCGAGAAGGAGAAGCAGGCGCGCGTGACGCTGGCCAGCGCCGAAGTCGCCATCGCCGAGCAGATCGCCAGCGCCTCGCACATCTACGCCAGCAACCCGGTGGCGCTGCAGATCCGGCAAATGGGCCTGATCTACGACATGAACAAGGACCGCGGCGTGACCATTCTGGTTCCCACCGGCATGGCCAACGCGCTCGGTGCTTCCATCGCGCTGAACGTCAACAACCCAGACGCGCCGCCGCCGGTGGCTGCGCCGTCCTTCACCCCGCCCGCGCCGGGCTCGGTGCCCAGCGCCTGAGGCAATGTCCCGGGGGGGCGCTGCCCCCTACCTTAGCGTCTCTCCCAAGCCGGGGGTGCGCAGCTAGGCGGCGCGGCGTATGCTCAATCGCGCCTCAAGCCACGGCAATAGCGCCAGGACCGGCAGGACGAACGGCTTGAGCCGCCGCTGACGCGCCATATAGCGGATTGCAGAGCCAACCGGATCCCTTGCGATCGATTGAACCTTGCTGATGCTGGGTAACGTCCTAACAAGCCCCTCCCCCCAGCGCAGGGGGGAGGGCAGGCGCCAAGAGTGACTGCGCCTCGCGGCCTGCAACTCGGCATCTACCCGCGCGGCCTGGGCTTGAGCCTGCTGGAGTTTAGCCTCAAGCACGGAAAAGTGCTTCTGCGTTTCATTGTCGTAACGGGCTGCGAGACTCTCCAGCGTCAAGCCGTATTGCCTTTCAAAGGCAGCATCAAAAAGCCCGGTCTGCGCTTGCACACCAGGCTTTTGCGCAACAACCGCACAGTCCGGGCTTACGCCGGAGAGCACGTGAATGAGCTGAATCCTGCTTGCTGTTTCTAACGCAGCATCTTCCTGAAGCCGGAGTATTTTGGTGCGTTGAAATCCTGTATATTCACAAAGAAACGAAAGAAGCTGGACTGGCAGCGGGCGCTGATGAGAGGGGTCGAGATAGAAGCTTGATGTTCCTACGACCAGGTTCTCTGAATTAGGCGTCTCGAGAATGAGCAGCCCCGAAGGCTTGAGGACTCGAAAAGCCTCTTTGACAAGCTCTTTCAAGTCGTCAAAAGGAATATGTTCTGCCAAATGAAAGGCCGAAACAACCATCTGGCTTTCATCTGGCAGATGCTCTAGCGCAGCGACCGCATCCTGGGTTTCTACGGAAAGACCACGCTCCAGGCAGGCTTTCAACATGTCTTCGTTGAGATCGACGCCGCGGGCGGTAAATCCGACCTCACTCATCAGCTCAAGCCACTCTCCACGGCCGCAGCCTAAATCTGTGGCTTGGCAGTCATCATAAATATTCAGGAGCGGCTGTACAAAAGGCACATAAACATTCAGGCGCTGCTTAATCACTTCCCGTGAGCCACGGTAACGATCTTCGAATGCCCGATAAAATTTATTATCCATTTGGATGATTGCTCTCTGAAACTTACACTTATTACTAAGTGATATCCAAGAATTTGGATGTTTTTGATCCGTCCATCGACGCCGGTAAAAGCGGCTCCAGGGGGCCGGCGCCCCCAAAACGCGGGGCTTTGCCCTACCCGGCGGTGACGACGACGACATGTTCGTCGTCGGTCTCGCCCAGCGCCTGGTGCAGGGTGGCGATGGCGGCCAGCATGGCTTCGCCAGCACCTTCGGCCTCTTCCTCGGTGAAGTCCTCGTACAGTTCGGCCAGCTCCTCCGCCTCGAAATTATCCGGGTGGAGTGTCTCCTGATAGCGGTCCTTGTCGTCCTGGGTGAGGATGAAGACCAGCGTGTCGGTCGCCTCGGCGATATCGGCCAGGGTGGCATTCTCGCTGGTTTCCAGGTCTATGTCGTAGTCATCGGCCAGGATGGGCAGCAGCACCGCGAAGATGTCCGCATCGCCGTCATACTCCGCCACGGAGGTCCCGGTTTCGGCCAGGAAAATGGCGAGCGCCCGCGGGTCGCCATCCTGCGCGGCGGCGACGAGCCCGCCGAGATCGGCCCGGTTGAGGCGGGTGAAGGTAGCGTTGGCGGCCATGGCGGAACTCCGGAAACTGGTTGCTGACCCGCCAGATACCAGCGCCCCCGCCAGCTGCCAACATGGCGCCGCCCCCTTGGCCAAGCGCGGCGGTGCGTGTAATTTATCCGGTGCAACCAAGAGGACCGCATGACTGAAGAAACACGCAATTTTGGCACCGAGGTTGGCCGGCTGCTCGACCTGGTGGTGCATTCGCTCTACTCGGACCGCGAGATCTTCCTGCGCGAGCTGGTCGCCAACGCGGCGGACGCCACGGATAAGCGCCGCTTCCTGGCCCTCTCGGACGAGGCGCTGGCCCTGCCGGAAAACCCGGCCATCCGCATCGCCGTGGACAAGCTCGCAGGGACCATCCGCATCGAGGACTCCGGCATCGGCATGACCAAGGAGGAGCTGGCGGACCATCTGGGCACCATCGCCCGCTCCGGCACCGCCGCCTTCACCAGCGCCCTGGCCGAGAAGAAGCCGGAGGACCGCCCCAGCCTGATCGGCCAGTTCGGCGTGGGCTTCTACTCCGCCTTCATGGTGGCGGATAAGGTGGAGGTCATCTCCCGCAAGGCGGGGCATGATGAAGCCTGGGAATGGGTCTCCGACGGCAAGGGCCAGTACACGCTGAAATCCGCCACCCGCGAGGCGCCCGGCACCACCATCCTGCTGCACGTCAAGCCGGATGCCGAGGAATTCCTGGAGAAGCTGCGGATAAAAACCATCATCCGCAAATGGGCCGACCATATCGCCCTGCCGATCGAGTTGGAGGAGGACGGCAAGTTCGAGGCCGTGACCGAGGGCAAGGCGCTGTGGCGGAAAGCCAAGACCGAGATCACGGCGGAGGAGTACGCCGATTTCTACCGCCACGTGGCGCACCAGTTCGACGAACCCTGGGCGACGATCCACTGGCGGGCAGAAGGCACGCTGGAATTCTCGGCGCTGCTGTTCATCCCGTCCTCCAAGCCGTTCATGCCGGTCGAGGACACGCGGGAGTCCAAAGTGCGGCTCCACGTGAAGCGGATGTTCATCACCGACCAGGCCGAGCTGCTGCCGCACTGGCTCTCCTTTGTCGCTGGCGTGGTGGATACCGAGGATTTGCCGCTGAACGTCAGCCGCGAGATCCTGCAATCCACCCCGGTGCTGGACAAGATCCGCAAGGCGCTGGTCAACCGCGTGCTCTCCGAGCTGAAGGCCAAGGCCAAGGAGCCCGAGGCGTTCAAGACCTTCCTGGAGAATTTCGGCGCGGTGCTGAAGGAAGGCATCTATGAGGACACCGGCCATGCGGCGGATATCGCAGCACTGCTGCGCTTCGCCTCCACCACCGAGGAAGCGACGACGCTGGACGAGTACATCGCCCGCATGCCGGAAGGGCAGGAGGCGATCTACTACCTCGCCGGCGATGCCGCGCATCTGAAGACCTCGCCGCAGCTCGAGGGCTTTGCCGCCAAGGGGTTCGAGGTGCTGCTGCTTCCCGACCCGATCGACGCGTTCTGGCCCGGGCGGCTCGGCACGTACAAGGAGAAGAAGCTCACCAGCGTCTCCCAGGCCGGGGCGCTCTTCGCCGACGCCGAGGCGGGGGATGAGGTCAAGGCCCTGTGCGAGAAGCTGGCCAAGGCGCTGGAGGGCAAGGTGTCCGGCGTTGCCGCCTCCACCCGGCTGCAGGACAGTCCCGCCATGCTGGTGGCCGCCGAAGGCGGGCCGGACCTTGCCATGCAGCGCCTGCTGCGCCGGGCAGGGCGGCCGGTGTTCGGTCTGCCGCCGAAGCTGGAGATCAACCCGGGCCACAAGCTGGTACAGGCTCTGGCACAGCGTGAGGGCGTGGAGGACGAGGCCGGGCTGCTGCTGGACCTCGCCAAGCTGCAGGAAGGCGACCTGCCCGAAGACCCGGCGGCGTTCGTGCGGCGTGTGGCCGCCGCCATCGCCGGAGTCTGAATACAAAAAGGGGCGTCGAAGCGCCCCTCAGACTGCTGACAAACCCCTAGCGCGAGCTGGGGGTTTTTGATTCAATGCAGTCATGCTGAATCCCCCGCCTTTCTCAAACCCGATCGAGATGGTGACGCTCGATCAACTGGTCCCCCCAGATCACCTGCTTCGCAAGATCGAGGCGGCGATCGACTTCTCCTTCATTCATGATCGCGTGGCGGGGCTTTATTGCCCCGACAATGGCCGACCACCGCTCGATCCGACGCTGATGTTCAAGGCGTTGTTCATCGGTTATCTGTTCGGCGTGCGCTCCGAGCGACAGTTGGTGCGCGAGATCGAGGTCAACGTCGCCTACCGTTGGTTCCTGCGGCTGGGCTTGACCGATGCGGTGTTCGACGCCTCGACCCTGAGCCAGAACCGCCGCCGCCGCTTCAACGACACCTCCGTCGCGCAGGACATTTTCGACGCCATCGTCCAGCAGGCCATCGCGGGTTTCGTCGAGGGCCCGGTGCTCTACACCGACTCGACGCACCTGAAGGCCAACGCCAACAAGAACAAATACGACCTCGAGGTCGTCGCCAAGTCGCGTTCCGATTACTGGAGCGCGCTCGACGCAGCCATTGACGCCGACCGCGCCTCGCATGGCAAGCCGCCGCAAAAGCCGAGGGAGCGCGAGCCCCAGGAGAAGGAGACGAAGGTCTCGCGCACCGATCCCGAGAGCGGCTACATGGTGCGCGACGGCAAGCCCACGGGCTTCTTCTACCTCGATCACCGCACGGTGGACGGCGCCTTCGGCATCATCACCGACACCTTCGCCACCCCGGCCAACGTGCATGACAGCATCGTCTACCTGTCCCGGCTCGACCGGCAGAAAGAAAAGTTCGATCTCGGCTGTGCAGGCGGTGGGGCTCGACGCCGGCTACGCCACGGCCGGCATCGCCAAGGGGCTGGAAGAACGTCAGATCACCGGCGTTGTCGGCTATCGCAACCCAACGCCGCCCAAGCCCGGCATGATGCGCAAGAGCGCCTTCACCTATGACGGGCAAGCGACGGATACCGCTGTCCGCAAGGCGAGCTTCTGACTTACGCCACCACGGACCGCTCCGGCTACCGCCATTACACGTCTGACCCGGCGCGCTGCCGCGCCTGCCCGCTGCTCGGTTCGTGCACCGGCAACGCCAAAGCCGAACGCACCATCACCCGTCATATCTGGCAGGACGCGCGCGAGCGAAGCGACGCCAACCGGCTGACGCCTTGGGGCAAACTGATCTACAAGCGACGCAAGGAAACGGTGGAGCGATCGTTCGCCGACGCCAAGCAGCTATTTGGCCACCGCTACGCTCGCTTCCGCGGCCTGGTCCGCGTCTCATGCCAGTGCCTGCTGGCCGCCGCCGCACAGAATATCAAGAAAATCGCCCTGATCCTCGCCGCAAACACGCCAAGCCCCCGCCTGACAGGACCCACCCGGATCAAACCTCGAAACACGAAACCACTGCAGTCCCTCAAAACAAAACCCCGCCAAATCTTGACGGGGTTTGTCAGCGGTCTGGGGGCCTTCTGGCCCCCCTTCCGTTACCGTCCGCTCCTGGGGGTTAGCTCCCGAGGTTGATCTGGTGCTTGTTGGTGGCGGCACCGGTCACGGCACCGGCGGCACCGCCGACGAGAGCGCCCGTACCTGCGCCCATGCCCGTGACGGAGCCGATGATGGCGCCCGCGCCCGCGCCGATGGCGCCGCCGGAAAGGGCGCGCTGGCCAGCCGTGTCGCCGCAGCCGGCGAGGCCGAGGAGGGAGGAGGCCAGCGCCAGGCCGGCCAGGAATTTACGAGACATCTTTAATCTCCAGTAGGTTGTCCGCGGGGGATGTCCCCTACTTGAGGCAGGAATTCAACCCGTATTCCCCGCTGGCGCCAGGGAATAACGTTTTCTTCATCCCGCCGTTATTCGCCGACAAGCGGCTTGCCAAGGTTAAGGGTGTGCGGGCTGATCGCCGCACCGGCTACCGCGCCGACGCCGCCGCCGATCGCGGCACCCGCGCCCGGGCCGATGCCCGTGACCGAGCCGATTATGGCGCCTGCACCGGCGCCGATGGCGCCGCCGGACAACGCCCGCGCCCCCGCGGTGTGGCCGCAGCCGGCAAGGCCAAGGCACGCCACCATCAGGATTGCGGGCATGGGTTTGGCTTTCATGGCATCATACCTCGTCGTGGTTGAGATTCCGCTATGGACCGGGAATTGCGGCGATTGAATGGCATATTTCAGGCTTGCTCCACGGCGGCGCGGGCTGTAAGCCCAGCCCAGAAGGCGCGATGGGCGCTGCATCTCTAGGGATTTCGCGGCAAGGCCCGGCACGGCGGCGGGTCTGCCTCAGGAAGGGTTTTTGATGTTTTCCAAACTTCTCGGCTTGATGTCTGCCGACATGGCGATCGATCTCGGCACCGCGAACACGCTGGTTTACGTGAAGGGCCGCGGCATCGTGCTGGCGGAACCCTCCGTGGTGGCCATGCAGGAGATCAAGGGCCGCAAGCAGGTTCTCGCCGTGGGCGAGGATGCCAAGCTGATGCTCGGCCGCACCCCGGGTAATATCCAGGCCATCCGCCCGCTGCGCGACGGCGTGATCGCCGATTTCGAGGTGGCGGAGGAGATGATCAAGCACTTCATCCGCAAGGTGCATAACCGCCGCGGCTATGCCTCGCCGCTGATCATCATCTGCGTGCCCTCCGGCTCCACCGCCGTCGAGCGCCGCGCCATCCAGGAATCCGCTGAATCCGCCGGTGCGCGCCAGGTGCTGCTGATCGAGGAGCCGATGGCCGCCGCGATCGGCGCTAACCTGCCCGTCACCGAGCCCTCGGGCTCCATGATCGTCGATATCGGCGGCGGCACCACCGAGGTGGCGGTGATCTCGCTGGGCGGCATCGTCTATGCCCGCTCCGTGCGCGTGGGCGGCGACAAGATGGACGAGGGGATCATTTCCTACATCCGCCGCGCCTTCAACCTGCTGATCGGCGAAAGCTCGGCCGAGCGGATCAAGATGGATATCGGCGCTGCCTGGATGGACAGAAATGATGATGGCCCGTCCCGTTTCGTGAAGGGCCGCGACCTGATCAACGGCGTGCCGCGGGAAGTGACCGTGACACAGCGCCAGATCGCCGAGAGCCTGGCCGAGCCGGTCGGGCAGATTGTCGAGGCGATCAAGGTCGCGTTGGAGAACTGCCCGCCGGAGCTGGCGGCGGATATCGTGGACAAGGGCATCATGCTCTCCGGCGGCGGCGCCCTGCTGCACCGGCTGGACGAGGTGCTGCGCGTTGCCACCGGCCTGCCGGTGATGGTGGCCGAGAACCCGCTGCAATGCGTGGCGCTGGGCACCGGCCGCGCGCTCGAGGAGCGCAACCTCCGCTCCGTCACTTCTTCAATGTATTAACCCCGGTTTGCCGGCTTGGGCGTGGCGCGCTAATTTGCCGCCATGCCGCTTCCTTTCCTGAAAATGCAGGGCGCGGGGAACGATTTCGTGGTGCTCGATGCCCGCACCACGAAGCTGAACCTCTCCGCCGCCGCCATCCGCCATATTGCCGACCGCCGCCGTGGCGTGGGTTGCGACCAACTGGTCATCATCGAGCCCGACGAGGCCGGGGCGGACGCCTTCATGCGCATCCTGAATGCCGACGGCTCGGAGAGCGGCGCCTGCGGCAACGCCACGCGCTGTGTCGCCGCATTGCTGGCCGAGGAATCCGGCGCGCGCCGGGTGACGATCCGCACCATGTTCGGCCTGTTGGAAGCGGAAATTCTCGGCCCAGGGCTGGTCGAGGTGGATATGGGCACGCCGCTGCTGGAATGGGGCGACATCCCGCTTTCCGGCCCGGCGGACACGCTGCATTTGCAACTGGCGCTCGGCCCGGCCACCGACCCCGCCGCCTGCTCCATGGGCAACCCGCACGCCACCTTCTTTGTCGATGGCTTCGCGCATCTGCCGATCGAGCTGATCGGGCCGAAGCTGGAGACGCACCGGCTGTTCCCCGAGCGCGCCAATATCGGCTTCGCCCATGTCGAAAGCCCGAGCCGCATCCGCCTGCGGGTGTGGGAGCGAGGTGCTGGGCTGACACTGGCCTGCGGCTCTGGCGCCTGCGCGGCGCTGGTGAACGCGAACCGGCGCGGGCTGACCGGCCGCCAGGCGACGGTAGTGATGGATGGCGGGGAACTGCTGATCACCTGGGCCGGGAACGGGCATGTGCTGATGCGCGGCCCGGCTGAAACCGCCTTCGCGGGCGAATTGCCGGATCTGGTGTAACAAATGGCTGTTTCTTCTTTTTTCGCCCGGCTCAAATCCGGGCTGTCCCGCAGTGCTGCCAAGCTTACCGGAAACATCGCCGCCGTCTTCACCAAGCGCAAGCTGGATGACGAGGCGCTGGAGGAGCTGGAGGAGCAGCTGATCGCCGCCGATCTCGGCACCGCCGTGGCCGCGCGCGTCATCAAGAGCTTCCGCTCCACGCGCTTCGGCAAGGAAGTCACCGCCGAGGAGATCCGCGAGACGCTGGGCGGCGAGATCGGCAAGATCCTCGCCCCGGTGGCCAAACCGCTGGAGATCGACCGGAGCCACAAGCCCTACGTCATCCTGATGACCGGCGTGAATGGCGCGGGCAAGACCACGACCATCGGCAAGCTGGCGTCGCGCTACAAGCAGGCGGGGCTCACTTGCGTGCTCGCGGCGGGCGACACGTTCCGCGCGGCGGCGGTGGAGCAATTGCAGGTCTGGGGCGCGCGCTCGGGCGTGGAGGTGGTGACGGCTCCCGCCAATACCGACCCGGCCTCGCTGGCGCATGACGCGCTCTCCCGCGCGCAGAAGATCGGCGCGGACGTGCTGCTGATCGACACCGCCGGGCGGCTGCACAACAAGACGGCGCTGATGGAGGAGCTGCGCAAGATCATCCGCGTCATCCGCAAGCTGGACCCTTCGGCCCCGCACGCCACGCTGCTGACGCTGGACGCCACCACCGGGCAGAACGCGGTGACTCAGGTGGGCATCTTCAAGGACATGGTGGACCTGACCGGGCTGATCGTGACCAAGCTGGACGGCTCGGCGCGCGGCGGCATCGTGGTGGCGCTGGCGGAGAAATACGGCCTGCCGATCCATGCCGTGGGCACGGGCGAGCAGATTGACGATCTGCGCGAGTTTGATGCGGACGAGTTCGGCAAGGCGCTGGTGGGGGAGTGAGGGCTGTTCAGCAGGGGGCGTGTGGCGGGAGACGACCATAAAACCCGACATTCGCTGATAATTGGAGAGTGGGCTGAGGCCCTGGGTGATGCCGCGTGAAGGCATCTGCCAGGCCACACGAATGCACCAAAACCGGGCAGAATTTGCAGCGAAATGGTGGCGTAGTCCGCCGCAATGTCTAGTGCCAGGATGCGATCCTGCTTCAGCATTCCCATGCAGTTAGGCTATTATTGCGAGGACAAGACACCTATCATGCGCGCATGGATGCATCTCCTGAGAACATATTGCCTCCGACCGAAGATTGTTGGTCCGACTGGCTCAACCATGGCCGTGACGGCGGCGATGCCGCCGTGCGGGCTCGGGTGGCATTCGAAACCACAACATTTGCGGAGAAGACGCTCAGCTTCGTCTCAGCACCGCCGGCAACCATGCTCGATATCGGCAGCGGCAGCGGATTGATGGCGTGGGCGGCCTTTTCCCGCTGGCCCCACCTCCAAGTTACGATGACCGATATCTCGCCGGCTCTCCTCCTGCAGGCGCAAACGGAGGCGGCGAGGCGCGGAGTTGCCGGCCAATGCCGCTTCGTCCGGACGACAGCGGAGACGCTGGAAGGTACCGCTGATGCATCCCAGGATTTGGTCACCAGCCGCTCGGTCCTGGCCTATGTTGCGGACAAACAAGCGGCATTCCGGACGGCGTTCCGGGTGCTCAGACCCGGCGGGACAATGTGCATCGCCGAGCCGCTGTTCCGGGAGGAGGCGCTGTCTGCCTGCCTCCTGCGTTCGGCCAAGGCAAACGCGGCCAATCCCCTGACGGCATTGCTCCATAAGTGGAAGGCCGCGCAATTCCCTGATACCAGCGATGCCATGGATGTTAATCCGATGACCAGCTACTCGGAACGAGAACTGTTCAGCTTCGCCCGGCAAGCGGGATTCACCGACTTGCATTTGGAACTGCATATCGACGAGCGTCAGGTCCCGCCTCGCGACTGGGAGACGTTTTGCGCCACGTCACCTCACCCCCTGGCACCATCATTGGCCCAAATCCTCGCCGCTCACTTTTCCACCACGGAGCGGGAGATGTTCGAGGCCGCGATACGCCCATGCATCGAGAAAGGGCAGTTCGGTACCACCAGCCGCATGGTCTACTTGCATGCCCGCAAGCCTGGGTGACAGCTTCACCACGAGGGGCGCTACTGATTGCCGGTAGCAAGTATGGCGGTCCCCTAATATCAGCTTCTCTATCGCGGCCTGTGTCAAGCGGCGCGCGTAATCTTCTACCGCCTTGAGGCTGGTAGGGCTGGTGATGCCAAAGGCCCTTCGATCGTGGGATAAGCTGTACGGGTTCAGGTCGTTATTTTTTAGTCATGAGGTCGTGCCACACGAGGCTCGCGCTTCTCTTCGGGGTCGACGCTGCGGTCGCCCCATGATGGGTTAAGAAAGATAGCGTGGATCAATCTTTTTGGCGCCTTCGCCGCCGTGGGCAGTGAGGCTGCAGACATTACGATCTCACGCCACCCTCGTCCCCGTGAGGACCTCTTCCTGCCGAGGCAGAACCGGTTGGAACTTCTGTTCGAAGATGATGATTAGGCGGGCAAGGTGACAGCGTTGGGTTCGCTGCCCCAGCGGAAATCGGTCCCGTCCATCCACATGCGGTGGAGGATGACGGCCAGGCGCCTGGCGACGGCGACGATGGCTCGCCGCATTCCGCGCCGCTGTGCCACCCGGAGGCCCCACGCTTTGAGCCACGACCAGCGGCGGCTCTGTGTCAGCAGGACCTGAGCTGCCTCGTACAACATGGTCCGCAGCATGGTATCGCCGGATTTGGAGATGCCGCCGTCGTAGTCGATTTCTCCGGATTGGTATCGCCGGGGCGTAAGTCCCGCATGGGCACCCACCGCCCTGGAGTGAATAAAGCGCTGCGGTTGATCGACAGTCGCTCGATAAGTCAGGGCAACAACCGCACCAACGCCAGGGGCCGTCATTAAGCGCCGGCAGACGGGATCGTGGCGGACGGCATCGAGCAGCATCTTGTCCAGTTTACTGAACTCCCGGCACAGCACCGATCGAATGGTGAGCAGCGGCTCGACGATCTGCGCCAGCCGGGGCAACCCTTCAACAAGCTCGCGGATCCGTGCTTCGAATCCGGCCTTGCTGACGACCCCAACCTTCAGGCCAAAATTGCGTAACGTGCCGCGTAGATCGGACTCGACGTCGAGCATTTTGTGCTGGACGAGCTTGCGTGCAGTCAGCAGCATCCGCTGCTCCTGACTCTCCAGCGTCTTGACGTGTACAGGTTTGAACAGACCGACACGCATCATCTGCGCGATGCCGCGCGCATCGTGCCGGTCGGATTTGTTGACCTTCTGAGCTTGCAGCAACGACTTCATATGCCGTGTCTCGACGCAGATGACCGGAAGGCCAGCCTTCGCCAAGCCGCTGACCAGCCACTGCGAGAGCGGACCGGCCTCGATCCCGATCCGCTCATAATCCACGCCGATCGACGTGAGCAGCATGATGATGTCCTCCGGCTCGGAGGCCACCTTCTGCTCGATCACAACCTTACCAGCTTGGTCAACGACACATACCGCCGTCTCCTTCACCGAAACATCCAGACCCACGAAATGCGCCATCGTCGTCGCTCCTTCCAGTGTTGCTCGAGGTCAGTCTCGACCTCATCTGCATCCTATATGAAGGGGCTATGGGCTCCCGATCTCATATCGCGCCCAAGCCGCCGCGATACACCATCTTATTGTTCCATCGGTGCCAAAACCTGCCATTCCGGAATCCACCCTAAGTGGAAATCCCCTTACCCATCCTCCCGCGCCAACAACGCCCTCATCAGCGTCTCGAACTCCGCCACGCTCAGCGTCTCCGCCCGACGTTGCGGGTCGATCCTCGCTGCTTCCAGCAACTCTACCCCGCCCAGGCTCTTCAGCGCCCCGCGCAGCATTTTGCGCCGCTGGCCGAAGGCCGCCGCTGTCAGCCGCTCCATGGCCCGCAGCTCCTGGCGCGAAGGCTGCTCTTGCTTGGGCACCAGCCGCACCAGCGCCGACTCCACCTTGGGCGGCGGCGCGAAGGCTCCGGCGGGGATGTGCATCTGCATCGTCACGTCGCACAGCCACTGGCTGAGCACGGAAATCCGCCCATAGGCGCTGGTGTCAGGTGCTGCGCAGACGCGCTCCGCCACCTCAAGCTGGAACATCAGCGTCATCGACTGGAATTGCGCCGCCTGTTGCAGCCAGCGCACCAGCAGCAGCGTGCCTATATTATAGGGCAGGTTGGCGACGATGGCGCGCTGCGCCGGCACCAGCGCCGGGATGTCCGCCTTCATCGCATCGGCATGGATGATCGTGAGCCGATCCGTCAGCCCCGCCAGCGCCGTGATGGCCGCCACGGCGCGCGGGTCGTACTCGATGGCCGTGACATGCGCCGCCCCGGTGCCCAGCAGCGCGCGGGTGAGCCCGCCCGGGCCGGGGCCGACTTCCACCACGTTCACGCCTGCAAGGTCCCCCGCCGCGGCGGCGATGCGCGCCAGCAGATCCGGGTCCAGCAGGAAGTGCTGGCCGAGCGATTTGTCGGCCCGCAGGTCGAAGTGTTTGATAATGTCCCGCAGCGGCGGCGGAGGCGCAGAAAAAACCGGCATGGCGCTTGTTAGCCCATGCCGCGCCATGGCAACAGTGAGGGCGTGAGCGACCGTTCCGCAACCTCATCGCTTTTGCAGGCGCCAAAGCTGCTACGCGCTCTGGTGCGGGCGGACGAAGTCTGGCTGGCGCTGCTGGCCACGGTGGTTGGCATATGCGGCGGGTTCGGCGTCGTGCTGATCAACTCTATCACTTTGCTTATGCACACGGTGCTGTTCCATCTGGCGCCGGGGCAGGGGCTCTCGGAGTCCAAGAGCCTGGACCCGGTGCGTGCTTTGCTCGTGCCGTCGCTGGGCGGGCTGGTGCTGGGGCTGATCATGGCTCTGCTGGCACGGCTGCGGCCCCACAACCTGGTCGACCCGATCGAGGCCAACGCCCTCTATGGCGGGCGCATGTCGCTGCGGGATTCGCTGATCGTCGCAGCGCAGACCGCCTGGTCCAACGGCGTTGGCGCCTCTGTCGGCATGGAGGCGGGCTACGCCCAACTTGGTTCGGGCATCGCCTCCTGGGTCGGGCAGAATTTCCGGCTGCGCCGCAACGATCTGCGCGTGCTGGTGGGCTGCGGCGCGGCGGCGGCCATAGGCGGCGCTTTCAACGCCCCGCTCTGCGGCGCGTTTTACGGCATAGAGCTGGTCATCGGCGTCTACTCCATTGCCTCCTTGCCCTTCGTCGTGCTGGCAGCACTTGCGGGTACGCTCACCGTGCAGATATTGGGCTTTGCCTCGCCGCCGCTCAACGTGGAGCTGCCGCTGGACGTGCCGCATGACGAATACGGCATCGTGCTGATCGAGGGGGTTGCCTGCGGCATTGCCGGCATTGTCATCATGCGCGGGGTCACGTTGGTGGAAACGGCCTTTCGCCGCTCGCGCATTCCGCTCTGGGCGCGGCCGTTGCTGGGTGGGTTGGTGGTGGGGCTGCTCGGCATCGTCACGCCGATGGCCATGTCCTCCGGCCATTCGGCCCTGCATGCTTATATAGATGTCCGCTTCCCCTTCTTCGTCGTGTTTGGGGTGCTGGTGGCCAAGGCGGTCGCCTCCGCCTTCTCCATAGGTGCCGGCTTCCGCGGCGGCCTGTTTTTCGCCTCGCTGTTTCTGGGCGCGCTGTTCGGCAAGGTGTTCGCCGGCATCTGCGGCGTCATGCCCTTCGTGAGCTACATGCCCGCCGGCTTCTACGCCGTGGTGGGCATGAGCGGACTGGCCACCGCCATCGTCGGCGGGCCGTTGACGATGACCTTCCTGGCGCTGGAGAGCACGCAGAACTTCGCCGTGACCATGGCGGTGCTGGCGGCCTCGATCGCCGCCACCATCACCGTGCGCCGGCTGTTCGGCTACTCCTTCGCCACCTGGCGCTTCCATCTGCGCGGCGAGAACATCCGCTCGGCCGTGGATGTTGGCTGGATCCACAGCCTCACTGTCGGGCGGATGATGCGCCCCACCACCGTCACGGTGCAGGCGCGGATGAGCCTGGCCGCCTTCCGGCAGGACGTGCCGCTGGGCGCCACTCAGCGCGCGGTGGTCACGGATGAGGCCGGCCGCTATATGGGCATCGCCTACCCTGCCGAAGCCGCCGCGATGACTGGGGAAAGTCTGACCGTGGGGGCTATCTTGCACCTCCAGACGCATTTCCTGCTGCCGGGGATGAACGTGAAGGAGGCCCTGGCCGCATTCGAGGCGGCGGAAGCCGACGCGCTGGCCGTGGTGGACGGACCCGAAACCCGCCAGATTCTCGGTCTGCTGACCGAGCAATACGCCCTGCGCCGCTATAGTGAAGAATTGGACAGGCGGCGCAAGGAGATGTCAGGTGAGTAATGGCAAGGCAACCCTCTACCCAGGCGCAGACCGTTTATTCCGACGCGTATGCCAACGGCGGTTACGCGTCGAACTCCGTTACCGTGAATGCGGGTGCGGGCGGCGGCTATTACGTTGGCGGCCGTGCGGGCGCTAACTACCTGGTTGGCGGTACCGGCGCCGTTACGCTGATCGGCGGTGGTGTGAACGATACCCTGATCGGTAGCGCCTCAACCGGCGGTTCCGCTGGGTTTAATAACTTCCTGGTTGGTGGCCCTGGCGCAGAAACCCTTATTGGCGCTTCGGGGTCCGGCTCGAACGCGTTCGAGATCGGTGTCTACTCCGCCGGCATCGGCGCTTACCAGGCTTCGGGCTTGGCATCGACTGACGGCAGCGGCCTGCAGGTGTTCAACATCGGCGGCACCAATGGCGAGACCATTACAGGCTCCAACGTCAGCAGTGCGTCCAATATCTATCAGGTGATCGATGACCCGTTGGTCAGCATCACTGGCAGCAGCTTGGTTATCAGCAATTTCAGCGGGAACAGCACGATCAATCTGGTTGAACTCGACCCTGACCGCGCCGGGTGCCTCCTCCATTGCCTACCTTGGCGTTAATAATCGCTTTGGCGGTACGGAGATCGATCTCGCCGATGGCACCCAGATCGTTCTGAAGGGCGCCAGCCTCTCTAACGTTGCCACGACCGCCGGCGCCCACGGGGTCACGAGCATCGTCTTCAAGCCGTAAGCGGACAACGCCTCAGAAAAACCCGCCTTGCTCACGCAAGGCGGGTTTTTTGTTTGCGCCTATTCCGCGGGGGTGAAATTCATCGCCACGCCGTTGATGCAGTAGCGCAGGAAGGTGGGCGGCGGGCCGTCCTCGAACACATGGCCCAGATGCCCGCCGCAGCGGCTGCAATGCACCTCGGTGCGGATCATGCCGTGGCTGCGGTCGGTCGTGGTGACGAGCGCGCCTTCCGCCGGGTCGTTGAAGCTCGGCCAGCCGGTGCCGCTCTCAAACTTGGAGTTGGAAACGAACAGCGCCTGGCCGCATCCGGCGCAGGAGAACTTGCCTGGGCGCTTTTCGTAATTGAGAGCGCAGCTGCCTGGCCGTTCGGTGGCATGGCCGCGCAGCACGGCATATTGTTCCGGCGTCAGGCGCGCGCGCCATTCAGCCTCGCTGAGCGTGAATGGAAAGTCTTGACCGGCTTGCGGCTGCATACATATCTCCTGGGCATTTTGGGCGCTTAGGTGCGCCGCCGGCATTAATATAAGTATGCCGGTGGCGCAGGCTCAATTCCTGCCGGAGATATCTTCCCGGGGCGGGGTCAGGCGCCGGCGGTGTCGCCGTTGCGCAAGGCGGACTGGCCACCCAGGCTGCGCCAGCGTTCCAGAGTCGCTTCCCGAGCCGGCTTGCCGTCGCGTAAGCTGGCGGCGATCAGCCGGTCGATCACGGCGTTGCGAAGTTCAGCTTCGATCTTCAGCATATTGGCAGGCATCGTCAGGCTCCGTGGGTCTTTAAGTCTTGGACCGTTTGTCCATGTTCAGCACATTCAGCTGTAACAAAGGCACGAATAAGGCGGGCTGTTGAAAGGTTTATGACAAGTTAACAAATTAAATCGTGCGGTGCAGCATTAAATTTGCTGAATCCGTGACGGCCCCCCTGTCAATTATTTCATCGTTTGTTATAGGGAGCGAAACCCCCCCGACCTCCCGGAGTTGCATGGTGCAGCGGGCAAACTTTCGAATTCTTACCCTGACCGGCGGCATGCTCGCCCTGGCCAGTTGCGCCGCCCCTGGCCCTCAGCTCAGCGATGCCGGGCTTGGCATTCCCAGCTCGGCTCAGGGGCTCGTCGGCTCCACGCCGCAGGTGCTCGAACGCCGATTTCGGCCAGCCCGCGCTGCGCCGGGTCGATGGTTCCGCCCAGGTCTGGCTCTATCACTCGCCGGTCTGCGGACTCAACGTGTTCCTCTACCCCGATTCGAGCGGCGTCCCCCGCGTTGCCGCCGCCGTGCCGGATAACGGCGATCCGGTGAGTTGCATGCAGAGCCTTGCCGCCCATGGCTTGACGGCCGCGGCTCTGGAGCGTCCGGCCGCGTCCTGATACCCTTGCCCGTGAACGGCTTGAGGACGCAATGAAATCTCTGAAAATCGCCGTGCAGATGGACCCGCTGCACAGCATCGACATCACCGGGGACTCCACCTTCGCCCTGATGCTGGAAGCCCAGGCGCGCGGCCACAAGCTCTGGCACTACGAAGTCCCGCACATGTGGCTGGACGGCGCGAGGCTAAAAGCCCGCGTGAAGCCGGTGACGGTGCAGGCGGTGCCTGGCGCGCATCACGAATTTGGCCCCGAGTCGATCATCGACCTGTCGGACATGGACGTGGTGCTGATGCGCCAGGACCCGCCCTTCGACATGGCCTACATCACCGCCACGCACATGCTGGAGCATATCCACCCGCAAGACGCTGGTGGTGAACGACCCGGCTTCCGTGCGCAACGCGCCGGAGAAGCTGCTGGTGATGCATTTCCCCGCTCTGATGCCCCCCACGCTGGTCTCGTGGGACCTCGAGGCCATCCGTGACTTCCGCGCCCTGCACAAGGACATCATCGTCAAGCCGCTATTCGGCAATGGCGGCATCGGCGTGTTCCGCATCAAGCCGGATGACGAGAATCTTGGCTCGCTGCTGGACATGTTCTTCGCCGCCTCGCGCGAGCCGCTGATGGTGCAGCGCTACGAGCCCGCCGTCCGCCAGGGCGACAAGCGCATCATCCTGGTCGACGGCGAGCCGCTCGGCGCCATCAACCGTGTCCCGGCCGAGGGTGATTCGCGTTCCAACATGCATGCGGGCGGCACGCCAGAGCCGACGAAACTTACTGACCGCGAGCTGGAGATCTGCGCCGCCATCGGCCCCACGTTGAAGGCCCAGGGGTTGCTGTTCACCGGCATCGATGTGATCGGCGACTATCTCACCGAGATCAATGTCACCTCGCCCACCGGGCTGCAGCAGATCGCGCGGTTCGATAATCTCAACCTCGCCGCCGCCATCTGGGACAAGATCGAGGCCAAGCGCGCCGCTACACGATAAGCTCGATAAGGAACGGGCCAGGACGGGCGACGCTCGCCGCCAGCAGCGTCCCCAACTCATCAAGGGTCTCGGCCCGTGCCGCCTCCACTCCCATGCCGCCCGCGATCTTGCACCAGTCCAGGGCGGGGTTGGTGAGGTCCATCATGTCCAGCGCCGTGCGGCCGGGGTTGGCGCCCACGCCCGCCAGCTCGGCGAGCAGGATCGCGTATTTGCGGTTGGAGATGATGATGGTGGTCACGTCGAGGCGCTCGCGCGCCTGGGTCCATAGCCCCGAGAGGCTGTACATGGCCGAGCCGTCCGCCTGAAGCGCGATCACGCGCCTTCCCGGCGCGCCTACCGCCGCGCCCACGGCCATGGGGATGCCATCGCCAATGGCGCCGCCGGTGAGCATCATCCAGTCATGCGGCGGGGCCGCGTATGTGCCGGGGAAGAACCCGCGCCCGAAGGAAATCGCCTCGTCGATGATGATCGCCTGCTCCGGCATCACCGCAGCCAGGGTCTGCGCCACGCCTTCCGGCGTCACCATGCCCTGTGGGCGTTCCGGGCGCGGGCCGGGGTCGGCGGGCGGCACATCCCGCGCGCCCAGGATTTGCGACAGCACCGCCAGCGCGGTGGCGCCGTCCTGCTCCGGTGTGCTGAGGGTGAAGACCTCGCAGCCCTCGGGCTGGAGCTGCCCGCGCTTGCCCGGATAGGCGAAGAAGGAAACCGGCGGCGGCGTGTTCACCAGGATCAGCTGCTCCACCCCCGCGAAGGCGGCGTGGCCCTGGTCGATCGGGTACGGGATACGCTCGGCCTGCACCCGGCCCCGGCCGCGCGCCAGCCGCGCGGGGGAGCGCTCCAGCAGCAGCTTCGCGCCGGTGTGGCGGGTGATGCTCCAGGCCACGCGCATCGGCACTTCGTCCAGCGCCTGCCCGCCGAGCAGCAGCATCGTCGCCTTGCCGTTGCGCAGCAGCGCCGCGGCCTGTTCGATGGTCTCGCCGGCCACCGCGTTCGGTTCCCCGGGGGCATGGGGTGCTGCCACCATGCCGCCTTCCTCCCAGGCGGTGTTGGCGGGCAGGATCAGCGTGGCGACATGTCCGGGGAAGCTGCGCGCGGCGGCGATCGTTGCGGCGGCATCCGCCCCCACCGAAGCCGCTGATTCCGCGCGGCGGATGAAGGTGCTGACCGGCGCGGCAATGCCCTCGACAGCCGATGTCAGCGGCGCGTCCAGCGGGCGGTGATACGTCGCCTGGTCGCCGACGATATTTACGACGGCGGAACGGGCGCGGCGCGCATTGTGCAGATTCGCCACACCATTCGCGAGGCCCGGGCCGCAATGGAGCAGCGTCGCCGCTGGCTTGCCCGTCATCCGGTAATAGGCATCCGCCGCACCGGTCACAATTGTTTCATCAAGGCATAATATGCAACATACCCCAGCTATGCGGTCCAGCGCCGCGACGAAATGCATCTCGCTGGTGCCCGGATTTGCGAAAACCGTATCAATTCCGGCTTGCAGCAGGGTATGCACGAGGCTCTCGGCGCCGTTCATTTTTTTTGTTTCCTTGCAATGGCCTGCCAGGGATGAACTCAAATCCGCTTATGTCTTTTGTTTCAAAATGCGCGCGGCGTTTCCTCATCCGCCAAAGTGGCCAGAATGGCATAATTTCCGGCTCGTGGCCAAGCAAAATCCTGGGTGGCGCGGCTCCTCGTGGCATCGCAGCACAAATTCTTGTTTCCATCAGCCAGCCGGCGCAGTACCCTGCAGGCGGGTAGCTCGAATTGGCTGTCAGTTGAGGAGATCTCGCCATGATGTCCATGATGTACAGAATGCCGCGGCAGATCGGCATTACCGCAATGCTGTTCGGCGTTGCGGTGCTCCCCGCCTGCAGCCAGGAAAAAACCGCGCCTGTGGCGCCACAGTCTGTGGGCAGTACGGCTGCAACGGCCAGTCATTTCTCGCTGAATACCCCGGTAGAGAAGATCGCCTCTAATCCCAACGGCAAGGCGATCCTTAATCGTGACATGCCGGGCCTGATGGCTAATCCGAGCTATATGCTGTTCTCGGACATGAGCCTGTCCCAACTCGCCACGCTCTCCGGCGGGCGGCTGACGAAGACGAAGCTTGATCAGGTCGAGGCCGACCTCGAGCAGCTGCCGGTCGAACTCGAAGCTGGCGCAGTAACCCGGGCGCGTTCGCGGGCAGAAGAAATGAAAAGGGGGCCGTTTGGCCCCCTTATTTTGTTTTTCAGGCTTCCGGCAGCGCCGCCGGGCTGTCGCCCAGCATCTCGATACGGCCGGTGATCTGCCCGCCATCCTCCACCTGCAGGCGGCGGCAGCGCGCGGTGCCCAGCACGCGACCGGTGGTGCGCACGATCAGGGTGTGGCGGGCGATGATGGTGCCGTCGATGGTGCCCGCAACCTCGGCTTCGTCCACCTCGACCTCACCCTTGAAGACGCCGCCCTGGGCGATCGAGAGTTCGGCGAGCCCGTTGATCGTGTTGGCCTCCACCGTGCCTTCAACGACCAGACGCTCCGCGTCCTGCACGGTGCCCTGCACGCTGATGCCGCGGCCGACCACGAGGGTGCGGCGGTCGGCGGTATCGCGCGCGGCATGGCTCCCCGGCATGGCCGGGCGGGCCACCGGCTGGCTGGCGGGCGTCAGGGTGGTGGTGGGGATGGGCGGCGGCGCGAAGGGTGAGCGGGCCATGGCAGGCTCCTTGAAGTAAGGGGGAACATAGGCGCTGGCAGCCACGGCCTCGTCCGCAGCGGTGGAGGCGGTCGTTTCGGCCTGCGGCGTTGCCGCCGGGGCCGGCTTGGGCTCTTCGATCTTGCGCTTGTTAAACACAAATACTCCCGGGGTCTTCCGTATCATCTTAAGGCGCGTAGCACGGACCGCCGGAACGCTACAACCGTGCTATGCCCGTGCGGAATTGCCCAAGCCCGCCGTGCGATGCTAACGCCGTTAAGTAGCAAACCCTTGGGAGACAGGCCAAAAATGTCCACGACGTGCTTCGATATCACCGGCATCGGCAACGCCATCGTCGATTACCTGCTCCCAGCCCATGACGATTTTTTAAGCCGCCACAACATGCCCAAGGGCGGGATGTCGCTGATCGACGCGGACACCGCGACGAGGCTCACCGCCGCGATGGCGGGCGGGGTGACGGCCTCCGGCGGCTCGGTGGCCAATTCCTGCGCCGTGGCGGCAGCACTCGGCGCGCGCGTGGCGTTCCTCGGCAAGGTCGGCGCGGATGAAATGGGCGATGTGTTCCGCCGCGAGATCGCGTCCGTGGGCGTGCATTACGCCACCCCGCCGCTCGCCGCCGCCATCCCCACCGCGCGCTGCCTCATCCTCGTCACGCCGGACGGGCAGCGCACCATGAACACCTATCTCGGCGCCGGGGGCGAATTCGCCCTGCACGACCTGGATGAAACCGTGATCGCCGCCTCCGCCGTCACCTATCTCGAGGGCTATCTGTTCGACCCCCCGGCGGCCCAGGCGGCCTTCGCCGAGGCAGCGAAAATGGCGCGCGCGGCGAGGCGGCAGACCGCGCTCTCGCTCTCCGATGCGTTCTGCGTGGACCGCCACCGCGACGGCTTCCGCCGCCTGATCGCGCAGGGTGTGGACATTCTCTTCGCCAATGAGGCCGAGGTGTGCAGCCTGTACCAAAGCTCCGACTTCGCCGTTGCCGCTTACCAGGCGGCGCAGGACGTGAAGCTGGCGGTGCTGACGCAGAGCGAGAATGGCAGCGTCATTCTCCGCGGCGGTGAGCGCGTGGCGGTGCCCGCGGTGCCGGTGGAGGTGGTGGACACCACAGGTGCTGGCGATGCCTATGCCGCCGGGTTCCTCGCCGCCTATACGCGCGGCGGCAGCTTGGCCGAGGCCGGGGCGCTGGGCGCCCAGGCGGCGGCGCTGGCGATCTCCCGCATGGGCGCCCGCCCCCCGGTGGAAGAGCTCAAGGCGCTCGTGTGATGCTTGGCTATATCCTGGTCGGGGTGGCCGGATTCCTCGCCGGGGCGCAGAACGCCGTCGCGGGTGGCGGCTCCTTCCTCACCTTCCCAGCCCTGCTCTTCGCAGGGCTTGACCCGCGCGCCGCCAACATCAACTCCACCATCGCACTGTTCCCGGCGCAGGTAACAATGGGCTGGTCCGGCCGCACCATGGCCGGTGGAGCCGGCGGGCTCTCGCTGCGCACCTTGTTCATCGTCAGTATCGTTGGCGGGGCCATCGGCGCGGTGCTGCTGCTGGCCACGCCGGTGGGTTTCTTCACCCATCTGGTGCCGTGGCTGATCCTGTTCGCCACGGTCGTGTTCATCTGGGGCAATTTCTTTACCAAGAAGCGCGCGGAAGACGCGCCCCCGGCCTTGCCCGCGCCCGCCGCCATCGCCATTCAGTTCGTCATCGCCGTGTATGGCGGCTATTTCGGCGGCGGCATCGGCATCCTCATGCTGGCGGCGCTCACCGCCGCGGGGCTGGCCGTGCGCAATGCGGGCGCCACCAAGAACGTGCTCGCCGGGGTGATGAACGTCGCCGCCGTGGTCATCTTCGTCGCGCGCGGCCATATCGCCTGGGGGCTGGTGCTGGACCAGGGCATCACCGCCATCGCGGGCGGTTATCTGGGCGTTGCCATATTGCGCCACGCGCCGATGAACGTGCTGCGCATCGCCGTCGCCTGCATCGGCACGGCGCTTACGGTGGGAATGTTCCTGTACAAATAAAGCCGAACGGCGCGAGCAGCGCCGGGGGCAGCGCCTCTCCGGTAAAGAACGCCACGCCCGCTTGCGGGTTGTGGCCGGGGGGCAGATGACCGGTGACGCGCAGCGTGTGCCGCGCCACCGGCAGAGCCGGGTCGAACCAGGAAATATCCGGCCTAAGTGCCGAGAATTCCGGCTGCAGGAAGGTGTAATGCGTGCAGCCCAGGGCGATGGCGTCGATATGCTGGCCGCCCTCTTGCGTGAACAACGGCGCGATGGCTGCTTCCACATCCACCGCCTCGCCACGGAATTTCCGCTCCGCCAGCGCGGCCAGCGCCGGGGTGCCCAGCGAGAGCACATTGCAGCCGGGGGCGAAGGTCTCGATCAGCCCGCTTAAGTATGGCCGGCGCACCGTGGCCGCTGTGGCGAGCACGCCGATCACCTTGCTAGCACTTGCGGCGGCGGCGGGCTTCACCGGCGGCACGCAGCCGATGACCGGCAGGCTGCCATAGGCTGCGCGCAAAGCGGGCAGGGCGATGGTGCTGGCGGTGTTGCACGCCACCACCACGGCCTGGGGCGCGAGTGCTGCGATGGCTTGGCCGATCAGGCCCACGATATGCGGCGAGCAGCACATCGTCCGGCTTCTCGCCATAGGGGAAGAAGCCGTTATCGGCGAGGTAGATCAGCTCCTGCCCAGGGGCGAGGCGGCGGATCTGCTGGGCCACGCCGAGCCCGCCAATGCCAGAATCGAAAACCAGAAACGCCATGCGGGCTTATAGATCGTCCGGCGAGGCGAAGGTCACATCGCGGTGCACATGGATGGATTGCAGCACGCCGAAACCGAGCATCACGGCGGTGAGCGCCGAGCCGCCATAGGAGATGAGCGGGATCGGCACGCCGCCCACCGGAATCAGGCCCATCACCATGGAAAGGTTGACGAAGCAGTACAGGAAGAAATTGGTGGCGATACCGAGCGCCACCAGCCGTCCATAGGCGTGCGAGCAGGTGACGGCGGTGTAAAGCGCCAGCGCCACGATGGAAAACAGCAGCCCCAGCGTCGCCAGGCTGCCGAGATAGCCGAACTCCTCGGCGATGATGGTGAAGACGAAATCCGTCTGCTTCTCGGGCAGGAAGTTGAGCTGGTTCTGCGTGCCGTGCAGATAGCCCTGGCCGAAGAACCCGCCGGAGCCGAGCGCGATCTTGCTCTGGATGATGTTGTAGCCAGCACCCAGCGGATCCGCCCCGGGGTTGAGGAAGGTGTCGATGCGCGCCCTCTGGTAGTCGTGCAGGTGATGGTACAGCACCGGGGCCGAGACCGCGATGACGGCGGCGATGATGGCGAACCACCACCAGCGCACCCCGGCCCCGAGCATCACCGCCGCGCCGATGGTGCCGGTGATCACCGCCGTGCCGAGATTCGGCTCCTTCAGGATCAGCCCGACGGGGATGAGCACCGCCACCGCCATTGGCAGCACGAAGATCAGGCTGCCGGTCTGCTCCGGCGTGGCGCGCTTGAAGTAGTAGGCCAGCGCCATGGACAGGAACAGCTTTATCAACTCGCTCGGCTGGATCTCGATCGGCCCGAGATCGATCCAGCGCTTGGCCCCCAGCCCCGTATGCCCGGCCACCATCACCACCACCAGCAGCAGAATCCCCACGCAATAGGCCGGCCAGGAGAGCTTGGCGATGAACCGGATATCCACCATGGCGATGCCCAGCATCATCACGAGCATGCCAAGGAAGCGGTAGAGCTGGCTTTGCGCGTAGGGCTGGGGGCTGCCGCCCGCGGCGGAGTACAGCGCCGCGTAGCCCACCCCGGCGAGCAGGCAGACGCAGAGCACGAACAGCCAGTTCACCCGCGCGAGCTTGCGTACCACGCCGAAGGAATTGTCCCGGAACGGGCGGCGCAGGGCCAGGCTGTTGTCCAGCATCATGTGTTGTTCACCGGCAGCGCGGGGGTGGTGGATTGCAGCGGCTGGGTCAGCGGCGTGTCGCGTCCCGCCGGGTCGTGCTGGATGGCGTAGGTCATCATCGCCTGGGCGATGGGGGCGGCGGTTTGCGCGCCGAAATTGCCGTGCTCCACCACCACGGCGATGGCGTAGCGTGGGTTGTCGTATGGCGCGAAGCCGACGAACAGCGCGTTCGGGCGGTCCTCCCAGGCCATGGTCATGTCGTTGAAGTTCTTCTGCTTCTCGGCGGCGGTATTGTTGTGCACCTGGGCGGTGCCGGTCTTGCCCGCCATCTGCGCGTTGGGCAGCTGCAGGCGCGCGGCATAGGCCGTGCCCTGCGGGGTGTTCACCACCTCGAACATCGCCTGGCGGATCACGGCGAGATGCTGGTCGTCCACATCCAGCGCCGGCCAGTCATCCGGGTCGGCGCCGGTTTGCAGCGCGCCGCCCACGCGCCGGGTGATATGCGGCCCCACGGCGCTGCCGGTGGCGATGCGCGCGACCATGGTGGCCAGCGCCAGCGGGGTGAGCTCGGTATAGCCCTGGCCGATGCCCTGCACCACGGTGCTGCCCTGGGCCCAATGGATGCCCTTGGACTGCGCCCAGGCGAGCGTGGGCACCAGCCCGGTGGAGACATGCGGCAAATCAGCGCCGAGATCCACGCCGAGGCCGAGCCTGGAGGCCATGTCGGCGATCTTGTCGATGCCGACCATCAGCGCCACCTGGTAGAAGAACACGTCGCAGCTCACCTGCAGCGCCGTGATCACGTTGATCGAGCCGTGCGCCACATGGTTGTCGCACCAGAACACATGGTCGCCGAGCTTGAAGGAGCCGGGGCAGGTGAGGATGGTATCCCCCGTCAGCACGCCCTCCCTCATCGCCGCCAGCGCCACGGTGGGCTTGAAGGTGGAGCCGGGGGCGAACAGGCCGGAGGTGGCCTTGTTCTGCAGCGGGTGCTTGGCATCCCCCATCCAGCCCTTCCACACATCGGCGGGCACGCCCTTGTCGAACAGCGAGGGGTCGAAGGCGGGGGTGCTGACCAGGGCCAGGATCTCGCCATTCGTGGCATCCAGCATCACCACCGCGCCGGCATTGTCGCGCCAGGCTTTGCACCGCGAGCTGCTGCAGCCCGGCATCCAGGCCCAGCGTCACCGTCTGGCCGGGCGTGCCGTTATCCTGCGCCACCTCGCGCACCACCTCGCCATGCACGTTGGTTTCCGTCTGCACGAAGCCCGGCGTGCCGCGCAGCGCGTCGTCCTGCGCGTCCTCGGCCCCGGTGCGGCCAACGCGCATCCCGGGCAGGGCCAGCACCGGGTCGCTCTTGGCCTCGGTCTGGTTCGGGCGGCCGACATAGCCCACCGCATGCGCCACCACCGGCCCCAGCGGATAGACGCGCGAGGCCCCGGCCTCGACCACGATGCCGGGCAGGTTGGGGGTGTTGACCTCGATCGCCGCCATGTCCGGCCAGTCCAGCCAGTCCTTCAGCAGCACCGGAATGTAGCCGGGCCGGTCCTGGAGGTCCTGGGCGATGCGGGCCTTCTCGTCGTCGGCGAGCGGCACCAGCTTGTAGAAATTCTCCAGCACCGCCTGCGGCTCGGGCGCCAGGGCCTGCATGAACAGCGCGCGCCAATGCTGCTGGTTGCCGGCCAGGATGGTGCCGAAGCGGTCGGTGATGAGCCCGCGCGACGGGGCGACCAGACGTTCCGAGATGGAGTTCTGCTCGGCCAGCATGGCGTATTTGCCGTGCTGCGTGACCTGCAGATTATACAGCCTGGCGGCGATGCCCGCGAACACCGCGCCCTGGCCCGCGCCGATGAGCAGCGCGCGGCGGCTGAAGGCCGAACGTTCCCTGGCGGTGCGCCTCATGCCAGCTCCACCGCCGCGGGGCCGCGATGCGCGCGGATCAGCAGCCGGGCCAGGGCCGGGTATAGCCCGGCGGCGAACAGCCCCTGCCATGCCACCGGCCAGAGCGGCAGCAGGTGCAGCTCAAGCAGCGACTGCGCCGCCCAGGCCAGCGCGGCGGCGAGCACGGCGAAGCCGGTGAACACCCCCCAGGTGATAAGGAATTTCGCCGGTGCCAGGCGGCGGCGCGCGGCGATGGTGGCGAATTGCAGCAGCAGCAGGATGACCGCCCAGAGCCCAAGCGGCGAGAGGCCGAGCAGGTCCAGCAGCAGGCCGCACAGGGCGACGAGCGGCACCGGCAGCGCGGCCGGGCGGTACAGCGACCAGAAATACACGCAGACCATGGCATAGACCGGGCGCAGCGCCGCCTGGCTGGGCAGGCCGAACGGCATGCCGATGAGGATGAGGCCGAGCACCAGCATGAAGCCGGGGAACGCCCAGCGTGACGCGGTATCGAGGCGCCGCCACAGCGTGAGCGGGCGGCGCAGGGCGGGGCCTTGCACCATGGCTCAGCGCTTCCGCGAACGCGCCTTCACGGCCAGCTTGGTTTCCGGCTTGGTGTGCGGAATCGGCGTCAGCTCGGGCAGGTTGTCCGGGTAGCTGAACAGGCGCAGCAGGCGCAGCGAGTCGAGACTGGCGAGCGGCAGCACTACCGGGTTGTTCTGGGTGTCGTAATGCACCACGCCCACGGGCAACCCGGGCGGGAAGGCCCCGCCCTGCGAGGAGGTGAGCACCATCGCACCCTCGGCGGGCGGCCGGCCGGGGGCCCAGTACAGCAGCGACGGGTCCGGCCCGTTGGTGCCGGCCATCAGCGCCGGGGCACCATCGGCCCCGAGCGCCACGGGAATGCGGCTATTGATGTCGGTAATGAGCAGCACCCGGGCCGAGCGCCCGCCAGCCTCCACCACCCGCCCGGCCACGCCGCGGCCATCCATGGCCACCGCGCCCACCAGGCTCTGCGCGTTGCCGTTCACCGGCGGCACCAGCACCAGCACCGAGCGCGCGTAAACCCCGCCCAGATCGGCGGCCACCTCGCCGGTGGAGAATTGCGGCGTGGGCGAGGGCACGTAGTTCATCGAGGCCTGCAGCGCGCTGTTCTGCGCCTGCAGCGCCATCGCCACTTCCTGCCATTGCAGCAGCTCCGCATTCTGCTCGCGCAGCTGGGCGTTCTCCTGGCTCAGCGCGAAGAGATGCCCGATCGCCCCGGTGCCGTGTTCAGCCGCCTGGATCGGGCCGGAGACCGCCATGTAAAGCGGGCGCGAGCAGGTCATCGATCCCGGCGCGCATATGGTCGGAAAAATTTGGATCCGCGCGGCCGATCAGCACCGCGCCGAGCGAGGCGGCCAGCGTCGCCGGGAAGCTCAGGCGGGACAGCGCCTGGCGGAACGGGACCGATAATCTGAGCACCGGAGGACCATCTCCAAAACCGGAAGAATTCAAGGTCAGGCAGATACAGCGAAACATCCGCCGCGCCCAGCCCGGAATCGTGAGATTCCGGTTCGCGCTTAAGAATTAAATTAATGGTCCGCTTGTTGAACAGGCGCTTCCCGCGTGCCGAAGATCGCGGTGCCGACGCGGATATGCGTGGCCCCGGCGGCGATGGCGGCCTCGTAATCCGCCGACATGCCCATGGAGCGCACCTTCAGCCCGTGCGCATCGGCCATGGCGGCCAGGCGCTTGAAATACGGCAGCGGGTCGGTCTCCACCGGGGGAATGCACATCAGCCCGGTGAGTTTCTCCCCGAAGCGCGCGCGCATGGCGCGGATGAAGGCATCAGCCTCCGCCGTGGGCACGCCGGATTTCTGCGGCTCGTCGCCGATATTCACCTGCACCAGCAGCTCGGGCAGCCGGCCCTCGGCCTGGGCGGCGTGGTCGATGGCGTCGGCCAGCTTCACCCGGTCCAGGCTGTCGATTGAGTCGGCGATGCGCACGGCATGCGCCGCCTTGTTGGTCTGCAGCCCGCCGATGATGTGCAGCTTGGCGCCGGGGAGGGGGAATTTCTCTTCCGCCTCCTGCACCCGGTTTTCGCCGAACACGGTCTGTCCCGCGGCCATCGCGGCCAGCACGGCATCCTTGGGGTGGGTCTTGCTCACCGCGATCAGCGTGATCTCCGAGGGATCGCGCCCGGCGGCGCGGGCCGCGGCGGCGATATGGGCGCGCACGGTTCCAAGATTGGCGGCAATCGCGCTAGGGTCGGTCATGGATGCACGGTTAATCGCCTGGGCCCGCACGGTAAAGCGCAGCGATCTGCCGCCGCTGTGGTTTTTCACCGATTCCGCCCGCGCGCCGGACCCTCTGGCGGCGATCACCCGGCTGCCGCCGGGGCTGTGCGGCGTGGTGTTCCGGCATGACGACGCGCCCGGCCGCATGACCCTGGGCAGGCGGGTGGCGCGTTTGTGCCGCGCGCGGCGGCTGGCGCTGGTGGTGGCGGGGGATGCGCGGCTGGCTGCGGCACTCGGGGCCGGGTTGCATCTGCGCGGCGGGCGGCAGGCCGGATGGATCAAGCCGCCACGGCTGCGCACCGCCTCGGTGCATAATGCCGCGCAGGCGGTGCGGGCCCGCCGCGCCGGGGTGGCCGCGGCGTTCATCTCGCCGGTTTTTGCGACGGCCAGCCACCCGGGCGCGTCCGTGCTTGGTCCGCTCGGGTGGCGGCGCCTGGCCCGTCTCGCCCGCCCTATAAGATCATTGGCCCTAGGGGGAATTAGCGGCACGAATATCCGTGCCCTGGGACGAGACTGTGCCGGAACCGGGGCGATCGAGGCATTGCTTTCCGCGCCGCCCGAGGGGGCGGCAAAAGCGCTTAGGGTGACGGCCTATAAACCTACTGAATTGATGGTAAAATGACGCAAATGAGTGTCATCAAACTGTAATAAGCATTAGTTTTCAGCCGATTTTACCAAATAAAAATTAACATTAATGCAATATACATGTGGCGTTCCTGCCACAGTGGTTTTGGATTTACTAATCCGCCCCAAATGCTCATTGCTTGCTGCGTGGGATGCGGTTTTAAGGCGCCGGAGCGCGCCGGCCGTTTGGCGGTGCGGTCTGATTTCAGGGGCCGCCAGGCTCTGTACGCTACCAATTCCACCGGGCATTCCGGTGAACGAGGAGATGAGTTTCATGCGCAAAGTACTTCTGGCCTCCGTGGCCTCGATGGGCGCGCTGCTTGCCGCCGGCGGCGCGAACGCCCAGCCGGTCCAGCCCGTCGCTCCCGCCACCATCGTCGTTCACATGAACGGCTACTTCCAGTTCGGCCTCGACGATGTCGGCTCGACCTACAATAACGTCGGCGGCAGCAAGCTGAACCCGGTCACCACCAACGGTGAATTCCGCCTGTACCCGGGCTTCGACGCGATGACCGTCAACGGCATCGAGTACGGCGCCAAGATCGAAACGCGCGTCACGTTCTCCAACGGCAGCAAGGGCGCGACCACCCAATCGACCTCGGCGAACGGCACCAGCAGCCTGTATGTCCGCCGCGCCTATGGCTATATCGGCACCGAGGATTACGGTTATGTCCGTTACGGTCAGACCGACGGCGCCTTCACCCTGTTGCAGACCGGCGTGATCGAGCAGTTCGGTGACGGCGCCCAGTTCGCCAGCACGGACTCCACCTCGCTGTACGTCGTGCCCACCAAGGCGATCCCCGGCGAGTTCATCTATGCCGACCAGGGCGCGCTCTACACCACCGACAAGGTTGTGCTGATCTCCCCGTCGTACCAAGAGCCGTACCTGGGCGGCAAGCTCTCCGCCATGGCCTCCTATGAGCCGAACAGCAACGGCCTCAAGGAAGGCTATGCGACCTGCTCCGTCGCCAGCGCCACCTGCGCGGCCGTCAGCTCCTCCAACACCTTCGCTGGCACCAACCTGGCGAATGAGCGTCAGAACACGTTCGACGTGGCTGGCCAGTACGCGCTGAAGGCATACGGCTTCAACTCCAAGATGTCCGTCGGCTTCCTCGACGGCTAGCCCGGTCCGCTACACCGGCAGCATTGCTGGCGCCAACGCGGCTTACAACCTCGACAAGCTGCAGGTCATGCAGGTTGGTCTGCAGACCACGTATAAGGGTCTGTTCCTCGATGGCGACGCCATCACCGTCGGCGCCAACGCCAAGTGGGGCCAGACCCTGGACGGCTACGCGCCGAAGCCGAAAGGCACGCGTGACGCCGTTGGTTACATCGTGGGTGGCAACTACGTGGTTGGCCCGTACGTGCTCGGCGCCAGCTTCTGGGATGGCCAGAGCGCTGGTAACCAGTATGCCGGCAAGACCGGTGAAGCCCGCACCCTGTCCGAATACGGCGTTTCCGCTGGTGGCAACTACGTGATCGGCAAGGATATGAGCCTGTACCTGCAGTACATGTACGGTCACTCGCACCAGCCGGGTAACACCAACTTCACGACGAACCACAACAACTCGCAGATGCAGATGGTCAGCATCGGCTCCACGCTGAAGTGGTAATCGCGTAACCCCGGTTACGTGGCGGAAGAGGGTGGCGGGCAACCGCCACCCTTTTTTATGCGCGCCCCCGCCCGACCCTTGGCGGAACCTGGCGCCAAGGCTAAAGAACTTGCAGGTTTAGGGTTTTGGAGAGCTGATTTGCGGATTTTTGGAAAACTGGCCGTGCCCGCCGGGTTGCTGTTGGGAACTTTGGCGTTGAGCGCATGCAGTGGCGTCAAAACCAGCCAGCCGGAATATACCAATCCGGAAAACCAAGGCCTGCCTGCTGGCCAAGCCATGTCGAGCAGCGCCCCTCTGTTAACTCTGGGCAAGGGCACCGGCAATATCAACGGCGGCGGCGGCAGCCCGATCCAGGTGAACGCCTATCTCTGGCGCGCCACGCTCAGCACTCTCGCCTTCATGCCGCTGGTCTCGGCGGATCCGTTCGGCGGCGTCATCATCACCGACTGGTACACCCCGCCCGCCTCTCCGGGCGAGCGGTTCAAGGTCAACGCCTATATCATGAGCCGCCAGCTCACGGCCAATGCCGTGCAGGTGAGCGTGTTCCACCAGGTCAACCAGGGCGGCCAGTGGGTGGACAGCCCGGCGGACCCCTCCGTCGCCAGCGGGCTTGAGGACCGCATCCTCGCCCAGGCGGCCGACCTCCAGGCCGCCGCCAAGAACCAGCAGTAAGCCGCGATCGCGGGATCAGGCCGGGGGCGTCAGCTCCCGGCCTTTTTCGTATCCCTACGCCCTATTCCGCCGGCCACAGCCAAGCCGCGCCGCGCACGCCCGAGGAATCACCGTGTTTGGCGCGGACGATGTTGGGGCTGAAGGCGTCGGAGAAGATATAGGGGCGCATCAGTTCCGGCAGCGCCTCGTACAGATGCGGCAGGTTGGACAGCCCGCCGCCGAGCACGATGGCATCCGGGTCCAGCACATTGGTGATGCTCGCCAGCCCCCGGGCCAGGCGGTCGGCGTGGATGTTCAGCGCGGCCTGCGCCTTGGCGTCGCCCGCGGCGGCGCGGGCGGGAATGGCGGTGGCGTCGCGCGCGCCGGGGCCGTCGCACTCAAAGGCGAGAGCCGGCCCGGCGAGGTAGAGTTCCAGGCAGCCCGTCTGCCCGCACCAGCAGCGGCGCAGCGGCATCTCCTCCGGGCGCGGCCAGGGCAGGGGGGTGTGGCCGAACTCCCCGGCCAAGCGGTGCCGGCCCTCCAGCAGCTTGCCGTCCACGACGATGCCGCCGCCGCAGCCGGTGCCGATGATCACGCCGAACACGACGCCGCACCCGGCGGCCGCGCCGTCGCTGGCCTCGGAGAGGGCGAAGCAATTGGCGTCGTTGGCCACGCGCACCTCGCGGCCCAGCAGCGCGCTTAAATCCTTGTCGAACGGATGGCCATTGAGCGCGTTGGAATTGGCGTTCTTCACCAGCCCGGTGGCGGGCGAGATGCAGCCCGGTATGCCCACGCCCACCGTGGCGCGGACCCCGGCCTCGGCCTCGGCCTGCTGCACCAGCCCGGCCATCATCTCCAGCGCCGCCGCATAGCCGGAGGGGGTTGGCGCGCGGCGGCGCAATATTTCCTGCCCCTGCGGGCCGAGCAGCAGGATTTCCGTTTTCGTGCCGCCGAGATCAATGCCGATGCGATAGCTCATATGCACTTGTTCCCGCACTTTCACGCCTTGCTCAAGCCCGTAGCCGGGCGCATGTTTGTTCTCATGGGTGAACGTCTCATCGATGCACAATATCAAAAATCGCCAATCCCGGTTCTGCGCGCCGCCAAGGCACTGCGAGAAATGGAACCGGGCGACAAGCTCCGCGTGCTGGCCACGGACCCCGGCGCGGTGGCGGATTTCCGGGATTTCTGCCTGACCTCCGGCCATGCGCTGATCGCCGCCAGCGAGAGCCGGGGCGTGTTCAGTTTTTCCGTGAAGCGGGGAGAGGCGCCGTGAGCGTGGCCCTGTTCACCCACCCTTCCGCCCTGGCGTACGACATGGGGCCCGGTCACCCCGAAAGCGCCGAGCGCATCCGCGCCGTGCTGCGCGCGCTGGAGTCGCCAGAGTTCTCCGGGCTGCTGCGCGAGACGGCGCCGCAGGCCACCACCGCTCAGCTTACGGCGGTGCACGACCCGGATTATGTGGACGCGCTCTTCGCCATGCCGCGGGACAAGGAAACGGTGATCGACGGCGACACGGTGTACGGCCCCGGCACGCTGGAGGCGGCTTTGCGCTCGGCCGGCGGCGCCTGCGCGGCGGTGGATGCGGTGTTCGAAGGCTGGGCCGAGGCGGCGTTCGTCGTCATGCGCCCGCCCGGCCACCATGCCGAGCCAGACCGCGCCATGGGCTTCTGCTTCTTCAACAACGCCGCGATCGCCGCGATGCACGCCCGGGCGCGCTGGGGCATTACCCGCGTCGCGGTAGCGGATTTCGACGTGCACCATGGCAACGGCACGCAGCAGATATTCAGCCAGGACCCGGGGCTGTTCTACGGCTCCTCGCACCAGTCGGCGATCTTCCCCGGCACCGGCAAGCCCACCGAGCACGGCGTAGCCAACAATGTCGTCAACGTGCCGCTGATGCCCGGCGCCACGGGCGAGATGTTCCGCGCCGCGTGGGAGTTGCAGATCATTCCGCGCCTTTCCGCCTTCGCCCCGGAACTGCTGATCATCTCCGCCGGGTTTGACGCCCACGCCGCCGACCCGATGGCCCAGCTGCGCCTGCGCGAGGCGGATTTCGCCTGGGTAACGAGCGCGCTGCTGGGGGTGGCCGATGCCTGCTGCCCCGGGCGCGTCGTCTCGCTGCTCGAAGGCGGCTACGACCTCAACGCCCTCGCGCAGAGCACGGCTGCGCATGTGAGAGCGCTGATGCGGTTGTGATTTTTCCGCCGCCCTTGTACGTGAGTCACCATGACGCAGAATGCTGACATTGCCGCGATGTCGTTCGAGGAAGCCCTGGCCGCGCTGGAAGCTATCGTGCGCGGGTTGGAGTCCGGCCAGCAGAAGCTGGAGGATGCCATCGCCGCCTATGAGCGAGGTGCTGCGCTGAAGAAACATTGCGAGGAAAAGCTGGCGCAGGCCGAGGCCCGCGTGCAGGCCATCGTGGCCCGCGCCGACGGCTCGCTGACCCTGAAGAACGAGGACTGATCCATGGCGCATATGCACCAAACTGACGCCCTGGCCGAGGCCATGGCCGAAACCGCCCGCCTGGTGGAGGCGCAGCTCGACGCGCTGCTGCCCGTGCCGGAAACCGCCGAGGCCAAGCTGATCGAGGCGATGCGCTACGGCGTGCTGAATGGCGGCAAGCGGCTGCGCGCCTTCCTGGTGATGGAAGTGGCCAAGCTGTTCTCGGTGAACAAGACCTGCGCCGCCCGCGTCGCCGCGGCGGTGGAGATGCTGCACGCCTACTCCCTGGTGCATGACGACCTGCCAGCGATGGACGATGACGATCTGCGCCGCGGCCAGCCGAGCTGCCACAAGAAATACGACGAGGCGACCGCCATCCTGGCCGGTGACGCGCTGCAGACCCGCGCCTTCGAGGTGCTGGCCGAGCCCGACACCCACGCCGACGCCGAGGCCCGCTGCGAGTTGGTGCTGGCGCTGGCGGCGGCGAGCGGCATGCGCGGCATGGTCGGCGGGCAGATGATCGACATGCAGTCCGAGGGCAAGCAGCTCAACGGCGCCGAGATCACCCGGCTGCAGGCGCTCAAGACCGGACGCCTGATCCAGTTCGCCGCCGAGGCCGGGGCCATTCTCGGCCGCGCCGCGCCCGCGCAGCGCCATGTCATTGCCGCCTATGGCCGCGAGCTGGGCGGCGCGTTCCAGATCTATGACGACGTGCTGGACGAAATCGCCGATGCCGCGACGCTGGGCAAGACCGCCGGCAAGGACCTCGCCCAGGGCAAGGCCACCATGGTCTCCATCCTCGGGCTGGAGCGCGCCAAGGCCCAGGCCGAGCTGATGGCCGAACAGGCCGCCGGGCATCTGGAGAGCTTTGGCGAGAAGGCCGAGCTGCTGCAGGCCCTGGCCCGCTTCACGGTCAGCCGCAAGAGCTGATTTCCAGGCGTCATCGCCGGACATGAAAAAGGCCCCTCGAGAGGGGCCTTTTTTGTTGGGTCAGAACCCGAATTTCACCATGCGGTCATTGCTCTCCATCAGCTGTTTGTAGCGGCTGAGCGCCAGCAGCGGGAAGAAGCGCGGGTAGCCGTGGTATCTCAGGTAGAACACGCGCGGGAAGCCGACGGCGTTGTAGGCTTTCTCGGTCCAGCTGCCCTGCTCGTCCTGCGTTCCCTGCAGGAAGGCGATGCCCCGGCGCACGGACTCGTGGTCGGCCATGCCCGCCGCCATCAGCCCGATCACCGCCCAGGCCGTCTGGCTGGGCATGCTTTGCGCCGCATAGCCGTGGAACTCGCCCGGGGGCGCCACGCTGTAGGTTTCGCAATCCTCGCCCCAGCCGCCATCCGCGCGCTGCTTGGAGAGCAGCCAGGTGGTGGCGCGGGTGATCATCGGGTCGTCATACGGCACTCCGGCAGCGTTCAGCGCGCACAGCACCGACCATGTACCGTAGATGTAGTTGGTGCCCCAGCGGCCGAACCAGGAGCCGTCCGCGCATTGTGTCTGGCGCAGATAGACAATGCCGCGCTCGATGGCCGGGCGGTCCTCGGGGTAGCCGAGCTGCGCCAGGAAGGAAATGCACCGGGCGGTGACATCCTCGGTCGGCGGGTCCAGCAGCGCGCCATGATCCGCGAAGGGGATATGGTTGAGGTATTGCCGGTCGTTATTGATATCGAACGCGCCCCAGGCGCCGTTCGTGGACTGCATGCCGATGATCCATTCCCGCGCGCGGGAGATGGAGTCGGCGTATTTCGGATCGCCCGTGCGGTGCAGCAGCATGGCGGCCACGGCGGTGTCGTCCACGTCCGGGTAATGGGCGTTGTTGTACTGGAAGGCCCAGCCACCCGGCCGTGTGCCCGGGGTGTTGTCCGCCCAGTCGCCCACCACGTCCAGGATCTGGCGCGGGATCAGCCAGTCGCAGGCGGCGGCGGCGGCATCGGTGGCGCCGGACTCGATCAGCGCGTGCCCGGCTAAAGCCGTGTCCCACACCGGGGAGAGGCAGGGCTGGCAATAGGCTTCGTCATCCTTGACGACGAGCAGCTTCTTCACCGAGCCCATGGCGACGTCGAAATTCTCCTTGTCGCCCAGATGGTCGAACATCATCGCCGAATTGGCCATGGCCGGGTAGATCGCGCCCAGGCCATCCTCGCCGTTCAGGCGTTCGATGGTCCAGGCGATGGCCTTGTCGATCGCCTTTTCGCGGTACTGAGCGGGGAAATAGGGCTCGGTCACGCGCAGCGCGCTATCCAGCTTCTTGAACAGCGGGCCGAGCCAGGATTTGTATGGGCCGCGGATCCAGTCTTTGATCTCGGCGTGCGGGCGGGTGAACAGCTCGTCCACGAACACCTTGCGCGGGTTGCGCGCCACCGGCTTCTTCGCCGTCAGGTACATCAGCGGCGTCATCACCGTGCGCGACCAGTACGAGACCTTGCGCATGTTGATGGGAAACCAGCCCGGCATCAGCATCAGCTCGATCGGCACGACCGGGCAGGCCTCCCAGGGTGCGGCGCCAAACAGCGCGAGCTGGATGCGGGTGAACACGTTGGCCCGCTCCGCCCCGCCATGGGCCAAGATGGCCTCGCGCGCCTTGCGCATATGCGGCGCGTCCGGCGAGTTGCCGATGATCTTCAGCGCGTAATAGGCTTTCACCGAGGCCGAGATGTCGAACTTGCCGCCATGGAAGAGCGGCCAGCCGCCCGGGTTGGTGTCATGGTCGGCCTGGATGCGGCGCAGGTAATTGCCGATCTTCTGCTGCAGCGGCTCGTCGATCTGGTCGAGATAATGCTCCAGCAGCACGTACTCGGCCGGGATGGTGGCGTCAGCCTCAAGCTCGTAGCACAAATGCCCGTCCGGCCGCTGTTCGCTGGCAAGAGAGGCTTTGGCGCGTTCAATCGCGGTATCGAGAATAACGTTCATGTCCAGCATGTGACAAATTTTCTCACATTTTGCCAGGGGTGGATGCGCAATCCACCCGCTTGGCGGCTAGGCTTGGTTGACCAGCGCCATGGCGGCGGCGTTGCCGGAGCGGATCGCGCCCTCGATCGTCGGCGGCAGGCCGGTATCGGTCCAGTCCCCGGCAAGCACCACGCTGGGGTTCGCCGTGCGCGTGCCCGGGCGGAGCGCCAGCTGCGCGGGGGTGGCGAGGATGGTGGCGCGTTTCTCCCACAGCACGCGGTGGGGCGGCACGGCGCTGTCCAGCTTGAAGGTCTTGGCCAGTTCGCCCCAGACCCGCTCGGCGATCGCCTCCTGGTCCATGTCCATGTAGCGGTTGGCGGCGGAGATGGTGACGGAAATCACGTCCCGGCGCGCGAACACCCATTCGCTGAGGCCGCCGGTCAGGCCCCAGAACCCGGCTTCGCCCGGGTCCATCTGCGCGCGGAAATGCAGGTTGCAGATGGATTCGTACTCGGTCGGCACGGTCAGGCCGGGCACCAGTTCGGCGGCGATCCAGGGCGGCACCGCGACCACCGTGGCCTGGCCCTGCTGCAGTTCCGTCACCCGCTCGCCCATGCGGATATCCGCGCCGTGGTTGCGCAGCCATTCCAGCGCCGGGTCGATGAAGGTCTCCGACAGGCCCAGCTTCGCCCAGCGCGGCAGGGTGGCATAGCCGCCGCGGTCGATGGTCTCGGCCAGCACGGCGCGCAGCGGTTCCGCCGCCGCTTCGTGCGGCATGGTGTTGAGCGCGGAGATGGCCAGCGGCTTCAGCAGCCGGTGATAGAGCTGGCCGGAATTGCCGAGCAGAGAGGCCACGCAGTCGGACTTCGTGGCGCGGCGGAGCTTCAGCAGCGCCAGATACTGGTGCAGCCTGGTGCCCGGCACGCGCCGCGAGGGGGAGAACACCCACCAGGGGAAGCCGCCCTTGTTCAGCCGCAGCGTCCAGGCCTCGCCGGTCTTCACATCCCGGAACGGGAAGATCGGCTCGGCCGGGCCAAGCAGCGAGCGCCGCGCGCCGATGCGGTGCAGATAGGAGAGGGCGGAGATGTTGCCGGAGAGCAGCAGATGGTTGCCATTATCGATGCGGCAGCCGAGCTGCTTGTCGAAATAGGAGCGCGCCCGCCCGCCCGCCTGGGGCGCGGCTTCGGACACTATGACGTGATGTCCCAGCTCCGTGAGCTGGCAGGCCGCCGCAAGACCCGCGAGCCCGGCACCGATAACATGGACGCTCATGGCCTCCCTTTCATGCCAGCAGCAGGCGTATCGCCATCATCAGCTTACGCCATTTCGGTAATGTAACGCGTTCTCCAGAATAATTAAAGCCGCGCCTGCGCAAAATTGCTAGTAGCGGACGGTAGCTTTCCCCCATCAGCCGGGCCGGGCGCATGGCCCGGGTGCTGCAGCGCGCCATCGCGGCATCGGCGGCGGCGAAATGCCCTTCGGCCATATTGGCGAGTTTGGCGCATGCCTGCGGCAATCCGGGAGAGTCAAGAACCGCCCGGGGTTCCAGCGGCACGCCCGCATCGTTCAGCAGCTCGCGCGGCAGATAGAGCCGGCCGCGCGCGGCGTCTTCCGGAACGTCGCGTAAAATATTCGTGAGTTGCAGGCCGCGCCCCAGCGCATGGGCAACCTCGTCGGCATCGGCCGAGGCATCGCCGAACACGCGCACGGAGAGCCGGCCCACGGCGGAGGCGACCCGGTCGCAATAAAGGTCGAGTTCCGTCATGCTGGGGGCGATGATCGGCTCGCCCGCATCCATCTCCATGCCGTCGATGATGGCGAGAAAATCCTCGGCGCGCAGGGCGTATGCGCACACCGCCACCAGCAGCGCGCGGGTGATCGGGTCATCTGCCTCGCCCCGGTACAGCGCCGCGATCCGCTCGCGCCACTCGTTCAGCTCCCGCTGTTTAGTCGGAAAATCGCGGCTTTCCTCGTCGGCGATGTCATCCACCACGCGGCAGAAGGCGTAGATCGCGTACATCGCGTCGCGCCGTTCCGGCGGCAGGATTTTCATGCCGTGGTAGAAGGATGTGCCGGAGCGCTTCACCAGCTCCGTCACATAGGCGGTATCCTCTGTGTTCACGCGGCGTACCTCAGCCCCGCCAGGGTGGCGGCAAAAAAATCGAGTTTCGAGAGCTTCACCCTTGTCGCCAGCGGGTCGCCCGAGCGCAGCAGCGTGGTCAGGCGGCGCGCCAGCCCGGCGATGACCGCGGTTTCCACGCGCAGGCGGCGGGATTTCACGAGGCGCGGCAGTTCCGCCGCCTGCTCGTTGAGCTTGTCGGTCGCGTCCAGCATGCGGTCGAACACGACTGCGCAGGTCCGGCACGGTCTCGCCGCGGGCGATGGCATCGGTGGCCAGCCCGGCCTCGGCCAGCCAGTCCTGCGGGATGTAGCAGCGGTCCAGGTCGCGCAGATCCTTCGCGCAGTCCTGCATGTGGTTGAGCACCTGCAAGCTGGCGCAGAGCGCGTCGGAGGAGGGCCAAGTCGCCTCGCTCTCGCCGTGCAAAGCCAGCACGTAGCGGCCCACCGGGGCGGCGGAATAGCGGCAATACTGCATCAGTTCGTCCCAGCTGGCGTAGCGGGTCTTGGTCGCATCCTGGCGGAAGGCGATGAGCAGCTCGCGGGCGTGGATGTCGCTTACCCCGGTCTGGGCCAGGCTGGCGCGCAGCCGCGTGGCGCTCGGGCTGCCATCGGCCTGCGCTCCGGTCAGCACCGCTTCCATCGCGTCCAGCCGGGCGATCTTCTCCGCCGCCGTGAGGGTGCCGCTGTCGGCGATGTCGTCGGCATTGCGGGCGAAGCTGTAATAGGCGTGGATATGCGGCCGCAGCGCCTTGGCGATGAGCAGCGAGCCGACGGGGAAGTTCTCATCCCCCTTGTCCTTGCCGGACCAGGCTTCCACCACGGCGGCCGGTTTCCGCGGGGGCGCGGTGTTGTCGTTGGCGATCACTTGGTTTCCCCTCCATAGGCGCGGCTCTTCCACTGCGCCCCGGTGCCGCGCCAGTAGTTCACGGCGGAGGCGATGGTCGCGGCCATGTAGAACAGGGCGATGCCCGGCAGCGCCAGGGCGAAGTAATAGGGTTGTTTGTAGCGTTGCAGCGTGGGCAGGTAGCTCAAGCAAGCCAGGCCGAACGTGGCGAGCCCGAGGAAGAACCGCCAGCCCAGCCCGCCGAACAGGATTTCGTAAGGTGCCACCAGCCAGACGAGGGCGAGGCCGATGATGGTGCCGGCCAGTATCAGCGCGGAATAGTTGAGCTGGGTGAAGGCGGTGCGGGTGATCATGTTCCAGATATCGCGCGCATGCGGGTAGGGGCGGATGGACGTAGCCAGCCCCGAATGGCCGATATAGATCGGACCAAAGCGCTTCACCTCGCGCGCCAGGGTGCAGTCGTCAATCAGCGCGCCCTTCATCTTCTCCAGCCCGCCGATGCGTTCCAGCGCCTCGCGCCGGATCAGCACCGTGCCGCCCGCCGCCGCGGCGACGCGCGACGACGGGTCGTTTGCGTTGGCGAAGGGGTAGAGCATCTGGAAGAAGTACACGAAGGCCGGGATCAGGAACCGCTCCGGCCAGGAGGTGCAGTTCAGCCGCACCATCTCGGAGACCATGTCCACCTTCGGCGCCTGCAGGCGCGAGACCAGCGTGGCGAGATGGCGCGGGTCGTGGGTGATGTCCGCGTCGCAGAACAGCAGCACCGGCGCGGTGCTCGCCGCCACGCCCTGGGAGAGCGCCCAGAGCTTGCCCGACCAGCCCGGCGCCTTGGGCTTGCCGGTGAGGATGGTCAGCCGCTCATGCGTGCCGGCCTTTTCCGCCGTGCCGTCGGTGGAGTTGTCGTCCACCAGGATGACGCGGAAATTCCCGGCATAGTCCTGATTCACCAGCGAGGCGATGACCGGCCCGATCGTCTCCGCCTCGTCGCGCGCGGGCACGATGATGTCCACATCCGGGTGCGCCAGCGGCACCGCCGGCTTCAGCTCGGGGCCGGATTCCCAGAAGCGCCCGTGCAGGAAGAACAGATAGAGCCAGATGAGAAAGGCGAGAAAGACAATCATGCAAGCAATCCTTCTGCACGGAACCATGCCAGCGCATCGGCCACGGCGGCCTCGGCAGGGCGGGGCGCGTAGCCCAGCTCGGCCCGCGCCTTGGCGGAGGAGAAGAACATCTTTTTGCGCGCCATGGCCAGAATGTCAGGGGTCATCAGCGGCGTCTTGCCGGTGATCCCGGCGATGCGCTCCATCGCCCAGGCCAGCGGCATCAGCGGGGTGATCGGCAGGCGGATAGTCGGCGCGCGGCGGCCGGTCATGCGCGCGATCAGGGCGAGGAGATCGCCCAGCATCAGGTCCTCGCCGCCCAGATATATAAGCCTCGCCCCGGCGGCCCTTGTCCAGCGCCAGCAGATGCCCCGCCGCCACGTCGTCCACATGCACGATGTTCAGCCCCGTATCCACATAGGCGGGCATCTTGCCTCGGGCCGCATCCAGGATCATCTGGCCGGTCGGCGTCGGCTTCACATCCCCCGGCCCGACCGGGGTGGAGGGGTTGACGATGACGATATCCTGCCCCGCCGCCGCCAGGGCGCGCACGGCGGCCTCGGCGTCGTACTTGCTCTGCTTGTAGGCGCCCACATGGTGGGCCGGCTTCACCGGGGTTCGCTCATCCGCCGGGCTGCCATCCCCGGTCAGCCCAAGTGCTGCGACGGAGCTGGTGTACACGCAGCGCTCCACCCCGGCGGCCTGGGCTGCGCGCAGCAGGGCCACGCTGCCGTCGATATTCACTTTGCGCATGGAAGCCACGTCCGGCACCCAGAGCCGGTAATCCGCCGCGACATGGAAGAGATACCGGCACCCCGCCAGCGCCGGGGCGAAACCCGCCGGGTCGTTGAGGTCGAGCTTCACGGTTTCCGCCGCCAAGCCTTTGAGGTTCCGAAGGTCGGACCCCGCCCGCGCGGTAACCCGGACCGCGAACCCCGCCCCTTGCAGCGCCCGCGCCACCGCCGCGCCGACAAAGCCGGTCGCCCCCGTGACCAGCACCAGATCGCCTTGCGCCAAAATCCAAGCCCCCTCAGGTTTGCAACGCCGCCGCCTTGCCCAGTATACCAGCGCCGGTCTGGGGCCTGTAGAACGCATTGAAGCTTTTGGCGCAACCATGAGGTTTATGATGGACAATTCCGCCGTAGCAACCGCCGATCACAACGCAAGACATTGGGCCTTCCCCAAGCCCGGCCCGGCCCGGCCCGGCAGCGAAGAGCATTTCAAGATGTTCACCGCCCTGCTCGACGAGACCTACAACCCCTACAGGCCCGCGGTGCTGGACTGGCCGAAGCTGGAGCCGGACGCGCTCGAGCGCATCACCTCCCTGCCGATCTGGGACATCGCGGTGCAGACGGAGAACAAGGCCGGCGCGCGCATCGAGTTCTATGCCCAGACGGTGAAGGAGAAGGCGCTCCGCGATGCGCTGGTCCACATGGCGGGTGAGGAGCGCCGCCACCGCGACGTGCTCTCCCGCCTCGTCGCCGCCTATGACATTCAGGTGAAACCTGACGAGGACTACGTCCTGCCAAACGACGCCGAATGGGGCTTTCTGGTCACCGGCTATTCCGAGTGCATCGACAGCTTCTTCGCCTTCGGCCTGTTCGAGATGGCCCGCCGCTCCGGCTATTTCCCCGAGAAGCTGGTCGAGACCTTCGAGCCGGTGGTGCAGGAGGAGGCGCGGCATATCCTGTTCTTCACCAATTTCATCGCCTGGAAGCGCGCCACCATGCCGTGGTGGAAGCGCCCCGCCTTCGAGCTGAAGGTGGCGGCGGTATATGCCTATCTCGTTTGGGAGCGCTTCGGCATCGCCAAGGACGTGGACGGGCTGGAGGACGGCGACGCCAATTTCACCGTCTCCGGCACGGAGTCCATCGCCGGTGAGATGGACCCGGCCAAGCTGATTGATGTATGCTTGACCGAGAACGAGCGGCGTATGGCGGGCTACGATCCCCGCTTGCAGCGTCCGGTCACCGCCCCAACCCTGGCACGCCTCGCGCGCCTCTTCATCAGGCCGAAAAAGTAACAAAGCCTTGAGCCAAAAACTGAAACTCCTGCCCGCGGGCTTTGCTCTCGCGGGTATCGTGGTGATCACCGCCCTGGTCATCTATTTTGGCGCGGGGGACGTGCTGCGGGTGCTCACCTCGGTGAGCCGCTCGGGCTTTGGTGCCTATATCCTGGCCCAGCTTGGCATTTTGGCCGGGCTGGGGCTGTGCTGGCGCATGCTGCTGCGCTCGCGCCACCGGGGCAGCTACCTGCTGTGCACCTGGGGCCGCGCGGTGCGTGACGCCACGGGCGAGTTCCTGCCTTTCTCCCAGGTGGGCGGCTTCGTGCTTGGCGCCCGTGTCGTCACCCTGCATGGCGTCTCCACCGCCGATGCCATCGCCTCCACGCTGGGCGACGTCACCACCGAGTTCCTGGCCCAGCTCGTGTTCATTGGCATCGGCCTCGCCATTCTCTCGCGCAAGGCGCCGGGCTCGGAGCTGCTCATGCCGGTCGCCATCGGGCTGTGCGTGGCGGTGGTGCTGGGTGTGGCGCTGATCCTGGCGCAGCGCGGGTCGGGGGCGAAAATCTTCCGTGCCCTGGCGCTGAAGATCGCCGGGGCCACGGGCGAGGGCGCGGCGGCGGGTATCTCCAGGCTGCAGGAGGCGCTGGACATCATGTATGGTGAGCGCGGCCGTCTGGCGCTTTCGGCGCTGTTCCACCTGTTCTGCTGGTTCGGCACCGCCACCGCCTCCTATATCGGTTTCCATGCGTTGGGCATCCCGCTCTCCTTCGCCGATGCCATCTGCGTCGAGGCCATGCTGCACGCGATCATGGCGCTGGCCTTCTTCATCCCCGGCCGCGCCGGTATTCAGGAGGCCGCCTACACCGCGCTGGGCGGCATCTTCGGCGTGCCGCCCGATGTGGCGCTCTCCCTCTCCCTGCTGCGCCGGGCGCGGGATTTCGTCATCGCCGTGCCGGTGCTGGTCATCTGGCAGGGGCTGGAGGCGAAGAAGCTGAAGCCACCGTCTGAGAGGCTGCTCGTAAATTCTACTCCGGCGGCCGCCTGGAGGCGTTTTTCTGCGCGCCGGTGCTCGCAAAACACCTCCATGCGACTCGCCGGAGCGAATTTCCAAACAGCCTCTAAACGCGGCTTGACGCCCTCTCGGGCCGCAGGCTAGCCCGGAGGATATGGCAAGCAGATCATGGACGATGCGGCTGTTCTTCGGCATGGCCGGAATCGGCATCTCCGTCTGGGCCATTACCATCCCCTTCACCAAGATCCGCTTCGCCCTCGATGATGGCAGCCTGGGGCTGATCCTGTTCGTCGGCGGGCTGGGCGGGGTGCTGGTCATCCCGCTGGCGGGCATGGCCCTGGCGCGCTGGGGCAGCCGCGCCGTGCTGGCCGCGGCGGGATTGGCCGTCAGCCTGGTTTTGCCCGGGCTCACCCTGGCGCCCTCGCCCGCCTTGTTCACCGCCCTGCTGTTCATCTATGGCGCCATGTTCGGCGTGCTGGATATTTCGCTCAACGCCCAGGGCGCGGTGGTGGAACGCCTGAGCGGGCGGCTGCAAATGTCGGGCTTCCATGCCTGCTACAGCCTTGGCACGCTGGCCGTGGCGCTGGCGAGCAGCCTGCTGCTGCGTCTTGGCGCCTCCAACGCGGGCTGCGCGGCCTTCGCCGCCTGCGCGATGCTGCTCATGCTCACGCAAGCCCCGCGCTTGGCCGGCAAGGCAGAGGACCCGCCAGCCGCCGGCCAGCACTTCGCCCTGCCCAACCGCGCCACGCTGCTGCTCGGGCTGTGCTGCTTCACCTGCTTCATGACCGAAGGCGTGGCCACGGACTGGAGCACCATCTTCCTGCGCTTCTCGCGCGGCATGCCGCTGGCCTCGGCCACGTTTGGCTACGCCGCTTTCGCCGTGGCCATGGCGGCGGCGCGCCTCTCGGGCGATGCCGTGGCCGAACGGCTCGGCCAGGCCTGGGTAATGCGCCTGGGCTGCGCCCTGGCCGTGCTCGGCTTTGCCCTGGCCATATTTATCCCCTCCGGCTGGGCGGGCGTGCTGGGGTTCGGGCTGGTCGGGCTGGGCACCGGCAATATCGCGCCGCTGGTGTTCAGCGCCGCCGCGCGCGTGCCGCATATGGCGGCGCACCATGCCGTGCCGGCGGTGGTGGGGCTTGGCTATGCCGGGTTTCTGGCCGGGCCGGTGGTGATCGGGCTGGCGGCGAACCATCTCGGCCTGGGCTTCGCCCTGGGGATCGATGCCGCCCTGCTCGCGGCGGGCGTTTTTCCTGGCCGAAGTCGTGGCTTAAGCGCCGTAGTAAACCGTCTCCAGCCGGTGGAGCAGCTCCTCGCGCTTCAGCCCGTGCGGAACAGCGGGGCGGACCCGCACATGCACCGTGCCGGCGGTCTTGCTGAAGGAGTTGCGCCCCCAGCGCTGGCCGGAATCCGTGGCGGCGGGGAATAGCGGCACCGGCACGGCCTGGGCCACGGCGGCGATGCCGGGGCGCAGCTGCCCGCGCTCGCCGGGGGCCATGCGCGTGCCCTCGGGGAAGATGACCACCTGCTGCCCGGTCTCGGCCGCATGCTTCGCCCCGGTCACCATCTCGCGCAGCGCGGCGCGGCCGCCGCTGCGATTCACCGGGATCATCCCGGCCGGCTCCAGCAGCCAGCCGAAGACGGGGATTCGCTTGAGCTCCTTCTTGAAGGCGAAGGCCGGACGGGGCAGCAATGTCAGCCAGATGAGGATGTCCAGCGCCGATTGGTGCTGCGCCGCGATCAGCGCGCCGCCCTTGGGCAAATGCTCCAGCCCCTCGGCCTTGACCGTGATGCCGCAGCACACGCGCAGGCCCCAGAGGCAGACCCGCCCCCAGAACTGCGCCACGCGGACGATGCCCCCGGGCAGGAATTGCCCGATGCAGGCGGCCCACAGGCTGAGCACGGTGCCACTGCCGATCATGATGGCCTGGAAGGCGGCGAAACGGATGAAACGCATGTTTTTAGGTCAGGATTCCGTGTTGAGCAGTCCCGCGGCGAGCCTGCCGAGCCCGACGCGCACCGTCAGGTACTTCGTATACTCCCCGGCAAGCAACCTCAGGGTCTGCAGGCTGACCATCTTGCGCATGGCGGGCGGGCGCACCGGGTCGGGGATCAGCGTTACATCAGGCAGTTCATGGCTGATTTCCTGCATGGCGCGCGGCATGTGGTAGTCGGCCGTGACGATGATCAGCGAGCGCATGCCATGCGCCCGGGCCCAGGCGGCGGCTTCCAGCGCGTTGCCGTGGGTGGTGCCGGCCATGTGGCCCAGGGTGATGGCGCTGGCGTAGCGGGTGATCGCGGCGGCGTCGTCGGCGGTGAAATCGCCGAGATAGGTGCCGCGCCCGGCGCCGGAGATCAGCAGCAGCGGCGCCTGGTGTTCGGCCAGCAGCGCGAGTGCTGCGCTGATCCGGTTATCGCCGCCGGTGAGGGCCACGATGCCATCCGCTGGCGGGAGGGGGTTGGGCGGCTCGGCGGTGAACACGGCGACGAGGAACATGACGAAACCGGCCAGCCACAGCCCGGCCAAGCCCAGCACCGCCTGGGCCAGCAGACCCAGAAGGGAGAAGCGCCTGCGGCGGCGGTGGCGGCGGCGCGGCATCAGGACAGGTTCCGCAGCCAGCCGCGCACGGTCAGTTGGGCGGTGCCCCAGCCGATGGCGGCGGCGGCGGCCGGCAGTCCCGGCAGGGCGAACATGAGTGCTGGCGGCAGGTTGTAGACATCGCCGATCTGCGCCGGGCCGGCGAAGGGTGCGGCCAGCGCCGCCAGCCAGGCGAGCACGGGCAGCGCCAGCACCGCCCCGGCGGCAGACCCGGCGAAGGTGAGCAGCGTGATCCGCGCGGCGAAGCGCCCGGCGATGTCGCCATCCAGCGCGCCCAGCCCGTGCACCAGGGTGATGGTCTCGCGCCGTTGCGCGAGCCCCGAGCGCGTGGCCACGGCAACCACGGCGGCCGCCACCAGTGCTACGATGACGAGAATGGCGGCGGCGCAGGCCTGCAGGCTGGTGGTAAGCGCCGCCACGCGCCCCGCCCAGAGCGCGCCGGTCTGCACCAGCGTGCCGGGGCTGAGCTGGGCCAATGCCGGGCCGAGCGCATCCGGCGGGCTGGCGCCGGTCCAGCGCGCCGAGATCACGGCGGGCAGGGGCAGGCCGATCTGCGCCGGATCTACGCCGAGCCAGGGGGAGATCAGCGCGCTTACGCTCTGGGCGCTCATCACCTGCGGGTCGGCCACTTCGGGCGTGGCCTTCAGCGCATTCAGCACGGCATCCAGGCGCGGGCCGTTGTTGGCGGCGTCCGGCGCCTGCGGCTGCGGCACCTGGATGGTCAGCTCCGCCGCGGCATCGCCCTGCCAGTGCGCGGCGAGGGTGGCGCTGGCCAGCGCCCCGGCCATGGCCAGGGCGGCGAGGAAGCTCATCGCCGCCACCAGCACCGGCAGCAGCCTGTCGCCCAGCGCCTCGCGCAGGCCGAGATAATCCGCGCGGCGGCGGGGGTCAGTCCGCATGGGTCAGCCTGCCATGCTCGATGGTGAGCCGTGGCGCCGGGTAGCGCTCCACCAGCTCCATGTTGTGCGTGGCCACCACCACCGTGGTGCCGAGCTTGTTGAGCGCGGTGATGAGATGCATCAGCCGGTCCGCCTGTTCGTCGTCCAGGTTGCCGGTCGGCTCGTCCGCCACCAGCAACTTGGGCCGGGCGACCACGGCGCGGGCGGTGGCGATGCGCTGCTGCTCGCCGCCGGAGAGTTCGTCGGGCCGGGCGTGCAGCCGGTTCTCCAGCCCCACCCAGCGCAGGATCTCGGTGACATCGGCGTGGATCTGTGTCTCGTTGCGCCGGGCGAGGCGCATCGGCAGGGCTACATTGTCATACGCGGAGAGCTGCGGCAGCAGCCGGAAATCCTGGTACACCACGCCGATGCGCCGGCGCAGCAGGGCGGCATCCCGCCGCGAGATCTTCGCCGCCTCGGTGCCGAGGATTTCAATTCGCCCCTTGGCCGGGTGCTCGGCCAGATAGATGAGCTTGAGCAGGCTGGTCTTGCCCGCGCCGGAGGGGCCGGTGAGCCAACGGAATCCGCCTTCGGGGATGTCGAAGCTGATGCCGCGCAGCGCCTCGGCCGCGGCATCGCCCTGGCGCGCCGGATGCCGGTACTTCAGCCATACATCCTCGAATTTGACCATCTGCCCGCAATGCCCGCGTTAGAGCCGGACCGGTTCAACTTGAACCGATCACACCCTGGTGTCCCGTTTCTGCCGCGACCGGGCGCGTCCGGGCAAGAGATAGGCGTGACGTTCAAGTAATATTTTCAAGGTTCAGCGCGGCGTTGTTGCGCGATTCGGCCAAAACTGTCATGTTTACGTCTGACATGCAGATTATCTGCCCTAACTGTTCGACCTCCTATGAGGTGCCCGATGCCGTGTTCGGCGGGCGCTCGCGCAAACTGCGCTGTGTCCAGTGCGGACATCAGTGGAGGGCCGGCCCCGGTGAACCCGCCGTTGAATGGACGGGGATGACACCTCCCGCCCCGGCTGAAGCGCCCGGTGCCCCGGCGGCGCCCTGGCCGGTTGACCGGAGCGAGGAAGCCGCGCCGCCCGCGGAGCCGGTAAACCAGTTCCTGCTGAGCCCCGAGCAGCGTTTCGGCCATGCCATGGAGCACCAAGCCCCGACCGAGTTTGAGCGCCCGGCGCATGCCGAGCCCGCGCCCGAGCAGGCAGCAGCCGGTGAACATGTCGAGGACAAGGTGCTGGGCGTCTATCCTGGCACCACTGCCGACGAGCGTGACGGTTTTTATGACCTCGTCATCGCCGCCCGCAACAAGGCGATCGAGGTCGAACCCGAACCGCCGCCGCCGCCCAGGTTGCCCGTGACCAGCCCGGTATTCCTGGGCATGCTGGTGTTGCTGTTCCTGTTCGGGCTGGTCCTGCTCGAACATCGCGCCATCGTCGACCTGATCCCGGCCAGCGCCGGGTTGTTCAAGCTCATCGGCATGTAGCGCCGCCGCCCCGGCCTTGGGGCGGCCTTTTACCGCGGCTTGTTCACCTGCCGGCCACGGGCGATAGCCATGGCGCCATCCGGCACGTCATCCGTAATCACCGATCCCGCCCCCACCAGCGCGCCATTACCCACCCGCACCGGCGCCACCAGCGCGGTGTTGGAGCCGATGAAGGCCTTCTCGCCGATCACCGTGCGGTGCTTGTGCTTGCCGTCGTAATTGCAGGTGATGGTGCCGGCGCCGATATTGCTGCCCGCGCCGATCTCGGCATCGCCGATATAGGTAAGATGGTTGGCCTTCGCGCCCTTGCCCAGCGTCGCCGCCTTGAGCTCGACGAAGTTGCCGACATGCGCGCCTTCGCCCACATCCGCGCCGGGGCGCAGACGGGCGTAGGGGCCGATGATCGCGCCCGCGCGCACCACGCAGCCTTCCAGATGCGAGAACGCCTTGATGTCCACGCCCGATTCCACGACCACGCCGGGGCCGAACACCACGTTGCGGGCCGATCAGCACATCCTCGCCCAGCACGGTGTCGGCGGCCAGGAAACACGGTCTCCGGCGCCTGCATGCCCACCCCGGCGGCCATGGCGGCTGCGCGCGCGCGGGCCTGGAACACGGCCTCCGCCTGGGCCAGCTCGGCGCGGGAGTTCACGCCCATGCATTCCTCATAGGGCGCATCCCAAGCCGCCACGTTCACCCCCTGGCCACGGGCGATGGCGACGATGTCGGTAAGGTAGTACTCGCCCTTGGCGTTGGCGTTGCCCACCTCGGCCAGCCAGTCGCGCATGTCGGCACCTAGCGCGATCATCCCGCCCGCATTGCAGAGGCGGATGGCGCGCTCATCCTCGTTCGCGTCGGCATATTCGACGATGCGCGCGACATAGCCGTCCTCAAGCACGAGGCGGCCATACTTGCCCGGGTCGGGCGGGGTCATGCCCAGCAGCACCAGCCCGGCATCGCCCTGGTTCAGCCGCGCCAGCAAGGCGCGCATGGTCTCCACCGAGACCAGCGGGTTGTCGGCATAGAACACCGCCACCGGGCCCTCGCCGAAGCTCTGCTCGGCCTGCCTTGTGGCGTGCGCCGTGCCCAGGCGCTCGTGCTGCACCACCACCTCGTGCGGCGCGGCGATCTTTTCCAGCGCCGGCATGTCCGGCCCGATGACGACGGTGATGCGCTCGAACACCTGCTCGGCGGCGCGGATGATATGCGCCAGCATCTCCCGCCCCGCGATCTTGTGCGCCGCCTTGGGCAGCGCCGATTTCATGCGGGTGCCGAGCCCCGCCGCGATGATGACCGCCGTGCTCTGCATCGTCCCGCTCCTTATGCCTGCTTGATGTCGATCAGGCTCTGACGGATCTTCCGGCCGCGGTTGATCCTGTCCTCGATATAGCCGGTGTCGCCCCAGCGCACCGCGCGCGCCATCGCCTGCGCGTCCTCCATGAACCGCGCCAGCATCTCCAGCAGCGCCTCGCGGTTATTGAGGAAAATGTCGCGCCACATCACCGGGTCGGAGGCGGCGATGCGGGTGAAGTCGCGGAAGCCGGAGGCGGCGAATTGCAGCACCTCCTGGCGGCGTCTCGTCGGCCAGGTCGTCGGCGGTGCCGCAGATGGTGAAGGCGATCAGATGCGGCAGATGGCTGACGATCGCCAGCACGCGGTCGTGATGCGCCGGCTCCATGCGCTGCGCCATGGCGCGCCGCAGCGCCGCCACAGCTCCTCGATCTTCTCCACCGCGTCCTCGTCGGTGCCGGCCGGCGGGGTCAGCAGGCACCAGCGGCCCTGGAACAGGTCCGCGAAGCCGGCATCGGGGCCGGAGATACTCGGTGCCCGCCAGCGGATGCGCCGGCACGAAATGCACGCCCTGCCGGCACCAGCGGGCCGACATCGCGGATCACCGACTGCTTGGTGGAGCCGACATCGGTCAGGATGCAGCCCGGGGCCAGATGCGGCGCGATGGCCGCGGCGATGTCGGCGAAAGCTGCCGACCGGGGCGCACAGCATGACGCCATCCGCGCCCTCGACCGCCTCGGCCGGGTCGGCGACGTATTCATCGCCCAAGCCCAGCTCGCGCACCCGGTCGAGATGTCGCCGGGCTGGCGTCGCAGATCACCAGCCGTCCACCGTGCCGGGGTCGCGCGCTCGCGCGCGCGCGCGATGGAGCTGCCGATCAGGCCGATGCCGATCAGCGCCAGGCGGTGGAACAGCGGCTCAGCCACGGCATGAACTCCGTCAGCGCCTCGGCGACGCGGTTGCACTCCTCGGCGGTGCCGACGGTGATGCGCAGGCATTGCGGCAGGCCGTAGGCGCCCACCCGGCGCACGATGATGCCGCGCGAGCGCAGGATGCGCATCCGCCGCGTTGGCGCGCTCCTGCGGTGCCGAAATCGGCCAGCACGAAATTGGCCTCCGAGGGCTGCACCTTGAGCCCGCCGCTCTGGGTCAGCCGCTCGGCAAGGCGGCGCTTGGCCTGGGTGTTGTGCGCGCGGCCCTTCTCCACCCAGCCCGGCTCGCGCCAGCGCGGCGATGCCGGCGGCCGGCGGCGAACGAGTTCACGTTGAACGGCGCACGCACGCGGTTGAGCACGTCGACAATGGCGGCGGCGCATAGGCCCAGCCGAGGCGCATCCCGCCCAGGCCGAAGATCTTGGAGAAGGTGCGCGTCATCACCGTGTTGTCGCCGGCATCCACCAGCGGCCGCGCCGGCGTCGTAATCCGGCCGGTCGACATATTCGGCATAGGCGGCGTCGATCACCAGCAGCACCTTGCCGGGCAGGCCTGCGCGCAGGCGCAGCCATCTCGCTCTGCGGCAGCAGCGTGCCGGTCGGGTTGTTCGGGTTGGCGAGGAACACCATCCGCGTCGCCGGGGTGACCGAGCGCCAGCATGGCGTCCACATCGGTGGTCAGGTTGCGCTCGGGCGCCTTGATCACCGTGCAGCCGGCGAGCTTGCCGGCGATCTGATAGATCGAGAAGCCGTGCTCGCTCATGATCAACGTCGCGTGCCCGGCCCGCCATAGGACTGGATGAGCAGCACCAGCAGCTCGTCGGAGCCGTTGCCGCAGACGATGCGCGCCGGGTCCAGCCCGAATCTCGCGCCGATCGCGTGGCGCAGCGCGGCGCGATGCGCCGTCCGGGTAGCGGTGCATGCTCGCCGGCCGCCTCGGCCATGGCCTCCTGCGCGCCGGGCGGCGGGCCGAACGCGCCCTCGTTGGAGGACAGCTTCAGCGGCGTCGTCCACCCCCGGCAGCGTCGATTCGCCGCCGACATAGGGGGCGACGGAAAACACTTCCGGGCGCGGGCGGGCTTGTTCATGCGCTCTCTCCCAGCGGCACGGCGAAGCCGCCGATCACCACCGGCGGCGCGTCCAGCCCGGCGATGGCGCTCAGGCGCGGGTCGGTATCGTCCACCAGCCCATCGACCTCGACCAGCGCGTGCAGCGCGGGTATCGCCGGGCAGGCGCCGGACCCAGAGCGCGCCGGGCTCGAACCCGGCATCCCTCACCAGCGCCATCATGCGCGCGCGGGAGGTGTCGGGGGTGAATTCCAGGGCGATCAGCCCACGGTCGTCGCCGCTGGGGTCGGGCGGCACGGTGGCCGCCACATAGGCGTCGCCCAGGGGCAGGCCCTCGGCCCGCTTGGTCCAGAACGGGATGCTTGGCGATGACATAGAGCCGCTGCGATCCGGTGCCGGTGAGCAGCGGCCACCAGCCGCCATGCGCCTCGTCATCCTCGGCCAGGCGGCGGCAGCACGGCCAGCTGCGCGCCGCCCTCGCGGGTCAGGTCGGCCATGGTCTGGGCCGGGTTGGCGTGGCGGCGCAGCGGGGTCAGCGGGCCGAAATGCTCGCGCGCCAGGGCCAGGCGGGTCTCGGCGCCCTCGCCGTCGCACACCGCCATGGTCTGCCCGCCCTCGATGATCAGCGCCGCGCCGAACAGCTCGCGCCAGATGCGGATGATCGCCTGGCGCGGCAGGGCGCCGGCATGGCGGGCCAGCATGCGGCGCAGGATGATCGCCTCGCGCCCCGGGCGGATCTTGGTGCCGGTCTTGCCGCCAGTGGCGGCGACCCCCTCGACCACGCGCGCCCGCTGCATCAGCAGGTCGTGCATCTGGTCGTCCAGCGCGTCCAGCTGAGCGCGAAGTTCACCGAGGCGGGTATTCTGGGGGAGGGAATGGGTCATCGCCGGTTTCTGTTACTCAATTGCGCGGGTGCCGCCAAGCCAGCCCTGCGGAATCGGGGGGCTCGCAGGGTTGCACGCCAGGGGCGCTCAGAGCATATGCGGAGGTTGTAGCATGGACCAGAATCCCGCCTTTCCGGAGACGCAGCACCAGAGCGTGACCTTCCCGCAGGGTCTGACGCTGGATTGCGGCCAGCATCTGGCCGCGGTGACCGTGGCCTACCGCACCTATGGCACGCTGAACGCGCAGAAGAGCAACGCCATTCTGATCTGCCACGCCCTTACCGGCGACCAGTATGTGGCCGAACGGAACCCGGACACCGGCAAGCCCGGCTGGTGGGAATATCGTGGTTGGCCCCGGCCAGCCGGTGGACACCGACAAATATTTCGTCATCTGCGCCAATGTGCTGGGCGGCTGCATGGGCTCCACCGGCCCGCGCAGCGCCGCACGCCGGACGGCTCCGGCCGGCCCTGGGGCACCGATTTCCCGCAGGTGACGATCCACGACATGGTGCGGGCGCAGAAGCGGCTGATCGAGCATCTCGGCATCGCCCGGCTGTTCGCCGTGATCGGCGGCTCGATGGGCGGCATGCAGGTGCTGGACTGGGCGGCCCTGTACCCCGAGGCGGTGTTCGCCGCCGTGCCGATCGCCACCGCCTCCTATCACTCGGCGCAGAACATCGCCTTCCACGAGGTCGGCCGCCAGGCCATCTCCGCCGACCCGTACTTGTACGGCGGGCATTACTGGCGCGAGGGCGTGCGCCCCGCGCGCGGCCTGGCGGTGGCGCGCATGTCCGCGCACATCACCTATCTGTCCGAGGAGGCGCTGACCCGCAAATTCGGCCGCCGGCTGCAGCACGCCGAAGGGCTCTCGGCGCTGTTGGCGACAAGTTCGAGGTGGAGAGCTATCTGCACCACCAGGGCTCCACCTTCGTGCAGCGCTTCGACGCCAATTCCTATCTGACGATCACCCGGGCGATGGATCTATTCGACCTCGCGGCGGACCATCGACGGCGAGCTGGCGAGACGCCTTCCGCGGCACGAAGACGCGGTTCCTGCTGGTCTCCTTCACCTCCGACTGGCTGTTCCCCACCGCGCAGTCGCGCGCCATCGCCCGCGCGCTGAACCATGTCGCGGCCAACGTCTCCTTCGTCGAGGTGCAGTCGGACAAGGGGCACGACGCCTTCCTGCTCGACGAGCCGGATTTCCATCGCACGCTGCGCGGCTTTCTGGCCGGCTGCGCCGAGCATGCGGGGCTGGCATGAGCGCGCCCGCGCAAGATCCGCGTCGATCTCGAGCTGATCGCCGGACTGGTGGCGCCGGGCTCGCGCGTGCTCGATATCGGCTGCGCGCGACGGCACGCTGATCGACCATCTCTACCGCGAGAAGAACTGCGACGCGCGCGGGCATCGAGATCGACATGCAGGAGGTGCAGCGCGCCGTCACGCATGGCCTGCCGGTGATGCAGGGCGACGCCGATACCGAGCTTGTCACCTATCCTGACAATGCGTTCGACTACGTGATCCTCTCGCGCACGCTCCAGGCGGTGGAGAAGCCGCGTGAGGTGCTGGCGCAGATGCTGCGCATCGGCACGCATGCCATCGTCAGCTTCCCGAATTTCGGGCATTGGCCGCTGCGCCTGCAACTGCTGCTGAACGGGCGCATGCCGATGACCGCGGGCTGGAACCGCATGTGGTACGAGACGCCGAACATCCATCCCTGCACGATCAGCGATTTCTTCACCCTGTGCGATCAGGATGGCTATCTCGTCGAGGATTGGCTGGCGGCGGATGAGCAGGGCGCGCGCACGCCCTGGCGGCGCTCACGCCAGCTTGGCGAATTTGTTTGGCGAGCAGGGGCTGTTCCTGCTGCGTAAGGCTTAAGCCCAGCGCCGCGAGCAGCAGCAGCGGCGCGATCAGCAACCCGGTGTGGCTGAAGACCCTCGGCGCGCAAGCCGGCAGCACCCAGAGCCAAGCCAGACCCGCGTTGCGCCAGGGCGTCTCGCGCCGGGCGAGGGTGGGCAGCAGCACGGCGTAGATGGCAAGGTCGTCGGTAAAGCCATAAGGGCTGGCGAGAAGCGTGCAGAACGCCGTGGCGGCGAGCGGGGTTTCGCCATTGCTCCAGCGCCGCCACACGATCAGCGCGCAGGCGGCGGAGACGAACCCCTGCCCGGCATAGGCGGCTAGTGTGGAAAAATGCAGCCCGCGCAGCAGCCAGAACACCGATATGCCCATGGCCTGGTAGCCGTGCGGCGATGGCGCCTGCGTCAGCAGTGCATGCATGGCGGCGCGCCCCGGGCCGAGATAGGCGGTGAACATCGCCGTACCGCCCAGCGCCCAGCCGAGGCCGAGCAGCGCCGCCACCCCCGCAACACCCGCCGCTACGGCCTTCCAGCGCCGTGCCGCCAGCACCGCCACCAGTAGCGCGTACTGCGGCTTCGTTGCCAGCAGCGAGAGCGCGGCCCCGCCCAGCGCGGGTTGCGCCCGCAGCCGGGAGAGGCCGAACACCAACAGCGCGCCGCAGAAAAGCCCGAACTGGCCAAGATACAGATTCCACATGGCCGGGAAGGAGAACAGCCCGGCGGCGATGCACCAGCCGGGAATTCCGGCGCGGCGCAGCAGCGCTACCGAGGCCAGCAGCAGCGCCAGGGAGACGAGATAATACCGCTCCTAAAAACCTGACCTCCCCCTCCAGGCGCTTCAGCTTCTTGTCCAACGCCTGGAGTTTGAATTCCAATTCAGCCTCTTTTGAAATCTGAGTGGGTTAAGGCTGCCGATCTGGCGGCCTGACGACGAACCCGCATCCATCCCTTTGTTCGACCATGGAGACCATCCCTCCGTTCTTGACCTGCCTTCCTCAGGGCAAGACGGCGGTGGGCGGTCAAGGATGGCCATCGGCCACCGCGCAGCGGCGCGGAGCGTCCTTGAGGGCCGAGCGTCGCCTTGCCATGCTGGGCGCAGGTGGGACTCGGGAGGAACGTGGCGGATGCAGAACCAACTCTTTGAAGCGGCCTTGGGCATTGCCAAGCCATGGTACGTCACCGGTGTCGATTTCGACACGGCCAAGAAGACGCTGACGATCAGCGTCGATTTCGTCGCAGGAACGCGGTTTCCGGTACCCGACGTGGCAGGCGTGCATCCGGTTCACGACACCCAGATCAAGCGCCTGCGACACCTCAATTTCTTCCAGCACGAATGCTTTCTGGAAGTCAGGACGCCGCGGGTGAAGCTGCCGGACGGGAAGGTCGTCCTGTTCGAGCCTGACTGGTTCGGCAAGCTCGCCGGGTTCACTTTGTTGTTCGAGGCGCTGGTGCTGGCCATGGCTCAGCAGATGACCTTTGCCGCCGTGGCCAAGCTGGTTGGCGAATCCTGGCATCGCGTCCACGCGATCTGTTCGCGCTATGTCGATCTTGCCCTGGCCGAGGCCGATTTGTCGGCAGTGACCGCCGTAGCGATCGACGAGACGTCGTGCCGGCGCGGCCATAATTACCTGACCATCGCCGCCGACATGGACAAACGCAAGGTGGTGTTCGTCACCGAAGGCAAGGACGCCAAAACCATCACCGGCTTCGCCGAATACCTGGCCGCGCACAAGGGCACGCCCGAGCAGGTCGCCTCGGTGAGCATCGACATGTCGCCGGCCTTCATCAAGGGCGTCGCCGACAGCCTGCCGAACGCGCGCGTCACGTTCGACAAGTTCCACGTCGTCGCCCATGCCTCCACCGCCGTCGATGAGATGCGTCGCCTTGAACAGCGCACCGACCCGAGCCTCAAGGGGCTGCGCTGGACGCTGCTGAAGGATCGCGACCGCCTCTCCAACCAAGGCCGCGCCGACCTCGACGCGCTCATCGCCAAGGCCGCCACCAAGCGTACCGCCCGCGCCTGGCTCTACCGCGAGCATCTGCGCGAAATCCTCGACCGCAAGCAGATCAACGTCGTCTCCGCCATGCTCACGCAATGGTGCACCAATGTTCTGCGCTCCAAGATCGAGCCGATGAAAGATGTCGCAAGAATGATCCGCAAGCACTTCGACGGCATCATCGCCTGGACACAGACACGCCAGACCAACGGCTTCATCGAGGCCCTCAACGGCCTCTTCCAGGCCGCCAAACGCAAGGCCAGGGGCTATACGCGCTTTGCCACCATGCGAACCGTCCTCTTCCTCATCGCGGGAAAACTAGACTTCACCCGGATCAACCCGCATGCCGCATAGCCCACTCAAAATTCAAAAGAGCCCCAATTCACCAACCTGGCCACGGAGTTGCTGTCGCACCCCGTCGATCTTGCCGTCAAGCGTAACGCGGATCGCATTGTACTGCCTGGCCGTGATTCCGAAATCAGCGATGAACTCGCGCTTCAACCGGTTCCTGTCGGTCTCACCTCGGGCGTAAGCCGCATACAGCTTTCGCTCGACACGCCCCATCAGCTCCGCCATCTCGTCCAATGCAGGATGCGGCTCAATCCGGCACTGGAAAGTGCGGATCAGATTAGGCATTCGAGGAGTTGATCTCGGGAAAATTCATCTCAAGCAGCATGGCGGGTTTCGGGGATGTTGCAAGAAAATGGCGCTCTCAATAGCCGCGTGTTTGCTCATTCTGATAATGAGTGAGCAGATTTGATCAGATTTCGGCGGAACTGTTCTCATGTCCGCGTTCAAGGGCTCGGTCGCGATTATTCGTTCCGCGTCAGCGGATGACCGGGAGTGACTACAAAGATGCGCAAGGCAGGAGACAGGACCCGAAGACGCCGGTTGAACAAGCTCTCATGCGCGGGTTGGCTACCGCATGACCGTGGTTCCGTCTTGGGGCTGCCTCATTCTAAACGCGAGCGTCGGTCCGGGGACCGGCTCATAACAGGTCAGGAGGATTCCCCACCGTGGCCCTGTCTCCAGCCCTGCGCACCAGATTTGTTTGCTGGGTCTTGTCCTTCGTCTCGTTCAGCAGCTCTCTCAAGCGAGCTTGGGTTGCGCGATGCGGGCGATCGCCCAGATGAAGCCGACCATTTCCCGAGCAATGGCCGTGGTGACCACGACCTTCGGCTTACCGGAAGCGACCAGACGGCGATATCTCGCGCACAGTCGAACCTGCGCTTTCCAAGCAATATCTCGGATCTCCACGGCCAGCGGCTCAAGACGGTCGTGGATCTTTCGGCTGACGCGCGCCGGCATCCGGTATGTCCAGGCCCCCTCAATCAGCACACGCCTGGCCAGCGCATTGCCGGCTTTGGTAATGCCGCCGCGGCGGACGCTGCCGCCCGACGAGTGCTCGCTCGGCACCAAGCCAAGATAGGCCATAAGCTGGCGCGGATTGGCGAAGCGGCGAAAGTCGCCGACTTCTGCCACAACGGTCACCGCTGCCACGAGGGCAACCCCGCGCATCGCCTGCAGCGCAGCCACAACCGGTGCCATCGACCAGTTCGGCAGCAACTCCTCAATCTGGCCTGTCAGCCGGTCGCGCCGGGCCTCCGCGTCCTGCACCGCATGGATATAATCCTGCAGCACGATCTGCTGCGCCGGATGCTCAAACCGCACCGTCGTCAGCCAGCGCCGGTAGGCCAGGGTCCAGGCGCGCGGCCCGTGATAGACCCGCTCATGGCGCAGCAGAAAGCCTTGCAGATGCTGCCGCGCCTTGCCCAGCATGCGGACGGCGGTCGAGCGCGCCCGCACCAGATCGCGCATCGCCTCATGCGCGTGATCGGGAACCCAGATGGCCGTCAGTTCGCCGGCCCGGTGCAGCTTCGCCAGCATCGTCGCATCGCGGCGATCCGTCTTTACCCGGTCGCCCGCCTTGATCGGGATCAATGATGGCGCAACCACCACGCACTCATGCCCGGCACCAGTCAGCAGTCGCTGCAGACCGTAGCCACAGGGACCCGCTTCGTAACAAAAGCTGAGCCGCCGACCATTCTTGCCGAGCCGAGTGACCATTCGGCTCAGAACCTCCGGCCGGTTCTCAAAGACACCGACCTGTCGCACCTCGCCGCCACGACCGCTCTCTGCCACTGCCACGCATACCGTCGCCTTGTGCACATCCAATCCAACAAACGTGATATTGTCCATCTGGTCCGCCCTCCATGTATGAGGCTCTGTGCCGGCCATTCGGCACAACCCTCGACACTGTACATGCCGAGGGCGGGCCGCCGATCACTCAGCGGACATTGGGTCTAAAACCCCGCCACCAGCGGCAGGGCGGAGATCACCCAGGCCGGGAGCAGGATGGTCGGCGGGTACGCGAAGGGCCACCAGCCGGACTTGTAGGGCAGGAGCTGCGCCGCCAGCGCGGCGTAGCGCGCATGGTCGTAGAGCAAGGCCGCCTGGCCGTGGCGGGCGAACACGCCTGCCAGCCAGAACATGCCGTAGTCGCAATAGCCGGTGGTGCAGAACGGGTCGGCAAAGCCCAGCCCGTGGCGCAGATACAGCCACAACCGTGTTGCCTGTGCCCAAACACCCAGCAGGAACAGCCCTCCGCCCACCAGCGGCACCAGGGCGGTAACGGCCTGGGCGAGGCGACGGCTCATGTCCGCGCCGCTCAGTGCCGCGGTGTCGTCATCGCCCGGGCCGGGCACTCACACCAGTGCCGTGCCGGGGGCGCGCCAGCCGAACGAGCCGATCTGGTGGCAGACCGGGCAGACCGGCGCCCAATCCGGCTGCGCGTGATGGCAGGACTTGCAGATCCAGGCGAAGCGCGTGGGCTGGGCAGGCTGGCCGGCCAGCTGGTCGAGAATGCTCTGCGCCCGGCCGTCATTGCCCCCGGTTTCCAGTGCCGCCTGGGCATGGCGCTTGGCCTCGCCGGTCAGCCCGGCTTCCAGGTCCGCGCGCGCCAGCAGCAGCTCAGATTCCACATGGCCCGGATTGGCGGCGGCCAGTTCCGGCGCTTCCCGCGCGCGGTCCAGCGGCATTGCCCCGGGCAGCGACCATGCGTTGGCGATCAGCGGATGCGGGGCGGCTTTCCACCCCATGCGCAGCGTTTTTTTTGCCGCCCGGGTTTTGCCCAGAGCGCGCAGTGCAACGGCCAGAGCCACCACGGCCGGGGCCAGTTGGGGGTCGGCCTTTACCGCCTGCTTGGCGAAACCCAGAGCCTGGGAGGGGTTGGCCGCGTTCTGTGCCGCCGCTGTGGCAAGTGCTGCAATCTCGTGCTTGTTCTGCGTTAGGCCCAGCGCGTTGGCGTAATTCTGCTCCCGCAGCGCCAGTTCCAGCTGTTGTGCGCGGGTCCAGGCGGCACCCGGATACGCTGCCTCCGCCGCCTGGGCGTGCTGGCGGGCCGCTTCGTGGTCCTGCGTCGCCAGGCTCTCGCGCAGCAGGCCGCGATGGCCGAGGAATTTCAGCTCTTTGTGCTGGGTAAGTTTTGCGAACGCGGCCTTGGCCTGCGCTGCATCGCCGGAGAGGCGCGAGGCTTCGGCGCTCAGCATCAGGGCGAGCGGGGTTTCGCCGAGCAGCTTCAGCGCCCGCGCCGCCTCGGCCTTTGCGGCCTTCGCGTCCTCAGCCGCCAGCGCCGCGAGTCCGCGCAGAGTGGCGGCCTCGCCTGCCGCCGCCCGCTTGCCGGCGCGCCATGTTCCAAGCTGCCCCGGCGCGCGGCGTATGCCGCCCAGCACGCGCATCAGCACGGCGAGCAGCATGGCGATGATGAACAGCAGCAGGATGGCCGCCGGGGTGGAGGTGGTGACCACATAAGGCCCGGCATGCGCCGTGACCGTGCCGGGCAGGCCACCCACCCACCAGGCCAGCGCCAGCAGCAGTGTGGCCAGGAGCATGAATTTCACCGCGCGCAGCATGGGGTCAGGCGCCCTGTGCCATGGCCATCAGGGCGGCGCGTGCGTCGAGCAGCGCCTTCGCCTGGGCCATCCACCCCGCCATCGCGGCCTGCGCGGGCGGACTCAGCGCTTGCAGGTCCGCTACCGCCCCGGCCAGATCCCCCGCCGTCAGCGCGGTTCTCGCCTGGTTCAGCACCGCCGCGGCGGGTGGGCCGAACAGCACGGTGTTGCCGTTGCTGATGGTGATGATGCCTTCCAGCCGCAACTTCGTCCGCGCCCAGAAACCAACCTTGCCGTCAGGCGAGAGGCTCGCCGCTGCCGCCGCTTCGGCCGCTTCGGGGAAGCTCTGCCGCAGGGCGGCTTCGGTTGGCGGCGCGGCGGTGGCGAATTGCGCCAGGGCAGGCGGCGCGTTCGGGATGGTCCCGAGCGGCTGCCCGGCATCCAGTGCCATGCGCGCCGTCGCCAGCGCGTTCAGCAGCGCGATGCGCGTGGTCAGCTTGCCGAGATCGGTGGAGTTGGCCTGCATCTGGCTGAGCTGGCCATGGTCGGCGGCTTCCTGCCCCTGCATCGCGTTCACCTGCGCGGCGAGGTCGGCGTATTTCTGTGCCAGATCAGCCTGGACCGTCACACTGTTCGGGGCCGGGGCGGTGCGGGTAGTCTCGGCGCGCAGGTCGTCCATCTGCGTGCGCAGCACGGCAAGCTGCGTGGCATCGGCCGGGTGGGCCTGCTGGTTGTACCAGAGATACCCCTCGCCCGCGCCGAGAACCAGGAAGCCCAGCGTGAACACCACCGGCCAGGCCGAGCGCGAGGGGCGCGGTGCGGCAGGCGCGCTGGGCGCGGGTGCGGTTGCGGGAACCGGGGGAGTGGTCTCGGTTGGTGTCTCTCTTGGGGTTTCGCTCGTTGTTTCTGTTTCGCTCATGCCAGCAATGCCATCAGATCCGCTTCCGTTGGCACCACTGCCGCACGAATTCGCGCCCAGGGCAAGTCTTGTAACGCAGCCGCGACTGTTTCGCTAAGCGCGTAGGCGGTGACTCCCGCTGTGCCCGGCGGATTCAGCCGGGCGAAGGCGCGCGCGGTTTCGGCGGAATAGAACAGCGCGCCGGAGATTTCCCCCGCCTCCAGCGCCGTTGCCACGGGCTCAGGCAGATGCCGGGCCGGGGTCACTGTATAGACCTTGCGGCGCAGCACCGGGATGCCCGCCTCGCGCAGTTTCCCGGCCAGGGCCAGCCCTTGCCGCTCCCCTACCGCCAGGAGATGCAGCCCCGGCACATGGCGCGCCACCACCAGCCGGGCCAGATCCTCGGCATTGCCGCCAGCACTTTCCACGCGGGTGAACCCGGCTTGGCGCAGCTTGGCTGCCGTGGCGTCCCCCACGCAGAAGGTCGGTAAGTGATGCAGAGTGGCGGGCAGGGCAGGAACGGCCTGGCCGCTGGTGATGACGAGTGCTGCCGGGTGCTCCGGCAGGCGCGGTTTTGTGGTGCGGATGGTAAGGCAGGGCACAACCACTGGCTCGTACCCAATGGCCGCCAGGCGCGCCGCCGTGGCGCTTGCCCCCGGCTCCGGCCTGGTGACCAGCAGCTTCATGGCAGGAAGATATCCGCCGGGCTGCCCGCCTTCAGCTCGCGGCCCAGCTCGCGGCCCAGCGCCTCGGCATCCGCCGCAGCGCCGGTGGCCGTGCGCTTGAGCAGGAAGGTGCCGTCCGTCCGCGCCACGAGGCCGGTGAGGTGCAGGCTGCCATCTTCCAGCAGCCGGGCGTAGCCGCCGATCGGGGTGCGGCAGGAGCCGTCCAGCGCGTTCAGCAGCGCCCGCTCGGCGGTGGAGACGGCCTTGGCCTCCGGGTCCTCGATGCCCGAGAGCAGCGACAGCAGCTCGGTATCGGCCTCACGCACGGTGATGCCGACAATGCCCTGGCAGGCGGAGGGCACCATCTGCTCCGGGCTCAGCACCACGCTGGCCTTGTCCGCCAGCCCCAGGCGGCGCAGCCCGGCATAGGCGAGCAGCGTGGCGTCCAGCTCGCCCGATTCCACCTTGCCCAGCCGCGTGCCGACATTGCCGCGTAAGAGGGAAAAATTCAGGTCCGGCCGGGCGTATTTCAGCTGCGCCTGGCGCCGCACGCTGGCCGAGCCCACATGCGCGCCCTGGGGCAGGGCGCCGTACGGGTCTGCCGGGTCCTTCGGGGTCACGCCTGGGGGCAGGATCAGCGCATCGCGGGCATCCTCGCGCTTGAGCGTGCAGGCCAGCGCGATGCCGGGCGGCAGCGTGGTTTCCAGATCCTTCAGGCTGTGAACCGCGAAGTCGATCCGCCCCTCGGCCAGGGATTCGTGGATCTCCTTGGCGAACAGCCCCTTGCCGCCGATCTCGGCCAGCGCCTTATTCTGCACGGCATCGCCGGTGGTGACGATGATGTGCTCCTCGAACACCTCCATGCCGCGCAGCACGGGGCAGAACTGCTTGAGCAGGGCAAGGAAGGTCGCGGTCTGCTGACGGGCGAGCGGCGAGCCGCGCGTGCCGACCTTGAGCGGCAGGTTGCGGGTGTGCGGCTTTACGGGGGGAGTTACGGTTTTCACGCGAGTGGTCTAGAGCGAGCGGCATGGAAAGAAAAGATATTGGCGCTGTGCTCGGTATCGAGAGCTCCTGCGACGAGACGGCCGCCGCCATTCTCGCCCCGGATGGCAGCATCCTCGCCGAGCGCGTGCTGAGCCAGATCGCCGATCATGCGGCCTTTGGCGGCGTGGTGCCGGAGATCGCGGCGCGGGCGCATCTGGCGGCGCTGGACGCCATGGTGAGGGACGCCCTGCGCGAGGCGGGGCTCGGCTTTGCCGATCTGGCCGCGATTGCCGGCACGGCCGGGCCGGGACTGATCGGCGGGCTGCTGGTGGGCACCGGCTATGCCAAGGGCGCGGCAATCGCCGCGGGCAAGCCATACCTGGCCATCAACCACCTGGAGGCGCATGCCCTGACGGCCCGGCTGCCCGGCCTGACGCCGGTGCAACCAGAATTCCCTTATCTGCTGCTGCTGCTTTCCGGCGGGCACAGCCAGTGCGTGGCGGTGGAAGGCGTGGGGCGCTACCGGCTGCTCGGCTCCACGCTGGATGACGCGGTGGGCGAGGCGTTCGACAAATCGGCGAAGCTGCTCGGCCTGCCTTACCCAGGCGGCCCGGCGCTGGAGGCTATCGCGCGTGAGGGCAATGCCGCCGCCGTGCCCCTGCCGCGCCCGCATGCTGCACCGCGCGGGGTGCGATTTCTCCTTCTCCGGGCTGAAGACCGCCGTGGCCCAGCTGGTGGCCGCCGAGCCGCCTGGGGCCGTTGCCCCGCGCCCGTGCGGCGGACATCGCCGCCAGCTTCCAGGCGGCGGTGACGGATATTCTGGGCGACCGGCTGGCGCATGCCCTGAAGCTGTGCCCGGATGCGTCCGCCATCATCATCGCGGGCGGCGTGGCCGCCAACACCGCCATCCGCACGCGCCTCGCCGAGGTTGCGGCGGCGGCGGGCAAGCCGCTTATCGCCCCGCCGCTGCGGCTGTGCACCGATAACGCGGTGATGGTCGCCTGGGCGGCGCTGGAGCGGTTGAATGCCGGGCAGGTGAGCGGGCTCGATGCCCCTTGCAAGCCGCGCTGGCCGTTGGATTCCCTTATTGGGCGTGCCGATTCACCCGGCGCTTTGTTCCAAACCGCCGGGATCGGGCCGCGATGAACTACCGCCATATCTACCACGCCGGCAATTTCGCCGATGTGATGAAGCACGCGCTGCTGATCCCGCTGGTCCGCGCCATGCAGCGCAAGGACAAGCCGTTTCTGCTGCTGGATACACATGCCGGCATCGGCAGGTACGATGTACGCTCCGAACAGGCGGAAAAGACGGGCGAGTGGCGGGACGGCATCGGCAAGCTGCTCGACGCCCCGCCGCCTGCACTGGCGGATTACGTGGCTCTGGTGCAGCAACTCGGCCTCTACCCTGGCTCCCCGGCGCTGGCGGCTGCATTGCTGCGCCCCCAGGACAGGTTGATCGCCTGCGAACTGCACCCGGAAGATGCCGCCACGCTGCGCCGGACCATGCGTGCGGCGGCGAATGTGGCGGTGCATGAGCGTGACGGCTACGAGGCCATCAGCGCCTTCCTGCCGCCGCCGGAAAAGCGCGCCCTGGTGCTGATCGACCCGCCCTTCGAGCGCACGGACGAATTCGCGGCGCTGGAAAAGGCTTTGCTCGCGGGCTGGAGGAAGTTGAAATCCGGGGTGTTCGTGGTCTGGTACCCGATCAAGCATCGCGCCCCCGTCCGGACCTTTTTCGAAAGCCTGAAGCTGACGCCGATCCGCGATGTCATCGCCGTGGAATTCCTGCGCCGGCCGGACACCAACCCGATCGGTCTCAATGGCTGTGGCCTGCTCATCGTCAACCCGCCTTACGGGTTCGAGGATGAGGCCGCGCCAATCCTCGCCGCATGCGAGGCTGTGATGGGTGAGCCGGGTTGTTCGAGCGTGATCGAGAGGGTAATCAATGAGTGAATCCATCGCTGTTATCGGTGCCGGGGCCTGGGGCACCGCGCTGGCCATATTGTTCGCGCGCGCGGGCAAGGATGTGACGCTGTGGGCGCGCGAGCCCCGCCAAGGTGGCGGAGATGGAGCACAGCCGGGAAAACCCGCGCCTGAAAGGCGTGGCGCTGCCGGACAATCTGCGCGTGACGCACGAGATGCCGGGGGCGGATATTCTGCTCCTCGCCGTGCCGATGCAGTATTTGCGCGGCATTCTCCCGGCGCTGCCGCGGAACGGCGCGCCGCTGGTGCTGTGCTGCAAGGGGCTGGAGACCGGCACGCTACTGCTGCCGCCTGAGCTGGTGAGTGGCCGCCCTGCCGCGATGCTGACGGGGCCGAATTTCGCCCATGAGGTCGCTGCCGGGTTACCCGCGGCCGCCGTGCTGGCCATGCCGGAGGCGGAGACACGCGCTCACCTCATCGCCGCGTTGAGGACGGACACGCTGCGCCTCTACGGCAGTGCCGACATACTCGGCGCGGCGCTGGGCGGTGCGGCGAAGAACGTGATCGCCATCGCCGCTGGCGTGGTGATAGGGGCCGGGCTGGGGGAGAATGCACGCGCCGCGCTCATTACCCGCGGTCTTGGCCGAGATCGCCCGGCTGGCGGCGGCGCTGGGCGGCAAGGCGGAGACGGTTTCCGGCCTTTCCGGGCTGGGCGATCTGCTGCTCACCTGCACGGGCATCAGCAGCCGGAATTTCTCGCTCGGTTTGGCGCTGGGGCAGGGGCGGAGCCTCGCGGACATCCTTGCCAGCCGCAGCAGCGTCACAGAGGGCGTTGCCACCGCGCCCGCTCTGCTCGCCCGCGCCCGCGCGGCGGCGGTGGAGATGCCAATCACCGAGGCGGTGACCAGGCTGCTCGCCGGGGAAATGAACGTGCCGCAGACCATGGCGGCGCTGATGAGCCGCGCGCTCAAGGATGAATGACAAGCGGGTTGGTCTTTTCCTGCTGCGCCGCCGCGGCGCTGCTTTTTGCCGTCGCCGCTTTGCGCGGCCCGGAATACGACGAAGCCTATTCGTTATTCCTGACGGCGGGCCATGCCCGCCCGGCTTGGCCGCAGGGGGGCTTCACATCGGGGGCTGTGCGCTGGCTCTACGACGGCGGCGCGGGGTTCGGGCAGGTGGCGCATGACCTTCGCGCGGGGGATGTGCATCCGCCTTTGTATTTCTGGGCGCTGGATGTTTGGCGGCAGGTGTTCGGGCCCTCGTGGTTCGCGGCGCGGGCGCTCTCCGTGCTGTTCACGCTGGGGACGCTTATCCTGCTGGCGCGGTTGGCTGCGGTATTGGATGTGCCCGTGCTGCCCGCGCTGGGGCTGACGCTGCTCTCCTACGGTTTCGCCTATACCGGCGTTGTGGCGCGAGGTTTTGCTCTGGCGCAGTTGTGCAATGTGGCCGGGGTGCTGTTGCTGGTGCGGGCGCGTGGCTGGCGTGGGGCGTTGGCGGGCGGTGTGGCGCTGGGGGCAGCGAGTTTCACCAATTATCTGGCGATTTTCACTGCCGGTGCGGCGCTGCTCTGGCTCTGCAGGGCGCGCTGGCGGCTGGTACCGGCGGCCTTGGCAGGGCTTGTGCCGTTTCTGCCGCTCGATGCCTGGTTCTTCCTCGCCCAGCGCGGTTCCCGTGCCGGGCAGTTCGTTGCCTTCGACGCCAGCCATGCGCTGGCTCTGCTGGCAAAGGATTCAGGGGGCGCGATTTTCGGTGGGTTGCCACTTTATGCAGGGGCTTTGGCCATGCCAGTGACGCTGGCTCTGCTGGCGTTGTTTGCGGCGGGGCTTGTTTGCGTGGTCCGGCGGCGGCATGCCTCCGCGACGCTCTGCGCGTCGTTGGCGCTGGCCACGCCTGCCGGGCTGCTGGCGTTGGGGCTGGTTTTCCACAACACGCCGATCGAGATTCGCTATGTCGCTTTCGCGATTCCCTGGGTGGCGCTGCTGTTCGCCGCTGCGCTGCCACGCCCGTTGCTAACCGCGATACTCGCCGTGCAAGGCTGCGCTATCGCAGGGCTGGCTTTCGCCGCCGCCACCATGCAGCCGCAGGGCTTGGCCGCACGCGCGGCGGCGGCTTATCCGGGCGCGCTGGTGGTGGTGCCGTTCGGGAATGACGGCGTTGGTGTGCCGGGCCCGTTCATTGCCGCAGCGCCCGAGGATATGCGGATTCTCCTGCTCCACCCGGGAGAGGTATTGAATGTGCAAGGGGAGCGACGGGTGGTTCTCGCCACCATCGGGGCGGACGATTCCAGCCGCGTGGCCAGCGGGCAGATGTTAAGCGCCTTGCAGCGGGACCGTTGTTTTACCCAGGCAGCGCGGACGCCGTTAATCGCGGTTTTTGACCGCAGCTATGCGAATCAGCAGTAGCAGCGCCGCGAGCAGCGCGCCGCCATTCAGCCAGACCGAGACATTGTGCCAGAAGCTGAACCCGGCGGAATTGTTTGCCGCTTTCAGCGCGTCCATCTTAGGCAGCAGCCAGAGCAGCGACCATGCGGTGACAAGGATCACCACGCTCGGCACTGCCGCCGCCCGGAGGCGGCGTTGCAGCAGGAGGCCCAACAATGCCAGCGCGGCGCTGGCAAGGGTGAAGCCGTAATACCAGGGGAAGGCGGCGCGGATGAAGGCGCCAGCCTCCGGCAGCGGCAGATGCGTGAACACCAGCGGCGCCATCACCGCGCCGAAGAACAGCATCCCGCCCACCAGGATACCCAGCCCCAAGAGGGCCAGGATGCTGCCCCACGCGCGCATTAGTAGCGGTAGAGATCGTGCTTGAACGGCCCCTGCACTTCGAGGCCGAGGTAGTCGGCCTGCTTCTGCGACAGCTTGGTCAGCTTGGCGCCGACCTTGGCCAGATGCAGGGCGGCCACCTTCTCATCGAGGTGGCTGCGGCAGCATGTAGACCTTGTTCTCGTATTTGCCGGCAGGCGCGGTCCACAGCTCGATCTGCGCCAGCACCTGGTTGGTGAAGCTGGCGGTCATCACGAAGCTCGGGTGGCCGGTGGCGTTGCCGAGGTTCACCAGCCGGCCCTCGGACAGCACGATCAGGCGCTTGCCGTCGGGGAACACCACCTCATCGACCTGCGGCTTGACGTTTTCCCACTTGTAGTTGCGCAGCGCCTCGATCTGAATCTCGGAGTCGAAATGGCCGATGTTGCAGACGATGGCGCGGTGCTTCATCGCGCGCATGTGGTCGAGCGTGATGACGTCGACATTGCCGGTGGCGGTGACGAAGATGTCGCCGTCCGGCGCGGCGTCTTCCATGGTGGTGACCTCGTAGCCCTCCATGGCCGCCTGCAGCGCGCAGATCGGGTCGATCTCGGTCACCATCACGCGGCAGCCGGCATTGCGCAGGCTGAGCGGCGGAGCCTTTGCCGACGTCGCCGAAGCCGTTCACCACGGCGACCTTGCCGGCCATCATCACGTCGGTGCCGCGGCGGATGCCGTCCACCAGGCTCTCGCGGCAGCCATACAGATTGTCGAACTTCGACTTGGTCACGCTGTCGTTCACGTTGATGGCCGGGACCAGCAGCTTGCCCGCCTTGCGCCATCTCCCACAGGCGGTGCACGCCGGTGGTGGTCTCCTCGGAGATGCCGCGGACGTCCGCCAGCATCGCCGGGTATTTGTCGTGCATCAGCTTGGTGAGGTCGCCGCCGTCATCGAGGATCATGTTCGGCGTCCAGCCATCGGGGCCGCGCACGGTCTGCTCGATGCACCACCAGAATTCTTCCTCGTTCATGCCCTTCCAGGCGAACACCGGCACGCCGGCGGCGGCGATGGCGGCGGCGGCCTGGTCCTGGGTGGAGAAGATGTTGCAGGAGGACCAGCGCACGGTGGCGCCGAGCGCGGTGAGCGTCTCGATCAGCACGGCGGTCTGGATGGTCATGTGCAGGCAGCCGGCGATGCGGGCGCCCTTCAGCGGCTTGGCTGGCGCCGAATTCCGCGCGCAGCGCCATCAGGCCGGGCATCTCGTCCTCGGCCATGGCGATCTCCTTGCGGCCCCATTCGGCCAGCGAGATGTCCTTGACCTTGTAATCCAGCGGCGCGGCATCCGGCATAGTGCAATCCTCTCAGAACAAAATTCTACTGCCGCTCATTATTCCGTTGCGGCCGCGCTGCCAACAGCGGGGCAGGGCTCAGGGCGCGCCGGACGCGCCATAAACCGGCGCGGTCAGGGGCAGGAGGCTGCCGTCCTGGAACTCAAGCGAGATCGGCACCTCGCCGCCGACGTGCATCTTCGGGTCCATGCACATCAGGTGGTACCCTCCCTCGGACAGGGCCGCGCTGCCATGGGCAGGCACCTGGATGCTGGAAACGCCCATCATCATCGAGGTTCCCCCAGCATCCATGCTCTCATGCAGCATCAGCATGGCGCAGGCGGGCGAGCGGGCGCCGGTCAGCACGGCGGGGGTGTCGCTGCCATTGGTCAGGGTCAGGTACACCCCAGCGGGGAGGTTGGGGAGCAGGTAGCGCACCCAGGGGGTTTGCGCCGTGATGCCCACGGGTGGCTCGCCGCCTGGGCAAGCGCCGGAGCCGCCGCCAGCGCCCCCAGCCATAACGCCAATCCTGTCTTCCGCATGTTCACCCCCTGATTTGGCTGGTTTAGGATAAGTAATCCGGCGGTGGGAGGTGGTTTGTCATCCACGCGGAGATTGCCTTCAACCAGACCGGGCGCGCAAAACACGGGGCCATGGAATACCCCCGCTACGCCGATGCCGCCCGCGCCACCCGCCGGATGTTCATTCGTGACCTCGTGCTCACGGCCAGTATTGGCGTGCACCCGCATGAGCACGAAGCCCGCCAGCGCATCCGCATCAATCTCGACCTCAGCGTGCTGGACGATGGCGCGCAGATGCTCTCTCGCCCGGCTGTCGGGGCGGACGATCTGGCCCGCGTGGTGGACTACGAGGCCATCGTGAACGATGTCCGCGCGGCGGTTGCGGCCCGGCACGTACAGCTGGTTGAAACCCTGGCCGAGCGGCTGGCCGAAATATGCCTCGAGGACGCCCGTGTGCGGATGGTCCGGGTATGTGTGGAAAAACTCGATGTGTTCGCTGACGCGGCGGCGGCCGGTGTGGAAATCGAGCGGCGCAACACTTAAGTTTTCCACTCCCTGGATTTACGTAGAGTCAAGGGGTTTTATGCCGCTGTTGGGGTGTTTTTGCAACAAAATTTTGAGGAAATTTCTAAGCAAACTCATGGTGTTAACTGCTGATAATAAAGTTTCGAAACAATTTAGGGCCGGTTGCGGGCCGGATTGGGTTGTCCCGGCTTTTTCAACAGTGTCCACATACTTATCCACAGGGTTATCACGATGAGTGTGGATAAGCCGCCAGAGGCTGGGGTCGTGGTCATCGAGGCTGCATTACGGACCATGCCGGGCAACCCTGGCGTGTATCGGATGCTCGATGCCAAGGGCGAGGCGCTGTATGTCGGCAAGGCGCGCAACCTGAAGAAGCGGGTCGCCGCCTACACCCAGCTCGCCCGGCTGCCGGAGCGGCTGCGCCGGATGGTGGCGGATACGGTGTCGATGGAGATCGTCACCACCCACACCGAGGCCGAGGCGCTGCTGCTCGAAGCCAACCTGATCAAGCGGCTGCAAGCCGCGCTACAACATCCTGCTGCGGGACGACAAATCCTACCCGTGGCTGATGCTGACCGAGGACCACCCCTTCCCGCAGATCGCCAAGCATCGCGGCGCGCAGACGCGCAAGGGCAGCTACTGGGGGCCGTTCGCCTCGGCCTGGGCGGTCAACCAGACCGTGCAGGCGATGCAGCGCGTGTTCCTGCTGCGCACCTGCGCCGACACGGTGTTCGCCAACCGCACCCGCCCTTGCCTGCTGTTCCAGATCAAGCGCTGCTCGGCGCCCTGCGTCGGGCGCGTATCGGAGGCCGAGTACAAGCCGCTGGTTGATCAGGCGAAAGCTTTCCTCTCTGGAAAATCCAGCGCGGTGCAGAAGGATCTGGCCGCCGAGATGGAGCAGGCGGCGGAGCACCTGGAATTCGAGCGCGCGGCCGCCATACGCGACCGCATCCGCGGGCTGACGCATGTGCAGGGCACCGACGTCATCAACCCGGCCAGCCTGGGGGATGCCGACGTGATCGCCCTGCACCAGGAGGCCGGGCAGACCTGCGTGCAGGTGTTCTTCATTCGCGGCGGGCGCAACAACGGCAACCGCAGCTTCTTCCCGGCCAACACCAAGGGCGAGGAGCCGGGGGCGGTGCTCGCCGCCTTCATCGCCCAGTTCTACGACGACAAGCCGCCGCCGCCGCAGATCCTGCTGAACCACGCGCCCGAGGAGCAGGAGCTGCTGGCCGAGGCGCTGTCGGTGAAAGCGGGGCGGAAAGTGTCTCTCCTGGTGCCGCAGCGCGGCGAGAAGCACGACGTGGTGCTGCACGCCGCCACCAATGCGCGCGAGGCGCTGGAGCGCAAGCTGGCCGAGACCGCCGGGCAGGCCAAGCTGCTGGACGCCGTGGCGGAGTTGTTCGGCCTGCCGGAGACGCCGAAGCGGATCGAGATCTACGACAACTCCCACATCATGGGCACCAACGCCTACGGCGTGATGATCGTCGCCGGTCCGGAAGGGTTCAACAAATCCGCCTACCGCAAATTCGGCATCAAGAGCGCCATCACCCCGGGCGATGATTTCGCCATGATGCGCGAGGTGCTGACCGCGTCGCTTTGGCCGCGCCTTGGCCGAGGACCCGGACAGGGAATCGGAATCCTGGCCGGACCTGGTGCTGATCGATGGCGGCGCCGGGCAGCTTTCCGCGGCGCAGGCGGTGATGGCGGAGCTGGGGCTGGAGGATATTCTGCTGGTCGGCATCGCCAAGGGGCCGGACCGCGATGCCGGCCGCGAATGGTTCTACATGGAAGGCCGCGAGCCCTTCCAGCTGCCGCCGCGCGACCCGGTGCTGTATTTCCTCCAGCGCCTGCGCGACGAGGCGCACCGCTTCGCCATCACCACCCACCGCAATGCGCGCAGCAAGAAAATCACCACCTCGGAGCTGGACGAAATCCCTGGCATCGGCGCGGCGCGCAAGAAGGCGCTGCTGCTGCATTTCGGCTCGGCGCGCGAGGTGAAAGGGGCGGGGCTGAAGGACCTGGAGGCGGTGGACGGCATCAACCGCGCCACGGCGCGGGCGGTGTATGCGTTTTTCCATCCCGGCGTGCGGATGGATGATGATTGATCTTAATTTGCCGTAATGCCGCCACGGTCCAACGCCTAAATAGAGTGCAGTACGCAGGGAGACTTTGTCGATGAGCCGGGATGTTTGGGCCGAACTGGATGCACAGGCGCAGGCAGCGCCGCAGATTGCCGCTTTATTTGCCGCTGATCCGTACCGGTTCGACAAGTTCTCCGCCCGTTTTGACGACATGCTGCTGGATTTTTCCAAGACCAGCCTGACGGATGAGAGCCTTGCCCTGCTGCTGCGGCTTGCGGCGGAGGCCGGGGTGGAAGCCAGGCGCGATGCGATGTTCGCCGGCGAGAAGATCAACGTCACGGAAAACCGCGCCGTGCTGCATACCGCCCTGCGCGCGCCGCGCGGCGCCAGCGTGCTGGTTGACGGCCAGGACGTGATCCCCGCCGTGCATGCCATGCTGGACCGGCTCTTTGCCTTTGCCGAGGCCGTGCGCGGCGGCACGCTCACCGGCGCCACCGGCCTGCCTTTCACGGACGTGGTCAATATCGGCATCGGCGGGTCGGACCTCGGCCCGCCATGGTCACCGCCGCCCTGGCCCCGTATCATGACGGCCCGCGCGTGCATTTCGTCTCCAATGTTGATGCCGCGCATCTGGCCGATACGCTGCAAGCCGCTCGACCCGGCGCGCACGCTGTTCATCGTCGCGTCCAAGACCTTCACCACGGTGGAGACGATGATCAACGCGCAATCCGCCCGGCGCTGGCTGGTGGCAGCACTTGGCGAGGATGCGGTCAGCACGCATTTCGCCGCCGTCTCCACGGCGCTGGACAAGATTGCCGCCTTCGGCATCCAGCCGGAGAAAACCTTCGGCTTCTGGGACTGGGTGGGCGGGCGCTACTCGGTGTGGTCGGCCATCGGCCTGCCGGTGATGATCGCGGTTGGCGCGGCGAATTTCCGCGCCTTCCTCGATGGCGCGCATGCCATGGATGAGCATTTCCGTACGGCGCCGTTGGCGCAGAACCTGCCGGTGCTGCTGGCGCTGTGCGGCATCTGGCACCGCAATGTCTGCAACTACCCGGCCCGGGCGATTCTGCCCTACGACCAGCGCCTGGCCCGGCTGCCGGCCTATCTGCAGCAGCTGGACATGGAATCCAACGGCAAGCGGGTGACGCGTGACGGCGCGCCTGTATCCCATGTCACCGGTCCGCTGGTGTTCGGCGAGCCCGGTACCAACGGCCAGCACGCCTTCTACCAATTGCTGCACCAGGGCAGCGATGTCATCCCCTGCGAGTTCCTGATCGCCGCGCGCGGGCATGAGCCGGAGATGCGCCACCACCACGAGGTGCTGATCGCCAACTGCCTGGGCCAGGCGCAGGCGCTGATGCGCGGCCGCACGCTGGCGGAAGCGGGCGGCAATCCGCACCGCGTCTTCCCCGGCAACCGGCCGAGCCTGCTGCTGGCCTACACCCAGCTCACCCCGGAAACACTGGGCAAGCTCATCGCCCTCTGCGAGCACCGCATCTTCACCGAGGCCGCCATCTGGAACATCAACGCCTTCGACCAATGGGGTGTTGAGCTCGGAAAAGAGTTGGCGACGCGTTTGCGCCCGGCGGTTTCGGGCGAAACCGATGCCAGCGCGCAGGATTCATCCACGGCTGGGATCATTAATTTTTTGGCCGATGGCCTGTTAAATCCGAAACCTTGCAGCTGATAAAAGAAACTTCGGATAGCTTCACCAGTCGTTAGCCGTTTGCTGCACTGGCAAAGAGAATATTAAAAACCGGCCAGGCTTGCTAACCCTTGCTCGTCGGGTGCTAAGCTTCTCTTGCCGATACGGCGCTCTTAACAGGGTGGAGATGACGCAGATGCCGCCGAACGTATCAGACCAATCCGATTCTCTGGCGCGGTTTGCCGCGCATGTGGCGCATGACTTCAATAATCTCCTGACGGCAATTCTCGGCAATCTAGAACTTCTGCAAAACCGCTCCAGGCGCAGCGGAATCACTGAATTTGACGGCTTCATCGAGGGGGCGAGCCGCGCCGGCAACCGGGCGACGCAGCTTGTGCGCCGCCTGATGGTATTTTCCGGTTGCGACAGCCAGGAGCCCGGGCCGCAATTCCTGGGACAGCTGATCAGTGGGCTGGATGAGCATCTGCGGCCTGAGAACAGGGAGATTTCGATCCGCCTGACAGACGAGGATGCGCGCCTGTTCTGCGATCCTGCCCAGGCCGACCTTGCTTTGTCTGAGTTGCTGAAAAATGCTGCCGAGGCCACGGCGGCGGGCGGGGAAATCTTCGTCGAGGCCGGTGCCGCGGATGATCAGATCGTCATCCGCGTGCGGGATACGGGATGTGGAATGGCGCCAGAGACTTTGGCGCATGCGGGGGAAGTGTTCTTCACGACCCAGCACAACCGCACCGGCAGGGGGTTGGGGCTGACGATTGCCGCGCGGTTCGTGTCGGCGGCTGGTGGCAGGATGGAGATTGAGAGTGAGTTGGGCCAGGGGTGCCGGGTTACGCTCACCTTACCGCGGGCCAAGTAGCAGGTTTGGCTGTTTTACGCAGCCGCGTTAATGCGCCGTGCCATAGACTTTCTGCCCCTGATTGCCGCGGCAATAGCAGTTTGAGCCAGGTGAGATCGTCACCTCCATCGGGCAAGTATAGGGCGTGGCCACGCAAAGCTGCGCCGCGCCACCGTTCGATCGCGGGGGCGTCGCTTGGTCATAACCATCTCCCGGCGTTGGCGGAGGATAGTCGTACGCCGGCGGCGGATAGTAATACGATGGCGGCGGGTAATACGGCCACCCCCAGCCGAATGCCGGCCCGCCCCAATAGAAGCCCCAGCCGCCGTGCCAGCCGCCACCGTATCCGCCGTGCCAGCCGCCACCGTATCCACCGTGCCAGCCGCCACCGTATCCACCGTGCCAGCCGCCACCGTATCCACCGTGCCAGCCACCACCGTATCCACCATGCCAGCCACCACCGTACCCGCCGCCATGCCAGCCGCCGCCGGAGCCGCCCCACCCGCCGCCATGCGCCTGGGCCAGGGGTACACTCGTTAGGCTGAGCATGGCGGTGATCGCCATCATGCCAGCCAGATGTTTCGCGTCTTTCAACATCGACGCACCTTTGGTTTACTGCGGTTAATTTAGGCGATCCCCCCGGCTTTTAAAGCCGCCTGCGCTGGTTCATCCGGTAAGCCGGGCGTGGCCTGTCAGCCATTGAGTAAGGGTGACGCCCAAACTCACGGGTTAGCTAATATTCTCGCTTCTGCTTTGACGGATAATTTAGGGAACGGGTTCTATTGCCGCCCGAAAACCAGCCGAAACCTTAGGGAGATGGCTGGGACGGGAGGATTCGAACCTCCGCATGGCGGAATCAAAATCCGCTGCCTTACCGCTTGGCGACGTCCCAAAACGCTGGCGCACTCATAGGTCCGGTTGGGGCGGCTCGTAAAGCCCCCCTCCCCAGCGCCACCAGCCGGGATGATTGATTGCCGCCGCCGCTGCCGCTGCTTCGGCCGGGGTGGAAAAGATGGCGAAGCAGGTGGCGCCCGAGCCGCTCATGCGGGCGAGCCTGGCGCCGGGGAGGGCGGCCAGCACGTCCAGAACCTCGCCGATGACCGGCTGAATCCCGATCGCCGCCGTTTGCAGATCGTTCGTGCAGTTGCGCAGATCCGCCACCATGGCGTCCACGCTGGCCCAGGCCGCGGGCAAACTGGCCGGGGGTGAAAAATCGCCCTGCCGGGCCTTGAACACGGTAGGTGTGGGCACCGCCACGCCCGGGTTGACGAGCACCATGCCGAATTCCGGCAGGCGCGGCGCCGGGGCCAGGACTTCCCCGATGCCCTGCATGCGCGTGGGGCGGGAGGCGAGGCAGACGGGCACGTCGGCCCCCAGTTGCAGGGCCAGCTCCAGCAGATCGGCCTTAATGCCCCAGAGCTGGTTTAAGGCACGCAGCGCTGCCGCCGCGTCGGCCGAGCCGCCGCCGATGCCGGAGGCGACGGGCAGGTTCTTTTCCAGATGCAGAGCGGCATCCCGTCCCGGCGCCAGCAGTCTCGCGGCGCGCAGCAGCAGGTTGTCCGGCTCCGCCTGCAGCACCGCGCCGAACGGGCCGGAAATGTCCAGGGACAGTGCCAAGGCGTCTTCCACGCGCACCGTGTCACCAACGGCCGGGAACACCGCCAGGCTGTCGAGCAGATGGTAGCCGTCTGCCCGCTTGGCCGTGACATGCAGAAACAGGTTGACCTTGGCCGGCGCGAAAAGGCTGATCATCAGGGGGGCGTTCCGAAATGCTGCTGGATCTTGCTGTTCAGCTCGGCGGCCAGCTTGGGGTCCGGGTGCAGGGAGAGGGCGCGTTGCCACTGGTAGGCCGCTTGCAGCTTCTGGCCATTCTGCCAGAACGCATCGCCCAGGTGGCCATTCACCTCCGGGTCGTCGGCGGACAGCTGCACAGCCTGGGTCAGGAGCGCCAGCGCCCCTTTCGTGTTGCCCTGCTTGAGTTCGATGAAACCAAGCGAGTCGATCACCGCGCCGTCATTCGGGTCCAGGCTCACCGCGCGCTGCAGCATCGCCTTGGCTTCGGGCAGTTTTTCGTCGTGCAGGGCCCAGCTATAGCCGACATAATTCAGCACATAAGGCTGGTTGGGCGAGAGTTTAAGCGCCTGCAGCATGTCCGGCTCGGCGGCGGCCCAGTTGTTTGTCTGGTCCTCGCAGATGCCGCGGTCGAAAAACAGGCTCCAGGCTTCCGGCGGCAACGGCTGGCCGACGGCGCTGATCGCCTGCGTGTAATACGGAATCGCCGCCGGGCACTGGTTCGAGTTCCGCAGCACATCTCCCGTCGCGCTGAGCAGCCCGGGATTGCCCGGGTTGGCCGTGATCAGATCTTGCAGCAGGGCGACCGCCTGTTCCGGCTGCTTGAGGGCGGCGAGCAGGGTCGCCTCCTGCACGCTTGCGGGGGCGTAGAGCGGGTCGGTTTTCTGAATCGGCTGCAACGTGGCCAGGGCGTTGCTCATCTCCACAGGCGTCGGCGTGAGGCTGGGGTCGTCGGCGCCGATTTGCGTGTTGGCGAGCAGCAGTCTTGCGGCGGCAAGGTCCGGGCGCATCTGCAGGGCGAAGCGCAGCAGCACGGTGCGCAGAAACGCTTCCTGCGGCTGGTTGAGCGAGCCGGCGAGGGTGAGGTACGCCTCGGCCATGCCGTCCGCGGCAGTGGTGATCACGGGTTTGGCCAGCTGCGCCTGCAACTGCGGCAGGGCGATCTGCAGATCGGGATGTGTCGCGATCAGCGTGTTGAGCGTGGCATTGGCTTGCGTCATTTGCCCCTGCCGCGCGTACCAGCTGGCCAGGATCTGCGCCAGGCGCAGATTCGGCTGAGACGTATCGACGTTCGCGTAAAGCTGCGTGGCGGATTGGGTGTCGCCCGCCGCATCAGCGATCAGCGCGGCGTTCAGCACGTATACCGGGCCAAACGTGGGATCCGTGAAGTGCGAGCCAAGTCCGGTGAGCGCCGCCTGCTCGTTGCCTTCCCCGAGCTGTGCCCAGGCGAAGAGCAGCGGCTTGATCAGCCCGGCCAGGTTGTCCTGCGGCAGGGTTTGGAAAATCTGCTTCGCCTGGTCGAAATTCCCCGCCACGGCCGCCTGGTTGCCCAGCAGCAGCGTGGCCAGTGTGTTGCCCGGCAGTTTCGGCGCGAGCTGGGACGCTTCGGGGCTGCCGGAGAGCACGCTCGCCAGGAACCCCTCGGCGATCAACTCTTGGTTGTTTTCGTCGTTCTGCAAGGCCCGCGTGTAGAATTTGGCGGCGGCGGCCGGGTCGCTCTGCGAGGCGGCATAGCGCGCGGCGAGGAAGGCGCCGTACGTGCTGCCCGTGCCCGGGTACCCGGTAGCGCCGCTTGGCCCAGCGGCACAGGCCGAGAGCGTGATGCAAACGGCGACGGCGCCACGGCAACCAAACAGCGAGGTCATCTTCATGTCTACCCGTGTAGCAGCGCCTCTCAACCTCGGCAAAACCCAAATTTCGCGCGGCTCTGATGTGCTTGTGGCGCCTACGGGGCTGCGTTACGGTCGGCTTTCCATGCGACCAGGCTTCACGGCAACCACCCATGACATCACGGTTGAGGTTCAGGTGTTTTACCTGGCAGATCAATCGAAGCCGGACTCGGGGGAGTTCCTCTGGGCCTATCATGCCACCATTACCAATAATGGCCGTCTCGCTGCGCAGCTCCTGCGCCGCACCTGGCGGATTACCGACGCGCATGGCCGCATGCAGACCGTGCATGGCGAAGGCGTGGTGGGCGAACAGCCTGTGCTTCAGCCCGGCGGGCGGTTCGAGTACACCTCCGGCACGCAGCTTTCCACGCCTTCGGGCTTCATGACCGGGCAGTACCACATGCAGGCCATCCCGTCGGGGGCGCAGTTCGATATCGACATCCCGACCTTCAGCCTCGACAGCCCGCACCAGAACTCGCGGCTGCATTAATTTTTGGAAAGGTTGCGGCTTGCGTCGCGTCACCCATATCAACCCATACCAAGCCGCTTTGCTACGGAGACCGCTTTGAACGTTCACACCCCTGCCGCCAAGCTCGCGAAGTCCGCGCGCGGCCCCAAGAAGCCCAGCCGCGACGAGGCCGAGGCCGCGATCCGCACCTTGCTGCTTTGGGCCGGCGAGGACCCTGAACGTGAAGGGCTGAAGGATACCCCGGCCCGCGTCGCACGCGCTTACGAGGAATTCTTCCGTGGCTATGCCGAGGATCCGGTGGCGCTGCTGACCCGCACCTTCGAGGAGACCGAGGGCTATGACGAAATGGTGGTGCTGCGGGACATCCGCATCGAGAGCCATTGCGAGCACCATATGGTGCCCATCGTCGGCCGGGCGCATGTCGCCTATCTGCCGGGGACGCGCGTCGTCGGCATCTCCAAGCTGGCGCGCGTGGTCGATGCCTATGCGCACCGCTTCCAGATTCAGGAAAAGCTGACCGCGCAGATCGCCAACACCATCCTGGACGTGCTGCAGCCGCGCGGTGTGGCGGTGGTGATCGAGGCGAACCACCAGTGCATGTCCACCCGCGGGGTGCACAAGCCCGGGGCAAGCATGGTCACAAGCCGCATGCTTGGCGCCTTCCGTGACGACCCCTCCACCCGCCGGGAGTTTCTGGCGATGATCCAACCCCGCAATTGCAGCTCGGTGGAAGCTTGAGCGAGCAGGACGGGTTCATGCGCCGCGCCATAGCCCTGGCGTATCAGGGCATGGCGGGCGGGCATGGCGGGCCGTTTGGCGCGGTGATCGTCCGTGAGGGCAAGATCATCGGCGAGGGGCATAACCGCGTGCTCTCCGCCTGCGACCCGACGGCGCATGCCGAGGTGACGGCCATCCGCGACGCGGCTCAGCGTGAGCAGAAATTCGACCTCTCCGGCAGCACCATCTACGTCAACGGCATGCCCTGCCCGATGTGCATGGCGGCGATTTTCTGGGCCCGCATCGAGCGCGTGTACTATGCCTGCGGCCCGGCGGATGCCGAGGCGATCGGCTTTGATGACGATGAATTCTACCGCCAGCTTGAGAAGCCGCCCGAGGAACGCTCGGTCCCGGCGATCCAGCTGGATGAGTTTGTCGAGGAGGCGCGGGGGGCCTATGCCGCCTGGGCTGCATCTCCAGCAAAGGTTCCTTACTGACGGCGCTCTGGCGGTTTTTGGCGCGGCGCTATATCCCGTCGGGCGACAGGAGCCGCTAATGCCGCAGAATACCGCCGCCACCCCGCAGAACCGGAAGCTTGTTGCCACCTGGTTGTTGGCTCTCGCCTTCATGATCTGGGTCATGGTCGGCATCGGCGGCTACACGCGCGATACCGGTTCGGGCCTCTCCATCATGAACTGGGACCCGATCATCGGCGCGCTGCCGCCGCTGAGCGGCGACGCCTGGGCCAAGCTCTTCGCGCTCTACAAGACCATCCCGCAATACCAGATCCTGCACCAGGGCATGGATCTGGACGGGTTCAAGCAGCTCTTCTGGCCGGAATATATCCACCGGCTCTGGGGGCGGCTGATGGGCCTCGTGCTGCTGCTGCCGCTCATTGGCTTTGCTGTCACCGGGCGCATCGAGAAGCGGCTGATCCCCTGGCTGGCCTTGCTCTTCGTGCTTGGCGGGCTGCAAGGCGCCATCGGCTGGTTCATGGTCTCCTCCGGCTTCTTCCCCGACAGCACCGCCGTGGAGCCCTGGCGCCTCAGCCTGCATTTCTTCGCCGCCATGTTCCTGCTCGGTGCCGTGCTGTGGACGGCGCTGACCGTGCAGTCCCCCGAGCCGGCGCGCCATCCCGGGTGCAAGGGGCTCAGGCGCCTGAGCCTCGCCGCCTTCATCCTGCTGCTGCTGGCCATGTTCGGCGGCACCTTTGTCTCCGGCATCCATGGCATCACGGCGTTTGACCCGGCCACCGGCATCGGCACCGGGCAGCCCCCGGCAGGCTGGCCGATGAGCGGCATTTTCTCGGATACCGCGACCATCATCTTCGACCATCAGCTGCTGGCCGTGCTCGCCACCATCGCCATCCTCGCCGTCACGGTGCAGACCATCCGCCACGAGCCTCCAGCCCCGGTGCGTGATGCGGCGGCGCTGATCGGGCTGCTGGTGATCCTGCAATTCGTGCTGGGCGTGACCGCGCTGGTCTCCAAGATGATCGATATCGGCGTGGTCCATCAGATGAACGCGGTGCTGCTGCTGGGGGCGCTGCTCAACCTGCTGCACCGCCTGCGCGGGGCGACGGCATGAAGTCTGACAGGGCGCTCGGCACCTGGGTGCTGATTCTCGCCTGCATGGTCTTCGGCATGACCATTGGCGGCGGGCATGCGCGCACCATCGGCGCCGGGTTCAGCATCCAGGTCTGGCGGCCTTTTACCGGCTTCATCCCGCCGCACAGCGCGGCGGACTGGGCGTATCTGTTTGGCCTGTTCCAGAAGACTGCGCTCTACCAGTCCCACCCGATCAGCCTGGACGACTACAAGGCGCTGTTCTGGCCGATGTTCCTCGACCGCTGCTGGGGGCGGTTGATGGCGCTGGTGTTCCTCGTTCCCTTCGCGGTGTTTCTCATCAAGGGCCGGTTGCGCGGCAAGCGGGCGCTGTGGATGGGCTTCATCTTCCTGTGTGGCGCGGGGCAGGCCGCCTTTGGCTGGTACATGGTGCAGACCGGCATGCAGCCCGGCGTGCTCTCCCCGCCGCCCGCCTGGGCCGGGCCGCATCTTGGCTCCGCCATGCTGATCTTTTTCCTGTTGGTCTGGACCGGCCTGACCTTCCGCACGCCTGAGCCCGTGCCGGTGGCAGGTGCTGCGCATCTGCGGCGCTGGGCCACGGCGAGCGTGGTGCTGATCTGGTGCACCATGGGGTTTGGCGCGCTGGTCGCCACCTCCAACGCCATCACCGTGTTCAACACTTTCCCCACCATGGATGGCGTCTGGGTGCCGCCGGGGATGTTCGACCTGCACCCGGAGCTGCTGAACTTCGTCCAGAACAAGGCGACCGTGCAGTTCTGCCACCGCCTCCTGGCCACAGTGACGGCGCTGACGGTGCTGACCACGGCGGTGATGGGCCTGCGCATGAAGCTGAGCCCGGCCCTGCGCGATAATTTTCTGCTGCTCGCCGGGCTGGTGGCGTTGCAATACCTGCTGGGCATGACCACCATCGTGCTGGGCAGTGCAAATCTTGGCTATGTGCACGAGTTGAATGCCGTGCTGCTGTTTGCCACAGCAATCGCCGCGCGGCACAAGCTGCGCGGTGCGTTGCCGGTGAATTTGCCGCAGCCACTGCCCGCCGCGGCGGAATAAGGAGACGATAGACATGACCGAGGCTTTGCAGACCGCCAGCACGCTGTTTCATGGTGTTGAGGGCCTCGACCCGGACCAGGCCGTCCGGCTCATCACTCCGGCGCTGGATGGCACCGACGATGGCGAGCTGTTCCTGGAATATCGGGAGTCGGAGTTCGTCTCGCTTGATGACGGGCGCATTCGTGCCGCCAGCTTCGACACGCGCCGTGGCTTTGGCCTGCGCGCCGTGCTGGGAGAGGCAGCGTATTTCGCCCATGCCGGGGAAATTTCTGAGCCCGCTTTGGCCCGCGCGGCCGAGACTATCCGCACCGCCAAGGCCCGCGAGCATTCGCTGACCGCTGCCGGTCCGGCCTTGGCTTCCAAGCCCCTTTACGCGGGGCTCAACCCGCTGGCCGAGGCGCCCTTTGCCGCCCGCGCCGAGTTGTTGCAGCAGATCGACGCCTTCGCCCGCGCCGCCGACCCGCGCGTGGTGCAGGTGATGGCGAGCATCGCAGGGGAATGGCAGGTGATCGAGATCATCCGTGCCGATGGCTCCCGCGTGGCGGATCTGCGCCCGCTGGTGCGGCTCAATGTGTCGGTGGTGATGGAGCAGAATGGCCGCCGGGAATCTGGCGGGCATGGCGCGGGCGGGCGCACCGGTTACGGGCCCGTTGTCGCCCCCGAGTTCTGGCAGGCGGCGGTGCGCGAGGCGATCCGCCAAGCGGAGGTGAATTTGCAGTCCATCCCCGCTCCCGCCGGGGAGATGCCGGTGGTGCTGGGGCCGGGCTGGCCGGGCATCCTGCTGCACGAGGCGATCGGCCACGGGCTTGAGGGGGATTTCAACCGCAAGCAGACCTCAGCCTTCGCCGGGTTGATGGGCAGCCGTGTCGCCGCGAAGGGCGTTACCGTGGTCGATGACGGCACCATCCCCAATCGCCGCGGCTCGCTCACCATCGACGACGAGGGCACGCCGACATCCCGCACAACGCTCATCGAGGATGGCGTCCTCGTCGGCTTCCTGCAGGACCGGCAGAACGCCCGGCTGATGAACATGCGCGCCACCGGCAATGGCCGCCGCCAGTCCTACGCCCATGCGCCAATGCCGCGCATGACCAACACCATCATGCTGGGTGGCGATGCCTCCAGGGAGGACATGATCCGCTCGGTTAAGCGCGGCCTGTACGCGGTGAATTTCGGCGGCGGGCAGGTGGATATCACCTCCGGCAAGTTCGTCTTCACCGCCGCCGAGGCTTACCTGATCGAGGACGGCAAGGTCACCGCGCCGGTGAAGGGGGCGACGCTGATCGGCAACGGCCCGGATGCGCTGACCAAGGTGGAGATGATCGGCAACGATCTGGAACTCGACCCCGGCATCGGCACCTGCGGCAAGAACGGCCAGGGCGTGCCGGTAGGCGTCGGCCAGCCGACGATCAAGCTTTCCAGCCTGACCATCGGCGGCACGGCGGCATAGCGGGCTGTTTCAGAAGTCGCTCTGGCGAGGTGGATAAACGTGTTTTTCGAGCACCGGAGCGGAGCGTACGGTGAAGTACGTGAGCACCGGCGCGCAGAAATACGCGGTTAGGCAGCCGCCAGAGTAGGCTTGTGGAACAGCCCCTTATTCCGACTTCAGGTGCGCGATGAGGCGCTCGATGGCGGTCGCCTTGTCGATCTGGTCCAGCGCCGCATATTCCGCCGCCAGGCGGTCCAGCGCCGATTCGTAGATCTGCCGCTCGGAGAAGCTCTGGTCCGGCTGGCCGGCATTGCGGTGCAGGTCGCGCACCACCTCGGCGATGGCCACCGGGTCGCCGGAGTTGATCTTGGCCTCGTATTCCTGCGCGCGGCGCGACCACATGGTGCGCTTGATGCGCGCACGGCCTTTCAGCACGGCCAGCGCCTCGTCGAACTGCTTCTTCGAGGCGAGCTTGCGCAGTCCGGCGGTGCGGGCCTTGTTGGTCGGCACGCGCAGGGTCATGCGGTTTTCGTCGAAGGTGATGTGGATCAGCTCCAGCGTATGGCCGGCGATTTCCTCGACCGCGATGCGCTCCACCTTGCCCACGCCATGGGTGGGATAGACGACGTAGTCGCCCTCCTGGAAGTTTTCCGCCTTGGCCGGGGCGCGGGGCGGGGAGAGCGGGCGGATCGGCCCGGCGGGGATGCCGCCATGCATGACCGGCGCCGGCGCGGCGGGGGCTGTCGCAGGCGCGGCCTGCTCATCGGCTTCCGCCGCCCGCTTGGCTTTTGGCGCTTTGTCGGCAGGCTTTGCCGCCATGGTTGTCTCGTCTGCTTCAGCCAAGGGCTTGGTGGATTTCTTCACCACGCCGGATTTCTGCTTCTCGCTCATCGCCACTCCAACCACCAAAAACCGGGTGCGGTCGTCCCGCCCCCGGCTCATATCGGCATTGTGTAGCAGATTTTTTGTCCCCCGTCACCCGGGGGAGGTTAAGCTTACGGTTGGCCGGGTTCCGTGGAGAGCATCGCCTCCTTGCCGGGCTTGTCCTTCCACTCATCGGCATCAGCCGGCGGGGTGCCCTTGCGGGTGATGTTCGGCCAGGACTTGGCAAGGTCGCGGTTGCGCTCGGCCCACGCGGCGGCGCGGTCGTCGCTGTCGGGGAAGATGGCTTCCGCCGGGCATTCCGGCTCGCAGACGCCGCAGTCGATGCACTCGTCCGGGTTGATCACCAGCATATTCTCGCCAACGTAGAAGCAGTCCACCGGGCAGACTTCCACGCAGTCCATGTATTTGCACTTGATGCAGTTTTCAGTGACCACGTAGGTCATCAGACACTCCGTAAAAAGACAATCGAATTTCTGCCCCCCTATGCGCGCGGCAGGGGTTTTAGGTCAAGTTACAGGGTCCGGCAGGCTGCCCGGCATTAATTTCCGGGCATGGCGGTAGCCGACCAGTCTGCCTGCGGGACGATGCCGTCCTTGCGCAGATAGGAAGCGAGCTTGGATCAGGGGGATAACATCATACTTGCCATTCCCCGACTTCCTCAATTCCGGCAAAATTCAGAAGCCGTATAGGTAAGCCCAAGCCCTCCGGACGTGACGACCCAATGACTGGTGTCTGAGAAATCCAACGGTTCTACGACACCACGGCAACCGCGCTTCGATCCAGGTTTGCCGCCGTAGTTAACGCACGCAGCCAGCCTGTCTTCATGTCAAAAATGTCACTGGCCAGCACTTCGCGACCCTGTGCAGAAGCCAGTTGGATCCCCAGTACTCGCCAAAGCCATAGGCGCCATGGGCGGCGCCACGCCAGAACACGTCATTGCGGCAGACCATCGAGACGAGACCGGGAAGCATACGAGCACCAGCGGGCGGGGGGAAGTTGATGGGTGGCGGCAGACCTACGGGCTCGCAGTCCAGCTCGTAATCCGCGTCGGGATCGGCGGCGGTGCTGTTGTCCTTCGGGGCATCCATGACGGCCCCACCATTGCGCGGACCGGCGTTGCATCTCAGTGTTGAATGTCTTGGTATCGGGCGTGGGCGGACTGGCGATGAGCGGATAGGTCCGGTCCAGCTGGATGGCCCTTGACCCAAACCGCGTATCGACACCCGGTCCCGGATCGGATGCTCTTGGTGCTGCTGCACCATGACGATTGTGTACCCGGCGCCGTAATTGGTGGGCGGCGGGATGGCATAATCATCCACCTGAACCTGCCGTGGATTGCGCATGCGCAGCACCCAAAAAACATCCCGACAGCAGCAAAACCACAAGCCCGAGCCTTGCAAAACTCATCGCGCCATCCCGCCGCAAAATTTCGGTTTTGCATCATCATAGCGGCCCCACCCGCGCCGTCGAGACGCTTCGTTATCGCGAGCCGCGTAGCGGCGTGGCGATCCATCTTTCATGCCGCGTCCCGGAAGATGGATCGCCACGCTGCGCTCGCGATGACGGGGATTACCCGATCTCCCGGTAAAACGCCTGCGCCACCGGGGCTGAGCCGCGCTTTTCCGGCAGGCCCAGGACCTCCACCACCTTCACCCCGCCCGGCAAGGCGAGGGTCAACACGTCGCCCGGGTGCAGCTTGGCGTGGGGCTTGTCCGTGCTCTGCCGGTTGATGCGCACCGCCGCCTTTTTCCACCAGCGCGGCGGCCACGGTGCGGGTTTTGCAGAAGCGCGCGAAGACGAGGAATTTGTCCAGCCGGAGCCAGCCGGTCTCCTCGTCCGCCATTCAGCGCCGCGCGGTTTTCTTCAGCGCCGCCAGCGCGGCGAAGGGGCTGTCCGCCAGCACGGGTGCCGGTTCCGGCGCCGGGGTGGCGGGGGCGTGCTGCTGATGCTCCATCTTGCGCCTGGCCAGCATGGCGGGGGCGGCCGGGCCGAAATGTTTGGCCCCGAGCGTGCCGGCGGGGATGATGCGGAAGCCGAGCACATTCAGCACCGGGGCGAGCTGGTCCGGCTTCAGCCCCATGCGCGAGCCGATATTCGGCGGCAGCAGGATTGGGTGCTTGCGCAGCAGGTAATGCAGCTCGCGGGTGACGCGCTCCACCACGTCCAGGCGGATCATCAGATCGCCAGCTTGCACCCAACCCATGACCAGGGCGAAATCCGGGCCCCAGTTATTGGGCATCGGCGCGCTCACCAGCCCGGGGGCGGGCAGCGGCGGCGGGTTGCGGTCGTTCCAGACGCCCCAGAACAAGGCGCGCAGCCGGGCGGCGCCGGGCTTCAGCGCGGCGGGCAGGTAGATGGCGAAGCGGCCAAGATCGATGCCGAACGTCTTCGCCTCTTGCCGCAATTCTGGTCCAACTGATTCAGCGTCCAGCACGCCGCCGGATTCGCTCAGGCGGTGCACGATGCCGCGCAGCGGGGCGGGCGGGTTCTCCATGGCCTTCAGCAGCGCGCCGAGGCGCTTTTCCGTTTCCGTGGCGAGCCAGGCGGCGAGGCGGGCGCGCAAGCGCTCGCGGGCCAGGCCGTCCAGGAACTCGGAATGGATAACGTCCACGGCTGGCTTCAGGAAGGTTTCGCTCTTCTTGAGCTTGGCGATCTTGGCGCCTTCCCATTCGATATGCCGGTCATCGGTGAGGGTGAAGGCGTCATCGGCGGCGGTTTCGGCGCGGATGATGCGGCGTGGCATCTCCTGCGCCAGAGCGCGGCGGGCGGCACGGAGCACGAGCTTCTTCTCGCTCCCCTGGGTTGAAGGATCGGGGTGGAACTGGAACCCTTCCACGCGCCCGACCTCATGGCCTTCCACCAGCACCAGGCCGTTACTGGCCACGACCGCCTGCAGCTCTGTCGCCTCGGCGTCTTCCAAACGTCTCGTCAAATGTGCTGCCCTCTTATCAACAAATCGCGCCATTAGTTTCACGTGTAGCGTATCGGAAATCCGGTCTTCCACTGCCCGGGCACGCATGGCCCAGGTGTCGGCATCGCGCATCCAATCCGCACGGGCGGTTATATACGCCCAAACGCGCACATCCGTCAGCCTTTGCATAAGCGTATCGATATCGCCGTCGACCTTGTCGAGGTTTTCGATCTCGCCGCGGACCCAGTCCTCGGGCAGTTTCTCCGAGGCGCGCAGGTGATTGAAGATGCGGCCGCAGAGTTTCACATGCGCGTCGGTGGCGAGCTTGCGGAAATCCGGGATCTGGCAGGCTTCCCACAGCAGCTTCACCGCGTTGCGGCCCTGCGCGGCTTTGCGGATGTCGGCGTCGTGGATCAGCGCCGCCAGTGTGAGAACGTCCGCCGCGTCCTGCCCGCGCACCAGGCCTTGCCGGTCCGGGGGGGCGGTGAGGCTGTCCAGCAGCGCGTCGGCAGAGCGGAAATCCAGCGCCGCGTTGCGCCAGCAGAGCTGTTCAAGCGGCTCGAACTGGTGCGCCTCCACGGCCTCGGCCAGTTCTTCGCCCAGTGCCGGGCAATCCGCCGTGACGCCAAACGTGCCGTCGCGCATGCCACGCCCGGCGCGGCCGGCGATCTGGCCGATCTCGGGCGCGTAGAGCAGGCGGGGCTTGTGGCCGTCGAATTTCTGCACCCCGGCGAAGGCGACATGGTTTACGTCCATGTTCAGCCCCATGCCGATGGCGTCCGTGGCCACCAGGAAGTCCACCTCCTTGTCCTGGTACAGGGCCACCTGGGCGTTGCGGGTGCGCGGCGAGAGCCGGCCCATGACCACGGCGCAGCCGCCGCGCCGGCGGCGCACGGCCTCGGCGATGGCGTAAACCTCGGCGGCGGAGAAGGCGACGATGGCCGAGCGGGGCGGCAGGCGGGAGAGTTTTGCTCCGCCGGCATAGGCGAGTTGGGAAAGCCGGGGGCGTGTCTCGATCTCCACCTCCGGAACCAGACGGCGGAGCAACGGGCGGATGGTGTCCGCGCCCAGGAACATGGTTTCCACGAGGCCGCGCGCGTTCAGCAGGCGGTCGGTGAAAATGTGGCCGCGATCCGGGTCGGCGCAGAGCTGGATCTCGTCCACGGCGAGGAATTCCACCTTGCGGTCGAGCGGCATGGCCTCGACCGTGCAGGAGAACCAGCGCGCCCCGGGCGGCACGATCTTCTCCTCGCCGGTGATGAGCGCGACGTTGCGGATGCCCTTGCGGGCCACCATGCGGTCGTAATTCTCGCGCGCCAGCAGCCGTAGCGGAAAGCCGATGATCCCGGAGGAATGGCCTAGCAGGCGCTCGATGGCGAGGTGGGTTTTGCCGGTATTGGTGGGGCCAAGTACGGCCTTCACCCTGGGCTGGAATCCGGACATGTTCCGACCTTACTTAGGCGGCTGCGCCCGGTTTGCAAGCCGTGGGATCAGCGGAGCGCCGCCAGCGCGGCCGCGTGCAGCGCGGGGTTGGCGGAGGCCAGCACGGAGCCATCCGCGCCCAGGCGCAGGGGCTGGCCCTGCCAGTCGGTCACCACGCCGCCGGCGGCTTCCACCACCGGGGCCAGGGCGGCCCAGTCCCAGAGCTTCAGGCTGCATTCCGCCACGACGTCGATCTGCCCAAGTGCGAGCAGCCCGTAGCCATAGGCATCGCCGCCCCAATAGACGCGCTTGGCCGCCACCTGGAGCTTGGCGAAGCGGGCTGCCTGCTCGGGGGAGAACATCTCCGGCGCGGTGGAGGAGAGCTCGGCTTCGGCCAGGGTGACGGTCTGGCGGGTACCGATCTGGCCGCCGAAATTACCCTTGAAGCGGGCGGGCACGCCGCGCCCGCCGATCCAGCGCTCGCCGGTCACCGGCTGGTCGATGAAGCCCAGTACCGGGACGCCGTCTTCCAGCAACCCCAGCAGGGTGCAGAAGGTGGTCCGGCCGGTGATGAAGGCGCGCGTGCCGTCGATCGGGTCGATCACCCAGGTATGTTTCGCGTCCGGCCGGTGGGCGGGGAATTCCTCGCCGATGATCCCGAAATCGGGGAAGGAAGCGAGCAGGTGTTCGCGCAGGACCTCTTCGGCCCGCCGGTCGGCCACCGTGACGGGGCTTTCGTCGGACTTGTCATCGGCCGAGAGGCCAACCCGGAAATGCGGGCGGATGGCAGCACCGGCGGCATCCAGCGCTGCCTCGGCCGCGGCTACCCAGGCGTTAAGGGAGTTTGGCTGGGGAGTCGGAGTTTTTGTTGAGGTAAGCAATGACATCAGCCCGCGTCTGGTCGTTCTTGATTCCGGCGAACGACATGGCCGTACCGGCAGCGTAGCTGTTAGGCGCTTTCAGCCAGTCACTCAAGGCATCCGGGGTCCAGGGCTGGCCTGCCTTGGCCTGCACGGCGCTGGAATAGGTGAATCCGGCCGCCGAGAAGGCCTTGGCGCCGACAATGCCGTAGAGGTTGGGGCCGAAGCCGTTATGGCCACCCTTGGCGATGCTGTGGCAGGCGGAGCATTCCTGCTGGAACACGGCCTGGCCCTTGGTGAGGTCCGCGCTGGCAAACAGCGTGTCGATGCTTGGGGTGGCGGGCGCGGCTGCCGCCGCTGGCGTGGTGCTCGCGGGGGCTGCGGCGGCGCTGGCGGCCTTCACCTCTTCGGCGGTGGGGAGCGGCAGCGGGCTGGCGGCCAGGGTGCGCAGATAGGCGATCACGTCGGCTCGGGCTCTGTGTGTTCTTGATCCCGGCGTAGGACATGCCGGTGCCGGAGGCGAAGGCGCTCGGCGACGCCAGCCAAGCGTTCATGCTGTTGTAATCCCAGTTGCCCTTTGCCTTGGCCTTAACAGCATCAGAATAGGTGAACCCGGCATGGGCAAACATCGGGCCTCCCAAAACGCCGTAAAGATTGGGGCCGACGCCGTTCGCCCCGCCCTGGGTGAGGGTGTGGCAGGCGGCGCATTGCTCCTGCACGAAGGCTTGGCCTTTGGCGATATCGGCGCTCGCCAGCAGGGGGATGATGGATTCCAGTCCGCCGCCGGTGGCGGCGGCCACAGGTGCTGCGGGCGCCAGCCCAGCCAACTGTATGGCGGGCTTTTCCGGAGCTTCGTCGGAGATGACAATGTGGGCGACCCGGTTCGCGCCCCACAAGATGAGTCCTGCCGTCAGCACGCCTGCCGCAATCTTGTTGCCGAGCAGGCTATCCTTGCCAGATTTGCTCATTATGCTCCCCAAACACTTATGCAATCGTGATTGCACTCGACCCTATAGCGTTTTAGGCAGGCGCGACAAGCAGGATAGAGGCCAAGCTTAAGTGACACCGATTATTCTGATCCCAGCCCGGCTCGGCTCAACCCGTCTGCCGGGAAAGGTTCTGGCGGACATCGCCGGGTTGCCGATGATCGTGCATGTGCTGCGCCGGGCGCAGGAGGCGGAGCTGGGGCCCGTGGCCGTGGCATGTGGCGAGGCCGAAGTGGCCGAGGCCGTGGAGCGTGCCGGCGGCATCGCCGTGCTGACCGACCCTGATCTGCCGTCCGGGTCCGACCGTATCCACGCCGCGCTGCAAAGCCTCGACCCTGCTGGGCGGCATGACGTGGTGATCAACCTGCAGGGCGATCTGCCGGCCATCGATCCGTCCTATCTGGCCAAGGTGCTCCGCCCGCTGGAGCTGGGCTACGATATCGGCACGCTTGTCGCCCCGGTCGTCAGCGCGGAGGAGGCGCTGTCGCCGTCGGTCGTCAAATGCGTCTGCGCCTTTCCGGAAGGGGTGGAGGTGGCCCCGGCGCTGTATTTCTCGCGCAACGCGGTGCCGGGGGGCGAGGGGCCGCTCTGGCACCATATTGGCATTTACGCATACCGGCGCGAGGCGCTGGGCCAGTTCGTCTCCCTGCCGCCCTCGGCCTTGGAGCAACGCGAGAAGCTGGAGCAGCTCAGGGCGCTGGAGGCGGGGATGCGCATCGGCGCCGTCCGTGTGCCGGGGGCGCCTTTTGGCGTGGACACCCCCGCCGACCTTGAACATGCCCGCCGTCTGCTGGGGGGGGCGGAAAAATGATGCTCATCGCTTTCCAGGGGCAACCCGGAGCCTATTCGGACCTCGCCTGCCGCAATGCCTACCCCGGCGCGCAAACCCTGCCCTGCGAGACCTTCGAGGCGGCGATGGAGGCGGTGCGCGAGGGGCATGCCGATCTCGCCCTGCTGCCGCCGGAGAATTCCATCGCCGGGCGGGTGGCGGACATGCATGCCCTGTTGCCGGATAGCGGGCTGTCCATCATCGGGGAGAAATTCCTGCGCGTCGAGCACTGCCTGCTTGCGCCGCCAGGGGCCACGCTGGCCACGATCAGGCGCATCCATTCCCACCCGGTGGCGCTGGGGCAGGTGCGCAAGCTGATCGCCGAACTCGGCGCCACGCCGGTCGTTGAATACGACACCGCGGGCTCTGCCGAGATTGTCGAGAAGCTGAACAATGCCGAGGATGCGGCGATTGCGTCTTCACTGGCCGGGGAGCTGCATCATTTGCAGATCCTGCGGCGCAATGTGGAGGATTTCGCGCACAATACCACACGGTTTTACGTGATGGCGCGCGAGCCGCTTCATCTGGATCCGGACACGCCCGACCTGATGACGACCTTCGTGTTCGACGTGCGCAACGTGCCGGCGGCGTTGTACAAGGCGCTGGGCGGGTTTGCGACCAACGGCGTGAACATGACCAAGCTGGAGAGCTACATGCTCAACGGCAGCTTCACGGCCACGCAATTCCTGGCCGAGGTGGACGGGCACCCGGACCAGCCCTCGCTACGGCATGCCTTTGAGGAACTCGACTTCTTTTCCACCGAGATCAAGATCCTCGGCACCTACCCGGCTGATCCGTACCGGCTGAAGCAGCGGAAAAAGAGCGGCTGAGGCGTCAGGGCCGCTCGGACCGCGCCGCGGCGCCGAGGCTTGCTCCGACGAGCGAGGCAATGAGCGTGACGGCAAAGCTGAGCACGTAGCGCAGCCACATTTTCTGCCAGGCCAGGGCGAGCATTCCGTTGATGAAGCTGCCCTGGCCGCCGATGGCGGCGGCAAAGGCGATGAAGCCCAGGTAGTACAGCAGGTAGAACCCCAGCGGGGCGACTGCGTTGAGCGTGCCCACCAGCACGCCGCGCCGCCTTGCAATGGCACCGGCGACAAAACCCGAGACCACCCCGATGGCCAGGGCCTTGATGCCGCCAGCCATGGTCAGCGTGTGGTACTGAAAGCCCGGCGGGGTATTGGGGAGGTCCTGGAACACCAGAAGCTGAACCAGATAAAACAGCTTCACGCCAAGCTGGACCAGCAGCCCGGCCAGAACGGCGACGGCGCAACGCCAAGCCGTGTTTCCGCTCCGTGGTTCTTGCGTTATCGCCATGCTGTTCATGTGGGTGGGACGCTAGCTCTAGATAGTGAAAGGGCCGGGAGTCTTCCCGGCCCTGGTCGCTCAGGTGTTCATCGCGTCGAAGAAATCCGCGTTGCTCTTGGAGTATTTCAGCTTGTCCAGCAGGAACTCCATCGCGTCGATGGTGCCCATGGGGCTGAGGATACGGCGGAGCACCCACATCTTCGAAAGCACGCTCTTCTCCACCAGCAGTTCTTCCTTGCGGGTGCCGGACTTCGTGATGTCAATGGCCGGGAAGGTGCGCTTGTCGGAGAGCTTGCGGTCAAGGATCAGCTCGGCATTGCCGGTGCCCTTGAACTCTTCGAAGATCACCTCGTCCATGCGGCTGCCGGTGTCGATCAGCGCCGTGGCGATGATGGTGAGCGAGCCGCCTTCCTCGATATTACGCGCGGCGCCGAAGAAGCGCTTGGGGCGCTGCAAGGCGTTGGCGTCCACACCGCCGGTGAGCACCTTGCCCGACGACGGCACGACAGTGTTGTAGGCGCGCGCGAGGCGGGTGATCGAGTCGAGCAGGATGACCACGTCACGCTTGTGTTCGACCAGGCGCTTGGCCTTCTCCAGCACCATCTCGGTCACCTGCACGTGGCGGGTGGCCGGCTCGTCGAAGGTGGAGGCCACAACCTCGCCGCGCACGGAGCGGGACATGTCGGTCACTTCCTCGGGGCGCTCGTCAATGAGCAGCACTATGAGGAACACTTCCGGATGGTTGGCGGTGATGGAGGCGGCGATGTTCTGCAGCATCACCGTCTTGCCGGTACGCGGCGGTGCGACCACCAGGGCGCGCTGGCCCTTGCCGATGGGGGCCACCAGGTCGATGACGCGCGAGGTGTTGTCTTTCTGCTGGCCCTTCACCGTCGGCTCGGGGCTTTCGACCTCCATCTTCAGGCGGGAGGTGGGGTAGAGCGGCGTGAGGTTGTCGAAGTTGATGCGGTGCTTCACCGCCTCGGGGGACTCGAAATTGATCTTGTCCACCTTCACGAGGCTGAAATAGCGCTCGCCTTCCTTGGGCGCGCGGATCTCGCCATCAACCGTATCGCCGGTGCGCAGGCCGTAGCGGCGCACCTGGGCGGGGGAGACGTAGATATCTTCGGGGCCGGGGAGGAAGTTGGCTTCCGGGTTGCGGAGGAAGCCGAACCCGTCGGGCAGGATTTCCAGCGTGCCATCGCCGAAGATGGATTGGTCGTTTTCGGCAAAGGCCTTCAGGATGGAGAACATCATGTCCTGCTTGCGGAGCGAGGACGCGTTTTCGACCTCCAACTCCTCAGCCAGGGCCAGGAGGTCGGTGGGGGTTTTTGCCTTCAATTCGGCGAGATGCATGGGGGCCCGATCGATGGAATCGCCGCGGCAGGACTGCCGCAACACGGATAGGTGTGTGAGAAAATGCGCCAACCCTCGACAATGGGCGGCACCCGGCACGGACGGCCTGGCACTCTAATGGTGCCTCCGCCCCAAAACGTCAAGCCGGGGCGGGGTTACAGTCAGGGCAATCGGGTGAAAAACGTCGTGACAAGCTGTTAAAAGTCTGAATCTGTACGTGCCCTCCGATTCGCTTGCGGAGGGATATCATGGAAGCGTTTTCGGCGGCTGATGGTGCGGGTTGCGAGGCGGTTGTATTTCTTGGGTATTTTGAAGATTTGCCTGACCCGCGTCAGCGCGGCAAGGTTATGTATCCGCTGGATGAGGTGTTGCTTTTATCTCTGCTCGCGGTGTTGGCCGGGGCCGAGACGTTTGTTGATATCGCCCGTTTTGGAACCAAGAAGCTCGGCCTTTTGCGCCGGTTCCGGCCGTTTGTGGATGGTACACCCTCGCATGACCATCTGGGCGACATCTTCGCCAGCCTCGATGCCGAGCACTTCCAGCGTTGCTTCGTGGCCTGGGTTTCGGCTCTTACTGGCGTACCGGCCGGGGTGGTCGCCATTGATGGCAAGACCTCGCGCCGGTCGAAAGGTGCGAACGCGCCGATCCACATGGTCTCGGCCTTTGCGGCGCGTCAACGGCTTGTGCTTGGTCAGGTGAAGGTTGCTGAAAAATCCAACGAAATCCTTGCCATCCCCAAACTGCTCGACATGCTGTCGATCGAGGGGGCCATTGTCACCATCGATGCGATGGGATGCCAACGTCACATCGCGCAAAAGATCGTCGACAAAAAAGCCGATTACGTGCTCGCGCTGAAAGGCAATCAGGGCACATTACGTGATGATGTTGAATTATTTGCCACCGAGCAAAAGGCCCGCGGCTTCGCCGACAGCAAAATCAGCCAGGACACCACCGTTGACGGTGATCACGGCCGGATTGAGACCCGCACAACCACCGTTATCCACGATGTCGAATGGCTACAAAAACACCATGACTGGCCGGGTCTGAGTGCTATCGTCGTGGTGGAAACTAGCCGCGAAATTCAGGGGAAAATCGAACAGGAAACAAGGTTCTACCTCACCTCGCTTGGGATGCTGGCCGCCATCCTCGGGCCAGTCATACGAAGCCACTGGGCAATTGAGAACAGTCTGCATTGGGTCATGGACATGGTCTTCCGCGACGACGAATGCAGGGTCCGAACGGAACACGCCCCGGCCAACTTCACCACCATAAAGCACATGGCCCATAACCTGATCCGAAGAGCACCAAGCAAGGACTCTATGCGCCTCAGAAAAAAGGTCGCAGCTTGGGACGACGAGTTCCTCGTCAGCCTAATCTCAGCATAAAACTTTCACCCGATTCCCCTGGGGTTACAGTCAGGGCAATCGGGTGAAAAACGTCGTGACAAGCTGTTAAAAGTCTGAATCTGTACGTGCCCTCCGATTCGCTTGCGGAGGGATATCATGGAAGCGTTTTCGGCGGCTGATGGTGCGGGTTGCGAGGCGGTTGTATTTCTTGGGTATTTTGAAGATTTGCCTGACCCGCGTCAGCGCGGCAAGGTTATGTATCCGCTGGATGAGGTGTTGCTTTTATCTCTGCTCGCGGTGTTGGCTCGGGGCCGAGACGTTTGTTGATATCGCCCGTTTTGGAACCAAGAAGCTCGGCCTTTTGCGCCGGTTCCGGCCGTTTGTGGATGGTACCCCCTCGCATGACCATCTGGGCGACATCTTCGCCAGCCTCGATGCCGAGCACTTCCAGCGTTGCTTCGTGGCCTGGGTTTCGGCTCTTACTGGCGTACCGGCCGGGGTGGTCGCCATTGATGGCAAGACCTCGCGCCGGTCGAAAGGTGCGAACGCGCCGATCCACATGGTCTCGGCCTTTGCGGCGCGTCAACGGCTTGTGCTTGGTCAGGTGAAGGTTGCTGAAAAATCCAACGAAATCCTTGCCATCCCCAAACTGCTCGACATGCTGTCGATCGAGGGGGCCATTGTCACCATCGATGCGATGGGATGCCAACGTCACATCGCGCAAAAGATCGTCGACAAAAAAGCCGATTACGTGCTCGCGCTGAAAGGCAATCAGGGCACATTACGTGATGATGTTGAATTATTTGCCACCGAGCAAAAGGCCCGCGGCTTCGCCGACAGCAAAATCAGCCAGGACACCACCGTTGACGGTGATCACGGCCGGATTGAGACCCGCACAACCACCGTTATCCACGATGTCGAATGGCTACAAAAACACCATGACTGGCCGGGTCTGAGTGCTATCGTCGTGGTGGAAACTAGCCGCGAAATTCAGGGGAAAATCGAACAGGAAACAAGGTTCTACCTCACCTCGCTTGGGATGCTGGCCGCCATCCTCGGGCCAGTCATACGAAGCCACTGGGCAATTGAGAACAGTCTGCATTGGGTCATGGACATGGTCTTCCGCGACGACGAATGCAGGGTCCGAACGGAACACGCCCCGGCCAACTTCACCACCATAAAGCACATGGCCCATAACCTGATCCGAAGAGCACCAAGCAAGGACTCTATGCGCCTCAGAAAAAAGGTCGCAGCTTGGGACGACGAGTTCCTCGTCAGCCTAATCTCAGCATAAAACTTTCACCCGATTCCCCTGGGGTTACAGTAAGTCAAGGGAGGGGGGCGTTCCCCTCCGGTCAGCTGGCGATAAGGAAATCAGCCTCGGTGAGGGCGCGGATCTGCTCGATGGTCACATCCGGCGCATGCTCGACGAGCACCAGCCCTGGCGTGCTGTCCTTCACCACGTCGAACACGGCGAGGTCGGTGATGATCTTGCTGACCACGCCCTTGCCGGTCAGCGGCAGGGTGCATTGCTTGAGGATTTTCGGCTCGCCCTTGGCGGTGTGCTCCATCAGCACCACCACGCGCGGCACGCCGGCCACGAGGTCCATGGCCCCGCCCATGCCTTTTACCATCTTGCCGGGGACCATCCAGTTGGCGAGGTCGCCGTTCTCGGCCACCTGCAGCGCGCCGAGGATGGAGATGTTGATATGCCCGCCGCGGATCATGGCGAAGCTGGTGGCGGAGTCGAAGAAGCTGGTGGTTGGCAGGGCGGTTACCGTCTGCTTGCCGGCGTTGATCAGGTCCGGGTCCTCCTCGCCCTCATAGGGGAAGGGGCCCATGCCAAGCATGCCATTCTCGGATTGCAGCTGGATGGTCATGCCCGGCGGGATGTGGTTGGCGACAAGCGTCGGGATGCCGATGCCGAGATTGACATAGAACCCGTCCTGCAGCTCGGCCGCGGCCTTGGCGGCCATCTGGTCGCGTGTCCAGGGCATGTTACGCCTCCCTCTTGCGCACGGTGCGCTGTTCGATGCGTTTCTCGGCATGGTCGAGCTTGACGATGCGTTTGACGAAAATGCCCGGGGTGATGATGTGGTCCGGGTCGATCTCGCCGGGTTCGACCAGATGCTCGACTTCCGCGACGGTGAATTTCGCGGCGGTGGCCATCATCGGGTTAAAATTGCGGGCGGTCTTGCGGTAGACGAGGTTGCCTTCGGTGTCGCCCTTCCAGGCATGCACGATGGCGAGATCCGCGAACAGGCCGCGCTCCATCACGTAATGCCGGCCGTCGAACTCGCGGGTTTCCTTGCCCTCGGCGATCTGCGTGCCATAGCCGGTGGCGGTGAAGAAGGCGGGGATGCCAGCACCTCCGGCACGGATGCGCTCGGCCAGCGTGCCCTGTGGGTTGAACTCGATCTCCAGCTCGCCGGAGAGGTACTGCTTGGCGAAAGTGGCGTTTTCGCCAACGTAGGAGGAGACCATTTTGCGGATTTGCCGGGTTTCCAGCAACACGCCGAGGCCCGCGCCGTCGATGCCCGCATTGTTGGAGATGACGGTGAGGTCCTTCACGCCGGACTCCTTGATCGCGGCGATCAGCGCCCCGGGGATGCCGCACAGACCAAACCCGCCGGACATGATCGTCATGCCGTCGCGCAGCAGCCCGGAGAGGGCCGCGGTGGCGTTGGGAAAAACTTTGCTAACGGCCATGTTTCCTCGCTTGTTGCGGGGTGTGCCCCGTTAATTATCGGAAGCTTTCATCCTCGTGAAGGCGCAGGACTGTCAAGCGCCGGTGCGGAAAATTATTCGATTGTGTAATAATGACCCGGAACCGTTACCGGCTCCGGGCTGGATCAGGCTGGGCGCGGATTAGCGCTCCACGCACATGGCGACACCCATGCCGCCGCCGATGCAAAGCGTGGCGAGGCCTTTTTTGGCGTCGCGGCGCTTCATTTCGTGCAGCAGGGTGGTGAGGATGCGCGCGCCCGAGGCGCCGATCGGGTGGCCGATGGCGATCGCGCCGCCATTCACGTTCACCTTCGCGGGGTCGAGGCCGAGATCCTTGTTCACGGCGCAGGCCTGGGCGGCGAAGGCCTCGTTGGCCTCGACCAGATCGAGGTCATCGACGCTCCAGCCCGCGCGGGCCAGGGCCTTGCGCGAGGAGGGGATCGGGCCGGAGCCCATCAGCGCCGGGTCCACGCCCGCGGTGGCGAAGCTGGCGATACGGGCCAGCGGCGTCAGGCCGCGCTTGGCAGCTTCGGCGGCGCTCATCACCACCAGGGCGGCGGCGCCGTCATTGATGCCCGAGGCATTGCCGGCAGTGACCGTGCCGTCCTTGGTGAAGGCCGGGCGCAGCTTGGCCAAAGCCTCGGCGGTGGTGCCGGCCTTGATGTATTCGTCCTGGTCGACCACGACCTCGCCCTTGCGGGTGGTCAGGGTCACGGGCGTGATCTCATCCTTGAACTTGCCAGCGGCCTGGGCGGCGGCGGCCTTCTGCTGCGAGGCGAGGGCCAGCGCGTCCTGATCATCACGGCTGATCTGCCAGTGCTTGGCCACGTTCTCGGCGGTGACGCCCATGTGGTAGCCGTTGAAGGCGTCCCACAGACCATCCTTGATCATGGTGTCGATGAAGTTGAGATCGCCCATCTTCTGCCCGGCGCGCAGATGCGCGGCATGGGTGGAGAGGCTCATGCTCTCCTGGCCGCCGGCGACGACAATGGCCGACTGGCCGGACATGATCTGCTGGGCCGCGAGCGCCACGGTGCGCAGGCCCGAGCCGCAGACCTGATTGATGCCGAAGGCGGTGGCGGAGTCGGGGATACCGGCAGCGCGGGCGGCCTGACGGGCGGGGTTCTGGCCCTGGGCGGCGGTGAGCACCTGGCCGAGGATCGCTTCGTCGATGTCTTCCGGGGTGAGGCTGGCCTGGGCGATGGCGGCTTTCAGTGCCGCGGCGCCGAGAACATGCGCTGGGGTGGAGCCGAAGGCGCCGTTGAAACTACCTACGGCGGTGCGGGTAGCCGAGACGATGACGATATCTTCCATGAGTTTTCCCTTTGTGGTTGGCACTCTATGCGCGGCCGTATCATAGGCCGTGCACCCAGTCCGCGAAAGGCCGCCAGAGTGAAGTTTCCGACGTGGAACCGGCGACCATGCCTACATGGCCGGCTTCGGGCTGGATGATGGTGGCTTGGCCAAGCCGCGCCGCCAAGGCCTGGGCGGAGACGGCCGGTACCAGCCTGTCCCGCGCCGGAATGGCGCAGAAGGCGGGCAGGTTGAGCTGGGCCGGATCCACCGCCTGGCCGGCCACGCGCCATTGGTTGCGGGCGGGGCTGTTGGCGACATACCAGCCGCCGAGCGTCTCGCGCGCCACCGGGGCGGCCAGGGGCACGCCGTCGGCCAGCCAGTCCTCCATCGCCACGAAACGCTTCGCCCGGGGCAGGGATTTGTCCTGCCGGGCGAAGTCCCGGTATTTTTCGCCAACGCCGTAGGGGTCGATCATGGCGAAGAGCGTGTTCAACGCGTCGATCGGCAGCGTGCCGGAGAATTGCAGCATCATCTCGATGGCCGGCATGGCGTCGCTGATGCGCTTGGGCAGGGAGGCGTCGGCGGCGTGGAAATCCCACGGCGTGGCGAGCAGGGCCAGAGCGCGGACCTTGCCGCCGCCGGATTGCTGCGCGCGGAGCGCCGCGGCCAGCGCCAGCAGCCCGCCCATGCAATAGCCGGCCAGGATCACCGGGCCGGGAATGGTGGCCAGGGCGCGTTCCAGCCGCCCGGCGATATAGTCGGTGAGGGAGAACTGACGCTCGACCTCGCCGGGCCAGCCCCAGTCCAGCAGATAGGGGTGCATGTTCTGGCCGCTGAGGAAGCGCAGCATCGAGCCGCCTTCCATCAGGTCCAGGATATAAGCGCGGTTGATCAGGCTGGGGATGAACAGAATGGCCGGGCCGGTTCCGCCATAGTCCAGCAGCTGGGTCTCCTCTTCTTCCCAGATGGCGGGCGGGGTGCGCAGCTGGCGCATATAGGGGGCGCTGCGATAGGCGGCGATGCCGGCGATCAGCGCGCGGTCTTGGCGTAGGATCTCCTCAAGCGTTGCCTGCTGGGCTGTCGGGCTTGGGGGGGTGTCCGGCGAGGAATTCGCCCAGACGTTGTTCCAGTTCAGCGACGCGGCGCTTGAGCTGTTCGACTTCATCCAGGCCAGGCCCAGATGCAGCATCAGCGGCCGGGGGCCGCGCCGGCTGAGCGGCGCTGGGGCTTCCGGGCGGCGAATGGTCATGCGGCAGATACGCGGCGGCCGCTATGGCCGCCTGCGCCCATAGCGCCAAAGTCGAGGCCCAGGTCTCCCGTAACTCCCGGTCCGCAGCCATGGCGGTCAGCTCGCTCTGCCACAGGATCACGAAATCCTTGGCCAGGTTGTCGTCCATCTCGCATTCGGTTCCTGCTTACCCGCCGGCGCCTCCTAGCGCGGCTGGCAAAAATCCGCCATAAGTGTCATGCGCAAGCACACTGTGCAACGCCCAAATTTCGTGTTTCAATAAAAACGCCTCGGCTCCAGCCGGCGAAACCGGGATGAAAGAAAAGTTCATGAGTGAAAGCGCCGATTCCAAGCTGCAGCCTGTGGTTGTAAAAAATACGCCAATCGGCGGCTCTATAATACGGAAAGTTCAAGTTACATCACTTTGGATAACCTTGCGGAAATGGTCCGCAAGGACCGTGATTTCGTTGTCTATGACGCCAAATCGGGGGAGGATATCACCCGCAACGTGCTGACCCAGATCATTGTGGAAGAGGAAGGCAAGGGTAACGCCCTGTTGCCGACGAATTTTCTGCGGCAGTTGATCGGCGTGTACGGCAGCAATGTGCCCAACATGCTGCCCCGCTACTTCGAGCAGGCGATGGCGAATTTCGCCCGCCAGCAGGAGAACGTGCGCGAGACCGTGAGCAAGACGCTCGGGCCCTTCATGCCGCCGGGGATTGAGGAAGTCAGCCGCAAGAACATGGCGATGATGGAACGCGCCATGGCGCTGTTCTCGCCCTTCTACCGCGAGGGTGAGGCGAAGCCGGCAGCGGAGGCCCGACCCTCCCAGGAAGCGCAGGAAGAGATCACCAGCCTGCGCGGCGAGGTGGAACGGTTGCAAAAGGAACTGGCCGCCCTGCGCGACACCAGCAAATAAGGCGCCCTCGCCCAGGGCTGCATGGACGGCCCTGGGAGCATCGGTTAGAGAACCAAATTATGAGACATTTTCGTTTTACGGCCCTCAGTCTGGCCCTGGTTTTGGGGGGCGGGCCCGCTTTGGCGCAGATGCAGATGGGGTCGAACCCCGGAGCTCACCGGCGGCAATGCACCCCAGCCGCAGGCCCGCACCCCGGACATCGCGCCGCCCGCACTGCCCGGCGCCGGTGCCGGCGCGCCGCTGGCTACGGCACCGAAAATGCAACAACCGGCTTCGGGCGACCCGACGGCGGCCTTGTTCGCTGCGATCAACAAGGGCGATTACAACGGGGCGCAAGACGCGCTGGGACGCGGCGCAGATTTGAATGCGCGGGACCAGTTCGGGGAAACACCGCTCGACCTGTCCATTTCGCTGAATCGTAACACGATCACCTTCCTGCTCCTGCAGACGCGCAATGAGCTTGGCGAGCAGGCCGGGCCTGTGGGCCAGCCCTGGACGCTGTATAGCTCTCCGCCGGCAACGGTGCATACGGCGAAGCCACAGAAGCACCATGCCGTGCCTGCCCCCACCGCTGCCAGTGCCGTGGCGCCTAGGCCAGCTATGCACCCTGCCGCGCCCGCCGGCGCGGCAAATATGGGCACACCCAACCCGCAGGCTGGCTTCCTGGGCTTCGCCCCGAAGAACTGACCCCCCGGATCAGTTCTCCGGACTCCAGCGGGATACTTCGATTTCGCCCTCCCGCACCGGGGGCGGGGTTGGCCGCGAGCCGCCCTGGGCGCGCCAGCGCTGCATCCGCCACACATAGGCCAGCACCTCGGCGCAGGCGCGGTAGAGCGCTACGGGGATATGCTCGCCAGGTTCGACATGCCGGTACATGGCACGGGCCAAAGGCGGCGACTCGACCACCGGAATGCCGTGGCCACGCCCGCGCGCGATAATCTCCTGGGCCAGCAGTCCCACGCCCTTGGCCAGCAGCATCGGCGCTTTGTCCGCCCCGCGTTGGTAGCGGATCGCGCAGGCGTAATGCGTGGGGTTTTAGACCCAATGTCCGCTGAGTGATCGGCGGCCCGCCCTCGGCATGTACAGTGTCGAGGGTTGTGCCGAATGGCCGGCACAGAGCCTCATACATGGAGGGCGGACCAGATGGACAATATCACGTTTGTTGGATTGGATGTGCACAAGGCGACGGTATGCGTGGCAGTGGCAGAGAGCGGTCGTGGCGGCGAGGTGCGACAGGTTGGTGTCTTTGAGAACCGGCCGGAGGTTCTGAGCCGAATGGTCACTCGGCTCGGCAAGAATGGTCGGCGGCTCAGCTTTTGTTACGAAGCGGGTCCCTGTGGCTACGGTCTGCAGCGACTGCTGACTGGTGCCGGGCATGAGTGCGTGGTGGTTGCGCCATCATTGATCCCGATCAAGGCGGGCGACCGGGTAAAGACGGATCGCCGCGATGCGACGATGCTGGCGAAGCTGCACCGGGCCGGCGAACTGACGGCCATCTGGGTTCCCGATCACGCGCATGAGGCGATGCGCGATCTGGTGCGGGCGCGCTCGACCGCCGTCCGCATGCTGGGCAAGGCGCGGCAGCATCTGCAAGGCTTTCTGCTGCGCCATGAGCGGGTCTATCACGGGCCGCGCGCCTGGACCCTGGCCTACCGGCGCTGGCTGACGACGGTGCGGTTTGAGCATCCGGCGCAGCAGATCGTGCTGCAGGATTATATCCATGCGGTGCAGGACGCGGAGGCCCGGCGCGACCGGCTGACAGGCCAGATTGAGGAGTTGCTGCCGAACTGGTCGATGGCACCGGTTGTGGCTGCGCTGCAGGCGATGCGCGGGGTTGCCCTCGTGGCAGCGGTGACCGTTGTGGCAGAAGTCGGCGACTTTCGCCGCTTCGCCAATCCGCGCCAGCTTATGGCCTATCTTGGCTTGGTGCCGAGCGAGCACTCGTCGGGCGGCAGCGTCCGCCGCGGCGGCATTACCAAAGCCGGCAATGCGCTGGCCAGGCGTGTGCTGATTGAGGGGGCCTGGACATACCGGATGCCGGCGCGCGTCAGCCGAAAGATCCACGACCGTCTTGAGCCGCTGGCCGTGGAGATCCGAGATATTGCTTGGAAAGCGCAGGTTCGACTGTGCGCGAGATATCGCCGTCTGGTCGCTTCCGGTAAGCCGAAGGTCGTGGTCACCACGGCCATTGCTCGGGAAATGGTCGGCTTCATCTGGGCGATCGCCCGCATCGCGCAACCCAAGCTCGCTTGAGAGAGCTGCTGAACGAGACGAAGGACAAGACCCAGCAAACAAATCTGGTGCGCAGGGCTGGAGACAGGGCCACGGTGGGGAATCCTCCTGACCTGTTATGAGCCGGTCCCCGGACCGACGCTCGCGTTTAGAATGAGGCAGCCCCAAGACGGAACCACGGTCATGCGGTAGCCAACCCGCGCATGAGAGCTTGTTCAACCGGCGTCTTCGGGTCCTGTCTCCTGCCTTGCGCATCTTTGTAGTCACTCCCGGTCATCCGCTGACGCGGAACGAATAATCGCGACCGAGCCCTTGAACGCGGACAGCCTTCACCGTTTATCTGCTGCACGCGCAGTTCCTGCCCGAAGACCGGCTTGCGGCGCTGATGGCGGACCTGTTCGGCGTCCGGCTCACCGCCGCCACAATCGCGCGCATGAGCCGGTCCTGTGCGGCGAGCCTGCATGGATTTGGCGAAGCGGTACGCGGTCTTGTCGCAGGCGCCCGCGTTAAACACATGGATGAGACCGGCTTTCGCATCGGCGGCAAAACGCAATGGCTGCATGTGGCGTCCAATGCGTGGCTCACCTCCTACCGTGTCAGCGCGAAACGCGGCAGTCTGATGGCTGGGGTTGGCGGGATCGTGGTCCATGATCACTGGAAGCCCTACTACGCCATGCCGGACGTGCAGCATGCCTTGTGCAATGCCCACCATTTGCGGGAATTGCAGGCGCTGGTTGAAATCGAGAAGGAGGATTGGTCGGAGAAAATGCAGCGTCTGCTGCGCCGCGCCTGCCATGTGGCAAACCTTGCCCGGGAGCGTGGCACGGATGTGAAGCCCCAGACCATTGCTCGTATCGAACGATGTTACCGCCGCATTCTCAGCGAAGGTTTTGCGTTTCATCTCGCACAGCCCGCGCATGGACGCGCCGACGGTGCCAGACGGGGGCGTGTCGCGCGCCGGACTGGCCACAACCTGCTGATCCGCCTGCGCGACCGGAGCAAGGATACGCTGCGCTTCCTGCACGATCTCGCGGTGCCGTTCACGAATAATCAGGCCGAGAGAGATATCCGCATGATGAAACTCCGGCAGAAAATATCCGGCGGCTTCCGCTCCTGGGACAGCGCTACCGATTTCGCACTCGTCCGCTCGTTCCTCTCAACCGCGAGGAAGCAGGGGTGGAAACTCATCGAAGCGTTGACGCAGTGCCCAGACCGGCTCGCTCAAAACCTGCGGGTCGCCTGAAAGCCTGGGGGTAGCTGGGCAGTTACAAGAAAAACCTTTGTCTTTGTGACGACCGGCCCGTTTGGGCAGGCGTCACGGGATAACGCTAAATGTCACTTGCAGTATTCAATTTGTTTATTATGACACACATTATGACGCGCCGGTAATCTCCGGGCACAATCGTCGCTTTGCAGGAGGCTTCGCTTAATTGGACGACCTACGCCTCTGCTCAATTTTTATGCCGCAAGGCAATTGCCAAAGCTGGTCGGAAACCATGCCGGCAGGTGATGCCGCCGCCGTCCTGGAGGCGCGCTTTCGGGCCACGCCAGCGCTGCCCGGGGTGATCGTTACTGTCGGAGATAAGATAACCGGCCTACTCAGCCGCAGAGCATTTCTCGCCGCCCTAAGCGGTCCTTATGGGCGCGAAGTCTTCCTCAAGCGGCCGCTGCAGGAGTTGATGGTGTCGGCCATGCCGGAGCCCCTCGTGCTCGATGACCAAACCCCGCTGGCCACGGCCTGCCGGATGGCGCTCGCGCGCGACGACTCGGCTCGGTTCGAGCCAATTCTGCTGAAAGGCGCCGATGGACCGCGCATTGTCGAACTGGCCGACCTGCTTTCTGCTCAGGCCGACGCGTTGGAAAAAGCCCTGGACGAACAACGCGAACTTGCCAGCGAACTCGAGGCGGCACGGCGGCGCGCCGAGTATGACGCCATCCACGACCCTCTTACCGGCCTGCTCAACCGGAAGGGGTTTCTGGCCCAAATGCAGGTGGTGATGGCGTCGGCAGCGACCCGTGCCGGCGGCGATTACGGCCTGCTGTTTTTTGACCTCGACCGCTTCAAGCTGATCAACGACAGCCTTGGCCACCATGTCGGGGACGAACTACTGATCCAGGTGGCGCAACGACTGGCGGCAATAGAGGCCCTGTGCAACACCGGCTATGATGAGGCGGGCGCCGGGCCGTTTTGTGTCGTGGGCCGGCATTCAGGCGACGAGTTCGTCCTCCTGCATGCGGTTTCCGGCGACGCCGCCCCGCTTTGGCAAGCGGCGCAAAAGCTGTACGGCTCGCTCACCGCACCCTACCTGCTGGACGGGAAGCCTTACACGATAGGTGTCAGCATCGGCATGGTGGGCACGCTTGCCCCCTACCAGAGCCAGGAAGCTGCCCTGCGCGATGCTGACATTGCCATGTATGAGGCCAAGCGCAGCCACAACCAAAAGATCGTGCTGTTCGAGGCGGCCATGCATGCGGTCGCGGAGCGGCGGCTGACCTTGGAAAATGACCTGCAGGAGGCTGTGACGCAGGACAACCTGATCTTGTATTTTCAGCCGATCATGAGCTTCAAAACTGAACGCCCCTTCGCCTATGAGGTGCTTCTGCGCTGGCGGAGTCCCCTTGGCTTGCTGGCCCCCGGCGAGTTCGTCGCCCTGGCGGAAAAGAGCGGGATGATCGACGATATCGGTTTCTGGACGCTGGAAGCCACCTGCCACTGGCTGCGCGCTGCCCAGGCCCGCTGGCCACGAGAGGAGATACGCGCCAGCATCAACGTCTCCCCCGTCCAACTTGCCAATCCAGCTCTGCCCGCCAAATTCGCCAGCATCTGCGCCACCACGGGCGTGCCGCCCGATCGCATCATGATCGAACTTACCGAACAATCGGTGGTTGCTGATCCTGAGCGCACTGTGCATTTCCTGCGGGAGCTGAAGAGTTGTGGCTTCCTGCTGGCGCTCGATGATTTCGGTGCCGGCTATTCGTCCCTGACCTGGCTGCACAAGCTGCCCGTCGACATGCTGAAGATCGACAGTTCCCTTATCGCGGAGGTGGATTGCTCCTCCACCGCAGCGAAGATAGCAGCGGGCATCCTCAATCTGTCCAACAGCCTCGGACTGTCTGTGGCGGCCATTGGAGTCGAGCGGCGATCGCAAATGGAAAAATTGCGAGGGCTCGGCTTCTACCTGATGCAGGGCTATTATTTCGGCAGGCCCAATCAGGATCCGTTCGACCAGGTAGGCGCATCAAGCCGCACCATGGCAGCCACCTCTTCAGGCTGAAGCATCTCATGTCCCTGCATCTTCACAGACAGTGCAGAATGCCCCGAAACACCAATCGTCATCTGTCTCCATCTTGTAAACCCGGGGGCTGTTCTCCAATTCGTCGGGGGGATAATTTCTGATTTCGCCTGACAGCAGGCTTGCTCAGAGCACACTGAGGCTGAGGCGATCAGGAAAACTTCGATTAATAACTTCGAATATAGATGGGCTAACGCCAGTCTAATCTGCGGCGTTTGCTGCTTCTGACTGCTTGCGAGAACTAAACGCATGAGACTTGACTTGCTTCCCATCGCCGCGATCTTGGCCGACCGGCATGGCGTTATTCGGTGCGCCAACGTCCAGGCCGCGGGAATGCTGGGTTTTACCGTTGATGAAATGGCGGGATTGCCCGTCAATATGCTGTTGCCCGCAGCGGTTCGAAGCCGGCACAGCGTGACCATTCGCGATTGGTTTTCTTCTCCAGGCAAAACCATGCCTATGGGCTCGGGCCGGGAGTTCAGCGTCTGCCGCAAGGACAACACGACCTTCCCGGCCGAGATCTCCCTCTCGGCGGCGGTCGTGGCTGGCGAGACATTCGCGCTCGTCTGCATTATCGATCTGACGGCCCACATCGCGCAGCGCAACGCCCTGGCCCAGACCCGGCGGGCGCTCGATTTTCTTTCCAGCAGCAACCGCGCGCTGCTTCGCGCCAGGGAAATGCCGTCGCTTCTCGACGAGGTTTGCCGTCTTGCCACCGAAACAGGCGGCTACCGCTTGGCCTGGATCGGTTATGCGGACCATGGTGAACGGAAGCCGGTGCGTCCGCTAGCCCAGGCCGGTGATAGCCTGGACTATATGGACAGTCTCGTGGTCAGCTGGGCTGACGACGAACATGGGCGCGGCCCCACCGGCACGGCGATCCGCACGGGCCGGCCGGCGCTCGGCAGGACGATCATGACGGACCCGGACTTTGCCCCGTGGCGACAGGCCGCGCGGGAATACGGGGTCCAATCCGCGATCGCGCTCCCCTTACGCGTGGACAATAAGGTCTTCGGCGCCTTAACGCTCCACGCGGCCGAGCCTGACGCTTTTGATGATGAGGAAACCAAGCTGCTGATGGAAGTGGCGGATGACCTCGCCTTCGGCATTGAGGTTCTGCGCACTCGCGAGGCCCGTAGTGAGGCCGACGAAGAGCTGCGGCGCCTGGCTTATACCGATGACGTGACAGGACTGCCCAACCGCGCGCACCTGCTGGAAGTCCTCGACATGGCATTTGCCCGCCAGCAAAATGGCGCGCTCATTTTCATCGCAATCGAACATTTCAAGGAGATAAATGATACCCAGGGCTATTTAGTGGGCGATGCCGTGCTCAAGGCGGCGAGCGCGCGCCTGGCATCCATCCTGCAGACCGGGGACATGCTGGCCCGGATCGGCGATGAGGAATTTGCAGTGGTTGTGCCGGGGGCAGATCAGGCAGCGGCGGCAAGAACTGCCGCAGCCGTGGTTGAAGCCTTGAGGAAAGCCTTACTGGTCGGGGGGGATAGCATAATTTTCAGTGCGAAGATTGGCATTGTGCTGTACCCCGGGGGGCGGACGGCGCCGAGCGAGGTCTGTGCCGATGCCGGGCTGGCCAGCCGGGGCGCCAAGGCAAGCGGCGATGAGGGCTACCGGTTTTATTCACCGCAAATGAGCGCGGCGCTGACGGAGCGGCGCGAAATCGCGCAAGCGCTGAAGCGCGCGATCACCCATGGCGGATTGCAGCTTCACTACCAGCCGAAGATCGACTTACGTTCGGGGAAAATCGCTGGTGCCGAGGCCCTTCTCCGGTGGCGCGACCCGGTGCGCGGCAAGATCGCTCCCGACCATTTCATCCCGATTGCCGAGGAGCGGGGGCTGATGCCGGCTCTGGGCATCTGGGTGCTGGAAGAGGCCTGCCAGCAATTGGCCAGCTGGAAGAAGGTCGGGGTGCAGCTTCCCGGCAGACTAGCCGTTAATATTTCAGCAAAGCAGCTGGACAACCCTCATTTCATTGCGACAATAAAGCGCATCGTTGAAGCCTCCAGTTGTTCTCCCGCCGATATTGAGCTGGAAATCACGGAAGGCGCCATGGTGTCCGACGGCCCGGCGGTCCTCACCATGCTGGAAAAAATCAATGCCTTGGGCTTTGTCTTCGCCATAGATGACTTTGGCACCGGCTTTTCCTCCCTCGCTTATCTCTCCAGGTTCCCGGCGGGGACACTCAAAATCGACATTTCCTTCGTCCGCAACATGCTGAGGCGTCAGAAAGATTATACCCTTGTCAAAACCATCATCGGCATGGCGAAGAGTCTCGGCCTGGCGACCGTCGCCGAAGGCGTGGAGACGGCCGCACAGGCCAGGGCACTCGCCAATTTAGGATGCATGGTGGCCCAGGGATATTATTACGGCCGTCCGGAACCATCGGAGTCATTTGCCCGGCTTTGGCTCACTGCCGCTCCCCTCCCGGAACACGCTCTGAGCTGATTCCCCGTTTGGATTGCAACGAAATTCACACAGACTGTTCTCTAATCGGCATGTTGATGTCAAGCGCACAGGGGAGGCGGAACAGGGCAATCGGGTGAAAAACGTCGTGACAAGCTGTTAAAAGTCTGAATCTGTACGTGCCCTCCGATTCGCTTGCGGAGGGATATCATGGAAGCGTTTTCGGCGGCTGATGGTGCGGGTTGCGAGGCGGTTGTATTTCTTGGGTATTTTGAAGATTTGCCTGACCCGCGTCAGCGCGGCAAGGTTATGTATCCGCTGGATGAGGTGTTGCTTTTATCTCTGCTCGCGGTGTTGGCCGGGGCCGAGACGTTTGTTGATATCGCCCGTTTTGGAACCAAGAAGCTCGGCCTTTTGCGCCGGTTCCGGCCGTTTGTGGATGGTACACCCTCGCATGACCATCTGGGCGACATCTTCGCCAGCCTCGATGCCGAGCACTTCCAGCGTTGCTTCGTGGCCTGGGTTTCGGCTCTTACTGGCGTACCGGCCGGGGTGGTCGCCATTGATGGCAAGACCTCGCGCCGGTCGAAAGGTGCGAACGCGCCGATCCACATGGTCTCGGCCTTTGCGGCGCGTCAACGGCTTGTGCTTGGTCAGGTGAAGGTTGCTGAAAAATCCAACGAAATCCTTGCCATCCCCAAACTGCTCGACATGCTGTCGATCGAGGGGGCCATTGTCACCATCGATGCGATGGGATGCCAACGTCACATCGCGCAAAAGATCGTCGACAAAAAAGCCGATTACGTGCTCGCGCTGAAAGGCAATCAGGGCACATTACGTGATGATGTTGAATTATTTGCCACCGAGCAAAAGGCCCGCGGCTTCGCCGACAGCAAAATCAGCCAGGACACCACCGTTGACGGTGATCACGGCCGGATTGAGACCCGCACAACCACCGTTATCCACGATGTCGAATGGCTACAAAAACACCATGACTGGCCGGGTCTGAGTGCTATCGTCGTGGTGGAAACTAGCCGCGAAATTCAGGGGAAAATCGAACAGGAAACAAGGTTCTACCTCACCTCGCTTGGGATGCTGGCCGCCATCCTCGGGCCAGTCATACGAAGCCACTGGGCAATTGAGAACAGTCTGCATTGGGTCATGGACATGGTCTTCCGCGACGACGAATGCAGGGTCCGAACGGAACACGCCCCGGCCAACTTCACCACCATAAAGCACATGGCCCATAACCTGATCCGAAGAGCACCAAGCAAGGACTCTATGCGCCTCAGAAAAAAGGTCGCAGCTTGGGACGACGAGTTCCTCGTCAGCCTAATCTCAGCATAAAACTTTCACCCGATTCCCCTGGGAGGCGGAAGTCTTGGCCAGCGTCACGGTTCTCTTCGGGGGCGGCATTTGGTCGCCCCATCATGGGTGTCAGGGGTGAAACGCTGCAACGTGTGAAACGCCATGGTTTCCTACTCGGGAAAGCTGGCAAGAGTCTACTCGCAGTCAATTCGACCCGCCGTCCCAGCCAGGACAGCGCCTCCGCAGATGCGGAGCTGGATAGGTGAAAGGAGGATCAGGCCATTGTGGCCTCCTTCGTCCACCAGAACTCTGTGCCGTCGGTCCAGATGCATCGCAGGATCACAGCTATCTTGCGCGCGATGGCAACCTTGGCCTTTTTCGAACCGATGCGCCGCGCCAGGCGGGTTCCCCAAGCCTTGAGTGGCGACCAACGTTGGACTTTCGTGAACAACACGCCGGCAGCTTCAAAGAGGCAGGTCCGCGTGAAGCGAGATCGCCAAACTTCGATATTTTCCCTTGCCGGTCCGTTTCTCCGGACTGATATCGACGCGGCGTCAATCCGAGATACGGACCTACGTCGCGCGCGCGCTTGAATTGGTCGGGATCGTCAATGGCAGAGCGGAACGCCAAGGCGGTAATGGGGCCAACGCTGGGCACTGTCATGAAGCGATGCAAGGTTGGATCGGCACAGACGAAGCAGCGGATTTCCTTATCCAGAGCCGCCACCTGTCGGATTTCAATCAGTTTGTCGATCAGCGCAGATAATACCGGATGATCCTGCGCGAGCATCTCCAAACCAATCCGGATGACCCCCTAAAGCCCGCAAGCCCCGGCGTTTAGGCCGGGGTAAGGGCGTCTTGCAGTATTGCCGCGTCCACGCATTCGAACGCCAGAGCGAGCGCAGCGCGGGAGCGGCGTAGCCCGGCCCGTAGGGCCGTCTGGCGAGGCTATTGCGTTTAGTCTGGCGTTCTTTGTTGTTCGATGTACTGGCGGATAATACTGATCGGCGCGCCACCGCAGGAAGCTGCGAAGTAAGATGGCGACCACAAGACGCCTTTCCAGTAGCGTTTCGCCAATGTTGGGTGGTTCTGGCGCAGCCTGCGGCTCGACACGCCTTTGAGGCTGTTCGCAAGGGCTGACACCGCCACCTTCGGTGGATAATTCACCAGCAGATGCGCATGGTCATCTTCCCCGTCCATCTCGATCAACTCTGCTTCAAAGTCGGTGCAGACGGAGGCAAAGATGCCACGCATATCGTCAAGCATGGCGGCGGTAAAGACGTGCCGCCGGCATTTGGTCACAAAGACCAAATGAATATGCATTGCAAAAACACAGTGTCTACCACGCCTATAATCATTGCTATCGGCCATAGGCCAATATATATTAGTGTTGTGAAAGAACGTAAAGCCGCGTTGTTCCGCCTCTACCCTACGCCTGAGCAAGCGACTCAGATGGCGCAGATCGCGGGCGCGTGCCGGTTTATCTACAACCTGGCTCTGGAACAGCGCCGCAACTGGTACCGGCCTGGCCGGAGGTTCAACTTCGCCAGCCAGTGCCGTGAGGTTACGATGCTCCGCGCGGAGGTGGAGTGGCTGAAAGCTGCGCCGATCCACCCGCTGCAACAGGCATTGCGCGATCTGGACCGGGCCTACCAGAACTGGTGGACTGGCCGGGCCGGTGCGCCAACGCCGCGCAAGAAGAGCTTAAACGACAGCTTCCGCTTCCCAGATCCCGCCTCGCTGCGGGTTGAGCGCACCGGCGCGTCGTCCGGGCGGCTCAAGCTGCCAAAGCTGGGCTGGGTGAAGCTGCGCGGCTGGCAGGAACTGCCGGGTGACATCTGCAACATCACCATCTCGCGCCGGGCTGGACAGTGGTTCGCCGCCGTCCAGTGCGAGCGCGAGGTTGCTGAGCCGGCCGTATCGACACTGGCAGCCGTTGGCATCGATATGGGCATTGCGATCTTCGCGGCACTCAGTGATGGTACCACCATCGCGCCAGCCAACCACGGCAAGCGAGCCTTGAAGGCACTGCGCTGGGCGCAGCAAGCCTTGTCGCGCAAGAAGCGCGGAAGCGCCAACCGCCGCAAAGCGATCCGCCGCGTGGCGCGGATACAGAAGCGGGTGGCAGACGCCCGCAAAGACTTCCTCCACAAGCACAGCACGATCATTGCCAAGAACCACGGCATGGTCGTTGTGGAGGCGCTACAGGTGCGGAACATGTCGGCCTCGGCTAAAGGCACTGCCGATGCGCCAGGACGGCGCGTCAGACAGAAGGCCGGGCTAAACCGCGCCATCCTCGATCAAGGATGGTCGATGTTCCGCACCATGCTGGGCTATAAGCTGGCGGATCGTGGCGGGAGGCTGGTGGAAGTGCCGGCGGCCTACACCAGCCAGACCTGCTCAGCCTGCTGGCTTGTAGATGCCGAATCACGGCAGGGACAAGCGCGGTTCGTCTGTATCGGCTGCGGCCATGAGGCGAACGCAGACAGCAACGCCGCTTTGAATATCCTACGGCGCGCGGACAGCGCGTTGAAGCCTGTGGAGGGGCACCGCACTAAGCGGCCCGGCGAAGCAGGAACCACCCGGTGGGCAGCTTAAATGCGAAAGTCCACTGGAACCCCCGCCCTTCAGGGCGGGGAGGATGTCAGAGAAGGTGCATGCGTATTGATGAAGGCGATCAAAGCTGTCGGCTCAGATGGCACTTCCGCTTCAATGATCACGCGGCCTGTACCCCTCACGAAGCAATTGCGACAGAGGACTTGCTTCCATGCCGATCCGGACGACAGGTAATCCAAGTCCAGCAATTAGATCACGAAGCGCTTCGGGCTCACTCGCCGCCTTCGCCTCCCGGGCGATCCTCCCTTTGCTGTCAACCATGCAGACGCTGATCTCGTTCAGCGAGACATCAATTCCAACATAGTACTCCATCGCTGTTCCTCGATGATGTTCGGGGCCGACCCATTCGGATCCCGTTCGACACACCATCACTCTGAGGGACAGCCACCTATACGCCTAGCAACAGGCTAGCCGGCCCGATACGGCATCTAGAACTCGTCCCAGTTCTGCGCGGTATCGGCCATTGCCTGAAGCTTCGGCGTGGCGCGGCAGGGCAGGGCGATGACCTTGCTCTTGGGCGGGCTCTTTGGGGCCTGCGGCTGCGTTTTGCGAGAGGCGACATCCGCCAGCGGCCTCGCCCCTTCCTGGCCGAGCTTGAATTCGCCGACCAGCCTTGCAAGCTCATCGGCCTTCTCGGCCAGGCTGTGGCTCGCCGCGGTCGACTGCTCGACCATCGCCGCGTTCTGCTGCGTCACCTGGTCCATCTGGTTCACCGCGGCATTCACCTCGCCAAGCCCGGTCGCCTGCTCCTTCGCCGAGGCCGCCAGCTCTGCCACCAGCCCGTTAAGCTGGCTCACTTGCGTGACGATCCGCCCCAGCGCTTGGCCGGTCTCGCTCACCAGCTTCACCCCGGTTGCAACCTGCTGGGCCGAGGTCGAGATCAGCGTCTTGATCTCCTTCGCCGAATTTGCCGAGCGCTGCGCCAGTGCGCGCACCTCGGTGGCCACCACCGCGAAGCCGCGCCCGGCATCGCCGGCCCGCGCCGCCTCCACTCCGGCGTTCAGCGCCAGCAAATTGGTCTGGAAGGCGATGTCGTCGATCACGCCGATGATGGCGCCGACTTGTTTGGACGAGGTCTCGATCCCGCTCATTGCCTGTACCGTGTCGCGCACCACGTCACCGGAATGCTCGGCATCGGCCTTTGAGGTGGCAACGAGGTTGCGCGCCTCGTTCGCAACCTCGGCGGTGCGCCGCACTGTCGCGGTGATCTGATTTAGCGCCGCCGCCGTCTCCTCCAGGCTCGCCGCCTGCTGCTCCGTCCGCCGCGACAGGTCATTCGTGGCCTGGGTGATCTCCCGCGCTCCGCTGCGCACACCCTGCGCGTTGGTGGCGACCGAATGCATTGTAACATGCAACGTCTCCATGGCCGAATTGAAGTCGCGTTTCAACGCCGTATAGGCGGCGGACACGTCGCGCACCAACCGCACCGTCAGATCCCCCTTTGCCATGGCGGCCAGCGCGGCCGCCATGGCGTCCACCACCTCCCGCTGCTCGCGGCCCGACGCGGCAAACGCCGCCTCCGTTTCCGTCAGCCGCGCGTCGAGATTCTTCTGGAATTCCAGGGCCTCCGCCTCGAGCCTAATGCGCTGCACGGCGTTCTCCTTGAACACCTGCACAGCCGCCGCCATGCTGCCGATCTCGTCGCCACGGCCAACACCGATGACCTCCACACCGGTATCATTCTCCGCCAGCCGGCGCATGGATTCGGTCATTTGTAGGATCGGAATGGAGACCCATCTGCGGATCATCCAGACCATGCCAATGACAACCAAAACCAGCCCACAAAGCACGGTGGCAATGCCCCGGATGGTGAAATGCTGTTCGTCAGTGGCGGTCTGCGCAAGGTCGGCTGACTGCTTGTTCTTGTAAATAATGTCAGCATTGATCGCCTTGTTGAACACGTCGAGTTGGGGACCGAGTTCATTCATCAACAATGTGTCGATGTCACCGACATCGCCGGCGTTATTGTCCTTGTTGATCTGTGTCGACACGGCACTGATGCGGCCGAACGCGGCCTGGAACGCGTCAGCGTCGCGTCGCTCCTCGCCCGGGCCGATACTATGCGCATATATTTCCCATTGCTCCGCTTCATCCGCGCGAACCGCGTTTTCCTGCTGGATGAGCGACTGCGTGTCCTCTGGCGTGAGGGACGCAGCAACTAGGGCTGAAAGATTGGCAATCTGCTCGCCGTCTTTCGTGATCATGGAGAGCAGCTGAAATTCATGGATGTTTTCTTCAATCGCGGCAGTGTCGGTTCCAATCTGGGCAACCTGCAAGGCGGAAAACAAGCCGCTCCCGACGGCCACAATCAGAACCAACAAAAATGCCCGAAGCAGCTTTCGGCGGATGGAAAGATTCTTATAAAAAGACATTTTTGTTAAACCTCTATCAAAAAATAAAATTCATCCTGCCGCTGAAGGCAGATTTCGCGACAGACCTGATGTCGTCTTCATATTCCGCATCTCGGTGCATAAAGTCCTCACAAAGAATTGGCTTGAGGAGACCGCACGATTTCGTGCGTCCCACTCGCGAATAAGGCAAAATCGTGGTGGACATACTTCATGTTTGGTTAAAAACCTTGATTAATCAACAGTCTTGCGGTCATCGTACACGCAAAATTCTCAATAGTTTATGTCTGCCGTCAAACTATCATTGATATGTAATGCAATTGATTTAGACCCGATGTCCCCTGAGTGATCGGTGGCCCGCCCTTGGCATGTACAGTGTCGAGGGTTGTGCTGAATGGCCGGCACAGAGCCTCATACATGGAGGGCGGAGCAGATGGACAATATCACGTTTTTTGGATTGGATGTGCACAAGGCGACGGTATGCGTGGCAGTGGCAGAGAGCGGCCGTGGCGGCGAGGTGCGACAGGTCGGTGTCTTTGAGAGCCGGTCGGAGGTTCTGAGCCGAATGGTCACTCGGCTTGGCAAGAATGGCCGGCGGCTCAGCTTTTGTTACGAGGCGGGGCCCTGTGGTTATGGTCTGCAGCGCCTGCTGACTGGTGCCGGGCATGAGTGCGTGGCGGTTGCACCATCATTGATCCCGATCAAGGCGGGCGACCGGGTAAAGATGGATCGCGCGCGACGCGACGATGCTGGCGTAACTGCACCGGGCTGCGCGCCGTCTGGGTTCCCGATCTGGCACACGAGGCGATGCGCGACCTGGTGCGGGCGCGGGCGACCGCGGTCCGCATGTTGGGCGAGGCGCGGCAGCATCTGCAAGGCTTTCTGCTGCGCCATGAGCGGGTCTATCAAGGGCCGCGCGCCTGGACCCTGGCCTACCGGCGCTTGCTGACGACGGTGCGGTTTGAGCATCCGGCGCAGCAGATCGTGCTGCAGGATTATATCCATGCCGTGCAGGATGCGGAGGCCCGGTGCGCCCGGCTGACAGGTCAGATTGAGGAGTTGCTGCCGAGCTGGTCGATGGCACCGGTTGTCGCCGCGCTGCAGGCGATGCGTGGGGTTGCCGACAACATAGGGCAGGCCGATTTCTGTGATGCCGTCACGGAAATCTGTGTCATTGCCGTATCCCGCGTCAGCCAGCACGGCCTCTGCTTGCACCCCGGCGGCGACGGCGGCACGCAACTGGTCAAGTGCGATTTGTGTGCGGCTTGGTCCGGAAGACAACCTCCTCCGGCACGTCGGCGGCCGCACGCCGGCCGGGGTCATCGGCCCATTCCCGCGGCAGATATAGCCGATACGCGATTGGCAGACTGGCGTGATCGTTCGCGGCGGACCAAGGCAGGCATTCACAGGCAGACACAGCGCTTACGAAGAGTAGCCCCTTTCACCCAGAATGGCCGCCAGTAGTGCCTTATGGGCTTCTTCGACTTTGCCCCAGTCGTTTTCCTGGGAAGACGCAATCAAATGCGAGTTCATGGCGGCGATCACGCGGTGGTATTCCCTGTGCAGGTGATCCAAGGTGCTGCCCTCCGTAAAGCCAAATCGGCGGAAGTGTTGGGTGAGGGAACAAATGCTGGTGTTCAAGAGGGCCATCGAACTGGCCAAGGAGAGATTTTGGCGTAACGCCTGCTTCACGGCGTTGTGGTGGGCGACCTGCGCGGCGTAGAGCCCTAAAAGACTTGTGGGATGTTGACGATGCTTGCTGGGCGGCTGTTTCAGAAACGCCATTAAAGCCTCAAGGGGCATGGGCTTGGCGATGCCGTAGCCTTGCAAAATACCTGCGTCGAGCACAGTGAGAGCGTCCAGAATGTCTTCGGTCTCCACTCCCTCCACTACAAGGTCGACCGCAAAGTTATCCGCCAGATCCTTGAATGTGGTGATGAAGTGCATGTCCTCTGGATGGCGCTCCAGGGTACGGACGAAGCCTTGATCCAGCTTGATCTCATCCACCGGTAATGTTTTCAGGCGCAAGAGGGAGGAATAGGCGCTGCCCACGTCATCCAAGGCGATGCGTACCCCCAGGGTACGCAATTCTTCCAGTAGACGCACGGCGTCTACTGTGTTCAGAAAGTCTCCTCCCTCCAAGATCTCGAAGGTGATGCGTCTGGAGTTGATGGGGTTTTCCGCCAACGCATCCCGCAGATAAGCTAGGCAAGCATCATTGAGGGATGAGGGTGGCAGATTGATAGAGGTCCACAGTTGCAAGTCTTGGAGACCTTCGGCATCGATGCGTTGCATGTCCACTAAGGACTGGGAGAAGACCTTCTTCATCAGATCGAAGAGATCAGCGTCATGGAGATGGGGTAGAAACTCCGCTGGAGAAAGGATCCCGTTGTCCGGATCATTCAGGCGGGCCAAGGCTTCCATGCCAACGATTTGGTGCGAGCGGCTGTCGAGGACAGGCTGATAAAAGACCGTAAGGCCGCCATATCGGAGCAGTTGCTGGTAGCGGTTCAGTTGCCTTGGGACGGATTGCCCGTAGAGAGCCCAGAAGCGGGTGCGATCCGTTTTGTGTGCCTTGGCTTCGTAGAGAGCTTGATCCGCCAAGCGCAGCAGATCGTCACGATTATCTCCCTCCTCAAAAGGATATATACATACGCCCATGCTGAGACCGAGGTGCACCGTTTTGCCATTTTCCAGCGTGATAGGTGCGCGGACCACCTTGTCAATCTTGTCGATGACGGTTTTGAGTGTATGCGGGTGTTTCCAATCCTCCACTAGTAAGACGAACTCATCGCCGCCCAGCCTCGCCAGAAAGTCTGTCTTACGCAAATTGTCTCGCAGACGTTTGGCGAGGACCTGCAGCACCTGATCTCCAGCGTCATGACCGAAAGTGTCGTTGATCGGTTTGAAATTATCAAGATCCAGCATGCACACTGCTAGGAGGTTGGCGTTTCGATCCGCACAAGCCATGGCGCGGTTCAGCTCCTCATCCAAGGCGTAGCGGTTGGATAAATTGGTCAGGGCATCGTGGGTGGCAAGGTGTTCCAGTCGGGCTTCTTGGGCTTTGCGCCTCGAGATGTCCATGAAATGGGCGATATAGTGGGTAACCAGCCCCCCGTCGTTGGTAACCGCACTAATGGAAAGCCATTCGGGGTAGATATCCCCGTTTTTCCGGCGATTCCAAAGTTCCCCTTGCCATGAACCATTCTTTTGGATTTCCCGCCACATCTCCTGGTAGAAAGCGGGGGACTGTCGACCAGATTTCAGAACAACTGGTGTTTTGCCTAAAACGTCGTGTGCTGTGTACCCCGTGACCTTTGTGAACGCCTTGTTGACTTCCAGAATGCGTTGTTGGCTATCTGTTATGATAATGGCCTCTTGGGCATCCAATGCTTTGGCCGCCACACGCAGCCTTTCCAAGAGCTCATACCTTTCCGTTATATCGCGCTGAATGCCGATGTAATGGGTGATAATCCCACGATAATCCCGGATCGGATCGATGGTCATCTCGGTCCAATAGGGTCGACCATCCTTTCGGTAATTTAGAATTTCTCCCTTAAAGGAATTTTCCTTTTGCAAAGCTAAACAAACGCCATCCCATATCTCTTGGCTTGTGTCTGGCCCTTGCAAAAAGCCGCATTTATTATGATAGATTTCCGGGAAGGAATAGCCGGTGATCTGGGTGAACGCCTGGTTAACATAAACGATCTGTTTCTGAGCGTCGCTGATAAAAACGCCTTCAGAAATAGCATTAATGACGGCGGTTTTGAACCGGGTATCCATTTCTTCGCTATAGCGCACCAAGATTTTTGAGATAACTGCGGCGATTGTCTCCAGAAGTTTGGTTTGCTCTAAAGTAGGTGCCCGCGAAACACAACTTATCATGGAAAATGTACCGATAATTCGGTCGTTTCTATTCTCTTCCTCGCGAAGGGGAATGGACCAACCGGACTTGAGGCGGAAGTCATTTGTGACAGACCGAAGTTGATTCCAACGCGCATCCGTGGGGATGTGTGCGATGAATATTGGCTTGCCGTAAAATGCGGCGTTGCCGCAGCTACCAGTTTCAGGTCCAGGGTGGAGACCGTCTAAGGCGAGGATTGCTTCCCTGGGCAGGCTGGGAGCGGCAAAAAAATGCAGATGCTTTTCGTCGTCCAAACGCATCACGCTTGCCCAGGTGTTCGGCACCCATTGTTCCGCCTGACGGCAGATATCCTCCACGGCTGAAAGATGACCGTTGGCGTAGAAGGCCAGACGTAAAAGCTGAGCTTTAACGTCTGATAGGGATGGAAGCGAGCTGTTAAGCGTCGCTGGAACTCTCTGGGCCTCAGTCATGTCTAGTCGCGTATGTAGTCATTATTATTGGATATGTGCTAAGAATTGGTAACACTCAACAAATTAACCTACTGATTAGGTGGCTTTTTTTTTGGTGACAATGTTGATGTCAGGATGCAGCCATGCGTTGATCGCAGCCAAAGCCGTAGAGATGTTGATTTCCATCGAGACCTGACCCATGTTTGACCGTTTCCCCGTCTGGAACTGGCGGATCCTGAAGCCGGTGTTTCACCGGGATTCCTATGGATATCGGCCCGGGAAGTCCGCACACGACGCCCTGGTCAAAGTCCGGCAGCGTTGCTGGGCGCATGACTGGGTGCTCGACCTCGACATCAAAAGTTTCTTCGATGAGATCGATTGGGACCTCTTGATGCGAGTGGTGCGGCGCACACGGACCGCCCATGGGTTCTGCTCTACCTCGAACGGTGGCTGCGGGCGCCCGTGAGTATGCCGGATGGGACCTTGGTTGCCAGGATGGATTATTTGCCGATCAGGGCGCGGGCCTTGGCACGGATTTCGATAAGCTCTTCGTCCGTTACTTTTCCCTTCCGCTGGGCCTGCCTTGCTCGCCAATCGACAGACTTTATCTGATCCGCCAGCGCGGCGCTTGGTTTACTCCCGGCAAGCGCCACCTCGAAGGGATACCCCTTGAGTTTTGTGGTGAGCGGACAGCATAGCAGCAAACCGATGCGGTTATAGGTGGAGGGAGATAACACCACAGCAGGTCGATGGCCGGCTTGTTCGTGACCAGCCTGGGGCGAAAACTGGAGCCAAATCACATCCCCGGCTTCTGGCACATAAACCGCCATATCAAATTAATTCTTGGCCGACGGTGGCTCCGAAATCGACTTCTTTGTGGATGTTTTCTGGGGTGATGCCGGCCAACAGCACAGCCAAGTCATAGTCCTTGGTTGTCACGGGCTCAATGACGACGCGCCCGGCTTCCTCGCGCACATCAACTGCTTGGTCGATCTTCAGGCCGGTGGCAGCCAAAACAGAAGATGGGATGCGGACCGCTGCGCTGTTGCCCCATTTTTTAACGATGACCTGCATAAAATTTCCCCACGGCATGTTTCTACACTGTAGATACTGCATAGGGAGGGTTGTGTCAACGATGTTTATACAGGCTTCTTGTTGTCAGGGATGTTCGGCCTCCGGTTGGTGCTGGGATTGGTATTTCATCGCGAAATACTCTGTCTCGATCTGGCGTAGCCGAGGTGCTGAGCGCCATCTATGAAGTCGACTTCCTTGGGTTCTCCTATGGCTTCCGGCCGGGGCGAAATCCACACCAGGCTCTGTCGTCACTGCATACGGCGATCATGGGTCAGCGGGTAACATGGGTGCTCGATGCTGATATTCGCAGCTTTTTCGACTCGGTTGACCACGAGTGGCTGCTGCGAATGCTGGCGCACAGAATTGCTGACCCTCGGATTCTCCGGCTTATCCGGATGTGGCTCGAAGCTGGCATTCTCGAGAGCGGTGAATGGCACGAGACTGACCGGGGGACACCGCAAGGGGCGGGCATTAGCCCGCTGCTGGCCAACATCTTCCTGCATTACGTCCTCGATCTCTGGGTCCATCAATGGCGCCGTCGGAACGCGTGCGGTCGAATTTCGATCGTGCGCTATGCCGATGACTTCGTGATGGGCTTCGAGAGCGCGGTGGACGCACGGCAGATGCTGGCTGACCTCAAGGAGCGGCTGGCCAAATTTGGCCTCGCACTCCACGAGGACAAGACGCGCCTGATAGAGTTTGGCCGCCTACCGGCCCAAACACGCCGAAGGCGCGGCGAGCGGCGTCCAGAGACCTTCGCCTTCCTGGGCTTCACCCACTACTGCGGGTGGACCCGAGACGGCAGGTTCATTGTCAAGCACAAGACGCAGAGCAAGCGCCTGTCGCGAAAGCTGACAGCGCTGCGCCAGGACGCGTGGCGGATCATGCACGCGCCGCTGGCCGAGCAGCATCGCTGGTATTGCAGCGTGCTACGCGGCCACTACGGCTACTATGGCATGCCGCATAACTGGCGCTCTCTCAACGGGTTCCTACAAGACGTACGGCGTATTTGGTTCAACTGCCTGAGGCGGCGAAGCCAGAAAAATCGGCGGATGGGATGGGACTGGTTCAAAGATGTTACAGCGCGCTTGCCTTTGCCCCAGCCTCGGATCACACACCCTTGGACACCACGCGCGGCATGACGCGGGTTACTTCCGGGAAGAGCCGGGTGCGGGAAAGCCGCCTGCCCGGATCTGTGAGGGCGAAGCCAAATGGCCTAGCTACTCGACCACGACCTTTTGAACGGCTAGTTGGATTTAGGGGCTGCCCATGGAGCGGCCAAACCATTACGATGCTTGTCAGAAAGCTACTTGGGAACGTTGATGCTGGATGTGGATCCATATGGAGGGGAATGATGAACGGCGCTGGCAGCAGACCGTCCAGACCACAACCAGCCTGCTGCAAATCTTCTCCTTCCCCGAATTCTTTGCTGCGGCGGCAGAGAGCCTGGCACGGCTGTTGAGCGCCGATGGCGCAGCGCTGATTGTCTATGACGGTCCTGACCGGCTGCGCTACAAATTATTCTACGGCCTCGAACAGCTCAACCAAACACCGACCGTCTTGTTCAGCTTCCCCGCCAATAAAGGCACGGTCGGGCGCGTACTTGCCACCGGCGAGCCTTTGTTCACACCCGACTATCCCAACAGCGAAGATGCCATGCCGGAATTCGTCGAGGCCGGCCTGCGCGCCAATCTGGTCCTGCCTCTGCCAGGCCCGGCCGGGTTCGCGGGCGCCATCACCATCGCCTGGCTACATCGGCAACCACCTCCTCCGACCAAGACAAACCTGACGATTGCCGAGATGTTCGCTGCCCTGACCGGCTCCACGATTTACCGGGAAGCGCTGGAGAAGAATCTGGAAGATCACTCCCTTACCGATCCTCTGACCGGCCTGCCCAACCGGCGGATGCTCATGCACCGCCTCATCAGCGCCCAGAAACGCGCCTGCCGTCACCAGTCGCTCATGGTCCTTGCCGTGCTTGATCTTGATGGGTTCAAGAGCGTCAATGACGAACTCGGCCACGTCTGCGGTGATCAACGCCTCGTTCTGACCGCAAACGCCATCCGCACGGCCATCCGCGACGTCGATACAGTGGCGCGCCTTGGTGGCGATGAGTTTGTCATCATCCTCGAAGAGCTACGCTCCTCCCTGGAAGCTAAGGTCATCCTGGACCGCATCGTCAGCGCCGTTGCAGCCAGCAACAAAACGGATGGAGGCAAACATAAAATCACGGCCAGCCTCGGCGCCACCATTTACCCTTTGGATTTTTCGGACCCGGAAACTCTTCTCCAACACGCCGACAAAGCCATGTACCTGTCCAAGCGTAATGGGGGCAATCAGTTCAAGATCTTACCACTGTAGCTAAGCAGGCTTTTCATAAACGTTGCGAGTCGGCACTCACTGTGATTACAGCACGATCCACCGAGCGGATTCACGCTGTGGGGAACCCACCCGGCTTTGGTTGGCCGCAGATCCCCGCCTGGAGAACGTTCTGAGCTGACTGCCGGACTGGACTTGAACGAAACTCACGCAGACCGTGTAGAGTTTTCACACGGTCTGTATAAATTACGCACCACAAATGGCAGCTACTCGCTCATTGTGGTCATTGCCGACGTCTCCACGAAAGCTGTCATGCGCTTAGCCTGGGCTATGATGGCGGTGTTTGACCCAAGACGCCCCTTACCGACTAGTGAGTAAGATCGGCCGACTGCTATTGCGTAATTGGGAGGATATCTGGCGCCTCGCTGGGGACCGCCGCGACCTGGGCGGCGGCGTGAACGCAATTCCGTCCAAGACGTTTTGCTTCATACAATGCTTTGTCGGCGGCTCTGATCAAATATTGATAATCCGGATGACCATCATAGATGGCCAGACCGATGCTCGCTGTGATGGTCAGCTTCTTCTCTTTACTCACGGAAATAGGGTTGGATTCTAAGCGCTTGCGGATGAATTCAGCGATCCTCAGCGCGATAGTTTCGTCGACCTCGGCCAGGACCAGAAGGAACTCTTCGCCGCCATAACGGAACAAGAAGTCACCGGCGCGGATGCAACTGCCGATGATGCCGGCCGCATGCTGGAGAGCCAAGTCGCCCGCGTCATGGCCATGCTCATCATTGAGGCGTTTGAAATGATCGAGATCGATCAGCAGTATGGCAAAACTTTTTCCGTGGCCCTTGTTAATGAACTCGATCTCACGATTGAGCACGACGGGGACGAAGCGCCGGTTCAGCAGGCGTGTCAGAACATCGCGGCCGTTTTCAATTTCGACGTGTCGGTCAAACAACGTCGTAAGATGGAATCGAAGCGCGCCGATCTCATTATCGAGGTCTGCCATTAACGCCTGCATTATACCGGAATCGCCTTCATCGACCGACCGTATAAGATCGGGCAACAAAGCGCCGTCGATAGTGCTGATAGAGGCGTTGATGTGTCTCACTTCGTTGGCCGCTTCAAACATGATCTGCCCCTTGTGATGAAACCACAAGCCAAATTCTGATTTTCCCAGCGGCAGCAACGCATGCTTGGGGGAGCGGTATAGGGTGGAAAAGGTCATATGCGCCCATTCCATCAGCATGGCGCGTTGGCGTTCGCGCTCGACATGGATGTCTTGACCAAGGCTGAACAGCCGATAGGCTTCCTCCGAGCGGACGGCCCGCTCGGTACTGCGCATGAAAGCGGCACTCATCAACTCGAGCGCCAATGCCGTCAAGGTGGTGACGTAATCTGCTGCTTGAATCAATTCGGCGCGGGCCATGTCCGAGTTGGCGAGGCCGACGTAAATTCCTTGCCTGATTATGGTGATGCCACGCGCCACGAGATGGAGCGGCAAATGGATCCTGGCATGAACCTCGCCGATGCTTCTCTGATGCGCGATCGCCGCGGTGATTTGCGCCAAATCGGTGATCTGGAACAGCTCTTGTAACCATTTCTGCATCGAGGCGTGCAACTGGTTACTGACGATGTCGTGAGACAGAAAGTAAGCCGTCTCGTTGTCGGCCAGCATCGCGTCGTAAAACTGCGCAGCCAAGCCGGCCTTGCGTTCGGAGACGATGTCCGCCACTTTCACCACAATTGTGGGCGATATGTTAGCGAGAAGGGCCGCCCACCGAGTGTAAGCCATAGTCCTTAAATCGGTCGGTTCGGGCGTAGTCATTGTGACTGGCTGCTTTATCATGGAGTTTTTCTACCGTATTACCATGGCCATGCCCAGATATAAATAGCGGCAGCAAAGTGTACCACTGAACCGGGTGATTTGCGGCGTTATGACGGCGCAAAAGTGTACCGGTCCTGCTGAGCCCCTGTCTGCCTATTGTTGGCATGGGGGGGGCTGGAAGGATGTTTACAGTGGAACTCTATGCGGCTGTGCGACGTGCTGTGATGGTTGACGGGCTGAGCCACCGCGAGGCGGCGCGGCGGTTTGGGGTTCACCGGAACACGATATCCAAGATGCTGCAGTTTTCGCTGCCGCCTGGCTACCGGCGGCGCGAGCGGCCGGTGTCGAAGAAGCTGGGGCCGCATATGGCCTGGATTGATGGCATTCTTGAGAGCGACCGCAGCGTCCATGCCAAGCAGCGGCACACGGCACAGCGGATCTTTGAGCGGCTGCGGGCCGAGGAAGGTTATACCGGCGGCTACACAATCGTGCGGGAGTATGTGGCGGCGGCGAGCTTGCGCTCGCGCGAGATGTTCGTGCCGTTGAGCCATCGGCCCGGCCACGCCCAGGCGGATTTCGGCGAGGCGGATGCGTATATCGCGGGCCGGAAGGTGCGGTTCCATTATTTTTGCATGGATTTGCCGCACTCGGATGACGGTTTCGTCAAAGCCTACCCGGCCGAGACGGCGGAGGCATTTTGCGATGGTCATGTCGCGGCTTTCGCGCATTTCGGCGGCGTGCCGCAGTCGATCCTGTACGACAACACCAAGCTCGCGGTGGCCAAGATCGTGCAGGGCGGCAAGCGGTTGCGCAGCCGAATGTTTGCCGAGCTGCAAAGCCACTACCTGTTTGCGGACCGGTTCGGCCGGCCCGGCAAAGGCAATGACAAGGGCAAGGTCGAGGGGCTGGTCGGCTATGTCCGGCGCAATTTCATGACGCCGATGCCGGTGGCGGCGAGCTTTGAGGCGTTGAACGCGCAACTGATCGATGCTTGCCGCAAACGGCGTGTGGCCGTTCTGCGCGGCCACAGCAGCACAATTGGCGAGCGGTTGCAGGCAGATCTGGCGGCGTTCATGCCGTTGCCGGCGAGCCCGTATGACGCCTGTCACAAGGTGGCGACGCGTGTCTCCTCACTGTCGCTGGTGCGTTACCGCAACAACGATTACTCGGTACCGACGCGCTATGGCCACCAGGAGGTTCTGGCCAAGGGTTATGTCGACCGGGTCGAGATCGCCTGCTGTGACGAGACCATCGCCATTCATCCCCGCAGCTACGAGATTGCGGATTTTATCTACAACCCTCTGCATTATCTGGCGCTGCTGGAGCACAAGCCCAGGGCGCTGGACCAGGCTGCCCCGCTGGATGGCTGGCAGCTTGGTGAATGCCTCCACCGCCTGCGCCGACTGCTGGAGGCGCGCATGGGCACCCCCGGCCGGCGCGAGTTTATCCAGGTGCTGCGGCTGATGGAGAATTTTCAGCAGCACCAGGTGGAACAGGCCGTGACCCAGGCGCTGGGGCTCGGCGCCATCAGCTTCGATGCGGTGAAGATGCTGCTGCTGGCCAGGCTGGAGAACCGGCCGGCTAGGCTCGATCTGACCCTCTACCCGTACCTGCCTGTGGCCAGCGTCGGCGCCACCGATCCGCGCGCATACCTGGCGCTGATCGCCGGCGCCGGTCTCTTCCCCGAGACACAAGGAATTCCCGCATGAGCCTGACCCAGGACGCCCAGACACCAACGATCGTGACGCCGCAAATCCTGCTTGCCAACCACCTGAAGGCCCTGAAGCTGCCGACGTTTGCCCGCGAGTACGACAAGGTGGCGCTCGAGTTGGCGCAGGATCGCGCCGATTATCCGCGCTATCTGCTGCGTCTTTGCGAACTCGAACGCATTGACCGTGAACGCCGCAACATTGAGCGCCGCATCCGCCAGGCACACTTTCCCCAAACCAAAAGCCTGGATACCTTCGACTTTACCGCGCAGCCCTCGCTCAATAAGGCGCTGGTGCTGGAACTGGCGCGCTGCGAGTGGATCGAGATGCGCCAGAACTGCATCGCCCTCGGCCCGAGCGGCACCGGTAAAACCCATGTCGGTCTGGCCTTGGGGCTGGCCGCCTGCCAGAAAAATTACAGCGTCGCCTTCACCACGGCGGCGGCGCTGGTGCATGAGCTCATGGAGGCGCGCGACGAACGCCGCCTGCGGGCGCTACAGAAACACCTCAACGCAGTCCGGCTGCTGATCGTTGATGAGTTAGGCTACGTGCCATTCACCGCAGTGGGTGCCGAGCTGTTCTTTGAAGTGCTCAGCCAGCGCTACGAGCGCGGCGCCACGCTGATCACCTCCAACCTGCCTTTCGATGAATGGACCTCGGTTTTTGGCTCGGAGCGGCTGACCGGCGCGCTGCTCGACCGGCTCACCCACCATGTTCACATCCTCGAAATGAACGGCGAAAGCTACCGCCTCGCCACCAGCAAAAAGGCCCAGCGACGATCCGCTCCGGGGCCAAATGCCCCCGCCAAGACATCAACCGATGGAGACGCCGACAGAAAAAGCTAAATCCCCGATACGCGGTGTGAGCCGCCCTCCGCTACGCTCCGCGCGGCTCACACCGCGCATCAAACAACCAGGGCTTCTCGGCCCTTTTTAATCAACCAGACTGGTACACTTTTACGCCGCCATCTGGCACATTTTGTTTCTGCCGTTGACACCAGATGAGCATGTTGGAGATGATGGCTCTAGACTGCGGAAATTCACCATCGTTTGGCGGTGAATGAGCTTTCGTCTCCGTTGTCGAAGCGGATTTCGCCGCTGAGAGTGCCGTTTTCTTTCAGTTCGGCATCGCCGTCTCCATAGACTTCGTCCATCTCGTCTGATCCGTGGAATCTGAACCAGATGCTCGTTGTGCCATACTCACATTGTAGGCCGATCTGGACGGCCCCGAATGCCATCTCGCCGCCGGCATCGTCGATTTGTATGTAGGCTGGGCCTAGCATATCGACGTACTCGGTATCCCAGCTCTCCATGCTGGTGATCCGCCACTTTCCAAGCAGAGATTTACGGTCGGGCCTTATCATGTCGCGACCGCGATCAATTTGGGCAGCCGAACCAGATTGCACGCGGCCACTGTGAGCGTCACCATCCATCCAACCCGTGCGAGACCGCGGTGGCGGGTCTTGCGCAGCCCGGCCGCGGCTTTGATCCAGCCGAACGGCTCTTCAATGCGCTTACGCAGGCGCTGGCTGAGCGCATAGCCGGGATGGCGGGTGGTGCGCCCGTCGATGGCGGAGCGCCGCCCGGCGATGTTTTGCGCCACATGCGGGGTGACACCGAGGGCGCGCAGGCGGGCGACATGCTCGGCGGCATCATAGGCTTTGTCGGCCCCCAGGCTACAACGGCGCGCGCGCGCCGCGGCCGCGATTATGGCTTCCGCCGTCTCGCATTCGGCGCGGCCGGTCGCATGCGTGGTACGCGTGTCGACAATCAGGCCATGGCGGTTTTCGATCAGCAGATGGCCCATATAGCACAGCCGCGCTGGCTGGCCTTTGGACTTACGATACAGCCGGGCAGCGTGGTCGGTGGTCGAGGCGTGGGTGTCGTTGCTGCGCGTCTCGCCACAAAAATCGCGTTCCGCGTTGCGGCCAGGCTCGGTCGGTGGATCGTCCGCTCCGTCCTTGCGCCGAAAACTTTTCATCGATACCCAGGCATCGATCAATGTGCCGTCCACCGAAAAATGCTCATTCGAAAGCAGCCCCTTGACCGCCGGATCGTCCATGACCGCGAGCAGAAAGCCAACCGCCACGTCACCCGCCAGTAGGCGTTCGCGGTTCTTGGTGAACACCGGCGCGTCCATCAACAACCCGATAAACCAGCGGAACAGCATGTTGTAGCTGACCTGCTCCATCAATTGCCGCTCTGAACGCACCCCAAAAAACGCCTGCAGCAATAATGCCCGCAGCAATTTCTCAGGTGCAATCGAGGCACGCCCACTGTTGGCATAAAGCTTGGAAAATGTCGGTGAGAGCCGCTCCAGCGCCCGATTCACCAGCAGCCGGATCTGACGTAATGGATGATCCGGCGGCACCAGTGCCTCCGGGCTCAAATAGCCAAAACAAAGCTCCCGTCTGCTCATCGACCCCACGCATCCGCCAACCCCGTTACACCACGGTCAACGAATCACATTATCCGCCAAGACGGAAGATGAATTTCCGCAGCCAGCTCGCCAACATCGGGTAAAAACTTCTTGCTCGTCCTGTTTGTCATAACTCCATCTTCTCAAAAGTTGTAGTCTCCGACGAACTTTTGGTGGTTCGCTGATGGTATTTCAGGCATTCCAAAAACGCCTACTACTCAACGGCTTGTGACTTGTGTGGCGCGGCCAATTAATTCTATGGGCGTTTTTATGAACGCCACGACTTCCAAGCTTGATTTACGCCCTGCTGACCGCCGTATAGAAAAGAGAGGCTCGACGCTTAAGTCCGGTAAGCTGGTTTATGGCGGCTCTTGGGGGGTTATAGTTGATTGCTTGGTCCTGGATCTCTCGGATCGGGGGGCACGCGTCGAAACAATTTTATCAATTGATGTTCCTGAGTTTTTTTTTCTGAGGTTGAGTGATGGCACTGACCGCCGGGTGTACCGGCGTTGGGTTTCTGGACACCAAATCGGCGTCGAATTCGCCGACGACGCAGCGTAGCGCCTGAGTTGGTGGCCATTGAAGCGCTACTGAAGCGATGCGCCCGTTGGCGCCTCTAATCGAATTGAAGTCAGTACACATACTGGCGTTTGCCACTGAGCACTACCAATGGACACACAGATACGAATGCCTATTCCCGGCCCGTTTTAGCTGGTGCGAAATTGGTGAGTTTCGTTCCAGTCTAGTCGGGCAGTCAACTCAGAACGTTCTCCAGGCGGGGATCTGCGGCCAGCCAAAGCCGGGCAAATGACTCCGACGGTTCCGGACGGCCGTAATAATATCCCTGGGCCACCATGCATCCTAAATCAGCGAGTGCCCTGGCCTGTTCTGGCGTCTCCACGCCTTCGGCGACGGTCGCTAGGCCGAGACTCTTCGCCATGCCGATGATGGTTTTGACAAGGGTATAATCTTTCTGACGCCTCAGCATGTTGCGGACGAAGGAAATGTCGATTTTGAGTGTCCCCGCCGGGAACCTGGAGAGATAAGCGAGGGAGGAGAAGCCGGTGCCAAAGTCGTCGATGGCAAAGGCAAAGCCCCTGGCATTGATTTCTTCCAGCGTGGTGAGGACCGCCGGGCCGTCGGACACCATGGCGCCTTCCGTGATTTCCAGCTCAATATCGGCGGGAGAGCAACCGGAGGCTCCGACGATGTTCTGTACTGTTGAAATGAAAAGGGGGGCATCCAGCTCCCGTGCTGAAACATTGACGGCCAGTCTGCCGGGAAAATGCAACCCGGCCCGCTTCCAGCTGGCCAATTGCTGGCAGGCCTCTTCCAGTACCCAGGCGCCCAAGGCCGGCATCAGCCCCCGCTCCTCGGCAATCGGAATGAAATGGTCGGGCGCGATCCAGCCGCGCACCGGCTCGCGCCACCGGAGAAGGGCCTCGGCACCGACAAGTTGCTCCGAGCGCAAGTCGATCGTTGGCTGATAGTGAAGCTGCAATCCGCCATGGGTGATCGCGCGCTTCAGCGCTTGCGCGATTTCGCGCCGCTCCGTCAGCGCCGCGCTCATTTGCGGTGAATAAAACCGGTAGCCCTCATCGCCGCTTGCCTTGGCGTCCCGGCTGGCCAGCCCGGCATCGGCACAGACCTCGCTCGGCGCCGTCCGCCCCCCGGGGTACAGCGCAATGCCAATCTTCGCACCGAGAGCTACGCTGTCTCCTCCGACCAACAAGGTTTCCCTCAAGACTTCAAGCACGGCTGCGGCAGTTCCTGCCGCCGCTGCCAAGTCGCCCCCCGGCACAACCAGCGCGAATTCCTCATCGCCGATCCGGGCCAGCAGGTCCCCGGTCTGCAGGATGGATGCCAGGCGCTCGCCCGCCGCCTTGAGCACGGCATCGCCCACTAAATAGCCCTGGGTATCAATTATCTCTTTGAAATGTTCGAGCGCGATGAAAAGAAGCGCGCCATCCTGCTGGCGCGCAAATGCCGCGTCGAGGAGTTCCAGCAGGTGCGTGCGGTTGGGCAGTCCTGTCACGTCATCGGTATAAGCCAGGCGTCGCAGCTCTTTGTTGGCCTGGCTGCGGGCCGCACGGGTGCGCAGGACCTCAATGCCGAAGGCGAGGTCAGCCGCCACTTCCATCAGCAGCTTGGTTTCCTCCTCATCAAAAGCGTCAGGCTCGACCGCGTAGAGCGTTAAAGCGCCGAAGACCTTATCGTCCACGCGCAAGGGTAAGGCGATCGCGGATTGGACCCCGCAGTCCCGCGCGGCCTGCCGCCACGGGGCACAGTCCGGGTCCGTCATGATGGTCCTGACGAGCGCCGACCGGCCGGTGCGGATTGCCGTGCCGGTGGGGCCGCGCCCATGTTCGTCGTCAGCCCAGCTGACCACGAGACTGTCCATATAGTCCAGGCTATCACCGGCCTGGGCTAGCGGACGCACCGGCTTCCGTTCACCATGGTCCGCATAACCGATCCAGGCCAAGCGGTAGCCGCCTGTTTCGGTGGCAAGACGGCAAACCTCGTCGAGAAGCGACGGCATTTCCCTGGCGCGAAGCAGGGCGCGGTTGCTGCTGGAAAGAAAATCGAGCGCCCGCCGGGTCTGGGCCAGGGCGTTGCGCTGCGCGATGTGGGTAGTCAGATCGCTAATGCAGACGAGCGCCAATGTCTCGCCAGCCTCGACCACAGCCGAGAGGGAGATATTTGCCTGGAAGGTCGTGTTGTCCTTGCGGCAGACGGTGAACACCCGGCCCGAGCCAACAGGCATGGCTTTACCTGGGGAAGAAAAAAAATTGCAAATGTTCACGCCGTGCCGGATTCGAAGCGCTGGGGGTAACAGCATATTGACGGGCAGTCCGGCCAGTTCATCAACGGTAAAACCCAACATTCCCGCGGCCTGGACGTTGGCGTGCCGAATGACACCATTCCGGTCGGTCAAGATCGCGGCGATGGGAAGCAAGTCAGATCTCAAGCGTTTAGTTCCCGCAAGCAGTCAGAAGCAGCAAACGCCGTAGCTTAGGCTAGCGTTGTCATTATACATTCGAAGTTATTGCTCAAAGTTTTCCTGATCGCCTCGGCCGCAGTTTGGTCTGAGTGTGGATCGGCGTCGCGCTGTGCCCCCATAAAACCCAGCTAAATCTGATGGTTGCCGCGCCGATAGGCGCCGAAACCCCTTGCCGATTCACAATTATGATCCACAATAAGGACCTGACGCAAGATAACCGAATCAAGGATTGTCGTGTCATGATGTGGCGGAGTTGTTTGGTCGTCCGTTATCGTGGATGCTCGCGCAAAGGGCTGGACAGGTTAGCCATGATCTGATTCGGTGGCCCGATGATTTCGGGTCAATCTGGATGATCGATACGGATGCGATCAAGGCGCGCTTTGAGAGACTGGCGCCCTATCTTGACGAGCGGGCACGGCGGCTGTTTGCAGCGAATGAAGCACTAACGGCAGGCTGGGGCGGTGTCACGGCTGTGTCGCAAGCGACGGGGGTCGCGCGCAGCACAATCGGGCGTGGTCTTGTGGAGTTGCGGAGCGACAATGCCCAACTGACGGGCCGTATTCGCCGGCCTGGCGGCGGCAGCAAGGCGAAGATCGAGACTGAGCCCGGACTGCTGGACGCACTGGAGGAACTGGTCCAATCGGCGATCCGTGGCGATCCCGAGGCGGCCCTGCGGTGGGTCAGCCGGAGCCAGCGCCGCCTCGTCCGCGGACTTGCTGAGCGCGGTTTCACTGCCAGCCAGAAATTGGTCGGCCGGTTGCTGCGACGGCTTGGCTTCAGCCTTCAGGGCAACAGGAAGACGCGAGAGGGTGCCTCGCATCCTGACCGCGATCGGCAATTTGAAAACATCAACGACAAGATCAAACAGTTCCAGAGCACCGGCCAGCCCGCTATTTCGGTTGACACGAAAAAGAAGGAGTTGGTCGGCGACTTCAAGAACGGTGGCCGCGAGCTACGGCCGAAAGGCGAGCCCGAGCCGGTGCGCGTCCACGACTTCAAGATACCCGAACTGGGCAAGGTTGCGCCTTACGGCATCTACGACATCACAGCGAACTCGGGCTGGGTTAATGTTGGTATTGATCACGATACCGCCGCCTTCGCAGTCGAGAGCATCCGGCGCTGGTGGCAGGCCTTGGGCAAAATCCGCTATCTCAGCGCGACCAGCCTCCTGATCACGGCCGATTGCGGTGGAAGTAATGGCGCTCGCGTTCGCTTATGGAAGCGCGAGCTTCAGACCTTCGCCAATGAAACCGGTCTCGCCATCACGGTCGCCCATCACCCGCCCGGCACCAGCAAGTGGAACCGCATCGAGCATCGGCTTTTCGCCTTCATCACACAAAACTGGCGCGGCAAGCCGCTGATCAGTCGCGAGGTCATTGTTCAACTGATCGGAGCGACAACGACCGGCAAAGGCCTCGATGTGCAATGCTGCCTCGACGAAAACCAGTATCCCAAAGCCATCAAGGTCTCGGACGCCGAAATGGCCACCATCAACCTTGCCTGTGACGATTTTCATGGCGAATGGAACTACACGATCTCACCACAACCAAGAGTTCAAGATGATCGATGACCCTGAGAAGACCGCTCTCTTTATCTCAAGGCTCAAGGAGCTGTTACCGATCAATGCAGGCATCGCTAAAGATTTACAGCGTAGCCTTGCTGCGAAATCGCCCGAAATACCAATTCCCACAAAGTGCCAAGTGGTCGATGTGCTGCATCTCGGCGACGAGGGCGGCGTTGCCTGTTGCCTCGACATCGGAGGCTCGGACACGGCGGCTGTCCATATCGTGTCCATCACCCACCTCCTATTCGATCGTCGCTCTCCGCTGTTCCGCGACATCGATACATACCAACGCCGTCGCATAAAAAAACTCAAGAAACAGCGCGGCCGTAGCTTCTGACGCCAGACATTGCGGCACCTCGGTCCAAATCCCTGTCCCTACCGGTCAGTTGAAGCATTTGTTCCGCGTCAGACCCTAAGTGGATTACACTATTTTATGGATGCTTTTTTACGATCCTTTTAATATTCAAAATTACTTAAATATGTCCCCCTCAAGAGCGCGGTATAGTGCCATGTTGATGACCGCTGCCCGTGCCTGGCCGGTGCGCTTTGCGACCTCGTCCACCCTGCGGAGCATCTCGGGCGCGATCGTCAACGTGATCTGCCGCTTGTGCCCCTTCTGAATCCCCTTTTCATACACTGCGACCGGCGCGACCGGCGCCTCCTGCCTCTGCGCATCCGGCGCACCAGAAATGAACGCGTCCTGAGCGGCGCTCGTGGATTTCGGTCTACGCTGAATTGCCATTTTTATAACTCCTCTTAGACACTTCTTTGGATATTAAAAAGAGATGCAATCAATGCATCCAACTCGGCGCAAGCCTTCGGGTCGCGGGGCGACAATTCCGCCACCGACACGCCTGAGCCGCCGGCATTGCTGAATGCCTTACGGCGTCTGATCGGGGTCGGAAGATAGGTGAATTGAGGCACATCGGTGACAGCGGCGGCTGCCTCGGCGTTGTCGGCTGATGACTCGCCCGGATCGGCCAGATTGAGAACGACGAGGCCCGCAGGCCGTCGCGCACGCTGCGGGCCTCGTCTACCAGTGCGGCCATGTCGTCGAGTGCCCACACGTCATAACTGCGCGGAGCAAATGGCACTATCAGCACGTCCGACAGAATCAGGGCCGCGCGCAGGGCAGTGCTGTCACGCCCGCCTGCGTCGATAATGATATCGCACCACTTTTCCCGCTGCTGCTGAACCTGACTCCGCAGGGTAGGGCCGTCAGGGTATTGCGCACAAGCAATGCCTGGCTGTCGTCCGGCATCCGCGCGGGCAGCAATGGCGGCTACCGCCGTGGCCTGCCGGTCACCATCAATCAACCATACGTCCCGTCCGGCTAGCGCGCGGGAAATAGCGATCTGTACCGCCAGCGTCGTCTTACCGACACCGCCCTTTGTATTGCCAACCGTCAAGATCATAAGAAGGTTCCTTTATGATGTATTGTGTTCGTTTTTAATATTAAAATAACGTTCTATCAAGGCTTTTAATAACCCACGAACAACGCCCTTGAAAAACCAACATGATGGGTTATTAAGTCGAAATGGTCACTGTATTTCGCGCTCACGGCCTGCGCGTGATCATCTTCGTTGACGATCACCTGCCGGCCCATGTCCACGTCTTCGGTGACGGTCATGCTAAGGGCTTGTTGCTAAATTATCGCTTCGGATTGCGGTTTGATGGTGTAGTTCCACTCGCCGTGGAAATCGTGGCGATGGAGGTTGAGGGCGTCCATCTCAGCATCGGCGACTTTGACGCCCTTGGGATAGGAATTGGTGTCGATTTCACTGCGGACCGTCAGGCCGGCGTCGGTGGTGGTGGCGGCGATGAGCTGGACGATGGTCTGGTAGCTGATCAGTGGCCGACCGCGCCAGTTTTGAGTGATGAACGAGAATAGCCGGTGTTCGATCTTGTTCCACTTGCTGGTTCCAGGCGGCAGATGACAGACGGTGATTTCGAGACCGAGCTCGTTGACGAGAGCCTGAAGTTCAAGCTTCCACAAGCGCACGCGTGATCCATTACTGCCGCCGCCATCTGCCGTGATCACCAGCCGCGTGGCTTTACGATAACGCTTACGTCCCATGGTCTGCCACCAACGGCGGATCGAATTGACGGCGAAACTTGCAGTATCATGGTCGATGCCGACGCTGACCCATCCAGTGTTGTCGGCGATGTCATAGACGCCATAGGGTGCTGCCCGGCCGAGGTCAGGGATGAGGAAGTCATGCACCCTGACTTTTTCCGGATCACCCTTGGGACGATACTCCCGGCCGTTGTTCTTGAAGTCGCCAACAAGTTCTTTCTTCTTTGTGTCGACCGAAATGGCGGGTTGATCGGCCGCCAACGCCGCCTTCACCTGATCGTTGATGTAGTTGAACTGAGCGTCGCGGTCGGGGTGGCTGGCCCCCTCCAGCGTCTTGCGATTGGCCTGCAGGCTGTAGCCCAGTTCGCGCAACAGGTTGGCCACGACGTTGTGACCGATGCGGTGGCCGCAGCCCTGCAGTTCGGCGGCCAGATTGCGGAGACTTTTGGCTGTCCATAGCAAAGGCGCCATCGGATCGCCGCGCGTGACAGGCTCCACAAGAGCCTGCAGATCCCTCAGCAATGTCCCGTCTGTGGCCGCCAGAGACTTTCTGCCACCACCCACCCGACGCACCCGATCCACAGGCGCCGCCGGTTTGGCGTCATTACGCAGTTCGGCCAAGCCCCGATTGATCGTGCTGCGCGCAATTCCTGTCGCCCGAGACACCGCGATCACGCCGCCGCGGCCTGCGGCCAGCGCCTCAGCCGCCGCAAAACGCCGCCGACCGCGCTCGTCCAGCACTGGCGCAAGGGCAATAAATCGCAAGCGGATAGCGCTATCGTCGATCACAACCCGAATATAAATAGCGGCAGCAAAGTGTACCACTGAACCGGGTGATTTGCGGCGTTATGACGGCGCAAAAGTGTACCGGTCCTGCTGAGCCCCTGTCTGCCTATTGTTGGCATGGGGGGGGCTGGAAGGATGTTTACAGTGGAACTCTATGCGGCTGTGCGACGTGCTGTGATGGTTGACGGGCTGAGCCACCGCGAGGCGGCGCGGCGGTTTGGGGTTCACCGGAACACGATATCCAAGATGCTGCAGTTTTCGCTGCCGCCTGGCTACCGGCGGCGCGAGCGGCCGGTGTCGAAGAAGCTGGGGCCGCATATGGCCTGGATTGATGGCATTCTTGAGAGCGACCGCAGCGTCCATGCCAAGCAGCGGCACACGGCACAGCGGATCTTTGAGCGGCTGCGGGCCGAGGAAGGTTATACCGGCGGCTACACAATCGTGCGGGAGTATGTGGCGGCGGCGAGCTTGCGCTCGCGCGAGATGTTCGTGCCGTTGAGCCATCGGCCCGGCCACGCCCAGGCGGATTTCGGCGAGGCGGATGCGTATATCGCGGGCCGGAAGGTGCGGTTCCATTATTTTTGCATGGATTTGCCGCACTCGGATGACGGTTTCGTCAAAGCCTACCCGGCCGAGACGGCGGAGGCATTTTGCGATGGTCATGTCGCGGCTTTCGCGCATTTCGGCGGCGTGCCGCAGTCGATCCTGTACGACAACACCAAGCTCGCGGTGGCCAAGATCGTGCAGGGCGGCAAGCGGTTGCGCAGCCGAATGTTTGCCGAGCTGCAAAGCCACTACCTGTTTGCGGACCGGTTCGGCCGGCCCGGCAAAGGCAATGACAAGGGCAAGGTCGAGGGGCTGGTCGGCTATGTCCGGCGCAATTTCATGACGCCGATGCCGGTGGCGGCGAGCTTTGAGGCGTTGAACGCGCAACTGATCGATGCTTGCCGCAAACGGCGTGTGGCCGTTCTGCGCGGCCACAGCAGCACAATTGGCGAGCGGTTGCAGGCAGATCTGGCGGCGTTCATGCCGTTGCCGGCGAGCCCGTATGACGCCTGTCACAAGGTGGCGACGCGTGTCTCCTCACTGTCGCTGGTGCGTTACCGCAACAACGATTACTCGGTACCGACGCGCTATGGCCACCAGGAGGTTCTGGCCAAGGGTTATGTCGACCGGGTCGAGATCGCCTGCTGTGACGAGACCATCGCCATTCATCCCCGCAGCTACGAGATTGCGGATTTTATCTACAACCCTCTGCATTATCTGGCGCTGCTGGAGCACAAGCCCAGGGCGCTGGACCAGGCTGCCCCGCTGGATGGCTGGCAGCTTGGTGAATGCCTCCACCGCCTGCGCCGACTGCTGGAGGCGCGCATGGGCACCCCCGGCCGGCGCGAGTTTATCCAGGTGCTGCGGCTGATGGAGAATTTTCAGCAGCACCAGGTGGAACAGGCCGTGACCCAGGCGCTGGGGCTCGGCGCCATCAGCTTCGATGCGGTGAAGATGCTGCTGCTGGCCAGGCTGGAGAACCGGCCGGCTAGGCTCGATCTGACCCTCTACCCGTACCTGCCTGTGGCCAGCGTCGGCGCCACCGATCCGCGCGCATACCTGGCGCTGATCGCCGGCGCCGGTCTCTTCCCCGAGACACAAGGAATTCCCGCATGAGCCTGACCCAGGACGCCCAGACACCAACGATCGTGACGCCGCAAATCCTGCTTGCCAACCACCTGAAGGCCCTGAAGCTGCCGACGTTTGCCCGCGAGTACGACAAGGTGGCGCTCGAGTTGGCGCAGGATCGCGCCGATTATCCGCGCTATCTGCTGCGTCTTTGCGAACTCGAACGCATTGACCGTGAACGCCGCAACATTGAGCGCCGCATCCGCCAGGCACACTTTCCCCAAACCAAAAGCCTGGATACCTTCGACTTTACCGCGCAGCCCTCGCTCAATAAGGCGCTGGTGCTGGAACTGGCGCGCTGCGAGTGGATCGAGATGCGCCAGAACTGCATCGCCCTCGGCCCGAGCGGCACCGGTAAAACCCATGTCGGTCTGGCCTTGGGGCTGGCCGCCTGCCAGAAAAATTACAGCGTCGCCTTCACCACGGCGGCGGCGCTGGTGCATGAGCTCATGGAGGCGCGCGACGAACGCCGCCTGCGGGCGCTACAGAAACACCTCAACGCAGTCCGGCTGCTGATCGTTGATGAGTTAGGCTACGTGCCATTCACCGCAGTGGGTGCCGAGCTGTTCTTTGAAGTGCTCAGCCAGCGCTACGAGCGCGGCGCCACGCTGATCACCTCCAACCTGCCTTTCGATGAATGGACCTCGGTTTTTGGCTCGGAGCGGCTGACCGGCGCGCTGCTCGACCGGCTCACCCACCATGTTCACATCCTCGAAATGAACGGCGAAAGCTACCGCCTCGCCACCAGCAAAAAGGCCCAGCGACGATCCGCTCCGGGGCCAAATGCCCCCGCCAAGACATCAACCGATGGAGACGCCGACAGAAAAAGCTAAATCCCCGATACGCGGTGTGAGCCGCCCTCCGCTACGCTCCGCGCGGCTCACACCGCGCATCAAACAACCAGGGCTTCTCGGCCCTTTTTAATCAACCAGACTGGTACACTTTTACGCCGCCATCTGGCACATTTTGTTTCTGCCGTTGACACCCGAATCTAGCAGCGACGATTCGGCAGGGGAATCCACCAATCCCTCAAAGTCACATATCGACTCAATTATTTATCAACGGCACCTAAGATCAATCTGCACGGTGCCGATGGCGCCCCTGAATTGGTCTGGGCTGAAGGCATGACCCGCGCTGAGGTCCGCTGCGCTATGCGGATAGTTCTTGAGCAGCAAATACTGCTGCTGGCCCGATGGGAGGAGATCCATGGCTGAATTGACTGACGCCCAGATTGACGCCGCGACGGAACGCGGCAAGGTCGCGCACCTGAATGAGCCACGCGCAACAAAAGCTCGCTACAACAAAAAACTCGGCCGCGTGGTCGTTGAGCTGACAAACGGATGCACCTTCACTTTCCCGCCGCATCTCGCCCAGGGGCTGGAAACCGCAACGGATGAGCAACTGGCCCAAGTCGAAATTCTCGGGGCTGGCTATGGCCTTCATTGGGAAGCACTCGATGCTGATTCCTGGTCCGCGATGTAAGCCTCGGCGCTCGACATCGTGTGCAGCGGCATCTGCATCGGCCATCCCGCCCCTTCGCTTCCATAGCATGCTAAGACTGAAATTATGTGGAGGCCGGCGCGTCGTCGTCATCGGCGAAAGCTGCCGCCGGCAACGGCCACTCCAGATAAAATCGGGCCCCAGATAATGCGCCTTATGCGGAGCTCCGCATAAGGCGCATTCCCGGCGAAAATTCTTCGAACTCGCCGATCTAGCAAAAATCGCCAAACGCAAGGCACAGGGTGGCAAGCCCGCGTTTGCCTCGCCGATGGCGCTGGAAGCGGTGCGCCGGATCGACGCGCTGTTCGATATCGAGCGCGAGATCAACGGCAAGTCTGCCGCGGAGCGCCTCGCCACCCGTCAAACACTGAGTGCGCCGCTGGTCGCGGAACTGGCCGACTGGATGACGGCCGCGCGGGCCCGGCTCTCGCCCCATGACGATGCCGGCAAGGCCATGAACTACATGCTCAACCGCTGGCCAGCGTTTACCAGGTTCCTCGACGATGGCCGGATCTGCCTGACCAATAACGCGGCCGAGCGCGCGCTTCGTGGGATTGCCCTTGGCCGCAAGGCATGGCTGTTCGCTGGCTCCGACCGCGGCGGGCAAAGGGCGGCAAAAATGTATAGCCTCATCGTCACCGCAAAAATGAACGATATCGATCCCCAGGCATGGCTCGCCGATGTCCTCGCCCGTATCGCCGATCACCCGGCGCAGCGGCTCGAAGAACTGCTGCCCTGGAACTGGAAGAAACCGATGCTCCCGAACACTGAAGCTCAAGCCGCCTGACGATGGCAGCGATTAGCTATTACTTTACAGTCCGCCGTGCTGCAAAAATCCTCGGCGAGGATGAAGAATGGCTGCAAAAATCGTCGATCGACATGTCCGCCGCGGAGCTCACCAAATACCATCAAGTCGCTCCAACGTCTTTGATCCCTTGACGGATCGCTGGTCGTCATGATGGCTTCGCTCCGTACTGTGATCAGTGAGGTTGAGAGTGTTTGACGAGTTGGCGCTTCGGGAGAAGCTTCAAAAGATCGAGGCGTTGTTCGCCGGGGCGGCAACAACTGGCGAACGGGTCGCGGCCGAGGCCGCGCTCGAGCGGGTGCGGGCACGACTAGCGGAGTTGGAGCGCCGGGATACGCCGATCGAGATGCAATTCTCGTTGCCCGATCAATGGTCACGCCAGTTGTTCCTGGCATTGTGCCGGCGCTACGGATTAAAGCCGTATCGGCTTTACCGGCAAAGGCTCACGACAGTGATGTTGCGGGTGCCAAAGGGATTTGTCGATCAAGTGCTATGGCCGGAATTTCAGGAGCTAAATAAAGCACTCACGCAGTATCTGAATGAGGTGACGACCCTCCTCATCCGCGAGGAGGTGCACCGCGACACAAGCGAGGCGACCGAGGTTACGCAGCCCCTACTGCCGACGTGACCAAACGCCAAACAGGTTTCGCATCATCCCGCGGTACTCGCCGGATGCTAACATCTGTTCATCGTGCGCCATCGATTACGGCGTCTTCAAGGGGCGTAGTAGTCCGTCCAATACGCCGCTCTCCGCGCCACACCCAGCCAGAAATTTAAAAAACCCCCATGAGTTTGCTCAGTTCAATCCGTCTCGCTGACAAATGGGAAGAGCCGGGGCGCCCGAAACAGGTTGATCAGAGGTTCCCTAAATGTGCCCAGCCTGGCGAGTGTGGACTGGCGGCGCGGGAGCGGGCTGAGGTACTCAAGGATATTGCCGTACGCTGGGGAGCGGTCTACCTGACGCGCGCCGACAACTGTCAGGCCAAGGCCGGCAACATCAACAGCGCTCGCTGATAATCCTAAGGCCGAGCTCATTCTCCCAAATCCATTGTACGCGGACTTGGTGCCGCGCCCCGTTCGCGGTTTCGAGGATGATCTGATTTCCGGGTTTGAGCTTTTGCGGGAGATTGAATTCAATCCGGTAGACATATTCGGAGGCCGCAAGGAACTTGCAGACATGGACCTCTTTTTCCTCAGCATCCAGAATTATGCGTGAGTATGTCCAGTCGATTTCCAGGCCAACTTCATTGCCCGAGGTCCAGCGCACGAGCACATGCATCCTAGAGCCATCCGCGTGCTCAAGAGTGGTTCCCGTTCCGATATAGATGGTCCTGGGGTGCGCCAGGGAAATGCGATATCCGTTGTCGGAGGCATCAAGGATGCGGCAAACCTGGGTGTCTTGCCCTGCGTCATCGAATATGACCCTACTTTTCCGCATCAGGTGGGTGAGGACGTCAACCGGGCGGCGTCTTTCCTGCCGGCGATCCGGCCAAATGTTTTTTTGGGGTGCGGTGTCTTCAAGATGTTGAAGCGGCTGGTCTTGGTCGCTGCTGGACTGTGAGTCTTCCGGCTGCATTTTCGCTGTTCCGCTTTAATCTGTGTTGTAGGAATTTGCCTTAATCTGACATTTCCCAGATGGACGGCCCATCCGCCCGCTTTATGGATTTAGAATGACCCCGTTCATAACCTTAGAGAAGGGCCATTGTCCATAGCCGAGGATCTGATTTTCAGGGCAATCGGGTGAAAAACGTCGTGACAAGCTGTTAAATATAAAAGTCTGAATCTGTACGTGCCCTCCGATTCGCTTGCGGAGGGATATCATGGAAGCGTTTTCGGCGGCTGATGGTGCGGGTTGCGAGGCGGTTGTATTTCTTGGGTATTTTGAAGATTTGCCTGACCCGCGTCAGCGCGGCAAGGTTATGTATCCGCTGGATGAGGTGTTGCTTTTATCTCTGCTCGCGGTGTTGGCCGGGGCCGAGACGTTTGTTGATATCGCCCGTTTTGGAACCAAGAAGCTCGGCCTTTTGCGCCGGTTCCGGCCGTTTGTGGATGGTACCCCCTCGCATGACCATCTGGGCGACATCTTCGCCAGCCTCGATGCCGAGCACTTCCAGCGTTGCTTCGTGGCCTGGGTTTCGGCTCTTACTGGCGTACCGGCCGGGGTGGTCGCCATTGATGGCAAGACCTCGCGCCGGTCGAAAGGTGCGAACGCGCCGATCCACATGGTCTCGGCCTTTGCGGCGCGTCAACGGCTTGTGCTTGGTCAGGTGAAGGTTGCTGAAAAATCCAACGAAATCCTTGCCATCCCCAAACTGCTCGACATGCTGTCGATCGAGGGGGCCATTGTCACCATCGATGCGATGGGATGCCAACGTCACATCGCGCAAAAGATCGTCGACAAAAAAGCCGATTACGTGCTCGCGCTGAAAGGCAATCAGGGCACATTACGTGATGATGTTGAATTATTTGCCACCGAGCAAAAGGCCCGCGGCTTCGCCGACAGCAAAATCAGCCAGGACACCACCGTTGACGGTGATCACGGCCGGATTGAGACCCGCACAACCACCGTTATCCACGATGTCGAATGGCTACAAAAACACCATGACTGGCCGGGTCTGAGTGCTATGCCTCTTTTGAAAACCGAGTGGGTTGAGGCTGCCGCTCTGGCGGTCTGACGACGAACCCGCATCCATCCCTTTGTTCGACGATGGAGACCATCCCTCCGTTCTTGACCTGCCTTCCTCAGGGCAAGACGGCGGTCGGCGGTCAAGGATGGCCATCGGCCACCGCGCAGCGGCGCGGAGCGTCCTTGAGGGCCGAGCGCCGTCTTGCCATGCTGGGCGCAGGTGGGGCTCGGGAGGAGCGTGGCGGATGCAGAACCAACTCTTTGAAGCGGCCTTGGGCATTGCCAAGCCATGGTATGTCAACGGTGTCGATTTCGACACGGCCAAGAAGACGCTGACGATCAGCGTCGATTTCGTCGCAGGAACGCGGTTTCCGGTACCCAACGTGGCAGGCGTGCATCCGGTTCACGACACCCAGATCAAGCGCCTGCGACACCTCAATTTCTTCCAGCACGAATGCTTTCTGGAAGTCAGGACGCCGCGGGTGAAGCTGCCGGACGGGAAGGTCGTCCTGTTCGAGCCCGACTGGTTCGGCAAGCTCGCCGGGTTCACTTTGTTGTTCGAGGCGCTGGTGCTGGCCATGGCTCAGCAGATGACCTTTGCCGCCGTGGCCAAGCTGGTTGGCGAATCCTGGCATCGCGTCCACGCGATCTGTTCGCGCTATGTCGATCTTGCCCTGGCCGAGGCCGATTTGTCGGCAGTGACCGCCGTAGCGATCGACGAGACGTCGTGCCGGCGCGGCCATAATTACCTGACCATCGCCGCCGACATGGACAAACGCAAGGTGGTGTTCGTCGCCGAAGGCAAGGACGCCAAAACCATCACCGGCTTCGCCGAATACCTGGCCGCGCACAAGGGCACGCCCGAGCAGGTCGCCTCGGTGAGCATCGACATGTCGCCGGCCTTCATCAAGGGCGTCGCCGACAGCCTGCCGAACGCGCGCGTCACGTTCGACAAGTTCCACGTCGTCGCCCATGCCTCCGCCGCCGTCGATGAGATGCGTCGCCTTGAACAGCGCGCCGACCCGAGCCTCAAGGGGCTGCGCTGGACGCTGCTGAAGGATCGCGACCGCCTCTCCAACCAAAGCCGCGCCGACCTCGACGCGCTCATCGCCAAGGCCGCCACCAAGCGTACCGCCCGCGCCTGGCTCTACCGCGAGCATCTGCGCGAAATCCTCGACCGCAAGCAGATCAACGTCGTCTCCGCCATGCTCACGCAATGGTGCACCAATGTTCTGCGCTCCAAGGTCGAGCCGATGAAAGACGTCGCAAGAATGATCCGCAAGCACTTCGAGGGCATCGTCGCCTGGACACAGACACGCCAGACCAACGGCTTCATCGAGGCCCTCAACGGCCTCTTCCAGGCCGCCAAACGCAAGGCCAGGGGCTATACGCGCTTTGCCACCATGCGAACCGTCCTCTTCCTCATCGCGGGAAAACTAGACTTCACCCGGATCAACCCGCATGCCGCATAGCCCACTCAAAATTCAAAAGAGCCAGTGCTATCGTCGTGGTGGAAACTAGCCGCGAAATTCAGGGGAAAATCGAACAGGAAACAAGGTTCTACCTCACCTCGCTTGCGTATTCCGATGAAGCCGGCCATGCATTCCAATCTGAAGCCGGCCACCCATTCCGAAATGAAGCCGGCCAGGGTTCCGATTTGAAGCCGGCCACCTGAGCGTCGTTCGGTTGGGTCTTGGTGAATGATTATCGGGTCCTTTGCTGCGGTCAAGTTTGGGCGTTGGTGAGGGGCGGATTTTTCTTTTTCCGGAGGCTCTCGCCGGTCAGTTCGATGCGATAGGCGTTGTGGATGAGGCGGTCGAGGATGGCGTCGGCGATGGTGGGGTTGCCGATGATTTCGTACCATTGGCCGATCGGCACCTGACTGGTGATGATGACCGAGCGCATCTCGTGGCGGTCATCAATGATCTCCAGCAAGTCGCGGCGCTGGTCGTCGGTCAAGGTTTCGGGCCCCCAATCGTCCAGGATGAGCAGGTCCACCTTCGCGATCTGACGCAGTAATCTGGTGTAGCGGCCATCTGCTCGGGCCAGAGCAAGGGCGGAGAACAGGCGCGGCACGCGATGGTAGGCGGTGGACAGATCCTCCCGGCACGCCTTTTGCCCGAGCGCGCAGGAGAGCCAACTTTTTCCGACCCCAGTTGGGCCGGTAACGAGTAAATTGTGCTTAGCACGGACCCAGTCACAGTCTGCAAGTTTCATGAATAATGCCCGGTCTAGGCCACGCGGTGCCCGGTAATCGACATCTTCAATACTGGCGGGTTGCCGTAGTTTGGCGGTACGGGCGCGGCTCTCGAAGCGCTTCTGCCGCCGCAGCGTGACTTCATGGTCAAGCAGCAAAGCGAGCCATTCGGCATGGGTCAGGTTGGCGGTCTCCGGCTGCGCCGCGAATTCCTTGAACCCCTTGGCCATGCCGTGAAGCCCGAGTTCGTGCAATTGGTCGAGCGTTGGATGGGTGAGCATGATGTTGATCCTTTCAATGAAAATATTTGGCGCCGCGCAGATTGCCGTGGGTCATCACCGCCTGCGGTTCGCTCGCAGCGGCGCTGGCGCGGTCGAGCTTGTTGGCGATGATCGAGGCGACGCTTTTGTAGGTGAACGCCTCATAGGCGACGGCGCGGGCCGCCACCGCCTCGGCGCGCGTTTGCTCAAGGTCCTTGAACAGCCGGAGCACGCCAAGGCAGGTTCGGAACCCCTGTTCCGGGTGTGGCCGCCTGGCGAGAATGGCGATGACCAGGCCCTCGGTATTGGGACCAATGGCAGCACCCCAGCGGCGGAAGCGCTCCGGCGTCCATTCGGCGTAGCGCCGGTGCGCGCTCGGCATATGCTCAGGATCGGTGCCATGTTTTGATCCGCTATACCGGCGCTGATGCACGGCAACTCGCTTGCCTTGATGAAATATCTCGATGATCCGTTCGCTCGCCCTGGTGTCGACCTGTTGGCGGATCAATTGATGCGGCACCGAGTAGAAAAATCCGCAGACCTCGACATGATAATCCAGCGAGACGCGGGCCAAGCCCCATTCGGCGAATTCGTAATCCGTCTCGGGCAGCTCAGCCAAAGCCGGGCGCTCGATCGTCTCGAACAGATGCCGCCGGCTGACCCCAAGTCGGCGCATGATGTGATCGTTGATCCGCGCCACCATGCCGGCAATCGCCTGGTTGGCTTCGGCCAGGGAGAAGAACGTCTGCCGCCGCAGCCGGCCCAGAATATAGCTCTGGGCAAAGCGCACCCCGGCCTCAACTTTGGCCTTATCCTTCGGTCGCCTTGGCCGCGCGGGCAGAATGCCAACACCGTAATGCGCGGCCATCCGGCCGTAGCTGAGATTGATCTCGGGATCGTAGAACGATGCTTTGGTGACGCCCGACTTCAGATTATCCGGCACCACCAGCCGCGGCACCCCGCCGAAAAACCGGAACATGCGGACATGGGCGCCAATCCAATCCGGTAGCGTCTGGCTCCAGCTCGCTTCGCAATACGTGAAGCCCGATGCCCCCAGGACCGCGACAAAAATTTCCGCGAAACTCACAGCCCCCGTCGCCGGGTCGGTAATGCCGATCTTTTTGCCGGAGTAATCGACGAAGACCTTGTCGCCCGCCCGGTGCTCCTGGCGCATGACCGGCGACAGCCGGGCTTCGAACTCCCTGATCAGATCGCAGAATCGGCTGTAGCTGTACCCGTCGGGATGCACCGCGCGATATTCTTCCCACAGCACCATCAGGTTGACGCCGGGGCGCTTGAGCTCGCAGATCAGGTCGCTCCAGGCTGGCTCGACACGCCGGCGCGCTCCGCGCTGGGCGCCGCCGCGGGCAAACAACCGCTCCTCCAAAACCGCATCGGTAAGATCGGCCGGTAGCGGCCAAGCCAGCCCCGCCAGCTGTGCTCGCTTCAGATTATCCTGGATCGTGCTGCGGGCAACGCCGAGCATGCGCCCGATCTGCCGCGCGCTGATGCCGTCGCTGGCCAGCCGTAATGTCTGTCGTATCTGCCGCATTGTCAGCTCTCTTTTCGCCGGCATCCATTCCTCCTCGTGGTTGATTACGAGGGGAAAAATGCCCGAGTTGCTGACCCAACCGAAAACGCCGGATCGCCCCGCCAGGTGGCCGGAATTAAATCGGAATGGTGGCCGGCTTCAAATCGGAACGGTGGCCGACACCAAATCGGTATCCCTGGCCGGCTTCCGTCGGAATCCGCACCTCGCTTGGGATGCTGGCCGCCATCCTCGGGCCAGTCATACGAAGCCACTGGGCAATTGAGAACAGTCTGCATTGGGTCATGGACATGGTCTTCCGCGACGACGAATGCAGGGTCCGAACGGAACACGCCCCGGCCAACTTCACCACCATAAAGCACATGGCCCATAACCTGATCCGAAGAGCACCAAGCAAGGACTCTATGCGCCTCAGAAAAAAGGTCGCAGCTTGGGACGACGAGTTCCTCGTCAGCCTAATCTCAGCATAAAACTTTCACCCGATTCCCCTGATCTGATTTTGCATCCGGGTGTCGTCGATGTAGGCACGGATCAGGGCAATTTGTTGAAGCCTCCACCCTATTGATCCGGCGCGATTTTATATGATTTGGTTGGGCCTCTGATTTTGAGGTTTGGACGATGGAGTTGAAGAGGGTTTTGGAACAGACCCCGATCCGTGTGGCCGACAGGGGAGGGACTACCGGCTTTGGTCACTTATGCGCATTGACCCCCTAAAGCCCGCAAGCCCCGGCGTTTAGGCCGGGGTCAGGGCAATTTGTTAAAGTCCTCATCCTATTGATCCGGCGCGATTTTATATGATTTGGTTGGGCCTCTGTTTTTGAGGTTTGGTCGATGGAGTTGAAGAGGGTTTTGGAACGGATCCCGGATCCGCGTGGCCGACAAGGGCGGGATTACTGGCTTTGGTCGATCCTCGGTCTGATTTTGGTTTCCATGCTTTGTGGACGGCGGGGCATGAAGGCTGCGTTTCTTCTGGGGCGAAGTCTGACGCGCGAGCAAAAACGGCAATTGGGTTTTATGCGTGGTCATACCCCGTGTCACGCGACGCTGACCGAAACACTGCGCATCCTTGATGCCCAGGCCGTTGCCGATATCCTGGGCGCGGTCGTGCTGGCGGATACCGGTGATGACCGCCATATTGCCATAGACGGCAAGACATTGCGGGCAAGCAAGGATGGAGATGGCCGCGCCGAGCACGTGCTGTCCGCTTTTTGTGGTGGTCTGCAGACGATCCTTTCGCATGAGGCGTCACGCGGCAAGGGACTGGAAATTCCTGACGCGCTGAAGCTACTCGCCCGGCTTGATTTGCGCGACCGGATTGTCACCGGTGATGCGATCTTCTGCCAGAAGGCCATTGCACAGACGGTGGTTGACGCTGGCGGAGACTACCTTCTTCCCATCAAGAACAACCAGAAGACATTGCGAGAAAATATTGAAACGGCATTCGCGGAGCCGGTTTTTCCCCCTCGCCACTTTCGATAGCGGTGCCACCAAGGCGCATGGACGTATCGAACGGCGCAGGATCGAAGTGTTGCCGGCCCAAGCCGCTGGCATCACACAGGATTGGCCAACCGTAAGCCAGATATGCCGTGTGACCCGTTCACGCCAACGCAGGGTGAAGGGCGTGTGGCAGGAGCAACAGGAAACCGCCTATCTCATCACCAGCCTGACCAAAGACGAAGCAGCGCCTGAATACCTTCTCAACCTCAACCGAAAACATTGGGGTATCGAGATCATGCATCGAAACAAAGATGTCATGCTGGGGGAAGATGGCTATAGCAACCGGCTCGACAATGCCCCCAGAAATGTCTTCTCGCTCACCGGCTTCGCCCTCAAACTCCTGCGCTGGGTCTCACCTTCACCCACAAGGGCAATCGAGTATTTCCAGGACAACCGAAGTCGAGCTACACAAATGATCGCAGCAGTTTAATGAATTGCCCTGGGCCGGGGTAAGGGCGTCTTGCAGTATTGCCGCGTCCACGCATTCGAACGCCAGAGCGAGCGCAGCGCGGGAGCGGCGTAGCCCGGCCCGTAGGGCCGTCTGGCGAGGCTATTGCGTTTAGTCTGGCGTTCTTTGTTGTTCGATGTACTGGCGGATAATACTGATCGGCGCGCCACCGCAGGAAGCTGCGAAGTAAGATGGCGACCACAAGACGCCTTTCCAGTAGCGTTTCGCCAATGTTGGGTGGTTCTGGCGCAGTCTGCGGCTCGACACGCCTTTGAGGCTGTTCACAAGGGCTGACACCGCCACCTTCGGTGGATAATTCACCAGCAGATGCACATGGTCATCTTCCCCGTCCATCTCGATCAACTCTGCTTCAAAGTCGGTGCAGACGGAGGCAAAGATGCCACGCATATCGTCAAGCATGGCGGCGGTAAAGACGTGCCGCCGGTATTTGGTCACAAAGACCAAATGAATATGCATTGCAAAAACACAGTGTCTACCACGCCTATAATCATTGCTATCGGCCATAGGCCAATATATATTAGTGTTGTGAAAGAACGTAAAGCCGCGTTGTTCCGCCTCTACCCTACGCCTGAGCAAGCGACTCAGATGGCGCAGATCGCGGGCGCGTGCCGGTTTATCTACAACCTGGCTCTGGAACAGCGCCGCAACTGGTACCGGCCTGGCCGGAGGTTCAACTTCGCCAGCCAGTGCCGTGAGGTTACGATGCTCCGCGCGGAGGTGGAGTGGCTGAAAGCTGCGCCGATCCACCCGCTGCAACAGGCATTGCGCGATCTGGACCGGGCCTACCAGAACTGGTGGACTGGCCGGGCCGGTGCGCCAACGCCGCGCAAGAAGAGCTTAAACGACAGCTTCCGCTTCCCAGATCCCGCCTCGCTGCGGGTTGAGCGCACCGGCGCGTCGTCCGGGCGGCTCAAGCTGCCAAAGCTGGGCTGGGTGAAGCTGCGCGGCTGGCAGGAACTGCCGGGTGACATCTGCAACATCACCATCTCGCGCCGGGCTGGACAGTGGTTCGCCGCCGTCCAGTGCGAGCGCGAGGTTGCTGAGCCGGCCGTATCGACACTGGCAGCCGTTGGCATCGATATGGGCATTGCGATCTTCGCGGCACTCAGTGATGGTACCACCATCGCGCCAGCCAACCACGGCAAGCGAGCCTTGAAGGCACTGCGCCGGGCGCAGCAAGCCTTGTCGCGCAAGAGGCGCGGAAGCGCCAACCGCCGCAAAGCGATCCGCCGCGTGGCGCGGATACAGAAGCGGGTGGCAGACGCCCGCAAAGACTTCCTCCACAAGCACAGCACGATCATTGCCAAGAACCACGGCATGGTCGTTGTGGAGGCGCTACAGGTGCGGAACATGTCGGCCTCGGCTAAAGGCACTGCCGATGCGCCAGGACGGCGCGTCAGACAGAAGGCCGGGCTAAACCGCGCCATCCTCGATCAAGGATGGTCGATGTTCCGCACCATGCTGGGCTATAAGCTGGCGGATCGTGGCGGGAGGCTGGTGGAAGTGCCGGCGGCCTACACCAGCCAGACCTGCTCAGCCTGCTGGCTTGTAGATGCCGAATCACGGCAGGGACAAGCGCGGTTCGTCTGTATCGGCTGCGGCCATGAGGCGAACGCAGACAGCAACGCCGCTTTGAATATCCTACGGCGCGCGGACAGCGCGTTGAAGCCTGTGGAGGGGCGCCGCACTAAGCGGCCCGGCGAAGCAGGAACCACCCGGTGGGCAGCTTAAATGCGAAAGTCCACTGGAACCCCCGCCCTTCAGGGCGGGGAGGATGTCAGAGCAGAAAGATCGACATGATCTGTTTATTGATCTGAAGGGGGCAAGGTGGCTAAATATTTTTCAACAGCGGTAATGGCAGTTTCAGGGGAAGAAAAAGTTATAATCCCGTTGTTGCAGGGATCTGACAAAGCCACCCAGGCCACTCTATCAGAAGACGTGGGGACCGTTGCCGTCCAATACCCCCGAAAAAGAAGTTTGGTGGAAAAAACAACTTCACAACCGTCGATGCGAAGAAACCTTTTCCCGTTTTCCTGAAGCCAATTGGACGGCAAATTAAAAGTCATCTTTATATTTTGTCCATTGTCAGATAATTCGACATAATTTGCGGTTTGGATTACCAGAGGGTTTTGCCCATCCGGTGGGGCGGGGTCTAAGCGGTTTTCTGGTGTGGAGCAAGCGCTCTATCCCGCCGCCGATGCGGGACTACTGTTCCATCTTGCGCTGACATCCTGCTTCATCCCACATACTCGAAAGTACGCGGTCTGATAATTCGCTCTCCGTTGACGGTGGTATCGGCGTTGGCCGACCTGCAACAACTGGAGTCCCGCCTGGGCAGTCTCAGGCATGAGCTCGGCACCGCGCATTGACCGTTGGCCAAGCAGGGCGGCGGGCTCTGGCGAGAACGCTCTTCCAAGACCTGTCTGACCTTTCGGTAAGGCAGGTAGCGATTGATCTCTGTATCGCCCTTGCGCTGGAGAGTGTTGATCGCCGCGACGTGATCCGCCTCGAACACGCCCTTGCCCAAAGGGCAATGAAGTGCGTCTCCGGAGCGTCGCCCTGTAAATCGGCGTGGAATAAGGGCTCTGACTCAAACTCGGTGCAGATCGGCGGCCGTTTCATGCGGGTGCGACCAGGCGTGCGCGGAGAAGATCGAGCCCTGCGCGGCCGTACATTTGCCGCTTTACCAATTTGAGTTTGGTAATCTGACCTTCGGTCTGTCCGTTCGACCATGGCTCGGTTATGGCTGCCCTGACCGCCGCAAGGTCGCGTGTGATCCCTTTAGCGAACGAGGCAAGTAAGCTGCCACCGGTGTCGACGAGCCAAGATGTCAGCGCCTCGGCATCGCGGGTCCGTAGTATCTGATGAAACCGTTCTACCAAGTTTCGTGCCGCGGCGAGTGCGGGTACGCCGGTCTCAACGGCGGCAATGGTGATGGCATCGGCCTTCGATAACTGTTCGCGGCGCATCGTCAGCATCCGGCTGAGCTGCCGTGCCGGCGGTGGAACGCGTGCCAGTGCGAGGTCGGTCTTCTCGCTGCGCCGGCGCCGCGTGGCCCATTCCGCCACGACCCGAACACTGCCGCAAAAACCCTCGGCACGCAGACGTCGCCATAGCTCGGCGCCATTCCGGCAGCCCGCGCTCCAATCAGCATCGAGCTTGGCGAGGTAGGGCTCCAGCATGCGCTCTCGTGATCGGAACACGTCACCGTCGCTGCCACGCAGCACGCTACGGACCAACTTGCGGCTCCGGCCTGTCTGACGGGTGATCGCCTTGATGGAATTCCCTGCATCCGCAAGCCGCTTGATAATCCGGCTGTCGTCCTGGCGCCGAAGAAAGCCGTCGTATTGCAGGCGTTCGGCACAGGTCAGCAGCGTCGGGTTGATCGTGGTCGATGCCAGGGTTCGTCGAATGGAGCGCATCGACTGCCGCACGGCATTCAGGAACGCGGCACTGGCATTTTCCATGAGATGCCAGCGGTCTGCGACCTGCATGGCTTGTGGCGCTGCCCTACTCGCGGCATGGCCGTATCCGGCTCCCCGATCGCGCGAAACCACGGTAATGCCAGGGCGAGCCGCCAGCCAGGTCTCGACCGTTGCGGTTTCTCGGTCTGGCAGCAGGTCGATGATTCGGCGCTGTTCAAGGTCGCACAGCAGCGTGCCGTAGCGCTGACCGCGCTTCCAGGCAAAATCGTCGATGCCGAGGACGCGGACACCGGTTTCCGTGGGCATCGCGCGTCGCCGCACGACCCGCAGCAGCGTGTCCCTGCTGACTGGCAGCATCAGTCGCCGGGCAAGACTGGCAGCAGGGCGGCCGCCCAAGGCAACTCCGAGATGATGAACGATGCCCTCAAGCCGGGATGTGCGCCGGGCTCCTCTGGGCGCGACATTTTCGGCCAATGGTTCGCCGAAGATCTGTCGCGGACACACGACGTTGCCGCATCGGAACCGGCGAACCTGAACACGCAAGTGCACAGCATGGCCGTGCGACGGCAGGTCCAGCAAGCGTCGCTCATATCGGCTATGGATGCGCGTGGAAGCCAGACCGCAATCAGGACAGGCCGCGTCAGCCGCGCTCGGATGCGCTGTGATCAAAATTCGATCGGCCTCCAGGGCGATCCCATCAATTACCAGCCCAGCCGGTGAAACCCGCTGAAACGATGTGCGGCGCATCCAAGTTCTCCTCCGATCAGGATGGCGAACTCTACCGTGCCTGCACCGAGTTTAAGTCAGAGCCCCTTTTGCACGCCGATCGGGGGTCCCGTTTGCGTGCCGTTTGACAGCCTTCACCCCGCAGGAGTGCAAAAACTACCTCACCAACGCTGGCTATGCCTCAATTTAGCACTACAGTTGCATCTTTTTAAGATGGGCGCGTCTGGCTGCGGCTTGATGCGCCCGTCTGAATGTTGACCACTCAAGGATGCGCGCGACGGGCAATTTGCGCTGAGCGAGCTTCAGGGCAAGCCGCCGGATTTCCTGGACGGACCATCGGATGAGTTCTTTGCTGTCCTGGGCTTCGTTTTTTTCGGTGTGATGGTGTTGGCGCGATAGCGGACAGCCGCCATCATGGCGTAGGCGAGCATGACGAGCGAGACATGGCGATGCCAGCCATGCCAGGAGCGTGTTTCATTGTGGTCGAGGCCGAGTTCGTTCTTGGCTGTCTCGAAACCTTCCTCGATCCGCCAACGGGTTCCTTCGACGCGGACCAGAGTGTCGAGCGACGTGCCATGCGGGCACCAGGTGGTGAAATAGGCGCATTCGCCATCGGTCACACTGCGCCGGACCAGCAGGCCGCGCGTCCACAGGCCCGGAATGGGGGCGTCGAATTCATCGGCGTTAAGATCGGCCAACGGGCAATAGGCCCAGTCATAGAACCGCTCTCCCTTGGTGCCCAGGCCCGCAGACAGGCGTTGCCAGGCTGCTGCGGGCAAGTCCTTGGCGATACAGTGCCCGGTCGATGAAGGCGTGGCCCTTGGGGGAGACAGCCACCCCGACCGCGACGCTCAGTTCAACTACATCAACGATCAGGTGAAGGCGGCGTTGGCGGCCGATCAACCCGCCATTTCGGTCGACACAAAGAAGAAAGAACTTGTTGGCGACTTCAAGAACAACGGCCGGGAGTATCGTCCCAAGGGTGATCCGGAAAAAGTCAGGGTGCATGACTTCCTCATCCCTGACCTCGGCCGGGCAGCACCCTATGGCGTCTATGACATCGCCGACAACACTGGATGGGTCAGCGTCGGCATCGACCATGATACTGCAAGTTTCGCCGTCAATTCGATCCGCCGTTGGTGGCAGACCATGGGACGTAAGCGTTATCGTAAAGCCACGCGGCTGGTGATCACGGCAGATGGCGGCGGCAGTAATGGATCACGCGTGCGCTTGTGGAAGCTTGAACTTCAGGCTCTCGTCAACGAGCTCGGTCTCGAAATCACCGTCTGTCATCTGCCGCCTGGAACCAGCAAGTGGAACAAGATCGAACACCGGCTATTCTCGTTCATCACTCAAAACTGGCGCGGTCGGCCACTGATCAGCTACCAGACCATCGTCCAGCTCATCGCCGCCACCACCACCAACGCCGGCCTGACGGTCCGCAGTGAAATCGACACCAATTCCTATCCCAAGGGCGTCAAAGTCGCCGATGCTGAGATGGACGCCCTCAACCTCCATCGCCACGATTTCCACGGCGAGTGGAACTACACCATCAAACCGCAATCCGAAGCGATAATTTAGCAACAAGCCCTAAGCGGCCCGGCGAAGCAGGAACCACCCGGTGGGCAGCTTAAATGCGAAAGTCCACTGGAACCCCCGCCCTTCAGGGCGGGGAGGATGTCAGGACCCCTAAGGGCTTCCTGGGCGACTGGGACGAAAGGTTCTACTGTAGGTGGCTTGCAATGCACGGTAACCCATGCGAATACGTGACCTTAGCTGGCGTTAACGGCAAGCTGGCATGAACGAAAATCTAATGGTATGTTGAATGGCGTTCGTTGTCACTCCACTGAAGGCCTTTACCGCTGACCCGTACGGTCAGGGAAATAAGAAATCATATCTATATCAGGTTGATCCGCTCCTTCTTGAAGAGGAAGAAGGTTTTAACCTGCGCGACTACAACGACCCAAAAGTGATCGCTCATATTGAGTCCTTCTGCAATTCCTACACTAACGGTCGCTATGTTCCTCCGCTGATCGTCAGAACGATGGACGACGGACGGATTGTACCGGTGGAGGGGCATTGTCGGCGTCGCGGCGTGCGACTCGCGATTGAGCGTGGCGCGAAGATTCCGTTCGTCAATGTCATCCCATTCCGTGGAAACGATGCCGAGCGCGTCGAAGTAATGTTGAGGTCAGAGCAGGGGTTGAAGCTCGAGACCTTGGAAATCGCGCGAGGATACTTGCGTCTGCTGCGGATGGGCTTTGATCCCGCGGACATTGCCATGTCGCAGAACAAGACTGTTGGTCGTGTTGAACAGCTTCTGACACTTGCCACGGCGAACAGCGACGTCCATGCTCTGGTTCGTGATGGACTTGTTTCGGCGGATGTCGCGATTGAGGCCGTCCGTGCACATGGCGAGAATGCCGGTGCAGTTTTGTCACAGACCCTTGAGGCTGCCAGACGAGAAGGTCGGCAGCGGGTCACTAGATCCGTGGTCCGTGGCCCCGCAGTACCACGTAAGACAGTCGATGCGGTGTTTGCGCAGGTGGAGGCTGCGATCGCCCGAGTGCCGGTTGCATTGAAGGAACGCACAGAGGCGATGGAAGCGATTCGGGAAGAGGAGCGTTACGGCGAGGTGGTTGAGATTGACGCAAATGTCTTGATCGGACTCATCCGGGCAGCAAAAGAAATTGCCGCTATGAAGGCTAAGCAGTCCGCAAAGATCGCCCGCCGAGAGGCGGTTGCCACGGTCGGGGACTAAAAACTTAAGGCATTAACCTGAAAATGTGGCTTTAGCCCATGCTGGTGGGGAGGGCGTGAGCCATTGCCACTGGGGGCTTGAACAAGAAAAATATAACGGAGTCGACATGGTTGCTTTGCTGAAGGTGACAGGTGGCAATCCGTCTTGGCTGTTAATCAGGTAATAAGGCCCCAAGGAAATCAGGCTAACCAGAGGCTCCGTAACAAGCCCTAAGCCTCCCAATGTTGTAGTGTCTTGATATCAACACACCAAGTGCCGTAGCTGCAGCCTCTGCTCAAAGACCTCCCTATTTTGGAGAGGTATAGACATAGCCCGTCTCCGGCCGGGTTCCTTACCCGGAAGGCACGAGCTGCTTCACAACATACAGCAGTTGGTTAGGCTGTGGGGGCTTGGTGAGCCATCCAGAAGCACCAGCCGTGCGAGCCTCGTCACGTTTCCGCCCGTCGGATTCCGCACTCAGCACAATGATCGGCGTGAACCGCGTCGCCGCGCCTCGACGTGCCTCTTTGATGAACGCGATACCATCCATCTCGGGCATGTTCAGATCGGTTAGAATGACGGTGGGTTTGAGGCCGTTGGTAAGCAGATCAACGCCCTCTTTGCCATTGGCCCCCGTTACGACTTCGTAGCCCGCAGCTTTCAGGGTTTGGGCCAACATCATAACCATCGTCGCCGAGTTATCAAGTATCAGGATTACAGGCATCGCTTAGACTTCCATTTGGCCGATGGTTCCAAAGTTCGGTGGCGCCCGGAATATCTGAAGGCGCGAAGGCTCCGATTCGAAGGCAACCCCGTCGAATGCGCTGACACCAAATCGTCAAATCCGCTTGCATTGCCATTAGCATGATATATTAATAATTCATCGTCAATGGTTTAACGGTCTTTTTGTATTGCCCCACAGTCAGCGGAATAACAGTAAATGATAGCGGCTTTGTTATCCCGGGTCTTAACCTTAGCCGATGACTAGACTGAACCTCAGGCAAAATACAAAACTTATCACTGTGGATAACACGGATGACCTGATAGGTTGCGCGATTTGCGTGACCCGGCTAGGCAAAGCGCAACAGATACCCCATTTACCCACATCCAGTTCGATGAGGCTCGCTGCTTATGCTTGATGCGGTCCAAGATGCAACACCGCTTGATCTCCTCGCTTCATCGCTTACACCCCAGCTCCGTTCGCTGCTTATGGAAGGGCAGTCAGAGCGAATAATGCGTAACATCGCTTTCTCACTGTTTCAACGCATGCGGCACAGCGTTGAACTTCTTAGCTGTGTTAGTGGGGTGATCAGCCACAACGCTGCATTATCTGCGCTGCCCGACGTGATGCTAGTAGGGATTACGGAACTTACCCCATTGCGCGGGCGTATGATCGTTGCCATCGAAGGCGACCTGATCGGCGCAGTGGTCGATGGGATGTGCGGCGCGACAAGCGGCAGTACCTTTGTGCGTAATCAGTTGTCCGCCATGGAGAAGCGGATCGGTAAACAGATGATCGATCTTACTTTGGCGGCGCTTTCTGAAGTCCTCGGCAACCTCACTCCACTCAAACTGAAAGTGGAACAGTACGAGACAGCGGCAAGCCTGATCGGCATCGCGGATGGGCAGGATTGGATGATTTCCACCTCAGGGATATTCGCGTCTGATCTAGGTATTGGTTCTATTAAGCTAATCGTTCCCTATACAAGCTTCGAGCCGCTAGAATCCAAGCTCAACTTGCAGGCGGGATTGATCGGCCCGCACGCGTCAGATCCACGTTGGATAAGCGTATTAGACAATTTAGCTGACATGACTCCCGTTGAGTTGCGAATCGAAGTTGTGCGTAAATGGGTCTCGATTGGATTATTCCAGACGATGTCACCGGGGCAGGTTCTGCCATGTCGGCTTTTGGCGGAAGCAATCGGCATCGCTGGAGGCGTCGATCTCTTTCATGCTGATTTCGGTCAAATTGATGGGTATGTCTGTTGCCGACCCACCTCAATAAGCGGCAAGGAAGAAAACCCATCTGTTGCGACTCCAAAGGGCCAGACCCCAAAGCTGCTTGAGAACGGGCGCACCGAGTTGGACCAAATATTTGGCACGCCACAAACCGCACAAGCCATTTCGGGTAAAGGTATAGTGGAGAGAGTGCCGGTGCTCCTAACCGTGGAACTTGGTCGGACCAATATTTCCGTCAAGGAGTTGTGTCAATTACGGCAGGGGCAGGTGATCGTGCTTAACCAACTGGTGGACGAACCCCTTGCAATTTTTGCCAATGGTCAACGCATCGCTTATGGGGAGGTCGTTGCGATTACCCCGGACCAGTTTAGTATCCGCGTGACGGCACTTGCCCGAGCAGGCGAACAGGGCGAAGATATCGCCGCATGATTTCAAGCAGAAATTCCCGGAGATCACCGATCGCCTGTGGGGCGACCATTTCTGGTCGCCAAGCTGCTGCGTCGTAAGCTGTGGCGGCGCCCGGCTCGATGTAATCAAGCGATATGTCGAACAGCGTAAGCGGTGTTGCGTGACCATTCTTCCCGTCTGAACTGGTTTGTGATTGTCGGTTTTGAGGCAACAGAAGGCTTCGGGCTGACATTATGGATGACGTTAATGACGACGCTAAGGGCGGCTATCGGCGGGCTGAGGTTTTAACGGGACCTGGCCGGCGGCGGCAGTGGTCGGATGAGGCAAAGGCGCCGATCGTGGCGGAGGCGATGGTGCCGGGTGCTGTGGTCTCGCAGATTGCGCGGCGGTGGCAGATTTGCCCGCAGCAGGTATTTGCCTGGCGGCGCGCGGCCCTTCAAGGACATTCCGCCGAGCTGGCAGAAATTGGGCCTGCATTTGTGCCCATCATCGAAGCCCCTCCGGTGGCGGAACAACCGCCGGCGGCGAAGCTGACGGCGTGGACGCCGGAGATAGAGAGGTGGCCGGGTTTGTCTGAACACCGTTTCGCTTTCTATAAGTGGAAGCTCTGCCGGGTTGGTGTGTAGTATGCCGGTATCTGGACCTTGCGCAAGGAGGGCGTAGCCCGACTGGAGCGAGGCCCAGATACCGGCGGCGAAATTTTTCAGGCGGCCGCAAGCAGCGGGGGCTGGGTGAAGTAGGCCGTGATCGGGCGTACGGGCGCCAAGGCTCGAATGCGGGCGCCGCCCATTGTAGAAATTCAAATACCGGCCGAGCCCGGCGCGGGCCTCGGCGACGCTGGCATAGGCGTGCAGATACACCTCCTCATATTTCACCGAGCGCCAGAGCCGCTCGACGAACACGTTGTCGCGCCAGGCCGCCTTGCCGTCCATGCTGATCGCGATCTTGTTCTCCAGCAGCAGCCCTGTGAACGGGCCACTGGTAAACTGGCTCCCCTGATCGGTGTTGAAAATCTCCGGCCGGCCGTACCGGGCGAGCGCTTCCTCAACCGCCTCGATGCAGAATTCCACCTCCAGCGTGATCGATAATTTCCAGGCCAATACCCGCCGGCTGAACCAGTCCACCACCGCCGCCAGATACACAAAACCGCGCGCCATCGGAATGTAGGTGATGTCCATCGCCCAGACCTGGTTCGGCCGGTCGATCAACTTGCCGCGCAACAGATAGGGGTAAATCTTGTGGCCTGGAGCGGGTTTTGACGTGTTCGGCCGGCGATACACCGCCTCGACCCCCATGCGCCGCATCAATGTGGCGACCTTCTCGCGGCCGATGACGATATCCTCGGCGCGCAAAAGATCGCGCAGCATCCGGCTGCCGGCGAACGGGTAGTTCAGGTGCAGCTCGTCGATCCGGCGCATCACCGCAAGCTCCCCCGCCGGCACCGGCCGGGGCGCGTAATACAGGCTGCTCCGGCCCAGCCGCAGTAACGCCGCCTGCCGCGACAGCGGCAATTCATGCCCACGGTCGATCATCGCTTTGCGCTCAGCAGCCCGGCTTTGCTGAGCGCACCGGACAAAAAATCATTCTCAAGCGTCAGCTCGCCGATCTTCGCGTGCAGCGCCTTCAAATCCACGCCTGGCGCCGCTTCCGCCGTCGGCGCCCCGCCAAAAAGCCCGGCGGCACCTTCCGCCAGTTGCGCCTTCCAGGCGGTGATCTGGTTCGGGTGAACGTCATAAAGCTGCGCCAATTCGGCCAGTGTCTTCTCGCCCTTCAAGGCGGCCAAGGCCACTTTGGCCTTGAAGGCCGGGGCGTGGTTACGGCGCGTACGCTTCGTCATCGTCTCTCCTGATCTGCGGCATAATTGCCGCTGTCAGGCAGAAATTCCACTTATCGCGGTGTTCGAATTTGGCCAGCCACCTCTCACCGCGGTGCTGCGCGCCGTGCGGGCGGCAGGCGCTTGATCACGATCCCTGCCGGTGTGCGGATTATGCTGGCGACGCGCCCGGTAGATTTTCGCCGCGGCGCGCATAGCTTGGCCGCCCTTGCGGCTGCCAGCCTTGGCCAGGATCCGTTCGATGGGGCGTTGATCGTATTCCGGGCCAAAAGATCGGACAGAGTGAAAATCTTGCTTTGGGATGGCGGCGGCCTGGTGCTGATCTGGAAGCAGCTTCAGCACGGCGCTTTTCGCTGGCCACCCATCGTGGATGGTGTGATGAAGCTGACCTCGGTGGAATACGCTGCATTGTTCGATGGCCTGGATTGGACACGAATTTTATCAACACCAAGGATTCCCAGACCGACTCAAGCTGGCTGAGAATTGCGGTGAAATGCGGGCCGACGGCGACCAGATCAACGCGCTTCCCGAAGATCCAGCTCTATTGCAGGCGCTGTTGCTGGCCGCGTGGTCCGAGCGCGACAATGTTGTGGCGGAACGTGATGCGCTAGCCGAGCAGAATGAGCGGCTGCAACACCTGCTGTTGAAGCTCAAACGACTTAAATTCGGGGCCAAATCTGAGCGGTTGTAGATGCCGAATCACGGCAGGGACAAGCGCGGTTCGTCTGTATCGGCTGCGGCCATGAGGCGAACGCAGACAGCAACGCCGCTTTGAATATCCTACGGCGCGCGGACAGCGCGTTGAAGCCTGTGGAGGGGCACCGCACTAAGCGGCCCGGCGAAGCAGGAACCACCCGGTGGGCAGCTTAAATGCGAAAGTCCACTGGAACCCCCGCCCTTCAGGGCGGGGAGGATGTCAGCCAAAAGTCAAAGACAACTGCAGAGGACCACAGAGCATCGCTTACGAACAGCAGCGATCGCCAGATCGAAAGAGAAGAAGCAAGAAAGACGCAGCCCCCTCCCTGAAGGGAGGGGGCTGCCCTTAAAGTGGCTCAATGGAGGGTTTCATCCGGCGAGATATTCAGGCTCTGTTGTGTCGGAGGTGTCGGCTTTTTGCCGCCGGTTGAACGCCAGTGCTGCATCTTCCAGACATAAGCAAGAACTTCGGCGCAAGCTCGATACAAGGCGACTGGAACGTGGTCTCCGGGCTCCACATGGCGGTATACTGCTCGGGCGAGCGGCGGTGCTTCCACCACGGGAATGCCGAAGCCGCTGTGCCCTGCTGACGATCTCCGCAGCCAGTAGCCCGACACCTTTTGCGAGCAGAATTGGCGCGGTGTCGGCGCCGCGGCGATAACGAATGGCAACAGCAAAATGGGTAGGGTTCGTTACGACAACTGAGGCTTCCGGAATGCGGCGCATCTGCCGGAGCGCGCCAGACGCCTGGCGATCGCGCGTTGCCGCTGGCGAACCTGCGGGTTGCCAACCGCCTCCTTCATCTCATTGCGCATTTCGGCGTCCGTCATGCGAAGCTTTTGCCGGTGCAGCCAGTATTGCAGACCGACGTCTGCACCAGCCAAAGCTACAATAGTAACACAGATTGCAACTAGAATTCGCAGGCAGAGTGCGACTATCAGCCCACCACTTGGATACCTTGCTCCAGCGAGAGCTGTGAAATTCGGCGCGCATGAAAAAATCATGGTCGCCGCAACGCCACCGATCACAATGAATTTCAGAATGGACTTTAAGATTTCCATGAGGCCGGACCGGGAAAATAGATGCCCAATACCGGCTGCAGGAGAAAATTTTGATAGATCTGGCTTTAGTTGTTGTAAACTGAGTACCCAACCACCAGAGAGGAAGCTCACGCCGAAAGATAGGGTGGCAATTAGTATTAGTAAAGGCGCAATCTCTGCTATGAGACTCTCGGTCCAACTCATGGCTATAGCGGTTTGCCCATCGCCTGCCTGACTCAGGCAGCTAGCGACAAAATCCTCCAGGCGATAGCCCATACCCGCCGCGGCGCCGAGCCCAAGCGTTGTGACCAGAACAACTGATGCGGCTTTTGGTAGATCAGCCGATCGATGAACGTCCCCTTGTTCCGCCGCCTGACGCAGTCGTCGCTCAGTCGGCGCGTGGCGTTTATCCTGGCTGTCGCCCTCGTCAGCCATGACTGCGCATCAAGAAGATGCTTCGCATGGCACTCGCGAATAAATGGCGGAAATCATAGGCCACACAACCAAGCGAACCGGCAAAAATCCACAAACCCACAAGAATAAGCTAAAGGGAAAGCCGATGGTGAGAAGATTCATTTGCGGCGCAAATACCGTCATAAGTCCCACGGTAATGTTGATGCTAAGTGACACCGCCATCACCGGCATGGCTAGCCACACCGCAGTGACGATGATTGTGCCCCCCAGCGCGGAGAGATCGTTCCAAGCGGAGAGGTTGCTCACCGTGACACCGGACTGGAATGAATGGACAATCGCCGCGAACAGCCAGACCGGTCCGCCGGCGGCGATGTAGCCCATCAGCCCGACCCAAAGCATGAGGTCATAGAGGACCGGCGTCGCCGCCCCGGCTTCCCGGAACTGCAATTCCGCAAAGCCGAGACCGATGGACAGGCCCACGATTTCACCCGCGCAAGCGACTGCGGTGACGATGATCTGCATGGCCAGGCCGAGCACGGCGCCGAAGCTGATCTGGATGAGTCCCTGCAAAATCGCCGCGGCTGGATCTCCCGGATACGGCGGCAGATTTGGCAGCCAGAAGGCGAGCGCGGCCGCGAATGCCGCCGCCATCAGGGCTTTTACCTGACCTGGAATCATGGTTGAGCCGTAGAGCGGCGCGGTGATGAACAAACCAGTGATGCGCAAAAACGGCCAGAGAAAATGGCCGAGCCAGGTGAGAACCTGGCCCTGCTGTCAGGACCATGATTGGCGCACGATCGTATCCGCATTGCCGATCCAGAGCGTGGCCAGAGCCTCGAAGCCACGCAGCATGCCAAAGCCGCCGAACAGCGCGATGGCGATCATCGCGATGGTTTTTGGCAGCAGGCTGAAGGCCGTATCCTCGATCTGGAACACCGCCTGAACGAACGCCGTCGCCAACCCGACCACGAGCAGAATCGTAATGGCCGGCGTGATTGCCGAAAGCTCGGTTGCCAGGGCGGCATGCAGCAGTTTTATGTAAAGCGGCACGCTGGTCACTATCCGGAAGAGGCGGCAAAACTGTTGGCGACAGTCCCCAGGACCAGAACCCAGCCGTGAATTGACACGAACATCAGAAGTTTCAGCGGCAGGGAGATCAGGGTCGGTGAAACCATGATCATGCCGAGCGACATCAGCACCGAGGCGACAGCGAGATCGATCAGCACGAATGGAATATAGATGAGAAAGCTGATCTGGAACGCCGTTTCAAGCTCGGAGGTGGCAAAGGCGGGGACCAGCACGGTCAGCGGGACATCCTCGCGGCGTGGCGTAATGGCCGCCGCTGAGATCCACAAAAAGATGCAATGGCTGCTCGCGCGTTTGCGCCAGCATAAAATTCTGGATCGGCGGCTCGGCTTTTTGCAGCGCCTCGTTGAAAGCTGATCTCGCCGGCAAGATAAGGCTGCAACGCATTATCCTGCTCCTGCTGGATCACGCCGCGCATGACGAAGATCGTGAGCGCCAGAGCGAGCGCAGCCAGGATCATGTTCGGCGGGGTTGTCTGCAAGCCAAGGGCCTGGCGCAATACCGACAAGACGATGATGATCCGGGTGAAAGCGGTCATCAGCAGCAAAATGCCTGGCAGAAAGGCGAGGCCGGTGATGACCAGGAGCGTCTGGACGTTGAGCGAATAGGCAGTGCCGCCCTTGTGCGGGGGTCGCGCTCAACAATGTCAGCCCGTCAGCGGGCGTCGCCTGAGCGGCAATCGGGGCAAAACCACCAAGAACTCAGCAGTAGGCTCCATCCGATGAAGACGAGCGTTTTTCATGGCCGTGCTACCTAAGAACACCGCATGTCTTGTTCGACTTCGACGATGGCAGCCACGAAATCCCGGCTTTCGCTATTCCCGGCTCCCAAGCGAACCGATCGCGGTCAGGCCGGCGCGTCCCGCGCCGACAAGAAAGCGCTGGCCCTCCGCCTCGACGATCAACAGGGAAGATTGCGCGCCCAGGGATCGCGAGGCTATGATGTTGATCTGGCTTTGGCCAGAGGCGCGCCGGCCCCAACGCCCATCGCGCAGCTTGCGCGCGAGCAGCGCCGCGCCCATGAGCATGCCGAGAATGACAATAAGCGAAACTGCGGCGGAGATGATGGTCGCGCCGCCTAGGTCGGAAGTCATTCTCAGTTTTGAATGACAAGATTGGTGATGTAGGCGGCATTAAATGGCGGAGGCGCAGCGGCGGCCCCATTTTTCACCAGCACGTCGTTCGAAATGTTGAGGCAATTCTGGATCAGGTCGGATCTCACGTTTTGATCCTGCAAGGCGGTGCTGGTTTTGCTCATCAATAGGTTGATGATTTCGGCCTTGATAATCGGGCTCCAGTGCGGCGAAGCGGGTGACCGCGGTCTGGGGTCATACGTCGAAAACTGTATGCCAAATTCGACATACGACGTTGCCGGTGCACCTGCCTGCGGAGGAATGCTGACCGTGATATCGGAAAGATCGGCGAAATAGATTTGTCTTGAGGCCGCGGCCGCGATCTTGTTCGCGGATGCCGGCGCGCCCGGGCTGCCATGCGGCAGAATCCGCAGCACCCCAAGCGTGCCGCCGACGCCCGCCGCGACGGCGACGACCACGACACCAGCCAATGTCAATTTTGACCCCAGACTTTCATCGATCATGGTCTTTCTTGCGGCAAGTCGTGCATTATCAAATTATCGCCGTGCGCGCCAATCGGTCACACCGCCTGCAAGAGCGATTCAAACATCGAATGCGCCGTGGAGATCACCTGCGCCGCCGCCTGATAGGCCTGGGATAATTTGTCAACACGACCGCCTGCTGGTCAGACGAGACGCCGCTGATCGCTTTGCAGATTGGTGGTCGCGGATGTCACCTGGCTCGCGGCTGACGTCGCGAGTCTGCTGCGCCTGTTGCGCATTAGCCCCAAGCGATGCGTGGCAAAGCCGACAATCGACTGCTGCAGCGTTCCGGCGGTGGAGGTGTCCGGCGCGGTCCAGAGTGCCGCCATGCGGGCCGCGTTGCTGCCGCTGCTGCTGCCGCCGGGCTGGATCGTGATGACATCGTCCGTGGCCGGCGTGCCGGAAAGGGGGAGCTGCCAATATTGGCCGGAGGCCGCGCCGCCGGCTGGATAGGCGATCGCCACACTGCCACTCCGTTGGTCGAAATTGTCCGCTTACGGCAGTCGTACCAAGCCCATGCACGCGGTGCGGGCCGGCGGTTTCGACGCTGAAACCGTCGGGCGTGGTAAAGCCAGTGCAGGAGGTGAAGGTCAAATGCAGTGATTGGCCGGAATAGCTCGCCGGAACGACAGCAGCTCCGTTTGTCTGTGCGGCCGTTGCAGTTGGTGTATCGGTAACATTATCCGTACCGATGACAATCTTGCCAGCGTTGGTGGTCATCGGAATCGAGCCCTCGCTTTGACAGTGGCCCGGGGTCGCGACATAGGGGTCGGCCGCGGCGATCTGGTTCCGGATTAGTGGCCGCAACGCTGATGCTGGCCGCCGCACCCGGCGCCGGATTGACGACGAACTGGTCGCCGACCGCCGGCGCGCCGGAGGTGATCGTCGCGGTGAGGCCCGGCGAAGGCGAGCGTGGTTGCCGGAGGGGTGCCGGTCGTGGTGCCGGGCGTGACCGGATAGGCCGAGTTGGTCGCCTGGTCGGTCGCGGTCCAGCCGGATGCGGTGTTGCTGAGCAGGAAAGGGCCGCCATCGGTCGGCAATTGGCTGGGGGTGGTCACCTGAGCGGTCAGTGTTGCGGTGCCCGTGTTGCCGCTACCGGCGGTCACGCTAGGCGCGGGAACCGAGAAGAGCGCGTCCGCCCGGCGCGCCGGCTGGGGTCAGCCCCTCGGCCTGCGCGGTATTGACGGTGCCGGCGACGATGGTGGCCAGGGCTGTTAAGGCCCTGCATGGCTTGGCTGCCCGCCTGCCATGTCCTGCAGATTGGCGCCGATGCGTCCCGTCGCTGCTGCGCCAGCGTGACGGGGATTCGAGGTCCCCGCAGTCAGCGACGGCGGCGTTGACGTCGTGCCGCCGCTCAGGCTGAGCGGTTTGCGCGCCGCTCTGGTCGAGCAGGACGGCGCCGCCGGTGGCGAGCAAAACCTGTCCGCCTTCCTGAGGGATGACGTTGACCGGCAACAGCTGCGACAATGAGTTAAGGGCAGCCTCCTGTTGATCGAGCAAGACTAGGCTCATTTGGGGCTGTTCTGGAGCCCCTTGTTGATCGCCGGCAAGCTGACCGAGCAGATTGTTGGCCGGAGCTGACCCCCTGCTTGCAGCGCGCTGGTTGCCCCGGTCATGGAGCTGGTAATTGAGCCTGCAGCATTCTGGAACGCACCCGCGACGGTCTGGGCATCGGAGAGCACGGTCTGCTGCGCCCCCGCGCTCGTGGGATGCGCGGCGAGGGTGCTGATATCCTGAAAGAATTGATTGCTCGAGGATTGAATGTCGCCGTTGTTTTGCAAAGCATTTGAAATGTCGGTCAGCGTAGACGACTGCACGCTTGCCGCCTGCGCCGCGCTATTCGCCATGCGCAGCACCCCTGCGGCAAACCCATCCGCGGCGCGGGAAATCTGCGGGGCCTGCACGCCGCTACCCGGCTGGCCCGCACCGGTCCTGGGCGGTCGAAATATTGACATTTTCAACGGCATAGCCTGGCACCGTCTGGTTGGTCAGATTTTCCGAGACGGTGCCAATACCGGCCTCGAAGGCTTGCAGCCCGGTTAAGGCCGTATTCATAGCACCCGTCAGCCCGCTCATGTCCTAACCTCTTCTTGTTAAATCTACTGATTCGATGTCGCGTTTGAGTTCTGCCCGCCAATGGCTGCCAGCACCCGCTCCATCATGGGAGATTGCGAAATGCTGATGATTTTGGTGGCATAATTTGTGTCGGTGGCGTAACCGCCGGCCTGCAGCGCCTGGGCGAAGCCGCCGACCGTATTTTGGCCGACCACGTTCTGAAAACCGGACTGGATCTGGCCGACGTAATCGGAGATGCTTGCTGCGGCCGAGGCATAGTCGCGGAAGGACGCCATTTGCGGTGTCAGCACGCCGTCGACGACCTCTTGCGTCGGCCGGTTGGTGCTGGCTTCGCCATCGACCGCCTTGATGCCGAAGAGATTATTCCCGGCCGCCGCGGTGCCCCAACCGGTCTCCAATGCGCTCTGCGCGAGCAAAGCCACGGCGGGCACGCCGAGCTGTTGCGCCGCAGATGTGATCTCCGGCCACACGGTGCGGGCAAAATTCGTCGCCTGTTCGAGCAACGTAGCGCCTTGTCCAGCGTTGCCGGTATTCGCAATGTCAGCGGGAGCCGTGCTGGCGGACGTGCTAGGCGTCGTTGCAGGGGGGGCGGCCAAAGGGGCAACCGCGGGCGGCAAAACAGCCGCCGCGGTTGCCGGCGCTGTCGCGGCACGGCCACCGATCTGGTTGATGGTCGCCGCGGTGAGTTGGCTGTCGTATTTGCCGAAATCATTCTGCGCGATGTTCCAGAGGAACATGCTCTGGAACCCATCACCGCCGGTGCCGAGCGCGCCCGAATCAAATCCGTTCTCATTCAACTCCGAGAGCATCTCGTCCCACAACATGCCGGCCAGATGCTTGACCGTTACGGCCAATGTGGGCTGTGACGCGCCGCTGCTTGGTGAGACGGCGGATTGACCGGAAGAGGTGGGTGAAATGATTGTCATCAGATCACCTTGATCGTGCCATTGATCGCGCCGGCCTGTTTCAGCGCCTCGATGATCGCGACTAGATCGGAAGGTGACGCGCCAACCGCATTGAGCGCCCGGGCCACATCGGCAAGGGTCGCCGCGCGGGGCAGGGCCACCACATGCGCTTTGTCCTCATGCGCATTCACCACGGTGTTTTGCACGCCCGCCGTCGTTCCATAGCTGTACGGCGCAGGCTGGCTGACAGCATTCTGGGTTTGGATATTCACCGTAAGATCGCCGTGTGAGACCACCGCAGGGCCGAGCGTCACGCCGCCATTCATTACGATCGTTCCGCTCTGCGCATCTACGACGATCGTGGGCGCCTGATCAGCCGGCGTAATCGGCAGTGCCAGGACGCCAGCCATGAACTGCATCGGGCTCGATCCGTAATTCTGCAAATCAACTTCCCCGGGGGAGACCGCCGTCGCGGTGCCGGGACCGTAAGCCGCCACGATAGTGTTGGCAATTTGTTGCGCGGTTTCAAAACTCGGATTGTTCACAGAAGCGCGCTGGCGCCGCCTTGCGCGAAACTGGCCGGGATCGTGGTGGCGACGATCGCCCCGCCCGGCAGCGAGCCCACGGTTGGCACATTGACGCTGGTGGAGCTGCCACCTGCAGCGCTGGCAAACCCGCTCACCAGCAGTGGTCCCTGCGCCTGCGCATAGACCTGCCCGTTGCCGCCGCGCAAAGTGGTCGGCAGCAGCACGCCGCCGGCGAGCGAGGTGGCGTTGCCGGCCGCTGAAACCGTGACATCGATATGCTGCCCGGCATGGGCAAAGGCGGGAACCTCGGCGGTCACCATCACCGAGGCGACATCCTCCGGCTGCATGAAGCTCACATTGGGCAAGGCAATGCCCATATTGCGCAGCATGTTGAGGATGGCCTGCTGGGTGTAGGGCACTTCGGTGGTCTGATCCCCCGTTCCCGCCAGGCCGACCACGAGCCCATAGCCGTAGAGCTGGTTGGACGGCGCGCCCGCGACCGTCACCAGTTGCTCGATCGTTGTTGTGTCCGCGGCGAGGGCAAGGCTGGGCAGCGCAAGGAGTTGCGCCGTCAGGCCTAAAACGGCCAGACTTTTGAAAGGATTTGTTGCAGCCATGGCACCTGATGCGCGTCGTTGATGGGGCCGTTGCCGACATACTGAACATTCATGTCGGCGACGTTGTTAGAACTGATGGTGGTGTTGGCCGTGATATCATCCGGGCTCGCATAGCCGGTGACCACGACGCTGGTGACGTTGCCATTGACGTTGACATTGGTGCGTCCGGAGAGCGCCAGCGTTCCGTTGGCGTCGACCCGCGTGATCACCGCTTCGACTTGGCCGGAGATGTTGTTCGACGCCGCGGCCGAACCGGCGCCGGCGTATTCCTGATCGCTGGTTGCCGCGATGGAGGGGGAGAAAGGGGACCCGGCATAGTTGCCCCAGATCGGAGGAACCCCCAGGAAGTTGGTCATCGCGCTGTTCAGCTTGCCTTTGCGTGTCAGCGAATCGTTGTCGGTGTTTGCCGCGGTCGTGCTTGTCACGATGTTGATGGTGACGAGGTCGCCTACCCGCCAGTCCCGTCTGGGCTCATAGAGCGAGCCGGACGTGGAAGCGGGAAAGACCGAGCCATCCGTGGCTGCGGGCTGCTGCGCGACCTGCACCGGAAAATCAGTCGGTTTGACGATGGCGGTCGGGCCTGGCGCGGTCGCAGTGCAACCAGCGAGCGCACACGCGCCGAGCAGCGCGCCCAATGACGCGATGGTCGAGACGATATTGACAATTCGCTTGAGGCGCCGCCCCGGCATCATGCGCCGGAGGCTGCCTGGGCGAGGTAGTTGAGCTGGTTGTCGACCGCTGACGCGGCCTGCGTGCCGAGCTGGTAGGCGCGCTCCGCCGAAATCATGTTCACCATCGCCTGAACCACATCGACGTTCGACGCCTCGAGGTAGTTCTGGTTGACCGAGCCGAGCCCGTTGGTCTGCGGCGCGCCGACGATCGCGTTGCCGCTCGCTGTCGTGTTGGCGTAGAGGTTTCCACCAAGCGGCTGCAATCCTTGCGGGTTGACAAAACTCGCGAGCTGGATTTGCCCAACCTGGGTTGCCTGCTGCGAGCCTGGGACCGTCACCGAAACCGTGCCATCCGTCCCGATTGTGACGCTCGTCGCATTCGACGGGATCGTCACATTCGGCAATACCTGATAGCCGCTCGAATTGACGAGCTGACCGTTCTGGTTGAGCTGGAAGGAGCCGTCGCGCGTATAGGCGGTCTGGCCGTTGGGCTGCAAAATCTGGAAATAGCCGTTGCCGTTGATCGCCAGGTCTAGCGGGTTGCCGGTGCTGGTCAGCGTGCCCTGAGTCAGCACCTCCTTGATCGAGTTGACCTTGACACCGGTGCCAAGCTCAAGCCCGGAGGGATAGACGGTCTGTCCGGTGGAATTGGCCCCCGGCTGCGTGCCGTCTTGGTACAGTAAGGTCTGGAATTCTGGAGTTTCGGACTTAAAACCGGTGGTGTTCACGTTCGACAGATTGTTGGCGATCGTGTCCATCATCGTCTGGCTGGCTTCGAGACCGGTAGCGATCGTATCGAGTGCGTGATCCATCGTTCAATTACCCCTGGGCCAGCAGTGTGTTGAGATTCTGGTCGGTGCTCGACTGTGTTTTCATGAGTTGGGTCTGGAGCTGATACGATCGGCTATCGGCAATCATCTCCATCATTGCCTGGGTGGGGTCGACATTGCTGCCGTTCAGATAACCTTGATGCAGGGAGCCGTCGGAGGCTGGCTGCAGCGCTGCGCCAGCCGATACCGCGAGCAACGAACCGCCGAGTGGGGTCAGCGTGCCGGCGGGCGTGGCCACCAGATTGATCTGGCCGTAAACCTGCGCCGTCGTATTCGTTTGGCCGGCCGGCACGCCAGAAATCGTCCCGTCCGTACCGATTTCAAGCTTGGTAAGGGTCGGCACACTGATCGGCTGGCCGGCTGTGTTAAGCACCGGATTGCCCGATCTGTCGGCGAGGATGCCAGCACTGGTAATCTGCAAGCTCCCGTCACGTGTCAGCGCGTTGCCAGCCGGGGTTTGAACCTCAAGCCAGGCATTGCCCGCAACCCCAACGTCGAGCGGATCACCGGTTTGGCTGAGAGGGCCCGGCTGGGTGTCAGGATTGGGCGTCATGGCTACGGCGTCTGCCCCGACGGGCGCATTGGCGCCGGTATAGGGGGCTGCTTCGGCCATCGCCTGCACGGCGGCGTAGCCGGGCGTTTGGATGTTTGCCAAATTGGACGAAGCCGCCTGCATCCGTGCGTCGATCGCCTGCAGCCCGGCCATGCCGGTATAGAGTGAGTCGGTATTCATGGTTAGATCTGCGTCAGGCGCTGGCCGTCCTGCTGTTCGGTCTGCACCACCGACGCATTGGCCTGGTAGGCTTGCTGATACTGGATCAGCGAGACCAGGAGCGACGAGGTCGACGCGTTGGACTGCTCGAGACTGCCGCCGCTGAGCGTCCCCGCCTGGCCAACGCCCGGCGTGTCGATCACCGGCTGGCCCGATGTCGTGGATTGCGCGTACAGATTCCCCGAAATCGGCGTCAGCCCCTGCTGGTTGATGAAATTGGCGATGCCCAGCGTGCCCGCGGTCACCTTCTGGCCATTGGTGTAGGTCGAGACTAGGGTGCCGTTTGAGCTGATGGTCGTGCCGCTGTAGCTGCCCGGCGCATAGCCGTTGTTGGTGGTGCCGGCGACCGCGAAGTCCTGGTTCCCGAGCGTGGTGCCGGTGAAATTGAAGCTGATATTCGAATTGTTCGCGCCGTTACCCCAGTTGATGGCGCCGGTCGCGGCGGGACTGCCGCCGGTAAGCGCACCCGCGCCATTGAAAGCCAGCGTGGTCAACTGCGAGAAATCCCCTTGCGCGGCGGAGAGGGGCGTGCTGCCGGCGGCTTCGTCCGTGGCGGCCTGCGTCGCCTGTCCGGCGGTCTGCGAATAGACGTTCCAGCTTCCCGCGGCGGTCTGCGTGAAATAGAGCTGAACGTTATTGGCGTTGCCGAGCGAGTCATAGGCGACGACCGAGGTCGACGAGTTGTAGGTCGCCGCGTTGGTCGGGTCGAAGGCGGCGGCGATCACCTTATCGTTGGAATTGAGATTCAGCGGCAGGGTGATCGCGGTGGTTGCGTTCCCCGCAACTGATCCAGTATTGATCGTGATCGGCGACAAGGTGCCCGCTGTCGTGCCGTTCGCGTTCTGCGCGTAGCCGAGCACCTGGGCGCCCGTTGTGGTCACGAGCTGGCCGCTGGAGTTGAGCTGGAACGAGCCGTCGCGAGTATATTGCTGCGTGCCGTTGTCGCTGACCGCGAAGAAGCCGTTGCCCTGGATCGCAGCGTCCAGTGGATTGCCGGTGGAGACTAGGCTGCCTTGTGAGAAATCTGATGAAATTGATGAGGTCGAAACACCATCGCCTGGCACGTTGCTTTCACCGGAGGGAAACACATCGGCGAACAACGCGGTCTGGCTTTTGAAGGCGGTGGTGCTCGCGTTCGCCAGATCGTTGGACACTGTGTTGAGGCCGGTTTGCGCGCTGGCCAACCCCGCAACAGCCGTTTGTAAACTCATGACGCGGAACCTCCGAGAACAGTTTGGATGGATGAGACGGGCAGCGGCGTCGACGTGCCCTCAACATTCAACGTCGGCGACGTGCCAGATATATTGACGCCCTGAACGGTGTAGACACTGTAGGGCGTGACGGAGACGGGCGATCCCGAAGCTGCGGCGGCATTGACCTCGTAGGTGTAGGTGGTACCCGCGGTGCCGTTGCTCCAGGCGAAATTTTGCTGTCCTGCGGGCAGCGAGCCAAGATCCACCGTGCCGGCGACCGTGCCGCTGGGGGAGAGGATCGTGACATTCACATCCTGCGCCGCGCCCGCGAGATTGAAGGCGCCGTTGACCGTGCCGTTGGCGTTGGCGATGAGCGAATTGCCCGAAACCGCAACCTGCTTGCCGACTAGCGCCGAAGCCTGTGCCATCTGCGCGGCGGTGGTGCTGGTTTGGATATTGCCGACCTGCGAATTCAGCTGGTTAATGCCGTCCACCTCCGACACCGCGGCGAATTCGGAAGCAAGCTGTGTCGGATCGGCCGGAGATGTCGGCGTCTGATATTTCAACTGCGCTGTCAGAAGCTGAAGAAAATCAGATTGCGTGAGCGTGCTCGCCGAGCCGGCGTTGCCCGCTGTTGAGGCGCTTGAAGTGCTTGAGGTGCCGGAGAAAGCGGTTGTGGACGCGGCGGCGGACACCGCCGCTGCCGAATTTTGAATCGCGAGATTTGTCATCAGGAGACCTGGAAGCTGGAGAGCATTTGTTGATCCACACGGCTGGACTGCTGCAGCACCGCCACCGAAGCAGCGTAAGCGTTAGACGAGTTCGATCAGGTCAACCATCTGACCAACCTGCGACACGTTGGAGCTGGTGACATTCCCTTGCGCGTCGGCATAGGGACTTCCCGGGTCGTACTCCGTTTTCGGCGGGGCATTGCTAAGCACCGTTCCGGCAACACTCACCCCCATGTCGGGCAACGCCGCTCCATTGGTGTTGTTGGGGGCGCTCACGTCATTTCCCGCCGTATCGACGGGCGCCGCTTCGAACACGACCTCATGCGCCCGGTAGGGGGCGCTGCCTGGCGGCGTGACGGAGTCAGCATTGGCGAGGTTGGACGCGATCGCGCTCATGCGCGCGTCCTGCGCGTCTAAGGCGCTGCCGACAATTGTAAAAACATCTGAACCGCTCATTTCAATTGCCACTCGGGTTTGGCCGAAGCGCGGTAATCAGGTCCGCGGTCGACTGATGCAGAAACGTCGCTGCGCCGATCATTTCCTCGCCGTTTTGCGCCGCTTCGACGCGCTCAGAATCGAGGGAGACGTCATTACCATCAAGGCCGACAGTCGCTCCTGAGCGATATTCCGGCGAGGCGGGAGCGCCAGAGGGGTCAGCAAGCTGCGACTCTAAAGCCGCTGTAAAAGGGACATCAACGGCCTTGTACCCGGGTGTATCGGCGTTCGCGATGTTGTCCGCCACCAGCGAAGCTCGCTCTTGCCTGACTCCCAACACGCCGTCGTAGAAATTCAAAAATCCAACCAGCATGCGCCCCGAAATCTACAATCTAAGGTTAAATACTGAAATTACACGCCTGTCACTCTAAAAAATTAGAGTTTCTGAGTTTAGCCGTGTCACACGGTTTTTTACCCCACAACTACCAAGCTAACGTTGCTCCTTTGTAAGCTAACGCTTCTCCTGGGTTTTTATCTGCAAGTCAATAAGGTTCTGAACATTATCTGAATGGGTAATCGGTATCATTGGCGTTTGAAAATTATTATCATTTGCCTTCTAACATGTGCATTTCGACTGCATTTTCTTGGTTTTCGCGTGTTTTTGCTGCCAACTGCCACCTGTCCCGGCGTGCAAATGATTTGCATTGCAATATGCGGCTAAAATAATTCGTATGCAGCCGGCAATTATGAAACCTCACAAAACTCGTTCACTCTCCCCCCTACTCGCTGTGTAGGGAATAAGGGGCTTGATATATAACAAACCAGATAATATACGGCATCGTTATAGTAAGTGCTGATCGCTATCTATAGTTGTATTCGGGGTGGACTAGACGTGATTGATGGAGCTCAGCTGATGACTGTCGGTGCTTTGTATCCTGCCCTGGACACAACTGGCGGCGGAACCGCATCGCCGCCCGCGGGGGCGAGTTCAGCTGGAAATTTTTTAGACATGGTAGACACCGCGCTGCGTGGTGTAAGCGCTGCCCAAGGGGCTGCGGCAACAGCTGAGGCCGGCTACGCCGTTGGTGCCCCTGGCGCAACGCTCGGGAAAGCGCTTGTCTCGAGTGATCGTGCCGAGGTCGCCTGGAATGCGACCGTAGCGGTTCGCAACGAGGTGGTCTCTGCCTATCAGTCGATCATGAATATGCAGTTTTAATGCCTGACTGGCGGGAGTATGTCCGTCTCGGACGGGCGCAAGTTGAAAGGATACCGACACTCGGTTGGGTGGCAGGCGGCACCATTGCTGTAGCCTTGGCTGTCGTGATGTCCATGGAATTCTCCAGCCCACCGTACGCCGCTCTATATGAAGGGCTTTCGCCAGCCGATGGTGGCAAGGTCATTGCGCAATTGCAGAAGCTCGGTATTCCCTATCAGCTGCAGGCGGCGGGCAATATCATTTTGGTTCCGGCGCCGCAGTTGGCCGACGCGCGGCTCCAGCTTGGCGCGGCGGATGTGCCTCAGAGCGAAGAGGACGCCGGGTGGGACAAGCTAGAAGATGCGCCGATGACTACATCGGAGTTGGCCCAGAACACGATGGCAACCAGAGCGTTGGAAGCGTCTCTTGAGCAGTCGATCGAAGCTTTGGCTGGAATTCATTCGGCGAAGGTCTATGTTGCGCTGCCTCCCGACACCCCATTCCTTGCCGATCAACCAAAGCCGACCGCCTCGGTGATAATTACGGCCGAGGCGGCTGCAGCCGAGTCCCAGGGGGCTGTGATCGCTAATCTGGTTTCTGGCGCTGTGCCCGGCTTATCCGCGCAACAGGTGAGTGTTGAAACGACGTCCGGCGTTGTCGTCTACCCGGCCGACGACTTGAGCACCACCACTGCGCAATTCAAAACCGTTACCGAGGTTGAAACCGCCGCCACTGATCGGATCTCCCAGTTGCTGGCCCCGCTGGTGGGGGAAGAAAATTTTCGCGCCGATGTATCGGCCAACGTAGATTTTACGCAGGAGCATATTCATCAAATTTCCTACGGACCATCACAAATCCTGTCACACCAGATCAGTCATCAATCTGACCAAGTCGGTCAACAAGGTGCGGCTATCGGTATTCCCGGTGCCTTATCCAATGAACCGCCTGCCGCGACGACGGCGGCAACGCCAAATTCCAGTGCTCCCTCAGCAAGCTCTATGAGCAGCTCCTCCGGCGGCTCAGTCACGCCCTCAACCCAACCTCACGAGAGCGACAAAAATCTGGATCAAACCTATGTCATAGACCAGAGTGAAAATGATATCACAAAGCCGCACTGGGTCGTAAATTCGATAGCAATTTCTGTCGTATTAAATAAATCGGCGCTGGGTGCGACTTCTATTGATCAGGTCAAAGCCGCTCTCGCCGGCGCCTTTGCTTATCCAAACGTTAGTGTGAACGTAATGGCGGCGCCATTTCAGAATGTGGCAGTCGGTCAGACATCGGGTGGGTGGGTGCAAGCTGTTGGTCCGGTATCCCGTGCTCTGCTAGAGGTTTTGGCCGCTGCGGCGCTCCTGCTTGGACTAGCGCTCCCTCTAGGTCGCCGCTTGAGTGCGCTTGGCTATGAAGTGGCCAAGCCGGTCCTACCGCCACGCCCAATTGTCGTTCCGTTGCCTAGGAGAGACATGTCTCAATTGCGCGATCAAGCAAACGCAAATCTGACAGGTGTTGCAACGTTGTTGCAACGTTGGGCCGAAGAAGATGAGTGAGAATCGCAAAGACACAGCACGGATGCCGCTGAGTGGCGCGGATCGGGCCGCAGTCGTATTGCACGAATTGGGCGAGGATATCGCCGCGGCCGTCCTTCGGCAGATGGATGAAAATTCGATCAACCGAATCACCGCCGCCCTTACGAAATTCAGGAACATCTCCGCGGCTGATCGCGATGACGTCTTGGGCGCATTCGCAACGGAGCTTGGTATTGGTGGACAGGCCATCGAAGGATACAGTTATATCAGCAAAGTCCTCACATCGGCACTGGGCGAACCGCAAGCTCGTGAGATCCTTAATCGCCTGCGTCCGAACGGGCGCTCTGGTTCCCAGTTCCCACTCAACGCTGATCCACGAACGCTGGCAATGCAGATGGCCAACGAAAGACCACAGACATTGGCACTTCTGCTGGCCCAAATTCCGCACGAAATTGGCGCCGCCATGTTGTCTTTCCTCCCTGAGGAATTGGCTGTCGAGACCATATATCGCTTCAGCACACTTGAGACGGTCTCGCCCGGTGCCATCAGCGAAATGCGTTTGATGATGGCCGAACTCATGGCCGACAGTGCCGATGACGGGCAACGAGTGGCGAATTTCGGCGGCACGAAGCAAACAGCAGATATTCTTAATCGTTTGCAGAGCGGACTATCTGAACGTGTGTTAGGCGCAATCGAAGAGCGTGACAGCGAAACCGCCCACGAAATCCGAGAAAATCTGTTTACGTTCCTCGACCTCCTCAAACTTCCAGATCGTTCTCTGCAGATCATATTGCACGAAGTCCCAACCAATCGTTTGACGCCCGCCCTGCGCTCAGTGGACGAAACCGTGCGCGCACGCTTCTTCTTGAATTTGTCTGCCCGAACGGTCGAGGTTCTGAAGGAAGAACTGGAGAATGGACCACCGATACGCCGAAACGATGTGTTGGCTGCACAAAGTGAGATCGTCGAGATCGCATTAAGGCTTGCAGCCGAAGGCCGGATCAGCATCAACAGTTCTGAGGAAATGGTGTGATCGACACGTCATTTGCTGCCCAAGTAAATCAAGTTGCGGGAACCGGCGCTACTGCGAACGGTGACAATGCCCCTTCTGCCGAACTTTGGTCTAACGCCTTGGAGCAGGCTACATACAACGTTCCGCCAAGCCCCTCTCCCGTCGTGTCTCAAGAGGCGGTTCCGGAACAGCAAAGGGGCTCCAGCCGTACGGGACAGGTTGTGGCGGACAAAGACGGCGCTACCGACGACGGGCGGTCTAAGACTGAAACGGCGGCGGCCAGTATTGGCGAAGGTACGACCTCATCGAAGATCCGGGGCAAGGCCGCAGAAGGCCAAGCGTCTGGTAACATGATGACGACATCCCATCTGATTAAGAAGCATTCCCATACGCCACAAGCGCCGACGGCGAATTCCTCGCATCCAATTCCAGATATACTTCCTGCCTTGTCGCCGTCTGCGCAATCGGTCCAAGTCGCTGTACCTATTCACAAAGGTTCGAGCCTTGGTCAGTCCCGTCCCGGACAAGCGGCCGCTGGCGAAGTGGTGGATGAACCCACCGTTTCATTCCCAAGCGAAGCGAACGCATCGGTAGCCACGATGGATACGGCTTCCGATCCCGTCGAAGCGGGATCGGAAAAGACCGTGACAGCGAAGACGGTCATAACATCAACGGAAATAGAATCGAAGGATGTGTCTGCCTCCGAATTCAAAGCAACACTTCCGCCGTTATCCGCGTCTGAAACGCCGACGGTCTCAACAACCGACGGTCGTGCCGCAGTTGTGTCGGCAACCACTCACGCAGTCATCTCGCCTCACGACAATAACCACCAAGGTCAGGCGGGCATTACGCCAGGAGCGACGAAACCATTATCTTCGGACAATACCAAATCATTGGCTTCCGCGGAGCTCAATAACTTGGTAATGGGCTCCACAGAGCCCGCGACATCGAATGACAAAATTGTCCTCGGTACCCACGCTAGTTCCGATGGGGCGGGAGGTATTATTGCGGACGTAGGGGGCGCTTCTGCAGCAACGGCAAACGCAAGCCCCACCATTGTCGCACCAGCCAGCACGGCCGCCACATTTTCAAACGCAGACGGGAGCGTTGCCGCAACGCCAGCCGCACTTGCGGCAACGATTACCGCAATGCACCAAAATGGCCAGAGCAATGCCGTTCTACGGCTTGATCCGCCTGGACTTGGTGCACTCTCGATCCACATTGCGCTAGGTCACAATTCTGAAGTGAATGTGCAGTTTATTCCCACGATCCCACAGACCGCGCAGCTGCTGAATAGCGGCCTGGACGATCTCCGACAGGCGATGGCCAATGCGGGGCTGGCGTTGGGCCAGGCACAAGTCGGCGGAGGGGGGCAAGGAGCTGGGTCCCCGTCCAATGGGCAAGGGCGCGGGGCGCGTTCACAAGCACAGACCGGGCCAATCGTGCCATCAACCTCTTCCCCAGATCAAACCGGGGTAGTTGGCGTGCGCGCATATGCGTAATCCCGTGGACTTCATTTCGTCGATCGGCCAGTTTGCCGCAGCGCGATCGCTACAGCATCATGTGGTTTTGACCGTTGCCTTTTCCAAAGCGAGCATGCGGCAGATAGAGCTCTTACGGTCTGCGCGCACGGGAAATCGTGTTCGCAAACCGAGATGCCGAAAAGTTCGTAATCTCCGCGGCAATGCGCGTGCGGAACAGTCTATGCGGAGCAAGCGGCGCGTAGCTTATTGGCATTGCGAAAACGCAATTGATGCGATGTCCGCGAGCATGCCGCAAGAACTTCGTTGCCAGATTGCTCGCGTGTCGATTGCAAATGAAGCATGGAATGCTATCCCGCCTAGCGCAGTCCACCCGCGTTTGCTCTCGTCCGAAACAGCCAACGTGCTAGGCGACAATAATCTATTCTATGCCGATTATGGTCAGAACACCTCATACGGCTGCTGCCTATCAAATTCGGCCAGCCACAAGGAACAAGAGGGCGCAGTGGCAAATAAAAGAGACTTGAATATGCATAACATGGAAAACGAACGTGTTGAGCTGGAAATATTAGAGCCGCTTGCTCAAACTGGTCCTGCGGTCTGTGCTCAGAACTTGGTCGAACGTGTCCCTGTTGCTCTGACGGTGGAACTCGGTCGCACCAACATCTCCGTGAAAGAGTTGCGCCTGTTACGCCAAGGTCAAATCATCGGTCTTGACCAGATGGTGGGCGAACCACTGGGCATTTTCGCCAATGGCCACCGCATTGCCTCCGGGGAGGTCGTCTCGGTCGCAAGGGACCAGTATGGCATTCGTGTGACCGCGCTCGCCGACGTAAACGAACAGGCAAAAGACTTCTCCGCGTGACAGAGTCTGAGGTCAGCGTCGGTGCCTGGGTCGCCTTTGCGGAACTAGCTGGTCCGGTTCTGGCCTCCATGTTGGTAATCGGGCTGTTCGCCGGATTTTTACAAACCATAACGCAACTGCGCGAAAGTTCGCTCGCGTCTGTACTAAAATTGGCCGGTGTCGCGGTACTCACCACGACGGCGGGACCGTTTATGATGCGGGGCGTGGAGCAATACGCGACAAATCTGATTAACGCGATACCGGGAATGGTCCATGGCTGACTCTACGATCTTGGCCCGCCCAACAGCCCTGAGCGTGACTCAGTTGTCGGGTCCGCTGGTGATCCTTCTAATCTTGATAATGCTGGTGATGCCATTGCCAGCGATCGCAATCTCATTTTTGTTCGCACTTAATATCGCCGCTGGCCTCGTTATCCTGGCTGCGAGCCTCTACATCCACTCACCGTCTGAACTGTCGTCGTTCCCATCTGTGCTGCTGACCACTACGTTGATGCGCCTGGCCCTAAATGTTGCCACCGCGCGCATCATCCTGCTGAACGGTTATACCGGTCCCGGGGCGGCCGGGAATGTGATTGAATCCTTTGGTCAGTTTGCGGTCGGTGGTAATTACGTTGTAGGCGGCATCATTTTTATCATCCTCATCATCATCAACTTCATGGTGGTCACCAAAGGTGCCAGCCGCGTAGCTGAGGTGAGTGCGCGATTTATGCTAGATAGTTTGCCTGGACGTCAGATGGCGATCGATGCAGAAATCAACGCTGGCGTCCTCTCTCCACAGGCCGCAGAACGTCGGCGCGAGGCGCTCCGACGGGAGGCTGACTTCTTTGGCGCAATGGATGGTGCCTCCAAATTTGTGCGCGGTGATGTCGTCGCGGCTATGATCATCTTGGTCGTCAATATGCTGGGCGGGTTACTAGTCGGGACACTACAAGATGGGCTGCCGCTTGCCGACGCAGCACGTACCTTTACACTGCTTACTGTCGGTGACGGGCTGGCTGCACAAATTCCCTCTCTGACTATTTCGATTGCAGCTGGTCTCGTTGTCACCCGCGTCGCGACCGGCGAGGATATCGGGCAGCAAATCAAGTCGCAGCTCAGCATGTATCCTCAGGCTCTGGGGATCGCTGCCGCCATTTTGGGTGCCATTGGGTTAATCCCCCAAATGGCTCATATCCCATTCCTGCTCCTAGCGGCTGTTCTTGGCATTGTCGCTCGGCGTTTGTCACGACGGGTGCCGGATGCCCCCACTGTGGCCGCTAGTTCCGGAACCACTGCAGCTAATGCAGAGGTGAAGACTGACTCGCTCATCGATGTAACGGGTGTTGATCCGGTGGGGATGAGCATCGGCTTCGCCCTCACCCCCCTCGTCGGGCAAGGCGAAGGTCGCCTTCTCAACCGGCTAACAGCGGTTCGTCAGCGTTACGGACGCGCAATGGGGTTCCTTGTCCCAGCAGTACATATTCGTGACAGTAGTGATCTACCGGCCCACGGCTACCGCTTTACGCTCCGCGGCGCTTCCATCGGTGGCGGAGAAGCTTGGCCGGGCCAATGGCTCGCCATTGAAGGGGCGTTGGTCACGGACAAACTGACGGACGGCAGGCCCGTGCGGGACCCGGCCTTTGGCCAACCCGCCATCTGGATCCCGCAGAGCGCAATCCCGAAGGCTGAGGAGCTCGGCTATACGGTGGTCGACGCACCGAGTGCTATTGCCACTCATTTCGCAGAAATTCTGAAGCGTCACGGGGCTGAGTTACTAGGCCGCCCTCAAGTGGAAGGGCTAATAACGAGGCTAGCAGAGACCACGCCGCGCCTAGCCGAGGAACTGCGCAGCAATCTTTCGATGGGCCTGATTCGGCAGGTGCTGCAGGCTCTGCTGGCCGAGGAAGTGCCAATTCGGGACTTCGAGCGTATCGCCGAGGCCATGGTGGAAACCGCGGACAACTCAAACAAGGACGTGGATCGGTTACTAGCTGCGGTGCGGCAGCGGTTAGGCCGCTTCATTGTAACGCAGTTCGCTGGCGCAGAAGCGATATTGCGCGTTGCCGTCCTACCGCAGCAGCTTGAGGAGTTGATTGCCAAATCCATCCGCACCGGTCGCGACACAGGAATTGGTCAAGAAATCGAAGCCGAGACCGCCAACCATCTCCGCCAGGCCGCCGACGTGCGCCGCCCGTGCGATGCGCGCACGCGGCCAGAAGCCACTCTTAGTGGTTCAGGGCTCTCTCCGTCGGGTAGTGGCTAAGGCGATAAGCACCTTGATCCCAGTGGTCGCGCTCGAAGAAATTCCAGACACAATGCAACTCCAAGTCGTACAAACTGCAGAACCTGGGCTCACCAATGGTTAGTAATCCTGACTGCGACGTCTCAAGCGAAGATTTTCGTGTACTTTACGGCAACTGGATCAAACGCATTGCGTTGCTGCTGAAGGCCCGCATGCCATGGGCAGATCTCGATGAGCTCCTACAATGGGGGGCAATCGGCATGCTGGAAGCTATGAATAGATTTGACCGAACCTTGGGCGTAGATTTTAAGAGTTTTGCTGCGCGCCGGGTCCGTGGGGCGATGATCGATGGCCTCCGGCGCGAGGGGGCGTTGCGGCGTGGTGAATTTCCGCTTGATGTCGACGCCGCGGACAAAGCTGCGACGTATGCGGGCACTTCCCCCGAAGACGCGCTGTCTCACCTTATCCGGTCAGGCGACCAAGCGATCCTGATTTCGGCGCTGCGGAGCCTGCCGCCGCTCGAATACCGCGTGATTTCGCTACATTTTTATAACGACATGAACAATCGCGAAATAGCTAGCATTTTAACCATTAGCGAGGGTTATGCTAGTCGCATCCGCAAACGGGCTCTCGAAAGTCTTGCCGCGCATATGACCGCCCAATTCGATGGAGAAGCCGTATAATGTCTGGAATAGTGGGGATCATCGGCGCCTTGGCTATCGTCCTTGTGGCCACTCTCACGGACGGAGATCCCGTTTCGTCCCTTTTCAGCGGTGCGGCCGCACTCGTTGTTTTTGGCGGAACGTTCGCCGCATTAACGACGCAGTTTGGTTTTGGCCCGCTGATCACGGGGCTTCGCCGCTGCATGTGGCTCATCAAGCCGCCCCAGGTCGACCTGCATGCCTTCGTCGACCAGGTGGCGGACTGGTCGAACCTAGCGCGGGCACAGGGAAATCTGGCGCTGGAGAGCGTGCTTAGTACAGTTGACGATCCCTTCCAGAAGAAGGCGTTGCAGATGATTGTCGACAATACCAGTGAGGCCGATCTGCTTCCAACTCTCCGCATCCTCAGCGTGAACGCCGCACGCAATGATCACATTGCCGGTGAAATCTGGGAGGCCGCTGGCGGCTATGCACCGACGATCGGCGTCATGGGAGCGGTGCTCGGCCTGATCCATGTGATGATGCGCCTCAACCACCCGGAGGAGCTCGGCGTTGGGATCGCGACGGCCTTCGTAGCCACCATTTATGGTGTCGGCGCTGCCAACCTGATCTTCCTACCGCTTGGCACCCGTTTCAGTCGCCTGGCGGCAGTGTGCGAACACGAAAGGCATTTTATGATCCAGGGGTTCATGCTGATTGCAGAGGGCAAGCCCGGCATCCTGATTCGGCAGACCTTGGAGAGTTTTCTGGACGACAAAAAAACAATGGGCCAAAACAATGCCCGGGACGACGCTCCAGTTGATAACCCCACCGCACGAACGGCCTGACTATGACCGGTTTCTCGCCTCCGTCCCACGCCCCCAAAAAACCCAATCACGAGCGATGGGTGATCAGTTATGCCGACCTATTGACGCTTTTGCTGGCGTTTTTTGTCGTGCTCTATGCGTCGTCGACCCGCAACTCGCACAAAGAAGATCAGGCGGCCGCGAGCTTCCTCAAAGCTTTCCAAAACTCGTCGCCTAGCGTCGTCACCAGACCCTTCTGCCGGTCGCGGAATTATGCCGCACAACGTCTCACCGCAGCCGAAGCCTGCCAACATGCCCTCTCCGCCTGAATCGCATCTTTCAAAGCAGCTTGCGCATCAAGTGGCGAATGAGGTGCTCTCATTACAAAACGTACGCGAAAGGCTGCAGAACCTCTTGCAGCCTTTGACCTCTCAAAATCAAGTCTCATTAGTCGCTCAGCCGTTGACACTGACAATTCAGCTCAACGCATCGGTTCTCTTTCCGGATGGACAAGCGACCTTGATGCCAGCGGCAGCTAGCCTGCTCACCAAAGTTGCGGCCAGCCTGAAGCAACTTCCGAAACCGTTTACAGTTGTCGTCCAGGGATATACGGACGACAAACCAATCGCGACCACACAATTCCCTTCGAACTGGTCACTTTCCGCAGAACGTGCAGTGACTGTAGTACATCTGTTTGAGGCCGATGGCGTTGACGGCAGCCAGCTTTCGGCCCAGGGATTCGGCCAATACGCCCCAATCACGAGTAATGCCACCAATTCCGGCCGGGCCCAGAATCGCCGTGTTGCCATCGTAATTCATGCTCCGGATCCCAATGCGCAGTGAACCACATAGCGGCGGGTCCCCACGGCAACAAACAATAGATCGCGGAATGAATACCCACCCACCAGGCAAACTGTTTCGGCCTCTCCTACGTGGTATTAGCTGTTGTCCTAAACTGGGCCGCCTTGAATCAGCCCCCCCTGTTTACGCCTGCGAGCCTGCTTGTTTGGTTACTTGGCGCCATCACGGTGGGTCTTCTGGTACGCGCCGCACTGGCTTTAGCGATTCCAATTATGCAGATCGGCATGGCGCGGGTCGCGACCGCAGTTCGTCTGATCCGTAACAAGGTGGAAGAACAGTGAGCTTCAAAGTCTGTACCGCGCCAACGTGTGAAAGCATTCGTCTCGGCGGTTCTGACCAGTGAAGAGACAGACCGGACCAAACGGGATGCGGAGATCGCTCAGCGCGTTCAGCAAGAGGTTGCGCAACTCCGTGAGCAGGCCGAGGCCGACGGCCGCGCGCAGGGAGAAGCGGAGGGCCGCAGAGCCGCGCAAGCAGATGGCGCAGCGGCGATCGAAACAGCCATAGCAGCCTTGCGAGATGCGTGGACACAGCTGGCGGCACCGCTCGCTCAGAAGGAGTACGATCTGGCCGCACTGGTGACTGATCTCTCTTTCGAGCTCGCCCGCCACATTGTTGGCGTTGAGGTCAACGCAAACGCGGATAGCCTTAAAGCCCTGGTCGCTCGACTGATCCAGGAAGCAGCGTCGGAACGTGCTCCCCGACAGAGCATCGTCGTGCGGTTGAACCCGGCAGATCACGTTCTGCTCGCCCCGTTCATTCAAATCGAAAACATGCACTCGCTCACCGATGCCACCATCAGCAGGGGCGGAGCGCTTGTGGAGATTATCGCGCCAGACGGCGATCCGATCGACAAAATCGAGTGGGATGCGACGATTGAAATCCGCATCGATTCAATCCGGGCGGCACTCGCTCTTCATGCCACTACTTCTGGTGACGGGAGCGCAAAGTCCTGATTACGATCGAGAACGTTCGCGCTTTGACGACAGAACGTATACGGAAGGCCGTGACCTGTGATCCGATCCGCCGCTATGGTCGAATCGTCCACTCGAGCGGCGATGTCCTGCACGCGAGCGGAATTCGAGCGCCCATCGGGGCGCGCTGTTTAATCGATACGCAGGACGGCAGATTCCTTGCCGCCGAAGTTGTCGGGTTCGAGGCCGGCGGGTTGCTAATTATGCCTGAGCAAGGAACGCGCGGCGTTATGCGGGGCGCGCGGGTGCATGTAGAAAGCGACGCAGCAACTCCGCTGATGGGCGCCGCACTCCTAGGGCGTGTAATCGACGGCCGCGGCATTCCGCTCGACGGCAAACCGCCCCCCGATGTAACGCAGCCTTGGCCCTTGCTTGGCGTACCGCTGAACCCGATGCACCGAGCGAGGATCGACACGCCGTTTGATGTAGGCGTCTGCTCCATCAATGCGCTCGCCACCATGGGCCGCGGCATGCGTATCGGCCTTTTCGCGGGCAGCGGCGTCGGCAAGACGACGCTGTTGGGGATGATGGCGCGGCATGCCAAGGCCGATGTCGTGGTGGTCGGCATGATCGGCGAGCGCGGCCGCGAGATTCGCGAATTCATCGAAGACCATCTTGGGGCGGCCCGACCGCGCAGCGTCGTGGTCGCCTCGCCGGCGGACGATACCGTCCCTAGGTCGTTTGCATGGCGCTTATCTGGCTGCCGCCATTGCCGAATTTTTCCGCGACCAGGGGCGTCATGTGCTGCTGGTCGTGGACACCCTCACGCGCCTGGCTATGGCGCAGCGGGAAATCGGCCTGGCGGTGGGCGAGCCGCCGGCGACCAAAGGCTACCCGCCCTCCGTGTTCGGCGCCCTTTCCGCCTATGTCGAGCGCGCCGGCAATGGCGGGGCAGGGCAGGGCTCGATCACCGCCATCTACACAGTGCTGGTGGAAGGCGACGATCATGTCGGCGATCCTGTCGCCGATACCGCGCGCTCGGTGCTCGACGGCCATATCGTGCTCTCCCGCGCTCTCGCGGAGGCGGCCTTTTATCCGCCGATTGACGTCGTTGCCTCGTTGTCCCGCCCGATGCCCGGTCTGGTCGGGCCGGCCCATTACCGGCTCGCCTCGCGATTTCGCTCCCTATGGGCGCGTCGCCAGGAAAAGCAGGACATCATCGATCTCGGCGCCTATGCACCGGGCCGCGACCCGCTGCTCGATGAAGCGATCAGGCGAGGCCCGGCGCTCGAGACCGTGCTCCGGCAGAATGCGCAGAGCTCAGTGTCGCTTGCCGCCAGCTACGCCGCTCTCGAGGCTGCGCTGGCGGAGCCGGCGCCAAATGAGACCACGCACTATGGAGCGGCTTGATCTTATGGCGGCCGAAAGTGAAAGGCGACTACTCGACGAGATCCGGCGCCACAACGCGACACTCGAACAGATCGCAGCAGCAGCGCCGCGTGCTTGCCGCCTATCGCGAACGGCTGTGGAAACCTGGCGAAGTGGCGTTGTGGTCAGCGCGGGCCAAGTGCAAAGGGCGGGGCATTTCGTATACGGCCTCCCGCACAGCAGAATCACAAATCGATTTAGCCGAAAACGCACACGCGCCAACAGCTCGATGCGGCACTGCAGAACCTGGCGAAGGCCCAGGCGCACCGACACGGCCTCAACGAAACGCAACGTAAGGTGGCACTCGAGATTGAACGCGACGCCGAACGACGGCACGAGCGGACGCAACCCTGGCTGCCGCCGAAACCTACAAGAACGTTGGCCCTCATGAAAGGGTCAGCCTGAGATAAGGCATTTGGAAAACCAAAAGCCCGCGATTCGAATAGACATGCACGCATCACGCCGTTCGCCGGTTCTGAAGGAAACAAAATGGATCTCTCTCTATTACACCAACTTTGCCAACAATATCGGCCAGCAAGAAGACCCAAATCAACACGCTTCAGCAACAGATCGCTACCGGCGTATCCGTCCAAACACCCGATCAGAACCCGGCGGCCTTCGAGACGGCGACGATCGGCAACGACCAGATCAGCGCGCTGACCAGCGGACACCGCGACGCAGGCCACATTCAGAGCCAGCTCGGCAGCGTGAGCAATACCTATCAGTCCGTCACCTCGCTGCTCAATAACGTGCAGTCGATCATGTTACAGGCGCTGAACGGCACGACCAGCGCGGATAACATGAAGTCGCTGGCGACCCAGGTATCCGCCGCCGGACAGGAGCTGCTCGGCTTCGCCAATTCGACGGGACCGAGGGCACGTACCTGTTCGCTGGTTCGCGGGGCACCCTCCAGCCGTTCCAGACCAACGGCAACGGCAACATCGTCTATGTGGGTGACGGCGGCCAAAGCCTGGCCACCGTTGCGCCGAACACGACTGCGGCCAGCATCGCCAATGGCGAGGTGTTCATGACGGGCGGCAGCGGCGATGGCTACAGCAGCGTCACCACGGGTTCGCCCATTGCGCCGGCTAATACGCCGGCTAATGCGGGCTCTGGTGCGTTGCTATATCAGGGCATTGCCAACGGAGGTTCGGCGCTTGCTGCCGCTTCGGCGACTGCTTTTAAGGCCCAAGGTAGTTCGATCACAGTAACCTTCGGGGGCACGGCGGCCAGTCCCACGTATTCAACCTCGGGGTATGGGGGGAGCGCCGGCCCCTTCCCGGCACCCTCCGGCGCGTCCCTGACACTAAGCGGTGAGAGTTTTCAGTTGAGCGGCACCCCGAACCCCGGTGACAGCTTCACGATTTCCCCCAATGCGCCGCAGTTGGCTATTCCGCCCAACAATTCAGGTGCCGGCGTGCTGATCTCCCAGGGGGTCGTCAACCAAGCCACAGCGTCGGCCTTCCAAGCTTCGCCGCCGTCAGCGGCAGTTACGGTGCATTTCTCAGGCGCTCCGCCCGCTCTCACCTACACGACGACGCAAAACGGCGTCACGAGCTCGCCCGCAGTCCGGTTTCGTCGGGTGCAACCCTGCAGATCCAGGGCATGGATTTCGAGTTGAACGGCACCCCGGCATGCCGGCGACAGCTTCACGATCTCCCCCAGCCGGCCGCAATCGGTGTTCAGCCTGCTGCAGAGCATCGCCACCACGCTGGCGCAGGCGGGCGGCACCAGCGCCGCCCAGGTCGCGCAGACGAACCAGCGCTGAACCACGACTTGTCCGGCCTCGCGCAGTACCAGCAGTCGGTGGCTGATGGCGCAGGCGCAGAACGGCGTGACGCTGCAGGCGGTGAGCAATGCGGGCACGAGCAACGCCACCCAGCAGACAGCCGTGCAGACCACCGTCCAGAACGCCGTACGGCGTGAACATGCCGGCGGCGATCTACCAGCTCGACGAGACCGATGACCGCCCTGCAGGCCGCCATGAAGGCGTTCGGCAGCGTGCAGAAGCTCAGCCTGTTCAACTATCTCTGAGGAGACCGCCGTGTCTGACGCCATTCTTCATCGCCGGCTATTACCGCAGCGGCACCTCCGCCCTCTCGCGGCGCGCTGCAGCGCCTCGGGGTCACCCTCCATAACGATGCCGACCCCAACGAGCATAACCCGCTCGGCTTCTACGAGATTCCCGGAGCTGATCGAGTTCGACGTCGATCTGTTCGCCCATCTCGGCGTCGAGTGGACGGATCTGCGCGGGCTTGCCCGAGGGCTGGCGGGAGCGCGCCGACATGGCGGGCCATCTCTCGCGGCTGGACGAGATCCTGCGCCGCCGCTTCAGCGCGGACGCCGCTCTGGGGCCTCAAGCATCCGCATCTGTGCCGGCTGTTCCCGCTCTATGAGCGCGCGGTCGCCCAGGCCGGGCACAAGCCGCATGTCATCCATATCTGCCGCGACCCCTGGACGGTGGCGGCGAGCCAGCAGCGCAAGAACGGGCTGGCGCGCGCCCATGCGCTGCTGCTGTGGCTGAGCTACCTGGTCTCCGCCGAGCGCCATGCCCGCCATCTGCCGCGCAGCTGGCTCACCTACCAGGACCTGCTGGCCAACCCGGCCGCGCAGATCAGGCGGATCGAGCAAGACCTGGGGCTGGACGCTGCGCGACCGCGTTCCCGGCGGCCTGGCGGAGGCGCGGACGTTCCTCACCAGCCAGCTGAACCGCAGCGAGCCGCTGCCGCAGGAGACCCTGTCCCGCCCGCTGCGGCTGCTGGTCGCCGCAGGTCTGGGACGCCGTTCTAGGCGCGGGACTTTGCCCCGGCGACCTGGGACGGCTTCGCCGCCGAGTGCGCCGAAATCGTCGGCTTTCTCGCCGAGATCGGCGAGCAGCCGCGGCCCGGTGGTGCCGGGCTTCGGCGCCTTGCACGCCGGTGGCTCCGCCCAATGCGCCGGACCGCGATCGGGCTGCGGCCCGCCGAGCGGCTCGATGACGGCGCCAAGCGGCGCCTGCTGGCGCTGCGCGACGCGGCGCCGCCCTGCCCACGCTCGCCGTGCTCATCGCCGCCCCGCCGAACCGCGCCCATGCGATCAACGACACGCTGGAATCGCTGCGCGCGCAATGGCACGAGCCGGCGCGGATCAGGATCGTCTCGGTCGATCCGGTGGAGATCCCGGGGCTGACCACGGTCAGCGCGCCCCCGCCGAGGCCGGCGCTCTGACCCGCCTCCTCTGCGCAGAGCTGAACGACGCGGCCGGAGACGGCCGACTATGTCGCCATGCTGAATGCCGGCGACACCCTCGCCCCCGATGGCTGCCTGCGCTTCGCGCTGGAAGCCGCCGAGAGCCAGGCCGACATGATCTATTGCGACGAGATCGTGCCCCGCGACGATGGCGCCTGGGTGCGCCACAAGCCGGGCTGGGACGTCACGCGGCTGCGCCAGGCGGCCTATATCGGCGACTGGGTCTGGTATCGCGGCGCAGACGCTGCGTCGCCTCGGCGGGTTCGACGCGGCGCTATGCCGGCGCCGAGGAATACGACTACCAGCTGCGCCTGGCCGAGACCGAGGCGCGCGTCGTGCGCCTGCCGGAGGCGCTGTTCACCCGCGCCGCCCATAGCCGGCGCGACGATATCCCCGCCGACCGAGTTCGCGGCGCGCGCGCGGCCGATGCCGTCGCCGCCATCTCGAGCGCGCTGGGCATTCCCGGCACCGTGCAGTCGCGCGCAGCATCTCGGCCTGTTCCAGCCATCAGCGGGTTGACGCCGACCCCGGCACGTCGCATCATCCTGCTGTGCGACGGCGCCGAGATCCCCGCGCTGGACCGCTGGATGAAGGGCCTGCTCACCGACGCCGTGCTGACCGGCCCGATCGTCCTGGCCGGCGCCGAGCTCACGCCGGAGACGACGCGCTATCTCACCGCGGTGGCGGCGCAGACCGAGGCGCTGCAGGGCAAGGTGCTGCGCGGTGCCGCCGGCCCGGCCTGACGCGCGGCGGAGGCGCTCCGCCAGGCGCTGGCGCTGGCGCCGACCGAGCATGTCGTCGATCCTGGATGCGCGCGCGCAGCCGCGCCGCGCCGCACTGGCAGGAGGCGCTGCGCAGCCGCCTCGCCGACCCCGGCGTGGCGCTGGCCGGCGCGCGCACGCTGATACCGCTGGCCCAAGGATCCCGGCCGCTTCACCGTCCAGGGGCCGATCATCATCGGCGCGGACACCAGGCTCGGCGCCGGGCACATGTCCGACGATCCCGGCCCCGGCGGCTGGCTGCTGGTGGACCAGGAGGCCAGCGCCGTCACGCCGCCGGCGCTGCTGGCCCGCCGCGATGTGCTGGCCGCCTGCGCCTTCCCCGATCTTGCCGGCGACGCGCTCTGGATCGATCTGTGCGCGCAGCTCCGCGCGCGCGGGCGGGCGGATCGTCTGGACGCCGGATGTCTCCTTCGTCGCGCCGCCGGAGGCGATCCGCGTCGATCCCGATTGCGGCTTCCGCGCCGGCACGCCGGCCGCCCGGGCGCTCGCCTGGGCAGGATCCCTATCACCACCCGGCGCTTGTCGCTGCATGGCGATCTGCTGGCGCGCCGAGCAGCGCCTGGGGCTGGTGCGCGCCGCCCCCGCGGACCCGCAACAGCCTGCTGCTCAGCGGCCCGCCCGAGGACCGGCGCGGCGGTGCTGAACGCGGCGCGCGCGCTGCGGGCAGCGGGCCGGATCGAGGCGGGCTGGGCGCCCGACCATCTGACCTGGCCGCCGAGATCGGCCGCCGCGCCCCCTCCGCCTGGGTGCGGCTCAACCCGGAGACGCCCGGCGCCGCCCTGCGCCCCGCCTTACACGGCGGTGTTCACCCGCGCGCCCGGCGCCGGACGACGCGCCCGGCGATCGCGGCGCGGTCGCGCCTGATCGCGACCTCGCCGGCGCTTGTGCAGCGGCTGCGCAAGCTGGCGCCGCCCGGCCAGCCGGTGACGCTCTGCCGCCCGGCGCTGTCCCGCCCTGTCTGGGAGGATTTCCGCCCCGCCACCGGGTCTGAACACCAACCTGCGCGTGCTGTGGATCGACGAGGGCATCGCGCCCGCCTGGTTCAGGGAGCTGATCGAACGAGACGCTTCGATCATCACCTGGATCGTGGTGGAGCGCCGGGAGCAAAAATACGCCGGCGCCGTCGCCCGGTTCCGGCGGCCCGAGAGCGAGCAGGGCTGGGCCCGGGAGCTGGCGCGCTGGCGCCGCACATCCTGGTCCGCCCGGCGGACGGCAGGACGCCAGCGCCGACCATTACACGGCGCTGCTGGCCGCCGCGGCCGGCTGCCATCTGCTGGTGGATGAGCGGCTGGACATGCCCCCCGACCCTCGGCGCCCTGCGCCTGCCCAACCAGATCGACGCTTGGCGGCGCGCCTTGAAGAGCGCCATCGCCGACCTCCAGGGCACGCTCGCCCGCGGCCAGAAGGCCCGCGACCGCCTGCCTCGCTCTGCCAGCGATCGAGGAAGCCGCCCCCATTTGGGCCGAGATGGTCGAGGTGGGGACTGCACCAGATGGGTACTGCGCGATGACGCCGCCGAATGACGCGTGCCTTCCGCGCGCAAACTAGCGCTCCTGTTGTCACGATGCATTCTTTGACGGCCGCCACTGCTTTCGGTCCCGAAGCAGGACCAGGGCGCGGTGTGCGCCGCGATACGCCAGTTGTGGCGGCCACGGCGCCTGCCAATGCCACGATCACTCTGGGGCCGGTCCAGGGCGCGCAATACATGCAGGCCTGCACCGGCCCGCTGGCGGTGAGCCTCACCGGCGTCGCGCCCTATGAGCAGGCCGCGGTGCATTGCGCCGCACCGGGCTGGACGCTGTATGTCACCGTCACGGTGGCGGCAACAGAGGCGGTCGTCGTCGCCGCCCGCCCGATCGCGGCGGGGCAGACATTGCAGGCGCGCCGATCTGGCTGTGCGCAAGGAGCCGGTATCCCTTTATGCCGGACGGCAGGTTTTTTACGACCCCGCGCAACTGCCGGGCGCAACCGCGGTGATGAGCCTGCCCGCCGGCACGATCCTGACCACCGGCAACATCGCCGAGCCTGTGATCGTGCATGCCGGCCAGATGGTGACGGTCAAGGTCAGCAGCGGTGATGTGGATGTGTCGGTCAATGCCATCGCCGATCAGGCGGGACGGGTCGGCGACACGATCCTGCTGACCAACCCCGCGAGCGGCCAGCGTTTCCCGGCGCTGGTGACCCGTTCAGGGCCTCCTTGTGCAGCTGCAACCCTGTAACGCGCGAGGGGGAAATTGCGCTCGAATGGAAAACTTCATGACAATTTTTCCGAATGAATAGGGCGCGACCAAAACATCACCAAGGAGCTTTTCTATGTCCGCCGTGGGTTCAATTCTGACCAATACCGGTGCGCTCGACGCGCTCAACGCGATCAGCGCATCCAACGCGTCCAATAACATCGCTGGAAGCCCAGCTCTCCAGCGGCCTGTCGATCAATTCGCCGTCCAACAACCCGGCCGGCTACATCACCGCGCAGGGCTTCACCTCGCAGCTCAACGGCATCACCCAGGCGATCTCCAACGCCAACCAAGGCGTCAGCCTGCTGCAGACCGCCCAGGGCGCGCTCTCGCAGCAGATCGGCGTCGTGCAGTCAGCTGAACTCCATCGCCGTGCAGGCCGCCAACGGCACGCAGACGCTCGGAAGAAGCGCAGTCGCTGCAGAGCGGTCGCGAGCCAGCTGGTCGCTCAGGTCTCCACTATCGCGAACCAGACCCAGTTCAACAACATCAACCTGCTCGACGGCTCGTTTACCGGCGTCCAGCTCCAGGTCGGCGCGAACGAAGGCCAGACGATGAGCCTGTCGATCGGCAACACGAATGCCAGCGCCATCGGCATGTACACCTCGACTGGCACCGGCGGCGAGACGCAGCCGGCGGCGGCGGGCCTGGAAGTCACGGGTCCTCTCGGTTACGTCACCGCGGGTGCGCCAGCCACAGGCACCGGTGCGTTCGCGGCCTCCGCGACGGTGACGTGGACCGGCGCGAACGGCGGCAGCGGCACCTTGACGACCAAAGCGAATGCTGATCAGTCCGCCGCCACGTTGGCGTCGCTCGTCAACCAGCACTCCGCCACCACCGGCGTTTCGGCGCAGGCGATCACGACCGCCGATTTCGCTGTGGCGAATGCTGTCGCTGGCAGCGGCTTCAGCTTCACACTGAACAGCAGCGCCGGCAGTGCGGGCGGAGTGGCAGGGGCGACGGGAGTCAAAACCGCGGTCACGGTCAGTGGGTCGACGCTTAACGCGCTCGTTACGTCCATCAACAACAACTCGACATCGACCGGCGTGTCCGCGACGGTGAGCTCCAGCGGTGGCCTGCAGCTCTCGCAGTCTAGCGGCAACAACATCCTGATCACGAATACCACGGCGGGTTCGTTCACGCCGCTGGGCGGCGCGGCGATCAATTCCGGCGCGGCGTCCGCGACCGTTCAGGGTCAGGTGCAGTTCCAGTCGAGCGCGGCGTTCACGATCGGCACGGGTGCTGCGGCTATCGGCACGACCGGCACCTCCACGCTGCAGTCGCTGGCCAACATCAACGTCAGCACGCCCTCCGGCGCCAACCAGGCGATCAACGTCGTGAAGTACGCGCTGCAGGGCCTGAACAAGCAGGGCGGCAACCTCGGCGCCGTGCAGCAGGCGCTAACCGCGAACATCAACAACCTCAACACCACCAGCCAGAACGTCACCACCGCGCTGGGCACCGTGCAGGATGCTAACATCCCGCAGGTGAGCCAGCAGCTCACCGAAGCGCAAATTCAGGCGCAGGCGGGCGTGGCCGCGCTGAAGGCTTCGACCCAGCTCCAGCAGTCCTACACCTCGCTGCTGCCGTAATCTTGAAACCAACCGGCCGGGGGGCTATGCCCCGGCCGGTTCCATTTTCTTAACTAAACCCCTGTTTTTCCGCCCCCCTTCAACGCAGGTCCCAAAATGACAAGCGCCGTCAGCTCGCTCGGTTCCAGCCAGATTCAAGCAGAAATCACTGCGGTCGAGGCTCGTCTCGAGGCGCCGATCACTCAGCTGAAAAACCAGGTAGCCACCGACAAGGCCGATATTTCCGCCTGGGGTGCCATTCAGGGCAAGATCTCGTCGCTGTCCAACGCGCTGTCGGGCATCAGCGACCTTTCCACGATCAATTCTCTCACCGCCACCAGCTCCGCCAGCACAGTCGCCACCGCCACCGCCGCCGCTAGCGCGCAGCCGAGCACGTACAGCCTCACGAACGTGACGTTGGCAAAGATGCAGCAGATCACCTCCACCGCGCCGGTCGCGGCCTCGGCGTCGGCCGTGATCGCGGGTTCCGGCGCGCTCACCATCACGATGAAGGGCGGCAAGTCCGAAACAGGTGATGATCAGCTCGGGCATGACCCTGAGCGGCATTACCCAGGCGATCAACAAGGCGGCCGACGGCGTGCAGGCCAGCATCATCAATACCGGCAGCGGCGCGAAGCTGGTGATTCAGGGCAGCGGCTCGGGCAAGCCGTTTTCGATCAGCGGCGGCACGGGCTCCCTTTCGAAATTCGACTATTCCTCCGCGACCGGTTCCGGTTCAGCGATGCAGCTCACGGGGTCCGCGGCTAGCGCCTCGCTGAAAATCGACGGCCTCACCGTCAAAAGCCCCACCAATACGCTCACCAGCGCGATCCCGGGCGTGACCCTCAAGCTCGCAGGAGCCGGATCGAGCACCGTCACCGTCAGCAATTCGTCGACCGCGCTTTCAGGCGCGCTGTCCTCGGTGGCGACGAGCCTCAATGCCGCGCTCTCCAGCATTTCCAAGCAGACCGCCTATGTGGCGCCGTCCTCCGCCTCCTCGTCGAGCAGCTCTTCCGCCAAATCCGGCCCGCTGCTGGGCAATTTCACGGCGATGGACATGTCTAACCAGTTGCTTCAGGCCATCAGCGGGGCGGCGGCTAGCGGCGTGAGCGCCGCGGCGCTCGGCTTCACAGTCAGCAAAACCGGCGCGGTGTCCTTCAGCAGTTCCACCTTTGCCGCCACCTACGCCCAGAACCCCACCGGGACGGAAAATCTTATAAGCCAGATTTACAAGAGTCTCGACAGCGTGACGAGCACCGCTTTAGGCGCGAGCGGGAGCAATGGCACGCTCAATGCCGAAACCACGTCCCTGCAATCCACCATCACCTCGATCAACAGCCAGGTGACCCAGCTGACGAAGATCGACGCGGCGCAGCTGAATATTCTGTCGGAGCAATACTCAACGGCGGAGGCCACATCGTCGACGGCGCAGGTCAGTGCGGCCTATCTTAGTATTTTTACAGGCACCGGCTCAGGCAGTTCAGGTTAAGGTTAAGCATCTATGATAAACGAAACTATGGAGGGTTATCGCGCCACAATGTTCGACGGTGAGCCCGGTCTGGACTGGCTTCGCCCGGGATGGCGTGCTCTGCGGCTGTACGGGCGCAAGGCCAAGGCCGCGATCGAGGCGGGTGATATCGCGTTGAAGGCGCAGATGATCCATCGCGCCGACAAATTACTGACCCTGATGACGGGCATTCTGGATACCGGCAGCGGCACCACCCTCGGCCCGGTGCTGATGAAAATCTACGCTGAGCTGGGGTTGACGCTTTTGCGCGCCAACACCGCCAACGATATGGCGGCGCTCGATGACTTCGAAACGGCGCTTGCTACCCTCGACCGCGAGATGTCACAAACTTTTGAGAAAGCAAGGTCAATATGACCACGATAATCAATTCCACCTCGCAATCTCCAACAGGGCCGGAATCTCCTGAAAAAAACAGCGGTACTGTTGCAGCACGGCCATTGGCGGCTGTGCTGACAACTCCGGCGATCACCACAACTGCTGGCGAGTCTGTAACCTTGAGCTCGGATGCTGTGACTACGACACAACTTCTGGCGGCCGCACAGGCCGCCGACGGGATGGATCAGTCCGCAGTTCAGCAGCTGCAAGGCGCAGTACAAGCCGGGACCTATGATGTGTCACCGGAAGCCCTCGTGAAAGCTATGGCAAGCGCATTCAAAGAAATCGCTTCATGAGCAATGCCGGCCAAACTGGGCAATTCGACCGCTGGAACGATGAACCGGCAGTAATCCGAGTGCTTCACCAAGGGCTTGAAATCGTTGCTGATCTCAACGACAAGCTCCAGAAACTAGACGACCTTATGCTGAAAGGGCGTCCGCACGAGATTGTCGAAGCAGCTGCGGTCGTTGAGACGTCACTGAAGGCGGCATCCCCTGCGCTCTCAGACATCGCAACGACAATGGAGCGTTTTGGCACCGCAAATCTGCAAGCCGCAGCTGCTTATTTGCGGCGGGCGGAGCAGGATGATGCCGCCAATCTGGCGGATGCACTTCGCTTAGCGCTCAAACGGTTTGCGAACCGGTCTGTCGAAGCCAACCGTCGTGCCCAGCATTTAAACCGGGGCCTCAACACTGCGATGAGGTCGTTACAGGCTCTCGGCGTCCAGGAAAGTGGCCGCCTAATCGCGGAAGCCTAATCCATTAGGGAGCCTCTGCGTAGCGTAACTGGGTTTCATCTTGTGGTTTTGTCTGGCGGCTTAGTATCCTGGTTTTGTCTTGGATTTTTCTGAAATCCATGGTTTTTTAGCGACTTTGGCGGAGCTGTCCTATGCCGCTGAGAAGCGATGCCGCAGGATGGCGAGCTGGCGGTTGACCGGTGGGATTCTCGCCATGGTTACCGCGCTGGGACCATTAGCACTTGCCGTCCGCCGAATTTTTTTGGAGACGCGCTCATAACGGCACCTCAAAAGCCGTGTGTGTTTATCGTCGTTTAACGTTCAAGGGAGTTACATATGGAGTTACATAAGCATTCACACGCAGTCCACGTTGCGTCTGATGATGCGCAACTGGCAGCGCTTGGGTATTCGTCCAATTTCGACCGCACCATGACGGTGTGGCAGAATTTTGCGCTGGGCTTCACGTATCTTTCACCTGTTGTTGGCGTTTACTCCGTATTTGCGTTCGGCCTGCAGGCTGGTGGGCCGCCGATGATCTGGTCGTATTTCATCGCCGGGCTTGGCCAGTTCCTGGTGGCGCTGGTGTTCGGCGAAGTCGTGTCACAATTCCCGATCTCGGGCGGTCTGTACCCATGGGCGCGGCGCCTGGTTGGCCGGCGCTGGGCCTGGATGGCGGGTTGGATCTATGCCTGGGCGTTGTTCACCACCATTGCCGCTGTCGTGCTCGGCGCGGGTCCGTTCCTGGCCACGTTGTTCGGCGTAACGAGCACACCGGAATTCACCACCATATCGGCGCTGATACTAGTGGCGCTGTCTACCGCAGTGAACATGCGCGGAACCAAGCTGCTGGCGCAGGTGGCGATGTTTGGCTTCATCTGCGAACTTGTCGGCGCCATCGTCGTCGGTGTCGATCTGCTCACCCTGCACCGGGCGCAGCCGCTCAGCGTGGTGTTTAACACCTTCGGCATCCAGGGCAGCGGCTCGTATCTGCCGGCCTTCCTGGCGGCGTCGCTGGTGGGGCTGTTTTGCTGCTACGGCTTTGAGGCTTGCGGTGACGTCGCTGAAGAAACGCCGAACCCGAGCGTAGAGATTCCCAAGGCGATGCGCATGACGATCTATATCGGCGTCGGCGCCTCCGCCTTCGTCTGCTTTGCGCTCTTGGTGGCCGTGCCTAACATGGCGGATGTCATCTCCGGCAAGGTGGCCGATCCGATCGGCGCGGTGCTGACGGAAGCGTTCGGCCCGATCGGCTCCAAGGCGGTGATCGTTGTCGTCATGGTCTCGTTCATCTCCTGCGTGCTCAGCCTGCAGGCCGCGGTCAGCCGCCTGCTGTTCTCCTATGCGCGTGACGAGATGATTGCGGGCAGCGGATTCCTCTCCCGCCTGGCGAAGAACGCGCATGTGCCGGAGGGCGCGTTGCTGGTTTCGGGTCTGGTGCCTGCGGCGATCGTGGGCATCGGCTACTTCCTGCAGAACGCGTTGGCCACGGTCCTCAACTTCGCGGTCATCGGCATCTATCTGGCCTTCCAGATGATCGTCGTCGCGGCGCTGCTTGCGCGTTCGCGCGGCTGGCAGCCGACTGGGCAGTTCCGCCTGGGCGTCTGGGCTTGGCCGGTAAATCTTCTGGCGCTGGGCTATGGCGTTGCCGCCATCATCAACATGGCCTGGCCGCGCACGCCGTCCTCGCCGTGGTACCTGAATTACTCGATGATCCTTACCGTCGTGATTATTGGCGGCATCGGCATTGTCTACATGGTAGTCGGCCGGCCATATCTGAAGGGCAACGCGCCGTACGGCGACGCGGCCAAGCTGCACAAGCGCGCGGGCTGAGGCCCGCGCAACACGCCATTCACATTCAACACGCATGATCATGCAGCAAATCTGCCGGGAGACTGGCGTAGCCCCCCATTCGGCATAGACGTTGATACCATGCCGCTAGCTTCATTTGCTTCTCCGCAGCGCAAGATTGCGACCAAACGACCGCGAACGGACGGAAAAAGATTTCTGTCACTAACAGGAAAAGATCTCTGTCACTACACGAATAAACTGTTGGCTCCCGCGTCCCCTGCAACAGGAATTTAAGTAACATGGCCTCTATTACCAGCCTTTTACCGTCACAAATCGCGGCTCTCCCCACCAGTTCTATCGCTGGCCTCACCACAGCGGATATTACGGCGATGACAACGGCCCAGGTAGCAGGCTTCACTTCGGCCCAGGTGGCCGCCCTGGGGAGCGCCAATGTCTCCGCCCTCACCACCAGCGCTGACAGCCTGACCAGCACGGCGCTCAAGGGCCTGACCTCCGCCGAGGCCGGGGCCCTGACCACCGCCGCCATCGCCGGGCTGAGCTCGGCCCAGGTGGCCGCGCTCACCCCCGCCGCCGTCTCCGGGCTGGCCGCCAATGTCACCGCGCTCGACACCGCCGGCATCTCCGGGCTGACCTCGGCCCAGGTCGCGGCGATCTCCTCCGCCAATGTCTCCGCCCTCGGCGCCAAAGCTGACAGCCTGACCAGCGCCGCCATTGCCGGACTGAACTCGGCCCAGGTGGCCGCGCTCACCACCGCCGCCATCGCCGGGCTGAGCTCGGCCCAGGTGGCCGCGCTCACCACCGCCGCCGTCTCCGGGCTGAGCTCGGCCCAGGTCGTGGCCCTCAACAGCAGCAACAGCGCCCAGTTGGCCGCCCTGAGCTCGGCCCAGGTGGCCGCCCTGGGGAGCGCCAATGTCTCCGCCCTCACCACCAGCGCTGACAGCCTGACCAGCACGGCGCTCAAGGGCCTGACCTCCGCCGAGGCCGGGGCCCTGACCACCGCCGCCATCGCCGGGCTGAGCTCGGCCCAGGTGGCCGCGCTCACCCCCGCCGCCGTCTCCGGGCTGGCCGCCAATGTCACCGCGCTCGACACCGCCGGCATCTCCGGGCTGACCTCGGCCCAGGTCGCGGCGATCTCCTCCGCCAATGTCTCCGCCCTCGGCGCCAAAGCTGACAGCCTGACCAGCGCCGCCATTGCCGGACTGAACTCGGCCCAGGTGGCCGCGCTCACCACCGCCGCCATCGCCGGGCTGAGCTCGGCCCAGGTGGCCGCGCTCACCACCGCCGCCGTCTCCGGGCTGAGCTCGGCCCAGGTCGTGGCCCTCAACAGCAGCAACAGCGCCCAGTTGGCCGCCCTGAGCTCGGCCCAGGTGGCCGCCCTGGGGAGCGCCAATGTCTCCGCCCTCACCACCAGCGCTGACAGCCTGACCAGCACGGCGCTCAAGGGCCTGACCTCCGCCGAGGCCGGGGCCCTGACCACCGCCGCCATCGCCGGGCTGAGCTCGGCCCAGGTGGCCGCGCTCACCCCCGCCGCCGTCTCCGGGCTGGCCGCCAATGTCACCGCGCTCGACACCGCCGGCATCTCCGGGCTGACCTCGGCCCAGGTCGCGGCGATCTCCTCCGCCAATGTCTCCGCCCTCGGCGCCAAAGCTGACAGCCTGACCAGCGCCGCCATTGCCGGACTGAACTCGGCCCAGGTGGCCGCGCTCACCACCGCCGCCATCGCCGGGCTGAGCTCGGCCCAGGTGGCCGCGCTCACCACCGCCGCCGTCTCCGGGCTGAGCTCGGCCCAGGTCGTGGCCCTCAACAGCAGCAACAGCGCCCAGTTGGCCGCCCTGAGCTCGGCCCAGGTGGCCGCCCTGGGGAGCGCCAATGTCTCCGCCCTCACCACCAGCGCTGACAGCCTGACCAGCACGGCGCTCAAGGGCCTGACCTCCGCCGAGGCCGGGGCCCTGACCACCGCCGCCATCGCCGGGCTGAGCTCGGCCCAGGTGGCCGCGCTCACCCCCGCCGCCGTCTCCGGGCTGGCCGCCAATGTCACCGCGCTCGACACCGCCGGCATCTCCGGGCTGACCTCGGCCCAGGTCGCGGCGATCTCCTCCGCCAATGTCTCCGCCCTCGGCGCCAAAGCTGACAGCCTGACCAGCGCCGCCATTGCCGGACTGAACTCGGCCCAGGTGGCCGCGCTCACCACCGCCGCCATCGCCGGGCTGAGCTCGGCCCAGGTGGCCGCGCTCACCACCGCCGCCGTCTCCGGGCTGAGCTCGGCCCAGGTCGTGGCCCTCAACAGCAGCAACAGCGCCCAGTTGGCCGCCCTGAGCTCGGCCCAGGTGGCCGCCCTGGGGAGCGCCAATGTCTCCGCCCTCACCACCAGCGCTGACAGCCTGACCAGCACGGCGCTCAAGGGCCTGACCTCCGCCGAGGCCGGGGCCCTGACCACCGCCGCCATCGCCGGGCTGAGCTCGGCCCAGGTGGCCGCGCTCACCCCCGCCGCCGTCTCCCGGCTGGCCGCCAATGTCACCGCGCTCGACACCGCCGGCATCTCCGGGCTGACCTCGGCCCAGGTCGCGGCGATCTCCTCCGCCAATGTCTCCGCCCTCGGCGCCAAAGCTGACAGCCTGACCAGCGCCGCCATTGCCGGACTGAACTCGGCCCAGGTGGCCGCGCTCACCACCGCCGCCATCGCCGGGCTGAGCTCGGCCCAGGTGGCCGCGCTCACCACCGCCGCCGTCTCCGGGCTGAGCTCGGCCCAGGTCGTGGCCCTCAACAGCAGCAACAGCGCCCAGTTGGCCGCCCTGAGCTCGGCCCAGGTGGCCGCCCTGGGGAGCGCCAATGTCTCCGCCCTCACCACCAGCGCTGACAGCCTGACCAGCACGGCGCTCAAGGGCCTGACCTCCGCCGAGGCCGGGGCCCTGACCACCGCCGCCATCGCCGGGCTGAGCTCGGCCCAGGTGGCCGCGCTCACCCCCGCCGCCGTCTCCGGGCTGGCCGCCAATGTCACCGCGCTCGACACCGCCGGCATCTCCGGGCTGACCTCGGCCCAGGTCGCGGCGATCTCCTCCGCCAATGTCTCCGCCCTCGGCGCCAAAGCTGACAGCCTGACCAGCGCCGCCATTGCCGGACTGAACTCGGCCCAGGTGGCCGCGCTCACCACCGCCGCCATCGCCGGGCTGAGCTCGGCCCAGGTGGCCGCGCTCACCACCGCCGCCGTCTCCGGGCTGAGCTCGGCCCAGGTCGTGGCCCTCAACAGCAGCAACAGCGCCCAGTTGGCCGCCCTGAGCTCGGCCCAGGTGGCCGCCCTGGGGAGCGCCAATGTCTCCGCCCTCACCACCAGCGCTGACAGCCTGACCAGCACGGCGCTCAAGGGCCTGACCTCCGCCGAGGCCGGGGCCCTGACCACCGCCGCCATCGCCGGGCTGAGCTCGGCCCAGGTGGCCGCGCTCACCCCCGCCGCCGTCTCCGGGCTGGCCGCCAATGTCACCGCGCTCGACACCGCCGGCATCTCCGGGCTGACCTCGGCCCAGGTCGCGGCGATCTCCTCCGCCAATGTCTCCGCCCTCGGCGCCAAAGCTGACAGCCTGACCAGCGCCGCCATTGCCGGACTGAACTCGGCCCAGGTGGCCGCGCTCACCACCGCCGCCATCGCCGGGCTGAGCTCGGCCCAGGTGGCCGCGCTCACCACCGCCGCCGTCTCCGGGCTGAGCTCGGCCCAGGTCGTGGCCCTCAACAGCAGCAACAGCGCCCAGTTGGCCGCCCTGAGCTCGGCCCAGGTGGCCGCCCTGGGGAGCGCCAATGTCTCCGCCCTCACCACCAGCGCTGACAGCCTGACCAGCACGGCGCTCAAGGGCCTGACCTCCGCCGAGGCCGGGGCCCTGACCACCGCCGCCATCGCCGGGCTGAGCTCGGCCCAGGTGGCCGCGCTCACCCCCGCCGCCGTCTCCGGGCTGGCCGCCAATGTCACCGCGCTCGACACCGCCGGCATCTCCGGGCTGACCTCGGCCCAGGTCGCGGCGATCTCCTCCGCCAATGTCTCCGCCCTCGGCGCCAAAGCTGACAGCCTGACCAGCGCCGCCATTGCCGGACTGAACTCGGCCCAGGTGGCCGCGCTCACCACCGCCGCCATCGCCGGGCTGAGCTCGGCCCAGGTGGCCGCGCTCACCACCGCCGCCGTCTCCGGGCTGAGCTCGGCCCAGGTCGTGGCCCTCAACAGCAGCAACAGCGCCCAGTTGGCCGCCCTGAGCTCGGCCCAGGTGGCCGCCCTGGGGAGCGCCAATGTCTCCGCCCTCACCACCAGCGCTGACAGCCTGACCAGCACGGCGCTCAAGGGCCTGACCTCCGCCGAGGCCGGGGCCCTGACCACCGCCGCCATCGCCGGGCTGAGCTCGGCCCAGGTGGCCGCGCTCACCCCCGCCGCCGTCTCCGGGCTGGCCGCCAATGTCACCGCGCTCGACACCGCCGGCATCTCCGGGCTGACCTCGGCCCAGGTCGCGGCGATCTCCTCCGCCAATGTCTCCGCCCTCGGCGCCAAAGCTGACAGCCTGACCAGCGCCGCCATTGCCGGACTGAACTCGGCCCAGGTGGCCGCGCTCACCACCGCCGCCATCGCCGGGCTGAGCTCGGCCCAGGTGGCCGCGCTCACCACCGCCGCCGTCTCCGGGCTGAGCTCGGCCCAGGTCGTGGCCCTCAACAGCAGCAACAGCGCCCAGTTGGCCGCCCTGAGCTCGGCCCAGGTGGCCGCCCTGGGGAGCGCCAATGTCTCCGCCCTCACCACCAGCGCTGACAGCCTGACCAGCACGGCGCTCAAGGGCCTGACCTCCGCCGAGGCCGGGGCCCTGACCACCGCCGCCATCGCCGGGCTGAGCTCGGCCCAGGTGGCCGCGCTCACCCCCGCCGCCGTCTCCGGGCTGGCCGCCAATGTCACCGCGCTCGACACCGCCGGCATCTCCGGGCTGACCTCGGCCCAGGTCGCGGCGATCTCCTCCGCCAATGTCTCCGCCCTCGGCGCCAAAGCTGACAGCCTGACCAGCGCCGCCATTGCCGGACTGAACTCGGCCCAGGTGGCCGCGCTCACCACCGCCGCCATCGCCGGGCTGAGCTCGGCCCAGGTGGCCGCGCTCACCACCGCCGCCGTCTCCGGGCTGAGCTCGGCCCAGGTCGTGGCCCTCAACAGCAGCAACAGCGCCCAGTTGGCCGCCCTGAGCTCGGCCCAGGTGGCCGCCCTGGGGAGCGCCAATGTCTCCGCCCTCACCACCAGCGCTGACAGCCTGACCAGCACGGCGCTCAAGGGCCTGACCTCCGCCGAGGCCGGGGCCCTGACCACCGCCGCCATCGCCGGGCTGAGCTCGGCCCAGGTGGCCGCGCTCACCCCCGCCGCCGTCTCCGGGCTGGCCGCCAATGTCACCGCGCTCGACACCGCCGGCATCTCCGGGCTGACCTCGGCCCAGGTCGCGGCGATCTCCTCCGCCAATGTCTCCGCCCTCGGCGCCAAAGCTGACAGCCTGACCAGCGCCGCCATTGCCGGACTGAACTCGGCCCAGGTGGCCGCGCTCACCACCGCCGCCATCGCCGGGCTGAGCTCGGCCCAGGTGGCCGCGCTCACCACCGCCGCCGTCTCCGGGCTGAGCTCGGCCCAGGTCGTGGCCCTCAACAGCAGCAACAGCGCCCAGTTGGCCGCCCTGAGCTCGGCCCAGGTGGCCGCCCTGGGGAGCGCCAATGTCTCCGCCCTCACCACCAGCGCTGACAGCCTGACCAGCACGGCGCTCAAGGGCCTGACCTCCGCCGAGGCCGGGGCCCTGACCACCGCCGCCATCGCCGGGCTGAGCTCGGCCCAGGTGGCCGCGCTCACCCCCGCCGCCGTCTCCGGGCTGGCCGCCAATGTCACCGCGCTCGACACCGCCGGCATCTCCGGGCTGACCTCGGCCCAGGTCGCGGCGATCTCCTCCGCCAATGTCTCCGCCCTCG
>CAVQHB010000002.1:0-390975 GCA_963712195.1 uncultured Alphaproteobacteria bacterium | reverse complement strand
CAGCGCCACAAGGAACCCCGGGTCGATAGGCGATAGAGTACTGAAAAGAATGGTGAATTTTGTAGATTGCTGGGGTCCCTATCGGCGCCGACTGGCCCCCACCTCGACCCTATTTTATCAAATCATATCAAATGATTACGACGGCCAAAGCCGGGGGCACGATCGGACGTCGATTTACAGTCGAGAAGAAGCTGGCGCCGCTGGTGGCGGACCGCCAATGCCGCACTGCTGCTGCTCGGCTTGACGGCGGAGGAGGCCGGGCGGAACGCCGCCGTGCCACTGCCGCCCTTCGCGGATCCTGGGACCGCGGCCGCCGAACTGCTTCCCCCTCGCCCGTGACACGCCTTACTTCGCCGTTTGCGGGTACTGCGCTTCCCATCCGCCACCCAGCGCTTGGTAGAGTGTCACCAGGTCCGTGCCCATCCGCGCGGTGGACTGTGCCTGGTTGACCTGGGCGCTCAGCAGCGCCTGCTGCGCGTTCAGTACGAAGAGGTAGTCAGTCAGCCCCTGGGTGTACTGGCCTTCCGCCAGGTTCAGCGCGATCTGCGCCTGCTTCACATCCTCGTTCAGCGCGTCCAGCGTGGCATGTTCCTGCTCGTAATTGGTCAGCGCCGTGTTCACCTGGGTGAAGGCCGTCAGCACCGTCTTGGCGTAGCCGATGGCGGCTTCGCGTTGCTGCGCCTTGCGCAGGCTGAGCTGCCCCCTGAGCTGCCCGCCCTCGAAGATCGGGATGGTGACGTTCGGGCCGATCCCGTAGGTCAGCGCCTTCCACTCGTCCAGGCTCTTGAACTGCAGCGATTGCAGCGAGGCCGAAGCGGAGAGCGAGACATCGGGGAGGAACTGCGCCTTGGCCACGCCGATCTCGGCGGTAGCGGCGTGCAGGTCCTCGGTGGCCTCGCGCACGTCCGGGCGGCGCTGCAACAGGTCGGAGGGCAGGCCCACCGGCACCATTGGCGGGGTGAGCGGCACGGGCTGGGTTGCCACCAGCTCAGGCGGCAGGCCGGAAGGCGTCTGCCCCAGCACCAGCCCGATCTGGCCGATCAGCGCGTCGCGCTGTGCCGTCAGCGTCGGGATCTGCGCCGAGATGGAGGCTGCCGTGGCCTTCGCGTCGGCAACATCGAGCTGCGTGGTCAGCCCGGCTTGTTGGCGCTCCACCGTCAGGTTCACCAGCTTGTTGGCGGTATCCAGGTTCTTCTGCGTAATCGCGAGCACGGCCTCGGACTCGCGCAACTGGATATAGTTGCTGGCCACCTGGGCCTCGACGTTCAGCAGCGCGGCGCGGCGGGCTTCTTCCGAGGACCGGGCCTGCGCGATCGCGGCTTCCACGAGGCGGCGGTTTTTGCCCCAGAGGTCGAGGTCGTACTGCGTCTGCAGCCCGTACTGGTAAAGGTCGTACGCGTTGGTGACGGGCGGAAAATCCTCGCTGAACAGGCCAAGGGGCCCTTCATCGCTCGGCTTCTCACGCGTGTAGGACGCGCCGCCGTTCAGGTTGGGGTACAGCACTGCGCCCTGGATCTGCGCCTCGGCCTCGGCCTCCAGCAGGCGCTCGGTGGCGATCTGCAGGTCGAGGTTCTGATCCACGGCCTGGGCTTCCAACTGCGTCAGAATCGGGTCGTTAAAGCTGTTCCACCACTGCGGGTCCACCGCATCGCCCGACACATAGGGGCGCGCGCCCGCCGGGGCCTCCTGGGTGTACGATGGCGGGACAGCCGGGTGCGGCGCCTGGAAGTTGGGGCCCATCATGCAGCCAGACAGGGACAGCGCGGCGCAGACGGAGGTGAGGAGCCGCGCGCGGCGCGCGAAGGCGTAAGTCACGTTTGGGTACTCCTTGGAATGACGGTGGGCCAAGCGGCCAAAATTGTTTCGATATGCTGCGATCAGTGGCTGTGACTCACGTCGATTTTGCCTTTCGGCTTCGGTACGAACCAGATCAGCGATGCGGCAAAGAAGAACACCGCGGTGATGGCGGCAAACGTGTAGAGCGTCGCCAGCATCACGCTCTGGCCGTCGGTGATCTGGCCAAGCGCCGCCGTGGCCTGGGTGTGCGTGAACCCTTTCGCCCTCATGCCCTGGATGGCTTGCTGCCCTTGCGTCATGGCGTCGACCAGCCCGGTCTCCTTGGTGCGGGTGGCGTTCTGCCAGACGGTCTGCACGATGGAGGTGGCGAAAGCGCCAGCCAACGTCCGCAGGAAGTTGGAAAGCCCCGCGGCATTGGCCTGTTCATGGGGTTTGACACTGGCCATGGCCAGCCCCGTCACCGGCACGAAGAACATGACCATGAAGAGGCCCATCACCAATGTCGGCAGCGCCAGCTGTCCGAAGGTCACGTCCGAATCGAAGCCGGTGCGCCAAGCCATCGTCAGCCCCAGCCCGGCGATGCCGAGGCACACGATCAGCCGTGGGTCAAATTTTTCCGTGGCTTTGCCAACCAGCGGCGCCGAGAGCACGGCAAAAATACCCATTATGCCCGTGGCGTAACCGGCCCAGGTGGCGGTGTAGCCAAGGTTCGACTGCATCCACAGTGGTAGAATCACGACTGTTGCAAAGAAGGCGCCGAAGCCGACGGCGTAGGTGGTTGCCGCGGCGGCAAAGCCACGATAACGGAAGACGGTCAGGTCGACGATCGGGTGCTCCTCGGTCAGCTCCCAGATCAGGAAGGCCAGGAAACCGATCACGGCGATGATGGCCAGCGTGCAAATCTCGGGAGAATTGAACCAGTCCTGGTTGCGGCCCTCGTCGAGCATGATCTGTAAAGCGGCGACCCAGACGATCAGCAGGCCGAAGCCGACCTTGTCGATGGTGGCGGGCTCGGTCGGGTCCGGCTGGCCGCGCAGCAGCAACAGCACGGCCAGGCCGCCGAGGATGGCCATGGGCACCTTGATGTAGAAAATCCAGGGCCAGCCGTAATCGTCGCAGATGATGCCGCCGAGGATCGGGCCGGCCACCGGGCCGGTGAGCGTGGTCATGGCCCACAGCACTGTGCCGAGCGTCGCCTTCTCCTTGGGAAACACGCGCAGCAGCAGCATCTGCGAGAGCGGCATGATCGGCCCGCCGACGAGGCCCAGCAGCACGCGCCCGAAGAGCAACATGCCAAGGGAGGTCGACATGCCGCAAAACAGCGACACGGCCGCAAAGCCCAGATAGCAGGTGATGAACACCCGCGCGCCGCCAAATTTCTTGGTCAGCCAGCCGGTGAGCGGCACCGTGATGGCCTCGGCCACGGCATAGGAGGTGATGACCCACGTGCCCTGATTGGAGGCAACGCCGAGCGACCCGGCGATGGTCGGTACCGAAACGTTGGCGATGGTGGTGTCGAGCACGACCATGAAATTGCCAAGTCCGATCAGGATGGCGGCGGTCAGCAGCTTCGAGCCGTGCAGCGGCGGCGCTTTGCCGTCGCCGAAAAGGGCGGAAAGATCCATGGCGCCCCCCTTACTTGGCGGTGTCGATGACGGCGTCCATCGAGAGCCCCACCCGCAGCGGATGCTTGGCCAGTTCAGCAGGGTCGAGGGCGATGCGCACCGGCAGGCGCTGCACCACCTTGATCCAGTTGCCGGTGGCGTTCTGGGCCGGCAGCAGGGCAAAGGCTGCACCGGTGCCGCCGGAGAAACCCTCGACCGTGCCGTGGAACTTGACGCCACCGCCATAAAGGTCGGAGGTGAGCGTCACCTTCTGGCCGGGCCGGACCTTGGAGAGTTGGACCTCCTTGAAGTTGGCATCCACATAGGCCTGGTCCACGGGCACAACCAGCATCAGCGTCTGGCCCAGCTGCACCTGTTGGCCCACCTGCACGTCTCGGCTGGTGACGATTCCATCCACCGGCGCGCGGATGACGGTGCGGTTGAGATTCACCTGTGCTTCGTCGCGCGCGGCCTGGGCAGCCAGCACCTGCGGGTTGGTATCGACGGTGGCGCCGTCGATCAGCGCGTGGTTGGCCTGATAGGCGGCGACGGCGGCATCGTAGTTGGCGCGGGCCAGTTGTTCAGCGGCCACGGCAGTGCTGTAGGCCGTCTGGGCGGCGGTGACGATATCTGCCGAGACGCCGCCGGAGGCGAGGAGGGACTGGCGGCGCGCGAGGTCGATCTTGGCCTTGGCGAGGTTGGCCTGGGCCGCCTTCTCGTCCGCCGCACGGGCGGCGATCTGGGCTTGCAGGCTGGCATCTTTGGCGAACAGGGCTTCCACATTGCGCCGGGTGTTGGCCAAATTGGCCTGCGCCTGCGCCTGCGCGATGCGCGCATCGGTATCATCGAGCTGGACCAGCACCTGGCCGCGTTTCACCGCCTGCGCGTCCTGCACCAGCACCTGCGCGACAGGCCCGGCATAAAGCGGCGTGATGGTCGCGGTGTCGGCGCCGACATAGGCATTGTCGGTTTCGGCATAATGCGACGCAACCAGGGCGTTGTACCCAAAGCCGACAACACCAACGGCCACGACGCCGGCCGCGAGGCTGCCCAAAAGTCTCTTCCGCCGCTGCAAGCGCCGCGCATCGCTCGCGCGTGCTGTTGCCGCGGCAACGGCCGCAGCGTTTACGCCTGTATCCATATGAAACCTCTCTTAGAACCCGAAGCTGTCACCCGGTTAATCAGCGCCAGGGCAAAATGGCTCTTTATTAAACCGTACAGTATGGTTATATGTGCCTGGATGTTGCCAGTCAACGGAAAACAATACAGTCTGGTACGGAAAAGGACCTGATATGCGTGTGAAGACGGAAAGCCGGCGTCAATCGATCGTTGAAGCGGCGTTGGAGGTGTTCAAGGAGGTTGGCTATGAGCGCGCGAGCATGGCCGAGATTTCGGCACGCGTCGGCGGCTCCAAGGCAACCTTGTATAATTACTTCAAGTCAAAGGAGGAGCTGTTCGCGGCGGCGATGCTCGACGCGATCGAGGAACAAGGGTTGCAATTGCTCGCACTGCTTGACCGGGAGGATGCGGATGTGGCCGTGGTCCTGCGCAATTTTGGCAGCGCATTCATGCGCTTCGTCACATCCGCCAAGGTATTGTCCATCATCCGCATGGCAATGGCCGAAGGAGCAAATTCCAGTCTGGGCCCATTGCTCTATGCGCGCGGACCGCAGCGGGTCTGGCAGGAGATGGCCAGCCGCTTAGCGGGGCTAATGGAAGCTGGAGTCTTGCGGAAATCTGACCCGGAAATTGCCGCGCTGCACTTTAAGGGCCTGCTCGAGGCTGGATTTCTTGAGCCCGCACTTTATGGCGCTCCACTGCGGCTTGACGAGGAAACCGGCACCCGCTGGGCGGTGGACGTATTTCTCCGAGCCTATGGACGCCAATAACATGACGACGCTCGGCAGTGTCGCCAAAGAACGGCAGCAAATGCACGCGCACGCGGATGCCATGAACCGGAATTTGAGGAGATCCGCACTACATCGATACGATTTCAGAACGCCTTGGTCAACAATAATATATTGTTTTTAAACGATGTTATGATCACACGGCGTGCTTCACACTCGCTCAGGATTGCCTAGGAGGGGCCGAAAGCGGTCAGACCGCAGTCGGTGAAGGGGGCGAGATAACTAGGCATTGCAGGAGAGGACCGGCCTGCCGGAGCGCAGGGGGGCTGAAGGTCTTCGTAAAGCTCAAAACCCTGCTCCGCAAAGCCGCAGAACGAACCGTCGAGACAACCTGGAAACGCATCGGCATATTGCTCAAGGAGTTCAAGCCAGACGAGTGCGCAAACTACCTCAGAAACTCAGGCTATGCGTCGAATTAGATAAAAGAAACACATAGAAAAACTCTAGGAACAATCGGAATAAAATAATTTGATCTATATCAAATTTCGGCACTAAAAAAATTTGCAGCGCAAGATCAAACTGACTTGACGGTCATTACGACACGGCTGTATCGTTTACTTAAGAAACTCGGAGTGGTCATCTTTGGGGATGTTTTCGCGATAACCGAGGAACGAAAATGAAGTTTTTGAAATTCATGCGTGCCGGACATGTTCCACGCGGATGCTATTGCAGCGAGTTGTTCAAACTCGTGCGCGTATCGTCGATCTGACAGCTGCAATTATCGGGCAATCCGCTCATAAAAAGGGTTGGCCGCATCTAAAGTTCAGATGTGGTTCAATGTGTTTTCTTGCTGCATTAATGCAGGCAAGTGGTTTGTTAAAAAAAAGCTTTGTTTGGAGGAAATTGGATATGGTTAAACCACTTGCCCAGGATTGGGCAAAAGCGGGCGTTCACTCTATCAATCATTTCGGACTTGCCGTTCCGGATCTCAAGGAGGCGAAGAAATTTTTGCTCGCTTTCGGGTTGAGAGTGCAAGACGATGAGAACACGTTATTGGTCCGTGCAAGCGCCAGTGAGCATATTTGGTTAAAGGTGATTCCAGGCGAAAAGAAGTCGTTCCAATTTCTTAGCATGGGATGTTATGATCGTGACTTTGATCAGATCGTAAGACAAATTCGTGAAGCCGGCGGCGTTGAGGCCAGGCAGCACGCTGCGGGAACGCCGGACGGCTTTTGGTTTCATGATCCCGATGGTACTTTGGTGCAATTGCGGGTCGCGCCGAAGACAATGATCGACGAAAAGGCAGTGTTACCGAGCGGCACGGTTCCCGCGGGCATTCAAGGAGCGCCGTTTCGTACCCAGGCGCCGAAAGTCACGCCCACAAGGCTGGCGCATATGCTGCTGTTTACGCCCGACGTCCGGCGTGCCTGTGAATTTTATAACCGCGGTATGGGCTTGAAGATTTCCGATAGTTCCGGGGAAATGGTTGCCTTCAACTATGCACGTTATGGATGCGATCATCATCTCATTGCCTTTGTTAGGAGCCATGGACGTGGCATCCAACATAGCTCGTGGGATCTTCCCAGCATCGAGGAGCTTGGTCTCGGCCAGAAGCAGATGCGCGATGCAGGCTATACGAATCATTGGGGCCTCGGGCGTCATGTCCTGGGTTCGAACTATTTCAACTACGTTCAGGATCCGTTTGGAAAATGGTGGGAATATAACTGCCATATCGACTACATCCCCGCGGGCATGGCATGGGATGGTGGCGACCATGATCCGGAAGAGGCGCTTTATCTTTGGGGGCCGGATTTGCCGGTGAACATGACGATTAATAACGAAGCGTAAGCGGTAAGAAACACAAGGAAAGATAATATGGAAAAGTCTGATAAAGATACGGCGGAAGCGACTAAAACCGTAGACGTCGTGATCGTTGGTTATGGCCCTACGGGGCAACTGCTTTCGATGTTCTTGGGCCGCCAGGGGCATAAAGTGACGGTGGTCGAACGCTGGCCAGATCTCTACCCTCTGCCGCGCGCGGTGCATTTTGATCACGAAATCGCACGCATGTTCCAGGCGGTCGATGCAATCGAAGATATCAACAAGATTGTTGAGACCGCGGATGCCTATGAGTGGCGCAACGCCGACAAGGAACTGCTGCTGGAATTCAGTGTCGGCGGCAAAGCGATCAGTGGCTGGCCGGTCGCCCACATGTTTTCGCAGCCGATTTTGGAACGTGTTTTAGACGAAAAAGTTAAAGCATTGCCGACCGTGACTATCCGGCAGGGCTGGAGCGCTACGGCATTCACCCAGGACGCTGACGGCGTGCAGCTCGACATCGAACGCGGTTCAATGCAGGGCGGGCAGTGGGTGGGGGATGGCCCGCGCGAAAGCATACGCGCGAAATATATCGTTGGCGCGGACGGTGCGAATTCATTCGTGCGCCGTTCACTGGGCATCCCGATGCACGACATCGGCTTTGCCGAGTTTAACTGGCTTGTCGTCGATGTGATTCCGAAGACTGAACGTGTCTGGAGCCCAAGAAACTGGCAATGGTGCAATCCACGCCGCCCGACATCGGTCATCTCGGGCGGTCCCGGCCGCCGGCGCTGGGAGTTCATGCTGCTGCCTGGCGAAAAAATCGAAGAGATGAATCGCGATGAAGTAGCGTGGGACCTGTTGGCGCAGTGGGATGTGACGCCAGAGAATGCGACGCTCGAGAGGCATGCGGTCTATACGTTCCGGGGGCAATGGGCGACGTCATGGCGGCAGGGCAGAGCTTTTCTGGCCGGCGATGCGGCGCACCTGACGGCACCGTTTACGGGCCAGGGTATGTGCGCCGGCATGCGCGATTTAACCGCGCTGGCTTGGCGATTGGATGCCGTGCTGCGTGGCAAGCTGAGCGATGCCGTGCTCGACAGTTATGGCCCCGAACGTAGCGCCCATGCGCAGGAATTGATTAGGTTTGCAATCGAGTTGGGCAAGGTGATCTGCATCACCGATCCTCAAGCGGCCGCTGAGCGTGACCGCATGATGCTGGCTGCGCGCGCTGAAGCGGGCTACAAGACGCCTTCTCTGCCGCAGCCACGGCTGGGAGATGGCGGGTTGTACCTGAAGGACGCGCCTGGCAGCGGGTTGCTTGGGCCGCAAGGCGTTATCGAAGTTGACGGCAAGCGCGGACTTTTTGATGATTTGCTGGGCGTTCATTTCACGCTGATCGCCAAGGACGCTTCCGTTCTTGAGGGGCTGTCCGATGCGAATCGCGCGGGCCTGAAGGCTCTCGACGCCGTGGTCGTGCATCTCGGAGACGGGCCAGGCGGCGTGAAGGATGTGGAGGGCACATATACCCGCTTCCTCGACGGACTGGGCTGCGTCGCGATGTTGGCCCGTCCTGACTTCTACTTGCAGGGTGGGGCCCGCAACATCGCAGAGCTTAACCAACTGCTTGATGCCACTCGTGAGGCATTGGCCATAAGGACGACCGAAGCAGCGTAGGTGGAGGGCTTGCCGGTGGCGTCGGTCACGGCTCACGCCGGGGTGACACGCTCCGGCGCCGTGAGGAAGGCGATACCGGCATCCTCGGGCGTTGCGTTGTTAACGATGATAGCATCGGCGTCCAGCGCTGGTTGAGGCCGAGCCAGACGTGCGGCGATATCCGCCGCACCCTCGCGGTTGCGCTCGACAAGGCGGGCGGGCGAAGTTCGGCACGGCATCCTTGCCGGCGCCGGGCGGATATTTGCTGCAAGCCTGCCTTGCCACCGGAATGGCGGCGGGGCGCGGAGTGTTGGCGTGGCTTGGTGACTTGCCCCGCTTATAAATTATCGCAAACCATGGTTACGCCTACGGCTTTAGCGTCCTCGTACACGTCGAGCTTCTCTACCGTCACGCTGGCGCGGCGCCGAGGTTCGACGGGTTCTGGATGTCTGCTTCAGAGGTCGCCAGATCGACCGGTCGACGGCTTGTATGGCGCTAAGCGGGAGTAGCGAAAATGTCGGCGACCATGAGTGTGACGCCATCCACCCGGTTTTGCGCTGGATCGCGGCCAGTTCGCTGCGAATGTTGTACCAGCGTTTGGCGCTGATTTTGTGTAATAATTTTTCTGATCAGCTCAGCGAATGGTTCAAAACTCTACAAATAGCCGAAAATATTTGCGGATCAGCAGGGGCGCAATGGCCGCCACATGTTCAATATGGCAAAGAACATTTGCGCGATCCGATTCGTGGTATCTATGCTAGACACGACCTCGAAGCCGGACAAGCATTGTCAGACGAAAATGTGTATCTTGCGATTCCTTTGCAAAAAGGACAAATATCTTATAAAGAATTTATGCCTGGGACGAAAATTCTTTCCCCCATTTCTGGAGACGATCCTATTTTATTTAGTAATATCGACGGACCGTATCGCGAAGGCTCAAATTTATCCATGGAAATTGAGAGGCGCGGGGAAGATACCAAACCTACCGAGGCATCCCGCGAAATATTTAGAATTGTATAGAATGACTGCAAATTTTTGTGTTGTTCCTTAGGTTGCCTCAAGTCATGCGACAAATTTCAAGGAATGGTCTAGCACGAAGCCTTAGAAGACTGGATGAAAATGGTGCCCCATCAAATCTAGCGGTGTATTTCTCCCGCAGCATTAATGATACTCTTCGAGCCAATTCATGGCCCATTATTGTCACAGGCGCCAGCGGATGGCTCGGCCAAGCCGTGTTAATGGCGTTGGATGGCGTTTTCGGCGAAATGACGCCAAGCCGCGTGCAGGCATTCAGCACCGCGACGCGCGTGCTTGCATTGCCCTCAGGTCGGTCGGTTACTGCTAGGCCCTATGAGAGCTTGAGAGAACTTGAGACCCCCCCGGCCCTCATCCTGCACTTTGCTTTCCGTACGCGGGGATATGCAAGGGAGCCAGGATACGTCGAGACAAACCGCGCCATCTCCGCGGTGATGCAAAACTATATAAGCCACAACGGCGCTCTTGGCTTGTTCGTGCCCTCCTCGGGGGCAGTGTACGGGGCAGACCGGATTCCACACCAGAACATCGCCGCAGACCCCTATGGCGCACTGAAACACGAGGACGAGCTTACTTTCTCTGGGCTGGCCAAGCGCCTTGGCTTCCCCGCTGTCGTTATGCGCATCTTCAATCTTGCCGGCCCCGGTATGAACAATCTCACTGGCTACGCGCTCTCCTGCATCATCACCGACGTCTTGCGTGGTGGCCCCATCGGTCTTCGGGCCGCGCGCCCCGTATGGCGCTCGTACACACATGTGGGCGACGTTCTGAACATCGCGCTGTCGCTCCTGTTAAAGGGGGACAGCCCGGCGGTCTTCGACACAGCTGGCGACCCCGTGATTGAAATCGGCGATCTGGCGCGGCTGGTGTCGAGGGCCATCGCCGGTACGGAGTTGCCGGTCATCCGCCCGCCCGGCTGGGAAACCGCCGTCCCGGACCGTTATACGGGTGACATGATCTCCTATGCCAAAGCTGCCGCGCAGGCCGGTGTCGTGCTCCACCCCTTGGAACAGCAGATCCTCGACACAGCGTATTATATTCGGAGGTCGGGGTGAGCGGCGCCGTTGCGCCGGAACAGCGCTTATCTTAAAGCCTCGGCGCCATGAATGGCAAAGACCATTGCCCACCGCAAACGGGATTTTGAAATATGAATGCTATCCGTGGCGCCGACTACATCTCCTCGTTCCTGACACAAAAGGGCATCAAGTCAGTCTTTCTTGTCCCCGGCGGCGGCAATATGTTTTTGGTCGACGCGGTAGGGCAGGCGGAGAAGCTTGAAGCCGTGCCGATGCACCATGAACAGGCCTGCGCTATGGCCGCAGAGGCGTACGGCCGTGTGACGGACCGCATTGGCGTGGCGCTGGTGACGTCGGGACCAGGGGCTACCAACGCCATTACGGGCGTCGGCGAGGCATGGACGGAATCCTGCCCGTTGCTCGTTATCTCGGGGCAGGTGAAGCGCGCTGATCTGAAGGGGGATAGTGGACTGCGGCAAAAGGGGCCGCAGGAGGTCGACATTGTGGATATGGTGAAGGGCATGACGAAATATGCCGTCACCGTGATGGATGGCGCCGACCTGCGCTATCACCTGGAAAAGGCCGTACATCTGGCCACCACCGGGCGGCCCGGTCCGGTATGGATCGACGTGCCACTGGACATTCAGGGTGGGCCAGTTGACCCCGCCACGTTGCGCGGCTTCACCCCGCCAGCCGCCGCGCCGGAGGCGGGGCTGCATGAGGCGGCGGCGCAGATGGTCGAGATGATCAACGCGGCCGAGCGTCCGCTGTTCTTCATCGGCCATGGCGTGCGTCTGGCCGGGGCGGCCGGGTTGCTGCGCGAGATGGTCGACGCCTTCGGCATTCCCGTCACGACGAGCTGGAGCGCGCAGGACATGGTGCCTGCCGATCATCCGCTCAATTTCGGCAAACCCGGTACTGTGGCCCTGCGCGCGCCCAATTTCGCCCTGCAGAATTGTGACCTGCTGATCTGCATTGGCACCCGCCTCGACAACTCGCTCACCGCCTTCAACCCCGGCCGCTTTGGCCGCGATGCCCGCAAGGTGATGGTTGATGTGGACCCGGTGGAGTTGGAAAAATACACCCACCCGATCGAGCTGAAAGTGCTGGCGGATGCCAAGGACTTTATCGCCGCCGCGCTGGCACAGAAGGACAAACTGGCACCGCGTGACCGCTCGGCCTGGTTTGCGCGGTACGCCGCCTGGGCGGCGCGCTACGCGATCAATGACGGCAAACCCTGGCCCACCAGCGGCGAGATCAGCCATTACCACCTCATCGGCGCCTTTTCGAAAGCCTTCCCAGAAAACGCGCTCATCATGACGGGCGGCTCGGGCCTGGGCATTAAGTCGTTCTGGATGACCTTCCGCGCCAAAGCCGGGCAGCGCGCCTGCACCACGTCTGGCCTAGGTTCCATGGGCTATGGCCTGCCAGCCATGATCGGCGCCTGCATCGCGCGCGGCCGCCAACCCACCATTGGCGTGGAAAGCGATGGCAGCCTGATGATGAACCTGCAGGAGCTCGCCACCCTGCGCGGGCTAAACCTGCCGGTGCGCATGTTCATCATCAACAATCGCGGTTACGCGTCCATCCGCAACACCCAGCGCAATTATTTTAACGGCCGCTATGTGGGCACCGGGCCGGAAGCCAATCTATTCATTCCGGATTTTGTGGCTCTGGCGGAGTCTCTGGGCCTTCCGGCCATGCGCATCGCTGATGCCTCTGAGCTTGATGCGGGCATTGCCCACACGCTGGCGCAGCCGGGGCCGTTCATCTGCGACATCCACGTCACGCCCAATGAGTCGCTGTGGCCCAAGGCAATTGCCATTCCGCAGCCGGACGGCACGATGCTCTCCATGCCGCTGGAGGACATGACCCCGCTGCTGCCCCGCGACGAACTGCGCGCACAGATGATCGTGCCACTGACCCCGGAGTCCGAGAAGGTGGTGGTGTGAGGGGCGACGAAGCCTCATCCTGGGCGGTGCTGGCCGCGCTGCGGTTCTTCCTCGCCCTTGTGGTGGTAGTGGGTCACTGCAGTTTTCTCGTCGGTGGCCGGCATGACTGGAGCGACATCGGCCTCTGGTTGAACCAAGGCAGCGCGGTATTCGGCTTCTTCATTCTCTCTGGCTACAGCATAGCCGCAAGCCTAGAACGGGAAGAGACAGGCTTCTATCGTCGGCGGTTGGTGCGCATCTGGCCAACCTATTTGGCTTGCCTGTCGGTTGGGTTGCTGGTCGCCATGGTACTGCCTCAGGGGCTAAGCTGGCCTACCGGCAGGTATATGCCACCCGCAACACTACCGGAAATCGTCGCGTCATTCCTGATGCTGCAAACTGTTATCGGCTACGCCATTCCGGCAGTGGGGCAGATATGGTCACTTAGTCCGGAATGGTGGCATTACATGATCGCGCCGGGGCTCGTGCGGCTATCGTCCATTACGCTGATATGCTGGCTCGGAATGTCGTTCTGTGCCTTCATGCTCATCCCCCCGCCGCCAGGCGGCGGACCAGAAGGGTTCACCCATGGTCTTGGCTTTCTTACACTGTCCTGGCTTTGGATTACTGGTTTCCTTTACCGACGGCTGGCGCTTCGTCCCGTTGGCGCCGTGATCCTGGCGGCGCCGTCGACCTGTGCGCTGTTTTTCGGCCACTTTACTGGGCTGCCGCTGTTCGTCTCCATATTCGTGCTTCTGTTAAGCCATGAGTCGAAAATACCCGTGCGGTGCCAGAAGGTTTTGAATTGGGCCGGCGACGTGAGCTATCCGCTGTATCTTTTCCATATGCCCGTGCTGGCCATTCTGGTGAGCCGGGGATACCGCAACACGTTGCTTATGACCGTGACCTCGCTCCTATTGTCGGTCTTGGCGCTACAATGCATTGATTACCCCTGCCGCGCCCAGCTGCGCCGAAACACACCCAAGAGCGTTATTGCCGGTTAGGTGCGTGGCGAGGCGCCATCAAACCCCATCCGCTCTTTCTCAATCACCAGCGGGCGTTTCGTAACCTGCGTGAGGATGGCGCCGATATATTCCCCCTGCAGGCCGATGAAGAACAGCTGCACGGCGGCGAAGAAGAACACGGCGATGAGGATGGGCGCGGTGTTGGCCTGGAAGTGATTCCAGAACAGCAGCTTGGCCGCGAGATAGCCCAGCGCGGCGAGCAGGCTGAGGCCCGAGAGCACGAAGCCGCTCATCGTGGCCAGGCGCAGCGGCACCTTGGAATGGCTGGTGAAGCCGAGCATCGCCTGGTCGTAGAGGGCGTAGAAATTATTTTTGCTCACCCCTCGTTCGCGCCGCGGCTGGGTGAAGGGGAGTTCTACCCGCGGATAGCCGAGATCGGCGATGAGCCCTCGGAAATATGGGTTGCGGTCGCCCGTGGCGCGCACCTGCTCCACCACCTCGCGGTCATACAGGCCGAAGCCGGTGAAATTCTGGATCTGCGGCACTTCGGAGACCAGCGCCAGCAGCTTGTAGTAGGCACGGCGCAGCGAGAACATCAGCGCCGCCTCCTGGCTCGCCGGCTTCACGCCGATGACGACCTTGTAGCCGTTGCGCCAGTGCTTGACGAAGTCGGGGATCATCTCCGGCGGGTCTTGCAGGTCGGCCACCATGTGCAGCACGGCGTCGCCGTCGGCGGCCAGGAAACCGTGCAGGCCGGAGCGCCCAACCCCGAAATTGCGGGCATTGACGATGAGCCTTACGCGCGGATCACGCGCGATTAGGGACTTGATCTGCGCCACAGTCTCGTCAGTAGAGGCGTTGTCCATGAACTGGATGACATAGCGCTGCTCCGGAATGGTGGCGAAGGCGGCGGTCACGCGCTCGTAGAGCGGCCCGATATTTCCCGCCTCGTTGTAGCAGGGGACAATGAGGCAGACGGTTTTGCCGTCATCATACGGTATCATGGCGCCTCGTCCGCCAACACCGCTTCCACAAAGGCCCGCACGGCGCCGTCGCCGCCGCGCTGGGGCAGGCGCAGGGCGGCGGCTTCCAGCACCGGCGGCTGCGCGTTGGCTGGGGCGGCGGTGAAGCCAGCCAGAGCGAAGGCGGGCAGGTCGTTCACGTCATCGCCCATGAAGCCGATACGCGCGAGCGGGATGCCACTGGCCTCGGAGAAGTCGCGCAGTGCGGCGCCCTTGTCCTTGATGCCCTTGTAGATGGCGGTGATGCCGAGCTTGGCGGCGAAGCGGTCGACAAGCGGGCTGTCCTCGCCCGAGATGAGCGCGAAGATCAGGCCCGCGCGGCGTCCGCGCGAGATGCCCATGACATCGGCGAAGCAGAAGCGCTTGAACTCCTCGCCATTCGGCCCCCACCAGAAGCCGCCATCGGTGAGGACCCCGTCGACATCCAGGGCAATCGCGTCCAGACGCCGCATCGTGGTTACAGGGCCTGTACGCGCGGGCCGTCGATGCGGCGCAGCTTCTCGATGACCGGCTTCTCGCGCTCCAGCACGCGCTTCACGCCATCGCCCATCGAGGTTTCGATAAGACGGATGTCGCGGATCAGGCGGGTGAAGCCGTTGGGCTCCAGCGAGGCGGCGTGGTCGGACCCCCACATGGCCCGGTCCAGCGTGAGGTGGCGCTCGATCATGCAGGCACCCAGTGCCACGGCGGCGACGGAGGAGGGGATACCCGTCTCATGGCCCGAATAGCCGATGGGCACGCCGAACTGTTGCGCCAGCACGGGGATGACGCGCAGGTTTAGCTCCTCGTAATGCGCCGGGTAGGTGGAGCAGGAATGCATAATGACGAGATCCTGCTTGCCCAGCACCTGCACGGCGCGGTCGATCTGCTCCAGACTGCTCATGCCCGTGGAGAGGATGACGGGTTTACCCTTGGCACGGGTGTGGCGCAGCAGGTCGTCATCGGTAAGGCTGGCCGAGGCGATCTTGTACGCGGGCGGGTTGAATTGGTCGATGAAGTCAACCGAGGCTTCGTCCCAGCAGGATGCGAACCAGTCGACGCCCTGCTCGCGGCAATAGCGGTCGATCTCAGCGTATTGCTCGTAGCCGAACTCCAGGCCGAGCTTGAGGTCGCCATTGGTGGGGCCAAACGGGTTCTCGCGCGGGCGGGCCAGTTCGGCCGGCGTGTACACCACGTCCACGGTGCGCTTCTGGAACTTCACCGCATCGGCGCCGGCCGAGACGGCGACATCGATGAGCTTCTTGCAGAGGTCGATATCGCCATTATGGTTAATGCCGATTTCGGCGATCGCGTAACACGGGTTACGGCCGCCGACGAGTTTCTTGCCGATCTTGACCTCAGTCATATGCAGTCATTCCTTAAAGTGTGGGGGCGCTAGCTGGGGGCAAATGCCGACGTGTATGCTCCGAAACGCCCTGTTAGACGGAGAGTAAAGATTTTTTCTGTTTCTCTCCAATTGTGCATCCCGGTTACAACCAAATTTTACAGCGATACGATCCTGCTCATCCGCCTGTCCCATAAATCGCCGGCGACCTGCCAGCAACCCATCCGGCGGAAGTAACGCTGAACGTGTTCGTCATTTCCGTCATAATTCGAGCGGCTTTGATTTAGAAGTCCGGCAGTTAGAAGAATTTGGCTCCAGAATTCTCATAATTTAGGACGTAAAAAACGACATAGCAGCCAAAAATAGCGTTTTGAAAGAATAAAATTCATTGAAACGGCGGGTTGGGGTGCTTTCACGCAGCCCCCTTGCACTGCCGACTGTGGCGCGCGCGTATAGTTACATGCCATACTATAATACATGCTAAATTTGGGCTACGGCGGTGGCATAGCGCTGCTTTTTGATACTGATGCGGGGGCATCAGCCCATTGAGAGGCGGGCTCAAGACAAGTATTCAGCGAACAGTCCAACGACTGCGGTAATGTGCCCCCCACACAGATCAGAATTTCTAATGGCCTAATCTGTTGTCCCGTTGTCCGAGTTAGCAGTTTGTTCCTAGGGTAGTTAATTCTCGGTGGTTTCGTGCCCCCGCAACCAACTTGATTTGCTGTTGAAGAACAGACGCAGAACCGTCCGGTCCAACCCGGACGGTTTTGTTGTTTTGCGCCGCCAAGGCCAGGATCCCGGCCAGGGCGCCGCGGATCTCCACCCGCAGCTGGCCATCCTCCGGGACCATCCGCACCTCGTCGATCAACGTGCGGATGAGGCCGAACGCCTCGGCCCTGGTCGCCGGGTCGGCCAGGGCCTCATGCAGGGCGGCCACCTTTTCTCTATAGATAAGAGCCAGGTTGGGATGCAGCGCCGGCTCCGCCGCCGGGCGGTTGGCCAAGACGGCGTTGAGCTCATCCTCTCGGGCTTCGAGCGCGGTCATCTGCTCCTTGAGCGTACGGGCCGCCATGCCATCGAGCAGCTGCTGCACCAAAACCTGTAAATGGCGTTTGACCTTGGCCAGTTCCGCCTCGGCCGCCGTGTACTGGGCGTTGCGCTGGGCCAGAATGGTGTTGCGCTCGGCGATATAGGCGGCCAGGAACTCCTGATACACCTCGGGGTTCATCAGCCGGCCCTTCAGGCTCGAAAGGACAATCTCGTCCAGACGCTCAACCTTGATGTTCAGCCGGTTATCGCAGGTACCTTTGTTCCGGGCCGACGCGCAGCCGAATAGGGTCGAGCTGATTTTGTGATAGCCGCCGCCGCAGACGCCGCAGCGCATCAGTCCGGTCAGTAGATGCTTCGGCCGCTGGTTGGTCCAAAAACCGGTGCGGGTGGCTGCGGCCTCGTCCGTCTCGGATGCGGCTGGCTTGGGGAAGGCGCGCTTGCGGGCCTCAGCCTGCCGGGCCTTGACCGCCTGCCACAGCTCGTCGTCGACAATGCGCAGCTCCGGCACCTCCTTGGTGATCAACTGCTCCGGGCTGTTCGGGCGGGAGACGCGTTTGCCGGTCGTTGGATCCTTGATATAGCGTAGCCGGTTCCAAACCATGCGGCCGATGTACAATTCGTTGTTGAGGATGCCGGTGGCCCGTTGCGCGTTGCCGTTAACGGTCGACTGGCCCCAGCTTTTGCCGCCAGGGGCGGGAATACCCTGATGGTTCAGCTCGACGGCGATCTGCCGGGGCGACTTGCCGGCGGCAAACTCCTGGAAAATCTGGCGTACCACGTCCGCTTCAGCCTGGACGATCTCGCGATCGCCGGTGGCAGACGCGCCATCGGGGTTGAAGCCGCGCTTGACCGTATAGCCGTAGGAGATGCCACTGGCCGCCTTGCCTGCCTCAACCCGGCCGCGCAGGCCCCGATGGGTCTTGGCCGCTAGATCCTTGAGGTAGAGCGCGTTCAGCGTCGACTTGAAGCCGATATGCATTTCGCCGATCTCGCCGTAAGTGACCGTGAACAGCTTGATGCCCAGGAAGGTGAGCTGCTTGAAAATCCGAGCCGTATCCTCCTGGTCGCGGCTCAGCCGGTCCAGCCCCTCAGCTAGGATGATGTCGAATCGTCCATGCCCGGCATCGGCCAGCAAATCCTGGAGACCCGACCGCAGCATCGATGCCCCGGATCTCGCCCGGTCGGAATAGCTATCCACCACCTTCCACCCCTGCCGCCCCGCGAACTCGTGGCACAGCCGGAACTGGTCTTCTATCGACTCATCACGCTGTAAATCTGACGAATAACGGGCGTAAAGGGCTGCACGTTGGGAGTTCATAACCCGTTCCGGCTCAAGATTGGTGTCGTTATTTATAACAATATCGGATTCTTTTAAGAGTCAACTCCAATCCGTTTGGCGCTGGAATATTTTCGGGGTTAGCAATCATCTTTGCCGTCTTGATCAAGAGTAGACATATTATCGTGGTCAATCATATTTGAATATCCTACATTGATTCCTTCATGATTTGTAAACCGCTCTCTGGCGGCAGCTTTCGCTAGCAGTCGGGCAAGAGCAAGTGCAACGTTTGTTGTACTTGCTAGTCCATCATCTTGATCGGCGTCTTTTGCACGACATTTTGTCATGCGATAGATTATCTATTAAATCAGGTTGAGCGATTACAGTAAAAAAATCAAAAAAATCAAACACAAGTGCATCGTTAGTGTTGTTAATTATGTAGCAATAATCAGCAAAACAAAAAATACAGAAATATACAAGCATAGTATATTGCAGCGAAAAGTACACAGTGGCTCAAGCGATAGATATTCAAACTAAAAAGCGAAGTATTGTTTGTTATAAATTTATAGTGGTCATCATTATTCAGTCGTTGTGAGGTTTTTGCGTTATCAATTCATGTATGACATTATACTAAATGCTTTGGTTTTAATTCCTATTGTTGCTTATATTATACGTGGATTCGTAAATTCATGGACTTCATAATTTCACGGGATCGAAGCTCTGCCGGAATGAGATAGCAATTGTCTGGTGGAGCGGAGAAGTAGAACTTCTCACTGGGGCGGGCAGGGTCCAAACCTTCTTGAGGAATTCGATATGCGGTGGCATTCTCATACCAACCCACCACTCTGGTCGAGACGCCGAAGGTAATCCTCGAGCTTGGCATCCGCGAGCCTGATGAACTCACTCAGCGACGCGCGTGTGAAGTTGCGGTCCTTGTTGTTGACCGCCTTGATCCGGGTGCCATCCACCGCCAGCAGTTCCCGGCCAAACAGATCCAACTGGCGGCAAAGCAGCACAAATTGGCGGAAGATTGGACGGAAGGCTTTGCTGTTGTCGCGCCGGAAATCGGCAAGGGGCTTGAAGTCGGGTTTCAGATGCCGCAGCAGCCAGATCACTTCGATATTGCGGTGGGTCTCGGCTTCGAGCCGCCGGCTCGAGCGCACCCGGTTCAGGTAGCCGTAGATGTACAGCTTCAGAAGGTCCGCGGGCGAATAGCCGGGCCGGCCGGTCGCCTTCGCCGTCACCCGGGCAAAGCCCGCGGCGGCGAGATCCAGTTCCTCCACAAAAGCATAGATGAAGCGAACGGGGTTATCTGGACCGACGTATTCGTCCAGAGATTCTGGCAGGAGTAGCCTCTGCGCTCGGTCGCGACCTGAGATGTGCGTCATGATGCCAGAGTCTACCGCGCCTCACACCGCGCCGGAATCCGTTTCGGTTGAGTTTTCACACGGTCTGCAAGAAATATGCACCAGCCGGAAGCGCCCCAAGTTGGGCATAGGCCCGTTGTGGTGCCAATTCACATTCCCGGGCGAACAGATCAGTGGCTCGATCAACTCATGCCGGACCGTCCGCAACCTGCGGGAAGCTTCGCCGTTTTGGGCAGGAATGGCGCGGCGGGAGCGTGCATAAAAGCGTTCCACAAAAGAACCTTGACATGGTGCATTCCAAATTGGAACCTGTCCGCCAAAGGAGACGTCGCGCAATGCGCTGGAATGAATTGGACCAAGAAGTATGCCCGGTCGCACGCACAGTAGCAGTGATTGGCGACAGTTGGTCGTTGCTGATCCTGCGCGACTGCTTCCTGCGGATCCGCCGCTTCGACGATTTCCAGGCGAGGCTGGGTATTACCCGCCATGTCCTGGCTGATCGGCTGAAAAAGCTGGTCGATCTCGGTGTGCTGCGCCGCCAACGCTATGTGGATCGCCCCGCCCGGTATGAATACCGCCTGACAGAGAAGGGCATCGATCTCTACCCGGTGCTGCTGGCGCTGGTGCATTGGGGCGACCGCTACATGGTCACCTCCGAGGGGCCGCCGCTGCTGCACCGGCACAACAACTGCGGTGCACTGTTCGAGCCCGTGATGGTTTGTTCGGTTTACGGCGAAACTTTGACCGTCCACCAGCAACGCGAGGCCCTGCAGCGGCGCGAGGCGGGCGAGCCGACCCGCGAAATTGCCCAGAGTTACAACGTCTCGCACAGTACGATTTCCCGGCTGACGGCGTGAACGATATTCTCCGGCAAGCTGGTGCGATTCCGTTTCGGCATGACCCGGAAGGCTTGCGCGTTCTCCTGATCACGTCACGGGACACCGGACGCTGGGTTATTCCGAAGGGGGGAGTCGAAAAAGGCTTCACGGCGGCTCAGGCCGCTGAGCTGGAAGCCTATGAGGAAGCTGGCGTCCAAGGCGTCATCAGTGAACTCCCGGTAGGCATTTTTACCTATCATAAGCGACTTCGTTCCGGCATTGAAAAGCCGGCCGTCGTCGAAGTTTATGCCCTAAAAGTCGGGAAGACTCTTGAGGAATGGCCCGAACGCGCACAGCGACGGCTCGAATGGATGCCGGTCTCCGAGGCCGTCAGTTTGGTGCAAGAACCAGGAATGGCGACATTATTGCACAGGCTCGCAGAGATCGAAGCAGGAAAATCAGCCAAGACAATCCGATAAGTTATCCCCAGGATAAAAGTGTCTGCCAGACTCGGCCATATGCTGGGACGTAGAACAAATCATGAATAGGCGCCTTACGGCGTGACGTCGAAATGAAGCGGACAAAAGACGAACAGGTAGTTGATTTCAATTTTCGATGCAGTTTAATTCGGCGTTTGTCGACGTGCCGGAGGGATTGTGCAGCTTGGCGCAGAATTCGCGAATTTCGTTCCTCGTTCATCGACTGTTCCGGCGTACCTTAAGAGATCATCGACAGCCGGCACGATGTGAGCCTTGTTCCCGATCTCCAACGGTGCTGGCCACCAGCAGGTGAAGTGCGCATCTTGTCCAACAAACCAAGTTCCAATGTTGTTTGACCCGGCAAATCGATACGAAAAAAAAGACAACAGCCCCGGAAAAATTAAAAAATGACAGGTTCGCTATTCTCACGCCCTCAAAATCAAGTTATTCCGGAGCCATTAAGAGCGGGGCAACCGCTCATATTTGGGAATATCGTCTAAGGAAAATGAGCTATGGAAATTCTTTCGCGCGGCGTCTCTACTGAGACATGCGGCTGCGACGATCAAACCCTGATCGACGATCTGCTTTTTTTTGAAGCTTGGAAGAATGGGGGTGTCCCTTGGTCGATCGCCGCGCACGTCGTTCGTCGGGTCCGGCAAATTCGGCGGGCGAACCCTGCGATCGGCGACGGCTATCACGCGCAAATCGTTCTATGCGAGACATTGTAGATCCGGGCGATTTCGCGGTCTGGCTCGCCTGCGCCGCCGTGCTGTGGCCGTCCGTAGACACCCTGGCATAGCCGTAAATCATGCCGTGACTATGCACCGGACTTCTGCACCAAAAAACCCCGCTTTAATCCTCAACTTTATTTTGGTGCAAAATTTGTAATATATGCATCGGATTATTCGATGGGTCGCATCTCGATAACTTCAGCGCTCCCAATGGTCTTCCGTTCGATGAGCGCCCGCGCAATGACTTCAACCCACGGCCAGTTTGTTTGCAGTAGACAACGCGCGGTCTTTTGAAGCTGGAGGAAATAGCTGTCGCTGTCACTGTCCGCCCAACCGGCGTTCTCCTCGACGATCTCCCGCGCGCATCGTTCGTCGTATGCGTCAGCCGCATCATGAGCACGCTTAGGAAAGCGCAAGTCGTGCGCAATTGTCCCGGCAATACGAATCAAAATGCGGGTTTCGATGTAGCGGCGCTTTTCAGGCGATTCGTCGAAGTGGTTTTTAAACTGGGGTGGGCAGTCGTCAGGAAACTCGTTTTTACCGGAAGCGCCTTCGTTTGGGATGATGGTAACGAAAATGGGGGGTCTATCGTGAATTGCGCCAACAACGGCGTGGCCGGCCTCATGATAGGCGGTAGCTTCCTCGTCGTCTGAATGGCTCGGAATTCACTGGATACTCATCTTTCGATCCCCCCCGAATCCTAGTTGGTTTTTCGGGTTTCCAACCGAACAGAGTATACTAGACGCAGCGCTGCGAGATCGGGAATGGCTTATCGCTGCCGTGTCGGTCGTATAGAAACCCATGTGCGTGGTCCAAAGATCGGAATTTGTCCGGGTCCCGATGTGTCTCCAAATACGCATGCGCGAGCACGCTCCAATAGCGTTTAATCGGATAGTAGCAAGTAGGATGGGTTGCGCTTCGCTCCACCCATCCTACGACTTGCTGAGACGAAGCAAATCCGGGAGTATGTCCACCGTTAATCTGGTTTATCATAAGCTCCGCTAGAACTCCAAGAGTTCACTCTCCATACTCCCAACAAATCCTGGTATAAAAAAATATCCCATTTTTTGGCTACCGTTTCGTTGCCAAATATATCATCCCCGACATCTTCATCATAGATGTCAAGCTTACATGTCCACTGGGCGGGGGGCTGTCCGCAAGTCAACATCTGTTCTTCGGGTGGTCGGAAACCGATGGCTTGAATTGCTTCATCTTCTGACATTCCAACGGACAAATGAGAACCAATTTGATGTGGGCTCTGCTTGTAGTCTGGCGTGCCACAGCCGCAGAGAAAACTAGCAAGCATAATTGTACCGCAAATACGCTTAATCATAGTCGTAACGGTATCTCCACCGGTTCCATATGTAAACCGACGCTTCCCAAATGATCGGCCGATCCTGGCTGGTGCGAAATTTTTGATTTTTGCATCACGCGAATGACCGCTTTCTGGAACAACCAAATGAGGCAGGAATGCCCACAATGGGGCACATGTTCAACATGCAGCGTTCTCAACTCTTGATTGTGACAAGTTTGGGTTGCGCACAGCCCGGCGCGCAAGGGCTTAATTATTATGATTTAGAAGCCTCTCTCTGCGGGCGCCGCTCTCCCGGCCAAACTGGACTTTGCCGGCAAGGCCTCATACGCTTGCTGCCCGAACAGGGCCCGCAGGAGGTCTCCCGCCCATGACGCCGCTCATTCCCTTCGATAACTCCTATGTGCGGCTGCCCGAAGGGTTTTTTGCCCCCGTTCTGCCAACCAAGGTCGCAGCCCCCCGCCTCATCAAGTTCAACCACGTGCTGGCGCGTGAGTTGGGGTTGGACCCTGAAAGTCTGGCCACGCCTGAGGGGGCGGAGATTTTCGCAGGCGTGCGCATCCCTCAAGGTGCCGAGCCTCTGGCCATGGCCTATGCCGGGCACCAGTTCGGCCAGTTCGTGCCGCGCTTAGGCGACGGGCGGGCGATCCTGCTGGGCGAGGTGCTCGACCAAAACGGCAAAAACCGCGACATCCAGCTGAAAGGCGCCGGGCCCACGCCCTTCTCCCGGCGCGGCGATGGGCGTGCCGCCCTCGGCTCGGTGCTGCGTGAATATCTGGTGAGCGAGGCCATGGCGGCACTCGGCATCCCCACCACACGCGCCCTCGCCGCCGTGGTCACGGGTGAAGTCGTATGGCGCGACAGGGCGCTACCCGGCGCCATCCTCACCCGCGTCGCCGCGAGCCATATCCGCATCGGCACCTTCCAGTTCTTTGCCGCACGCGGCGACGAGGCGAGTCTGCGCCGCCTGGCCGACTACGCCATCGCCCGGCATTATCCCGATGCGGTGTCCACCCCCGCGCCCTATCTCGCGCTGCTGGAGGGTGTCATCGCCCGCCAGGCCGCGCTGGTGGCGCAATGGCTGCTGGTCGGGTTCATCCACGGGGTGATGAATACCGACAACATGTCGGTTTCCGGCGAGACCATCGATTACGGCCCCTGCGCTTTCATGGATGCCTACAATCCAGCCACGGTGTTCAGCTCCATTGATGAGGGCGGCCGCTACGCCTATGGCCGCCAGCCGGACATCGCGCTGTGGAATCTTTGCCGGCTGGCGGAATGTCTGCTGCCGCTGCTCAGCCCCGATGAGGAAACGGCCGTGGCCCTGGCCAACGCGGCGCTGGACCGCTTCCGAGAGGGGTTCGCCGAGGCGCATCTGGCCGGGCTGCGGCGCAAGCTGGGTCTGGCCACGGCGCAAGAGGGCGATGCCGCGCTGGCGCAAGACCTGCTCGACCTGATGGCGGAGAGCGGCGCCGATTTCACGCTCACCTTCCGGCGGCTGTGCGACGCCGCCGTAAATCCCGAAGCAGATACCGTGCTGTTCAGCGGCTTTGCGGACTGGGTTCCGCGCTGGCGGGCGCGGCTGGCCCAGGAGGACCTCGCCCCGGAGGCCCGCCGCGCTGCGATGCGCCGCGTCAATCCGGCCTTCATCCCGCGCAATCATCGCGTCGAGGCCGCGCTCGAACAGGCCGTTGAAAAGGACGATGTCTCCGGCTTCGAAACCCTGCTCGCGATCCTTGCCGCCCCCTATGACGACCAACCTGAGTTTGCCGCCTACGCCGAGCCGCCACCGCCGAGCGGGGGCATCTACCGGACCTTTTGCGGCACGTAGATCGCGATGATTTAAGGCCCGGTTATTCTGTGGTGGAACCCGATGCGGACTGCCCTGTTGATTTACGATGAGAATTGGTGGCTTGAAACGGCCCACGGTACCTGCCCCCCGATGCGGCGGACCAGGGGCCATCGTGCCTATCCCCAGAGCCACCACAACCGTCTCATTATATGGATGCACTTGGCCGGAAGCGGAATGGTGGCTTTCAGGCGCGATTCGAGAAAAATGGACGTTGCCGTCAAGCATGTTGTTCGAGAGATTTTGACCCGAGTCGGACGCCGGCCCGTCGGACAGCGCTGAATTATTTTTTGGGCGTCCGATCTTGCTGGCAATCTCCACGAAGCACATGTTGTCACGGAAGAAGAGCAGAGGTTCGCATGTCCCGACTTACGGTTTTCCTCGCGCGGTTCATCGGCCTATTCACTGTCTTGCTCGTGGTTTCCCTAGTGTTCCGCGGAGGCGCAACGGTCGAGACCGCGGTTGCCGATGGGCCTGTTATGCTTGTTTACGCCATAATCAGCCTCGCTGTGGGCCTTGCGATGATACTCGGGCACAATGTCTGGTCTGGCGGTGCACTGCCGGTGGTCGTTACTTTGGTCGGATGGTTGATCCTCGCGAAAGGTTTAATGCTCTTGATTGTAACGCCCGAAGCTTTGAAGCAGCTCTTTGACCGCATGCAATATGGCGAGCATTACTATCTTTATCTCACGCCCTCACTTGTGATCGGCCTTTATCTGACTTGGGCCGGCTTCACCGCGCCATCTCCAAACCCAAGATAAAAATAAGCTCGCGTCTCTCTCGTCCAAGCGACGGGCGCGACTTATGGCCCAGAGCAGCCAACGCCCCTGCATCCCGGCCGTGACCACATTCGGCTTGAACGGGCCGATAACTGCCCGTCCGCTTTGGTGTAAACGACGGCGAGACGCAGATATGTCCTTATGAGCCCGTTGAGAAATCGCGTTTTCAGCCGAACGGGTCTGGTGTGGCTATGAGGGCGCAGGGGCCAAATTGATCGTGGAAGGCGACGAAGATGACGATGATCAGGCAGCGATTGGGCGCCACAGTCGCAACAGCCCAAACGGTGAGCGATGCCTGGAGCTCCCGGGGCGTTCCCGCCCCGGTCAGCAGACGCATAATCGAGCCCAGATTGTATCCGGCGACGTGGATCAGGTAGCGCTTCTGAATGTTGTCCCGGCCGCGCAGCCAGACCCGGCGCATGCCGCCGCGATCCAGGATCATGGCGAAGCCGCGCTCCACCCGTTCAGCTCGTAGTTTGAACGCCTGACGAGCGCCCCCGGAGCGCAGCCGCGTCCGATTGTTGTAGACCGCACGCCGTGCCGCATCGTCACCGTGCCAGCGGGAGCCCCTGTCGCGATGCGGCTCGGAGATGCGCGATTTCCATGGTCCACCATCGAGCGCCTTCAGCCCGTCGCGCGAATGGTATCCCTTGTCGGCGATCAATTCGGCCGGCGCCTCGAGCGTCGGGGCCGCGTCCACCGCCGCGAGATGTTCGGCCGCACTGGCCAGCGTCCGCTTTATGGTGGTGGTGTCGCCCTGGTCGGCGGCATGCACCTCGGCGGCGACCACTGCGCCGGTATCGAGGTCCATCGCATGCTCCGGCTTGTAGGCAAGATGCGTGCGGCCGTCTTTCAACTTGGCGATCCTGGCCTCCGGATCGGTCGGGCTCTGCCAGTCCGCGTTGGACAGCTTCTTGCCTTTGCGATTGCGATCCAGCCGGATCAGATCCTCGGCCGTCGGCGTCTCGATGCCGCTCTCGCAGGCCATCCGCGTCAGCATCTCGCGATAGCCTTCGCCGTTGTCACGCCGCACAATCGTGCGCAGCGCCGCGTTCGCCTCCATCGTCGAGGCATCGACGCCGATCCGCTCGCCCTTGACCAGGCCGTGCTCGGCCAGACGCTCCAGCACCCAGGTGAACACCTGGTCGTGGAGTTCAAGCGGCAGGCGGCTACGGGTACGGCTCAGCCAGGAATGGTCCGGCACGCTCTCGCGCTCGCCAAGACGCAGAAAGTCACGCAGCGACAAGCTGTCGGCGCAGCGCCATTCCAGCCCGCGCTCACTGTCGATGCCTTCGAAGTAGCCCACCAGTAGCATGCGGAAGTAACGGCCAGGCGGCAGCGACGGCCGACCGCGGCGCGGTGCATACATTGACGCACACTGCGTCTCCACGAACCGGTCGAAAGCTGACGCAATCAATACCGTCTGCAATTTGTCGTAGAAGGCGTGGCCAGGAGAGCGGGGCATCTCCGCCCACGACACCACATCTCCCCCTGCCGTTCATGCTGCCGTCCGAGCGCCATCCGTCACCAGTCTTCGTTCTTGTCCTCGTCAGCTCAGAGAATCAGAACACAACCGATTTCGTCAACGGGCTGTTATGGAAAGAACGGCCGGCGCGAACCCGAAGGTCGGAATTTGGCCGGGGTGGCCGTAACGAGACCGGCCGCTATCGGCGAGCGGCAGGCCGAAGCGGTCATTCACGGCGCTACTCTCCGTGTCAGCAATCCGCCCAACCCAGCCACTAAGCAGCCTGCTAGGCGATCCCAGCGGCTTTGCGCCCAACTTGGTCATTCAGTCTCTCAGCGCAAATGACACGTTCCGTCGTGCAGCCAGTTTTGGTGACTTCCGTGGATGTCTATAAACAAGGACTTTATTTGTCTGATTTTATCATTGACCCCATAAACGAGGATAAATATAGTCTGCGTTAATGGCTAAATTGGCCATTGGGCAAACATTTTGGGTCAAATCATGGCGCACATGACGGTCAGCGTTGAATACGGCATCCACTGTCTCCTTTGGCTTGCCAACTCGGGGGACAAGCCCCTCAGTAGCCGCGACCTTGCAGAACTGCAGGGAATATCACCGAGCTTCCTTGCCAAGATTTTCCCTAAGCTTGAGAAGGCCGGGATCGTCGGGGCGAGCGATGGCGTACGGGGAGGGTATCGGCTTGCCCGCGCGCCGGAAAAGATCAGCGTCCTCCATGTGATCGACGCGATCGAGGGCGACAAGCCGCTTTTCGACTGCCAGGAAATTCGCGGACGCTGCGCGGTCTTTGGGGAGACACCGCCGGGTTGGGCGACGGCTGGTGTTTGCGCCATTCACGCTGTGATGCTGAAGGCGGAAAAGGTGATGCGAGACGAGCTTGCGGCGCATTCCCTCGCCGACTTGGCGGCGACCTTCATAGGCAAAGCCCCTACAGAATTCGCCACTCAGGTACAGGATTGGATGATTGAGCGTGTGGGGGCCCGCAAGCCGGGACGGCACGCCAAGCCCGAAGCATCATCCTGATTCCACACTGCCGCCACCCAGCGACCTACTGACAATTTCATCTTTCCCGGTGGTCGCCAGACGTGCCGGGACCTGCGGCCCGCAAGAGGGCGGGCCGTAAACCCGCTGCCATGCCCGTTTTTTGGAAGGACTAAAGATATCATGAGCAAGACTATTGTGATCGCCGGGAGCGGCTTTGCCGGCATGTGGGCCGCGCTCTCTGCGGCCCGTGCCGTGAGCCTGGCCGGCAAGGCGCAGGACGTGGAGGTGACGGTGGTCTCTCCCAGCCCCAATCTGGTCATCCGCCCCCGACTCTACGAAGCGGTCATTGAAAACATGGATCCCAACCTGACTGCGTTGTTCCAGGCTGTTGGCGTCCGCCACGTGGCTGGCCGGGTCGAGACAATCCGCGCCGAGGCTCACGAAATCGATGTGGCCGGGGCCGATGGCGCTCAAACCCTGACGTTCGACAAGTTCGTCCTGGCCACCGGAAGCGCCCTGTTCCAACCGCCGGTACCGGGACTTGCCGAGCGCGCCTTCAACGTCGATCAATTGTCGTCGGCCAAGGCGCTTGACGCCCACCTCAAATCACTGGCGGAGAAGCCAGAGAGTGCCGCGCGCAACACGGTGGTGATCGTCGGTGCGGGGCTGACCGGTGTTGAGGCGGCCACCGAGATGCCCCAACGGTTGCGTGCCATCCTCGGCGAAACTGTGGGCGTCCGGGTGATGGTGATCGAACAGGCGCCGTTTATCGGCCCCGATCTCGGTCCTGGCCCCCGACCGGTCATCGAAGAGGCGTTGGCCGCCTGCGGCGTTGAGACCATCACCGGGACGGCCGTCACCTCCATCGGGGCGCATTGCATAGCAACCTCGACGGGCCAGGTCATCGAAACCGATACGGTGGTATGGACGGCCGGGGTCAGGGCCAATCTGCTGGCTGATCAGATCGCCGGAGAGCATGACCGTTTCGGGCGCATTCATGCCGATCCCTATCTGCGTGCCAACCGCGTCAAGGACGTGTTCGTTACCGGCGACGTCGCCCATGCCGCCACCGACGATTCCGGTAATCACGCCCTGATGTGCTGCCAGCACGCCCTCAGCCTTGGACGGGTCGCCGGCCACAACGCGGCGGCCGAACTGGTCGGCCAGCCCCTTCATCCCTACAGCCAGCCCAAATATGTGACGTGCATCGACCTGGGCCCCTGGGGGGCGCTCTATACGGAAGGCTGGGACCGGCAAATCCGGCTGACGCGGGAGGACGCCAAGGCGCTCAAGACCGAGATCAACACCAAGTGGATCTACCCCCCGGTTCCCGACCGTGACGCCGCCTTCGCCGTTTCCAACCCCGATTACGTCATCGTCCCCTAGGTGAGTCTCCGCTATCGGGGAGTCCGGTGAGAACCCGGAATGTCTAACTCGGCGCTATTGCGCCCTAAGTGCACTGCCCAGACCTGCTCGGCACCACTCCGCGCGCCACAGCTTCGGGCAAAGCGGTGCCTGGCAAACGGCAAACCCTTGCCCTTTAGCGCCCTTTTTAACTTCCGACTACCCTAGCCGCGTGCCTTCCACTTCGATCCCGCCGCCTTGAGGAAGTTTGCTCCAGCTCCTTCTTTCCCATTCCTCCTTGAGGCCTTCCGTCGCCGCCTGCTCCAGGAATTCCGGCGCCGCCCACGCGTCCACATCGAAGTCGTTTTTGATGTAGCCATGGCTGAACATGAAAGCCTTGCCGATCTTGATGCATTCCAGGTTCTGCGCGCTCAGGCTCGGCACCATATCGACGTGTTTGATGCCCTGGTACGTATCCTCGGCATCTAGGTAGAATGTTTGCCGGTTGAGAATGTAAGCTGCCGCGCGCTTGTTTTCGTTCGCCCAGCGTCCGACCTTGATCATGGCCTTCATGTAGGCGATGACCAGTTCCGGGTGTTCCTTGGCCATCACGTCGGTGCAGGTGATGACGGCGGGAGTATTGGCTACCTGCAGGGTCCAGTCTGGGTAGAGGGCCAGGTCCTCGATCATCTTGATCTTGCCTGTCGCCTCCTGAAGGTGCTCGGTGACATTGGTCTGCGTGTAGATGGCATCGACGGTGCCTTGCAGCAGCGCTGTCTCCAGCGGGCGGAAGGCCAGGTCGTGCTTGTGGTCCCGCCGCAACCACAACTCCGACGGATTGTTCATCGGTGGGACCAACATCTCGGGTTTGTCGTACCAATCGTCCGGGTAGGGGAACTCCACGATCTCCACGTCATCCATGGTCATGTCGTTGAGCATCAGCATGTTCTCGATGCCCATATGTTCCTGGATGCGCCACCAGTCGTTCTTGATCATGTTCAGGCTCTTCGAGAGGCCGATCTTCTTACCTTTCAGATCCTTCATCCGGAAAATCTTGTCTCGGGCGCGTACCGCCATGCAACCGCCTTCGTATACCCACGTCGCGCCGAGCAGCCGGGTGCGGCGGAGATCGGCGTGTACATGGATCGCCGGGTAAAGGCCGCCGAAGCGGATGAGGTTGTCGAGGTTGTGGATGTAGTGCGGGTAATAGTTATTTTCGGGTGCATGGCGGAAGTAGGCGTACTCAACGCCGATTTTCTTGAATTCCTCTCGGCACCACCCAAGCTCCTGGTCGACGTTGTTAGCTGACACCATCGGGCAGTTGGTGTACCACACCTCTTTCCAATTCAACGGTACGGTGGTGGAGACTCTTTGTACGGTCATAATTGCGCTCCCTCTGCTGCTACTGGCCACTGTTCCTTCTGCAACATTGGCGGAAAGTGAAGGCGACCCCGTATTTCCCGCCCAGCGCGCGCACATAGGCTAATCTGCAGCGGGCGCTCGCCGAACGTTTTGCCCGGGTATGGCGGCCCCGTTTGACTTCTCCTAAGAGTGATCGGCCTTCTCACCCGGCGTGCTCATACTTCTCTTCTCTACGTGAACGTCGAGATGCCACGCTGCGACAATGTACCGATGTCGTAAGAAATCTGTGTTGATCTAGATCAATTGTAATGTTCAGTGCGGGAGTTTCGTCCATGATCGCTACAGGTACTAAACTGCAGGCAGCCGTCCGTTGGCGAATGATTTGAGACAGTTAACCGTCCGAATTAGCGGAGGGATTGGTTCACCTTTTTGGTAAAATTTTAGCAACGATTGTGGAGCAGCCGCCTGGTTGTTGTTGCTGATCAGGCGCTGGCTGGCGGGGAAAGGGTACGCAGCCTGACGCGGACAGTGGGCTTCGATTGGAACACCGCGGGGTTGCCTCCCGCTTCACGCGTTAGGGAATTCGGCGAGTGAACGGACGGCTGCTTCCGAGCACGCCATAGGGGGCGGGGAACGACGATAATGGGCGCAGAGCCGAAGGGCCGGTTTGGCTGGACCGGCCCGCGCGCTCAGTGACACTCATGGCCGGTGCAATCGACCAAAGTTGCCTGGTGCAGGAATATGCCGCCGGTCTCTCGGTAGACATGAGGTTGAAAACGTGCCTGCGACTCTCCAAGCCTAATGTAAATCCTGCAAAATTGTGAATTAATTGAAAGTTATTGCAAAATCGGAGGTAACTCGAAGCGCGTTATGCAAAGATGACCTATCTAAATCGGCTTATCAGCTGACTGCGTCCCATGGAGCGTAAAATGGTGGCTTTTCGCATCGCCTTATACGCTGCTGTTGCGGGGGGCGCGGGGGCAATGGGTATTTCCGCGCCCCACGCCTGGGCGCAGCAAGCGCCGGCATCACCCACAGCTGTCAACCTTGCATCGACCGCTCCGGTAACCGGCGCCACGAATGACAGTGCCACGGACGATACCGCCAATGAGAGCGCCAGCGATCTTGCTAAAAAACTGCAGAACCCGGTCGGGGACCTATATAGCTTCCCCTTTCAAAGCAATACGAACTTCAACTACGGGCCGAACAAAGGCACGCAAGAAATTCTCAACATCCAGCCGGTGATCCCGATCCATGTGAACCAGGACTGGAACATCATTACCCGCACCATCCTTCCGCTGATCTGGCAGCCTTCGCTGCAGCCAGCGCAAACTGTGCCGTTTGGCACGGGGCCAACCGTGTTCTCCGCCTTTTTGTCTCCCAAAAACCCGACCAATGGCTGGCTGTGGGCCGTCGGTCCCGTGGTTCAGTTGCCGACCATCAGTAGCAAAACACTAGGCTCAAACGTCTGGGGCGGGGGGCCAACCGCCGCGATTGTGTACATGAAGGGGCCGATTGTTGCTGGCGCGCTGGCCAATAATATCTGGTCGTTTGGCGGCACCTCCGGCCCTGGCGGCACAAGATACAATAATTTCCTGCTTCAACCTTTTGGCAATTATAATTTTGGTGGCGGTTGGTATCTCACCAGCGCGCCGATCATCACCGCCAATTGGCGGGTGGCCGGTAACAGGGCATGGACGCTGCCCATCGGCGGCGGATTTGGCCGGGTGGTGAGAATTGGCGGGAAGCTGCCGGTGAATTTCGGGCTTAGCGCCTACTCGAACGTGCTGCGTCCGAAATATGGCCCCACCTGGCAATTACGGGCGCAGGTGACACTTATTTTCTGACGTCCCATATGAACGTCTCGCGAAATGAAACCGAAATATTGCGAGCAGAGAACCAACTGCTAATGCCTTCTGTGCCGGCAGATCTTTTACTCAAATCAAAATCATAACACTTTATAACAGCAAAGGGGATGAGAAATGGCTCCAAAGCGCAAAGCCTATTTGATAGCCGCGACGGCGATGGCTGGAATGTTTGGCGGCGTTGCCGCAGCATCAGCCGCGGTCAGTATCCAGGGCCAGGTCGAAATAGGCGGAAGCCCGGTTGCAGGCTCCACAGTAACGCTCTGGGCGTCAAGCTCCGATGCGCCGAAGGAAATTGGTCAAACACGCACCGGCTCCGGCGGTCAATTCGTGCTCACCAGCGGCAGCGCCCCGCACGGCGATGTTCTCTATATTACGGCCCAGGGCGGGCGGCCCACCATCAGTACCGGTAATGCTGACGAGTCCGGTCTCGTCCTGCTAGCGCTGCTCGGCGACAAGCCGCCGGCAAAACTCGTCGTCAATGAACTCACGACGGTTGCCTCCGCCTACACCGCGGATCGCTTCATCACCGGCGATGCCATCTCTGGAAACCCGCTTGGGCTTCACATCGCCGCTGGAAACGTGCCGAACTTCGTAGACCTGACGACAGGCGGTTGGGGTAATACACTGCTCGATCCGCTCAACAGCACCCAAACAACGACGCTCGCCACCTTTGACACTTTGGGTTCGCTCATCACCGCTTACGCAACCGTGGCGGATAACAACTGGCGGGCGCGGTTCTTCGCGGATGCGACGGCATCCGGCCTGTCCACCCCGGCGGATACAATGCAGGCGATGGCTGGGATCGACCGTGAGTCCTGGGCCAACCCACAGGACCTTTATGCGCTATTCGACGCCGCCTATCCGCAACCGGCGGATGGCTCCCGGCGCGCGGCCCCGTTCCTGCCGAATCTCCTATATGCCCCGAACGACTTCGCGCTCAGCCTCTGCTTCGCGGGCGGTGGCATGTACGCAAACGGGCGGCTCATGTTCGATACTGACGGCAACCTCTGGAGTGGCCAGAACTGGCTGCCCGGCTCCCAGTCAGGCGTCGTCCACAGCATCGGTGGCGGTGTCGTCAAGATGACTCCCAGCGGCCAATTCCTCTCGCCGCCGATCACCGGCTTCACCGGCATGGGCATCGACGGGGTCGGCTGGGGCACTGCCGTAACACGGGATAAAGTCTGGATTACGAGCTTCAACGGCAAAATCCTGGTGATGGATTTCAACGGCAAGCCCGATTACAAGGAGAGCGACGTTCCGTTCAAACAGAAATTTCTCGGCCTCATGGGCGTTGGCGTGGCTGCTAACGGAGATGTCTGGATCGCCGATGGCTCGGATGATCAGTTGCTGTATTTCCCCGGCGGCGATTTGAAGGCTGGGCAAATCGTCAAGGTCGCCGGGTTGAAATCGCCTTTCGACGTCGTGATCGACCCGCAAAACCGCGTCTGGGTCAGCAACTCGCAATCCGACACTGTGCTCCGGTTCCCCGCTGACGACCCAACAAAGGTTGATACGTTCCATGTTGGACTCATCGTTCGCGCCCTTGCGTTGGATTCGAAGGGTAATGTTTGGGTCGCCAGTAATGCGTCCCTGGACTTTCCTGTGCCGAAGGTTCCAGAGGGGGCCTCGATCATGGAACAGTTTGAGATCATGGGCGACGCGGCGATGCATTATCCGAAGCCGACGGGCGTCATTAGCATGATCCGTCCCGATGGCACGCAGGACACGCCAGCGGGCTACAGCGGCGGCGGGCTGGTCGATATTCCGTGGGGCCTGAATATCGATGGCAATGACGATGTCTGGACCGGCAACCTCGGCCCTGTCAAAAATGGTGTTGTGCTGATGGCGGGTGACAATACAAAGGGCCATCCGGCGGGGACAAAAACCGGTGACGTTCTGCATCTTTTTCAAGGGGGCAGCATCCAGTTGCTGACGGATGTATCGATCGACCCGGCCGGCAACGTCTGGGCCGCGAACAACTGGAACGATGTGGATGCGGCCGTCGCCACGAAGGCCGATCCGCGTAAATCGACCTGGGGCGGCGGCTCTGGCATCACCGTCATCTACGGCGTGGCGGCTCCAGTGAAACCGCCGCGCATGGGTGAGGTTCAAGCCTATTGATGGCTAAGGGGTGACCCAAGCCAAAGGGGATTAACTTCAAGGTCCATGTCATAGAATTTCTGCGGGCACATGCGCTCTCGTTGTCTACCCTCACAAAATTCGCCTGCGTCATGGCGATTCTCGTTGGCGTGCCGCATCTGTCACGCCGGTTGGGGCTGCCGGTTGCCGTCGGCCTGCTGCTGAGCGGCGTCCTCGTCGGCCCCTACGGCCTGGACCTGTTCGGCCAGCACCGGCCAATCGCGGATTTCTTTGCCGTACTTGGCAAGCTGTTTCTGATGTTCTTCGCGGGTCTGGAAATAGATCTGAACCGGTTCAGCGAGGCCCGGCGCAAGACCGTTATCTTTGGCTTGTGGACCACGTGCATACCGTTGTTCCTGGGCACCGTGGTCGGGTTCCTGTTCGGCTATGGCGCGGTCCCAGCCGTCGTGCTTGGCTCTCTCCTCGCCTCGCATACGCTGCTCGGAAGTTCCATCGTCCAGGAGTACAAGGCTAACGGCCTGGAGCCCATCGCGGTTACTGTCGGCGCAACAGTGATTTCGGACCCATTGTCTCTGTTGGTCTTTGCAGTGTGCCTTTCCACCTATGTCGGCGGCTTCTCGTTGCAGGCAATGGCGTTGTAGATTTTTGAGATCGCCGTGTTCGTGCCGCTGATCATCTTTGGCGTTGGTCGCGCTGGCGGATATGTCCTGAAGTTAATGCAGGACAACGAGGAAGCTTATTTTGTCCTGATGCTTGTCATTATTGCCGTTGCCAGGGCGCTCGCGGACCTCATCAATCTGCCGGGAATTGTCGGTGCATTCCTCGCCGGGCTGGCGCTCAATACCGCGGTTAAGGACATGCCCGCAAAAGAGAAGCTGGAGTTTCTAGGTCGGTCTTTGTTCATACCATGCTTCTTTATCGTCACCGGCTTCCTGATCAATCCGCCGGCATTCCTGCAGAGCGTTACTGGTAATTTTCTTCTTGTCTGCGGTGTCGTCGGCGCGCTGCTTTTGGGTAAGGGGATTGCGGCCGCGGTGGCTGGGCGTGCCTTCGGTTACACGCGTAACGTGCGCCTCACCATGTGGTCGCTGACTCTGCCTCAGGTCGCCGCAACACTTGCGGCAGCCTTGGTCGCCTATGACACGTTCAACCCCGCAGGTCAGCGGCTGATCGACGACAAATTGCTCAACGTTGTTCTGGTGCTGATGCTCACCACATCGATCCTCGGGCCGGTACTGACCCAACGCTTTTTGCCGCGAATGATTGGGGAAGAAACGGCGTCCACGGCGGCGGCACTGTCAAAAAATGATAAGAAGGGCTGATCTTTGAATTGGCACGCTGATTGGGCCTGGAGCCTGCCATTGATCGTGATCAACGTCATGATTCATGTCTTCTCCCTTGGCCTCATCACCCAAATGGCCCAGCGTGTCCTGAGCGGTATCAGAGGCCGTCGGCATTTTCTCACAATGTTCGCACTCACCATGAGCGTGATCGTAACGCTTGTGACCTTGTTACATGGCTTCGAAGCCCAGGTCTGGGCGACTGCCTATTGGCTGCTGGGTGCGCTCCCCGACTATAGTTCGGCTGTGCTGTATTCACTCAACGCCATGACCAGCTATGGGCATACGAACTTGTATCTTGAACCTCGGAGGGAGTTGATGGGATCCCTGGAGGCGTTGAACGGGATGCTGTTATTTGGTCTGAGCACAGCGTTCCTGTTCAATTTGATCCGGAATGTCTGGGTGACTTATGGCATTAAGACGCACCGGCAGCGTTGAGCTTGGCCATTCGCAGCCGTGAAGTGCGTGTTCTGGATGGACGTCAGGTTCCAGGAGCGGCGTCGAGTAACCAGGAACGGCGAGGTGGGTGCAATCCCATTGAAGCGAACCCATTGATCGAACGGCGGCTTTGGGGAAGAGGCAGCCGCGCCCGCTACGACCGAGATGGTGAAGGTTTTCGGATGCCGCCCTGGCACGGCTGAGGGTGCGCCGCGGAGGGCGGCGTTCGAAAATCGCCCATGTACGAACCCGCGGTGGCTGGCTGGATTATGGGGTTTTGGGGATACTGGTGGGGTGGGTGGCGGCGCCGGGAGGGGGATTTTTGCCTTTGGTCGCCGTGCTCGATGCGTCGCCGCCGGTCTTCGGCATGCTGCTTGGGCTGAATTGATTGTTCTCTGAGGAGAATGTGGACATGTCGCATACCGCCGGCGCGGCCAATCGAGGCGACAGCACAGGTCTGGCCACTGCCAGAAGCCGAATGACTTTGACTTGGGCGGAGAGCTGGCCGTGCCGGGTCACGATGCGATCCTCCGGGTTAGGGGCAGCAGATGCGGCGGCGCGCGGGGCCGCATTCTCCGCTGGAAGATTTCGATAATGACCATGCGGCCGCCGCAGCAGGGACAGGGCGGCAATGGTATCGCCGCCGACGCAGCGGGCGGTTCCGCTGGTTCTGTGACGACGGGCGCGACGGCAAGCAATTCCCTGGCCCGGGCGATATTGGTCTTGCATCCGGCGCTAGCGAGCAGGCCGTAATGGCGGATGCGGTGGAAGCCTTTCGGCAGCACGTGGATCAGGAAGCGGCGGATGAACTCGTCGGGCGCCAGCGTCATGACGCGCTGACGCTCGGTGCCGCTGCGGCGGTAGTCTTTGTAGCGGAAGGTGATCCCGGTCTCATCCATGGCGACCAGCCGGTGGTTCGAAATGGCGACGCGATGCGTGTAGCGCGACAGATAGGCGAGCACGGCTGCGGGCCCTGAGAAGGGCGGCTTGGCGTAGACCACCCAGCGCTGCTTGCGCAGTGGTGCGATGCGCCGGAGCAAGCCGCGCCGCTCATTTAATTCGGCCTGCTCGCCGAAGAACTGCAACCGGCCGGCATCGAACAACGCCAGCAGCCTGGTCAGGAACAGGCGCCGGAACAGCTTGCCCAGCACCCGCACCGGCAGCAGGAAGGCCGGACGGGAGGAAATCCAGCGCTGGCCGTCGCGCGAGATGCCGCCACCCGGCACGACCATGTGGATATGCGGGTGGTGGGTGAGCGCCGAGCCCCAAGTATGCAGCACGGCGGTGATGCCGATGCGCGCGCCGAGATGCCGCGGGTCGGCGGCGATGGTCAGCATCGTCTCCGCGGCCGTACGGAACAGTAGCTCATAGAGTTCGGCCTTGTTGTGCAGGGCCATTCCGGCAATCTCGGCGGGTACCGTGAAGACGACGTGGAAATAGCCGACCGGCAGCAGATCGGCTTCGCGGGCGGCCAGCCAGTCGCGCGCCGCTGCACCCTGGCACTTGGGACAGTGCCGGTTGCGGCAGCTGTTATAGGCGATGCGGCGATGGCCACACGCCGTGCAGCCTTCAACATGACCACCGAGGGCGGCGGTGCGGCAGGTCTCGATCGCCGACATCACCTTCAATTGGGCGAGACTGATATGGCCGGCATGCCGGGCGCGGAACTCTGCGCCGTGGCGGTGGAAAATGTCGGCGACCTCCAGACGAGGGCGCGCCACTGGTCAGTCGCCGGGGGTGCCACCTTCCATCAACAGTTGCAGCTTCTCGAGCGGGCTGGTGACGGCCCGGATGGTTTTGGTGGCGACACGGGCATAGAGTGCCGTGGTGTCGAGCTTGGAATGGCCGAGCAGCACCTGGATCACGCGGATATCGACATCCTGCTCGAGCAGATGCGTGGCAAAACTATGCCGCAGCGTGTGTGGCGTCACCCGCTTGTGGATCCCCGCCACCTCGGCTGCCTCATGCACGGCGCGGTTGATCTGGCGCGTCGACACCGGCTCGGTGCAGCTGCGGCCGGGGAACAGCCAGCCGTGCGGCAGCATGACGTTCCGGCGCTTGCCCTCGCGCCACCATAGCCGCAGCAGGGCCAGCAGCTGCGGTGACAGCATGGCGTTGCGATCCTTCCGCCCTTTGCCCTGCTCGACCCGGATCAGCATGCGGGCGCTGTCGATGTCGTCGATCTTGAGCGCGGCGACCTCGGAGACGCGTAAGCCGGCGCCATAGGCGGTGCCGAGCGCGGCCTTGTATTTGAGATTCGGCGCGGCTTCCAGCAGGCGCCCGACCTCCTCGACGCTGAGCACGTCTGGCAGTTTGCGCGGGAACCGGACCAGGACCAGCCGCAGCGACAGATCCGGCCGGTTGAGCGTCACGGTGAAAAAGAACCGCAGCCCCGACACCGAATTGTTGATCGACTGTGGCTGCATGCCGCTCTCGCGCTGATACACCTGGAAACGGCGGATATCCTCGGCGGTCGCCGTATCGGGTGAGTGCCCGAGAAACGTGGCAAAGCTTTTGACGATGCGAATGTAGTCGCGCTGCGTCTCGGGGCGCAGGCCGCGCATCGCCATGTCTTCGAGCATCCGCTGGCGCAACGGGCTGACGGGGGCAGAGGCAGGCTGGGTGGGGATGGACATCGGAACTTCCTCTCAAGCTGAAGGGAGACCCTCCATGCTCGGCCGCAGTTCCATCTCAGTTCAAGCAATTACCGCAGCTCAAAGGCTACGCCCCAGCCACCTGCACCAATCCCGCGCGAGCGGGTTCGTACAGGGGCGCGAAGCAGAACGGCAAATCAATGCAGAACGGGCGTAAGCGGCCGGGCCGCTCTCGGGAGCCGGACGGGCAAAACCGGAGATAGTCTCGGAATGCTGGAGCGGCACAACCCGACCCAACCCAGCCAATAGACGGCCTGCGCGGCGATCGCTGAAGCGGTCGTGCAGCGTCGGACGTCCCATAGGCTTTGCGCCCAAAAGTGATCCTTTAGCCGACGCGGCTTGTTTCTCGAAAGCGGGGGTGAACGACGCAGTGAACCGCCCGGCGACCTACATGAAGCTTGAACTGACAGAAAATTGAAACGAGACACTACCGCTATAGTATGTAAATCGACGTCTATCTGCTCTACTACATACCCCATGAGCGAGTGTTCTGGCCTGCCAATCAGACGTCATGTAACCGGTTTTAGTCGTGCCCACCCCCATATTTGGAGCGGCGCAGGTTCGCTCCGCCACAGCGGCCTCGTTCGTTGGGCTTCAAGATGGTGATGACACAGGCTAGCAGCGTGCTTGAACTTGATGCGGGGGGCCTTTGGAGAGCTGCCGTCACAACGACAACCGATCTCCTGAAGATCTTCTCGTTTTCCAAGTTTTTCAATTCCACAGCGGTTAACCTCGCCAAACTTCTAGATGCCGACGGGGCAGCGCTCATCGTGTATGATGGACCGGATCGCCTGAGATACAAACTGTTCTACGAACTCGACCGCGTCAACCAAGAGTCCATTGTCAAATTCAGCTTCCCCGCGAGCAAAGGCACGGTTGGCCGAGCGCTGGCGTCAGGGCAGTATTTATTCACGCAAGATTACCGGAACAGCGAAGACGCGATGCCGGAATTTGTTGATGCCGACATGCGCTCGAACCTGGTGCTCCCGCTTCCTGGCCCCAACGGGTTTATCGGCGCCATCGCCATTTCCTGGATACATCGCCACTCTGGCCCCCTGGAAGCCACCAACCTCGCCATCGCCGAAATGTTCGCCGCCCTGCTCGGCTCGTCGGTTTACCGCGAGGAATTGGAAAATCAGCTTGAGGACCGTTCGCTGACCGACCCATTAACCGGACTTCCCAACCGGCGAAAGATGATGCTGCGCCTCGCCGAAGCGCAAACACGGGCGTGTCGCAACCAGAACCTGATGGCCCTCGCCGTTCTTGATCTTGATGGGTTCAAGACCATAAACGACCAGCTTGGCCATGCCGCCGGGGATCAGAAACTATTGGCAGCCGCGACGGCAATCCGGAATGCGATCCGCAACGTCGACATGGTCGCCCGGCTTGGCGGCGATGAGTTCGTCATCATTCTCGAAGACCTGAGGTCGCTACGGGAAGTAAACGCAATTTTAGACCGTATCGTGCGCGCCGTGGATAGCCACGTAAACCAGAGCCAAGACTCTTGCAAAATAACCGCCAGCCTGGGCGCGACCGTCTATCCAATCGATTTTGTTGAGCCCGTGGTGCTTTTGCGCCATGCCGACGAAGCGATGTACCGGTCAAAGCGGAATGGCGGAAATCAATTTCATGTCGGCTTAGCTGAACCTATCGGAACGGTCAGCAGTTCGGATCTCAGCGAATGACATAGCCCACCCCAAGGCGGCTTAAGCCGAATGACCGTGATTCCCGGTGTCCCGCTCGCAAGCGGACCGGCAGAAAACCACCCCACCACGACATACAAAATAAATCACCAACGTCGGGCGGTTACAACGATGAGGCGGAGCGGTATGGTTCCGCCATGTGCGGACGTTTTGCGAGTTTCACGCCGCCGGACGCGATTGCCCGGCTGGTCGAGGCGGTCAACCCGGTGCCAAACGTGGCACCGAGCTGGAACATCGCCCCCAGCCAGCAGGCTATGGTCGTGCGCCGCCACCCCAAGACGGGTGAGCGGCACCTCGACCTGTTGACCTGGGGCTTCGTGCCGCACTGGGCCGAAGACCCGAAAACTGAGCACAAGCCGATCAACGCCCGCGCCGAGACGGTGGCCACCTCACCCATGTTCCGCGCCGCCTTTGCGCATAGCCGCTGCTTGGTGTGCGGATTCCGAGATCATCGCGCGCACTGTTCCGATTTGATCGCGCGCGGGATTCCGAGATGATCGCGCGCAGCGTTCCGATTTGATGCCGCGCAGCATTCCGATTTGAAGGCGCGCAGTTTCGGATGGTGTGAAGCCTGATCGTTGGGGGACAGTTCCCTGGTTGTTGAACAACCGGAGGACGTGGATGCCGACGAGGAGGGTAGAGATGCGCCAAGTGCGCGAGATTTTGCGCCTGAGCCTGGAGGCCGGGCTTTCGACGCGGGTGGTTGGCGAACGTGTTGGGATCGGGCCAACGACGGTACGTGACACGCTGAAGCGATTTGCGCGTGCTGGCCTTTCCTGGCCGGTACCGCCCGAGATCAGCGACGCGGAGCTGGAAGGGCGGCTGTATGGGCTTGTTGCGGCAAAGCCAGGCCGTCGTAAGCAGGCAGAGCCGGACTGGTCGGTGGTGGCCCGGGAGTTGAAGCGCAAACATGTGACGCTTCAGGTTCTCTGGGAGGAGTATATAGCCGAGCATCCCGACGGATACCGGTACAGCCGGTATTGCGACCTGTTCCGCGGTTGGGAGGGACGACTGCCACTGACGATGCGGCAGAGCCACGGTGGCGGGGAGAAGCTGTTCGTCGACTATGCCGGCGACACGTTGCCGGTGGTTGATCGTCAAACCGGCGAGGTCCGCGCCGCACATATCTTTGTGGCGGTGATGGGCGGTTCCAGCCTGTCATTCGCGTGTGCGACCTGGACGGAACAACTGGCCGACTGGATTGAGAGTCATAATGCGGCCTTCGCCTTCTTTGGTGGAGCCGCGCAGCTTTTGGTGCCCGATAATGCCAAGGTCGCGGTGATCCGGGCCTGCCACTTCGATCCCATGGTCAACCGCAGCTACACCGATATGGCGCGCCATTACGGGACGGCGGTATTGCCGGCCCGGCCGAGGAAACCCAGGGACAAGGCGAAGGTTGAGGCTTGCGTCGGTATTGTCGAACGCTGGCTTTTTGGCCGGTTCCGCAAGCGGACCTTTTACAGCCTGGCCGAGGTCAATGCGGCGATTGCCGAATGCATGGCGGATCTTAACGACGTGCGGGTGCTGCGCCAGTTCGGCAAGACACGCCGCCAATTGTTCGAGGAGGTGGATGCGCCGAACCTGAGGCCATTGCCAAACGAACCCTGGGTTCATGCCGAATGGCGACGTTGCCGGGTGGGGCTCGACTACCACATTGCCATCGAGCGGCACCATTACTCGGTGCCCTACCGCTTTGCCAGGCGCGAGGTCGAAGCGCGGATTACGGCGCGGACCGTGGAGGTGTTCCTCGGCTCCGAGCGCATCGCCGTCCATATGCGCGGCAGCGGCAATGGGCGGCATACGACGGTGCCCGAGCATATGCCCTCCAGCCACCGGCGATATGGTGAATGGACGCCAGCGAAGATCCGCGAGGAGGCAAGGCGGATTGGGCCGATGCTGTCCCTTCTGGTCGAGAAGATCATTGAAAGCCGGCCGCACCCCGAGCAGGGCTACCGCTCATGCCTGGGCATTATCGGGCTGGAAAAACGTTTTGGCGCTGAGCGGCTCGAAGCCGCCGCCCTGCGCGCCCTGGAAATTGAGGCGCGCAATTACCCGTCCGTCAAATCGATCCTCGAGAAGGGGCTCGACAGCATCCCGGCTTCGAAAGCCCCGGAGCGCGAGCCGATCCTCCACGCCAATCTCCGCGGCTCTGACTATTATCACTGAAAGGAAACGAGAATGTTGAAACACCCCACGCTTGACCTGCTCAACCAGCTTGGCCTGGCCGGAATGGCGCATGCCTTCGCCGAGTTTACCGCCAACGACGAGGTCAAGGGCCTCAATCATGCCGAATGGTTGGCGTTGCTGCTCGATCATGAGGTGACGTATCGCAATGACCGGCGCTTGGCGCTACGTCTGCGTCAGGCGCGCCTACGCCACCATGCCGTGCCCGAGGACGTTGATTACCGCGCCTCACGCGGCCTCGACCGCCGGCTGTTCGAGAGGCTGCTCAGGGGCGACTGGATCGCTGCCCATGAAAATTTGGCGATCATCGGGCCAACCGGCGTCGGGAAAAGTTGGTTGGCCTGCGCCATCGGCCACAACGCCTGCCGCAGCAACCGTTCGGTACTCTACACGCGGCTACCCCGCCTGATCGATGAACTAGCCCTGGCCAAGGGCGACGGCCGGATCGCCGCGCGCATGAAAAGCCTCGCCAAGGTCGATCTGCTCATCCTCGATGATTGGGGCCTCGAACCGCTCGACGGCAATGCCCGGCACCACCTGCTCGAAATCATCGAGGATCGCTATGGCAGGCGTTCAACCCTCGTCACCAGCCAGCTGCCAATCGCCAGATGGCACGAGCTGATCGGCAATCCCACCTATGCTGACGCCATCCTCGACCGCCTCGTCCATAATGCCCACCGGTTGGAAATAACCGGCGACTCCCTGCGCCGCATCACCCAAGCAGGCGCTTGACCAGCAACCAAACACAGTGACATCGTTCAACCAACGATCAGGTGCTTCACCTGCGCGCGATCAAATCAGAACGCTGCGCGGCATCAGATCGGAATACATGCGCGCGATCGTCGGAATCCGCACCTTGGTGCCCGCCGATGCTTATTATGAGTGGCAGACCGCGCCGGACGGGAAGCATCCCTACGCCGCCGCGCGGCGGGATGGCGCCCCGATGATGTGCGCCGGGATATGGGACATCTGGCAGGGCGAGGCCGGGGCGCGGCTGCGCAGCTTCGCCATTCTCACTAGCAGCGCCAATGCCACCGCCCGCCCGATCCATGACCGTATGCCGGTCATCGTAGAGCCTGAGGGCTGGCCGCTATGGCTGGGCGAAGCGGAGGGCGACGCCAAGGCACTGCTGCACCCTGCCGGGGATGTGCTGCGCTGCTGGCCGGTAAGCCGGAGGGTGAATAGCCCGGCAAACAATGATGCCGACTTGTTGAGCGAAGTGTGATAAGGGGCCGTGAGCGGACTGACCGCTTTCCGGCTGATATCCCAGAAAACATGCCGTTCCCAAGTCGACCCAAGTAGGCCATAGGCGGGCCGGGGAGGTGATCTCAGGAGCGGATGCTCAGCGTCGCCCAGTGCCGACGGCAACCGCCCATTACAGTCGTTGTTCAGTCCATCAGGTCCTCCCGGGAAGCAGACGTTTATCTGGCAGGATTGGACATACTGTTCTGCTGGACGAGTTCCTAAGGGGATTTTGCGCAATGTCGTCGATGGCCATGTGATGTTGGAGACGCTCAGACAGTGCCCGCTCGCCGAGAATTCGCTTGAGCGTGAATATATAGTGCCGACGATGCGCCGGCCGCCCGGGGCGTGGGCTAAGGCATCGGCGGCATGGCCATCACCCTGAACCAGCTTACCCACCAGCCCCCCAGCCGGGCTACGATCGTCGGGCACCGCGTTCATGTCGTCCAGCGCCCATCGGCGGCCGACGCAGCAGCCACTGCCTCGGGCGATCCAATGGCGCTGGCCAATATCACGCGTCGGCACGACAGCGGCCGCCAAACCGATTTCACCCTCGCCTTTCAGATCACTTCTGACCGCCGGCGATCGCTGGCTGCCGAATCTTTGGACAATGCGTGTTTCGGCGAAATCGGGTGTATTGGCCTGGATGCTATAGCGCAATCATGGCCGAGGCGGGGAAGCGGCTGGTAAAGACGTGGTTAGGCGAACATGGTGCAGCCGACCGGAGCACATCACCTGTATAAAACGAGATCTAATTCCTTCTTGTGAGATCGCTCCAGTAACGGACTCTTTACAGTGCGTTCCCTAACGGTTTCATTTATTGTAAGGATTATGATGGCCGATATTTTGTTTTAAATATTCGGCGGACTATACAGATAGTTTTTTCCAATAAAGGAATGCCTAACCATGGCGAAAGCCACACCAAAAAAAACCACCAAGCCCGGAACCAAAGCTGCAAAGCCAGGTCGACCTGCAGCCGCTAAGCCGGCAAAAGTAGTTAAGCCGGCCGCTCCAGTAAAGAAACCAGCCGCTGTCAGAGCGCCGGTGATCAGCAAGGACGAATTGCGGGCTCAGCTAGAAAAAGCAAAAAATACCATCGCGACGTTGCGTACTAAGAGCCGCGAAGCCGTCCGCGCTGCCAAAGCAGCCGCAGCTCACATTGCTGAGTTGGAAGCACAGGTAGCACAGCTTAAGAAGAAGATTGCCGCCGAGACGAAGGCTGCGAAGCCAGAATCGGCCGAGACAAAACCCACGAAACAGCGTGGCAGCAAGGCGGCTGATAAAGGCGACACTGTCCTGCCGAGTGAATTTGAAGAGCTGACATTGGCATTGGTAGAAGACAAATCTGATAATGCCGTAGAGGATTAAAACGTCAGCAGGCCGAATACGCCGGCGCAGTCAAAATGCGATAAGCTGCGCCGGCTACACCGATTTGCCAAACCATCGGCCGGGCGAGAGAACCCATTAAAGCCCTGGGGTCGGCAGGATCGACACCTTAACCCTTCTTTTTTGGAAAGATCTCCGGGGGCATAATTTTTTTTGAGACTGAAACTGGCGTTTCAGTATGTACAGCCACTTTGTTTGCTTTTGGTTTCTTAATTTCTCGGTTGCTACGCTGCTGCCCTTTTGCCATTTTAGTATCCTCTGCGATGCGATAAAAAACGCAAAGCTAATATATCATGGCCGGTTGGCGGTTCATACAAAATCCTCCGACCTTCTCGAGCAGCAATTAGTCAGCCGCCTACGGTCTGGGTACCCCATCAGCTAAGTTGTTTTGATCAACCTGCGCATTGACCATAAACCCCTTTCGGCCTCCAACCGTGGCCGCGATAGGCTACGATTCTCATATTGAAGAAAAGAAATCGGAGTTAATTTACAATTTCTGGAGCCACCGATGAGCACATGTAGCACGCTAAAACACGATCATGATACCACCGCGGGTGTTGGATTTCACCTAACGCGCGGCCAGAGCGCTGAACGGCACCAGCTTGCGGTGCTCCGTGTCCCACAGCGCCAGCCGCGCGCATTTCAGGCTCCCAAGCAAGGTCAGCCGTGGCGCGGCCTGAAGCACCGGATTGTCGACATGGCATTTGCGCAGCCGGTAGTTGGGGATTTTGCTTGAAAGATGGTGGATATGATGAAATCCGATATTCGCCGTCAACCAACGCAACGGCTGCGGCAAATCGTAAAATGAAGACCCTGTGAGGGCGGCCTCGCGAAAATCCCAGCTCCCCCGCGGTTCCCAATATACATTCTCGAACTGATGCTGAATGTAAAATAGCCAAACGCCAATCGTGGCAGCCAGCAACATGACCGGCAACCAGCCCAGCAACACCGGTACAGGCCCCAACGTCAGCAATAGCGTCACAAGAATAACGGCAAGTGCGGCATTCGTGCCGAGAATGCTCACCCAATTGCGCCATTGCCGGCGCGGATTTCCCGTTGGAATGCGATTCCGCAGAAAGAACAGCCAGATCGGGCCGAGGCCGAACATGACCAGCGGATGCCGGTACAGCCGGTACGCACGTCGCCGCCATTTAGGCAAAGCCAGATATTCGGAAATCGTCAACGTCGTCACATCGCCAACGCCCCTGCGGTCCAAATTACCCATGCTCGCATGGTGGATCGCGTGATCACGCCGCCAGGATGTGTAGGGCGTCAGGGTTAACACGCCCAATACCCAGCCCAGCAGGTTGTTCGCCCACGCCGCCGGGAAGAATGCGCCATGACCACAATCGTGCTGCAACATGAACAGCCGGACCAAAAATACCGCGCCGGCCGGGAATAGAATGGCCGCCGCGATAAACCCTTGGTGCAAGGCGAGGAATATGGTCAGCATCACCGCGATGAACGGAAGGCCGGTATTTAACACCTGAATAAGCGCCCGCCTTGTGTCCGGTTTCGTATAAGGCGCTACCACGTCACGCCAGTTAGCTTCGGCCGCGGGGAGGCGGTTTTGAGTGAAATCAGAGTTTTGCATAAAACTGAAACCTGTAGAGAGTTGAATTGTTGTTCTTGCGGGATCTGCTCAGCGAGCGCCAAAACTCCTGGAAAGCCGATCACGATGTGTCAGCGCACGGCCGCTTGGCGTGAGGGCTTCACGCAAGGCAATCTTCAATTGGGACGCCGGTATCGAATAGACTCATTCTGAGCTGCGTCGCGACCAGGACACGAAGAGCCGTGGCATCCATCACCGGTTACCCGGCTAAAGCGCTCAGAGCTTAGGGGACGCCAAGGGCGAACGATCCGGTCAATCATTTTCCGGAGGTCACTTAGAGCTACAGAGGGCGGCATCGGGGATATATAGCGTGCTTTCACCAAATACACAGGTACCAATCCCAGATTACCAGAAGTGCCCGGCCCGTTTCGCCTAACCTCCACGAACGACTGCTCCAGGGGAGCCAGCATTTGCCAGGAAACGGCGAGGTTGGGCGCGACGCGGCTCAATGGCCCACCTCGGGCCGAAAACCGACTGACCGCTTTCCGGTGGCCACCCCGGAATTGGCCATTGTTAGGGGCGTGCCCGGAACAGCCCCGGGCTATGTGTTGTTTTCACTCACAAGGGCTCGATTGGCCGCCGCCCAGACCGCCTTGGTCAGCTGGTGCAGCGAGGCGGCGTGAAGCCGGGCGACCGTCCAATAGAGCTTCACGTCGGTCCGCAGGCCCGGCGGCAACTCCACCAAACCGCCGGTAGCGAGATGCTCTTCAGCCAGCGCCAGCGGCTGTAATCCCCAGGCCAGCCCGGCGAGCGCGAGGTCCACGAAACCCTGCGTGGACGGGATCCAGTGCGTTGGCGCGGCAAGTTCAACGCCATGCGCTGCGGCAGCCCAGCGGGCTTGCAGCATGTCCCGCCGGTCGAACCGCATGCAGGGTGCTTTCGCCAGCGTGGCGGCGTTCACGCCCTCACCGAAATGGCGGGCCACGAAGTCCGGACTGGCGCAGGCGGCGTAGCGTAGTGCGCCCAGCATGATGGTCTTGCAGCCCTGCACGGGTTCGGGATCGGCGGTGACTGCGGCCAGCACCTCGCCCGAACGGAGCCGGTCCGCGGTATGAGCTTCGTCGTCCAGCGTCAGCTCAAGCGAGAAGCCCGTCTCACGGCCAAAGGCGGCGGCGGCCTGCGGAAACCATGTCGCCAGACTGTCGGCATTTACGGCCAGCTTCAGCGTGAGCGGCAGCGGCGCCGCCTCGTTCCCGCCGCCAAGCAGAGGGACCAAATCAGCTTCCAGAAGTTGCACCCGATCGAGATGCGCGCAGAGGGTACGGCCCAGATCGGTGGGCACGCATGGCTGTCCCCGGATGATGAGGATTGAGCCGAGCCGTTCCTCCAGCCCGCGCACACGCTGCGAAACCGCCGAGGGCGTGATGCCCAGCGCGGAGGCGGCACGCTCAAAGCTGCCCTCGCGGATCACGGCGCCAACGGTAGCCAGGGATGGATAGTCCAGCACAAATGAAGCGCTACTTAATTGCATTTAGAAAAACAAGCTTTTCTAATGACCAGAAGGTCACCATAGCATGCCGTCCATGGCAAACCTCATCTCCCCATTCGTCGCCGGCTTTGCGACATCGGCCGCGCTTATCGTCGCCGTCGGCGCGCAGAACCTCTTCGTTCTGCGTCAAGGGCTGCGGCGCGAGCATGTCGGGGCCATTGTGCTATTCTGCGGCAGTGCAGATGCGCTGCTGATCATGGCTGGGGTCGGCGGGGTCGGCGCCTTCGTGGCCAGGGTACCGCAATTGACCACGCTGCTGGCGCTGGGGGGAGCGGTGTTTCTCGGCTGGTATGGGGTCATGGCGCTGCGCCGCATCGCCGAGGCCAACACGTTTTCAATTGACGAAACCCAGGGCTTGCCCCTGCGAGCGGCCCTTGCCGCCACGGCTGGCTTCACCTTCCTCAACCCACATGTGTATCTCGACACCGTCCTGCTCCTGGGCACGGTCGGGTCGGCGCAGCCCGCGTCCCTTCGGCCCTTTTTCACCGCGGGGGCGGCGACGGCGAGTTTCTTGTGGTTTTCGGCGTTGGGCTATGGCGCGCGGCTGTTGAAGCCTGTGTTCACGCGGCCCGCCGCGTGGCGCCTGTTGGACCTTCTTGTCGGTCTCACCATGCTGACCCTGGCGGCTTCATTGATCGCGCACGTTATCCATCAATCTTATTGATAATCGCGTGCCCATACAGGGAGTTCTGTGGGGTGGAGGATGCAGCCCCCCGAAACCGACGCTCAGCCGCCATCCAGGACCGCTGATGCCCTGGCATCAGCGCTGCAACCACGATCAGTCTAAATGGGCCGGGAGCGGACGGGTGGAAAACCATGCGGTCCGTCGCAAGCTGAAATGACCTCTCCATAGATCAGCCTGCGATAAATGGATGGGCCTTGGCACTCGTGTGTCACCGGCTCATGCGCGGCGGGCAATCAACGATTCCGCTGCTTCTCCCATTTTTTTACCAGCCTGTCGCGCTTCAGGCGTGACAGGCGATGGATCCAGAAAATGCCGTTCAACTGGTCGATCTCGTGCTGCAGGCAGACGGCGAGCAACCCGTCCGCTTCTTCTACTGCCGGGACACCGTCAATATCCTGGTACCTCACACGCACGCGGGCCGGCCGTTCGACTGTCTCGATGGCGCCGGGCATGGAGACGCGGCCTTCCTCATTAGCTTTCAACTCAGTGGATTGCCAGACGATCTGAGGATTGACGTATATGCGCACCTCGCCCGGTACTAATTCAAGAACGGTAATACCAGCCCGCCTTACTCCTGACTCTCCGTGGGGGATTCCCAAGGGTGGGAATTTCCGATTCGATGGCCTGATGGGGAGATTTGCATCGGGGGGCATGTTATGGGGGCGAAAGTAGCGATTACACGCATGGATCATACGGGTGCCGAGTTGCGGGCCCAATCGGCCAAATGTGCCGATGGTGCGCAGGTCCGTCGCATGCTGGCGTTGGCCCTGGTTTTGGATGGCCGGTCACGGAGCGAGGCTGCGGTGCTGAACGGCATGGACCGGCAAACCCTTCGTGATTGGGTGCATCGTTACAACGAGGCTGGCATTGAGGGGCTGAAGTCTCGCAAAAGCCCTGGCCGTGAGCCTTATCTGACAACCGAACAAATGGCCGAACTGCGCGAATTGGTGATCAAGGGGCCCGATCCGGCGACCAACAAGGTGGTGCGTTGGCGGTGCGTGGACCTGCAGGCGGAAGTGGCGCGCCGCTGGTCGGTGGAGGTGCATGAAAGCACGATCGGAAAATGGCTGGGTGAACTCGGCCTGACGCGATTACAGCCGCGGCCCGTGCATCCCAAGAAGGATGCCGCGGCGGAAGCGACTTTTAAAAAAACTTCGCCAGTCTGGTGCGCGTCGCACTCATCGACACCACGGCTGGCGCGCCGATAGAAATTTGGTTCCAGGACGAGGCCAGGGTCGGTCAGAAGGGAGGTCACGCCTATATCTGGGCGCCACGTGGCTCACGGCCGCTGATGGTGCGTGATAACCGCCATGACTCCGCCTACATCTTTGGTGCGATCTGCCCGCAGCGCGGCGTTGGGGCTGCGATCATCACGCCTGGCGCAAACACCGAGATGATGAACTTGCACTTGGCCGAAATCAGCACGCAAGTGGCACCGGGTGCCACGCCGTGCTGATTTGCGATGGCGCCGGCTGGCATCAGAAGGGCAAGCTCTTGCACATGCTCGAGAATATGACCTTGCTGCCCCTGCCGCCCTACAGCCCTGAATTGAACCCCATGGAGAACGTCTGGGACTATCTTCGGCAGAACAAGCTCTGCGCCAAGGTCTGGGACAAATACGACGATATCGTGGATGCCTGCAAAACCGCATGGAATTGGTTCATCGCCGATCCAGACCGCATCAACTCAATCGGTAGCCGCGATTGGGCGTGTGTCAGTCTTTAGGCGGATCGGTATGACATGCGGAGCCTCGGGCTGGCGGAAATAAAAACGTCGTTCAGGCTTTAGGTTTAGAGCCAGGCGAGGCATGGTCCTGAGGGGTGGAGTTGATTCTCTCTCGGAGATCAGGAATCCGTAAGCGGCGATCGGATCCGCTTATGCATACGCAAGTGGACCGAGGGCGGGTATGGCTGGATAAAGAACTGCGGAGGCATGCGCAAGACACCTCATCGAGGGGCCAAACGAGCCTAGTCAGCAAGTTCCGGTGCGTGGCTTGCTAGAATCTGGTCGATGATCTGGACCGCTCCGGTGTCATTGTGCGCCCCCAACGCCGTCCGCGCCTGGCCAATTTCACTTACAACCGGATCATGGCTTGTATAATCCATCTGCGACTGCGGCGCCGAGCGTGTCAGAATCCGCGTTTCTGCTTGTTCCAAAGCCTCGTTACCCGTGCCGGTTTGCCCAATTTTTATTGCCTGACTGGCCGCCGTTAATAGCTGCTGGACATTGGCATTCGGTCCCACATTCGGTTCAGGAGCTGTCGGCGCGATCGTTGATTCCGTGTCCCCAGGCGTAATGTTGCTCACATACGGAGATTTGGGCAGTGAGCTTCCGGTGCCAATATCGTTGCCCGGCAAAGCGCCAGTATTGCCAGTCTGCGGCGTATTCTGCCCGTATGCAACCGAAAGCTGGGCGCCTAGGAAAACCACAGATATTATGGGCACCATATTTAAAATACGCATTATTTTTCTCCGGGATCAAACGCCCAGGTCTCTATTGCGCACCCTGCTTTGGTTCATACTTTAGCGGACGTAAAGCGGCCCCAAGCCGCCAAGAAGCCACAATACCAGCAGGATGATCAAGATCAGCCCGAGCACCCCGCCCAAGCCATAGCCGCCATAGGTGCGGTGCGCGTAATATCCGCCGCCCCCGCCAAAAACCAAGAGCAGTATAATAATAAGTACAATCAGTGACATGTCGCTCTCCCTTGGAACATTGCGGAATACGCCATAACGTCGTGCGCCGCGCCGACCGGCGAAAGGTCGCATCATATTAAAACGACATTTCCGAGATGAGCGGCCGATTTGCTCCTCTTGGAGAAGAAATAGAAGCATTTTGAGTTCGTGACAATGAAAAATCGAGCATTTTTGATCTCTCCGGGGGATGTTGGCCTGCTTTTTGTTGCGGTTTGGTGGGGTAAAGCTGTCTTTCATTTGGTTTTGCAATGATAGCAACTGGCATAAAGAATGACCGTTGGTATGAGAGCGCCGCACGGATCGCGGCGATGAACGGCGCAGCGACGCTCTCGCCGGTCATGAGCCTTCGTCGCGATAGTAGCAGTGAGGCTCATGCGCATTTAATCTAGATATCGGTGCTTTCCGAGAGGATCAGGGCGTCTTCGACATAGACGCGCTTATCGCAAACCGTGCTCTCGATCTTCGTATGACCGAGCAGGACCTGCGCGGCGCGCAGGTTTCCCGTCTGCTTTGCAGCTGCTATTTATACGCTCAGAATCCATGCTGTGTTATATGGCAAGTCCACCCCAGATTCTCACAGAATAGCGGTATAGCTTAAAAAACAAGCCATTTTTCCGCCAAGTAATTTTTGATGTTTGTTAACTTATCGCTAGGCTTGGAAAATTTCCATATCGCCTTCTTCACCCGCCGGCAACGACTTCACGTCATCGCTTGTGTTATTGTGGCTGTGGTATGGGTAGATGACTCGCAGAGGCGCGACTATCCATTCCACCTTGGCACGCGAGATGCGGATCTGGCGAAACATTTATCAGATTCGAATCTGGTGAAGCCGTTTTCGTGGACAAGGAATCCAGCCATGTCTGATGTCACTTCAATCACCTCCGGAACGCTCATCGCCGCCGACAAGGTAAATGGAACCACCGTCTATAGTCCGGCGGGCGATAAACTCGGCAGCATTAATAACATCATGATCGACAAAGTCAGCGGCCGCGCGATCTATGCGGTGATGTCGTTCGGCGGCTTTCTCGGCATGGGAGAAAAATTCCATCCGCTGCCATGGGCGAGTCTGAAATACGACGATCAGAAAGGCGGTTATGTCGTCAATCTGGACAAGAACATGCTGGAACTCGCACCGAGCTATGACCGCAGTCCGGAGTTTACGTGGACACCTGAATACGGCCGCAAGGTGGACAGCTACTACAAGGCGCCCAGCTACTGGGGATAATCAAGAATTTAAGATTTCCCATGATTTTATCAACAAATGGAGTGAAAGCGACATGGACAAGGATCGTATAGTTGGTGCTTCCAAGGAGGCCAAAGGTGCCATCAAAGAAACCGCTGGCAAGGTCCTCGGCGACGCGAAGCTGACTACAGAGGGCAAGGCCGACAAGGCCGAAGGCAAGATCCAGAACGCGATCGGCGGGTTGAAAGATGCACTGAAAAAGTAACGCGATACGGGAACGTTCGGGACGGGATCCATCCCGCCGCAGGCGCGTTATAATTGGTATTATCAACCAATAAAAATGAGCTACCGATGGAATGTTCAATCACATTTTGTCGAGTGTGCCCGTTATCGTCGCATCACTGAGCAGCCCGGCCCTTTCGCAGGGCGCCCCGCCAACGGTCACGCAGCAAACAGTGACGTTGGTGCGTCGATGAAACCGTGTTCACTACAGTCTACCGGACAGCCAAATTGGTTGGGCGGCAGCGTTTTCAATGAGACCAACGAAAATGTCGGAACGATCGATGATCCAATTGTCACACGCCAACAAAAAGGTGCCCTTCGCGGTGCTGGCGGTCTGGGCTTCCTGCGCATGAGCACGAAACACGTCGTGCTGTCTTTCAGTTCAATCCAAATGCAGGACAAGAAAATGATCCGGCCAGCGCCATCAAACACTCGCTAACGGCCCTTCCGGAGTTCAGTTAAAACACTATCCCATCAGCGCCTCCTCAACTCACGTAAGATATGATGGAAAAAAGTAATTGGAACATGCTGATGAACCTCGATATTCGGCATGTTCCAACTGCTCCAAGAGAGTTTAAATTATGGAGAGTTTTCATGAAAAAATACCTAGCTGTGGCTGCGTGCGGGCTAATTTTGGTGGCAGGTGGAGCCTTCGCACAATCGACGTCGTCTGAGACCACGTCATCGTCGACAACGCCAGCAGTTGTTGCTCCGTAACCGATGCGAGGACCCCACGGTGTGTGATGTTGATCTACGGTGATGTCTCTGCGACGCGTTGGGGCACCCAGAAGTCTCTGATTGATGGCACGACGACGGGTATGTCGTGATAGGCGACCTTAAGGTACGATTTTGTGTCGATGGCTTTGGGTAGTGGCCCGGCGGGGATAGCCAATTCGTCCGCGCAGTACAGCATGATTGGCAGTAGCAGGCCGCATTCGATGTTTTTTGAATTCGAGCAATGGCGCCCACGCCTTCCAGCGCAATTTCATCGCTGCGACAAATCCCATGCACCAAGGTCCGGCGAACACCACGCCATCGTCGGTGCGTTGGAAGATCGGCGCGTATTTCGATGGCGTCGTGGACAGGATTTCACCGATCGCATTGAACCGAGCCGCGATCGCCATGATGGCGTCGAGCCGCTTGCCGTGCGCCGTGGCGATATTGCCCTTCTCGCCGAGCAGATCGAAGAACCATTCATGCGGCGGTATCGAGCACGGGCCGACGACGATGGCGGCGAGGTAGCCATCGAGCATCGAGACGCCGTCAACCTTCGGCGCGGGCTTGAGTTGTTCCAGCCAGGCATCAAGGGTCTCAAGATCCATGGGCCGTTTGCCCGCTGGTACTGAGCTTGCCCGCGGCCGCCTCATGCGGCTTGCACCCGTTGTGCCTGCGCCGCCTTCCAGTGCCAGGGGAGCAATTCGCTCAGCGCGTTGACTTTGGTCTGGCCCGAGACGATGCGCTCCAGCACATCGGCAAGATAGGTCTGCGGGTCGAGCTCGTGCAGTTTGGCGGTGTTGATCAGTGACGCCAGAATTGCCCAGTTCTCGCCGCCGGCGGCGGAGCCGGCGAATAGTGCATTCTTCCGGCCAAGGCTGATCGGCCGGATGCTCCGCTCCACCGTGTTGTTATCCACCTCAACCCGGCCGTCCGTCAGGAACACGCCAAGCCCGCTCCAGTGCCCAAGCGTATAGCGAATGGCTTTGGCCAGCGCGGATTTGGCGGAGATTTCACTTAAGCGATCCATCAGCCACGGTTTGAACGCATCGAACAAGGCTTGCGTCTCGGCCTGGCGAACCGCCAGGCGCTCTTCGGCGCTGGTGCCGCGGATGCGCGCCTCGATCCGGTAGATGGCGGCAAAGCGCTGCAGTGCCTCGGCCGCGACAGGACAGCCGGTCGATTTGTGGATTTCAAAAAACTTGCGCCGCGCATGCGCCAGGCAGAATGACAAGGTTACAGGGCCACCGGGCCGCTCGCGCCGGGTCAGCCGGTTATAACCGGCATAGGCATCCACCTGCAGCATACAGCTTTTGCCCGCCAGAAGCTCCTCGACATGCCGGCCCTTGCGGTCTTCGGCGTAGAGATAAACCACCGCCGGCGGTGCCGGGCCGCGCCACGGGCGATCATCCATCGCGTAGGCCCAGAGCCGGGCGATGCGCGTTCGTTTTCTGGTTCTGTCCAACACCGGCAACGGCGTGTCGTCGCAAAAAATCTTTGGCGCCGCCAGGATGTTTGCAGCGAGCACCGCATGTAGCGGCTTCAACCACCAGGCCAGCCGGCCGATCCAATGCACCAAAGTTGAGACGTCCAGATCGATCCCCTGGCCGGCGAGCATTTGCACCTGCCGGTGCAGCGGCAGGTGCCAGGCAAATTTCATCACCGCGATATGCGTCAGCAGCGCGATGGTCGGCATGCCGCCATCGATGGGGCGTGGCGGCGCCTTGGCCTGCACCACCGCAGCTTCACAGGCGCGACAACCATAGCGCGGCCGGTGAATGCGTTTGACGCGCAGGATAGCCGGCACCACGTCCAGCATCTCGCTGACGTCCTCGCCGATGATGTGCAGCCTGCCTTGGCAGCAGGGGCAAGCCTTGCTCGCGGGCTCGATCGTGATGTCCACTCGTGGCAGATGCGCCGGCAGACCGCCGATATTGCGCGCCGCTTTTGGCCGCGGCGGCCGGTTGGAATTCGCTGGCGTTGGCAGTTTGGCTGGCTCCACCGGCATGGCGGAAAGATCGTCCAAGGCGAGCGGCAACTGATTCGCCGGCTCAGCCTGCTTCTCGGATCGCGCACCGTACAGGGCCCGCTTCAAAGCTGCCACGACCGCATGCAGGTTCTCGTTCTCTGCCCGCAATGCCGCGTTCAATGCCAGCAAATGCACCGGATCATGCGGGGAGTTTTGGCCGTCCGACATGCCGGAAAGTTACCAAACATGCCGCGCGCTTCGCTAGAAAATTAAGGCGCCTTCTGTAATTTTTCTGCCGGGATCGTTGGCCTCATTGGCGGCGCAGAGCGCGCTGGTATCTGCGTCCAATCCATGCCGGCAACCAGCATGCGCAGCTGCGAGGTGCTCAGCGTGACCGCACCATCCTGCACCGGTGGCCAGGTAAAGCCACCCGCCTCCAGCCGCTTGGTCACCAGACAGAGGCCGGAGCCATCCCAGAGAAGCAGCTTGATGCGGTCGGTTCGTTTGGACCGGAAGACGAACACATCGCCGGCAAATGGGTCGGCGGCCAGTACCTGTGCCACCATGGCCACGAGGCCATCCATGCCTTTACGAAAATCAACCGGCTTGGACGCCACCATCACCCGCAACCCCGGCCGGGACGGAATGCCCAGAATCATCGTGCGGGCCCAATCAAACCAAGCACCTGCCGCAAAACCTCCGGATCGACAGCGCCTTCCACCCGGACTCGGGCACGGCCAATCTCTATCTCAATCGATCCCGCGGGTTGATCCCGGCCCGAAGTCGGTGCAGCCGGCTCCGAGGCAATGGCTGAGGGCTCGGCAACCCCATCCTCAATGCGCAACGGGACAAAGCGCGGCACCGTCTCCGCCGCCAAATCATTCATCGCCTGACGACGCCAAGTCCAAAGCAAGCCGCGGCTGACCCCATAACGGCGCGCCACCTCCGCGATCTTCGATCCCGGCGCCACACTCGCGGCAAGAATCTCCGCCTTCTCATCCGGCGTCCAATCCCGCCGCCGACGCCGGCCAGTGATCAGCTCAACCCGGCGGTACTCAACGTCCTGAGGACTGTGCTGATGCCTGGCATTAGGACCGTCATTATCCACAATATCACCTCACCCAAATTCAGGGAGGCAGTGTCCAGCAAATAAACCCGCGCCGCGAGGTGGGGCACTCGCATCGGTTACGTTGCTCCGACGGCGGGTACGTTGAGCACGACCGAGACCAAAAACTCGAACAATGGCAACGGCACCACCGTTAATTCAAAAAAGACGACCTATGGCAATGCATACGGTTCGGGCAGCAGCAGTACGTCGACCACAACGACAACCCCACCCACGCCGCCGCCAGCCACGACTAACAGCCAATCGACGACGACGACAACGACCCCGTAAATCAGGAAATGAATATGAAACACCAGACATCAAGTATCCGGCTACTAGCCGGTGCGGCAATGATCGGGACGATGACCCTATTGGCCGGATGTGGGGGGGCACCCCCCTCCAGCACGACCACAATCGAGACGACTACGACGCCATCCCCCCCGCCACCGCCCACTTCGACAACAACAACGACGAACACACAATCCACGCCATAGCGCGCGATCCGTAGGGCGAGGAGCGCGATGTCTGGAGTGACCAAGCGTATCAGGGCCAAAGCGAGTTCATCAAGGAGAAGGCGCCAAAGGCGCGCTATCGGACCAACCGACGTTACCGTCAGCGCGTCTTTGTGAACGAGGCCGAGTGAGCCAGGAACCGGGCGACGTCCGAGGTGCGCTGGCGCGTCGAGCATATAATCGGCGTGATCAAACTGAAATTCGGGTTCACCAAGGTTCGGTATCGCGGCCTGGAAATAAACGCTATTCGCCTGTTCGCGACCGGCGGACTGACGAATTTGTATATCCTTCATCATCGATTCCGGACGGCATAGGATAACGGGGCCAGAATTACCAAAAAATCCGGTCCTTCGGGAAGAAGGCCAAATAAAAATGACCGCCAAAAGACCGTATGCCATCAGATCACCCTATGCAAAGGGTCCCTACGGGGGCGGACCAGTGGAATTGGCCTGATCGTCTTAATCGTTCTATCGTGTTGTTGCGTCGCGAAGCACCCCACGATATTCCTTAATATCATTGCATTTGGCATTTTCATCATAGACAATTAATGTTCCGTTCCGTGGTCATCATGGTTTGTGATTGAGGTTGGCGCCGCATCTCTGAAACCTGTTCCACGTGAAGCCGTGCAGTTCGACCAGTCGTGAGTGGCGCCTACGGTCAATGGCCCACTCGAGCATCAGTGCCGAAATCCTCAGAGGTTTACGATGAATTGGCATGACTATTTGTGATGAAGCTTTTAATTTCAGCCAATATTCTTGCAGTCCCATTGACTAAACATTTTCTTGTTGCGGAAAATATGAGGTGCCGGCTTGCTAGATCTTCTAGACCGTAAAAACGAAAAATGAGCACTGCCCAGAGATCTTCTGATCGATGGCAAGCTGCGGACCGGAAATGCGATCAAAAATCGCGCGGCCATCAACTTGGGACTCCACACGATTTGCGAGCAGCTTGCGGAAGTTGCCTATAGTGTGCTAGCTTTTTGCGGCCTTGGTCGAAATTCGACCTGGCTATAATGCGCGTTTCTGAATTTCCATACGAGGAACGCGCCGGCACCCGGCGGAGCGGTTTGGCTGGATGCGTAAGTTTACGCAGTGGACCTTATGCGACTGAGCATCTGAAACAGGGATTTTGGAAACTTCCCTTATCAAGTCAGCTGCCGTAGGCCCGGCACAACTATCAGAGAGGATCGCAGACATGGCAACGACGATGCAACACCCTACAGCTGAAGCTTATAAGGGGGCGATTGCCCAACATCCTGAAGCTGCTGCTCATTTAGCCGCGGCGACTCACCACGCCGCCGCCGCACATCATCATATGGAGGCGGCTCATGAGCACAGTCAAGGCGCCCACGACGAGGCCAAAGAGCATGTGATAGCCGCGGCCGCACATAGTGAAAAGGCGCACCAACTTTCCACCCAAGCAGTAGAAACCTCCAAAAAGCCACATTGAGGTCGGCGAGTCCCGCCACACTGGATTGGCCTCCAAGCGTCTCTGTACGCTTGGAGGCATTTCTTGGTGAATGGGCGCAAGTCTCGGCAATGCGCTCGTGTATAAGATAGGTGTTTAAATCACACGCGACGGTGACTGGCCCTCCGCTAAAAGACCGGGGTGGGTTGTGGGCGATCGGGGGCCGCGTGTGGACGGCTGCGTCCGATGTGTTTCAAGTTAGGGCACCTCTGATTAAGTCGTATCCCTCCGAGAACGGCCGCCTTCCCGGCTTTTGGCAGCCGTGTCAGCCTTTGGGGAGTGTAACCTGAAGGTGGAAAGTGTCCACGACCGAAATAATGGACACAACTTCGCGTGTGAAGCGTCGGCATAAGGTCTGGCCTGAGGCGTTGAAGCGCGAGATTGTGGCGGCATGTGCGGTGCCCGGCGCTTCGGTGTCGATGGTCGCCCGGCAATATGATGTGAACACCAACCAGGTTTTTACCTGGCGCAAGCTTTATGGCGGCGTGGCGGATGCAGCAGCACCGCAGCTTTTGCCGGTGGTTGTGACGCCGGAGCAGCCCGCGGTGCAACCGCCGCTGTCTCCTCCCCCGCCGGCGCCCACGGCCGATGTCATAGAGATTGAATTGCCGAGCGGTTACCGGGTGCGGATCGGCAGCAACATCAAGGCGGCGGCGTTACGTGTGGTACTGGATGCGTTGGAGCGGCGATGATCGCCTTTCCATCGAGTGTGCGCGTCTGGCTGGCGGTGGGCCGGACAGATATGCGGCGCGGCATGAACGGCCTGGCGCTGCAGGTGCAGCAAGCTCTTGGCCGCGATCCGCATGCCGGCGATTTATACGTGTTCAGAGGTGCCCGCGGCGATCTGGTGAAAATCCTTTGGCACGATGGCATCGGCATGTCGCTTTATGCCAAACGGCTGGAGAAAGGGCGCTTCATTTGGCCATCACCGAGCGACGGCGTTGTTGCCATTTCGGCCGCGCAGCTCGGCTATATGCTCGACGGCATTGATTGGAGAAATCCGCGCCATAGCTGGCGTCCCGCGAGCGCCGGATAATGCTGTGTGCCATATTTTGTAGGTGCCAGCAGACAAAATCTGTGATTCTATCGCAGCATGGATGCCGATCCAGGAGCCCTGCCGGATGACATCGACGCGCTGAAGGCGGCGCTGATGAGCGAGCGCGCCAGGACGCAGGAGGTGGCCGCCGAACTCGCAGTGGCCCGTGCCAAGGCGTCAGAAGATTTGGCCTTGATCGCGCATCAGAAGTTGCGGATCGCCAAACTGGAGCGCCAGATCTATGGCCAGCGCTCGGAGCGGTCATCCTTGCTCGTCGAGCAGATGGCGCTCGCGTTCGAGGAGTTGGAAGCCAGCGCCACCGAAGATGAGCTGGCCGCCGAGATCGCCGTCGCCAAGGTCACGTCTGTCGCGGGGTTTACCCGCCAGCGCCCGGAACGGAACAGCTTCCCTGAACACCTGCCGCGTGAGCGCGTCGTTATCCCGCCGCCAGCGTCCTGCGCCTGCTGCGGCGGCACGCGGCTGCGTAAAATGGGCGAGGATGTCACCAAGACTTTGGAATCGATCCCCCGCCAGTGGAAGGTGATCGAGACCGTGCGGGAAAAATTCACCTGCCGGGATTGCGAGAAGATCAGCCAATCACCAGCGCCGTTCCATGTGATCCCGCGCGGCTGGGCGGGGCCGAGCCTGCTGGCGATGATCCTGTTCGAGAAATTCGGGCAACACCAGCCGCTCAACCGCCAGGCCGAGCGTTATGCACGGGAAGGTGTGCCGATCAGCCTCTCGACGATGGCCGACGCGGTAGGATCGGCTTGCGCGGCGCTGACGCCGCTGAGCAGGCTTTTGGAAGCTCACGTCCTGGAAGCCTCGCGCCTGCATGGCGACGACACCACCGTGCCGGTTCTGGCGGTGGGCAAGACCGACACGGGCCGATGTTGGGTCTATGTGCGCGATGACCGGCCCTTCGGGGGAACGGCCCCGCCGGCGGCGATGTTCTATTACTCCCGCGACCGCAGGGGCGAGCATCCACGGCAACATCTGGCCGGCTTCTCCGGGATCTTCCAGGCCGACGCCTTTGACGGTTATCGGCAGCTCTATGCGCCCGACCGAAGGCCAGGATGCATCGTCGAAGCGGCATGCTGGGTTCACGCCAGGCGTCCGTTCTTCATCATGGCCGATCTCGATGAGAACGCGCGCCGAAGGGCCGCGGGCAAAAAGGAAATTCCGCTTTCACCCATCGCCATTGAGGTCGTGCGCCGCATCGACGCGCTGTTCGAGGTTGAGCGGCCCATCAACGGCAAGACGCCCGATGAACGCAGGGAAGTTCGCCAGGCGCTGAGCAAGCCGCTCGTGGACGAATTGCTGGTCTACATGCGCGAGCAGCGCGCCAAACTCAGCCGCGGCCATGACCTCGCCAAGGCCATCGATTACATCCTCAAACGCCAGGATGCCTTTACCCTGTTCCTGGATGATGGCCGCGTCTGCCTCTCGAACAATGCCGCGGAACGGGCGCTCAGAGGGATCGCTTTGGGCCGAAAATCATGGCTGTTCTGCGGCTCAGACCGTGGCGGGCAACGCGCCGCCGCCATGTATAGCCTCATCGTCTCAGCCAAAATGAACGGCATCGATCCTCAGGCGTGGCTGGCAGATGTCCTGGCCCGCATCGCCGCCCATCCCGCACACCGCCTCGACGAATTGCTGCCCTGGATTTGGAAGCCCATGGCCGCCATCATCCCCGCCGCAGCCTGATCAACCAACCCCACCTGCGGCCCACGCCGCATGCTTACATTAAGTCCACAGATCTACTAACAACACATTGATCTGATTTGATTAATTTTAGGGGCAAAGGGCTTAATCAGAGGTTCCTTAGGTTCTGGCACAACATTTCTGCCCGGAATTTGGCGTAAATTTTCACTTCTATTGGTCATAAGCGATTAAATGAGTGTTGAAATGATGCCGGGCTCGCGATTGCTGGTCGCGCGGACGCGGCAACAGGTGACGCCTATGAACACAACATAAAATGACTCAGAACTCGGTAAACAAGACGACGCTGACGTGGATTTTATGGAGCGATACACTCGATCTTAAAGCTGTCATTTTTCCTCTTAATTACCGCCCGCCGAGCGACCGTTGGGAAGAGGGTTATGCAAATTAAATTTGGCTACGAGATTATCATGACTCATCCGCAGCCGACACCCATGCTGCTGATGCTCAGCGTCCACTATTCACGGGTCTCTCATATTCTTGTTCCTGACCATTTAATCACCACCCCGGCGGTTCCAGTTACCCAATATCACGATCATTTCGGCAACTGGTGCACCCGCCTTGTGGCACCGCCTGGACAAATCCGGTTCACGGCGGATGGGTTGATCTCCGACCCTGGAACCCATGACATTTATGCGCCGGATGCTATTCAAAACGACGTTGCCTTCCTTCCGGATGAATGCACGCAATTTTTACTGGGGAGCCGGTATTGCGAAACTGACAAGCTGATGGAAATCGCGTGGGCGCAGTTTGGCAAGACACCATTGGGGTGGGGCCGCGTGCAGGCGATTTGCGATTTTGTTCATAACCATATCACCTTCGGTTACCATTTTGCGCGCAACAACCGGACGGCTTTTGAGGCGTATCAGGAACGCGTCGGCGTGTGCCGGGATTTCACGCATCTGGCGGTCGCGCTCTGCCGCTGCATGAACATTCCGGCCCGCTATTGCACCGGTTATCTGGGCGATATCGGGGTTCCAAGAGATCCGGCGCCGATGGATTTTAACGCCTGGTTTGAGGTTTTTCTCGGCAATCAATGGCATACCTTCGATGCTAGGCATAACGTGCCGCGCATTGGCCGCGTTCTCATTGCCCGCGGTCGGGATGCCGCCGATACTGCCATCTCAACGCTGTTCGGACCAAGCGAACTGAACAGCTTCAGGGTTTGGACAGATGAGGTTGTCGAATAGACCAGGCTGTGCGGGAGCGCACCAGGAGCGGTCATCAATCGCATAGCACCATAGCCGCCCGGTCCTGGTTCGCCCTCGACCGGGGTCGAGCATCGGCAACGTGGTGTTGTCGGCGAAGATTTTGCCTTGTGCGATGACACGGGCAGCCCCTTACTGAGGTCTGCGTGCAGGCGTTCGCTGTCACCAGCAGCCGTGACCGATTCCCTTACATGCCTTAACCGAATTCCTTCACCATCCCGGTCATCAACGTGCGAGCTACTGCTTGCCGAAGCCGGACCTTGATTTGGCTTTCACCGGTCGGTCCGCTACCGATCCATCGCAATCATTCCGTAATAACCGCCGCCGCCGAGCAGCAGGACGACCAAAACGATAATTAGACCGATTCGGGGTTGGCGCCGCGTACTACCAGCACCATCTCCTGCCTATGAAAAGGTATTTTCCTGCGCCCGCCGCTTTCCTACTCCTCGCCGTTAGCCTATCGGGCTGCTACTGGTACGGTGGCGACCACGGCGACTACGGCCGTCCCGGCTATGGTGGTGGTCCGGAATCGAACTACAACCATCCCAACGGTGGCCCAGAATCGGGCTACAATCATCCAAACGGTGGGCCAAGTCTTGGCCCCGGCAGCGGAGGCCACAATCACCCAGGGTACTAGACCGACATTTTCCCGATAGCCAGCCTCTCGGGCCATTTCGCGAGGTCGATAGGCTGATATACTGGAAGCTGCCACTATGGGTATTCACGATCATATACAGTACTGTTTTTCTTTACGCCGTGCCCCTGTTGGTGCTGGTTCTGCTTGATGGGCGCCATTACTCCTTTCGCCACTAGCCGGAAAAATGGTCGGGACATGAAGGTTAGCGGTGGACTATAATTACAGAAATTAGAACAAGGACCGCGCAATGACCCAAGCCATCAACTTTGTTGTATTTATAATCATGACGTTGGCTGGGCTGGTAATGGCTTTCATCGACTTTATTGACGGCGTTCTGGCCGCTTTGATGACTTCGGCTGGCATCCCGCCAAATGTGCAGAGCATTTTACTCGTCGTCGCGGCGGTGGGCGTGGTGATTATTGCTATTCGCGCTTTGGGGGGCTTCTTCGCTGCCCTCATTATTGTCCTGCTATTGCTGCTACTGGTACATAGGGTGTTTCCGGGAATGGAAGTGCCGCAGGGTCACGCGCCCGCATGGTTGCATGTACCGGGACAGCTTCACACATCAATCTGACAAAAAATCTGGCCCAGTATTCCACTCGCTGTTTACGGCCACACTGACAAACCATGCCGGCAATGTGTCCGCATTGGCGGGACGCGATAAATAGGGAGCAGCGTCTGTCCGACTTAATCCATCAAATTTAGGCGAGGCTCGGGGGCAGGGGAGAGTGGAATTTACCCCCTGAAAATGCACGGGAACAAACTGCAACCATGCATTGCGATTCCGCAACGCACAAAAACCAGCCGCGAACTTCTATTCCGCTGCCCGCTGCAGTGCCGGCTTAAAATCTGGCGTGCCGAACGCGCACATGAAATGGTCTTTGGTTCCAGGCCACAGGACGCGCCCGCAGTCGGCCTCGCCCGACGACCGGGACCGCAAAAGCTGTGGGCTGCTTCGCTTCGCGTAGCCGGGGGCTACGCTACGCAGGTCACTGCTTCAGGCCCACCAAAAAGCTGGTGAAACATATTGTCTGGATGTACGGGAATATCTACGTGAGGCAACGACCAGCCTGCTCCGAAATAGCTGCCGGTGAGGCAACACGAGAACTCTCGCACAGATCGTCATGCTGCAAGTATTCTTCACCGGCCGTCGTAGGTACTTTCCAGGGTGAGAAAAGACATGATCCCACTGAGCGATGTATCGCCCGCCCTTCAAGCCGTCCCATTGTCACCGTGGCCCTCCGGGCAGCGCACCGGTATTGCCATGCCATCTCGTTGGACGATCGGTGGTGTCTCTGTACCGAGGAATTACAAAGAAGAATTTAAGCAACTTATTCCACAGCGTTTTATACTGCGTTTAACGCGAGCAGGCGGTGGCAAAAGCAAAGCGGGAATGCTGATCAGCCTGAGTTTTCTGACTTTGGCGTGCTGTTCCAAACCGGCCCCGGTCGCCGTTGTGGTGGCACCGGTCGGGCATATCTACCCAACCACGGTGCAGATGCCACTGCCCACTTCCCACCGTGTTAAAATTACCCCGCAACAAGGGGAGACTTATCAGCAGGCGTTCAATATCATCGGGCTGAAAGTGGCTTTGATGATCGGCGCGCTTACCTGTGGCCAGAATAGCCAGTATGATGCCTTCATGACGGCGTTCCAGCCGCATATTTTGGCGGAGCAGCAGATCATGGACAACTATTTCCACCGCTTGGGCGGGTCTGCCGGTCGGAGCAAGGAAGATGCGTTCGAGACAATGCTGGCCAATAACCTATCGGTAAGCGCGAGATCGCAAGGCTCGCTCTTCTGTCTGAACAGCGGCGCCGAATTCAAGGCGGTGCTGACCCTGTCGACACCGCAGGCTCTGGATAGTTTCGTCACCGACCAAGCACCGCCAGTGCCCTAGAGGCTTGCGCGAGTGTTGCCGGCATCGGTCGATTTGCTGGGCGATCGCGGGGGCAGCGGCGACTGGGGGGCGCCGTCATTGTTTTGGCCACTCGTGCTATTCGGCCAGCCGATCCTCGGCCGGCGACCACTCCCCTGAGCTCCCAGGTGGCGGCGGTACAAATAGGCTCACCGGTCTCGACGGACGGACGGGCTCTGTTGTTGGCTCCCGCCGACCGGCGTCTGCTGATCGTTGCCCCGGGGCTTGATTGCCCCGGACCTGCGATTGAAGGCTTCCGCTGCGGGTCAAATCCGGCTGGCTCGCAACCAAACGTGGGGGGCACGGCAAAGGTCATCGATCCGTGCCTTGAGGTTGTTATTAAACATGTCGGAGATCATGATCATGCCCGCGCGCACCATCGACCGGAGTCGCTGAATTCGCGGTCATTGAACTGCGCCATGCTGCCATTGCCACTGATAACTGTGTCGAGCATGTTGCGCGTGGCTTCGTTGCCGAAACCATGTCTCTGGGCCAGGTCAGATATTGCCCATTGGCCCGATGGAGATAGCTATCGCATTTTCATTCGTTCCCGATCTGTGCGGTCTGACCGAACCTGTCACGTCCGTTTCAATAGGGCCGCCCGATGGCTAAGCAGTGTTCCATGGGTGTCGGTCAACCCATTGCGAAGTAGACATAACCCATGCGGCAAGTTCAGAGAAGCCGCAGAAGCCTTGAAATCCCCCCTACGCCCGCCACATCCACTAAACACATGCGGAGGAACGGTAAAATGACGTCATCCATAAAAAAGCGCTGTGTTTGGCCTGCTTTGGTTCTGATTTGTGCGATTGGCGCGGGGGCCGCCGCAGTCGCGCAAACAAGTCCACAGCCACAGGCTTCCACGCCGTCCGCCCAAAGTGAGGTGCAAGGCGCTTCGACCGGGCTTGGGAGTTCGCACCGGTTTGGGACGGTGGCGGACGCGACCGCTCATTGCCCCGACGATGTGATTGTATGGTCATCGGGGCCGAACCTGGTCTATCAGCTTCCAGGCTCAAATAATTATGGCAAGGGTACCGGTTTTTATGCCTGTAAGGCCGAGGCTGATGCCGCCGGATTCCACGCGGCCAATAACTGACCTTCGGTTGAAACTTCCCAGCGTCCCAAGGCCCCTCGTTGCCGACAATCTCGCTGCGACGCCGGGAGTGCATAATTTGCTTTCGTCTATCTTTGCTCGAAATGAGACCGTTTGGAAACCACCCGTTCTCCGCCGTGCGACTTGCGTTATAATGATGTTGACGGCGTCCGGGTTCGCGACGTTCGGCGTGAGGTAGAATTATGGCCAAGAGAGAAGCTGTTGAGGCAACCGTCACCGGAAATGACCAGGAGGTGGGATTTCGCGCCCTGGTGATCAATCCCTGTTATTCCGAGGGTCGATCGGGTCGCCCGAAAGCCGCCATGGGTTCATCGGGAGGAACGCTGGTTTTCGCGCATCGACCCGTAGCAGGTTTTCCTTCAGTGTGAGGATGAAGCGCTCGGCGCAGCCATTGCGCCTCGGGGGCGCGGCTGAAGGCGGGGGAATTCTCGATGCCGAGGAAGCTCAACTCGCTCTGGAACGGGTCGGGCACGTTTTGCAAGCCGTGGTCGTGGCGCACGCTTAAGCCGTGTGCGACGTGCCTCACGAATCCGCCGAAATGCTGCCGCACCGTTTGGCGGATCGGCTTGAGCGCCCAGCCGCCCCTTGCTCGCCGCGCGATCGTCGATGACACGCCTCCATCGCGGAAATCGTCCGCTTGCGAGGTGTCTCGTTCAACCGGGCGGGCGGGAGACAGAACTTGAGGCCGATACGAGCAATGTTGGTAATCCCTTGAGGACGCCCGTAAGGTTTCGCCTGATCCTGTAAGGCCAGGAAGAGATAGGCCGTCGGGATAGGGAATGGTGCGGGCCGTCCCAGTGGTAGTGGCATCTTTGCTTGACATGCTGCACCGCAATCCCCACGCAAACTCCCTGGAGTTCGGCGAGGGCCGGCTCCCGGAAATTGGGTGGTCGTTTCCATCTCTGGTTCACGTGAACCGGTGTAGTAGAGGTTGCGTGTTGATCACCTGAACGACAGCCGCTTGCTAGCATAGGAAGTGGTGCGCGCTGAAGCTTGGCCCAGCTCATCAGGCTCAACAATTCTTCTCTTCATGAGATTGATTAGAGTCATTGCCGTTGTGGCAATTCGAACCGATATTCAGCCGGTTTGCCGACAAGGGTCATGCGTCCGCCGATCAACCGTGAAGGACAAGCCCATGAACGCCACGAGCGACGCGTCGTTAAAGGCGGTATCTCCGGTGAGACCCGTTGAACCGGATTTGCTCACTCTCCCCAGCTACTCTGCCGAGGTTCCCACCGCCGCTGCGGCGGCTTGGGCGGAATACCTGGTCGACGCATTCCAGCGCAGCGTGCTCTTCCTGGAGCTGCTGCGCCGGCGCGGCAACGCCGAAATCGAGATCACGTCACGGCCGATGGCCACCGTGCTGCGCTTCGACCACGAGGTGGTGATGAGCGGCCGGTCGCTGCCGCGGCCGATGAACTACACGTTGCTGCGCATCTTGCCGCCCCCGGAGGTCACTATAGATCCGCGCAAACGGCCGGTCGTGGTGGTGGACCCGCGGGCCGGCCAGGGGCCAGGTATCGGCGGCTTCAAGGCGGACAGCGAGATCGGCGATGTGCTCACTGCGGGGCACTCGGTGTACTTCATAGGCTTCGCGGCCGAGCCTGAGCCCGGCCAGCAATTCCTCGACGTTGTCGAGGGGCAGGTGCCGTTCTTTGAGCGCGTCGTTGAGCTTCATCCAAATGCACCGCGTCCGTTCGCCATCGGCAACTGCCAGGCGGGCTATCAGACATTGATGGTGGCGATGCTGCGGCCCGACCTGTTCGGGCCGTGCCTCGTTGCGGGCTCGCCGATGTCGTACTGGCAGGGCGTGCACGGGAAGAACCCGATGCGCTATTCCGGCGGCCTGCTCGGCGGCAGCTGGCTTACCGCGCTGACCAGCGATCTCGGCCACGGCAAGGTCGACGGCACCGGCCTGGTCATGAACTTCGACAGTCTGGGGCCGGCAAACTGGCTGTGGGGCAAGCAATACGAACTCTATGCCAACGTCGACGCCGGGGGGCAGCGCTACCTCGAATTCGAAAAATGGTGGGGCGACTTCATACAGCTCAACGGCGACGAGTTGCAGTTCCTGGTTGACAACCTGTTCATCGGCGACAAGCTGGCCCGCAACCAGCTCACATCGACCAGCGGCAAGACCTTCGATCTCCGCACCATCCGCTCGCCGATCATCGTGTTTGCCTCGGAGGGTGATAACATCAGCCCGCCGCCACAGGCGCTCGGTTGGATTGCCGATCTGTATCGCGACGTCGACGAGATCCGTGCCGCCGGCCAGACGATCGTTTACTGCCTGAGCCAAACGATCGGGCATCTCGCCATCTTCGTCTCCACCAAGGTGGGCGCGGAGCAGGACGAGGAATTCGTGCAGATGATGGCTGTCATCGCCTACCTGCCTCCCGGGCTGCACGAGATGATCATATCGCCGCGGCCGGCCAGTGAGCCACGCGGAAGCTTTGTCACTGGCGACTGGATCGCCCGGTTCGAGGCGCGTTCGCTCGACGACATCCGCGCGCTCGGGCGCAACAGCCCGGCGGATGATCGTGCCTTCGCCGCGGTGGCGCGCCTATCGGAACTGAATCTTGCCGCGTACCGCACGATGATGCAGCCGCTGGTGAAGGCGTTCGTGAGCCAGCCGATGGCCGATTTCGCGCGCGCGATTAACCCGCTCCGGCTCAGCTACACGATCTTTGCCGATAGCAACCCGTGGATGAAGGGTGTGCATGCGCTGGCGGGCGGTGTGGCGGCGACGCGCCGACCGGTGGCAGCCGACAACCCGTTCCTCGCGCTACAGACGGAGGTTTCCAACCAGATCGTCGCTGCACTGAACGCCTATCAGGCCGCACGCGATGAGACGCTCGAGAAGATGTTCTTCGGCTTCTATGGCTCGCCGTTCGTGCAAGCCAAGCTCGGCATCAGCGATCGCACCGAGGTGCGGCCGCTCCCCAGCACGTCGCCCGAACAGTTGGCTGCGCAGCTGGCCCTGGCGGAGACATACGCTGCAAAGCTGAAGACCGGCGGATACGACGCGGCGTTGACCCGGGCGGTGATGTACGTTCTCGCCGCCGACCGGACGCTCGGCCAGCGCTGTGCGCTCGCGCTGAACGTGGCGCGCCAGCAGATCATGCGGCTGACGCTAGCTGAGTTCAACGGCGTGGTCAGGGATCAGTCCTTCCTGCTGCAACGCGAACGTGAGCGCGCGGTGGACGCGTTGGCGGTGCTGGTGCCGGAGGCGAAGGCGCGGCGGGACTTGTTGGAACAGGTGTTGACGATCGTCGGCGCTGCCGGTCCGCCGAGTACTGCGGAGCGTGATCGCCTGACGCGTTTGTCGCAGGTGCTGATCGTCCCGGGTTCAGAGCCGGCGGCTCCAGGGCCCTCCGCCCGAAGCTCCGCCTCCGCCGCGGTGGATCGACGCGCCACGGTGACGCACTGAGCGGGAGTTGTGGCCATGCCGACCATCGTGAACAAGACATTTGAGGAAATCGCCGTTGGCGACGGGGCCTCCACACAACGCACGTTGCAAGTGGGCGACGTACGCGCCTGGGCCGCCGCCTTCGGTGAGGCGGACACGCGCGCCGGCCCGGGTGAAACCCAGGTCGCTGCCGGCATCGTCACGGCCACGCTGACCGCGCTGGCCGGCTCGGCGCTGCCGGGGCCCGGCAGTGCGATCCGCACGATCTCCGTGCAGATCAAGGCCGCACTGCCGATTGGCGCAGCGATGACGGCGCGGCTCGTCGTGCGCGAGAAGCGGCCCAATCAGGGCATCGTGGTGCTGGACGGAGACTGCACCGGCCGAGCCGGTCAGGTGGTTGCGACGGCCAGGCTGGACGTTCTGGCACCGACGACACGACAGCAACGCGAGATTGCGGAACATCGGCTTGAGGGGCTGATCAAGCGCTGCCGGACGCTCAAGCCGAAGCTGACCGGGGTCGTGCATCCGTGCAGTGCCGGTGCTCTGGCCGGCGCCGTAGAGGCCGCCGAGGCCGGGCTGAAACCGCGGAGTGATCTGGCATGAGCGAGGCCATCGTCGTCTTAGACGCGGGTTCGGCCGGCCTGAAGTTCGGCGCCTACGCGGTGGATGCCGCTGGGTCGCTGCCGTTGCTCTGCCGCGGCCGGATCGGCAGCATGCAGGGCGATCCTCATTTCGTCGTCAGTGACGCGGCCGGCAAGCCCATGGACGCCCGTGGCTGGGGCGAAGGCCACACGATCGACCACAAGACAGCCCCACATTTCGACATCACCTGGTTGGAAGACAATCTCGCGGGGACGAAGGTCGCCTGCTTCGATAGTTCGTACCATCGCACGATGCCGGAGGTGGCACAGACCTACGCGCTTCCCCAGGACGTCCGCGATTCCGGCGTGCGCCACTGGGGCTATCACGGCATCTCCTACGACTACATCAGCCGCCAGCTGCCCCAATTCGCGCCGGACGCGCGCCGGGTCATCGTCGGGCATCTTGGCGGCGGCGCCAGCATGTGCGCGATGTTGGACGGGCGCAGCGTCGAGACCACAATGGGTTTCGCCGGTGAGTCTGGCCTGCCGATGGCGACGCGCGCAGGCGACGTGCCGCCGGGCGCATTGTTCTACCTGCTGCGCCGCAAGCTGTTCGACGACGCGTCTCTGGAGAAGATGCTGTATGAGCGCGCGGGCCTGCTCGGTCTGTCCGGCAGCAGCGGCGACATGCGTGTGCTGCAAGAGAGCGCGGATCCGCGGGCGGTCGCGGCGGTCGAGCATTTCGTCTACGCGATGACGAAATACGTTGGCGCCTACACTTCCGTACTTGGCGGGTTGGATGCGCTGGTGTTCACCGCCGGCATCGGTGAACACTCCGCGCCCCGTACGCGTGGCACTGTGCGGCAAGCTCGCGTGGCTTGGCGTGAAGCTGGACAAGCAGGCCAACGCCGCCAATGGACCGCGCATTTCCGAGCCGGACAGCGCCGTGTCGGTCTGGGTCATCCCCACGAACGAAGAACTGATGATCGCGCAGCACACGCTGGCGCTGATCCAACAATGAAGGAGATACGGAATGTTCAAGTTCATCGAGGGGATGCCGGCCGACGTCCTGGCGGTCGAGGCCACCGGCAAGGTGACGCACGAAGATTATCGTGACCGGCTAATACCCAAGGCAGAAGCAATGATGGGCCACGGGCCGATCAGGCTGCTCTATGTCATCGGGCCTGCCTTCAGCGGGTTCGAACTGGGCGCTCTTGTAGATGATGGCAGGTTCGGGCTGCAACATTGGCACGATTTCAGTCAAATTGCGGTCGTTTCCGACCATGCCTGGCTGAACACCATGATCGCAATGTTCAGGGCGTTCTTTCACGGTGAAGTCCGCTTGTTCAGCCTGGGTGAATTGGCGGCGGCAAAAGACTGGATTGCGGGAGGGCAGAAAAATGGCTGACACCGATGTAGCCGAGCAGGCATCAAAGTCTGATCCAAACGAAGCCCTAAAATCCCTTCCAATGCCTGAATTGCTGAAAAAGCTGGGGTCGTCGGCGGAGGGCCTGACCCAAGCCGAGGCACAGAAGCGGCTGGCCCAATACGGCCCCAACGAGATCGAAGAGAAGAAGACCAATGAGCTTCTGAAATTCCTCAGCTATTTCTGGGGGCCGATCCCGTGGATGATCGAGGTCGCGGTGATCCTTTCTGGCGTGGTCCGGCACTGGCCGGATTTTTTCATTATTCTTCTCCTGCTTTTGGCCAATGCGGGCGTTGGATTCTGGGAGGAACACGAGGCGGGCAATGCCATCGCCGCGCTGAAAGCCAAGCTGGCGATAAAGGCGCGGGTGAAGCGCGACGGAAAATGGATCAACCCGGCGGCGCGCGACCTGGTGCCGGGCGATGTTATCCGCTTGCGCCTGGGCGATATTGTCCCGGCGGATGCCCGCTTGCTGGACGGCGACCCGGTGGAGGTGGACCAATCCGCGCTGACGGGTGAATCCCTGCCGGCCACACGCAAACCCGGCGAAGCGGTATTTTCCGGCTCAATTATCCGCCAGGGCGAAATCGGCGCGCTGGTCTATGCCACGGGCCAGAACACCTATTTCGGCAAGACGGCGGAACTCGTGCAAACGGCCCACACGGTCAGCCATTTTCAACGCGCAGTTTTGAAAATCGGCAATTACCTGATTGTTCTGGCGCTCGCGATGGTGGCCGTCATCATCGGCATTTCAATTTACCGGGGTGATCCGATCCTCACCACGCTGCAATTTGCGCTGGTCCTTACTGTTGCCGCGATCCCCGTCGCGATGCCGACGGTGCTGTCGGTAACGATGGCGGTTGGCGCCCGGCTGCTCGCCAAAAAACAGGCCGTGGTGAGCCGGTTGGTGGCGATCGAAGAACTGGCGGGGGTGGATGTGCTGTGTGCGGATAAGACCGGCACGCTAACCCAGAACAAGCTGACTCTGGGCGATCCGTTCTGCGTGAAAGATATCCAGGCCGACCAGGTGGTCCTGTACGGCGCGCTGGCATCCCGGGCAGATAATAACGACACCATCGATCTGGCCGTTCTGGCGGGCGTAAAAAACAAGGATGCGCTGAAAGACTATCAACAAACTCACTTCCAGCCCTTCGACCCAGTGCATAAGCGTACCGAGGCCACGGTGAAGGGTAAGGACGGCAAGGAGTTCAAGGTCACCAAGGGTGCGCCGCAGGTCATTCTGGCGCTTGCGGACGATGCTGGGGTGAAGGATGCTGCCGATAAAGCCGTAGACGAATTCGCGGCGCGAGGCTTTCGTTCACTGGGTGTGGCAAAGGCCGAGGGCGACGGCAAGTGGCAGTTTATTGGCGTATTGCCGCTGTTCGACCCGCCACGAGACGATGCCAAGGCCACCATCGCGGCCGCGCTGAAAATGGGCGTGACGGTGAAGATGGTGACCGGCGACGCCCTGGCGATTGCCCAGGAAACCGCCAAAAAACTAGGAATGGGCACAGATATTCTCGATGCCAGCAGCCTTGGCAATGTAAAAAAGCAGGAAAATCAATCGGTCACCACATTGATCGAGAAGGCGGATGGCTTCGCCCAGGTGTTTCCCGAACATAAATTTCACATTGTCGACGTGCTGCAAAAGCACGGCCATATCGTTGGCATGACGGGAGATGGCGTGAACGACGCGCCCGCTCTGAAAAAAGCTGATTGCGGCATCGCCGTCTCAGGCGCCACCGACGCTGCGCGCGCCGCCGCGGCGATTGTGTTGCTGACTCCCGGCCTTTCGGTGGTCATCGACGCGATCAAGGAAAGCCGCCGCATTTTCCAACGCATGAACAGCTACGCGATCTACCGTATCGCCGAGACGTTGCGTGTACTTCTGTTCATGACGTCGGCCATCCTGGTCTTCAACTTTTATCCGCTGACGGCTGTGATGATCGTAATGCTGGCGCTGCTCAATGACGGCGCCATTCTGTCCATTGCATACGACAACGTGCAGTACAGGGACCAGCCCGAGGCGTGGGATATGCGCACGGTGCTGGGCATCGCCACTGTGCTGGGCGTCATCGGCCCCATCGCCGCGTTCGGACTGTTCTATCTGGGCGACCAGGTGTTTCACCTCGACCGGCCGCATGTGCAAACGCTGATGTATCTGATGCTGTCGGTGGCGGGGCATCTTACCATTTTCCTCTCCCGGACCCGCGGCCCGTTCTGGTCTATCCGTCCCGCAAAAATTCTTTTGGTCGCCGTGTTCGGCACGCAAGCGCTGGCGACTTTGATTGCGGTTTACGGACTGTTCATGACACCACTCGGTTGGAAGTGGGCAGGCATCATCTGGGCCTACGCGCTGGTCTGGTTCCTAATCAATGACGGTCTGAAACTGGTTGCGTATAAGGTGCTTGATGCCACAAAACGCGCGGTGAAGCCTGAAATCACAGCAGCAGCCAAGCCTGAGGACAAAGCGAAACCCGACGCTGAGGCCACCCCGAAGCCGGCGACCGCAGAAAAGCCCAAACCCGAGGCCGCCGCACCTCCTAAGGCCGGTGCCAAGAACAAGTCCCAGCCTCAGCCAGCCGCGGAACCGCAAGCCAAAGCAGAACCCAAGCCTGACCACAAAGCCATGGCAACGCCCGAGGGCAACGCGAAGCCTGAGGTCGGGGTCGAACCGAAGTCGGAGACCGCAGAACAGCCCCAGCAAGGAGACGTCGCCTCAGTTGAAGCCGAGGCCAAGGAAAAACCACAGCCTCAGCCCGTGGTCGAACCCGAAAGTGCACGCAAATCTGATGCCAAAACTGCCATCTCGACCCTGCTCGACACAACGCTGGGTGATGTCCTCCTGGCTGGTATCGCCAAAGATCCCGGGGCTGCCGGGCGGATCATCGCAGATGCACTCAGCCAGGCTAAGACGCCGCTTGATAAAGCCGAGGTAGCGTCCGACGACAAAGCCACGACACCAGCGGTTGCGTCATCAACACCAAGCAATTCAACCACGCCCAAGGTGAGTGAGGATGATGCCGCCAAAGGAGTAAAAAAATGAAAATCAGTACAGAGGAGTTTCGGGTCCGCGAGGGTGATGACGTCGATCTCGATAAATGGCCGACGCAAGGCAAGCCGACTTACAAATCAAAGGATGATTACAAGGCCATTCTGGAAGACCACGTCGCGCAATTGAGCGATCTGCAGCGGATGCATTATGCATCGAACCGCTATGCTGTTCTGTTGATTTTTCAGGCCATGGATGCAGCAGGGAAAGACGGTGCGATCCGGCATGTTATGTCCGGGGTGAATCCGCAAGGTTGCCAGGTATTTAGTTTCAAACATCCCAGTCCTGCCGAATTGCAGCATGATTTTCTCTGGCGGACAACACGGGATCTACCGGAACGCGGACGAATTGGGATTTTTAACCGATCCTATTATGAGGAAGTGCTGATCGTACGGGTACATCGGGAAATTCTCCAAGGTGAAGGGCTCCCTGACGCGATCCAGGACAACAAAGCCATCTGGCACGACCGGTATCGCTCGATCGTGGACTTGGAGAGACATTTGCACTGCAATGGCACAAGGATCGTAAAATTCTTTCTCCACCTTTCGAAAGACGAGCAGCGGAAACGATTCCTGGAACGGATCGATGAGCCAGAGAAAAACTGGAAATTCAGCATGGATGATATCAAGGAGCGGGGTTTTTGGAGGCAATACATGAAAGCCTATGAGAAATGCCTGACTGCAACGAGCACGAAGGACTCTCCCTGGTACATCGTGCCTGCCGACGACAAGGAAAGTGCCCGGCTCATCGTGTCGCAAATCGTTATTGAGACGCTGAAAGATCTCAAGATGAGCTACCCGGAAACAAGCCCGGAGCGGCACCAGGAATTACTGGCCATCCGCGAACAGCTCGTGAAGTGAAGATACCGGATCAAAGCGGGTACGGGTCGCAGCAAAGCCCCCGAAGACCTGTCCTGAAAATGGATAATTGGTGTCTTCAGGTCAAGGATCTGTCCCGGCTGCCTTGCAGGTAAATTTTTTAAGCCTCATGGCGCACTTGGAACTAATGTCCGCTTGCAGCCGCTGAACGTTCCACACCGGCCGGTCTGGTTTGGTGGAGATCCCATGAGGTGATGACCGACGGAAGCTCTGTCAGAGTGGAGTTGCCAACCCCCCTGGAGGTCATCATGCAAGTTGCCGCTTTCAACGAACAGTACATTTACCGTCGATACCATGAGAGCCTGGGTAACCTCACCCCTGGCCGACGTCCTTCACGACCGGGAGCGAATCAAACGCCAAGCCATCGAGGCCAGGCGCTTGCTCCACATCCAAAAAGCCGATTAAACTGTTAACCCAATAAATGAGCTAAAGCGTCATCGGGTTCAAAACAAAAACTGTCTCGAATTATTTGGCGACGGACAACGACAACCGACACGGATCTTACCACATCGGTAATATCGCCGACAGCTTGCAGGCTAATGGCGCAAAGAAAAATGGCCCGCACTCGATCAAATCCTACGCTTATCACTGACTTTCGAGGAAAACATGAAAATCAAATGGCTTGATAAACCGCAAAAACATGATTACCCCGCGGCCGAGTTTTACCTCAGTTTGATCATGGACGACGTCGCGGCCAAAGCCGCTTCCGAAGAATTGGAACATGCCAAAATGACTTTGTTTGCGGCCAAAGATATTTTTCGCGCATCCGCGCTATCCCTCCTGGGGATCAGCAACAGCCATGTGGAAAAGGACCGTGATCGGATCATCCGGGACGAAAGACTGTCTCCCTTATTGCTGTACAGGGACAGGACAAATGGCAAGTTGATCATCGCGGACGGTTATCACCGGCTCTGCGCCGTTTATAAATTTGACGAGGATGCCATGATCCCATGCAAAATTGCTTAGGCTGATCTTCGCATGAAACCTAGTCCAACGGAAGATACCACGTCAGCGTTCGCCGCCCGTATGCTGCATGCGACGGCGGTGCCGGACTTCCTGGAAGCCGCCCACGAATGGCGGCGGCTTTTCTCGGAAGCCTGGGGCACATTCCTTCTCGTCGTGGTTGCTTCCGGCGCCGTCGTCGTCGGCATGATGAGTGGCGGCGCCGTAACGCTGGAAATGAAAGTTGTCGCACCGGGCATGATGGTCATGGCCATCATCTACTTCATGGGGGATATCGGCGGCGCCCATCTCAATCCCGCAGTGACACTTGCATTTGCGGTCCGCCGCAATTTTCCCTGGAGCCGTGTGCCAGGATACATCATCGCGCAATTCGCGGGCGGCATTGCGGCATCATGCTTTCTCCGCGTGATGTTCGGCAATGTTGCGCACCTCGGCGCCACGATACCCGGTCCGGGTGTGAACGAACTCCAAGCCCTCATCATGGAAGTGCTTTTAACCACAGGCCTGGTCAGCACCATCCTCGGTACCGCCTCTGGCGCGCGCAACATCGGTTCAAACGGCGCCCTCGCCGTTGGTGGCTACATTGCCCTGGCCGGACTCTGGGCCGCTCCCATCAGCGGTGCTTCGATGAACCCCGTCCGCTCGTTCGCTCCCGATTTGGTGTGCGGCGACATGCACACCGCCTGGATTTACATCGTCGGCCCTGTGATCGGCGCCATGATTGCCGTGGGATTCGAGTGGATCCTTAAAGGCAAGCCAAGCGAAGCCGGCACCAGGGCTGCGGAAGGCCGTCTCGAATAGGCGTTGAGCACGTGAGCTAGCACGAAACACAGGGCGTATGGGGCACGCGGACAGTATATACTTGATGCCGCACAGTCTCTGAAGCTACGCATGCTGTCGTTGGGTCGTGTCCCTGCTGGTGGTGTAGGACGCCGATTGGCGGCCACCGAGGCGGTTTTTGGGTAGCATTGGGTTGCGAATCTCAACGCGAACCCAAGGAACCACCACGATGACCGACGACAAGATTGCGCTTTCCACGCTTCTGGAGAAGTCCTCTGACGCGAGTTTTCTGCGCGAGATGATCGGCTTTGCCGCCGAGCGGCTGATGCAGCTGGAGACGGAGGCGATCTGCAACGCCGCCCCTGGCGAGCGTGCGCCCGAGCGCCGCAACCAGCGCAACGGCTACCGTGACCGCGACTGGGAGACACGGGCCGGCACGGTCGAGCTGCGGATCCCCAAACTGCGCCGCGGCAGCTACTTTCCGGCCTTTCTGGAGCCGCGCCGGATGGCCGAGAAGGCGCTGACCGCCGTCATCCAGGAAGCCTATATCCAAGGCATTTCAACGCGTTCTGCGGATGATCTGGTCAAGGCCATGGGGATGGAAGGCATCAGCAAGAGCCAAGTCTCACGCCTGTGCGGCGAGATCGACGAGCGCGTCGGCGCCTTCCTCAGCCGCCCGCTCGAGGGTGACTGGCCCTATGTCCGGCTGGATGCCACCTACATCAAGGTCCAGCGCGATCATCGCATTGTCTCCACCGCCGTCATCGTCGCCGTGGGCGTTAATGCCGACGGCCGGCGCGAGGTGCTCGGCATGACCACGGGCCATAGCGAGGCCGAGCCGTTCTGGGTGGAATTCCTGCGCGGCCTGCGCGGCGTCAAGCTGGTGATCTCCGATGCGCATGAAGGGCTGAAGGCGGCAATTGGCAAAATCTTCAGCGCCACCTGGCAGCGTTGCCGCGTGCACTTCATGCGCAACGCCCTGGCCTATGCCGGCAAAACCCAAAAGCGCGCGGTCTCCGCCTGGGTCGGCACCGCCTTTGCCCAGGACGATGCCGCCAGCGCCCACAAGCAATGGCGCGATGTCGCCGACCAGATGCGCCCGCGTCTGCCCAAACTCGCAGGATTGCTCGATGAAGCCGAAGCCGACGTGCTCGCCTATATGGACTTCCCCAGCCAGCATAGGGCCGAAATCCACTCCACCAATCCACTGGAGCGGCTCAACGGCGAGATCAAGCGCCGCGCCGACGTCGTCGGCATCTTCCCCAACGACGACGCCGTGGTCAGGCTCATCGGCACCCTGCTGCTCGAGCAGAACGATGAATGGGCAACCCAGCGCGCCAGATACATGACACTGAAAACCATCGCCCCATTGAGCGATACTCCCCGCGTCAGCTTGCCAGAAATGGTGGCCTGACAACGCAGCCAACGCTGCTCAGAACACCGCTCCTACACCACGCGGTCGGACATGATCCTGTCGTTGGCCCCTGGATGGCCGCAAGCCCCCAGCCGACGCGCGTAGCGAACGCCGCCGGTCACTCGGGTGAAGTCCATCAATCCGCTTGAGCCTGATTTGGTGGCGCGACTGCGCCGCCATGGCGGGGGGATAATACGAATTTCCCGCGCTGGTACTTTCTTGGTGGAGCGCCTGGTCAGCGTAGCCCGCCGCCGATCCGAAAATGGTCAGAGTGAAACAGAATTCTGGCGTCAGGTTGTAAATCGGTATCATGTTCTATTCCCCATAAAACCTAGCCGAATCTGTTGGTTAGCGCGCCGATCGGCGCGCTAACCCCTTCCCGTTTTATATTGGTTTGAGCGAAGCATCCGCGATCAGGTGGTTGCAGCGTGCCAGACGTGTTGGTGACCGGCGCTGTGCCGGCACGGGCGCGCACCGGCCTTTGAAGGTGAAGCCTGAACGGGCTTGGCTTTTGGCAACGATCCAGGTGCAGCCGGACATCACGCTGGCGGCTTTGAGCCTGCGCTTGTGGGAAGAGAGCGGCATGCTGTCGCGGTTTTTTCAATCCGAGGGGGGCAGCTCCAAAAAACGTATGGCAGCCCCGCTTGCAAGCAGGATTTCACGGTGTTCTGACGCAGTCTGCGTCAAGGTATACGGTCTCATGGACGTACCTTGGGCAGAGTCAGCAGGTCGCGGGGCCGTTTTTCGGTTATTTTTTGCCCACGATCTCCTTAATCCTGTCGCGAAGTTCCGAAACTTCTCGATCCGCCTCCTCAAATCGCTCCAGAGGCTCCCCTTCAAGGGCATGGCCATCAGGGACCGCCCTTAACGCAGAAACGACGCGCGCCTCAGCTTTGTGTAATTCTTCACGCAACGCAGCAAGTTCGGTACGTTGTTCTTCGGTTAGCTTCATGCCGATTTATATCACCGACACGACGCGTAGCACCAGGTATTCTTTACGGAGACCTTTTTAAACTGACCCACTACCAAGAGCCTATACGTGGCATCCGCCCTTGAGAACCGAGTTTTTTTACGAAACGACCGGGATTTAATTTTGATGTTTTGGTCTTTTGGTAGGCTCCATTCGCCCCATATTTGTCACGCCCCAGGTTAGGGGGCAACCGAAGGACAATTTCCATGGACAAGGATCGCATCAAGGGCGCTGTTAAGCAGGTGCACGGCACCGCAAAGGAAGTCATCGGCAAGGCGACCGGCGACAGAAAAATCGAAGCCGAAGGGGCAGTTGAGAACGTCGTCGGCAAGGTGCAGAGCGGCTTCGGCGAGACCAAAGATAAAATTCGTGACGCGCTGAGGAAATAACGCGGTAACGGACAATGCTGGTGGCAACGGTTTGGCCTTAAAATTATCTTGCGTAGTCGGAGCGCTGGTACAGTGAACCGCCCGGGGTTTGTCGGAGGCTCCAACTCTTGAGATGATGGAGTTATGACGAGCAACAAGTTTTCACCTGAGGTCCGCGAGCGGGCGGTGCGGCTGGTTCCGGAGCACAAAGGCGCGCATCCCTTGGAATAGGCGGCGGTGTCTTCGATTGCGGCGAAGATTGGCTGCACGGCGGAGACGCTTTGGCACCGGGTGCGGCAGGCGCAGGCTTCCTGGTGATGACCGCACTTGTGAAGTGGCCCTTCTACACCTATGTGGCGCGGGTGGCAGGCAGGCGACTGGCTGGCATAGGCGCCTCATTATTTCTCCATTACGTAGGCTCCCGGTGCGTCGCACAACGGCGGGTAGGCAGCGCTGCCCAGGGCGGGTAGTTCGGCCATGGCGCCTGCACGGGTAGCTAGCCAGGCTGACCAGTCGCTCCACCAGCTTCCGTCATAACGTTCGGCTTGGGCTAGCCATTCCTGGGCGGTATTCGCTGCGGCCGAGCCCTCCTTCATGGTCCAATACGCGGCGTTTTTGCTGCCGGGTGGGTTGATGATACCGGCGACATGGCCGCTCGACGCGAGGGTGAAGCGCACGGTTCCAGCGGTGAGCTGCGTAAGCCGCCAAGCGGACTCCCACGGCACGATATGATCCTTTTCGGCGCCCACTGCGTAAATGTCGAGCGTAATGCGGCGAAGGTCCAACGCCTCGCCCATCAGTTGGATCTTGCCTGGCTGAATCAGGTTGTTCTCAATGTAGGTGTTATGCAGATACCAGCTATGCGCGGCTCGCGCCATCCGCGTGCCATCGTTGTTCCAATACAGCAGGTCGAATGCGGGCGGTTTCTGACCCAGAATGTAGTTGTTCACCACGTTCGACCAAATCAGATCGTTACTGCGCAGGAGGTTGAACATATCGGACATCTGCCGGCTATCGAGGTAGCCGCGTTCCAGCATCTGCTTCTCGATAAAATCGATCGAGTCCTCGCCAAGGAACAGTGCGGTATCGCCGACTTTCGAGAAATCCTGGAGCGACAGCATAAAGGTCGCGGCGTTGAACCGTTTGTCGCCTTTGGCCGCCAGCAAGGCCAGCGTCATCGCGAGCAAGGTGCCGCCGATGCAATACCCCATGACATTCACAGTGGGGCTGCCGGTGATCTCGCGCACAACGTCGCTCGCTGCCAGCGGGCCGAGTTCCACGTAGTCCTCGATCGCCGTTCCCTCCATTGACGCATCCGGGTTCTTCCAGGATGCCATGAACACCGTAAACCCCTGTTCGACGAGATAACGCACCATGCTGTTCTTGGGTTGCAGGTCCATGATGTAGAATTTGTTGATCCATGGCGGAAAAATCAGCAGCGGCACCTCATGGACCTTGTCCGTCTTTGGCGCGTATTGGATCAGTTCGATCAATTTATTGCGGTAAACCACCTTGCCGGGGGACAGAGCCAGGTTGCGCCCGGGCGCGAACGCCTCGGTATCCACCATGCTCAGCCGGCCCTGCTGGAGGTCGTGCATCAAGTTGCGAATGCTGTCCGCGATACTTGCCCCTCCGGTCTCCACGACGCGGTGCATCGCCAACGGATTGGACAGCGGCATCAATGTCGGACTTACGGCATCGACGAATTGGCGGAGATGGAAGTTGAGCCGCTGCCGCTCCTCCGCGGTCATGTCATCGAACCCGTCTGGCTGGTGGAGCAGCCAGTCAGACGCCAGCAGGTAGAATTCCTTCAGGGTGCGATAGACCGGGTTATTCTGCCATTCCGGGGCAACGAAGCGCTTATCTCTGCCACTCGCCGGTTCGCCCCCACCAGCAACTGCGCTGGACGGTGCCATGCCGCACCAGCGCTGGGCGGCCTCCGCCCAGATATCGCAGGTGGATTGGAACAGCTTAAGATTGAACTCCGCCGCCGCGGTGATCGCCGTCTCCGGCCGGCTGAGCCGGTGAAGCCAGACGATGCGCAGCGCCCGGGCAATCTCGGCCCAGTCAACGGGGATAACCTCATGTAGCGGATTGGCGTTGAGTGCTTCCTCGCTTGCGAGCAGAAGCGGATCCCTGGCCAGCCAGTCGCCAAGTTGGCGCACTTCCTCTTCAAGCAATCGGTCGCCCGGCAAATCCTGCTTCTTAGCCAGAGGCATTTGCAGCGGTTCGGGACGGCGGAACGCAGACGCGGGGGAAGCTGGTTCTTCCTGAGACTGGCTCGTGGTCATTGATTATCTCCATAATCGGTCATTAGCCGGCCGGTGCGCCGTTTTTTCTGATGCCGCCCATCTCGACGATTCTGTCATTTAGTGCGTCGCTGGGCGCAACGGTGGCAACGCCATCTGGTGTTCCGCCATAGATAGAGGTGTTTGGTTTGGTTGAATCCGCCGGGGCGATCATGTCTTGCACTTGATGTCATTGCGGGGTCCGCGAGCGGCACACTCCTGCGTGTGTCGCATCGGATTATCGGCACCGCCATCGACGTGCCGCTACGCCTAGCCTTTCTACCATTGGCATCTACCATGCCTGTTCTTGCCTGGGCAACCGCGGTGCTGGCCATGGTGACTTACGCGATGGCGCCGCAGGAGCGCTACGATATTGCCTGCGGTGTCTACGCCTTTACCTTGATCGTCACGCCGCCGTGACCGTCGCACACTCCACCGCAATCCTTGGCGCCTGCGCATCTTTGTCGTTACTCCCGGACATCCGCTGACACCGAACGAATTATCGCGATGGAGTCCTTGAATGCGGACATGAAACAGGTCTGGCTGATATTGCCTCAGGGTTGGAGGCCCCCTGGGGTCGCAGCCGTCGGCGAGTGGTGCTGCCGCTTATAGATAGCGAAACGGTGTTCAGACAAACCCGGCCACATCTGTATCAAGGTGATGTGGAGCGGGGAGGGGGCTTACGGTAAAATCTGTAAAACGCGCTAATGCGGCTAAGTTTGCTTAATAGATAGGGCGAAATTTGCGCGCCAATTTTTCATTCATCTCGTGGAAAGCAATGAATTCTCCGAATTGCAGAATTTGCACCCGGCATGAAGCTCGCCGGCCTCACCCCCGCGCACCAAGTTAAAATTGGCTGGCACAGGGCAAGATACGAGTTTGAAGGCAAAGACAGGCGAGCGAACCGCCCCCTCGGCTTTATGAGACGTGGGTCTCGGATGAGGCCAATTCCGACTTCGCCGGCGCAATTAGGGCATTTGGGGTGAAAAACGAAAAAAGGCCGGATTTTTAAGTGTAGTTTCTAGGGTGATTGGCTCACAGTATTTAAAAGGCCAAGAATATATTTGGAGAACTTTAATCTACGTCAGGCTGATAACCTGAAGGTCGTCAGTTCAAATCTGGCCCCCGCAACCAAGTTTTACCGAACTCAAGAACAAATCGCGATCAGGCAGCTTGGCCGCCGATTGGCCCATGCCCAGCCGCACCATCGACGCCTGCGCCCCGGTCAGAATAATCACCGGCTCGCCGTTCGCGTCCTTCGGCCCCAACTCCACACGATCAATCAAATCACGTAGGTCTTCGGTACTTCTGGCCCAACAGTTGCTAATCTCACCGGTATGAAGGCCGTGCTTGCATGAAAATCCTGGTGGCAGATTGCGATGGCAGCCAAGCGAAGGAGCTGCATGCCCGTTTCAAGGCACTGGATGACAGCTTTATGGTCATTTGTGCCGGTCAGGGGGAGAACCTGGTTGACGCCGTGCGTCGCACCAGCCCGGACATCGTGATTGTGGACATGGCCCGCCCGGACCGCGACGGGCTGGACTCCGTTCGCGCCCTGAACGCCCAGGCGCTGCTGCCGGTGCTGATGTTTGTCGACGAGGACGACCCGCATTTCATGGAAGAGGCGATCGCCGCCGGGGTCTGCTCCTACCATGTTGGCGGGGTACCGCCGCCGGCGATCAAGCCGATTTTGCGCACGGCCATGGCCGTATTCCAGCGTATGCGCGGGCTGCAGGACCGGCTGACTGAAGCGGAGGAGCAGATCGAGGTGCGGCAGGTGGTGGATGCCGCCAAACGTCTACTGATGGCCCAGGATAAGATGAGCGAGCCAGCGGCGCACCGCTTCCTGCAACGGCGCGCCATGGACCAGCAGAAGAAACTCACTGAAGTTGCTGCGGCGTTTCTGCGCGACCGCAAGGCGGAGGACAAGAATGGCTGAAACGATCCGCCTGGGGCTGCTGCGGCTGTGCGACGCCGCCCCGGTCATCTTGGCCGACCATGAGGAGATGTTCGCCGCCAACGGTGTGCGCGTGAGCCTTTCGGTCGAGCCGTCCTGGGCCAATATCGCCGACAAGCTGAGCTACGGCCTGCTCGATGGCGCCGTGATGCTGCCGCCTCTCGCATTGGCCTGCGCCGCTGGGCTGCGCGGGCGCAGGACGGCGCTGACTATCCCCATGTCGCTCAGCGCCAATGGCAATGCGATCACGCTGGCCGTGCCGCTGCGCGGTGCCTTCACCAGCGGCGGCATCGCCAAGGTGGTTGCGGCCAAGCGTCTGCGCTTCGCCGTGGTGCACGGGTTCTCGACGCATAATCTGCTGCTGCGCTACTGGCTGGCGGCTTTCGGCGTGGATCCGGAGACGGATGTGGAGCTGAGCGTGCTGCCGCCAGCTGAAATGGTGAGCAGCCTGGCGGCCGGAGCCATCGATGGCTTTTGTGCCGGCGCCCCCTGGGGCCAGGTGGCGGCGCATGCGGGGCTGGGCTTCATTGCCGTGCATTCGGGGGAGATCTGGCGCGGGCATCCGGAGAAATGCCTGGCGCTGCGCGAGGAACTGGTGGTGCGCGATCCGGTGGGCGTATTGGCGCTGCTGAGCACGCTCCGTGCCACCTCTGCCCTGTGCGCCGCCCCGGACAAGCGCCGCGCCCTGGCGGCGCTGCTGGCGCAGCCGGAATATCTGCATCTGCCCGAGGCGCTGATTGCCAGCGCTCTTGCCCCAGAGGCGGGCGGCCCGGTATTCACGGAACAATACCCCGATGCCGCGCGGGCGTCATGGTTCGCCGAACAGATGCTACGCTGGAAGCTGGCGCCTCCCGGCAGCCTGGACGGCGCCGCCAGCCTGTACCGGCCGGATTTGTTCCTCGCGGCGGGCGGTGCCCGGCCGACGCCGCAGCCGGAGCATTTCTGCGACGCCCTTAAATTGCCATAAAACAAGCCATCATGATGAATAGATAATCATGTGTGAGTAATTTTGCGCCAATGATGTAATTGACCTTAGGTAGATGCGTCAAATTTACTCTATTTTTCCTTTGGCACGGGAATTGCTGCATTGCACTCGAACGGCGGATGCTGTTTGCGGTGCATTCAATGGCGATTGCACTTGCCTAGCGGGGGAGACCCCACTGAAATTCTCGCGGGCCAAGGGACGGTTCGCAGGCGGCACGGTGTGAAGCGTGCCGCGGAGTGATCGACATGTCCCTTTCGGGCGAAAAAAGCTTTCTGAAATCCGGCCATCTGCCGACCCTTCTCGCGGCCTTCCTTTATTTCGACTTCAGCTTCATGTGCTGGGTGCTGCTGGGGCCTTTGGGCATCCAGATCTCCAAGGCGCTGCATCTCGACCCCGCGCATAAGGGGCTGATGGTCGCTACGCCGGTGCTGGCGGGCGCCTTCCTGCGTATCTTCAACGGCCTCATGGTCGACCATTTTGGCGCCAAGAAGGCTGGGATTTTTGCCCAGATCATCGTCATCCTCGGCCTCGCCGCGGCTTGGTTCTTCGGCGTGCCCAGTTTCGATGCTGTGCTGCTGGTTGGCGTGCTGCTCGGCATGGCCGGCGCCTCCTTCGCCATCGCGCTGCCCATGGCTTCGCGCTGGTACCCGCCCGAGCATCAGGGCAAGGCGATGGGCATTGCCGGTGCGGGCAACATGGGCACCGTGATTGCAGCACTCGCCGCCCCGGCGCTGGGGCTGGCCTTTGGCTGGGTGAATGTGTTCGGCATGGCCGCCTTGTTCATGACCGTGGTGCTCGTGCTGTTCATCCTGCTTGCCGAGGACGCGCCGGTGCAGCCCCCCAAACAGGCGCTGAGCGGCTACCTGAAAGTGCTGACCATCGGCGACACTTGGTGGTTCATGCTGTTCTATTCGGTCACCTTCGGCGGCTTCGTCGGGCTGGCATCCTCGCTCAGCATCTATTTCCACACGCAGTACGGCCTGGCGCCGGTCCAGGCGGGCTATGCCGTCGCGGCCTGCGTGTTTGCCGGCTCGCTGTTCCGTCCCATCGGCGGCTGGCTGGCTGACAAGGTCGGCGGCATTGCCGCGCTCTCCGTGCTCTATGTCGTGGCGGCCGCCATGCTGATCCTGGTCAGCTTCGGTCTGCCGGCCCTGCCAATGGCACTCGGCGCCTTCATCATCGCCATGCTGGCGCTCGGCGCGGGCAACGGCGCGGTGTTCCAGCTGGTGCCGGTGCGCTTTGGCCGTGAGATCGGCGTGATGACCGGACTGGTCGGCTGCGCCGGTGGCGTGGGCGGGTTCTACCTCGCCTCCTCGCTCGGCTACTCCAAGCAATGGACCGGCTCCTATCAGGACGGCTTCCTCATCTTCGCTGGTCTCGCTTTGGTCGCCTTCATCGGCATCAACATTGTGAAGAAGCACTGGCGCGCCAGCTTCTCGCGCGGGCTGACAGAGATGGACAAGGTCCGCATCTGATTTTTGCTCCGCCGGTGGCCTCGCGCCCCCGGCCCCCTTTCCCAAAATTTCAAGGAGTCACGGCGATGAACATGATCGTCAACGCACGCAAAAAACTCGTTGTGGTTGGCAATGGTATGGCCGGCATGCGCACCGTGGAGGAAATCCTCCACCGCGCGCCGGGGATGTTCGACATAACCGTATTCGGCGCCGAGCCGCAGCCGAATTATGACCGCATCATGCTCTCGCCGCTGTTGGCGGGGGACAAGAGTTTTAGCCAGATCGTGCTCAATAGCCTGGACTGGTATGCCGAACACAAGATCGAGCTGATCGCGGGTGAAGCGGTGGTGGATATCGACCGCGCCAGGCGCGTCGTCACCGGCGAGCACGGCACAATCCGTTCCTACGATATCTTGCTGCTGGCTACGGGCTCGAACCCGATCGTGCTGCCGTTGCCCGGCGTCGAGCGCCCCGGCGTGATGACCTTCCGCTCCGTCGCGGATGTGGAAAAGATGCTGGAACTCTCCGGCCCAGGCAAAAGCGCCGTAGTCATCGGCGGCGGCCTGCTGGGGCTGGAGGCCGCGCACGGCCTGAACCTGCGCGGCATGGAGGTCAGCGTGGTGCATCTGATGCCCACGCTGATGGAGCGCCAGCTCGATGCCTCCGCCGCACATCTGCTGGAGCGCAGCCTGATCCAGCGCGGCATGAGCATTTTTACTTCCGCCAATACCGAATCGCTCGATGGCGAGGGTGACCATGGCCCGGTGCAGACAGTGACGCTGAAGGATGGCCGCTGCTTCAAGGCCGATCTGGTGGTCATGGCCGTCGGCATCCGTCCCAATACGAACCTTGCCAAAGCTTCCGGTCTGGACTGCGACCGTGGCATTCTCGTCGACGCCGCCATGCGCACCTCCGATCTGGCGGTGTACGCTATCGGCGAGTGCATCGAGCACAACAAGCAATGCTACGGGCTGGTCGCCCCGATCTGGGACATGGCCAAGGTCGCGGCTGATCACATCACCGCCACGGCGCAAACTGGCTTTGTACCCGTCGCCACCGGCACGCGACTGAAAGTCTCAGGCATAGAGATGTTCTCTGCCGGGGCCTTCTTGGGTGACGAGACCACCGACGACATCGTGCTGCGTGATGCCGCGCGCGGTGTGTACAAGCGCCTGGTGCTGCGCGATGACAAGCTCGTCGGCGTGGTCTGCTTTGGCGACACGCGCGATGCGGGCTGGTATTTCCAACTCCTGAAAGATGAAGAGTCTCTCGGAGGTTTACGTGAGACGATGATTTACGGTCCGGTGGCGGCCTCCGCTGACCCGAACGAGGCGCTGGCCATGCTGACCGACAGCGCCGAGATTTGCGGCTGCAACGGCGTGAAGAAGGGCACCATCTGTGCCGCCATTGCCGAGCATGGCCTGAAGAGCGTGGACGATGTGCGCGCCCGCACCAAAGCCTCAGCGTCCTGCGGCTCCTGCACCAATCTTGTTGAAGGGCTGCTGAAACTCTCACTGGGGGCGGGCTACACCGCCGAGGCCGTGAAGCCGATGTGCAAATGCACGGGCCACGGCCATGATGAAGTCCGCCGCCGCATCAAGGGCGGGATGCTGAAGAGCATTCCCGCGGTGATGCAGGCGCTGGAATGGAAGACACCCGACGGCTGCGCCTCCTGCCGCCCGGCGCTGAATTTCTATCTGCTCGCAGCTTGGCCGGGGGAATATGTGGATGACGCGCAGTCGCGCTTTGTGAATGAGCGCCTGCACGCGAACATCCAGAAGGACGGCACCTATTCCGTCATTCCGCGCATGTGGGGCGGCACCACCACGGCCGCCGAGCTGCGCGCCATCGCGGATGTGGTGGACAAGTTCAACATCCCCGCGGTGAAGGTGACGGGCGGGCAGCGCATCGACATGCTGGGTGTGCGCAAGGAAGACCTTCAGGCCGTATGGCGCGACCTCAATGCGGCTGGGCTCGTCTCCGGCCATGCCTACGGCAAGGCGCTGCGCACGGTGAAAACCTGTGTCGGTTCGGAATGGTGCCGTTTCGGCGTGCAGGATTCCACGGCGATGGGCATCGAGCTTGAGAAAGCCACCTGGGGCTCCTGGCACCCTCACAAGGTGAAGCTCGCCGTCTCCGGTTGCCCGCGCAACTGCGCGGAAGCGACGATCAAGGATTTCGGCGTGGTGGCGACCGAGGCTGGCTGGGACCTGCATGTTGGCGGCAATGGCGGCATAAAAATCCGCGCCACCGATCTGCTGTGCAAGGTCAGCACCGAGGCGGAGGTGATGGAATATGCCTGCGCCTTCCTGCAACTCTACCGGATGGAGGCGCGCTATCTGGAGCGCACGGCGCCGTGGATCGAGCGTGTCGGCCTGAAATACGTGCAGGAGAAGATCGTCGACAACGCCGAGCTTCGCCGCTCGCTGTTCGAGGATTTCCTCTACGCGCAGAGCTTCGCGCAGGTCGACCCCTGGGCGGAAGAAGCCGGCTGCGAGACACGCGGACAGAAATACAACGCCATGGCGGAGATGGTCTGATGGACGGGACGCACAACGCAAAAAACTTCGTGGATGTGGGAGCGCTGGAGGAGATCCCGCCGCGCGGGGCGCGCACGGTGAAGACGACGCTGGGCGACATCGCTTTGTTCCGCACCTCCGATGACGAGGTCTTCGCCCTGCGCGACCAATGCCCGCACAAGCAGGGGCCGCTGAGCCAGGGCATCGTGCATGGCGCTTCCGTGACGTGCCCGCTGCACAACTGGGTGATCTCGCTGGCTACGGGCGAAGGGCAGGGGCTGGATGTGGGCTGCACGCCGCGCTTTGCCGTGAAGCTGGAGGCGGGGCGCGTGCTCTTGGCGCTGCCATGAGCCGGGTGTTCCTGGTCGGTGCCGGGCCGGGCGACCCCGAGCTGCTGACACTGAAAGCCGCGCGCCTCATCGCTAGCGCCGAGGTGCTGCTGTTCGACAGCCTAGTGGATCCCCGCATCCTCGCGATGGCGAACCGCGCAGCAAAGCTGATCGATGTCGGCAAACGCTGCGGCCGCCATTCGGCCTCGCAGCAGCAGATTTGCGATCTGCTGGTGGTGGAGGCTCTGGCCGGGCACATCGTGGTGCGCTTAAAGGGCGGCGACCCGATGATCTTCGGCCGCGCCACCGAGGAGATGGACGCTTTGCGCGCGGCGGGGATCGGCTTTGAGGTGGTGCCCGGCATCACCGCCGCCACGGCGGCGGCGTCGGGGCTGCGGCTCTCGCTCACCCAGCGCGGTATCGCGCGCTCGCTGCATGTCCTCACCGGCCATGGCGCCGAGGGCGGGCTGCCGGGGCATGACTGGGTGGCGCTGACCAAGTCCGGCGGCACGCTCGCCATCTATATGGGCGGCGAGACGCTGCCCGGCCTCGCCGCGCATTTCATCGAGGCGGGGATGGAACCATCCATGCCGGCGACGCTGATCGAAAATGCCAGCCTGCCGGAGGGACGGCACATCGCCGCGACCATCGGCACGCTGCCCGGCCTGCACGCGGCGCGGGGCGCCAGCGGCCCGGTGCTGATCCTGGTCGGCGAGGCGTTGCGGACCGAAGAGGTGGCGCAAAGCCTGGAGGCGGCATGCGACTGATGGGCGTGGTGGGCGCCAGCGGCAGTGGCAAGACCACGCTCATCACGGCGCTGCTGCCTTTGCTGCGCCAGAGCGGGCTGCGTGTTTCCACCATCAAGCACGCGCATCATGGCTTCGACCTCGACCAGCCGGAGAAGGACAGCTACCGCCACCGCGAGGCCGGAGCCGAGGAGGTGATGCTGGTCTCGGGCGGGCGTTGGGCGCTGATGCGCGAGACGCCGGAAGAGGAGCTGGATCTCGCCTCCCTGGCCCGGCGCATGGCGCCGGTGGACCTGCTGCTGGTCGAGGGCTTCAAGCTGGAGGCCATCCCGAAGCTGGAAATCCACCGCCCCGCTTTGGGTAAACCCGCTCTGTATCCGCACGACCCCGGCATTGCCGCCATCGCGAGTGACGCGCCGCTGGATATGCCGGGGCGCCCGGTGCTGCCGCTGAACGCGCCGGTCGAAGTGGCGGCTTTCATCTGTACCGCCGCGAGAGCGCTGGCATGAGCGCGGCGGTGCAGCCGGGGTGCTATCCACAGGCGGGGTTGCCTAGCGTTGAGGCCACGTTGGCGCTGCTGGGCCGTTGCATCGCGGCACCCGCCACCACGGAGCGTGTGGCGCTGCACCAGGCCGTAGGGCGCGTGCTGGCCAGCCCGGCCCATGCCCTGGTGGTCTCTCCCGCCTATGACCGCAGCGCCATGGATGGCTTCGCCTTCCGCTTTGAAACCACAGGGGGCATGCCGCTCACCTGTGTCGGTCGGGCCCGCGCCGGAGCGCCTTTTGCTGGGGCCGTGGAGACGGGCGAGTGCGTCGCCATCGCCACTGGCGCCATGCTGCCTGCGGGCTGCGATACCGTGGTGATGCGCGAGCAATGCACAATCACGGGCGATCGGGTGGTCATTTCCGGCCCCGTGGCGCAGGGGCAGAATATCCGCCGCCAGGGCGAGGATTTCATGGCGGGGACAGTTCTTCTCCCCGCAAGCACGCGGCTCGCTCCCCGGCATATCGGCCTGCTCGCCTCGGCTGGCTGCGGTGGCGTTGACGTCTATAGCCGCCTGCGCGTGGCTGTGCTGTCCATTGGCGATGAGCTTGGCGCCCCGGTCTTCGACGCCAACCGTCCGCTGCTGTTGGCTTATGCCGCGCAGCTCGGCGCCGATGCCCATGATCTCGGCATCCTGCCTGATCGGCGGGAAGAGATCGCTGATACGCTGGCGCGAGTTGCCGCCGCGCATGATGTCATCCTCTGCTCCGCAGCGACGTCGAAGGGCGACGAGGATCATCTGCGCGCGGCGGTGGGCGATTGCGGCGGCGAAATCCTGCTTGCCGGTGTCGCCATCAAGCCGGGCAAGCCCGTCAGCTTCGGCAGGATCGGCAACTGCCTGCTCATCGGCCTGCCGGGCAATCCGGCGGCGGCGCTTATAACTTTTCTTGCGATGGGCGTGCCGTTGCTGCGCCAGGCAGCGGGCGAGCTTGTGCGCCCCGCGCCGCCGCCGCTGGTACGCGCCGGCTTTGCCCACCGCAAGAAGCCGGGCTTGCGCGAGTATCTGCGCGTCACCTTGAGCCCCGGTGCGGACGACATCGCCGTGGCGCAGCGCTGCGCCAAGGACGGCGCGGCCATGCTCGCGTCGCTGGCGGAGAGCGATGGCCTGGTTTGGCTGGACGAAGATGCCACCGAGATCATGCCTGGAGCGCTGCTGCCCTTCTGCTCGTTCGGAGGGTTTCTGGAATGAGCCGCGCTGCGCTGCCTCCAGCCGTCATCCTCGCCGGGGGGCTTTCGCGGCGCCTGGGCGGCGGCGACAAATGCCTGCTGGACTTGGACGGCGAGACCATCCTGGGCCGCGTGATCGCCGCCCTCCGGCCGCAGACCAGTGCCATCTTGCTCAACAGCAACAGTGACGCCGGGCTATTCGCCGCGCGGGGGCTGGAGGTCCGGCCAGATGCGCTGCCGGGGCGGCTGGGGCCGCTGGCGGGCATCCACACCGCCATGCTCTGGGCGCAGGCGCGCGGTGGCGGCAGCGTGCTCACCGTGCCTGCCGACACCCCGTTTCTTCCGCCGGACCTCGCCCACCGTCTCGCCACGGCGGGTGCGGGCGGGCATATCGTCATCGCCGCCAGCGGGGGCACGCTGCACCCGGTCATCGGCATATGGCCGAGCGCATTGGCGGGGCTGCTGCAGCACGATCTCGCCCGCGGGACGCGCAGCGTGCGCGCCTGGCTGGCGCGCTTACCGTTCAAGACCGTGGCTTTCGAAACCGGGCCGCGCGACCCGTTCTGGAACATCAACACCCCGGCGGATTTGCAGTGTGCGTGCTCTGAGCTGCACGCACAGGGCATGGCCAGAACGGACAGGAATGTCGATGCTGGTTGACGGCCCGCGCACCGACGCGCCTGTCTCGCGTTCTTTGGCGGGCAAGACCACGGTGAAATCCGTCTGCCCCTATTGCGGCGTGGGCTGCGGCATCGTGCTGCAGGTGGAAAATGGCGCCATCGCCAAGGTGAGCGGCGATAAGGACCACCCTGCCAATGCCGGCCGGCTCTGCACCAAGGGCCTCAGCAGCGCCCAGGCGCTGACAAATTCCGGACGCATGGAGAGCGCCTATGCGCGCGCCAGCCGCCACGGAGAGCAGATGCCGGTGCCGATGGACCATGCCGTCGCCGAGACAGCGCGGCGGCTGCGCGGCATCATCGATACGCACGGGCCCGAGGCGCTCGCATTCTACGTTTCGGGCCAGATGTCGCTGGAGGCGCAATATCTCATCAACAAGTTGGCCAAGGGCTTCGTCGGCACCAACAATATCAACTCAAACTCCCGTCTGTGCATGTCCAGCGCCGCCAGCGGCTACAAGCTCTCGCTTGGCGCCGATGGTCCGCCCGGCTCGTACGAGGATTTCGACCGCACCGACCTGTTCTTCGTCGCCGGCGCCAATATGGCGGACTGCCACCCGATCCTGTTCCTGCGCCTGCTCGACCGGGTGAAGAGCGGCGCGAAGCTGATTGTGGTGGATCCGCGCCGCACCGCCACGGCGGAGAAAGCTGATCTGTTCCTGCAGCTCAAACCCAGCACGGATCTCGCCTTGCTTAACGGGCTGCTGCATCTGCTGGTGGAGAATGGCGACACTGACGCCGATTTCATCGCCGCCCATACCGAGGGCTGGGAGGAGATGCCCGCCTTCCTGGCGGACTACACCCCCGCGCGCGTGGCCGAGATGACCGGGTTGGCGGAGGCCGACATCCGCACCGCAGCGCGCTGGATCGGGGAGGCGGGCAACTGGATGAGCTGCTGGACCATGGGGCTGAACCAGAGCACGCATGGCACCTGGAACGCCAACGCCATCTGCAACCTGCACATCGCCACCGGGACCATCTGCCGCCCGGGCAGCGGGCCGTTCTCCCTCACCGGGCAGCCCAACGCCATGGGCGGGCGCGAAGTTGGGTATCTCAGCCACGGCCTGCCCGGCCAGCGCGTGGTGATGAACGAGGCCGACCGGCGCTGCATGGAGACGCTGTGGGGCATCGCGCCGGGGAGCATTCAGGCCAAGCCGGGCGCCGACACGGTAACCATGTTCAACCGGATGCGGAGTGGGGCGATCAAGGCCGTCTGGATCATCTGCACCAATCCTGTGGCCAGCGTGGCCAACCGGGGCAGCGTCATCGATGGGCTGCAAGCGGCGGAGCTGGTCATCACGCAGGATGCGTTCCTCGACACCGAGACCAACGAATACGCCGACATCCTGCTCCCCGGTGCGCTTTGGGCCGAGGCCAGCGGCGTGATGATCAATTCCGAGCGCAACCTCACCCTCATGCAGCCAGCCGTGGCGCCACCGGGCGCGGCTCGGCCGGACTGGCAGATCATCGCGCAGGTGGCCTGTGCCATGGGGTATAAGGCGGGCTTTACCTATGCCAGCGCGGCGGAAATTTTCGACGAGATCCGCCAGACCGCCAACCCGGCCACGGGCTACGACATCAGCGGCGTAACGCATGAGCGCCTGCGCGCCGGGGCGGTGCAATGGCCGTGCGCCCCCGGCGGCGCGGCGCGCAATCCCATCCGCTACATGGAGGGCGGTCTACGCTTCCCCACCGCCAGCGGGCGGGCCCGCTTCTTTGCGCGCCCGATGCTGCCTCCCGCCGAGCTGCCGGACACGGAGTTCCCCTTCGTGCTCAACACCGGGCGGCTGCCGCACCAATGGCACACCATGACCAAGACCGGGAAGATCAAGACGCTGAACAAGCTCAACCCCGGCCCGTTCGTCGAAATCAACCCCGAAGACGCTGCCGCGCTGGGTCTCAAGGACCGCGACATGGCGGAGATCCGCTCCCGCCGGGGCAGGGCGGTGCTGCCTGCGGTCGTCACCGGCCGCGTGCTGCCGGGCGGTTGCTTCGTGCCGTTCCACTGGAACGATGTGTTCGGTGAGGATCTCGCCATCAATGCCGTGACCAGCGACGCCGTGGATGCGGCTTCGCTGCAGCCGGAATTCAAATTTTGTGCCGTGGCGCTGACCAAAGTGGAACAACCAGCTTCGCGCCTGCGCGACCAGACCAAGAAGGAAACCGCGGCAATGACGCACATGACCTCGGCCGATCCCCTTGCCGCCGCCCTCAATTTCACACCTGCGCGGCCGCCGGCGCTGGGCGAGGCGGAAACGCTGTATCTCTCAGGCTTTCTCTCCGGCCTGAAAACTCAGGGTGCGCGGGGCGGCGTGCCCATGCTGCCCGACACGGCGCCGCTCGCCCCCCCGGCGCGGATGTGGATCAACGGTGTTCTCGCTGGACTGTTTAGCCGCGCGGCGGGCAGCGCTGCGCCGGAAGTTCCGCTCCATGCCCCGGCGGCGGCGCAGAGCATCACGCTGCTCTGGGCCTCGCAGACCGGCAACAGTGAGGCTCTGGCCGAACGGTTGAAGGGCGAGCTGGAGGCCGCCGGCATCAGGGTCCAGGCTTCTTGCATGGCCGACTATCCGGCGGGCGAGTTGGGCAAGGCGGGCAAGGCGGGCAAGATCATCCTCATCTCCAGCACTTATGGCGACGGCGAGCCGCCGGATAACGGCCGCGGCTTCTGGGAGTTCCTGTCCGAGGAGACCGCGCCGCGGCTGGAGCATTTGAGCTACGCCGTTTGCGGCCTCGGCGACTCCTCATACGACCAGTTCTGCCAGCACGGTAAAAACCTTGATGCTAGGCTGGCCGAGCTGGGGGCGCAGCGCCTCGTTGGCAGGCTCGATTGCGATGCCGACCATGAGCCGGAAATCGGCCCGTGGCTGAAGCTGATCACCAAGCGCCTGAATGGCGTGGCGGCGAGCGCGCCCCCGGCACCGCTGACGGCCTACGGCAAGAACCGCCCTTATCCCGCGCGGCTGCTCGCCAGCGAAAAGCTGAACGGGCCGGGAACGGACAAGGACACGCGCTTCATCTCCCTCTCCCTGGCGGAGTCCGGCCTGCGCTACGAGGCCGGGGACGCGCTGGGCGTGTGGCCGACCAACTGCCCGGATCTGGTTGACGAGGTTCTGGAAAAAGCCGGATTGACCGATGACGCGATGGTGGCGGTGGACAAGGCTGGCCACTTACCCCTGCGCCAAGCGCTGCTGGAGAATTTCGAGTTGACGCGCCCGAGCCGCGAGACGCTGGAATTCATCGCCGAGCGCAACGGCAGCGCCGAGCTGAAATCGCTGCTCAGCAATGAGCGCAAGAGCGATCTCAAACAATGGTTATGGGGCAGGCAGTTCCCCGATGTGCTGGAAGCCTTCCCCGTGAAGGTCACGCCGCAGGAATTTGCCAGCGCGTTGAAACACATCCAGCCCCGGCTCTATTCCATCGCCTCCAGCCCCAGCGCGCATGCGAGCGAGGTGCATCTGACCGTTTCGGCCGTGCGGTTTGGCGCGCGGCAGCGCAAGGGCGCATGCTCGACCTTCCTCGCGGACCGGACCGCTTCCTGCGACGTGCCGATATTCGTGCAGACCTCATCGCATTTCCGTCTGCCGGTGGACCCGGCCGCGCCGATCATCATGATCGGCCCCGGCACCGGCATTGCGCCGTTCCGCGCCTTTCTGCACGAGCGCCGGGGCAGGGGCGCCACAGGCCGCAACTGGCTGTTCTTTGGCGAGCGCCATCAGGCGACGGATTTTTATTATCAGGATGAGCTGTTGGAAATGCGCAGGGATGGGTTCCTGACCGAGCTCAGCCTCGCCTTCTCGCGTGACCAGGCGCAGAAAATCTACGTCCAGCACCGAGTACTCGAACAAGGTGCGGCGCTGTGGTCTTGGCTCCAGGATGGCGCGTCCATCTATGTTTGTGGCGATGCCAGCAACATGGCGAAAGATGTTGAAGCCGCGCTGCTGGCCATCGTCGAACGCCATGGCGGGCTAGGGCGGGAAACGGCGCAGGATTATCTGAAATCCTTGACCCGGGAAAAACGCTATTTGCGAGACGTTTATTAATTTTTGTGGTCTGGCCTGCCGGCGGCTTGCCGCCAGCAGGCCAGACAGTTCCCTGTCTGAAAAATTTAAACCAAGGCTTCAGCCGGGCCGAAGAACTCATAATGCATCCGGCTGCTGGGCAGGCCGAGCGCTGCAAGGCTGCGCTTGATGAAGGCCATGAATGGTTTCGGCCCGAGGAAATACGCATCACAGTCGAGGTTGGCTGGCACCCAGCGCTCCAGGTGATCGATAGCGGGGCGCCCCAGCGCATCTGCCTTGCTGTCTTCGCCCAGTTCGCCTTGCTCATACACGATGAAGCTCCGGAACTGCGGATAGCGCGCGGCCCAGTCCTCCAACGTCTGCGAAAAAGCGTGGACGTCGCTGTTACGGGCGTAATGCAGGAAGGCCACCTCTCGCCCGCCTTTGGCCAATGCCGCCTCGGCCATGGCAAGGGTGGGCGTGATGCCGACGCCGCCGCTGATCAACACCAGCGGGTATGCGCCATTCTGTAAAGTGAATTCACCTGCGGGCGGGAAAACCTCCAGCACGTCGCCTTCATTGACTCTGTCGTGCAGGAAGTTGGACACCAGACCGCCCCGCTCACGCTTCACGCTGATGCACAGGTTTTTACCATTCGCAGCCTGCGAAAGCGAGTAGTTGCGGCGTACCTCTTGCCCGTCGATGACAAGGCGCAGCCCGAGATATTGACCTGGTGCAAAATCCACCACCGCTTTGCCGTCCACCGGCTCGAGATAGAAAGAGGTGATCTCGGAGCTCTCTACCACCTTGCGGGCCACGTGGAACGGGCGGGCGCCGCGCCAGCCGCCAGGGGCGGCGGCCAGCTGGTCATACTCGGCCTTCTCGGCCCCTATGAGGATATTGGCCAGCTGCCAATAGGCAGCGCCCCAGGCCTCGATCACCGCATCGGTGGCGATTTCCGCGCCCAGCACCTCGCGGATGGCGCGCAGAAGGCAAGTACCGACAATGGGGTAGTGCTCAGGCTGGATCTGCAGCGAGACATGCTTCTGGATGATCTGCGCCGGAAGATTGCCGAGCGCGCCGAGATTGTCGATGTGCCGCGCATATTGCAGCACGCTGTTGGCCAGGGCGCGCGGCTGGGAGCCGCTGGCCTGATGCGCCTGGTTGAACAGCGGCCGCACCTGCGGATATTCGCCCAGCATGATCTTGTAGAAATGCGTGGTCAACGCCTCGCCGCCGGTTTCCAGTATGGGGACGGTGGCCTTGATGATCGCGGTCTGGTCGGCTGTGAGCATGGGGGATCTCCTAAGGTAACAAGTGAAAAGGCAGCATTGCCGGGCGGGGTGCTGCGTCTTGCAGCGACCGCTTCCGTCATGTGGAAAATGAGGGGCAGCTTTTGTGCCGGATCAGCGGCCTATTTGCGGGCTGTGGACGCGAGGTGGCGGTGGTGGCGGCAGGCGGTGGAACAATGCCATCTGCAGGCTGTCGGCGATGCGGTGCGCCTTGGCGATCACCGCCGAAGCGCCTGCGGGTGCCAAGCACTCCCCGGCCGTCCGCTCCCACAACGCCAGCCATCGGTTGAACATCTCCGGCGTAATCTCCGCCTGGTGGCGCAGATGCGCGGGCAAAGGCTGCCCCTTGTATCTGCCGGAGGTCAGCATCACCGACGACCAGAATGCCGCCAACTTCTCAAGATGCTCCGGCCAGTCGCCGATGGCACGGTTGAACAAGGGGCCGAGCAGCGTATCGGCGCGAACCTTGGCGTAAAAACGGTCCACGAGCGCGACCAAGCGGGGTTCGTCGAGAGCTTCAACGATTTGCATGGTATTCGACCTTAAAAGATGTATTATGAATGCCTCTTTAAACGACAAGCGGATAACATGCAAGTGATATGCATCTATGGAGTGGCCGATGCGCCTGACACGATTCACTGATTTTGCGATCCGGGTGATGCTCTACCTGGCGGCGCAGGAAGACCGGCTTTGCTCGATCGGCGAGATCGCCGGCGCCTACGGCATTTCGCAGAATCATCTGATGAAGGTGGTGAGCGACCTGGCCGGCTCCGGTTATGTGCAGAGCCTGCGTGGCCGCGGTGGCGGCATCCGCCTGGCCCGGCCGGCCGCCGAGATCAATATCGGCCAGATGGTGCGCCATACTGAAGGCAAGGTCGATCTCGTGGGCTGCGGCGGATGCCCCTTAGCGCCCGCCTGCGGGATGGTGTGCAGCTTCAAGGACGCAGTCGAAGCCTTCTTCGCATCGCTGGAGAAATACAGCCTGGCCGACATCATGGCCAAAGGCCGGCCAGACCACTTGCGGCAAATCCTGGCCGTCGGCGCGCACGTGCCGGAATCGTAACAAAAACCAATTGGCACCGGAATGCAGGCGATGCCGCCTTCTTCGAAGGGCTCATGGTCAAATGATTTGAAAACAGTTTGTACTTTGAATTCATTTAGATTTTAGCTCATCTGTAAGGGGATTTGATCCCCCCGCTACCGCGGTGACAGGGCGTCGAGACGAGTTCGGTATAAGTGGCTTCGCGCCCCCGCAACCATCGATAGAGTAGACCCAAAAACCCCCGCAGCCCGGGGGTTTTTGCTTGTCCGTCCCCCAGCGGATTTGGCCAGGGCTGGGCCCGTTGAAGGCCCCAGGTTGTAAGCGCTGTTTCCCTGACCCTCTGTGAATTGTTGTTGGAATAGCAGATTTTGGTATCATGGATGATACCGAGATTTTGCCCAATGGGTCTGAGGTTTTAAGAAGTGCTTGTACGAGTGCTCATAGGAGCATTCCAAAGCAGCGGGTTGAGGTTATCACGCGTGGGGCTCGGCGGAACTGGCGGCCTGATGAGAAGCGGGAGATTGTTCTGGCCAGCTTGCCCTCCCGTAACTGCTGGCGCCAAACGCCTCAGAGGCGCCAGCTTCTCGAGGGTTTTTCTTTGCGCCAAGCGCAGCAGATTTGCCCGGCATCTGACCCGTTGACGAGGCCAGGTTCATGATCGTCGCCCGATCGCCGAACAGTTCAATGGCCAGACCGTTCGGCGAGGTCTCGTCAGGCGTCAGCACAAGCCGCTCGGTCAGCGTGCGCAGTACCTCCATGGCCTCAACGCGGATGTCCGGCTGATCCAAAGCGCTTGCAGCTCAGCCACCTTGGCGGCGTAAAGCCCGGCGGCATTGGCGGCAAGAACAATGCTATGCTTGCAGTCTCAAAGCAGTTCGGTGATCTCGCGGCGGAAAGGCAACGTGTCCGGCGGCAAAAGCGTGGCGTCCAGTTCCTCGGCATAGCGCCGCCCGGCATATATGGCATGCGCGATGGTCGCCGGGGCCAGAGCATCGCCGATGGCGGTGACGGACTCGATCCCCGCTGCCGCCAGATCCGCCGCACGCAGTTCGTGCAGCAGCGTTTCCTCGGGCAGACGCGCCGTCACTGGCAGCACCGCATCTACCTCCAATATCTTCTGCCGTCCGGTGAACACGCAGTCCAGCACGGCATGGTCCGGCGCGATGGCGGTGAGCGTGTGCGAGACGATGATCTCCACCCCCGCCTCCAGCAGGCGCTTCTGGATGAAATGCTGCTCCATGGTGTTGCGTGTCCAGGTGGAGGCTTCCGAGGCCGGGGTGGCGTAGGTCACCTGGTAGCCCTTGGCCGCCAGGGCCTCGGCCATCACCCCGCCCATGTAATAATGGTCGTCATCCCACACCACCACGCGTGTACCCGCTGGATATGCGCCATCCATAATGTCGTCGGGCGTGACCACCACAGCCCCGGGCGCGATGGGCAGCGGGCTTGTGTGCTGGTGGCCCACGCCGTCCCGCCGCCATTTGGCGCCGGTGGCGATGACTATGCGCGGGTAGCCGAATTCCAGGACCTCGGCGGTGCAAAGGCGGCTGGCAAGGTACGTTTGCACATTCGGCAGCTTGTGCAGTTGCAACAGCCGGTAATCGCGCACCCGCGCCCAGGCCGCCAAACCCGGCAGTTTCGCCTCCCGTGTCACGCGTCCGCCCAGCTCGGTGCCTGCCTCGGCCAAGGCCACCTCGTAGCCACGCTTGCCCAGCGCGTGCGCCGCCTCCAGCCCAGCCGGGCCGCCGCCGATGATCAGCACCGGCTTTTCGCTCTCGCGCGCCCTTATGCGCTCCGGATGCCAGCCCTTGCGCCATTCCTCGCCCATGGTGGGGTTCTGGGTGCAGCGCAGGGGAGACATGGTGAAATCCCCCGAGACGCAGATATTGCAGCCGATACATTCGCGAATGTCCTCGATCCGCCCTTCCTCGAGCTTCTTCGGCAGGAACGGGTCGGCGATCGAAGGCCGGGCCGCGCCGATCAGGTCCAGCACGCCCTTGCGCACCAGGGCGGCCATCCGGTCTACCGAGGTATAGCGCCCCACCCCCACCACCGGCTTGTTCGTCAGGCGGCGTATGCCGGAGATGAACGGCTCCTGCGCGCCTTCCTCGGCAAAGCGCGAGGTGCGGCTGTCATTCTCCCAGCCGGCCAGGGTCACGTCCCAGAGGTCGGGCAGGTCGGCGAGCAGGCCGATCATATCCTCCACCTCGGCTCTTTCCAGCCCGCCTTCGCCGAGCAGTTCGTCGACGGAAATGCGGATCGGCACGGCGCACAAGTCGCCCACCGCCGCCTTGGTCTCCTCGGTGATCTCGCGCAGCAGACGCACGCGGTTCTCCAGGCTGCCGCCGTATTCGTCGGTGCGGTCATTGTACCGGCGCGAGAGGAAATGGTGCAGGAACCCCAGCGCGTGGGCGGCATAGACGTAGATCAGGTCGAACCCCGCCTTTTGCGCGCGCCGCACCGCCGCCAGATGCCAGGCGCGCAGGTTCGCGATATCGGTCTTGTCCATCCGCCGCGCTTGGACGGGATCGTAAGAGAACGTCGCCACCGGCAGATGCGCTGGGCCCATCGGCACCTCACGCGAGTACAGGTTCGGGCCGTTCATGCCGTTATAGGCCAGTTCGATGCCTGCCAGCGCCCCGTGCTCATGGATCTTCTCGGCCATGCGGGCGAGGGCAGGGATGTCCCGGTCATCCCAGAGCCGCAGCTCGATGAAGGGCGTGATGTCCGAGCTGTAGTGCATCTCCACCTGCTCGGTGCACACCACCGCCCAGCCGCCCTCGGCCTTGATACCGCGCATGGTGGCCAGCGCCGTGGGGTCGCGGTAGCCCATGCCGTTGCAATGCGGCACCTGGTAGAAACGGTTACGGGCGGTGACCGGGCCGATCTTCACCGGCTCAAACAGGATGTCGTAAGCGGCAGGGCGCGGACCGTGTTTCATTGGAACTTGATCCATGTCGTCTTGAGGGCGGAGAACTTGTCGAGCGCATGCAGGGAGAGGTCGCGCCCGAAGCCCGACTGCTTGATGCCGCCGAACGGCGTCTGCGGGGAGAGCGCATCCACCGTGTTTACCGAGACGGTGCCCGCCCGCAGCGCCCCGGAAACACGCAGGGCGCGGTTGACGTCGCGGGTCCAGACCGACGCGGCGAGGCCATATTCAGAATCATTGGCCAGACGGATGGCTTCATCCTCAGTGTCGAATGGGATGACGCTGAGCACCGGACCAAAAATTTCCTCCCGCGCCAGGGCGGAGGCCGGGTCCACATTGTCGAAGATGGTCGGCTGCAGGAAGGCGCCCTTGGGGTGCAGCGGCGCGGCCGCGCCACCGGCCACGAGCCGCCCATGTGCCTTGCCGGCCTCGATGGCGCGCAGCACCTGGGCCAGATGCGCGTCATCCACCAGCGCGCCCATCTTGCTGGCCGGGTCCAGCGGATCGCCGGGCTGGTAAGCGGCGGCCTGCGCCACCAGCCGCTCCACGAACCCGGCATGGATGCGCCGATCCACCAGCAGCCGCGAATTGGCCGAGCACACCTGCCCGGCGTTGAAGAAGATGCCGAATGCGGCCATCCGCGCGGCGGCATCGAGATCAGCGTCCCCGAACACCAGGTTGGGGCTCTTGCCGCCCAGCTCCAGCCAGACCTGCTTGAGGTTGGACTCGCCCGAATAGCCCATCAGCGTGCGCCCGGTGCGGGTGGAGCCGGTGAAGGCCAGGCAATCGACATCGTTGTGCAGGGCCAGCGCCTTGCCTGCCTCGGCGCCGAAGCCGGTAACGACGTTGAACACGCCATCGGGGATGCCCGCCTCGCGCGCCAGCGCCGCCAGCATCAGCGCGGAAAAGGGCGAGCGCTCGGAGGGTTTCAGCACCACCGAATTCCCCGCCGCCAGCGCCGGAGCAGACTTCCAGGCGGCCATGTCGAAGGGGAAGTTCCAGGGCACGATGGCCCCTACCACGCCCAGCGGCTCGCGGGAGACTATGGCGAGATTGCCCGCATTGGCGGGCGCGGCCTCGCCGCCGACTTTGTCGATGGCTTCGGCATAATAGCGCCACACGGCGGCGGCACCGGGGATGTCGATGGCGGCGGCCTCGGCTACCGGCTTGCCCATGTCCAGGCTCTCGGCCACGGCGAGCTCGTCGGCACTGGCCTCGATCAGCGCCACCAGCTTCAGCAGAACGTCCCGCCGCTCGGCCATGGGCTTGCCGCGCCAGCGCCCATCCTCGAAGGCGGTGCGGGCGGCGCGCACGGCGCGGTCGACATCCACCGCCCTGCCGCGCGCCACTTGGCCCAGCACCGCGCCGGTAGCCGGGTTGCGCTTGGCGAAAACGGCATCGCCATCGGCGGCGCAATAGGCGCCATCGATGAACAGCTGTGTCGGCAGCGCCGCGGCATCCGCCAGATGGCGCCACTCCGGATAGGTCTTTTCGGTCATGGACGTTCCTCGGTTTACTCGGGCGTGGCGGCGAGCAGCTCGCCCTCCACGGTGTAGCGGCGCGGACGGAAGAACAGCACGCCGGCCAGCAGCGTGCCGATGCCCACACAAGCGGTGGTGAAGTTGAAGGTGGTGATGGCGTAGACACCGGTGATGATCAGCACCACGGCGCTAAGGCCGGGAAACAGGCCGTAGAGCAGGAACTGCTTCCACGACCTGCGATAGGCGGTGCGATGCACCCAGGCGCACACCAGCCCGGCCATGCCGAAATAATACGCCACCTGCAGGCCGGTGGCGGCCACGGCGTCGGAGAGAATGGCGCTGACCGAGGGCATGAAGCCGGTGACCAGGATGCCCACCAGCCCGGTGCCGACGAGCCACCAGGTGGCGGTGGCGGGGTTGTGGGTGCGCGGATGCACCGTGCCGAAGGAGAAGGGTAGCGCGCCGTCGCGCCCCATGGCGAAGAGCGTGCGCGTGACCTGCAGCATGCCCGTCTGCACCGTGGCGGCCGAGGAGAAGATGACCGCCACCGAGACGATGAGCCCGCCCGACCGCCCCAGCCCCGCTGCCAGCGCCAAGCTGTAGAGCAGGTTGCTGGAGTCGCTGGCCGTGTCGGCGGCGCTGAGCAGCATCAGTGTGACGGCGGCATACAGCGAGTAGAGGAAGATGGTGACAAACACGCCCGAGAGCCCGCCATTGCCGGCGGCATGCTCGCCATTGGCGGTTTCCTCGCCCAGATTGGCGGTCACGTCCCAGCCCCAGTACAGGAAGATGACCATCAGCGCCGCCGCCGAGAATTCCGGCAGGGTGGCGGAGGAGAAGAAGAAGCTCGGCGTGTAGCTGTGCCAGGACAAAGCGTTGGCGAAAGGCGCGCCATGCGCATGGATCAGCGCCGCGATCCCCACGCCCAGCAGCACCAGCATCTCGAAAGCGACCATCAGGATCTGCAGATAGGAGGTCATCTTGATGCCCAGCATGATGACCCCGACGATGGCCAGGAACCATAGCGCCGAGAGCCCGGTGGTGAGCGGCACGCTGTTGGCGAGGGCCGGGTTGATGAAATCCAGCACGGCGGTGGAGAGCGGCACCACGCCGGAGATGATGAAGATCATCTGTGCGGTGATCAGTGCCCAGCCGGACATGAAGCCGTGGAACTTGCTGAAGGTCAGCCCCACCCAGTTGAACGCGGCGCCGGCATGGGTCACGCGCCTGTTCAGCGCCTTGTAGGCAAGCGCGATGCCCAGCATCGGCACGGCAAAGATCAGCACGTAAAGCGGGCTGCGCAGCCCGGCGGTGCCGATGAGCGCGCCCATGGCCAGCGAGATGGCGTTGGCCGGGCCCGAACCCGCCACGCCGAGCGTGAGGGATTCGAAGAATGAGAGCGAGTCTTTACGCAGGCTGTGGGGCATTCCTAACACTCCTGAAGGGCTGTCGGGGGCGGCGGGGCGCGCCGCCCCGGTGTCCGGCTATTCGGCGGCGGCCGGCTTGGGTGCCGTCTTGCGGGCCAGCAGGTAGTAGATGGGGCTGACGGTCAGCAGGCCGACAATCCAGGAGATGTCCACACCGCCAAGCATGTTGGCCACGGGGCCGGTGTAGAGCGTGGTGTCCACGAAGGGCAGCTGGATGAGGATGCCGAAGATGTAGCAGGCGATGGCGGGCTTGTTGAACCGCCCGTACACGCCGCCCTCGGCGGTGAAGAAGGCGGCCACGTCGTAGTCGCCTTCGCGCACCAGGTAGAAATCCACCAGGTTGATCGCCGTCCACGGCACCAGCACGTAGAGCAACATCAGGATGAAGTTGGTATAGTTGGTGAGGAAGTTGCCAGCGGCGAACAGGGCGATGCCCAGGCCGATGGTGGTGAGGACGGCCGCGGTGACGATGCGCGCCGCCGGCCCCGCCTTCCAGGAGGAGGCAAAGGTGTGGACGAGCGTGATGGTGGAGAGCACGCCGCAATACAGGTTCATGGCGTTGGTGCCGGCGATGCCCACCGAGAAGATGACGACGATGGGAATGGCGGCGGGACCAGTGAAGGCGGTGAGCCCGCCGACCGGGTCGCCATTGGCGGCGACGAGCCCCAGCAACGCGCCCAGGATCATGGGCAGGATCGAGCCCAGCGAGCAGCCCCAGTAGGAGGCCCAGAAGGCCGGCACGGCGCCGGTGTCATGCGGCATGTAGCGCGTGTAGTCCGAGACATAGGGCGCATAGGCGATCTGCCACAGCGCGCCCACCGAGATCATCGAGCAGAACCCGGCCAGGGAGAAGGCGTTCATGTGCATGACCCCGGCAGGCAGCCCGTGCACGAACACCATCCAGACAAAGGTGAGCGCGAGCGCCGCCCCCGACGCATAGGTGAGGATGCGGGCATAGGCGTGGATGAGATCATGCCCGAAGATGGTGGCGACGACGCTGACCACGGCGATGAGTACAATAAGCGCGTTCTGGCTGATGCCCGGGAAGACTGTGTGCAGCGACTGTCCGCCCAGCACGATGTTGGAGGCCAGGAAGCCGACATACATGATGATGACAATGCCAACCACCAGAACCGCGCCGATGGAGCCGAACTGGCCGCGCGTTTGCACCATCTGCGGCACGCCCAGCTGCGGCCCCTGCGCGGCATGCAGCGCCATGAAGATGGCGCCTACCAGATTGCCAACTGCGATGGCCGCGATGGAGGACAGGAAATCGAGCTTGAACACCGTTGTGGCGAGCGCGCCGGTCACGATGGTCAGCATCATGATGTTCGAGCCGAACCAGATGGTGAACAGATCGCGGAAGGTGCCGTGACGCTGGTCGTGCGGGATCTGGTAGATGGTGTGCTGTTCGACGGCACCCGGTCTTTCGTTAGCCATGGGTCTGTTCCTTTCTTGGGGTTAACGCGCCAGGATGGTGTTGAGGTCGAAGGAGAGAAGTTCGGCGACTTCGCGCTTGAACGGCAGTCCGGCCGGGTCGGGGTTAGTGCCCAGTTCCTCGGCGTAGCGGCGCCCGCTCCACACGGCGGCGGCGATGGTGCCGGGCGCCAAAGCATCGCCAATCACGGTCACGGATTTCAGCCCGGCCCCGTCCCATTCGCCCTGGCGGGCGCGTAAGGCATGGGCGAGGTCATGGCGCGGCAGTCGGGCGGTCACCAGCACCACGGCGCTGGCGGCGATCTCCTCAGTGCGGCCGGTGAAGGCGCAGGACAGCGTCGCGACGCCGCTCTGCACGCCGGCCAAGATGGCGCTAGGCTTGATCTTCACGCCCAGCTCGATCAGTCGCGCCTGGATCTTGTGCTGCTCCATGGTGTTGAAGCTCCAGGCCGAGACCGTGGCAGCGGGGGTGACGAGGGTGACGCTGTAGCCCTCCTTCACCAGCAGCTCGGCCAGTACGCCGCCCATGTAGTAATGGTCGTCGTCGAACAGCAGCACCTCGCGCGTTTCGGGGCGGGAGCCCGCCATCAGATCGTCCGGGTTCAGCACGTCCACGCCTTCCAGCGCCAGGGGCTTGAGGATGGCGCGGCCGATACCGTCACGCCGCCAGGCAGAGCCAGTGGCGAGCACCAAATGGTCGAAGCCAAAGCCGAGAATATCCTCGTCGGTCAGGGCGCTGTCGTAATAAACCTCGACATTGCTCATGTTGGTTAGCTGCCCGGCGCGGTAATCGGCGACGCGGCCCCAGGCGGAGAGGCCGGGCAGGCGGCGCTCAGCCATCAGGCGCCCGCCAAGCTGCGTGCCGCGCTCGGCCAGCGCCACCTCATGTCCGCGCTTGCCCAGCATCATCGCCGCTTCCAGCCCGGCGGGGCCGGCGCCCACCACCAGCACGCGGCTCTCATCCTGCTTCGGGCGGATATATTCAGGGTGCCAGCCGCGGCGCCATTCCTCGCCCATCGAGGGGTTCTGCGTGCAGCGCGAGATGGAAGAAGTATGGTCGCCCGCCACGCATATATTGCAGCCGATGCATTCGCGAATATCCTCGATCCGCCCCTCGCGGATCTTCTCGGGGATAAACGGATCGGCGATCGAGGGCCTTGCCGCGCCGATGAAATCCAGCACGCCCTGGCGGATCATGCGCACCATGGTATCTGGCGAGGTGAACCGCCCCACGCCCACCACCGGCTTGCTGGTAAGCTGCTTCACGCCGGTGACGAAGGGCTCCTGATACGCCTCGTCGGCAAAGCGTGAGGTCTGGCTGTCATTATCCCAGGAGGAGAGGGTGAGGTCCCAGAGGTCAGGCACCTCGCCTAAGTGCGCGATGATGTCCCGCGCCTCGGCGGCGTGCAGCCCTTCCTCGCCAATCATTTCGTCAACGGAAATCCGGCAGGCCACGCCCATGGTATCGCCGACCGCGTCCTTCACATCCTCGATCAGCTCTTTCAGCAACCGCGCGCGGTTCTCCATGGAGCCGCCATATTCGTCGGTACGGTTGTTGAAGCGCCGCGAGAGGAAGAACATCGGCCCGCCGAACAGCTTGCCCGCGTACACGTACACAATGTCATACCCCGCGCGTTTGGCGCGCAGTGCGGCCTCGCGGTGCCAGCGGCGCAGGTTGCGGATATCCTCCTTGTCCATGGCACGGGCCTGCACCGGATCGTTGAACACCGAGAACACCGGCAGATCGGCGGGGCCCATCGGGATCTCGCGCGAATACAGATTGGGCGCGTTCATGCCGTTATGGCAGAGCTGCAGCCCGGCCAGCGCGTCGTATTCGTGCACGGAATCGGCGATACGCGCGAGCATCGGCACGTCCTGCTCGCTCCAGATGCGCAGCTCGATGAACGGGCAGATTTCCGCCGTGGGGTGGATTTCCGCCTGCTCGGTACATACCACCCCCCAGCCGCCCTGGGCTTTAATGGCGCGCATGGTGGCCAAGGCCGAGGGGTCGCGATAGCCCATGCCATTGCAATGCGGCACCTGGAAGAACCGGTTCTTGGCCGTGACTGGACCAATCTTCACGGGTTCAAACAGGATATCGTAGCGCGGGTCCCGCGGCATCAGCCTCACTCTCCGGAATGATATTGTTGCGCTTTGGCTAACACGAAGCCACGGAAGCTTTGCGTTGAATTTATCGAACCAACGGGAACCATGTGTCTCGGCAGTTGGGCAGTTTTTTTGCACCCCCTGGAACGCCTGCGTGAAATATGCGCAAATTCAAACGGTAATTTGCGGCTTTTCCGGCGCCATGCCGGGCGCTAGGCTGTGCTAATGCCCAACACTGCCGAAACCCTGGCCAAGCTGGCCGCCCTCCCCACCATCAGCGCCGCGCCCAACGAGGAGCTGATCCGTTACGCTGCCCAGCGCATCATCCAGGCGGGCGGGCGCATCCACACCATGGCCGGGGCGCTGCCGGGCAAGTTCAATCTGCTTGCCAGTTTCGGGCCGGTCACCGGGGCGGGGCTGGTACTCTCGGGCCATAGCGATGTGGTGCCGGTGGCCGGGCAGGACTGGCATTCCGACCCGTTCACCCTCACCGAGCGCGAGGAGCGGCTCTACGCGCGCGGCGCCAGCGACATGAAGGGCTTTCTTGCCGCCATGCTCACCGCTGCCGAGCGCGCCGATGCGGGCAGGCTCACCCGCCCGCTGCATCTGGCGTTCTCCTATGACGAAGAGATCGGCTGCATTGGCGTACGGGATCTGCTCGCGCGTTTGCAGGCGGAAGGCTTCAAGGCCCAGGGCTGCGTCATCGGCGAGCCGACGGAGATGCGTGTCATCACCGGGCATAAGGGCAAGGTCGCGGGCTGCATCTGCTGCCGGGGCAGGGCGGCGCATTCGGCCAATCCCAGCCTGGGCTGCAACGCCATCGCGCTGGCGGGCGGCATGCTGACGGAAATGGCAACGCTGCAGGAGGAACTGGTCCGCGCCCGCCGCGACGACGCCTATCCCTTCCCGCACACCTCTTTGCAGCCCGGCAGGATCGCGGGCGGCGTGGCGCTGAACATCGTGCCCGATGCCTGCGACATCGAGTTCGAGATCCGCTATCTGGCAGGCGAGGATACCGCAGCACTGCTCGCCCGCCTGCGCGCGGCGGGGGAGAGGCTGGCGGCATCCTCCAATGGCGGCGCCGTGGAGGTACGGGTGACCAACGAATATCCCGGCGTGGAAACGCCGCTGGACGCGCCGATCACGCAGCAAGCCATGGCGGCGGCGGGAGCGGCAGAGACCGGCAAGATCGGTTTCGGCACCGAGGCCGGGCTGTTTGCCGAGGCGCTGGGGATGCAGACGGTGATCTGTGGCCCGGGGAGCATCGACCGCGCTCACAAGGCCGATGAATACATTACGCGCGACGAGCTGGATGCTTGCGACGGCTTTCTCGACCGGCTGATCGCCAGCCTGTACTAGCGCGTTCCTGGCAGTGGCTTGTCCCGCAGCAGATCCTGGCACAGGCCGATGAACGCCTCGGCTGTGGGTGTGCGGCGCAACCCTTTGAGCAGGACGATGCCGTGATCAAGCGGGCGTAGCGAATCCTCCAGCGCGAGATAGGCGAGCTTGCGGCCGTCCAGCGTGGTGGTGTTCTTCGGCTGCGCGTTGGCCAGACTGTAGCCATCGCTGCGCGCCACCAGGCTGCGGATGACGTCGATATACTGGTAGCGGCCGGTGATGTTCGGGTTCACCCCGGCTTGGCGGAACAGCGAGAGGAAATAGTCGCGGCTCTGCGGCAGGTCTAGCAGCAGGAAGTTGTCCTCCGCCAGCTCGCGCAAGGTCACGCTGCGCCGCCGGGCCAAGGGGTGCGTGGCACCCACGAAGGCATAGGGCGGCACGGGGCCCAGGGGAATGAAGTCGAAATCCGGCGGAATGGCCATGTCGTAGGTCAGCAGCAGCGAGATGCGCCCGGCGCGCAGATGCTCGAACAACTCCGTCTGGTGCCCAGCCAGGGCGGAGACGCGCGCCGCCTCATGCCGCTGCCTGAACTGGGTGAGCAACTCCGGGATGACCAGCGGGAACAGCGTGGAGAGGCAGCCGATTTCCAGCGGCCCGGCCACCCGCGCCGAGATGACCATGGCAGCACTCTCCACTTCCTCGGCCTGCACCAGCAAGGCTCGGGCCTCGCGCAGGAAGCGCTGGCCCTCGGCGGTGAGCGAGAGCCCCTGCGCATGGTGGCGGATGAAGAGCTGGATGCCATAGGATTCCTCGAGCGCGGTGATGGCCGAGGAGATCGAGGGCTGCGAGATGTTCACACGCTCGGAAGCCTGGGTGATGCTGCCCGTCTCCGCCGTGGCGACGAAATAGGCGATCTGCTTGAGCGTGAAGCGCATGGGTTACATCTTTCCGAAGCAAAGCCTTGATAGATTATATTTTACAGAACCAGGGCTGCTGGCAACATGACAGCACAACATAAAGGAGTGCCGCCCGTGACCTTTTCGCTCGCCGCGCGCTGCCCGCGCACCGGACAATTCGCCGTGGCCGTCACGTCCTCCTCGCCCGCCGTGGCTGCGCGTTGCGCCTTTGCCCGCGCCGGGGTGGGGGCGGTGACTACCCAGAACGTCACGGATCCGCGCCTGGGCCCAGCACTGCTGGCGGCTTTGGCCGACGGACTGGAGGCCGAGGCGGCGCTGGCCCAGGTGCTGGCGGGGGCGAGCTTCCCCGAGTACCGCCAGGTTACCGTGGTGGACGCCGCCGGGCGCAGTGCCGCGTGGTCCGGCGGTAAGACGCTGGGCGTGCATGCGCAGGCGAAGGGGCAGGATGCCGTCTCGGCGGGCAATCTGCTGGCCAATACCGGCGTGCCGGAGGCGGTACGGACGGCTTTCGCGGCGTCCGACCCGGCGCAGGAGCTGGGAGCGCGGGTGATTGCGGCGATGCGGGCGGGGCTGGCGGCGGGGGGCGAGGCTGGTTCCCTTCGCTCGGCCGGGCTCATCGTGGTGGACCGTGAGGCTTGGCCGCTGGCCGATCTGCGCGTGGACTGGCACGACGCGCCGCTGACCGAACTGGCGGCACTTTGGGAAGTCTGGGCGCCGCAGATGCGCGACTATGTGACCCGCGCGCTCAACCCTGGCGCCGCGCCGAGCTACGGGGTGCCTGGGGACGAGTGAACCGGCCTACTCGAACTCGGCGATGACGTCGACCTCGACCAGCCATTCCGGCCGCGCCAGCGCCACGACCACGAGGCCGGTGAAGACCGGGTATACGCCCTTCATCCAGCGTCCGAGCACGCGGTACACGGCCTCGCGGTAGCGGATGTCGGTAAGATACACCGTCACCTTGCATATGTTCTCAAGCCCGGCGCCGCATTCGCGGAGCAGGAGGTCGATATTCTCCATCACCTTCTCGGCTTGGCCGGCGGGGTCGCCCGCTGCCACGTTCTCGCGCGTGTCGAGATCCTGCGCCACTTGGCCGCGCAGATAGATGGTCTTGCCGGTCACCACCGCTTGGCAGAGGTCGTTGTCCAGCTGTTGCTCGGGGTAGGTGTCCTTGGTGTTGAAGGGGCGGATGCGTTTGTGAATCATGTCAGTGCCTCGCTGGCGGAAGTGACCGCCAAGTAGCTCTTGCGGATATGGCTGGAGCGGATGTCCCACAGCACCGTGGTGCCCTGGGCGATGATCCAGCTGTCGCCCGGACCATATATTACGGTCTGACCGGTGGTCTCGTCGGTCAGGGCGAGTTGGCCATCGAGCAGGGTGGCGTGCTCGTGGAACGGATAGGTGACGCGGTACTTGCCCTGGCTGGCGGCGTACAGCCCGCCGGAGACCGGGCTTTTGAGGCTGCCAAACAGGATCTTGCCAGAGACCGCGATGGGCCCCTCTACCGTGGTGGCGCCGATATCCTCGGGCGCGCCCCAGGCGTCCAGCGCCACGCGGTCCATGTCGAGTTTGAACGGCAGCATCATGCGGCCCCCCGCGCGGCGATGTGGTCGGCGATATAGGCGGCGTCGTGCCACACGCCCCAGATGAAGGGCGAGGCGCGGCGAGAGAGCCAAGCCAAGCCCAGGAAATAGAGCCCTGGCACCTCGGAGACGCCGCGCTTGTGGCGCGGGTTGCCCTTCTCGTCAAAGACGTCGATCTCGATCCAGCCAAAATCCAGTGTATAGCCGGTGGCCCAAACAATGGAGGTAACCCCCGCCTCGGCCAGGTTCAGCGTCAGCAGCGGGTTCGTCACGCAGGCCGGGAGCGGTGTCAGATTTCGGGCCTCGGGCTCCTCGGGCAGGTCAAGCCCCTCGCGGGCGATATAGGCGTCGGCGGCGTCCAGCATGGCCAGGTAATTGGCATCGCCTTCGGCAATCCGCTCGGCCAGATCCGCGGCAAAGCGCAGCACGCCGTTTTCGTAGGTCTCGGCTCGGCCCACCAGCGTGATGCCGCTCGCGGCCAGGTCGCGGAAGTCCACGGTATGGCCGCCCCGCGCGCCGCTCACCGCGATGGTGACATGCGACATGGACGGCGTCCGGGCTTCGGCATTCCACAGGCCCAGCACGCCCAGCCACCATACGAAATCCTTGCCACGATAGCGTCGCGGCGGACGGTCATGCGCCCCCACCGCGAGATAGACCTGACGTCCGGCGCGGCGCAGCTCGTCGGCGATTTGCACGCCCGAAGACCCGGCGCCAATAACCAGCACCGCGCCGGCCGGCAGCTGGGTGGGATTGCGGTAATGCGCGGAGTGGAGCTGTGTGATGCCCGCCTCTTCCGGCACCACGGCGGGGATGACCGCGCGCTGGAACGGCCCCGTGGCGGTAATCACGTTCTTCGCCTCGATCAGGCCCTGCGGCGTCTCGGCGGCAAAGCCCCCAGCGGTTTTGCGCAGGGCCGTCACCGCAACGCCGGCGCGGATGGGCGCCTTAACTTCTTCAGCGTATTTAACGAGATAGTCCACAATCTCGCTGGCGGGGGCAAAGCCGTCCGCCTCGGTGGCCGTGAACAGCTTGTTGGGGAAGCGATCATGCCAAGCCGGGCCGTTGGCAACCAGCGAGTCCCATCGTTCCGCGCGCCAGCGTTCGGCGATGCGGTGCCGCTCGACGACAAGATGAGGCACACTGGCCTTGCTCAAATGCTCACTCGCCGCGATGCCGGCCTGACCGCCGCCAATAACGAGCGTCTCGACCCTTTCAATTGACATGCCCAGTGTCCTTTTGCGAATTTTCAGGGAGTTTGGCCGGTAAGGCCGGCGTCCACGGCTATGTCTATTGAACGGGCTGAATTAAGAAAATAACGATTTAAAGTGGTTCTGGTTAGGTTTTTCTGAAGATGTGCCGATAAAAGCGCCGCAGATTGCCTGCCGCAGAACCCTGAGCCGATCGCCGCGCCGTGGTAATTTTAAAGCCCGAACTCCTTCCGCACTGCGGCCCTGATCAGCTCCACATGGTCGGCCAGCAGCCATTGGCCGATCTCGGCGCGCGAGCCGCGGGCATCGGCCAGCACGCCGCTCTCGCGCAAATAACCCGGCGGGGCGGGGCTGATGTCGTAAGGCGGGAAGCTTGCGCGACTCTCCTGCGGGATCTTGGAGAGGTCCACGAGGTCCGGGCGCAGTAGCAGCATCAGCGAGGTCTCGATCAGGCTGGCATGTTCCAGCTCGGTGCCGGGGAAACCGTCGGGGAAGATGCGGTCCAGTGTCTCCTTGCGAACAAAGTCCCAGTATTCCAGACGCATGGCCGTCACGCCCTCGATGCCGTCACGGCGGATTTCGCGCAAGCCGAGGTCCAGACCTTCCACGGCGGGCCAGGCGTTCTCGAAATGCCCGTTGAGCAACACAAAGCGCCGCGCGCCGTGGGTGGCCAGTTCGCGCAGAATATCGCGGATGGTGTGGCTGAAGGTCTGCGCGTCCAGGCTGGTGGTGCCGGGGAAGCTCTGCCCGCCGCCCGAGCGCGGCATCGATTTGTAGCCGTAGGCCAGGGTGGGGGCGACCAGCCCGCCCACCGCACGTGCCACCCGTTCGGCTACGGCGGTGGATAGGATGACATCGACACTGAGCGGCAGATGCGGCCCGTGCTGCTCTGTGGCACCGAGCGGCAGGAAAATGATAGCGTCGCTGGCCACTTTCTCCTGCCATTGCGGCCAGGAAAGCTCAGCCATGAATACGCTGTCGACCATTTAGGGGCTCCTTAACGCATGGCGGCGCCGCCATCGGCGCTGAAACATTGTCCGGTGATGAAGCTGGCGGCGGGGGAGGCCAGGAATAGGATGAGGGCGGCCACCTCCTCGGGCTGACCGATGCGCCGCAGCGGGTTGCTGGTTTCCAGCGCCTTCATCTCGGGCGGCATGGCGGCGAAATTGAGCAGCGGGGTGTCAATGGGGCCGGGGGCGACGGCATTTACCCGGATATCCGGCCCCAGCTCACGCGCCCAGGAGCGCGTGAGGCCCAGAATGGCAGCCTTGGTGGCGCAGTAGCCTGAAGCCCCGGCACGGCCGAGATAGGCGAGTTCCGAGGCGAGGTTGATAATGCACCCGCCTTTGGTCAGATGCGGCAGGGCGGCGGCGGCCACCAGCATGGGGCCGCGGATATTGATGGCGAACATGCGGTCGAGCGCCGCGATATCCAGCCCGGCCAGCGGCGCGTCGACCTCCACCCCGGCGGCGTTCACCACGGTGTCGAACCCACCAAGGGTGACGGCGGCCTGCGTCACGGCGGCACTCACCTGCTCGGGCTGGGTGAGGTCCGCGCGGACCCAGGGGATCTCCGGCTCGGGGTGGGCGACGTCCAGCCCGGCCACTTCGTGGCCCGCGGCCAGCGCGGCGCGGGCGGTGGCGCGGCCAATGCCGCTGGCCGCCCCAGTAATGAGGAATCTCATGAGCCGCACGCCCCTTCCTGGTATTCGATGTCCCAACCGTCCAGACTGAACACCGCACCCTCGCGGAACGGCAGGCTGGAGCGCGTGATGCGCCAGGTGGCGGCCTCGCCCAGCGAGATCTCGCAATCCACCAGTTCGCGTGCCAAGGCCAGTGAGGTCGCTGCCACGGCGTCGGCGAGGTTGCCCCCCGACAGCGGCACGGCGCGCGGCCGCGCGACCATAAAAACCTCCCCGGCTCTTACCAAAATCGCGGCACGGCCATCGGCCCGGCGGCGCAGACGCAGCGCGCAGCTCGGCGTGGCGGGCCAGTTGGGCGTGCGCTGCCAATGCTCCAGATAGTTGGCAAAATGCCCCGTCTCGACCAGTGTTTTCCCCTCCCAGAACAGGGTGCCCGCATCAGGCTGCGCGGCTCGCGGCTGGAGGTCGATCTCGCGGTGCCACCAGAACACGCCGTCCTGCTCTGCGAACACCCCGGCGAAGCCCTGCTGGCGGGCGAGCCAGAGGCAGTCCTCGTGCGAGAGATCGTCCAGCGCCCGGACATGCGCAAAATCCGGCCGGTCGTACGGCTGGCGTAAATCCACAAACAGCGACGGCCCCTGCAGCCAGGCCACGCGCGTGGTGGTGTCCTCAAGGCCAGGGGTGCATAGCAGCGTGCGTCTCCACAGCCCCGCCAGTGCGGCCACGGTTAGCGGCTTCTCAAGCGCGTTCATGCCGCGCGCGGGCCGTAATAGGGCTTGCGCTCCGCTTTTTGGGGGTAGCTGCCGGCCAGACGCGCCGCCAGATAGCGCTGGATGAGCCATACCGGCTCCTCCAGATGCGAGAGCCGCCCGCGCACCGCGTAGGCCGAATTCAGCCCGTCCTGCACGGCCTTGTTCACGACCATGTCCTCCACATGGAAGTCGCGCAGCAACGGCGTTTCGGCCTCGATCATCCTTTCCATATCAGGGCTGTCCAACGTCTCTCGGCTCACCAGAGTCATAGTCTGCAACCGGCAGCGCCCAGCGGCAGCAGCCGGTACCACAGCAGGCGGTCTGGCATGGTGAGGAACATGAAGAATGGATGCCCAAGGAACAGCCCCCATTCGGCCTGCTGTTCCTCGCTGAGTCCCGGAATTGGCAGAAAGCCCAGCATCGACTCGCCGCGCGCGGCGGCATCCGCCACCTCTGCCTTCAGCTTGGCGGTATAGGGCAGATGCGCGTGGACGTAATGCGGGGATTCGGGCTCAATCCATGTGTTTTGCCCGGGCAGGGTGCGGGCCTGGGGCAAGGGCAGGGCGGCGGTGGCGGTGATGTCGGCGGTGAGGGCGGCAAGGTCTGTCATGTCGCGAGCCTAAAAAAGCGCCGCGCCGCCAAAAAAGGCAAAATTGATCCAGTTTACTTGGCGCTTGCGCCAAGCGATCCGCTGCCCAGGCCGAATTCCAACGCCAGATCGGCCAGAAGACTGTCCACAGCTGGCGGGTGATGCGCCCGCGAGCGCGTGGCCAATTCCATGGCCACCGTGTAGCCAAACCGCTCCGGCAGCACGCGGCGCAGTGGCAGGGCAAAGCGCGTGGCCGCCACGTAGTGGTCAGGCAGATAGCCAATATAGCGGCCTGTCAGCACCAGCAGCGCGACGCCTTCCACGTCATTGGCGGTGGCGGTGCGCGGCAGCGTGCCCAACAGCATGCGCAACTCCTCCTGCGCCGCGTACGTGCGGCCCACCAGCTCGCACTCCGCCAGCTCATCGGCGGTCACGTCGTCCGGGCAGCGCGGGTAGAGCGGATGCGTCTCGGCGCAGTAGAGATTGTTGCTCTCGCCGTAGAGCAGCTGGTAATCCAGCCCCGGCAGACGCTGACGCACGCTCACAATGGCGGCGTGCAGCGTTTCGTCGAGCAGCGCCTTTTCCAGATAATTCGGCGGATCGACCGAGATATTCACATGCACGCGCGGAGCGCGCCGCTTCAGCGTGGCCAGCACGCGCGCCAGACGGAAGCTGGGGTCGGTGAGCAACGTGTCGATGATGCCCAGATTCAGCTCGCCCACGACCTCGGTATGGATGCCGTTCATGCGCAGCCGGAAGCCTTCGAGAGCGCCAAACACCTGTTGCGCGGCCAGATGCACCTCGCGCCCCTGGGCGGTGAGCGCAAAGCCCGAGCGTCCGCGCCGGCACAGCTTGACCCCCAGCCGCGTTTCCAGCTCCTTCACATGCTTGCTAATGGTCGAGAGCCCGGTTTGCAGCTGCGCTTCGGCTGCGGCAAAGCCACCACACTCGACGACGGTGGAGAACAGCCGCAGCAGGCGGATGTCGACATCGGAGATGTTGGCCGTGAAAGACGGGCGCCTGGACATAACTTTCCTGGTAAGGAAAGTAAATCGGCAAAGCAAGCGATGTTTCGATAGCGGAGCCCTGGCTACTCCTTGGTTATGTTTACAATTTTGGCATAATTTAGCGAGTTCACTCTGGTTATGGACTAATATGGTTATTTTTTAGTCTTATTTGGTTAAGTTTTTTGCCGTTATCGCTGTTTCTATCGCCTTTAGCTGCCGTAAGGATGCAACAATGACAACACGTCGTTCCGGTGTTTCTCATACTCTGCGACCGCTGCGCCGCGCCCTTCTGGGGGCTGCGGCCGGCTTGGCCCTGCTGGGCGGTTCTGCCGTGTCGGCCGCCGCCACCACCAAGGTTAATCTCGGCATCGTACCCTGGATTGGCTACGGGCCCATCTATGTCGCCGCCGCCAAGGGCTTCTTTGCCGCCCATGGCCTTGAGGTGAACATGGTCAATTTCGACGACCCCGCTGCCATTCCGCCGGCCGTCTATTCCGGCCAAGTGAATGCCGGCACCGAGACCTACGACCAGGTGATCGGTACCAACGCCAAGGGTTGGCACCTTAAGGTAGTCATGCCCATCGACTATTCGGCCGGTGCCGATGCCATGGTCTCCACCGACGACATTACTTCGGTCTCCCAGCTTAAGGGCATGAAGGTGGCCTATGCGTCGCTTACGCCGTCGGACTTCCTGCTGGGCTATGCGCTCAAGCAGGTGGGGCTGACCAAGAACGACATCACATCCATCAACGTCCCCGCCGAGGGCGTGCCGGGCGTGATGGCGGGTGGCTCCACCAAGGTGGGCGTAACCTACGAGCCGAGCGTCACGGGCATCGTAAAGGCGGATGGCGGCACCAAGTTCCACGTGCTGTTCTCCTCCAAGCAGGCGCCGGGCCTCATCACCGACGTGCTAGTGGTCACGCCCAAGAGCATCAAGAACGACCCGGCCATGATCACGGCCTTCATCAAGGCATTTGTGGAGGGCGAGGAGTACATCAAATCCAACCCCGAAGACGCCGACGCCATTATGGGCAAGGCGCTGGGCGAGGGCGCGGCCGATGCCAAGGCCCAGTATGCCGGGGTGGTGAACCCGCCTCTGGCCGAGATGCCCGGCGTGCTCGCCAAATCCGACAAACTGCCCTCCTTCTGGGCGTCGGGTCCGGTGATTGGCGATCTGCTGAAGGCCGAGGGGCAGATCCCGGCGGTGCCGCCGATTGCCGACACCTATGACGCCAGCTTCATCAATGCCGAGGCTGGTGTGAAATGAGCCAATCGGCGCTGTTCCGGTATAAGGGCGGTGCGGCGCCGAATATCGCCGCCCTGGCTTATCTGGCCGTGGCGTATGGAGCGGGGCTGTGGCTCATCACGGCCCCCAGCCTCGCCGCCAACCTGCTGGGCACGCTGCTGGTGGCCCATGGGTTGGTGATAGCCGCCTATTTCATCCACGAATTCGCGCATGGCTCCATCTTCGCCAAGCCCGCGCAAAACGATGCCGCTGGCAAGGTGATGGCTTGGCTCACCGGCGCGTGCTTTGCCTCCTATGACGGGTTGAAGGAAAAGCATCTGCGCCACCATGCCGATCGGCTGGATGTCGTCACCTTTTCCTACCGCGACTTTTTGCGCCGCCAACCGGGCTGGGTGACCAAGCTCATCCTGGCGTTGGAATGGGCCTATGTGCCCGCAGTCGAACTGCTGATGCGCGGCTTCGTCCTCGCCGCGCAGTTCACGCGCGGGAATGCGGAGCGAAAGCGGCGCGCGCTGATCATGCTGGCCTCGCGCCTGGCGTTTTTTGCTGTGCTGGCGAGCCTCGCGCCCAAGGCGCTGGTCTTTTACGCGATCGCCTACATGATCTTCCTGCACGTCCTGCGTTTCATGGACGCCTTTCAGCACACCTATGACGTTTATGAGTCGAAGGGGTTGACTGCCGCGCCCCCCGAACTGGTGCGCGACCGCGCCTATGAGCATGCCAACACTTACTCCAACGTGCTTTCGCTCTCGCACCCGGTGCTGGACCTGCTGACGCTGAACTTCGCCTACCACAATGCGCACCATACCCGTCCGGCGGTGCCCTGGTACGATTTACCCAGCCTGCACGCCAAGCTCTACGGCGAGGACCGCACACAGGTGCTACCCGCGATGTCGCTGTTCGCCACCTGGCACAAGAACCGCCTGCGCCGCGTGACCGACCCGGATTACGGCTTCGTGGCGCCCTCTGGCGACCGCGCCGCGCAATTCGTGGGCGCGGTGGGCGTCTCCTTCCTCACGGCGGTGTAATGACGCAGGTCCGCAAGTTCTGGCCGCTGCTCACCGGCACGCACACCTACGAGAAGACGGTGTCCACGCGCCATCGCGGCCAGGGCGAGATGATCATCGCGCCCATTCTTGCCTATCTCATCGAGACGGCGAATGGGCGCATCCTCTATGATGTCGGCTGCGACCACCGCAAGCTGCAGGACCCCGCCTTGCGCCAGCGGTTTTATGGCGGTTTTCCGTTTGAGCCGCCGGTGATGCGCGAGGAGGACAGGCTGCCCGCGCGGCTGGCGGTACTCGGCCTCTCCCCGAAGGATGTGGATGTGGTCTTTCTCGGCCATCTGCATTTCGACCATGCGGGCGGGCTGCACGAGTTCTGCCATGCCGAACTGCATGTGCATGAGCGCGAGTTGGAAGCCGCGCGCGAGCCCGCCGACGACGCCTATTTCGCCGATGACTTTGCCGCCGTGAAATCCTGGCGCTGTGCCTGTTGCGATTACGATCTGGTCCCCGGTGTGCGCGCCATTGAGACACCCGGCCATACCGCCGGGCATATGTCCATGCTGGTGGAGTTGCCGCAGGGTGCGCCCATTCTATTGTGCGGCGACGCCGCTGACCTCACCGAGAACTTGGAGGACGAGGTGGCTCCGGGCCTGTGTTACCGCGATGACGAGACGCAGGCCCTGGCCTCCATAAGAGGGCTGAAACAATTGGCGAAAGAGACAGGAGCTAAGCTATGGCCGAATCACGACCTGCCATTCTTTCTGGCGCACAGCCGTTTTCCGCAGCCCCTCACGTAACGGCAAAACCCGCTCGCGCGCCGCTGTGGACCGTGCGCGGCACCATGGGCAAGACCAGCTACCGGCTGGTTGCGTTGGCCAGCTTTTTGCTCCTGTTGGTTGTGTGGTTCGGGCTCACTGCCTCGGGGTTCGTTGATCCCATGTTTCTTCCCGGCCCGGTGGACGTGGCCGAGCAGGCTTGGAGCTGGGCTGCAACCGATGACCTGGTCGGCAATACCGGCATCTCCATCTACCGCGTGATGGCCGGGTTCGCGCTCTCGGCTATGATGGCCGTGCCTTTGGGTCTGTATATCGGCGCCTTCATGCCTGTGCGCGCCTTCTTTGAGCCGCTGATGGAGTTCTCGCGTTACCTGCCCGCCGTGGCCTTTATGCCGCTGGTGCTGCTGTGGGCGGGAATTGGCGAGCCCTCCAAGATCGCGCTCATCTGGATTGGCACCTTCTTCCAGATGGTGCTGATGATCTCCGATGATGTTTCGCGCGTGCCGATGTCGCAAATTGAGGCGGCGCGCACGCTGGGGGCCACCAATGCCGAGTTGGTACACAAGGTTCTGCTGCGCTCGGCGCTGCCGGGCATTTTCGACACGCTGCGTCTCACTCTGGGCTTTGCCTGGACCTATCTGGTGGTGGCCGAGCTGGTCGCGGCCAATTCCGGCGTGGGCTATGCCATTATGCAGGCGCAGCGCTTCCTGCAAACCGACCGCATCTTTGTGGGCATCATCGTCATCGGGCTGATCGGCCTCATCACTGACCAGACGCTGCGCTTCATTCACCGCAAGCTCTTCCCCTGGGCCCGCAAGTAAGGAGAACCGCCATGAGTACGCTCGCTGTTTCCCAGCTCTGCAAGCGTTTCGACAAATTCGAGGCCCTCGCCGACATCAACCTCAGCGTTGAGAGCGGAGAGTTCGTGGCGCTGGTGGGCGCCTCGGGCTGCGGCAAATCCACCTTGCTGCGCATAATCGGCGGGCTAGAGACGCACAGCGCCGGTGCGGTGCACATTGATGGCCGCGAGATTACCAGGCCAGGGCGTGACCGTGCCATGGTGTTCCAGGATTACAGCCTGTACCCGTGGCTGAGCGTGAGCGAGAACGTGCGTTTCTGTCGTGGGTTGAAGGCGTACCGCAAGAACCAGACCACCGCTGGTATAGGCGAGGCCATACGACGGGCCAATCTGCTCATCGACCTGATGGGCCTCACGCGCGTGCGCGATTCTAGCCCCGCCCAGCTTTCGGGTGGCATGCGTCAGCGTGTGGCCATTGCCCGCGCGCTTATGGCCCAGCCGGAATTTCTGCTCATGGACGAGCCCTTTGGCGCGCTGGACACGCAAACCCGCGAAGTGATGCACGACCTCATCCTGCATGTGAAGGAAAGCGAGCGTTGTGGCATCCTGTTCGTCACGCATGATGTGGAGGAGGCCGTGTATCTGGCCGACCGCGTGGTGGTGCTGGCCCCCAACCCTGGCCACGTAGACAGCGTGTGGAACATCAACCTGCCCCCGCGCTCGCAGGATCTTAAATTGGCTCCTGAATTCCTGTGTTATAAGCGGGAGATCACGCAGCGGATCCGCGCCACCTCGGGCATCGTCAGCGACCTCTCCGCCCTGCAGGCCCTCTCCGCCGCGTAAGATGTTCATTTCCGCCGAGCCGTATCCCTGGCCGCATGATGGACATCTGCGGCCAGACACCACAGCGCTGCTCATCATCGACATGCAGCGCGACTTTCTTGACGACCAGGGCTATATCGCCTCACTGGGCTACGACCCGGCGCCGGCGCGCGGACTTATTCCCGGTATTAAGGCGCTGCGTACCGCCGTTGCCACTTGGGGTGGGCTGGTGGTGCAGACACGCGAGGGACATCGGCCGGATTTGAGCGACCTGCCCGCCCACAAGGCGTGGCGCTCGCGCCGGCTGGGGCCGGGCATAGGCGCGTCGGGGCCTTTGGGCCGGTTTTTGGTGCGCGGCGAGCCGGGCTGGGAGATTGTGCCCGAGTTGGCACCGCTGCCGGGCGAGGTGGTGATCGACAAGCCGGGCTATTCGGCCTTCACCGCCACTGATCTGGAGCGCATTCTGGTGAGCCGCGGCGTACGGCATCTCATCCTGTGTGGCCTCACAACCGATGTGTGTGTGCACTCCACCCTGCGTGACGGTACAGACCGCGGCTATGAGTGTCTGCTGGTAGGCGATCTGTGCGCCGCTACCGAGGAGGAGAACCACCGCGCCGCATTGGCGACCATCACCACAGAGGGCGGTATCTTTGGTGCCGTTGGCCAGGCGCAAGCGTTGTTGTCCGCTATTAAAGGGACTGATACCGATCCGCCTAAAGACTGACACACGCCCAATCGCGGCTACCGATTGAGTTGATGCGGTCTGGATCGGCGATGAACCAATTCCATGCGGTTTTGCAGGCATCCACGATATCGTCGTATTTGTCCCAGACCTTGGCGCAGAGCTTGTTCTGCCGAAGATAGTCCCAGACGTTTTCCATGGGGTTCAATTCAGGGCTGTAGGGCGGCAGGGGCAGCAAGGTCATATTCTCGGGCATGTGCAAGAGCTTGCCCTTCTGATGCCAGCCGGCGCCATCGCAAATCAGCACGGCGTGGGCACCCGGTGCCACTTGCGTGCTGATTTCGGCCAAGTGCAAGTTCATCATCCCGGTGTTTGCGCCACGCGTGATGATCGCAGCCCCAACGCCGCGCTGCGGGCAGATCGCACCAAAGATGTAGCCGGAGTCATGGCGGTTATGCTATATCCAGGTTAGAGGCGAGCACCGACCGCATTGGGCCGCAAAGCGGACTGACAGATTTTCGAATCCGAGATGTACAAAGCGGACAGGAAGTTGACGTGTAAGTGGTCGCTTACCCCAGGCTTATCTTGATCATTCGAGCACGCTGCCGCTCGGCCTCCTTGAAGACCTCTTCATAATCACTCTGAATGACAATGGGCGCACGGTATGCGTCACAGCGAAGGCTAGTGATCTGTTCAAGCTTGTTGAAGGCAATAAGCATAGTCTGAATTTCCGAAGCTTCGACGGTAAGGCACCCCACTTGGGCTTGAAATTGTATCTCTTGCGAGGACGGGATCGCGTTCTCTCTGCAAAGCCAAATTTGTAGGGGGGCATCCTCGCCAATCTGGAATCGGCGCCGGGCGTGCTTCGCCAGTGTAGGTAGGAGTTGATCGAGGTATCGCCCGATGTTTTGCCTGGTTTCTTGGTCGTAGTTTCGTAACTTGCTATCAAAGCGAAGCCAATTCGGAGGCCGCAATTCGTCAAGTGCTTTGAGCACGCCGGCAAGCGCCGTCGGTAGGGGCTGTGATGGTGGGGGAGTTGTCTGCCAAGTCTCCCCTTCAAAGTGATGGTCTACCTTGTCGCTGTAGCTATCCCACACGACCTCATCCGCCTCCTTCAGTTGCTCGCGGATATCCATGTCGAACCGATTTCTGGTGATATATGCGCCAAGGTGATCAATCTCATCAAAGAGCAACGCGCCTTTGAGGCTGGCGACTTGTTGTCTCACCTCCAGATAGTGAAGCAAGCGTCCAGTCGTTGGCAAAAAGCGACGCAGCACAAACAGATCATCGACAGACATCGATATAAAGGGGTATTCGCCAAGAATAGGCTCCACCTCTGGCAGCTCTTTGGCCATGGCGGAGAAGGGCGTGAAGGCCTCGACTGTGTGGCCAATCGGAAGGATCAATCGGAACTGATCCTTACGGATGCGGGCGGTTTCGACATATTCGCCATCTACGAGTTTGTACAACGTGGCCTTGGGTGCGCTATCAAGGTAGTCTAGGAACCGTTTGCACTGTTGGTAGGCCTCGACAATCAGGCCCTGAATGACACGCTCGTGACTCGCGAAATTCGTAGCGGGAGATTGCGTCGGCATGACGCCAGCTTTTGCCTCGATAACGAACAGCGTATCCGCAAGCATGATCAAAAGGTCAGTCTCGACCCACTGATCGGTGTGCATGTCACGGTAGCGGACGCTCCCAAGCGTACAGGCACCCCTTAACTGCTCTGAAAAAATGGTGGGATATGCGCGCTCGATGGCGCGGGCTTGCCGCGTCAACCATTCATCACGGTAGGGCAATCGCTTCCACAGCCCCCACTGAATCGCTCGATAGGCCGAATCCCGCACGAACTGGCCGTCTGTAGCGTAGAATTCATCGCCAAGTTTGATCCCTGGTCTGATCCGTGCCGGAAGCGTTCGCATGGGAGTGCCAGAAAACGGCCCATTTGCGAAAAAGTCCTTGTTCTGACCGGGTTCGTAAGAGAGATCTTCAAGCACCAGCTGAGGTAGCTTGGCATGACGGCTTAGATTGCAGACGCCCCCGAAGAATATGTCATGGAAAACTCCCGACATTTCAGACGTGAAGGAGTTGTCCTCCGCCTTGAGGCACCCGAGTATCCTCTCAAGGCTTTCTCCAGTCTCCTCTGCCTTCTGATAAGATTTGTCCATATGCGCCACAAGCTTGTTGGCTGCGCTGCCGAAGCCGGTTCTGAATGTATCGGCGATGCTCTGAATTCCCGAAGCGATTTCCTCAAAACCAACACCGTAGGCTTCACGCAATGCTGCATCATGGGGTTCAAGAACGAACCGAAAAAACTCCTCTTCCAGTACCTGATAACGATGCCATCTGATCAACGTCCAGGTCAATTTTGCATGAAGTTCCGTCTGATTTTCTGAGCCGGCGATGATGTACAGCATGGTCTTTTCCTCAAGCTGTACGAGCGCATTCATGAGTTCACCAGCTGCATTTTCGTCGAAAGGAGCTTGTTCAGGGGGCAAGGCGCTGTGGCAACTCCAGACGGCATGAACATACTCTAGGGCGAACTGGAAGGTCTTGATTGCGTCCTTGTTCGGGCGGGCCTCGTCTTCTGAGCCGGCTGAACACGGCATCATGGCCATGTGGAACTGGGCCATCAGGTAGCCGAGAAGCTTGATCGGCGGTTGGTACAACACGAGATCGCGAATCTTTGCCCCAAGCGCTTCCACCTCTTCTCGAATGACTTCCGAATCCTTCAGCCCAATTCTAAGGGATTGCGCCTCGACGCAGGCGGTAGTTGCACCCGTTTCGTCGTCATCGTGTTCCAACCCTCTAACCTCCACCTGCCGTTCAACTTTGTAGCTATACGAGCAGCTGATCACTGCCTTCCCGTTGACCGTAATCTAAGGAACCTCTGATCCACCTGCTTCTGACGGTCCGGATCGTCCCATTTACCACCAAGACGGACTGACCCGCGCCAATCCGCGGGGCTTTTTTAATTCTTGGCGGCGTGTTGGACGGACTACGCCCCTTGAAGGCGCAGTAATCGATGGCGCACGATGAACAGATTGCTCAGCGCGCAGGCCACAAACAGCCGGTTCGCGTTCTTGTTCAGCCCGCGGTGTCGGACTTTCACGAAACCGAATACCCGCTTGATCACGCCAAAGCAGTGCTCGACCTTGGCCCGCACCTTCGACTTGGTGCGGTTGCGGGCCTTCTCGGCCGCGTTCACCACGCCGCGGTGCCGATAGCGCCGGTTGGTAAAGTCTCGCGCATTCGGTGCATGTTCACGGATCACGGCGCGTTGCCCCCGATACGCCTGATCGCCCCATACCCGCGTCTCCTCGCCATGCAACAGATCGGGCAGCACCGTCGCATCTGCCACGTTGGCCGCCGTCGCCACCACCGAGTGGATCACCTTGCTCCGGCTATCCACGCCGATATGCGCCTTCATCCCGAAGTACCACTGGTTGCCCTTCTTGGTCTGGTGCATCTCCGGGTCCCGCTCTTGCGCGGCGTTCTTCGTCGAGCTTGGTGCGTGAATGATGCTGGCATCAACAATCGTGCCGGCAGACAGCTTCAAGCCATGCTGTTCCAGGTGCTCGTGCACGCATTGGAACACCGCCGCCCCCAGATCGTGCCGCTCCAGCAGGTGGCGGAATTTGCAGAGCGTGGTCTCGTCCGGCACCGGCTCGCGGCCCAGGTCGATGCCCACGAACTGGCGCATCGTAGACGAATCATACAACGCGTCCTCCGCCCCCGGGTCCGATAGGTTGAACCATTGCTGCAGGAAGTAGATGCGCAGCATCCGCTCCAGGCCAACTGGGGACGGCCCTTGCCAGCCTTCGGATAGACAGGCTCGATCAAAGCACACAACTCCCGCCACGGGACGACGCGGTTCATCTCGTCCAGAAACGCAGCCCGCCGGGTCGGTTTGCGGTAACGCTCAAATCCAACCGCTGCCAACGTCATTTGCCGCATCGTTGCCATTCCCTGCTGACCGCTGGAAAAGTCTATCCGGCCTTCCGTGGGCAGAGCGAGAGAAACTTGATCAGAGGTTCCTTAGGCGCCCTTCACCGCTCGGCGGCATCCTTACAGTCGAACAATGTTAACGTTGTGCAATTTTTTGTTGTAGACTAAGAGCGGCTCGGTGCCCGTTAGGGCTACTTGCAACGAAGTTACATGATGACCCTGGACCCAAAAACTCTATTGCTTGCCATGCTGCTGGTTGTGTCGCTGCTAGGGGCCGCTTGCGTGCCGATGTGGCTGCAGGACCGAAGCCAGAAGGTCCTGTTGTGGATGACGGCCGCCTGCGCGTTGTTCTCTCTCGGCATGGTCGGCCGTGTGGTACTGCCATTTTTGCCCGCGATCACCCTTGGCAACGCGCTGGTGTTCCTCTCTTACAGCATGACCTGGAGCGGCTGCCGGACCCTGCGCCTGCGCCCGCCCCGACGAAAGCTGATCGTCGTGCCGGCGGCGATCTGGCTGCTGCTGTGCCTCATCCCCACCTTCCGCGGCAATATCGATCTGCGGATTGCCGCCAGCGGGCTGATGATCGTGGCGCAGATCCTGGTGACGATGCGGGAAATCTGGCTGATGGGACCGGGGGGGCGCATCATCCGCGCCTGGCTGCTGCTGTTGTTCGGCTTCCAGGCCGTGACGAACCTGTGGCGTGCGCTCCCGCTACTGTTTCATGTCCACACCGGCAACACCTCGTTCGGCGCCATGCCGGGGATCGTGCCGATCATGATCGGCGCCCTGATCTTCACCATCCTGCTCGCCTTCGGGCTGATCGCCCTGAGCAAGGAACTCTCCGACACGCATCACCGCCAGGCGGCCCGCAGTGACTTCATGACCGGCGTCGCCAACCGGCGGCATTTCGAGGAAAGTCTGCAGGGGCATTTCGACCGGGCAACCAAGAACGGCCGGGACCTTTCGTTGATCATGATCGATGCCGATGACTTCAAGGCCTACAATGACCTTTACGGTCATCCGGCGGGTGACAAGTGCCTGCAGGCGCTGTCCAACGTGTTTCTCGCAACCTGTCGATCGAGCGACGTAGTTAGCCGCTATGGCGGCGAGGAATTCGTCATCCTGCTCCCCAACACGAACGCCCGCGTCGCACATGCGGTCGCCAACCGCTTACTGACTGGAGTGCGCGAGTTGCGGCTGAAACATGCCAAGCGGCCTAACGGCGTCGTCACGGTCAGCCTTGGCGTTGCCTCCCTGCCGCCAGAGGCCAACCAAATGACACCTTCAGACCTGCTGGAGGCTGCCGACCGGGCTTTGTATCGCGCCAAGCGGAAGGGGCGTGACCGGGTTTGCCAAGCGGCCAACGAACGCGAGCCTCTCGTGCTATCGCACACCAGCCGCTAGCGAGCGGTCCTCCTATGAGCACCGCTACGCTTCGGCCGGTCATAAAAAATTGAGGAAGGAAGGGAGGCGTCTAGGCGCCCCCCTTCCTTTCAAACTGCCAGCACCTACAGCGCGATCCAGGCTTTCCGCCGCCAGTACTGAGCTGAAAATTTGGGATCGATGGTTGGAATCTCCCTTAAGGGAGAAACTGGTCCCGCTGCAAAAATCTTACAGACTGTGTGAAAACTCGAATGCACGGGGCTTGATGGCAATATAAGTTCTTCATTCACGTGTTTTACTCAACGTCATGTTAACGGAAAGGCTTTGGCGGTTCGAAGCTTACTCATTCCCGTTGCGGCGCAGAGTTTTACACAGTCTGCTTCAATTACGCACCGCTGGTCTTCCCCTACGTCTGGTCCCCAAAACCTTTGGAAGGAGCGTCTGCCTTGGAGAAGCGGCGACGATAGGCTAAGCGACCGTGACGGGCGCGAAGCAGCCAATTTCAGCGGTCGACTGGATGCTGACGGCGCCGTCAACAGGAAGTTCTTAAGGTAGCTAACTCTCGGTGGTTGCGTGCCCCCGCAACGAGAAATTCAAATTAAATCAATCGTCAACGGCCGCCAATGTGCGGCCGTTCGCGTATCAATGCCTCATAGCCAAGCTCCGGAGCCCTTGGGAGCACACTCTCGACGTCCGCCTCGTTGTCCGTGCGGTCGATTTCCTCGGCGCGCCGCTCAAGGCCAATGTTGATGCAGCCGATACGCGCCCCTCACATATCCTTCAGCCGGACGCCGGCATCGTGCAGCATCTCCAGTGCGGAGGTCAGCCGGTCGAGCGCCATCGCCAGCACCTCTCCTTCAGGCGAATGATCACCGAACGGAATATCCGCCTGCAAGACCGTAACTGGCGGCTCCTGCTGCCACGGCTTGGCGAGCGCCGCGACGAAGGCGGCGCGGAAGGCCGTGAGAGCTGGGGTTGAGCGGGCAATTTCCGGCGCCGCCTGGAGCAGCATGTTCAACGTGTTGCTGAGCCGCTGAAGTGCTACGGAAGCCCGCAGGATCGTCGTCATGGCCTCCATGTCGCCGCCGATCTCCATCAGGGACCGCTGGATCCCCGCCTGGAGATTGGAAAGCGCCAGTCCCGCGCGCCGGCGTTGCACCTGCGGGTCGCCCGCCGCATCGCCCAGCGCGGCGCCGAGGACGTTGTCCGCATAGGCGGCCATGGCCGCGATGCAGCCGTGTAGCGTGTCGGGGAGTTCCTGCCGCTCGAAGGTCGGCCAGAGGACATGGCCGCCAATCAGCGCCAGGGCCGCGCCAATCGCGGTGGCGATCAGCCGGTACGTCCCGATGGCCGCGTGAATGCCCGGCGTCAGAACATGCTCGAATGGAATGAGCCCGGCCGATAAGAAAAACACCGCAAGGCCGTAATTGAGGGGAAGCACGGCCATCATCCAGAAAAAGAGCACGATGACGGCCGTGAACTTGAGGGCGGCGCCGGGCAGCAGAGGCAGCAAGGCGAGCCCCACCACTATGCCGACCGCCGTCCCCGCCGCGCGCTGCACGGCCCGCGCCAGCGTCATGCCCGCGGATGGCTTCAGCACGACGGTCGCGGTGAGTGGCACCCAGTAGCCGAACGGCTTAGGAAAGACCCAGAATACCGCAACGGCGGCGGAGGTGACCAGGGCGAAGCGCAGCGCGTGCCGCGCCGTTATGGACTCGCGGTTGAGATTGGCGGCGAGGGGAGAGAGCAATGCCGCAAAGCGCCGCGCGGGCGGGGCCAGCGCGTTCGGAAATGCGGGGCGTTCATCATCGAGGGCTACGCTGAGCGCCAGGCGAAGCTCCTGGATCATCCGCCGCCCCAGCATGCTGGTCTTGCCCTCTGGGGCGCCTGTCGCAATTTCATCGTCCAGCCCGGCTTGCAGCCGCCGGAGGTCTTCCGGCTGCGCCTGGCCCTCGAGGAACCGCGCAATGACAAGCAGCGTGGTCTTGCAGGCGGGAGCGAGGGGTTCGCCTGTCTCGCGCAGGGCGCCGGTGAGGGAATACAGGCGGTCGGCGACTTCGATCAGCACCAGCGCCCGCTGATTCGCGCGGCTGGGGCCGGTCATGCTCTGCCGGGCCTGTGCGGCCAGGCGTCTGGCCTCGGCGATGGCGCCGCGCACATGCTGTTCGGGAGGGGCCAGGCGCTTTGTCCGGTCCGCCTCCGGATAACCGGCGATCGCCCGGAAACATGCCGCCGTCTGCGCCCTGACCGGCGCCAGTGGACCGCCCAAGCGCAGCGCTAATGTCAGCGTCAGCGTCAATACCCCGCCCAGCATGAAGGCCCCGCCCATAGCTAACGCGTAGGGCAGCGTGTGCGTGGAGGCTGGCAGTCCCAGCTCCACATAGGCCCACGCGATGGGCAGGGACATGGAAGCGAAGGCGTTGCCATAGACGCCCATCATTCCGGTCACGAGCCCCCAGCCCAGCATCCCCGCCAGAGCCGCCGCGAGGTTGGCGCCCGCCAGCACGCCGGTCGTAAGCGCCAGCCCGCCAAGGGCTGCGCCCGCGATAATCCGCAGGAATTGGGCGCGGTCGCCGTCGTCGACACTGTCCCCGATCGCGAGCAGGTAGGCGCCAAGCCCGGCCCACACGAGAAGCGGCAGTTTGAGCGCGTGGGCGGCCAGGAGCGGCAAGGCCAGGGCCATGACGGTCCTCAGCGCCAGCGCCCAGCGAAGGCGGCGCGGGTCGAAGGCGAGCAGGCCGGTGGCCAGCCGCCAAGCACGGGCGGCCCAGTCCGGTGCGGGCAAGGCGTTAAGGGTCATGGCCGGGCGGTCTCCCAAAACGATGCCATGATAGGCGGGTTTTTCTCAACTCCTCCAGCTTTGCCCCGCCAGCGCAGATGAAATTATGTTGCATTTTTTGTTTTGTTTGATTTTTGTATTAAAAAATGGCGTTTTGCGCCAAATCACGCGTGACAAGTCGTGGATGAGGCATGATGGAAATGTCGGGCGATGACGACTGAGCTAAGCCGTCGGCAGGTGATCGCGATTACAGGCGCTGGCCTCCTCACGTCCGCCGCCGGCGGGCTTGCAGACAGGGCCGAGGCAGGAACGGCTCCGGGCAGCCCGGCCACGATACCTGTGGCGATGCCGCCGGGAGATGCCTTCGCACGGAATCTCGGGCCCCTGCCCAGGGATGTCGGGAAGATGATCACGGGCGGCGCGATCTATGTGGATGATGTCCGGTTCGAGGGCGAGGCCGTCGGCGTCGTTGTGCGTTCGCCGCATCCGCATGCACGCATCCGGGCCATCGACGCGTCGGCGGCCCGGGGGGCGCCGGGCGTGCTCGCCGTGCTGTCGGGAGAGGACGTGGCCCGCATGGCCAAGCCGATCGCTTGTGTCATACCGCCCGCGGCTTATGGGCGCACCGAGGCACTGCCTGTCGACCGTCCGGTCCTTGCTGCCGGACGCGTGCGCCATGTCGGTGACGGCGTGGCCTTCGTCGTCGCCGAAACGGCGGAGCAAGCGCGTGAGGCGGCGGAACTAGTAAAGGTCGATTACGAACTCCTGCCCGAATACGTGGAGCCGCGCGCCGGGGCCTTGGGCATGCCGATCTGGGATGCCGCCCCCGATAACGTCGCCTTCGACTGGCAATTCGGGAATCCCGCCTTGTGCCGGGACTTGTTCAACCGGGCGGCGCATACCGTACGGATCCATCTCTCGATTCCCCGCCTTGTCCCGAACCCGATCGAGCCGCGCGCCGCGATCGGGCTGCATGATCCGCAATCCGGCAAGCTGACCCTGGTGTCGAATCCCCAAGGGGTTCATTTTGTCCGGGCCGGCCTCACGCGTGCCCTGGGACTGCCGGACGGCGAGCTGCGGGTCGTTTCGCCCTATCTCGGCGGCGCGTTTGGATCGAAGATCTATGCCTATCCCGAACATGCGCTGGTGTTGCTCGCGGCGCGCATGGTCGGCCGCCCTGTCCGCTGGACCGCGACCCGCCGCGAGGCCTTTCTCTCGGACACGCAGGGCAGGGGGCACACAACCGAAGCGGCCATGGCCCTTGATGAAGACGGCCGTTTCCTCGCGCTTTCCGTACATCCGACGGTGGATATCGGCGCATATTTCTCGCAGCTGACGCCGATCACCGCGACAGGCGTGGGCGCGCCGATTCAGGGAGGCGCCTACCGTTTCCAGGCGATTGAAATCCACGTCCGCGGCATTTTCACTAACAAGGTGCCGGTGGATGCCTATCGCGGCGCGGGGCGGCCAGAGGCGAATTATGTGCTCGAGCGCCTCATCGACCGCGCCGCCGCTGAACTCAGGATCGACCCCGCCGAGCTGCGCGCGCGCAACCTGCCGGATTCGCAAACCGCGCCGTTTACGGCCGTGACTGGCCTGCCCATCGGCGGCGGACGGTTTCTCGACAACCAGCGGATCTGCCTGGAGCGCGCCGACCGTGCCGGTTTCGCACAGCGCCGCGCGGAAGCCGCGTCGCGCGGTCGCCTGCGTGGTTTTGGATTCGCCCACTACCTGGAGGCTAATGGCGGGTTGCAGGTGGCCGCCGCCATCACGCCGGGCGGCCTGCCGCACGAATGCGCCGCCCTGAAGTTCGGCGCGGACGGAACGGTGGCCGTCACGATCGGCACGCAGTCCTCCGGCCAAGACCATGCCCGCCCCGTCACGCTTTATGTGGCCGAAACGCTGGGCCTTGCGGCGGATGCAATTACTGTCCGGGAAGGAGACAGCGACGCTCTGCCGATCGGCGGCGGCACTGGCGGTTCGAAATCGACGCTGACGAGCTCGGTCGCGATCAAGCAGGCGGTCGACATCGTGATCGCGAAGGCGCGCGCCCTCATGGCGCAGACATGGAACGTCCAGCCCGAGACCGTTCAGTTCGATCGAGGCGTTTTTTCTGCGGCCGGATCGCTACGCACGGTCCGCTTTGCGGACCTCGTTTCGCGTTATCCTGGTCAGCTGGACAACGAAGGAGAGGCGGCGTTGCATTACGGGAGCAGCGCGAACGGGTGCCATGCCTGCGAGGTCGAGATCGATCCAGAGACGGGCGCCGTCGAAATCGTCCGCTACACAGGGGTGGATGATTTCGGGCATGTCATTGATGCGGCCAATGTCCAGGGGCAGGTGCAGGGCGGTGTCGCGATGGGCATCGGTCAGGCCCTCGCCGAACTCGCACCCACGCCGGAGGCGTTGCAGCACCCGCTCGCGACATCCAGTTTCAATCATGCGCTGCTTCGCGCATCGGAGATCCCGGCCCTGGACTGGGTCGACAACGGCCTACCGTCGGCGACGAACATCTTCGGCGCCAAGGCTTGCGGGGAATCCGGGGCGAGCGCCGCGCCGCCGACCGTCATGAACGCCATCGCCGACGCGCTCTCCGCCTTTCCCGGCGCCAGGGAGCTGCAGATGCCGGCGCGGCCGGAGGATATTTGGAAAGTCATTTCCGCGGGCGGCGCCGAGTTATCAGCTAGGACCACCAGCGCATGAAGATCAGCGTCACCTTGAATGGCGTCGCCGTGCAAGAGGATGTCGAGCCCCATCTCCTTGCGGCGGCATGGATCCGCGAGATGCGACGCCTTACCGGCACGCATATCGGCTGCGACACGACCCAGTGTGGTGCCTGCACGATCCTGCTCGACGGCGTCTCGGTAAAAAGCTGCACGCTGCTGGCCGTGTCGCTCGACGGGCACGCGGTCACGACGATCGAAGGCCTGGCCGCAAACGGCAAAGACCTCCACCCGATGCAGGCCGCCTTTAAAGAGAACCACGGGTTGCAGTGCGGTTTTTGCACGCCCGGGATGATCATGCGCGCCGTGGACATCGCCAGCCACAGGCCGGAGGCCGATGAAGCGGAGATACGCCGCGAACTCGAAGGTAATATCTGCCGCTGCACCGGCTACCGGAACATTGTCGCTGCGGTGTTCGCCGGCGCCCAGGCCATGCGGGCCGCCCGAGACAAATGACGATGGCGATGAGGCGAGGCCGATGAAGCCGTTCGATTATTTCCGCCCCGGGTCGGTATCCGGGGCCGTCGCTCTGGCCCGGGAGCAGACGTGCTTCCTTGCGGGCGGCATGAGCCTGCTGCCGATGATGAAGCACAACCTGGCTGTGCCCGTGGCGCTTATCGACCTTTCCGCCGTGCCGGATCTCAACGGAATCCGCAAAACCGGCGACGCGATAGAGATCGGCGCCATGACCACGCATGCGGCGGTCGCGTCCTCAGTCCTTGTCCGCGAAACATTGCCCGCCCTTGTTGCTCTCGTCGTCGGGATCGGCGATCCGGCCGTTCGCAATCGCGGCACGATCGGCGGGTCACTCGCCAACAACGACCCCGCCGCTGATTACCCGGCTGGCGTACTCGGACTCGGCGCGACGATCGTCACGGACCGCCGGGAGATTACCGCCGACGATTTCTTTATCGCCAGTTTCACAACCGCCCTGGAACCGGGCGAGCTGATTACCGCCGTGCGCTTTCCCGTTCCCCTTGCGGCGGGGTACGTCCGGTTTCGCTCTGCGGCGTCGCGCTTTCCGCTGGCGGGCGTGTTTGTGGCCCGGTTCACTGGCGGCGTCCGCGTCGCGGTGACCGGCGCCGCTCCGTCGGTCTTTCGCGTTCCCGGTTTCGAGGCGCCGCTGGCCAAGGATTTCTCGCCGGGCGCGATTGAGGCCGTATCCGTCGATCCGGCCTGGATGCTGTCTGACATCAACGCGGGCGCCGCTTACCGGGCTCATCTGGTCGGCGTCATGGCCCGGCGGGCGGTTGCGGAGGCCATGGGCTAGCTAGAACGCGGCGAGATCGGCCTTTGTGTCGATGTCGAGAAGCCAGCGCGGCTCGCAGGCAACGGTCTGCGCGCCGGCCAGCCAGGCGCCGGCCCCTTTGTCTCCCTCCAGAGCGGCCAGGCGGCTGAACCAGCTTCGCCCGAACAACACCGGAGGCCCCGGATGACTTGCTTCCGAGGCGATGATCGACGCTCCGTCCCGATACCGAGCCAGAAGAGCGGCAAAATGCGCGGACGGCACGAAGGGCATATCGGCCAGCACGATAAGAACGGCATCGGCCCCGCGCCTATGGGCCTCGCCGACCCCGAGCCGGATCGATTGGGCCATGCCGAGTTCGGGATGATCGTTTTTCATCCTGATGAAACCGGGATCATCATACCGGATGCCGCGCGGCGGCGTGACGGCGATGCGCATGCCGAAGGGCAACGCCAAACGGGCCCGTGCGGCGTACAGCCCAAGCGGGCGCCGCCCACCGGCCATGAAAGCTTGTCTGCCCCAAAGCGCGTGCGACCGCCCGCCGCGAGCAGAACGGCGGCTACGCGTCCGGCGTCGATCATGCCCATCTCCTGGAATTTCGGCATGCGCGGCAATTTTCGGAATATTGCCGAAATGCGGTGTTATCCTCAATTCATTTGAGGATATGCTGCCTTCGAAAAGCAAAAAGGAGCTAGTGTTGAAAAATGCAAAGCTCGTTTTCCGGTTTTTGCTGGATGCCGCGTCGCGCGGGGAGAAGGCGGCGCTGCTGACAGTCACCGGCATCATCGGCCATTCCGCCCGGGAAGCCGGGACACAGATGGCGGTGAGCGAAACGGGGGGCGCCGCCGGCTCGTTTTCCGGCGGTTGTGTGGAGGCGGCAATCATCGGCGAGGCGCGGCGGGTCATCGCTGCCGGGCAGGCCGAGCTGTTGCGGTATGGCCAGGGCTCGCCTTTCATCGATATGAGACTGCCCTGCGGCGGCGGCATGGATGTGCTGGTCTCCCCCGTCGCGTCTGCGGCGCCGATCCTACAGGCGTACGAGCTGCTCGAAGCGCGCCAGCCGGTGGCGCTTCTGCTGGGGCGGGATGGCTCCCTCTTGGTGCAGCCGGGAGGCAAGGGCGCAGCTTCGGGCTGGCGCAACGACCTATTCCTCGTGCAGCACATGCCAGACCTGCGGCTCATCATTGTCGGCCAGGGGGCGGAGACCAGCGCCTTGGCGCGGCTGGCTGTCTGCTTCGGTGCGGACGTGACGGTACTGAGCCCTGAGAAGATGACCGCCATGGCTGCGGCGCAGGCCGGTGCCGAGGCATGGGAGCTGGCAGGGCGGCAACGCTCCGCGCATTTGCACGCGGACCCGTACACGGCTGTGGTAATGCTGCTCCACGACCACGACAGGGAAACCGAGCTGCTGTTGCAGGCGCTGGAACAGGCGCCGTTCTTCATCGGCGCGATGGGCAGCCGCGCCACGCATGCACGGCGCCTGGACGCGCTGGCCGCGCGCGGCGTGCCGTCCGCGGCGCTCAAGCGCATCGTGGGGCCAATCGGGACGATCCACGCTGCGCGCGATCCGGAAACACTGGCGCTTTCAGCGCTTACGCAAATTGTGACCCGCTATCGTGAAAGCCTTACGGCGTATACTGACGAAGGAGGCGAACCGAGGGTAGTTTTTCTGGCGCTAAATGCTGAATTACGAGGAACTGAAGGCAGTCGGTCTCTGATGAGGCCATTATCGACTTCGCCGGCGCAATTAGGGCATTTTGGGGTGAAAAACGAAAAAAGGCCGGATTTTTAAGTGTAGTTTCTAGGGTAATTGTCTCACAGTATTTAAAAGGCCAAGAATATAATTGGAGAACTTTAATCTACGTCAGGCTCATAACCTGAAGGTCGTCAGTTCAAATCTGGCCCCCGCAACCAGAAAATAACTAAAAATATCAATTATATAGATATATCTCGGCTTCGCAAAAAGGATTAATTGGTCAGTCGTCAGGCTTTGGGCCTGATCGGCGACGTGGCAAATGAAGGAAACTCCGGGTAAAACAGAGCCTTGTAGATAGGCAAGCCGCGTGTTTTTGTGCGCACGCTCCAAACACAGTCAACACGAGTGCACGTTAGGGTAAAAACCTGATGTACTACACGCCAATTCAGTGAATGGTGGTGACCGGCTGGTGAGTGTCGTGAAGAACTTCGCCCCTCGATTATCTATCGAACGCACCGATGGCAGGTGGGGGCCGAACCTGCCTGACTGTTTCTCTAATGCCCTGCCCGGAAAGCCGCCATTCCTTAGCCGACCCGAGCTGGTCGTTGGTATACGTCAAGGCTTCGTCCCAGTCTTGGCTGTTTGGGGGCGAGTGCGAGGGACCGCCGTGGACTAAATGCATCCTTAAGCCGCCCGTGCCATTTCCAGCAGGGCCGCCGCGCCTTTCGGGTGGTAGCGCTCCCGGTGGCGCACGGCATAGAACATGCGTGCGGGCAGCGGGAAATTCGCCCGCGCCAGGGCCCTGGCGGCCAAGCTGCGGGCGCAGACCAGCAAAGAGAGCGCGGCGACGCCGGCACCGGCCTCCACCGCGGCGCGCACCGCCTCGTTGGTCGGCAGTGTCAGCGTCACCGGTAACACCATGTCGCCCAACGCCTGGGTAAAGACATCCCGTGTGCCCGAGCCTGCCTCGCGGAACACCCAGCCCGCGCGCGGCAGGTCTTCGCGCATCAACGCCACGCCATTGGCCCATTCATGGTCCGGCGGCACCACGATCACCATCTGGTCCGCCGCCACCGGCTCCACGCTGAGGGACGGGTCTTGCAGCGGCCCCTCGACGAAGCCGATCTCCGCCGCCCCGTCCTTCACCGCCCGCGCCACCTGCGCCGTGTTGCCTACGGCAAGCAGCGGCTCGATGCCTGGATAGCGTGCCTGAAAGCGCACCAGCAGCGGCGGCAGGAAATAGCTTGCGATTGTCTGGCTGGCATGGATTGCCAGCTTGCCGTGGCGCAGCCCGGCGTAATCCGCCATTGCCTGCTCGGCGGAAGCCGCGCGTGCCAGTGTGCCTCTGGCTTCCGCCAGCAACACCCGCCCAGCCTCGGTTAGCATGATGCCGCGCCCCACGCGGTCGAAGAGTTTCACCCGGTAATGTTGCTCCAGCCCGGCAATTGCGGCCGAGACGGCGGATTGCGTGAGGTGCAGTGCCTCGGCCGCGCGTGTCATATGTTCGCGTTCCGCCACCGCCGCGAAAATCTTCAGCTGCTCCAGGGTCATACCTAATACATAAACAAAATAGATTGAATTGAATAGAATAATGAATTTTACAAATCCATTGTGCGACCTAGATTGCCCGTTGCAATGAAACAGATCCCTCGTCCCTTCACCCATCACCGCTACCCGGCTGAGATCATCCGCAATTTCACGCCCAACTGGTTCACCGTGACCATGGGCACGGGCGTGTTGGCGCTGACGCTCAACCAGTTCCCCGGCGCGCCGGTTGCGGTGCTTGACGCCGCAGCGCTGCTCTGGCGCGTAAATATCCTGCTCTTCGCCCTCTGCACGCTGCTTTATGCCGCGCGTTGGCTGTGCCACCCGCGCCAGGCGGCGCTGATTTTCACCCATCCGGTCATGCCGATGTTCCTGGGAGCCATCCCCATGGGGCTGGCCACCATCGTCAACGGGCTGGTGGTGTTTGCCGGGCGCACCAGCCTGGCCTTGGCGCTCTGGCAGGTGGATGCCGTGCTGGCCGCCACGATTGGCCTGGCGGTGCCGTATCTGATGTTTACGCGCCAGCAGCACAGCATGGATTCAATGACAGCGGTATGGCTTTTGCCCATCGTCGCCTGCGAGGTCACCGCCGCCAGTGGTGGGCTGCTCATCCCGCATCTGGCGGCGCCAGAGGGGCTGCGGTTGCTGGTCACCTGTTACGTTTTCTGGGCGCTTTCCGTGCCGCTTGCGCTCAGCATTCTCGTCATCCTGTTCCTGCGTCTGGCGCTGCACAAGCTGCCGCGGCGGGATATGGCGGTTTCCAGCTGGCTGGCGCTGGGGCCGCTTGGCACTGGCGCGCTCGGCTTGCTGGTGCTGGGGCGGGATGCCCCCGCCGTGCTCGGCCCCGCCGGGCTGGCGGATGCGGCGGTGGCCGCGCATGGGCTGGGGATCATCGGCGGGCTAATGCTGTGGGCCTATGGCGCATGGTGGCTGCTCATGGCGGTGGCGATCACGCTCAGCTATCTGCGCCAGGGGTTGCCGTTCAATATGGGCTGGTGGGGTTTCACCTTCCCGCTCGGTGTGTTCACCCTGGCCACCTACGCTCTGGCACCGCAGACCGGCATGTCCATCTTCACCACACTCGGTGCCCTGCTCACCGCCGCGCTGGCCGCCTTCTGGGGCGTCGTCATGGCCCGCACCTGCATCGGCGGCTACCATGGGCATCTATTCACCGAGCCGTGCCTTGCCAAGAGCTCGGCGCTCTCGCCCAGCGTGGCGGCAAGCCACTGATGCCGGAGGGACATCTGGACGGGGCGTGGTTACGGCGGGTAGGCTTCGTCATCGTCTCTCCTGATCTACGGCGTAATTGCCGCCGTCAGTCAAAAATTCCACTTATCCTGGTGTTCGAATTTGGCCAGCCCCCTCTCTGTCTCGCTGTGAAAGCATGTCTATGACTCCATATGTTGCCCTTGGTGGCGAGCCAGTCCTGCGCGAACTCACAAAGCGGTTCTACGTGCTCATGGATACCTTGCCTGAAGCCAAAGCATGCAGGGACATACACCCGAAGGATATGACGAAGAGCGAGGAAAAGCTGTTTGAATATTTGTCGGGCTGGCTGGGTGGGCCGACGCTGTTTACCGACAAATATGGCCCGCCGATGCTGCGCCGTCGCCACTTGCCTGCAAAAATCGGTAAGGAGGAGGCTGATGGCTGGCTGTTGTGTTTCCGTCAGGCTTGGTCCGAAGTGATCACGGATACAGCGCTGGGAGATGCAATCCTGCCGCAAGTTGAAGCCCTCGGCAGGCATATGATCAATGTTTGAGGCTTGGGATGAGCGGAGGGCTTGCTCTCCCGGTAAGGAGCCATTTCATGCATAGGCCCAATTGCGATAGTTCGCCACAAAGCGGAAAATCGGGTGCAGGGGGTGAAGATGCCCCTGGTGCTGGACGTAGCGCGCACCGTATTGAACATGTTGCGCGGATGCACGCGGAAATTGCCGCATACCAAGCTGGAGAGCTGACTGAAGCTGAGCGTGAAGATCTGCAGCTGATGCGCGAGGAAGAAAAAATCGCCCGCGACGTCTATGTGCATTTGTATGAGCGTTGGGGGTTACGGCCATTCGGCAATATCAGTGGCTCAGAGCAGGCGCACATGGATATGATGCTCGCACTACTCGAACATTATGACCTTCCTGATCCTGCCCATAATCTGCAAGTCGGAAAATTTCATGATGCGGCCTTGCAGAAACTGCATGATAATCTTCTGGAAAAAGGGCTGAAAACCCACGAAGATGCGATTAAAGTCGGCTTGCTGATCGAAGAACTAGATATCGCAGATTTGCAAAAGGCCAGGAACCGGACAGCGAAGCCTGAAATCATAGCGGTCTATGCCGAGCTCGAGCGTGGTTCGCGCAATCACATGCGCGCGTTCTACCGCTGGAAACAGCATCTGGGGATTGGCTATCAGGCCGCGCATCTCCCACAGGACGAGCTCGAGCGTATTGCCTTGTCAGACCACGAAGTTTGCTCGTGACACAATCAGTGTGATGGCAATCACACGGGATTTTTGTCTCAAAGGTCCTGAGGGTGACAGTGCGTCCCTGCTCCCGCGGTGCTGGGAGTCCAATATTCTGTTGTCGCAAGCATACGATTAGTGCTAGGTTTTCTAGAATAATTTTTCTTCTTGAACAGAAGATCCGGGGAATTTTGCGCCGGGGCTGAGGAGCAGCTCGCCATGGTCGAAGCGATTCCCGTTTGTCATCTGAGCGGAAGGAGGCGGTTTCTTGAGCGTGCCGCCGCGCTCGGCGCTCTGTTCGTGTCTCCTGTCCCAGCCGCCTGGGCAGAGAGCACGATAATGCTGCCGCTGCCTGGAGGCCCTGATACACGGCCGCTTACCACCGCCTTCCCCGAAAAGGGCGAGATGGTCCTGCAGCGAATGCGGCCGCCGCTCTTGGAAACGCCGTTCGAGGTATTCGACAAGGGCGTAATAACGCCGAACGACCAATTCTTTGTGCGCTGGCATTTGTCGGGCATCCCACAGCAAGTTGATGTAACAACGTTCCGCCTCGTCGTGGACGGCCATGTGACGCAGCAGTTGTCACTCTCTCTTGCGGAATTGCTGACATTGCCGCGTGTCGAGATGGTCGCCGTCAATCAATGCTCGGGTAATTCGCGTGGCCTGTTTCAGCCCCGCGTGCCGGGCGGCGAATGGGGAAACGGCGCTATGGGCAACGCCCGGTGGACGGGCGTTCGCCTGCGCGACCTGCTCGACCGCGCCGGTGTAAAGGCGGGCGCCGTCCAGGTGCGTTTCAACGGCCTCGAAGGCCCAGCGCTTCCCGCCACACCTTCTTTCAAGAAGTCGCTCTCCATCGACCATGCCCGCGACGGAGAGGTGATGGTCGCTTACCTGATGAATGGCACGCAACTACCTCTGCTGAACGGTTTTCCGATCCGCTTGGTTGTTCCTGGTTGGTATTCAACCTATTGGATGAAGATGTTGTCCCATATCGAAGTGCTCGATCAGCCGGACGACAATTTCTGGATGAAGACGGCCTACCGGATCCCCGACACGCCGGGCGCCAATGTCTCGCCAACCGAAACCGGCTACAAGACCGTGCCGATCAACAGCATGGTCCCGCGCTCGTTTGTCACCAACTTCAAAACCGGGGACACCGTGAAAGCCGGCGCGGCTGTGCCGGTGCGCGGCATTGCCTTCGGCGGCGATTGTGGCGTCGCCCGAGTCGGCCTTTCAGCGGATGGCGGCACGACTTGGCTTGCGGCCAAGCTCGGCCCAGACGAAGGGAAATACAGCTTCCGCGGCTGGCAGGCCGAAGTCACCGCGCCGGCTTCCGGAGTGCTTGAGCTCAGTGTCCGGTGCACGAACACCAAGGGTGAGACGCAGTCATGGACGCCAAACTGGAATCCGGGCGGTTACATGCGGAACTCTATCGAAACGATCGTCCTCAACATTGCCTGATTGCGGCACGTATATCGCTTCAGGAGGTTTCAATATGATTGCCTTGAACAAAGTCCTGTTTTCCGGAGCCGTCATTGGATCATGTCTCGCCCTGATCGCCGGAGAGATGGCCGCCCGCGCCGCGGACGCGACACCAACGACCGTCACCGCCGCCGGTGTTACCCTTACCTCGGAGAGCGTGGTCCTTCCGGGCAGCGCCGAACTCTTCCCAGGTGGCGCCGCCGCGCAGGCTACGAACGCCAATTGCGTAACCTGCCATTCGGTTGAAATGGTCCTCAACCAGCCCGCCTTGAGCAAGGCGGCTTGGCAGGCCGAAGTCACGAAGATGATCAAGCTCTACAAGGCTCCGATCAGCGAGACCGACGTCCCGGCGATCGTCGACTATCTTGCAAACATGAAGGAAAACCCCTGATAACAGGCCGACACGGAGAAGGAGTTTGCGCATAAACATCTGTTCAGCGACAACGGAAAATAAGGCTCGATCAATCGCATTTGACGGTCAGATAGCCAAAGCAGATTCTTCATGGCGGAAATACCCCCGCCATCTCAGTGCTGCCTTACACGCTCCGAACTACAACATATGTGCCGACCAGAAGAACGGCGAACGCGAATATCCGCTCGAGAGGGCCCTTACGCACGGCGAGCCGGCGACTGAGTAGAATACTGAGCGCCACGCCGCCGCCGCCGCCAAAAATCAGCAGTCCGGCAAGCCGCCAGTCGACATAGCCGGAAAGCGCGTAGGACGTCGCCGTTGTCAGCCCCAACGCGCTCACGACCACGAGCGACGTGCCTACCGCGGAGGCCATCGGCATAGCCGTGGCGGCAATCAAGCCCGGGACGATTAAAAACCCGCCACCGATTCCGAAAAATCCCGCCGCCAAGCCGACACCCAGTGCAATCGGGACGAGGCGCGGTAGTAACGTCGAGGCGGTCTCCCGAGAAAGACGGACGTCTGGCGCGTCCGCCTTACGGTGCCTGTTCAGCATCGATAGACCGATGCCGATCATCAGCAGGCCAAACAAAGCCAGCAGGTGCTTGCCATCGAACGCCTTGCCAAGCGCCGCCCCAATGGCCGCGCCGATCACACCAAGTACGGCGAACACCGTCGCGCATGGCCATTTAACCTTGCCGGCGCGCGCATGCCCCGCCAGGCTCGCCAGCGCGTTGGCCGTGACAGCAACGCTTGCCGTTCCAATCGCGGCATGCGGCGATCCAATACCCACCACATAAACCAGCAATGGCACTGCGAGAATCGATCCACCGCCGCCAACCACCCCGAGCACAATGCCGATCAAGCCACCCGAGACGAGGGCCAGCAGAATTTCGGGGAGGGGCATCATGGCGTCAGCCAGCCAGGCTGCGCCGGTTCCACGGCATCAGCCGCAGCAAGTTGGCCATCCCGCACCAGCCAGTCGCACTAGCCATCATCAACCCGGCGCCGACAAACGCCGACAGGCCGAAGAAGCCAGGCGCGACGAGGAAGCCGAGCGCGACGCCCAGCAGGACGAGCCCGCCCGCGGCAAGCTGCACTTGGCGCATAATTTCGAGCGGCTGGCGCCGGTCGAGCACTGTCGGGAGTCCCGCCGCGCGCCAGGCATCAATGCCGCCCGCGAGAATATAGCAGGGTTCGCCACCACTCGTTGCCTCCAGCCTCGCAGCATTCGCCTCGGTCCGCATGCCGGAGCGGCAGTGAAATATCACCGTACAATCCTGGGGTGCCAGTTGCTCGATGCGCGCGAGCGGCAAGTTGATCGCGCCTGGGATTCGCTCCCGCGCATGCTCATCGGCATCGCGTATATCAACCAGCCGCGCGCCCTGGGCGATCAACCTCTGCGCCTCTGGCGCGCTCAATGTGGTAATGGTCATGGGATTAGTCCTTTTGGCAATAAAGTTGATAAAGCGTGCCAAGCAGCGTCTCGGTGCGCGGGTCGGCAATGCGATACCAAAGCGTCTGGCTCTCGCGGCGGAAGGTGACGAGCCCCTCATCGCGCATTTTTCCAAGGTGCTGCGATAATGCGGATTGGGAGAGATCGACCTCGTCAGCCAGATCGCGCACCGTCATCTCGCCATGCTCGGTCAGTTTGCACAGCACCATCAGGCGGCGTGGGTTGCCCAGCAGGCTCAACAAATTCGCGACCTCATTAGCCTTCGTCTGAAAGGTGAGAATATTCATTGGCGGCCTAATCATGAGGGCTTTATACATTAGTATTTACTAATGTAGCAATAGCTAATATATAAATGCCATAATGGAGGCTGTTATGCAGGCAAAGCCGATCATCGAAGCGTTTTTCGACGAGTCCACGAATACGATCAGCTATCTGGTCGCCGATCCGGCAACAGGTGATGCGGCGGTGATCGACCCGGTGCTCGATTTCGATCCGGCGTCAGGCGAAACGGACACATGTTCCGTCGCGCGCATTCTGGCCTTCGCGGCTGAGCGGGGGTGGCGCATCACCATGGTCTTGGAGACCCATGCGCATGCCGATCATCTCTCCGCCGCCCCTTACATAAAGGCAAGTACCGGCGCGATGATCGGCATCGGTGAGCATATCAGCGAGGTGCAGAAAATCTTCGCCCCCGTCTTCGCCTTTGACGAGATGAAGACCGATGGTTCCGATTTCGACCGGCTGTTTCACGATGGTGAGCGCTTCAATATCGGCGCGCTCGAGGTTGAGGTGATGCATGTTCCAGGCCATACCCCAGCCGATATCGCCTATCGTGTTGCCGATGCGGTCTTTGTGGGTGATACGCTGTTCATGCCGGATTACGGGACTGCCAGGGCTGATTTTTCCGGCGGGAACGCGCGCCAGCTCTACCGTTCAATCCGCCGCATCTTGAGTCTGCCCGATCAGACGCGCCTGTTTCTGTGCCACGACTATAAGGCCCCCGGTCGCAGCGATTACCGTTGGGAGACAAGCATTGCCGACGAAAAGCGAAACAACATCCATATTCATGACGGCATAAGCGAAGATCTGTTCGTGGAAATGCGCGAGGCGCGGGATGCGACACTTGCCGTGCCGACGCTGCTGCTCCCTTCAATTCAGGTTAACATCCGTGCCGGTAGGCTTCCAGCGGCGGCGGCGAACGGCGTGCATTATTTGCGCATCCCGGTGAAGGCCGCTTCCGGGATACGTCGCCTAGCATAACTGACTGCAACGGGCGCGACTGCGAGCCACCGCTGTGGACTGAACGGATCCTTACGCCGCTCGTGCCATTTCCAGCAGGGCCGCCGCGCCTTTCGGGTGGTAGCGCTCATTGTGGCGTACGGCGTAGAACATGCGTGCGGGCAGTTGGAAATTTGGCCGCGCCAGCGCTCCGCCGGCCAGGCTGCGGGCGCAGACCAGCAGGGAGAGTGCCGCCGTCCCCGCTCCTGCCTGGGTCGTGCCCCAGGCAGCCGACTGTCGCCTTGGCTTCTGCTGGTACTTCTTTATGTTGAGTGGTCGTCAAAGCGAACTGACCGGAACGCATTTCAGTCACTGAAATGACTTGCCCAACACCACGATTCCATTATATTTGAATTATGGAAAAGAAAGAGGCTGTTGCGGCTCTTGCGGCGCTTGCCCAGGACTCCCGCCTGGATGTGTTCCGCCTGCTTGTGCAGGCCGGGACAGATGGGTTGCCTGCCGGCCAAATAGCCGAACGGCTTGGTGTGCCAGGCAATACCCTCTCGTTTCACCTCAATCAGCTGCGGCACGCCGGGCTGGTGACGTTTCGCCGCGAGGGGCGGTCGTTGATCTATGCCGCCGAATATCCGGCCATGAATGCCCTTCTAGCCTATCTGACCGAGAATTGCTGCCAGGGGGACACGGCTGCCTGCGGTGTCGGTACCTGTGACACCACGTCCCTCGTCCAAGGGAAATCCGTGCAGAAAAATTGAAGGAGGAGAACGCCAATGCCTGACCGTGTTTATAACGTACTGTTTCTTTGCACAGGCAATAGTGCCAGGTCGATTATGGCGGAGTCCATTCTCCGCAAGGATGGCGCGGCGCATTTCCGGGCATTCTCTGCGGGAAGCCATCCGAAGGGAGCGGTCAATCCATTCGCGCTCAAGGTGCTCGAAAACAATGATTATCCGACCGAGGGTTTGCACTCGAAAAATTGGGATGAATTTGCCCAGCCGGGTGCGCCGGAGATGGATTTCGTGTTTACGCTTTGCGATCATGCGGCGGCGGAGGTTTGCCCGGTCTGGCCGGGGCAGCCGATGACAGCACATTGGGGCATCGAGGATCCTGCAGCCGTCGAAGGGCCTGCTATCGAAAAGGAAAAAGCTTTCGTTCAGGCAGGTAAGTATATCAGAAACCGTCTTAGTGTTTTCCTCAGCCTGCCGCTTGCCAGCATCGACAAGATGACTCTCGACAAGCGCCTGCACGACATCGGCAGGATGGAAGGTGCGACATTCGGCCAGGGGAAGACCGTATAATGTTTGACCACGATTTGCCGCGCCGGATTGCCGCGGAGGCTCTTGGAACCGCTTTGCTCGTGGCGACGGTGGTCGGCTCCGGGATCATGGCGCAGTCGCTGACACATGACATTGCGCTGGCATTGCTTGGCAACACGATTGCCACTGGTGCGATACTTGTGGTCCTGATCACGATTTTAGGGCCGATCTCAGGCGCGCATTTCAACCCTGCCGTCTCGCTGGTCTTCGCCCTCAGGCGTGATCTCCCAGCCCAAGAGGCAGCATCATATACGATTGCGCAGATCCTCGGCGGGATCGCCGGCACGGTGACGGCGCATCTGATGTTCGCGTTGCCCATCATCGAAGCCTCGGTAAAAATCCGTACTGGCGGCCCGCAATGGTTTTCGGAGTTCATTGCCACTTTCGGTCTTGTTGCCGTTATCCTCGGCGGCATCCGCTTCGAACGCAAGGCGGTTCCCTGGCTGGTCGGGCTCTACATCACGGCAGCCTACTGGTTCACTGCTTCGACATCATTCGCCAACCCGGCCGTGGCGATCGCGCGGGCGTTCACGGACACGTTTTCAGGCATCCGCCCCGCCGATCTGCCGGGGTTTATTATCGCCGAACTCATCGGCTCGGTCTGCGCCCTTGGCGTTATGAGTTGGCTCCTGCGCGCGCCGCAAGGGGTGTTAAGCACAATCAAAGAGGAAGCCCGCCTATGAGCGTCACCATTTACCACAACCCTGCTTGCGGCACGTCACGCAACACTCTGGCGATGATCCGCGCGACCGGCGTCGAGCCCGTCGTGATCGAATACCTGAAAACGCCGCCCAGCCGTGAAGAGCTTCGTGAATTGGTCAGGCGCATGGGCGTGCCGTTGCGCGATATTTTACGGCAAAAGGGAACGCCTTACGATGAACTGGGCCTTGGCAATCCGGCTCTGTCGGACGATGCCCTGCTGGATGCCATCGCGCTTCATCCGATCCTGATCAATCGCCCGATTGTGGTCACACCGAAGGGCGTGCGGTTGTGCCGCCCGTCGGAGGTTGTGCTGGAGCTGCTGAGCAACCCCCTGCCGGAGGATTTCATCAAGGAGGACGGTGAGCGGGTGTCCGTAAGCTGTTAATTTATCTCGTTGGAAAACACCGAAAATGAAACTAACTCCGGCGTCATCGTGAGCGCCGCGATACGTCAAATGGAGAAATTCGAATCATGACCGACGCCCCTACTCATATTCTCGTGCTGTGTACCGGCAATAGCGCCCGCAGCATTCTTGCTGAGTGTTTGATCAACGATCTTGGCGGCACCAAGTGGAAGGCGTGGAGTGCTGGCAGTCACCCCACCGGGCGCGTTAATCCACTGTCGTTGGAAATCCTCCAGAAAAAGGGGCATTCGATCGAGGGGCTGCGCTCCAAATCCTGGGATGAATTCGCCGCTCCCGATGCGCCCAAAATGGATCTGGTCATCACCGTGTGCGACAATGCCGCCGGTGAACTGTGTCCGTTCTGGCCGGGCCATCCCTCGAAGCTGCATATCGGCTTTCCCGACCCTGCAGCGGCCGAGGGCACGCATGAGGAACGGCTGGCTGAATTTCGCAAAATCTATGAAATGATCGAGACGAAGATTCGTGAGCTCCTGGAGGTGGGAGTTGACCGTGTGATGGAACTGAACTGAGGAGCGGCGCCGTGGCCGTTGTATTGGTTAAGAGCGCGCGCCCTTACATGAAAATTTACGCGTATTGCCCGGAAATGGAGTTTTAGAATGAGCACTATCCAAATATTTGATCCCGCAATGTGCTGCAGCACTGGTGTGTGTGGTGTTGATGTCGATCAGGCGCTGGTCAGCTTTTCGGCTGATGTGGATTGGGCCAAGCAGAACGGGGCTCAGATTGAGCGTTTCAATCTGGCGCAACAGCCGCTGGTTTTCGCCGAGAATAAAGCGGTTAAAGCCTTCCTGGAACGCTCCGGCCAGGAGGCGCTGCCGCTGATCCTGGTCGATGGCGAAGTGGCTTTGGCCGGGCGTTACCCAAACCGCGCCGAGCTGGCCCGGTGGGCTGGCATCGTCGAAGTCGCGCAAGCCAAGCCGCAGGGTGGTTGTTGCTCCGGCAAAAGTGCCTGCTGAACCCAGGATGAAATTCCTCGATCAGCCGCCGCGCTTTCTCTTCTTCACCGGCAAGGGGGGCGTGGGCAAGACCTCGATCGCCTGCGCCACCGCACTCCAGCTTGCGGGAGAGGGCAAGCGCGTGCTGCTGGTCAGCACCGACCCCGCCTCCAACGTGGGCCAAGTCTTTGGTGTGACCATCGGCAATCGCATCACGGCCATTCCCGCCGTGCCCAACCTGTCCGCATTGGAAATCGACCCGCAGGCCGCCGCGCAAGCCTACCGGGACCGCATTGTCGGCCCGGTGCGCGGTGTGCTGCCCGAAGCCGTGGTGAAGAGCATCGAGGAGCAGCTCTCCGGCGGCTGCACGACCGAAATCGCCGCCTTCGACGAGTTCACGTCACTGCTTACCGATTCAGACCTTACGGCGGGCTACGCGCATATCATTTTCGATACCGCGCCGACCGGGCATACCATCCGCCTACTGCAACTGCCGGGCGCGTGGAGTGGCTTTCTGGAAACCGGCAGTGGCGACGCGTCCTGCCTCGGCCCGCTGGCCGGGTTGGAGAAGCAGCGTACGCAGTACAAAGAGGCGGTTGAGTCGTTAGCCGACCCGTTGCGCACGCGCCTGGTTCTGGTGGCCCGCGCCCAGCGCGCCACGTTGCGCGAGGCGGCTCGCACGCACGAAGAGCTCGCTGCCATCGGTCTGTCGAAGCAGTATCTTGTCGTTAATGGGGTGCTCCCTGCCAACGAGGCGGCGCAAGATGAGCTGGCGGCCGCAATCTGCGCGCGGGAGCAAGCAGCTTTGGCAGCCATGCCGGAGGTACTAAAATCCTTGCCGAGCGATCAGGTCGCTCTCAAACCGTTCAACCTGGTGGGGCTCGACGCCCTGCGCCACCTGCTGGGTCAGGATACCGTGCCGGCCGAAGCCAGCCTCATGCCGATGCCCGCGGCGTTAAACGCGCCGAATCTGTCCAATTTGGTGGATGGCATCGCCGCTGACGGCCATGGCCTCGTCATGCTGATGGGGAAAGGGGGCGTTGGTAAAACGACCCTCGCGGCGGCGATTGCCGTCGAACTCGCGCATCGCGGATTGCCGGTTCATCTGACCACCTCGGACCCGGCGGCGAACCTGACGGATACGCTGGCGGGCGCGCTGGCCAACCTGACGGTCAGCCGGATCGACCCTCATGCCGAGACAGAGCGCTACCGCCAGCATGTGCTGGCCACCAAGGGGGCGCAATTGGATGAAGCTGGACGCGCCTTGCTGGAAGAGGATTTGCGCTCTCCTTGTACCGAGGAAATTGCCGTGTTCCAGGCGTTCTCGCGCGTCATCCGCGAGGCGGGCAAGAAATTCGTGGTGATGGATACCGCGCCCACCGGACATACGCTGCTGCTGCTCGACGCGACCGGGGCGTATCACCGCGAGGTTGCCCGGCAAATGGGCGGCACAGGCGTGCACTACACGACCCCGATGATGCAGCTCCAGGACGGCCAGCAGACCAAGGTGCTGATCGTTACCCTGGCTGAAACCACCCCGGTTTTGGAAGCCGCGAACCTGCAAGCCGATCTGCGCCGCGCTGGGATCGAGCCCTGGGCCTGGGTGATTAACAACAGCATCGCCGCCAGTGTGCCGCGCGCATCGCTGCTGCAGCAACGGGCGAGCAACGAGTTGCCCGAGATTAACGCCGTCGCGACCCGTTACGCCAAGCGCTATGCCATCGTTCCGCTCTTGAAAAACGAGCCTGTTGGCGTGGACCGTTTGTTGGAACTGACGGCGGGAAATTGGGCCTTGCCTGAGCGCGTTTAGGCCGAGCGGGCAGGGGCGCCTCGCCCCAATCGTTTAATACTCCAGACATGACGGCAATGTGGATGGCCAACCTCCGCGCGGTGATCATGAACCGTCATGGAACCTCCGTCCGTCCTCCGGGGCACCGCTCGTGCCGGCTACCGCAGCCGCATGGATTATCGCGCATCTGAAATGCGCGATAATCCGATGTGTGAATTGACGCCGCAATGGGCCCCAGGCTGGGCGACGCTAAACGTCCGCTCACGAGATTGCCTCCTTGTCCCGCCTATGCCCGACTTGGGCGCAAAGCCGCCATGCCATTCTGATGACGTTGGTCCCTGCGCGGGGCCGCAAGTTTCGCGGCCGAGGCGTTTGCCCCGGCCAATCCGTCGTCGAAGATTTAATGACTTATACCAGCCCGCCTTACTCCTGACTCTCCGTGGGGGATTCCCAAGGGTGGGAATTTCCGATTCGATGGCCTGGTGGGGAGATTTGCATCGGGGGGCATGTTATGGGGGCGAAAGTAGCGATTACACGCATGGATCATACGGGTGCCGAGTTGCGGGCCCAATCGGCCAAATGTGCCGATGGTGCGCAGGTCCGTCGCATGCTGGCGTTGGCCCTGGTTTTGGATGGCCGGTCACGGAGCGAGGCTGCGGTGCTGAACGGCATGGACCGGCAAACCCTTCGTGATTGGGTGCATCGTTACAACGAGGCTGGCATTGAGGGGCTGAAGTCTCGCAAAAGCCCTGGCCGTGAGCCTTATCTGACAACCCAACAAATGGCCGAACTGCGCGAATTGGTGATCAAGGGGCCCGATCCGGCGACCAACAAGGTGGTGCGTTGGCGGTGCGTGGACCTGCAGGCGGAAGTGGCGCGCCGCTGGTCGGTGGAGGTGCATGAAAGCACGATCGGAAAATGGCTGGGTGAACTCGGCCTGACGCGATTACAGCCGCGGCCCGTGCATCCCAAGAAGGATGCCGCGGCGGAAGCGACTTTTAAAAAAACTTCGCCAGTCTGGTACGCGCCGCACTCATCGACACCACGGCTGGCGCGCCGATAGAAATTTGGTTCCAGGACGAGGCCAGGGTCGGTCAGAAGGGAGGTCACGCCTATATCTGGGCGCCACGTGGCTCACGGCCGCTGATGGTGCGTGATAACCGCCATGACTCCGCCTACATCTTTGGTGCGATCTGCCCGCAGCGCGGCGTTGGGGCTGCGATCATCACGCCTGGCGCAAACACCGAGATGATGAACTTGCACTTGGCCGAAATCAGCACGCAAGTGGCACCGGGTGCCCACGCCGTGCTGATTTGCGATGGCGCCGGCTGGCATCAGCAGGGCAAGCTCTTGCACATGCCCGAGAATATGACCTTGCTGCCCCTGCCGCCCTACAGCCCTGAATTGAACCCCATGGAGAACGTCTGGGGCTATCTTCGGCAGAACAAGCTCTGCGCCAAGGTCTGGGACAAATACGACGATATCGTGGGTGTCTGCAAAACCGCATGGAATTGGTTCATCGCTGATCCAGACCGCATCAACTCAATCGGTGGCCGTGATTGGGCGTGTGTCAGTCTTTAGGCGGATCGGTATTAATGAAGCGAGCCGCCCTCAGCGTGTCGGTCTGATGTTGGCGATGCATCCGTGGGCCCCACATTCAGCATCAGCGCGGCGACCTCCTTGCCGGTCATTACCTTCTCGGTCAGCAACTGCTGGGCCAGCCTACGAACCTGCGGGGCCTTGGCCCTAATCAGTTCTCGTGCCCGGGCATAGGCTTGGTCAAGCTGTTCCTGGACCGCCCGCTCGAGATCAGTATCCCTCCGAGAACGGCCGCCTTCCCGGCTTTTGGCAGCCGTGTCAGCCTTTGGGGAGTGTAACCTGAAGGTGGAAAGTGTCCACGACCGAAATAATGGACACAACTTCGCGTGTGAAGCGTCGGCATAAGGTCTGGCCTGAGGCGTTGAAGCGCGAGATTGTGGCGGCATGTGCGGTGCCCGGCGCTTCGGTGTCGATGGTCGCCCGGCAATATGATGTGAACACCAACCAGGTTTTTACCTGGCGCAAGCTTTATGGCGGCGTGGCGGATGCAGCAGCACCGCAGCTTTTGCCGGTGGTTGTGACGCCGGAGCAGCCCGCGGTGCAACCGCCGCTGTCTCCTCCCCCGCCGGCGCCCACGGCCGATGTCATAGAGATTGAATTGCCGAGCGGTTACCGGGTGCGGATCGGCAGCAACATCAAGGCGGCGGCGTTACGTGTGGTACTGGATGCGTTGGAGCGGCGATGATCGCCTTTCCATCGAGTGTGCGCGTCTGGCTGGCGGTGGGCCGGACAGATATGCGGCGCGGCATGAACGGCCTGGCGCTGCAGGTGCAGCAAGCTCTTGGCCGCGATCCGCATGCCGGCGATTTATACGTGTTCAGAGGTGCCCGCGGCGATCTGGTGAAAATCCTTTGGCACGATGGCATCGGCATGTCGCTTTATGCCAAACGGCTGGAGAAAGGGCGCTTCATTTGGCCATCACCGAGCGACGGCGTTGTTGCCATTTCGGCCGCGCAGCTCGGCTATATGCTCGACGGCATTGATTGGAGAAATCCGCGCCATAGCTGGCGTCCCGCGAGCGCCGGATAATGCTGTGTGCCATATTTTGTAGGTGCCAGCAGACAAAATCTGTGATTCTATCGCAGCATGGATGCCGATCCAGGAGCCCTGCCGGATGACATCGACGCGCTGAAGGCGGCGCTGATGAGCGAGCGCGCCAGGACGCAGGAGGTGGCCGCCGAACTCGCAGTGGCCCGTGCCAAGGCGTCAGAAGATTTGGCCTTGATCGCGCATCAGAAGTTGCGGATCGCCAAACTGGAGCGCCAGATCTATGGCCAGCGCTCGGAGCGGTCATCCTTGCTCGTCGAGCAGATGGCGCTCGCGTTCGAGGAGTTGGAAGCCAGCGCCACCGAAGATGAGCTGGCCGCCGAGATCGCCGTCGCCAAGGTCACGTCTGTCGCGGGGTTTACCCGCCAGCGCCCGGAACGGAACAGCTTCCCTGAACACCTGCCGCGTGAGCGCGTCGTTATCCCGCCGCCAGCGTCCTGCGCCTGCTGCGGCGGCACGCGGCTGCGTAAAATGGGCGAGGATGTCACCAAGACTTTGGAATCGATCCCCCGCCAGTGGAAGGTGATCGAGACCGTGCGGGAAAAATTCACCTGCCGGGATTGCGAGAAGATCAGCCAATCACCAGCGCCGTTCCATGTGATCCCGCGCGGCTGGGCGGGGCCGAGCCTGCTGGCGATGATCCTGTTCGAGAAATTCGGGCAACACCAGCCGCTCAACCGCCAGGCCGAGCGTTATGCACGGGAAGGTGTGCCGATCAGCCTCTCGACGATGGCCGACGCGGTAGGATCGGCTTGCGCGGCGCTGACGCCGCTGAGCAGGCTTTTGGAAGCTCACGTCCTGGAAGCCTCGCGCCTGCATGGCGACGACACCACCGTGCCGGTTCTGGCGGTGGGCAAGACCGACACGGGCCGATGTTGGGTCTATGTGCGCGATGACCGGCCCTTCGGGGGAACGGCCCCGCCGGCGGCGATGTTCTATTACTCCCGCGACCGCAGGGGCGAGCATCCACGGCAACATCTGGCCGGCTTCTCCGGGATCTTCCAGGCCGACGCCTTTGACGGTTATCGGCAGCTCTATGCGCCCGACCGAAGGCCAGGATGCATCGTCGAAGCGGCATGCTGGGTTCACGCCAGGCGTCCGTTCTTCATCATGGCCGATCTCGATGAGAACGCGCGCCGAAGGGCCGCGGGCAAAAAGGAAATTCCGCTTTCACCCATCGCCATTGAGGTCGTGCGCCGCATCGACGCGCTGTTCGAGGTTGAGCGGCCCATCAACGGCAAGACGCCCGATGAACGCAGGGAAGTTCGCCAGGCGCTGAGCAAGCCGCTCGTGGACGAATTGCTGGTCTACATGCGCGAGCAGCGCGCCAAACTCAGCCGCGGCCATGACCTCGCCAAGGCCATCGATTACATCCTCAAACGCCAGGATGCCTTTACCCTGTTCCTGGATGATGGCCGCGTCTGCCTCTCGAACAATGCCGCGGAACGGGCGCTCAGAGGGATCGCTTTGGGCCGAAAATCATGGCTGTTCTGCGGCTCAGACCGTGGCGGGCAACGCGCCGCCGCCATGTATAGCCTCATCGTCTCAGCCAAAATGAACGGCATCGATCCTCAGGCGTGGCTGGCAGATGTCCTGGCCCGCATCGCCGCCCATCCCGCACACCGCCTCGACGAATTGCTGCCCTGGATTTGGAAGCCCATGGCCGCCATCATCCCCGCCGCAGCCTGATCAACCAACCCCACCTGCGGCCCACGCCGCATGCTTACCGAGATCAGGGCGCTGGGCAAACAGCTCGCCCAGCTTCTCAGCAGAGGGCAGGGCATACCAGATGAGCCCCTGCTCGCGCGTGCCGAGCGACAGCTCGGCCGCGGCGGCAAGCTTGGTGGCGTGACTGAGGTCGCTCCCCTCACCGCCACCAGCGCCGGCGCTGATTTCGCCGATCAGGATTTCCTCAGCGGCGCGGCCGGCGAGCATCGCAGTGAGATAGGCGCCGACAGCAGCCGGGGTCATCTGCGCCTTGGTCTTCGGGCTCATGGAGGTGCCCCCGCCAGTGTCGCCCCGGGCAACGACCGACACGTGCTCAAGCCGCAACTCGGGAAATGCCAGCGCGGCTATGGCATGGCCCGCCTCATGGACGGCAATACGAAGCCGCAGCTCTGGATCGCTATGGCTTTCCTCTCCGGCAAGGGCCACAAGCAGGTCCTCATATTTGACCGGCCGTCCAGTATTGCGGGCTCGGCGGCGGGCTGTGTTGCAGGTCTTGACCACATCGGCCCCGCTCATCCCAGTGCTCATCCGGCCGATATGCTGCAGATCGACAGCCTCATCGATCTCGCCCTCAAGTTGATCACGATAGATTTTGGCGAGGGCCCCGGCACTGGGCGGGCGGAGGATGATGCGGTCCTCCATTCGGCCTGAACATACAAACGATGCAAATCGATCATGTATGAGTTAGTGGAGTGGTCTAAATCTCCGCCCTAACTCGTCGTCACGTAATCGTGGATCTACACGGATCGTGCACTATGGCGTGGATTGTGTGTTCGTCGTTGTTGTTGTTGTCGAAGTGGGGGGGGGGAGGCGGTGATGGCGTCGTAGTCGTCTCGATTGTGGTAGTGCTGGCGGGGGGTGACCCCCCACATCCGGCCAATAGGGTCATCGTCCCGATCATTGCCGCACCGGCTAGTAGCCGGATACTTGATGTCTGGTGTTTCATATTCATTTCCTGATTTACGGGGTCGTTGTCGTCGTCGTCGATTGGCTGTTAGTCGTGGCTGGCGGCGGCGTGGGTGGGGTTGTCGTTGTGGTCGACGTACTGCTGCTGCCCGAACCGTATGCATTGCCATAGGTCGTCTTTTTTGAATTTACGGTGGTGCCGTTGCCATTGTTCGAGTTTTTGGTCTCGGTCGTGCTCAACGTACCCGCCGTCGGAGCAACAACTGCTGGCGTTGTCGACGATGACGTGGTCTCAGACGACGTCGATTGTGCGAAGGCTCCACCTGCCACCAAAATTAGCCCGCACGCAGCCACAGCTAGGTATTTTTTCATGAAAACTCTCCATAATTTAATTCTATCGGAACACTTTAGACGGAATATTTCGAACACACTCGAACATCGCGTGGCGCATATTGCCTCTGGCAAGCCCCTGAACGGTAATCCAAGCCAATGTAGTTAATTGGGCGGCTGAAGTGCTCCGGTTTGGTGGTCCGGCTTGAGCGTTAGCCTTCGGCGGCGGTGCCTCCAATACCGTCTTCCGCGCACTACCCTTGATCCGGATAAGGGCGATGGACGAGGGTAACGTCGATATTCTCACCAGCCGTGTCGGGGTCGGTGAGCGTCAACTTCGCCGGCTCTTCTAAAAGCATTTAGGCGCTTCCCCGGTCGCAGTAGCTATAGACTCCTAGCTCCTTCCGGTCTTCTGCACCACGTCGGCCTCCACTGCCTCGGCCTTCCGCACCACCTGCGCATGCTTCTTCACCGGTTCGGTCTGCGCCGCCTCGAGCTGCTTCTTCACCGGTTCGGAAGCGGCGGTGAACACGGCACTAGTCAATTTGGCAATGTGTTGACTATCCCGGACAGCGGCTTCGACGCCATCCTTGATCAACTTCTGCTGTAGCTCGATGAACTCCGCCGGGCTCTTCACGGCGGAAAGCGCTTGGATCGCAGCCATTACATTTTTGGCATTTCTGGCCGCCAGCTCCTGATACGCCTTGGCCAACTCCTGAATAGCGGTATTGGAGGCATCAGTGCTCTTGGTTATAGCGTCGATATTGGGTTTGATAATATCGTCGACAGAGGGGTTGGTCATGACAGGAATTCCTTTGCTACTGACATCTGATCGCGCGGGCGCGGTGCACTGACGTTGCTTGTCGACTAAGGTGAAATCACGAAACAGAACAGTATGCGCCCCTGCTGTGGCAAAGAGGTTTACGGAACAGCCACACCCACTGCTGCTTCTTAGCTCTAATCGACTATTTAATAATACGCACTTGCGGGTACTATGCATTGAGCTTGATCAAGAATGCACGATTCCACTGGCGGTACGGATCACGTTAGCACCAGGCCAGCCATCAAAAACCCTACTTTTTCAACAATATTAGTCCATGAAGCAAATGATAATTAGACCGATTGGGGGGGCGCCGCGTACTGCCGGTACCATCTCCTGCCTATGAAAAGATACTATCCTGGGGCCGCCGCTCTCCTACTCCTCGCCGTTAGCCTATCGGGCTGCTACTGGTACGGTGGTGACCACGGCGACTACGGCCGCCCCGGCTATGGTGCTGGTCCAGAATCGAACTACAACCATCCCAATGGCGGCCCAGAATCGGGCTACAATCATCCAAACGGTGGGCCAAGTCTTGGCCCCGGCAGCGGAGGCCACAATCACCCAGGGTACTAGACCGACATTTTCCCGATAGCCAGCCTCTCGGGCCATTTCGCGAGGTCGATAGGCTGATATACTGGAAGCTGCCACTATGGGTATTCACGATCATATACAGTACTGTTTTTCTTTACGCCGTGCCCCTGTTGGTGCTGGTTCTGCTTGATGGGCGCCATTACTCCTTTCGCCACTAGCCGGAAAAATGGTCGGGACATGAAGGTTAGCGGTGGACTATAATTACAGAAATTAGAACAAGGACCGCGCAATGACCCAAGCCATCAACTTTGTTGTATTTATAATCATGACGTTGGCTGGGCTGGTAATGGCTTTCATCGACTTTATTGACGGCGTTCTGGCCGCTTTGATGACTTCGGCTGGCATTCCGCCAAATGTGCAGAGCATTTTACTCGTCGTCGCGGCGGTGGGCGTGGTGATTATTGCTATTCGCGCTTTGGGGGGCTTCTTCGCTGCCCTCATTATTGTCCTGCTATTGCTGCTACTGGTACATAGGGTGTTTCCGGGAATGGAAGTGCCGCAGGGTCACGCGCCCGCATGGTTGCATGTACCGGGACAGCTTCACACATCAATCTGACAAAAAATCTGGCCCAGTATTCCGCTCGCTGTTTACGGCCGCACTGACAAACCATGCCGACAATCTGTCCGCATTGTATACTGATCTTTCCGCCGATTTGAGATATAAATGTACATAACCAACGCATTACACACATCCCCATACGCGGAACAACAACAGACAGAAAAAGGATCAAGCTATGCAGAAAAAGCAATGCGTTCAACTCCGGAGTTCATGTTGGCATAATCAGGGATCTTTAACCGGAGTGCCTCTCTTAATTCAGCCCAGTTTCGGTCGAACCAACGGGGGCCACCGCACTCACTCAATTAACGGAGTTTCACAATGTTTCGTAAACTGACATCGGGCCTGATGTTGGCCGTTGCGATAACCGCGCTTTCCGGCTGCGGCGACACGTATCTCTCGCGCGGCGTCACGGGCGGTGCCATCGGCGCCGGCGGTGGTGCAGCCATCGGCGCCGTAACCGGCGTGGGCGCTGGTAAAGGCGCGCTCATCGGTGGCGGTGTCGGGGCTGTTACCGGGGTCGTGACCAAGTAAGTTCAGGGGCGCTGTCCGCGTCGAGTCAAAGGCCGCTGATTGGCTAACCGGCGGTTCCTCATCCTAGCTAAGCGGCCGCGCTGGGTTGATTTCCAGCTTGGGCGGCAGACCGTAAACTTTCCGGCGGGTGGGGGGCGGCAGGCGCTGTGTGGCAAGGTCCGGCTCCATTCCCGCGGCCGATCGCCGGGAGGAGCCAAATGTTCGGCGATGCAGACATCGCAAACGCATTGTGCAAGCGCCGTGCAGATGCTAGCCCGCCGTCGCACCGGCTGCAATTGACATGCGGAGTGTCACAACGGCTTGGCGTTAGATTTTGGACCAGGCACGAAAGATGATGGTTGCAGTGTTGGCCAGCGCCGGATCAATTCGGCTTGGTGCGCTAAGGACCCTCTGATCGAGTTTCTCTCGCCTGGCTTGCGGAGCGTCGTATAGACTTTGCCCGTGGTCAGCGGGAAATTGCCACGATGTGCCAAATGACGTTAGCAAGGGTTGGGTTTAAACGCTACAGCAAACGGACGCGGCGGGCCGCTCACGGCGCAACACATAGCCAAAAGTTAAAAATAGCCATGCGCGATTACGTGGATCAATCCGTCTGGGCAGTAAGAGGGCGATCAGGACCGCCAAAAACAAGTTAATCAGAAATTCCCTAGTCATTACCATAACGTATGTCGAGTAGTCGGAGCGCGGGGGCATCTGAATGACGGCAAGCAGCGCCCCGAAAAGGCGATCTAAAATCATACGGCCATCAACCAGCGCTTCCGCAGACTCGGCAAAAACCTTGCGGAAGTCACATACACGGTGCTAGGTTCCGGCGGCTTGGTTGAAATTAGACCTGGCTATAATGCGTGTTTCTGAATTTCCACACTAGGAACGCGCCAGCACCCGGCGAAGCGGTTTGGTTAGGCGCTTAAGTTTACGCAGTGGACCTTATGCGACTGAGCATCTGAAACAGGGGTTTCCGAATTTTCCCTTATCAACTCAGCGGCCAGAGGCCCGTCACAACTATCAGAGAGGATCGCAGACATGGCAACGACGACGCAACACGCTGGTGCAGAAGCTTATAAGGGGGCGATTGCCCAACATCCTGAAGCTGCTGCTCATCTAGCCGCGGCGACTCACCACGCCGCCGCCGCACATCATCATATGGAGGCGGCTCATGAGCACAGTCAAGGCGCCCACGACGAGGCCAAAGAGCATGTGATAGCCGCGGCCGCACATAGTGAAAAAGCGCACCAGCTTACCACCCAAGCGGTAGAGCACTCCAAAAAACCACATTGAGTTCGGTGCGTCTCGCCACACTGGATTGGCCTCCAAGCGCCTCTGAGCGCTTGGAGGCATTTCTTGGTGAACGCGTGCAATTCTGTGCAATGCGTCCTGTATGAGATTTTTTTGATCACACGCCTCGATCGCTTGGCCTTGGTCAAAAGATCGGCGGGCAGTGATCCTGGTTGGCGTGTTGGCGTCTGCGTCCGGTACTTTTTTAAGTTAGGTCCAGGCGCAACATTTCTTCCGCGAATTTATCGTAGGTGTTTGCTGCTAATTGTCACAAACAATTAAATGAGCATTAAAATATCGCCGGGCTTGCGATTGCTGTCGTTCCGGAAATGGTAATAGGTGACGTCGATAATCACATCATAAACTGACTCGGGAAACTGTAAGCAGAGAGGTGGCTGGCCAAATTCGAACACCGCGATAAGTGGAATTTCTGCCTGACAGCGGCAATTATGCCGCAGATCAGGAGAGACGATGACGAAGCGTACGCGCCGTAACCACGCCCCGGCCTTCGAGGCCAAAGTGGCCTTGGCCGCCTTGAAGGGCGAGAAGACACTGGCCGAATTGGCGCGGATTTATGACGTTCACCCGAACCAGATCACCGCCTGGAGGGCGCAACTGGCGGAAGGTGCCGCTGGGCTTTTTGGCGGGGCGCCGACGGCGGAAGCGGCGCCAAGCGTGGATTTGAAGGCGCTGCACGCGAAGATCGGCGAGCTGACGCTTGAGAATGATTTTTTGTCCGGTGCGCTCAGCAAAGCCGGGCTGCTGAGCGCAAAGCGATGATCGACCGTGGGCATGAATTGCGGCTGTCGCGGCAGGCGGCGTTATTGCGGCTGGGCCGGAGCAGCCTGTATTACGCGCCCCGGCCGGTGCCGGCGGGGGAGCTTGCGGTGATGCGCCGGATCGACGAGCTGCACCTGAACTACCCGTTCGCCGGCAGCCGGATGCTGCGAGATCTTTTGCGCGCCGAGGATATCGTCATCGGCCGCGAGAAGGTCGCCACATTGATGCGGCGCATGGGGGGCGAGGCGGTGTATCGCCGGCCGAATACGTCAAAACCCGCTCCAGGCCACAAGATTTACCCCTATCTGTTGCGCGGCAAGTTGATCGACCGGCCGAACCAGGCCTGGGCGATGGACATCACCTACATTCCGATGGCGCGCGGTTTTGTGTATTTGGCGGCGGTGGTGGACTGGTTCAGCCGGCGGGTACTGGCCTGGAAATTATCGATCACGCTGGAGGTGAAATTCTGCATCGAGGCGGTTGAGGAAGCGCTCGCCCGGTACGGCCGGCCGGGGATTTTCAACACCGATCAGGGGAGCCAGTTTACCAGTGGCCCGTTCACAGGGCTGCTGCTGGAGAACAAGATCGCGATCAGCATGGACGCCAAGGCGGCTTGGCGCGACAACCTGTTCGTCGAGCGGCTCTGGCGCTCGGTGAAATACGAGGAGGTGTATCTGCACGCCTATGCCAGCGTCGCCGAGGCCCGCGCCGGCCTTGGCCGGTATCTGAATTTCTATAATGGAAGGCGCCCGCATTCGAGCCTTGGCGCGCGTACGCCCGATACGGCCTACTTCACCCAGCCCCCGCTGCTTGCGGCCGTCTGAAAAATTTCGCCGCCGGTATCTGGGCCTTGCGCAAGGCCCAGATACCGGCATACTACACACCAACCCGGCAGAGCTTCCACTTATAGAAAGCGAAACGGTGTTCAGACAAACCCGGCCACCTCTCAGGACGACACTGACGTTGATTTTGGGGAGCGATACACTCGATCTTGAAGCTGTCATTTGTTCTCTTGATTGCCAACGATCGAGCAACCGTTGGGAAGAGGATTATGAAAATTAAATTGGGCTACGAGATTGTCATGACCCATCCGCAACCGACACCCATGCTGCTGATGCTCAATGTTCATTATTCGCGGATGTCGCATATTCTTGTTCCTGACCATTTAATCACCACCCCGGCGGTTCCAGTTACCCAATATCACGATCATTTCGGCAACTGGTGCACCCGCCTTGTGGCACCGCCTGGACAAATCCGGTTCACGGCGGATGGGTTGATCTCCGACCCTGGAACCCATGACATTTATGCGCCGGATGCTATTCAAAACGACGTTGCCTTCCTTCCGGATGAATGCACGCAATTTTTACTGGGGAGCCGGTATTGCGAAACTGACAAGCTGATGGAAATCGCGTGGGCGCAGTTTGGCAACACACCATTGGGGTGGGGCCGCGTGCAGGCGATTTGCGATTTTGTTCAGAACCATATCACCTTCGGTTACCATTTTGCGCGCAACAACCGGACGGCTTTTGAGGCGTATCAGGAAAGCGTGGGCGTGTGCCGGGATTTCACGCATCTGGCTGTCGCGCTCTGCCGCTGCATGAATATTCCAGCCCGCGATTGCACCGGTTATCTGGGCGATATCGGGGTTCCAAGAGATCCGGCGCCGATGGATTTTAACGCCTGGTTTGAGGTTTTCCTAGGCAATCAATGGTATACCTTCGACGCCAGGCATAATGTGCCGCGCATTGGCCGCGTTCTCATTGCCCGCGGTCGGGATGCCGCCGATACCGCCATCTCAACGCTGTTCGGACCAAGCGAACTGAACAGCTTCAGGGTCTGGACAGATGAGGTTGTTGAATAGACCAGGCTGTGCGGGAGCGCACAGCACCAAAGCTACCGGTCCTGGTTCGTCCTCGCTCGGGATCAAGCATCGGCAGCGTGGTCGTCGGCGAATTTTCTGACCATACAGAACGGGGGTGATCAGCGCTTCGGTGGCCATGCCCAGTTGATCGGCTGCGGTGGTGCTGGCGCCTGCACGATCGGCGTGTCACAGACATCGCACGCGTCGCGCGGCCGGTGATCACCTGTCAAGGGAAGGCTTGCCAGCGTTTCTGAAGGCGCTGTTGATATCGTTTTGGACGTCAGATTCCCCCGGCCAACCAAGATAGTTGCAACGCCAAGGCCAACGAGTTAATATTTACTAAGGCAAACTCATCAACAGGAAAATGTCGGATGAGACGTTTCCGGAGTTTGGGAGCGGCGCTTGCTTTGCTTCTGTTTTTTCCTCTAGCGCAGCGGCAAGTAGCCTTTGGGTTACAATCGAGGGTGTCGCTTCATCGCAGGGATCGCTAATGATCGGGCTGTACGACAGCGAAAAGCATTTTCGTACAGCGATTGCGAATGCCGGAAAGACGGGATTGTTGAACGACCCTTTGCGGCTCGTTGGGATTGCAATGAGAGCCGCTGCCGGAACGCAAAGCGTGGTCTTTACCAATCTCAAGCCCGGCCCCTATGCCGTCATCGTGTTCCATGACGAGAATGACGGTGGCAAGCTCACCGAGAACTGGTTGGGGGAGCCGACGGAGGGTTGCGGATTTAGCAATAACGCGGAAGGCTTCTTTTCGGCGCCTTCCTTCCAAAATGCGGCCATTTTACTAGGCAACACCAACCTCTCAATCGTCATAACGCTCAAATATCCAAAGGATCCAAAGTAACAAGGGGGAGATACGAGCTGCTGCAGGTCAAGGCAACAACCTTAAAGAAATGGTCGTGGTAAGTCTAACGAAGCAGCAACACAAGGATAACGATCAAGATAATCAAGCCGAGGCCACCGCCCCCATATCCGATATGGGATGGCACGTAGCCGGTGTATCCACCAAAAAACGAGATCGCAACAAGCACGAGGATAACGATAAGTAGGACCTGCAACATTTTTCTATTTCCTTTGTTTTTTAATGTTTAGGTTGTTTTCCATAAATCTCGCCATGGTGCCGTCAATTCGACGGCTGATTACATTGGAACGTGACGGTTTTGGTTCCATCCGCATTGGTCGTGATGTTGGAAGTCACCTGCGACGATCCGTTATTCATGCAGTAGGTCTGGGCATTTCGTGAGTTGTTCAACAACTCTGTATCGCTCCCAAAGGTATAGGTAAGATTGGGATTAACCGGCACTTGCGAGGTCGCTTGCGTCGTTGCCGGTACACATTGGAAGATAACGTCGTTGCCGCCATTCGGATCTGGTGTGAAATTTGTCGCCTGCGGAAGACCTTTATACTGACTGCAGTATGTCGCCGCGCTCTGATCAACCTGAAGCAATTCCTGATCGTTGTGGTATTTGTAGGTAACGCTCGGATTGCTCGACTGGACCTGCTCTGGCGACGTGGAAGGCTGCGCACAGGAGGCCACCAGCAGGGCTAGGAGTGCTGCGGCGATTCCAGTGTGCACTTGCACAAAACGGCAGGATTTTCTGAATCATTTGCAGAACTCCCTCAGTTTGGCATGTTCAGAGACATTCGTCCGGCACATGCCGCAGGCATCTCAACGGCTTATGCCGCCAAGTAGCTCTGGCTGTCGCATTCCTGCTGGTAAAAATGTTCTTGCTTACGCCAAACTGTGCTTGGCAGGAGAATTTTCTACTCTAGCCATTGTAAAAATCTAATAGAAATCACAAATGTCCACAATAATATTGTTCGTTAATTTGCTGAAATCAGAAAAAAGGTACAAACTAATTTAAAAATTAATGAACTGATCATACTAAATGCTGGACCGACAGTCGCCAAGTTGGAGGTGGCCGGTTGGCTACTTCCATGCCGTGTTTTCGGTGCCTGCGGAGATCGCCGTCCTCGCCTGGCAGAACAAGGCGCCGGTCTATGACCTGCTGTTCCGCGCCGCCGCCGAGACCATGCTAACCATCGCCGCCGACCCGCGCCCTCTCGGTGCGCGCATCGGCATCACCGCCGTGCTCCATAGCTGGGGTTCGGCAATGACGCATCATCCGCATATCCACATGATCGTGCCGGGCGGTGGTATCTCGCGCGACGGCCAACGCTGGATCGCCGCACGCGCCGGCTTCCTTCTGCAGGTGCGGGTGCTCTCAAGACTATTCCGCCGCCTGTTCCTGACCGGGCTGCTGGCTCTGCATGCCGGCGGGCAACTCGCCTTCTTCGGCGAGGCGCAGGGTTTGGCCGATCATTGTGCCTTTCGGCGTTACCTGGCGCCGCTGCGCCGCAAGAACTGGGTGGTGTATGCCAAGCCGCCCTTCGCTGGGCCGGCGGCGGTACTGGCCTATCTCGCCCGCTACACCCACCGGGTCGCCATCTCCAACCGCCGGCTCATCGCCCTGGACGAGCGCGGGGTTACCTTCCGCTACAAGGATTACCGCCGCGATGGCGCCGCACGCTACCAGACCATGACCTTGGCACCGGCGGAATTCATCCGCCGCTTCCTCTTGCACGTCTTGCCCACGGGCTTCCACCGCATCCGCCATTACGGGCTATTTGCCAGCGCCGCGCGCAAGGCAACATCGCTCGCATCCGCCAGTTGCTCGCGGTGCCTCAGCCGGCCGTGACGGAAGCACCCGCTAGCGAGGCCGTGCCAGAGCCATGGCGCCGCTGCCCGTGCTGCGGCGGGCCCATGAGCATCATTGAAATCCTGGCACGCAGCATTCAACCCAGAGCGCCGCCGCCAATTCCAGGATCAGCCGGGAGATGGGTATCGTGACCCGGCACGGCCTGCGCGGGACGCTCTTGAACGGCGATCGCTTTTCCGCCGCAGCTTTTTGTGTGCGGCTGGGGGGGCGCGGCGCTGCTATCCGGATGTGCCACGCCGATGCGCGGCCCGGCCGTGCCGATTGGGCAAACAACCCAAGCCAGCGTGTTGGGCCTTCCGAACGAGCGTTTCTTCCCGTTTTACGGAACCGGGCCACTCCAAGCGGAGTTTCAGGCGGCCTTGCAGCGCCGGCGCATGGCGCTCGGCCTCGTATATGGCGAACCTATGCCCGAACTGCATTTGCGGGCGGTATCGGGCGGCGGAGAGGACGGAGCCTTTGGCGCGGGCGTGCTCTGCGGCAGGACCGCCCAAGGCTCACGCCCGGAATTTGAGCTGGTGACCGGCGTTAGCACGGGTGCGCTTTCTGCGCCCTTCGCCTATCTCGGTTCCCGCTATGACCCGCAATTGCGTGCCGTCTACACCGAATTGACGCCAAGCCATGTCCTCGAACAGCGTTACTTCACCGCCGCTCTGTTCAACGACGCGCTGGCCGACAATTCGCCACTCTATAAAACGATTTCACGATACCTGACTCCCGACATGCTGACTGCCATCGCGAAGGAATATGGTAACGGACGGCTGCTTTTCATCGGCTCGACGGACCTCGACGCCCAACAGCCCGTCATCCGGAATGTCGGTGCCATCGCCGCGAGCGGGCACCCGCGTGCGCTGGACACAATCCGCCGCCTTCTGCTCGCCTCAGCCGCCATTCCGGCAGCGTTTCCACCGATGATGTTCGACGTCACGGTGGATGGCAAGGCGTATCAGGAGATGGATGTGGACGGCGGCGCCTTCGTGCAGACGTTTCTCTACCCCGCCTCCGTAACGGTTCAACGGCGCGCGCTTATGGCGAATGGTCAGCCTGTGCCTGCGGCAGCCGCCTATATTATCCGCAACGTCCGGCTTGCCCCCGAATGGGCTACCGTGCAGCAGCCGCACGCTGCGACATCGCAGGGCGCGCAATCTCCACCATGATCGCCGCCAGCGGTTACAACGACATCTTACGCATTTACAACACCACGCAGAAGGACGGCGTCGATTTCAACCTGGCTTATATCGGGCCCTACTTTAACATGGATCTGGCGGCATCTTTCGACCCAAGCTAGATGCGTGCGCTGTTCAATTATGGCTACCAGCGCGCCCTTCAAAACAACGAGTGGTCAAAAACCCCACCCATATGGTGATCTGTTGATTTCCGCTGAGAAGCGTTGATCAGAAGTTCCCTAAGCCTGAAGATGCGTTTCTACCGCTGCCGGCGTATTCTTCGAATTAGCCTGTTGGCGGGAGAAACCCAAGCCCTGCCGGTCCTGCATAAGTGCCGCCGCCTGATCCTGATCGTCAAAGCCGGAGCGCCCCACACCGTGGTTGAGATGGTCGAGATAGCGTAGCACCGCATCGCGACGCTTGTTGACGACAATGGTGTCGCCAAGGCCGACCAGCGCGGCCCGCATGCGTCGTACGACCTGTACGGAAGCGGCGCCGAACTGGCGTATTTCATCGAACGACAGTGCCAGATAATCGTCCCACGTTGGCACCGGGAAAGTCACGCGGATAGTGCCGGTTTCGTCGCGGGCAAAGCCGGCATCCAGATGCCTGCGCCCAAGCCTGCGCAGCAGGTCCTCGATCTGATCCAGCACCTGCACGGCCGTCGTAGGGTCATTGATCGCCGGTGACAACGCCCGGATCGCAATATCGACGAGCAGACGAATAGCATATTTTGGATCCTGCTCGAAAGTGCGCGACGTCGCGAGGTGAACGGCGCGCATCAGCGCCCGTTCGGGCAGCTGTTGTGCGGTACCATGCACGCGTAGCACTACGGCGTCTTCTACTAGGGTCTCGCCGACAGCGCATTCGATCGACACGACTGCATTGGCATTTTTGGCCAGGCGAACCAGCGCGTCGATATCAAACCTGGCAATCACGCGGGGATCGCCGTCATAAGCAAGTGTCTGGGATACCGGCCCAAGATCAACAGGCAGCTCGTTCCCATTTGGCGCGTGGGCATCCGCGGTGTCCGCGATAAGGGGGAACATCGCGCGAATGACCGCCCGACCGCGCGCACCGATCACTTGCAGTACGTTGTGGATTTGAAGATTATTGACGCTCTGGATCAACCTGGCAAACGCCAGCATACTGACGGTGAGCAGGACGCCGACCAGCAGCGTGGAGAACAGGGGTACAGTCCCGGAGTTGCCGCGATCAGTCCAGATCAGCGCCGCGAGCGCGTAGAAGAAGGTCGCAAAAAAGATGCCGAGGGTATGGTACAGGAATGGGCTGCTGGCAAACATGATGACCAGCCGCGGCGAGTAGGCCAACGCGCTGAATTGCACCATGACGAAGGCGATGGCAAACACGATGCCGGTAAGGGCCATCATGCCGGAGCTGATAGCCGAGAAGAGAGTCATTGCGGCGGCAACCGACATGCTATGCGTATAGGCCGGAAGATATGCCTGTTCGACGCGTGGCAAGATCAAGCCCGCCAGCACGCTTCCGATCGTATATACCATTGGGATCAACCACAGTGGCATGGTCTGTTATTGTCTCCCACCAAAATCGTTCCGACCGAAACTTTTCGATTCAAGTCTGAAAGCCCGAAATATTCGTGCCCTCCAGATCAAACCGTCATACGCCTTGATAGCACTTCACCGCATAATCAGGTGGATGGCCACGTCAACTCCGGTACAAACCTGTAGTGGTAGTCTGGCTCTTCGTAACCATGCGCTTTCTGGCGGGCCGGCAGCTTCACCTTCTCCTGCTGCACCTCCTCGTAGGGGATATGCTTCAGCAAATGGGCGATAGTATTTAGGCGGGCTCGCTTCTTGTCATCCGAGCGAATCACGTGCCAGGGCGCCCATGGAGTGTCGGTCGCTTTGAACATGTCATCGCGCGCGCGGGAATAGTCAAACCAGCGATTGTACGACTTCAGATCCATCGGCGACAGCTTCCAGATCTTCCTTCCGTCGTTGATGCGGGATTCCAACCGGCGCGTCTGTTCCTCCGCACTGACCTCTAGCCAATATTTTAGTAGGATGACGCCGGATTCAATGATCACCTTCTCCGCCTGCGGGGTCGTGTGGAGAAACCGTTTCGCCTGTTCCTCCGTGCAGAAGCCCATCACGCGTTCGACGCCGGCGCGGTTGTACCAGCTCCGGTCGAAGATCACGATCTCTCCCGCTGCAGGCAGGTGCGGAATGTAGCGCTGAACATACATTTGCGACTTCTCGCGTTCGGTCGGTGCCGGCAAGGCAACGACACGGAACACGCGCGGACTGACGCGCTCGACGATCGCCTTAATCACGCCGCCTTTGCCGGCCCCGTCACGTCCTTCGAACAGGACGCAGATTTTCATCCCCCTGTGTTGGACCCATTGCTGGAGCTTAACAAGTTCGACATGAAGCTTGGTCAGCTCCCGCTCGTAGTCCTTGCGCTTAAGCTTGCTAGCGCCCGATACTATGCTGTCATCCATATCAGCTTTCTGGGCTTTTTTCGTTGTTTTCACGACGACATCTCCGTTTGCGCTGCAGCCACTTCGTCGGTTGATTTTCGGCTTTGTCCAAAGCGCCCTTCGGCTGGGAGAAGAATTGGCTTAATGCACCCCCCTTTCCGTCCGATTAGTTGATGATCTGGGCGCCAAACTTTAAGCTACCAGACCTCGAGTTGTTTTTCCAGAAAAAGAACCTTGCGAGCCCCAGCAGGCCGCCGCCGTCATGGAACGAATTAGCTTGGGTAGGGGCGGCATTGGATTGATAATGGTCACAGCGGCAAATTTGTTGCACATTGTTAATTTGCAGAATTTGACCCGGAAGACTGAGCCGGCTTAACCCGTCAAAGCATAGGACTACTATGCTGGACAGATCTTCCCTGTTGATTGTGGCTAACCTCTGCAGATCAGGTTCATGATTTCAGTACCTGCGCCTGCGATGGCTATTGGTGCCGACCGGAACTCTTTGAAAACCAGGGTCGTGCCCCAGGCGGTGGTGTAGGCGGCCGACGATTTGTCTACCGGAGGGATCGGCTTTTCCTCGTTACTCTCGCCCGCTAAGGCGATTATTGGTTTCATATGGGGCGTTTGAGCGGCCATCCAAGTGCCAACCATCACCAGCATGACATTAGACTTGAACGTGTGGGGCGGGCGCCCTACCGGTGTGATTGTTTACCTTAAGGGGCCAATTGTTGACGGTGTGTTTGCCAATAATATTTAGTCGTTCGGCGGAACCGCTAACCGTGACGGAACGAAATTCAACAACTCCCTGATGCAACCCCTCATTGGTTATAATTACGGTTCCGACTGGTACGTTGCCACCGCGCCGATTATAACCGCCAACTGGCGGATGGCAGGCAACAGGGCATGGACGCTGCCGGTCGGAGGTGGGTTCGGCCGTGTAGTGCGAATTGGGGGGGGAAACTGTCAGCGCTTCTTTTGTTCAGCGGCTACTCCAACGTTCTGTGTCCACGATACGGCCGCGCCTGGCAATTGCGGACGCATATGACAATTATTTTCTGAAATTTTTAGCATAAATGTTCTATATTGTAGTCGCATAAAGGAGGTCTCTGAAAGAAAAACCGGACAATATGACAACGCGTTTAGTTTCAACGGCTAACAACTTAAAATTGGGATGGAGATGAAAATGACTCATTCAAAATCGCTCGTTAAAACCGCTGCCGCGTTCATGCTTTTTGGAACGGCCTGCCTTGTGCCGCTGGCCACTGCCCAGCGTGCTCATGCGCAGAACAGTATGGCCCCCGGCACGCCCATGCAGAGCGGCATAACAAACTCCGGGACGAACATGCAGAACGTCATCCCGCATTCCGAGGAAGTGACGCTGCAGGCGAAGATCACCGCCATTGATCCGGCCACTCGGGCGGTGACACTAAAAAACGCGGAAGGCGACAAGGTGACCGTCATTGCCGGTCAGGATGTCAGTCTTGATACACTCAAAGTCGGTCAAACCGTGAACGCCCAATACTATCGTTCGGTGGCCTTCGTTATTAATCCGCCGCAGGGCGGCATGGGTGTGCCGGTCTCGGATGATCAGTTCATGCAGGCCACCGCCCAGCCAGTGACGGCACCTGGCGGCGTGGTTGTTCAGGTCGTCAAGATGACCGGTACCGTGGTTGGGATTGATCTTTCGTCGAACAGCATCAGCGTCGTCAATCCGTCCGGCGGCTTGGTCGTTACCATCGACGTCACCAATCCCGCTCGTGCCGCCATGCTGTCCCAGTTGAAAGTCGGCGACACGATTAGCGCCGTCGTCAGCCAGGAGCTTGCTGTCTCGATCACCCCGGCATCGAAACGCTGGTGGTAACACGCGCATGAACTGAGGCCGGAGAGAGTGCACCGGCCTCAGCGATGACTTGCTGCAGGCTGACGCAGAGATGTTCCGCCGCGAATTTCGACGTCTTCATCAACAAGATCCCCCCTGCTTCAGGGCACGATATCTTGCCGGAAAAGCCTCATTTTAAGTACGATAAATTTACGGCCTCGGGTCAAACGTCCCGGCGCGCCCCCATGACAGTTCAGCGAACACGTCGGCAAACGGATGATCCCGATTCCGTCTGGCGTATGGGTGTTGCTGGCCAGCGGCAACACCGACATGCGCCGCATGAACGGCCTGGCCTTGCAGGTGCAGCGGTGGCTGGGGTGCAATCCGCATTTATGTGCCGGGTGTGATTATGTGGCGGCGCCAACCCGGCGCGGCTAATTCCGCGGCAATAACAAACTTTCCCGCCACATAATATTTCATCCCTCTTCCTCCGGGCGCAGGATTTTCCTGATACGCCAGTGAGGGGAGAGTTTTTTGCGCACCGTGTTCCGCGAAATATGTTGGTCCCGGACAATCTGCTTGATCGTCCGACGCCGGACGAAATAATCCCGCCGTACCCGAGCAATCGTATCCACGCCCTTCATCCCCCACCATTCGTCCACAAAACATAAGGGGCAGAGTGTTCTAGCCACTCAAAAATGGGTCAAAATTCAACGCCGATACCCCCGAACGCGGGGTCAATTTTGCACGCCGAATAACACGCGGCCGGCCAGCTTCACAGCGCAGCCACGCCGCCAGCTTCTCGGCATACGGGTCCAGCTTGCGCGGCCGGTCCGGCACCTGAAACCTCGGCTCAACCAGATCAGATTGAAGATATTTGCGGATCGTGTTCCGCGACACGCCAAGCCACCGGGAAATCTCCCGGATCGGCACATGCTCACGCTTATGCCACCGGCGGATAATGCTCAAAAACGCCATGTCCAACACTCCGTTCGCCCCCGCCAGTTCCAGACGGGGAAACAGTTAAACATGGGTCAAATCTCAGTGGAAAAATCCGGCCTTCCCGGGTCACTTCTCAGTGGAAATCAACAGCCGTGAGATCGTAATGGCTGCAGCCTCACTGCCCACGGCGGCGAAGGCGCCCAAAAGATTGATCCACGCTATCTTTCTTAACCCATCATGGGGCGGCCGCAGCGTCGACCCCGAAGAGAAGCACGAGCCTCGTGTGGCACGACCTCATGACTAAAAAATAACGACCTGAACCCGTACAGCTTATCCCACGATCGAAGGGCCTTTGGCATCACCAGCCCTACCAGCCTCAATGCGGCAGAAGATTACGTGCGCCGCTTGACACAGGCCGCGATAGAGAAGCCGCCAGTCTGGTGCAATGATTAGCCGGCGTTCGGCGGGTCCGTCATGGTGAGCCACCCGAGCAGGTCGTCAGACTGCGGGCCTGTCAGTCGGCCGTGGGTGATCGAGGAAGAAGCGCAGCATCTCTTTGGTGGCATCAGGACCACGTGGATCGGTGTAGGACCCGGCCGGGCTGCCGCCGGACCAGGCATGGCCGGCGCCATGGATAAGCCACTGCTCAACCAGCGTTTCCCCGTTCGTGCCGATGTGCAGAGAGCGGACGTAGCTATGACCGCCGATCACGCGCCCTTCTTCTACCCTTGTCTCGAGTGGCGTTGCCAGCGTCGACTGTGCGACGACGTCATCACCGTTGCATGGGTGCACAGTGGTGTCGCGGTCGCCATGGAACACAATCGCGGGGACAACGCGCCGCCCTTTGTCCGCATCCGGCCGAACAGGCGTTTGCTGAACGGCGCCGTTCTTGCCCTTCCGCATCGCCACGAAAGCCGATGGCAGATCGCCAGCCACTCCGCAGGCTAGCCCCGAGTGCACGCCAATCGCAGCAAACAAGTCAGGGTAGGCAGCCCCCATGATCGCCGCGGCCGCGGCTCCGGCGGAGAGACCGGCAACATAGACGCGCTGCGGGTCGACCTCATACTGGCGCATGACTTCGCGGGTGATGCCCGCGATCAGCGACGGCTCGCCTTGGTCACGCCGCTGGTCGGCCGCGCTGAACCAATTCCAGCATTTCGAGATGTTGGCGGCACTGGTCTGCGCCGGATAGACGACGAGGCAGCCATGCTCTTCAGCGACCGCGTTCATGCGCGTGCCGGCGGCGAAGTCGTCCGGCGATTGGGTGCAGCCGTGCAGCATGACAATCAGCGGGCTCGGCTGCCCTTGATAGCCGCTGGGCACATAAAGCTTGTAGGGACGGGTGCCGGCCGGATTGCTGAAAGTTGCCGAGAGGAATTTTGCGCCGTCGGGCAGCTCGGGCGCTTTTGCGGCAGGGTCCGGAAAAACGAGGCCGCCCGGCGGGAGCGGAAATCCAATGCGGTTGTCCCGTTCGAGAAAGCTGCGCAACGCGGACATTGCCGGCATGGCGCTGGCGCTGGCTGTAGCTCCCAAGCCCCCTCGGCGGGCGCCGATCCCGCACACCGGCGCGGCATGCGGCGCAGCGGCGCCGGCAGTTCCGATTGTCTCGGCGACACCGTCGATGATGTCGATGATCCGGGACGTGGATTCAGCCGGGGGCGGCGCGTCACCCGATACTGCCCGGCCCTGAAGCATCTGTTGCAGGAGCGCTGTGGCCTCCGTGAGCCGGCCTGCGCGGGTAAGGCGGGTTGCCTCGAACATACCTCTTAAGGACGTGGTGTTCATGTTGAGAACCTTTCTGTGCTTGCAATGGGCAAAAGTCCTGGCTCGCCCCCCCCTGAATGGCTTGCGTCGAAAGTAATCATGGGCGGGGCTTCGTGTGCGAGGCCCCGCGGGCTGACGTCAGCGCATCCGGTCGCTCAGGGCGGCCCTGACCTCTGGGCTCGCATGCAGCGCGCCCAGCACGGTAACGGAGGCGATGGTCGCTCGGACCAATTCAGGCGTGACGTCTTGGGCGATGGTGATCAGCCCGAGCACATTGATTTGCAGACTCTCTCCCGCAGCCTGCACGGCCTCCAGGTCGGCACGGCTGTAGTGCCTGAGACCAAGATCCAAGGTTTTGCGCGCGACCGATTGCCGGACTACGTCGCTATGCCGGTCGAGCTGGTTGCGAATTGCGGTCCGGATGAAGTCCGTCCGGTTGGCGTAAAAACCATCCTGCACCATCAGGTCGATCTGACCCAGGTCGACATAGCCAAGATTGATCGTGATCTTTTCGCTGTCGCTGACCTTCTGCCGCAATTCTCGCACATTGGTTGCCATTGAAAATACCATCCCGATACCATCTGAGTGGATGGTATATGGAATTGAGGCCGCAGTGTCAAGCCAGCAAACAATCCAGGACAAGCCCGGCCCATTGCGGTAGTGCGGCACGTGTTGGCAGGCGCAATCGTCGCCTGTGGATGAGTGAGTGCTAAGGCTGATGGAAGTCGTCTAGTGAACGATTGTGTTTAGGGTGTATTGGTGTTCTCAACTGTTGGGCATCGCTGGGTGGCGACGGTGTCGCGTTGACGGTCGTGCTCTCCGTGGTGGTGTCGCGTGCTGCCGCCAATCGTATAGTCGCGTGAAAAACGCTTGCTCAGCCCCCTGAAAGTCGCGAAAATTCCAGCCGAGTGGATGTGCTGCGCTTCCTCCGTTAGAAGCAATGCCTTTGATTGGGCGATGCCGGTTAGGCGTTGAAGGAGTCATTTTTTGGAGCGATTTCTTTGTCTCGAGGCAGGTGTGCCTTGCTAACCTCGCCAGTCTTTCTTGAAGTTCGTTACGCTGATCCCGTTGCAGCCAGCTCGCTTCTGGCATGTGCCGACCGCCTCCTTGGCGTGGTCGGCTATGGTGCGGAGCGCCCTCGAGGCTTGCCGCCATCATGCCCTTTTTTGTCCGTGCCGCTGCTGCCCGTCCCGGGGGGGGCGGTACTCGAAATATGGACCGCCGCTTCGCCAATCAGGCGCTGCCAGGTCGGGCCGGTTGCAGGTGCCTGTAATGGCGAGCTGGCTTTTGGCTGCCTCATTCTGGAAGAGCGCGAAGGCGCCGCGCTGGAAGATGTCGTTGCTCGGGCTTATCAGGATATTTTTAATTTTCTTGAGCATACGGGCTGCAATCAGCCAATTCGGTTTTGGAATTATCTGACCGCGATCACCGAGGAAGAACAGGGGCTGGAGCGTTACCGGCGGTTCAATATTGGCCGCCACAGCGCCTTCATCGAGCGGCTGCGCCAGAAGGTACCGCCGGCGGCAAGCTGCCTTGGCACCCATCATGGCGCCTCGGTGATCTATTTTCTGGCGGCGCGTGAGCCGGCCCAAGCAGTAGAAAACCCGCGCCAGATTGCCGCCTACGCCTATCCGCCGGTTTATGGCCCGTGCAGTCCGAGTTTTTCGCGCGCATCTTTGCATGCCAAGGGCGGTGCGGAGATACTGTTCATTTCAGGAACGGCAAGCATTGTCGGCCATGAGACGCGCCATCATGGCGACCTGGAGGGGCAGATCGCCGAGACGATCGAGAATCTTCGTGCACTTATCACCAATGCCGGAACGCGCATGGCCCGGTCTGAAGATTGGGCTATTAAAGTCTATCTCCGCGATCCGCTTTACCAGCCGGCGGTCGAGGCGCAACTCACGGCGATGTTCGGGGCGCAAAGCCAGCGCCTCTATCTGCATGCTGACATCTGCCGCCCCGATTTGCTCGTCGAGATCGAGGCGGCCGCCATGAGCATCGCATAGGCCATGCTTCATGCCTCGATATTGCGTGGGATGGCGAGGCCTAGTCTCGGCATCACGAATTTCAGCAGAGGCCCGGTCATCAGCGTCGTTACCACTGCCATGATGACGAGCATGGTGAAGACTTTTTGCGGCAGAAAGCCGGTTTCCAGGCCGATATTTAGAACGATCAGTTCCATCAGTGCCCGCGTGTTCATCAATACACCGAGCAGCAGCGCCGCATGGCTGCTGTAACCAGCCAGCCGGCTTGCCAGCGTTACCGGAACAATCTTGCCGAGGATCGAGAAGGTCACGAAGATCAGCAGCCAGAGCCAATCCGTGTCGGAGGTCAGGCCGAGCAGATTGGTGTGGAGGCCGGTATAGGTAAAAAACACCGGCAGGAAGAAGACGAGCACGAATGCCCCTACCTGGCGCCGCCAGGCAGCGGCGAAGGCCTGATCGTGATGCACCAGAAGACCGCCAACAAAGCCGCCGAAAATTCCGAATATGCCGAGCTTGAAGGTGATCATGCCGAGGACGAACACGGCGATGAGAATGATCGCCATCAGCGTCGGCGGCACTTCGTCGTTATGCACCGGATAAGCGTTCAGCAGCCACCGGGCGGCGGGACGCAGCAGCCACACACAGATCAGGGCGAAGCCGAGCACACCCGCCAGCTGCAGCGCGGTCCGCTCCGGCGCGAATGTTGCCGTGGCGACAGCCGACACCGTTGCCAGCAGCAGCCAGCCGGCGACATCGTTGAGCGCCGCTGCGGAGATCGCAAGCACGCCGAGTTCGTGCCGGATCATGCCATATTCAGTGAGAATGCGGCCCAGTATGGGCACCGCAGTGATCGCCATAGCCACGCCGCAGAACAGCGCATAGACGGGGGCGGCGACAGGTCCGGCGAATACCGGCGCGGAGATATGCCCAAGCCATAGGCCAAGCCCGAATGGAACCGCAACGGATACAGCCGCTATTGGCAGCAGCGCGCGGCGCGCCCGCAATTCGCGCAAATGGCTGAACTCGAAGCTCATGCCGATCTGGAACATCAGCAGGATGAGGCCGATTTGCGACAGGATCACGATCGCCGGCGCTGGCCGCGCGCCAAAAATAGCGGCCGAGACGGAAGGGCAGAAATGCCCGAACAGAGAGGGGCCAAGCAGCAGCCCGGCGACGATCTCGCCAATCACTCCCGGCTGGCCACAGCGGCGGAACAGCAGGTTCATGAGCCGCGCCGCGCCGATCATCACGATCAGCTGGACAAGGATCGTGATCAGTAGCGTTTCGGTCTGCTGTGGGGCGGTTGCTGGTGTCATTGTTATTATGCCTGGGCTTTGGGTTTTTGGCCGGTGTAAAGGTGAAACAAATCGAATTCACTGGAGCAGGCAACGTTGGTGAAACCGCTCGCGGCCATGACGCGCATGACGACATCCGGCGGCATGTAGGCCGCGATCGTCTGCCAATGGTAGCGCATCAACATGCGGGCGCGGCCATCGCGGGTCATCAGCAGGGACAGCAGCGGCAGGATGAAGCCGATGAAGCCCGCCGCCAGCACGCGGTACAGTCGTTTGCGTGGCGCGCTGATTTCCAGCAGCACGAGGCTGCCGCCCGGAAGCAGGATGCGCATGGCCTCGTTCAGCGCCCCGTCAAGATCCGCGACGTGGCGGAGCGCATAGCCCATTGTCACGAAATCAGCGATATCAGGTGCCAGCGGCAGTGCCTCGGCCGCAGCCTGAATCAACGGAATGCCGACATTCCGTTGCGCGATAGCTAACATCGCCTCGCTGATATCGACGCCGACTACCGCGCTGGAGTCGCCGGTGAGCGCCACCGCCTCGCGCGCCAGCAGGCCGGTACCGGCGGCGACATCGACAACCCGCACGCCGGTGCGCACGCCGGCCTTCTGCAGGCAGGTGCGGCGGTACCAGGCGCCGGAGCCGAACGAGAAAATCTGGTTGACCAGGTTATAATGTTGTGCCGAGCGATTGAACATGTCGCGTACAAAGGACGGGCGCCGCGCCGGATCGGAATAATATTCCTCGACAAGCGCCTGGGATCGCGCAGCGTCATTACACTCTTCGACGTTGGACATGACGGCGGACCTGTGGCTTATTGCAGCTGGTCCATATCTTCTGCGGATACGGCATCCGGGTCAACGTCCCGTGTCTTATTCGTATCTAGGAAGGAGTTTTCCGCGTGGCACAGCTTCAGCAGGTTGGCGCATTGTCCTCGTCCGCGGATTGCGACGTACTGGTTATCGGCGGCGGCCCGGCTGGGTCCAGCGTCGCGGCTCTGCTCGCCGAGCGTGGCCGCCGCGTGATTCTCGTCGAGAAGGACCGACATCCGCGCTTCCATATCGGCGAATCGTTGCTGCCGCATAATCTGCCGTTGCTGGATCAACTCGGCGTGCGCGGCCAGATCGAAGCGAGCGCGATCCAAAAGCATGGCATCGAATTCGTTTCCCCTTATCATGGCAAGACCGTGCGTTACGAATTTGCCAAGGCTTGGGACAAACGCTTCCCCTATGCGTTCCAGGTCCGCCGTTCGGCTTTTGACCATATTCTGCTGCGGAACGCCGCCGCCAAGGGCGCCGAGGTCATTGAGGGCTGCCGCGTCACTGCGGTTGAATTTCCCGAGGACGGCCCGCCGCGCGTCACGGGGCGTGACGAGGACGGCGCAACGCGGCAATGGCGCGCCACCTTCATCGTCGATGCCTCGGGCCGTGACACATTGCTGGCCGCGCAGTTGGGAGCCAAGGAGCGCAACCCGCGCAATGACAGCGCCGCCATTTTCGGCCATTTCACCGGCGCCCGCCGGCTGCCAGCCAAGGCGGAAGGCAATATAACCATTGTCTGGTTCGACCATGGCTGGTTCTGGTTCATTCCACTCTCCGACGGCACGACCAGCATCGGCGCCGTCTGCCCCGCGGCGTTCTTCAAGAATCGCGGTACCGATCTGACGAGCTTCTTCATGAGCCTGATCGCGTCCTGCCCCGAGATTGCCGACCGGCTGAAGGATGCCACGCTGACGGGCAGCGTGACCGCGACCGGCAATTACTCCTACGTCTCGAAGACCACCAGCGGTCGTAATTTCATCATGGTCGGAGACGCCTGCGCCTTCATCGATCCCGTCTTTTCGACCGGCGTGTATCTGGCGATGAAGACGGGCTTCTGGGCAGCCGATGCGGTGGATGCCTGCCTGCGTACACCGCAACGTGCGGCGCGCGTGCTGCGCCGCTATGACGCGGCAACGCGCAACGCTCTGGATGCCTTCACCTGGTTCATCTACCGCATACGCGAACCCGCCATGCGCAACCTGTTCATGTCGCCGCGCAACTGGTTCCGCATGGAGGAGGCGGTTCTCTCCTTGCTTGCCGGCGGCATTTTCGACGGCTGGCCGATCCGCCTGCGCCTCTATCTGTTCAGGACGATCTATTACATCACTAAAGCTTCGCATCTGCGGCACCGTTTTTCCGGGCGCCACGCGCCGTGCTCCCACGGGTAAACCGAGCGAGGCCAGCTCCTAGATCAGATCATGCCCGTCATTGCTGCGGAAGGTGGGTCGAACACCCATCTTGTTCTCATTCCCGAGCTACAATACCGGTGCGAGGCTGGTTGAAACCGTTGCCGAGGCGCTGCGCCATTGGCAGCCCGTTTGGGTAGTCATTGACGGCAGCACCGATGGCAGCGGCGCGGCGCTGAAGCAGGATGAGCCGGGCCTGCACGTCATCCACCGCCCCACCAATGGCGGCAAGGGCGCTGCGGTGCTCGACGGTCTGCGCGCCGCCGCCGCAGCGGGCTTCACCCATGTGCTGGTGATGGATGCCGACGGCCAGCATCCAGCCGCCGAGATTGCCGGCTTCATGTCTGATGTCAAAACGAAATCCGCAGGCGATGATCCTCGGCCTGCCGTTGTTCGATGCCAGCGCGCCGCGCATCCGGGTTATCGGCCGGCGTCTCTCCAACGTGCTAGCGCGGCTGGAAACGCAATGCGATATCGGCGATGCACTGTTTGGTTTCCGCGTCTATCCGCTGGCCCCCTTGCTGGAGATCATGGCGGCAAGCCGCCACATGCGGCGCTATGATTTCGACACCGAGGCGGTGGTGCGGCTCTGCTGGAGCGGCGTGTCGGTGATCAACCGCCCGGCCCCGGTGCGCTATTTCACCGCGGCGCAAGGCGGCGTTTCGCATTTCCGCTATGGTCGCGACAATTTACGGCTCGCCGCCATGCATGCCCGGCTCATCGCCGCCGCCTTGTCTAGGGTGCGATCGACATGAATTGAAGCGGATAAGCTTCAATTCATGTCGTGAATCGCCCCCTAGGCCATTCCGCCGTTGATCGAGATCAGCTGACCCGAGATATAGCCGGCGCGGTCGGAGGCCAGGAAAGCAACCAGATCGGCCACCTCCTCTGGCTGTCCCGCCCGCTGCATCGGCACCAGCTTTGCGATCGTCTCTTTCGGAAAAATTGTTTCAGTGGCCGGCGAGGCGATGATCCCCGGCGCCACGGTATTGACCGTGACGCCCCGGCTGGCGAGCTCCAGCGCCAGAGAACGCGTGGCCCCATGCAGCCCCGCCTTGGCAGCCGCATAATTGGCCTGGCCGCGATTGCCCATCACCGCCGCCACCGAGGAGATGTTGACGATCCGCCCCCAGCGTGTGCGGAGCATCGGCAGCAGCAGCGGCTGCGTGACATTGAAGAAGCCGTTGAGCGACACGTCGATGACCCGTGCCCATTGCTCCTGGCGCATCCCCGGCATCACGGCGTCGTCATGGATACCGGCATTGTTCACGAGAATCTGGATCGGCCCAGCCTCCAGCAGCTGCGCCAGCGCCTGCCCGGTCTGCGCCGCGTCGGTGATGTCGAAGCGTACCACCTCCGCTGAGCCGCCCTGGGCCATTATCCCGGCCGCGATCTCCGCCGCGCGGTCTGCCTGGCCATGGGCATGGACATAGACGTGGTGCCCCGCCGCCGCCAGCGCACGGGCAATGGCGGCGCCGATCGTGCCGCTGCCGCCGGTGACCAGGGCGCGGCTCACGGGTTTACCTCGAACAGCACGGTGGCGCGGCCGCCAAGCAGTTCGGCCTCGCCGTCCGTGACCGTGAAACTATAAGATGCCCCGCGCGTATCGCCGATAAGGCGCGTGGCGCTGATGATGAGCGGCCCCGCGGCATCGAGCTGCGCGCGCCCCAGCCGCACATCCCGCAGGCTCACGAGGTAGCCGGGCACTGGTGGACCCGCGTCATGGGCGGTCAGCCGTCCATGCACAGCCATGGCCTGGGCTGCCATCTCGATGCCGCACGCCGCCCCCAGCGTGCCATCGGCGCGGCGCATCGGGTTGCCCTGGTTCCGGTAACAATGGGACAGGCAGCGCACCGAGTCTGCGTCCCAGTCCAACACTTCGTCGAGCAGGCACATGGCACCGCCATGCGGAATCAGTGCCAGGATCCGTTCGCGGCCGATGCGGCTCATGCCTGGTCCTGCCAGCCGGCCGCCGGGCGCGGAGCAATGTCGAGCATGAGCGCCATGTCCTCCAGATAATCCAGTGTCACCACCGTAGCCACATCATCCGCCAGCGCCGCCAGCAGCGGCAGGCAACGCGCCGCAGGCGTGGTCTGCCGCAACTGCTCCAGCGCCGGGCTGGCGGCAAATGAGGGCGCGTGGCTTCCCGGAAGCAGCGTTAGCCCAAGCCTCGCGAAGCCTGCCGCTGAGGGCAATGGCGATAGCACCAGCGCCACGCCAAAGGCGGCGCCGATCGGCCGCACCGCGCTGAGCGGGGCGGGGTAGGGCACGTCGTAGGCGATCAGCGCCACAGCCTGGCCCAAAGCGGCAGCCTGGATGGCGGCCTCCAGCACTCCGGCGGCGAAACTGCCATCATGGGCGCATAGGCTGGTCAAGGCGGAAGTCGCGCCGGTGGCGATGCTCCAATAGCCCGCGGCCGCGTTATGCACCGAATTGTGGAACTTGGTCGGCGACAGTTCCCGCTGCGGCGAGGCCAGCGCGCTGAGAATATCGTGGATCGTATCGCCATCGCCGCCCGAGGAGGCGAAGATCGTCGCTGTGTGAGCCGGATCGCGCCCGGCGGCGGCAAAAGCCTCCGCCCCGGCAGCGAGCGCGATTTTCACGATTTTCGGTGCACGGCGGCGCTCATTGGCCGGCAGCAGGGGGCTTGGTGGCAGGGCCGTCGGCCCTGGCACGTGTTCTGCCCGGCCCGCCAGTACTGGCCCTGGCTTGCACCCAATCCGCCAGCCCTGGGCCATACAGCCCCACACCTTCGACGTAGATGCGCATTATGCCGCCCGCCCGAGCACGAGGCTGCAATTCACGCCGCCAAAGCCGAAGGCATTGATCAAGACCCGGTTGATGCGCGCATTGCCGCCCGGTGAGCACATAGCCGCTGCCGAAGCCGGGATCGAGGCGGTTTGTGTGCGGGCTGCCGGGCAGAAAGCCGTGCTGGATGGCGAGCGCGCCGAACACCGCCCCGACCACGCCGGAGGCCCCCAGCGTGTGCCCGGTAAACCCCTTGCTCGAATTGCACGGCACATCGCTGCCGAACAGGGTGGAGACGGCGCGATCCTCCGCCGCGTCGCCCGCCAGGGTCGCCGTGCCATGCAGGTTGATATAGTCGATATCCGCGGGTTCCAGCCCGGCTTGCGCCAGGGCCAGGGCCATCGCGCGCCTAGCGCCTAATCCTTCCGGATGCGGCGAGGACATATGGTAGGCGTCGGAACTCTCGCCAGTGCCGAGCAGCAGCACTGTATCGGCGCCGTGTGCCGCTCCTGGCCGTTCCAGCAGCATGAAGCCCGCCGCCTCGCCGATGGAGATGCCGTTGCGCGCGGCATCGAAGGGCCGGCACGGCCCTTCCGCCATCACGCCCAGCGCATGGAAGCCGAACAGGGTGGTGGCGCAGAGCGTATCGGCGCCGCCGACAATGGCGGCATCGCACAGCCCGGCGGCGATCATCCGCGCGGCGCTGGCAAAAACCTTCGAGGTCGCGGCGCAAGCCGTGGACACGGCGAAGGCTGGGCCCTTGAGGCCGAGATAATCGCGCACGAAGTGCCCGAGGGCGTAGGTATTATGCGTGTGCGCGTAGTCGAAGCCGGGCGGCAGATTGCCAGCAGGATCGCGCTGGCGATAGGCGGCCTCCGTCTCCAATATGCCGGAGGTGCTGGTGCCGACGAACACGCCGATGCGCGCGGCGCCATAGCGCGCCCGCGCCGCCGCCACATTGTCCATGAAGCCATCCTGGCGCAGTGCCAGTGCGGCGAGCCGGTTGTTGCGGCAATCGAATCCCGCCCATTCATTGGTTAACGGCTGCGTCTCCAGGCCGGCCACCTCGCCGGCATAGGCGTCGAGCGGCAGCGCCTCGAACGTGCAGGGGGCGAGGCCGCTGCGCCCTTCGCGCAGCGCCGCGATGGTTTGGTCACGCCCAGCCCCCAGGCAGGTCACCAGTGAAAAATCGCTGAGTGCGAGCGCGGTCATGCCGCTCCCCTCTCCAGCCGCGCCAAAAAATGGCCGATTCTCGCCGCCTCGCGCGCGATATGTTCGTCGTAGTGCCGCTGAAACGCCGCGCGCTCACCGCAGATGCGCCCATGGCCGCCGCTGCGCGCCCGCGCCGCCGAATACCGGGCGGCGAAATGGCGCAGATTGGCGTGCAGCTCGCAATAGCGTGGCTCGGTGAGAACGCGCCTGAACCGGCCGCGATACGGTCCCCAGAACGGATTGTCGTAAAAAATCAGGCGGAGCCGGGCCACGTCGTAAAGGTCGTTATCCGCGATCGCCGGCCCGGCAAGCGCCAGCGCGCCTGCGGTTGTGGGCAGCGTGCCGGTGGCAAGCAGCGCGCGCCGTGCTGGCGCGTCGGCGTACAAGGCATGCGCGTCCTCGATCGGCAGATCATTGGCCCGCAGCATCAGGTCGACGAACTCGTTCTTCGGCACCGGAAATTTGAATGCGGCGAAGGCGAAGAACTGGCCGGTTGGCCATGGTGCCCACAGCCCCGCCGCCGCCAGCGCGTTATGCCCCACATGCGCGCAGTTATTGTTGAGGACGCGCCAGCGATAGACCTGCCGGCCCTCCCGGTAGGGCGCGTTGAGGGCATTAAGGTACTCGACAATCACCGCCATCCGCGCGCGGTCGAGCGGCACGCGGGCGCGAAAAGTGTCGCGGCCGAATTGCGCGGCATAATCGGTCGCCACAGAGATCTCGTACATAAAATCCCGGTCCGTCATGCCGCCTGGCTTGTCGCGGAAAAACTTTTCATGGAACTCGACGCCATCGAGAAACCCCATCGCCTGGGCGCGCTCCTGGGTGCGCGCATAAGCTTCGCGCGTCAGCCGCTCGCCGGGGGCCAGAGCGCCGCGCCACAGAAATTCACGCCCCTCCACGGCCACCCAGTTGGCGTTCCGGTAATGTGAATTCACGCTGATGCCGACGCCATGCCGTTCTGGCGCCTCGTCTGGCGTGCAAAGCCTGAGCATGGGGTAGCCCGCTGCGCGGTCGAGGCGCACGCCATTGAGGTAGAGCAGCGAATGCCCGCCCATGCCGCTGCGAAGCGGGACGCCGAATCCGGGTTTCTTGCGCAGCTCGGAGAGCGCGCACAGCTCGGCATGATACGGGTACAGATCTTCGTAGGCGGTGCCGCTCCGGGGCTCGTCCGCGCTCATTGTGCCATGGCTGGCAAGCGCGACATGACCGATACCCATAATTCCCGTCCCGCAATCCCCTTCACAGGCCACTATATTCATCGCTCCTGGCACCGTCCAGCGCACGGAACCGCGAAGGGGGAGCGGCCAAGTAGCTGCCGCCACATTGCCGTCCAGCTCTGCCAGTCATGCCCGCCTGGCACCACCGCCACGCGCGCCGGGGGCAATAATTCCGCCAACATCCTGTGCCCAGTGGCGAAACGGTCCGCCTGCCCATAGCCGAGGTAAAGCGCCGGTGCCGCCTCGGGCTGGGCCAGCTGTGTCTGCAGCCAGGTCAGCATCCGCTTCTCCGGCGCCGTGGCGGCGGAGGTCTCGGCGGACCAGCCCTCCAGCCCGCCCGCCCGGGCGATCTCGGCCACGGTGCCCTTGGTGCCGAGAAAAGGTGCCAGCAGCACGATCCCTTCCACCTCAGCCGTGTGCGCGCTGGCATAGAGCAGCGCGCCCATGCCGCCCAGCGAGATGCCGAGTAGCCAGATCCGCCTGCGGCCCCGTGCCCGCGCCGGTTCCACCACGGCGCGGCGCAGCGCTTCGGTCACGCCATCGTCCAGATAAAGCCCAAGGTCCGGGTGCGCCACGACGATTTCGGCCGCCACCCCATGCTCATGCACGGCCGCCACCATGCCCTGCGCGGCAAACTCCGCGGCTTCGATTCCTGCCCCGGGTAGCATGATGAGCAGCAGCTCCGCCTGACCGTCCGGCGCTTCGTGGTGGATGCAGTTGACCAGTCTGTCCTCTTTATTCATGCCGGGTTTTTCGCGGCCGGTGTGCTGAGCGCGGCGCCGCAGATCAGGCTGAGGAATGTTCCGGCCGCCACGGTCAGGCCGATATCGTGCAGCACCGGAATATGTGACAGCGACATCAGCCCATAAGCCGCCACGGTGCAGAGATTGGCCAGCACGATGGACGCCACGGCGCGCGGCCAACCCGGCGTGCCAGGGGCCGTCCGCTCGAAGAATAGGCAATAATTGGAACCGACGGCGATGATGAGCAGAAAACCGGCGACCATGAAGATCGAGAGCTTGCCGCCCGCCAGCGTCAGCAGCGCGGCGGTCATGGTCACGGCGGCGGCGAGCGGCGCGGCCACGGCGGCCACGCGCCGGGGCGAGCGCAAGCCCAGCAGAAGCAGCGCCAGAATCGCCAGGCTGCCGCTCACGGCAAGGGTCACCGCCTCGGCCTGGAAGGTTGTCAGCAGCTTGTCCGACTCATTGTTGAGGTCGGCCAGCGTCACGCCCGGCGGCCCGGCGGCAATCGCCTGAGCCACCCCGGCTGCGTCGGCAACATCGTATAGCGGCAGCATCACCACCCAGCCGGTGCCCTCGCGCACCAGCATGGAATCGAGCCTGAGCGCCAGGGGAGGCGGCAGGCTGGCAGGGGTAAGCAGCGGCGCCGTCCGTGCCGCCGCTGCATCAGTGAAAAACGGCGTGAAGGCCGGTACGCTGAAGGGCAGGCCCGCCGCCGCCTGCGCGAAGTTGGCGTGCAGCGTGGCGGTATCGGGCAGGGCCGCCTGCCTCGCCAGCTGGGTGCGGTCGCTGGGCAGAAGCGCGGTTGGCGTATCGAAGCCGCCGAGCCGGTGCGCCGCCACCTGTCCGTTCAGCACTGGGGTCAGCGCCTCGCTTGCCTGCAGCGCCTGCTGCTCTTCGGCGGCGCGGAACACCACGAAGAAGCGGAGATCCGGCACGCCGAGCTCATGCCGCAGCGTCTGGTCGAGGGTCTGGTCGGCGGCAGGGATCGGGCTGAGGTCGAGCAAATTGCCGTCCCATAATCCGCCACGATGCGTCAGCAGCGCGGCGCAGGCGGCGAGCAGGGTGGCAGCCACCAGAACGCGTGCGGCCCGCCGGTGGCGGATGATGACATGCAATGGCCGGGCCACCGGCTCGGCCCCGGCGGCGTAAAACCCGCTCGGCACGAAATGCGGCAGCACGAAGCGCGTGGTTGCGGCGGCGGCGATGAGCCCGGCTATTGAGAACAGCCCCAACTGCGCGAAGCCGGTGAAGCTGGAGAACAGCATGGCGCTGAACCCGGCGACGGAGGTGAGCGCCCCCAGGCGCAGCGTCGGCCAGATGCGCGCGAGCGTGTCGCGCGCTGAATCGCCGCGCGCCGTCTGCGTGAACAGGTAGATCGCGTAATCAAGCGATTCGCCGATGAGCGTGACGCCGAAGCCGAGCGTGATGCCATGCACGAAACCGAATGCCAGCTCCACGGCGGCAATGGCGGCCAGCGCACCGCTGGCGATGGGCAGCAGGCCAAGCAGCAGCATGCGCGGTGAACGGTAGGCGAAGGCGAGCAGCCCTGCCGCCCCGGCCATGGCGAGCAGCGACAGGCGCGTGACATCGTGCTTGGTTGTATCGCGCGTGCGCACGGCGAACACGCCCGGGCCGCTGGTTTGTAGATAGGTGGTGCCAGCACCCGGCACTGTGGCCCGGATATGGGCAAAATCGTCGTTGATCAGCGCCAGCGCATGCTGCTGAGCGTCGAGGTCAAAGCCCGGCGCGCTGGTGTGCGCCAGCAGCAGCGCCGTGCTGCCATCGGCTGCAACCCAGGCGCCGCCCTGCCGCGCCGGGCCGCCAGCGGCGCCACCGAGCTGGCCCAGCAGCCGCAGCACCTCACCGGTCGGGTCGCTGGCCAGGCTCGGTCCCATCACCGGGTCCAGCTCCGAGTTGAGCAGCACCAGATCCTCCAGCAGCGCGCCATGCAGCCCGGCCTTGGTGAAGTGCGCTGCGTCCACGCTGGGGCTGAGCAGGTAGCGGTTGCGCCAGACGAAATCCTGCACCCCGGCGAAGGAGGCATCATCGCCATTCATTACGTCGATGAAGTCCGGCTGTTGCCGCAGCTGCGCCGCCAGCTTCTGGCTCAGCGCCGTCAGCACGGGCTCCGGCGCGCCTTTGATGCCGAGGAGCACGATATGCGAGGCAGCGCCCCCATTCACCTGCCCGGCCAGTACCTGCTGCGCCAGCGAGGCTGAATGCGGCAGGAAATCGCCCATGTCGGTGCGGTAGCTGCCGCGCGCGGCGACAATGCCGCAGGCGATGAGCAGTGCCAGCCAGAGACCGAGCGTCAGGCGCCTAGGGGGCATCGTTCACGGCTTCCGCGCCGAGGCTCATCAGTGACTCGCTGCCATCGCGGCTCAGCGTGTCGATGCTGGCGATGCGGTCCTGCTGGCCGCGGATCACGATCGACTGGATGAAATGCTGCAAGGCCGGGTTCCGAGGCTGCAGGCGCAGCTGCCAGTCCGCTGCGTCGCCGCCGAGGCTCAGGGTATAATAGTGTTCGAGCGCCGGCAGGTCGCCGGCCAGCGTTGCGCGGATACCCTCGACGAGACCGCCAATCCGCGGGTCGTCGGTCAGCGCGAAATGATGTGTGGCGCCATCGGCGCCACCGGCCATCGTGATGCGGCCATGGTCGAGCACGAAATCTTCCGGCACTGGCGTGGCCGTGGTCTTGCGCATGTAATCTGGCGCGGCGTAGGTCAGAGTGCCCCGGCTGAGTAGCGGCGAGCTCAGCACCGGGGCGGTCCGGCGCTCGGTGAAGCTGGCCGTGGCCGAGTGCACCTGAGCCATTTCCTGCATTAATTGCGGTACTCCCCAGCCCGTGGCGGTGGGCTGCGCCAGGGCAGGGGCGGTGTTGGCGGCGAGCGCACAGCAGGCGAGAAACCAGCGGAAGCGCCGCATATCAGCCCCAGAAATCATAGAAGTTGAACCAATTGAACGGTGCCTCCCGGCAATAATGTTCAAGCCTGGCGACATAGCGGCGCATGATCTCGTCGAGCCAGGCCTGTGTGTCACGTGGCCGCTCTTCTGTGGCCTCGGCCAGGGGCTCGAAATGCACCTCATACCGCCGCCCGCCCCGGTAGATGCCCACCATCATCACCACCGGCCGCCGCAGCAGCATGGCCACGCGGAACGAGCCTTGCGGAAAAGCGGCCTGTGCGCCCAGGAACGGGTAACGGACAAGGTCTTTGCCATCGACATTACGGTCAGCCAGCACGCCGATGAAATGCCCGCATCGCAGCCGCTCGGCCACTGTGATCAGCGAATCCAGCCGGCCAAGGCCGATCACTTCCGTTCCCAGCTGCGGGTTGATGGCCGCCAGCGCCGCGCGGATCTTTTGCGCGTTCTCCTCATACATCAGCAGGCTGATGGGCAGCGTGCCGCGGCGGCGGCCGACTGCGCGCGCCACCTCGAAACTGCCGAAATGCGCGCCGAACAGCATGCAGCCGCCGCCCTGCTGCTCGATCTCGCGCAAAGCCTCCTCGCCATGCACGGTTATGTCGAATTCATCGCTCTGCTCGTTGAGCAGAAATACGCGGTCGAGCAGGCAGGAGGCGAAGGTGAAGAAATGGGTGAAAATGTCGGCTAGGCGTGGTGTTCGGCCCAGTGCGCGGCGCAGATAGGCGCGCGAGGCGCGCGAGGCGGCGGGCGAGGAGACAAGGAAATACAGGCAAAGAGGATACAGGAACAGCCGCGCCGCGCGCCGGCCCAGGCTGCGCGCGATCCATACGCCCAGGCGGATCAGCGGTAGCGCCCCGCGTTCGCGGCGGGTTGTCCATTCCTGGGCGCGCGTGGCCCCGGTCATGGCGCGGCCGCGCCGGTTTCTAGTGTGCCGGACAAGGCCAGCGTGTCGTCGCCCGCCCGCCGGCATTCGTAGCGGAACAGCGCGCCGCCGAGGGGCTGCCAGCGTAGCTGCAGGTGTTCTCCATGGCGCACGGGCTGGAGGAATTTCGTGGCGCGGATGATGACGGCGCCATTGCCGCCAGCAATGGCCGCCACCACCGCGTCGAGCAGCAGCGCTCCGGGTACGATCGGGTTGCCAGGGAAATGCCCCGCCGCAGTGGGGTGATCACCGGGGAACTGGAACTCTCGCGTCAACCACATGTTCAGCCGCTTTGCGCCTGGGCGAGGCGCTGCAGCAATTCCGCACGCGGCAATTTACCCAGCGTATTGCGCGGCAATTTATCGACCAGCAGCAGCGGCCGAGGCAGGAAGGCGGCGTCAATCCGCTGCCGCAGCGCCTCGCGAATGGCCTGCGGCGTTAACCCCGGCGCCACCACCATGGCCGCCAGCCGGGCGACATTGCCGCCTTGCGCCTCCCCCATCAGGAACACGCCGTCCTTTACGCCGGGGATGCCGAGGAGCTGGTGGTTGAGATACGCGAGCGAGGTGCGCTTGCCCGCGACATTGACGAGATCGGCTTCGCGCGGGCCGAGCAGGAAGGTGCCGGGGCCGGTCAGCTCGATCATGTCGTGCAGCAGCGCCGGGCCAGCCACCGCCGGGCCGCTGACCCAGGTCCCTTGGGCGTCCTGGCGCAGCTCAACGCCCTCCAGGCAGTGCCACTGCGTCTCGCGCGTGGTGCGCCTTGTTGCCACTTGCCCCGCCTCGGTGCAGCCATAGATCTCGATGAGTGTCGCGCCGAAGCAGGCTTCGGCCGCGGTTGCCAGCTCGGCCGGCAGCGGCGCCGTAGCCGAGAGAATGAGATCGGCGCGAGGCATGTCCTCGGGCTCGGCCAGGAGCGCGCGCAGATGCACCGGCGTTGTCACCAGGATGCGCGGCCCTGATGCCCTGGCGAGGGCGGCGCGGATATCGCTGGGATAGAGCGGCCAGCCAGTATCGATGGTAAGCCCGTGCAGTAGCCCCAGCAGGATGACGGATTCCAGCCCATAGCTGTGATGATGCGGTACCGTGCCGATCACGGTGGCACCCCGCAACTGCGCGATGCCCAGCCGTTTTCCGGCTGCGCGGGCACTACGCTCGAGCGTGCCCCAGTCTTTTGCCACCGGCTGGGGCCGGCCCGTGGAGCCGGACGTGAACAGGATCACCGCCGGCTGTTCTGCCGGCGGCGCCCAGGGGCCAGGGCGCGGCGCGGTGTCCTCAAGGTCTTCAGGGTAATCCAGGCAGGGCAGGGGTGGCCGGGCGCCATCGCTCAGCGCGTACAGATCGGGATAATCCGCTGCCAGCGCCGTGAGCGCCGCGGGTACATTGGCCGAGGGCATCAGGCTCACCTGCCGGCGGCGCAGCGCGGCGGCAAAGCCAGTGATGAACCTGTAGCGGTCCGTACAGAGATTAACGACATAGTCATGCGCGGGCAGGCGGGCAGCGAGGGCGGCGGCATCGCGGCTAAATTGCGTCACGGAGATAAGACCTTGTCTCCGTGCTGCCACCACGCCTTCCTCGTAAGGCGGTAGAGCGGGCGCATCGGCGGCGGGCAGGGCTGGCTTGGTCGTGATATTACTGCTCCGCTTCTGCCGCGCCGCGTGCCAAGGGGCGCTTGCGCTTGTCCGGGATGGCGGTCGTAATCATGTTCACAATCATGGCCAGAGAATGGCGTGGCGGGTCGCGCAGGCAGCGAAGCCGGACCATGTATTCCGTCGCGAACATCAGCGCGACCAGTGGAATATCGAGAATGTTCACGAAAAACGACCACAACCTCAGGGGGGCGAGGCAGAACAGGGAAACCGACAGGCTCAGCTGCACCGCAAAAAAAACCGACCAGGCAACGGTGACGTTGCGCGTGTAGGCGGCAAGCTCGTCGGAGACGTTGTCCTGCAGCCGGCGCGCCATGGCGGTAATGAGCGGCACGTGGCCAGGCCGCAGCGTCAGCGCGAAGCTGGTGAGCAGGCTGGTGTAGATGCCCCAATGCGTCACCGCCGAGGCGGTGACGAAGCCGAGCTTGCACAGCCCCGCGAAGCTCAGCCGCAAGCCGAGGCGGATATGGCTGGTCTCGACGATGGCCAGATGAAACAGCACGGGAACGGTGGTGGCGGCCAGGATCGCCAATACGGGCGGGCGGTCGGCGGCGGTGGTCGGCATTCAGCTTTCTCGGTGAGCCTGGATGTACGCATTGAGGCTGCGCAACGACTGGAAGATCTGCGCATTGTCCTTATCGTCGGCGCGCAGCTTGATGCCGAAGCGCTGCGACAGGACGAGCGATATTTCCAGCATGTCGATTGAATCCAGGCCGAGCCCCTCGCCGTAAAGTGGCGCTTCGGGGTCGATGTCGGTGGCCGGGAGGTCGAGATTGAGCGTTTCGGCGATCAGCTGAGCCAGCTCGGCTTCCTGAAGCGTTTGGGGCGTGCAGTCAGTCGTCATGCCGCCACCTTAGAGGGCAGCGACGCCTTGGCCAAGCCAATTCAGGCAATGAACGCGCCCAAAACAGCCCAGGTAGCTGCTTCGATATGTAATCTGTCCAACTTTTTAAGGGCTTTAGCAGGTGATTCTCGGGTTGCAAACAAACGCCCATTGGCCGTTCGTTCCGGCATTTGCCGCTGGATGCCCGTGCATCGCGCATCCGAACCTACGACCCAGGTCGATATGGCCGATTTCCGCTGCCGGCTGGTGGCGGGGGGATGAAGGAACGTTAACATCATTCATTTGTTTGATGCCTGCGCCATGTCGCTGCTCATCTCAATTAACTGCACAGGACCAGTCCGCTCGAGCGCCTGAACAAGAACGCCAAGAGCCGCGCGATGTCGCCGGCATCTTCTCCAACGAGGCGGCCACAGACCATCCCAATCAAACACCAATTATCGCCGAGTTTACGGATTTTGCCAGTTAAGTTAGTCCCCGGGTTATAGTCATGTCGTCAGTGCGCTGGTGGTCTAGAAGAAAGGTTGATATAAATTAGCCATGCAACGACCCGTACGTACACTCTTTTTTGCGGTAATTGCGGGCCTGCCTTTGGTGGCTCCAGCACTTGCGCAATCCTCGTCGGAAAACCCGAACTCGGGTAGTGTCGCGCAGCAGTTCAATTCCGGCGCGAACCGTGTTGGTCAGGGCGCGGCCCAAATAGGGAACGGCATCAAGGATGGGGCGATCATGACATGGCAGGCGTTTCGTGACGGAGCAAACGCGTTTGCCGGCCGGTTCAGCGGGGATCGGGCCACTGCGACTTACGATAGCAATTCTTCGGCGCAGTGAAGTGGTTGTAGAACATTGCTGAACGGCCTTGGGCGTTTTAGCTGAGGTTCTGGACCGCGCCTCCGACGCCCACGAGATGGAAAAGCGCGGAAATAGAAAAATACGAGCAGACAGTAGCGGCGGCGCCGTTGTGGTTAGGCAGGCGACAGCCCTGCATTGATGATGCCGCCCACCTCGTCGGGGGTGAGGACGATCCGGTCCACCAATGCAGCAGCGAGTTTTTCCACCACGGGTTGATGCGCCGCGATCATCGCCTTGGCGGCCTCGTATGACTGCACCAGCCGGAGCCGCACCGCGGCTTCGGTACCGGGCCGCAGGGCCAATTGCGCCTGGAGCTGCTCGGTGTTGTCCACGTCAGTCCAGGTCAGCCCCGTCGACCCGGTGCAATAGGATGCCTCCGCCATGGCGGCGAGCCGCGTTGCCTTGGCGAGATCGCAATGCGCCGGGCCACCAGCGCCGGCCGAGACCTCGCCGCAAATGATCTCCTCGTCGGCGCGGTCGGCGAGCGCGAGAATCTGCATATTTTCCACGCGCGCCGGTGTAATGACGCGCTTGAACGCGGCGCTGAGGGCTGTCTGCCCGCCGTGGCCAATCATCAATGATGGTGGCGCGGCAGGATTTTGCAACGTGGCGATCAGCGTGTGCCCGGCTTCATGCACGCCGATGCGATACGGCTTCGCAGGATCGTGCTCGGCGGTTTTGCCGACAATTTCGTGCAGAATATCCTCAAACACGATTTTCCGTAGCGTCGTCCGAGCCGTCCGCCGCGCCCGGCGGACCCACGCCGCCACATCCGCTCCCGTATGGCCGATGGCCAGGCTGGCCAGCCGCACGAGGTCTGGCTTTGGCAACGCGTCACCGAGATAAACCTTGAAAATCTGCTCGAGGGCATTGGCGTCGGGCAGGCCAATTTCGATTTCCGGGTCCAGGCGGCCGGCTCGTTTGAGCGCCGGGTCAAGATTGCCGGGGTAATTCGTGGCGCCGATGACGATCACGCCCTCACGGGCCCCGTGCCGTCCAACTCCTCAAGCAGCACGTTGATGATGCTGCGCCACCATTCACCATGCTTGGAATCGTTTTCGCGGCTGCCAATGGTGTCGAGCTCGTCGATGAACAGGATCGACGGCGCGGGTCGTGCCCCAGGCGGTGGTGTAGGAGGCGTTGGTAAAGACCAGAGCGATGAACAGCAGTTTCGGCGTCAGCCAATCGTGGCTGCCCACCGCCAGCGGATCGTAGAAAAACAGCACCACGCCAGTGACCATTGTTACCGCCAGGCTCGCATACACCCAGGGCAGGGTAAGCCGCGCCAGCGCCTGGAGCGGCAACTCCGGCGCGCGGCCGCGCAACCGCAGATCCAGCACTGTGATCACGGCCTTCTCCAACAAGCCAAGAGCGTTTGACCGCTGTCAATGACATCCGGCTGTCCCGGAGGCTAGTAAGCAATCCTCTTTGGCCGGAGATGCTGCATGCATCCATCGTCACGCGAACCAGCCACAAGCTCTGGGAGGGCTTCGCCCCCAATTGCTCCAAGACCAGGAAAAGGAGCTGCATCCGGCGGGCCCATGATAAACCGGGAGGCCGATCTTGCCGCTTTTTATTACTTTCACAATTTCGATCGCGTCCTGCGCGCCATAGCGGCGCGTATGACGCAAGGGGTATCTTATCGCCTCATTTTCGACGCCTGGATAGAGTGGGTAACGCAGCTTGCCATCTCTCCCGGAAAGCAGGCGGAACTCGCCGCGCTGGCGGGCAGTGGCATGGTCAGCTTCACGCTGCGATTGCCTCACGCGACGGTTGGCGAGGTTGGTTCATGGGTTCTAAAGCCAACGGAGGATCGGCGCTTCTGCAGCGCGGAGTGGATGGCATGGCCGTTCAACGTTTTTGCTCGCGCGCATATGGTTGCCGAGGATTGGTGGCTGGAGGCGGCGCGGAATGTGCCGGGAGTACCCAAGCGAACAGAGGACGAGATGCAGTTCCTGATTCGTCAAATGGCCGACACATGGTCTCCGGCAAACATTCCCTGGCTTAACCCGACCGTCATCTCGAGAGCGGTTCAATCCGGCGGATTTAACTTTCTCCATGGGATAAAAAACTGGTGGGAAGATTTGGATCGGCTGCTGTCCGGCGCACCGCCGGCCGGCACGGAGGCGTTTGTGATCGGCACCGCTGTCGCGACGGCCGAAGGCAAGGTGATTCTGCGCAATGATCTGATGGAGTTGATCCAGTACACACCGGTGACCGAGACGGTCTTTGCCGAACCGGTCCTGATCGTTCCCGCCTGGATCATGAAATACTATATCCTGGATCTGTCCCCGCAGAACTCCCTGGTGCAATGGCTGATCGCACGCGGACATGCCGTTTTCATGATCTCCTGGAAAAATCCGGATCATCGGGACCGCGACATCAGCCTGGACGACTATCGGCAGGCCGGTGTTATGGCGGCGCTCGAAGCGGTTGGGCGCGTCCTGCCAGATCGCAAGATCCACGCCTGTGGCTATTGCCTGGGCGGGACGATCCTTGCGATCGCGGCGGCGACGATGGTCCGCGAGCACGACGAGCGGCTTGCGAGCGTTACCTTGTTTGCGGCGCAAACGGATTTTGTCGAGGCTGGGGAAATGCTTCTGTTCCTCGACGAGCGTCAGATCAGCTTGCTGGAGGATTTGATGTGGGATCAGGGATATCTCGATATACGCCACATGTTCGCGGCGTTTCAGCTGCTGCGCTCGAACGAACTGGTCTGGTCCCGGCTGGTACGCGATTACATTCTCGGCGAACGCGACCAGATGACGGATCTGGGGGCCTGGAACGCGGATCAGACGCGCATGCCGGCCCGCATGCATAGTGAGTATCTCCGCGGGCTGTTCCTTGAAAACCGCCTCACCGGCGGACGCTTTGCCGTAGACGGCCGCGTGGTCGCGATGCGCGACATCCGCGTGCCGCTTTTCGCCGTGGCGACCGAGCGGGATCAGATCGCCCCCTGGCGGTCGGTCTACAAGGTGGCACTGTTTACGGACACGGATATGACCTTCGTGCTCACAACGGGCGGCCATAATGTCGGAATCGTCAATCCGCCGAATGCCGGGGTGGGTTCGTTCCTGATTGACCGACGCCAGCCGGGGCAGCGTTACAGGGATCCGGATAGTTGGGCTGCCGGGGCCGAACAGCGGGCCGGATCGTGGTGGCCGGCCTGGCAGTCTTGGCTTGAGGCGTTAAGCACGGCCGAACGTGTGCCTCCGCCCGGTATGGGCGCGCCAGAGGATGGGTTGCCCCCGCTCGGCGACGCGCCGGGTACATATGTTCGAATGCCGTGACAACTATTGCTGCTGACTTGTGTGAGGCTGGCTATGTTCCACGCCGTGGCAGGATGCGGCGCAGCACGTCATCCTTGAGCATGTGTGGACGGCCCGCAGCCAGCCGGGGCTGTTTGAGTAAATGGTTTTCCGTGTGGCTATATTTCACTGTGTCGAGCGCCTTTCTTAACCGGACACAATAATCATGCCGCCGCCGCGACCTCTATTGCGCTAGGTCAAGGTGCAATCCCCCAGACTGTATCATAAGGATACGGGCTGTATCGGAGAGGCACACAGAGCTGTGGATACCGCACCAGAAAATCCTGCATCAGACCAAACCGGCGATACCGGCTTGGCTCGCTTTATTAAAAAGCTGCTCATTACGCTCCTTGTCCTGGCCCTGGCTTTAGCAGCTTGGCGGCTGGCCGATCTTGGTATTCTACTCTTCGGCGCGGTATTGATCTCGATCGGGTTGCGCCGGGCAGCTGAGTCTCTCGGGCGCCGCACCAGGATCGGCACAGCGGCCGGGCTCGCGCTGGTTGTCCTGCTGTTTGTGGCTGCGCTGGCAGCTTCCCTTGCATTTTTTGGCACCGTCGCCGCGGGGCAATTCAACGAGCTTGTCCAACAGGTACCACAAGGTCTGCGCATCGCGCTCGCCTGGCTCCAGGCACAGCCATATGGTCCTTATGTCCTGACACAGGCGCGCGGGATCGCGCCAGCGGAACTCACCAGTGCGGCCGGCCGCGCGGTGACGTTTGGAGTGCAAGTTGTCGCGAGCACGCTCGGCTATGGCATCCTCACATTTCTGGTCGCCATCTATCTTGCCGCGCAGCCACAGCTCTACAGAAGGCTCTGCCTTCGGCTGGTGCCGCCTGCCCACCGCGCCACCGCAGATCGTCTGCTGGACCAGACCGGAGAGGTGCTGCTGCGCTGGCTGCTGGGGCAGTTTATCGTGATGCTCACCATTGGCACCCTCTCGGGGCTTGGCCTCTGGGCGCTGGGCATTGAGGCACCTTTCGCGCTTGGGCTGGTCGGCGGATTATTGACCTTCATTCCCTATTTTGGCGCCGTGCTGGCGGCAATTCCCGCCACGCTTGTTGCGCTTACGCAGGGACCGCTCAATGCCGTCGTGGTCGTCGCCATGTATGCCGGGGTGCATTTTATCGAGGGCAATTTCGTTACGCCCATCGTACAGGCCGAGGCCACATCCCTGCCGCCGGTTCTGTCGCTGCTATCGACCGTGGCATTCAGTATCCTGTTCGGCCTGTCTGCTGTGCTGCTGGCCACGCCGCTCACCCTGTTCCTTCTGGTGGCGGTGGAGCTGCTTTACGTTGGGGGCGCATTGGGTGGCGCAGCTAGTAACGTGGAGGACCCCGCCGATGTCCGTTGATGGTTCCGCCTCCGCCGCGCCGGGGCAAGGTCTTTCTGCTGCTGAGGCTGCGGCCCGCCTGCGCCGGGACGGCCCGAACGAGCTGCCGCAGGACCAGCGACGCCATTTGCCGCGCATCGCCTGGGATGCGGTGCGGGAGCCGATGCTGCAGCTCCTGCTGGCCGCGGGCGTCATTTATCTGTTTCTGGGCAATCTGTCGGAGGCGTTGATCCTTCTCGGCTTTGCCGTGCTCAACGTGGTCATGGTGGTGGTGCAGGAAGCCCGTACCGAGACCGCGCTGGCCGCGCTGCGAGACCTTGCCAGCCCCCAGGCGCAGGCTTGGCGCGATGGGCAGCGGGTGCGCCTTCCCGCCAAGGACCTCGTGCAGGGTGATGTGATCTCCATCGCCGAGGGGGAACGTGTGCCAGCCGACGCGCTGTTGCTTGACGCCACATCCATGCAGGCGGACGAATCCCTGCTCACGGGCGAATCCGCTCCCGTCCGCAAACGTGCCGGCGCTGCCGATGCGGTGGACGTGATCCCGGGCGGCGATGACAGCACCCATGTCTGGGCCGGCAGCCTCATTGTTGGCGGCAGCGGTACGGCGCTGGTGACGGCCACGGGGCCGCGTACCGCCATCGGCCGGATTGGCAAGTCCTTAGGCACGGTAGAAGCGGCATCGGCACCGTTGCAGCTGCAAATGCGCCGCCTTGTCTGGTTCTTCGCCGCGGCAGGTATTGGCGCTTCCGTTATACTGGCCGTTGCATATGGTGTGCTGCATGGCCAATGGCTGCAAGCCATTCTCGCAGGCATCACTCTCGCCATGGCCACGCTGCCGCAGGAGTTCCCTCTTGTTCTGACCATCTTTCTTGTACTCGGCGCCTGGCGGCTGTCACGGCACTACGTGCTGGTCCGCCGTTCCGCGGCGATCGAGGCACTTGGCACCGCGACGCTACTCTGCACGGACAAAACGGGTACGCTGACGCAGAACCGCATGTCCGCTGCGATGCTCAAGGCTGGGGACAGCACGTTGGCCATAGGTGAACAGACGCCAGCCTTGCCCGAGCCGTTTCATGAGCTTGTGGAGTTTGCCATCCTGGCGAGCCGGCCGGATCCGTTCGACCCGATGGAACGAGCCTTCCACCGTCTGGGCCAGACATACCTTGGCGGTACGGAGCATCTGCACGCGGGCTGGGAGCTGGCACAGAACTATCCTCTGCAGCCCGAGTTGCTGGCGATGTCTCAGGCGTGGCGCGTGCGCGCGGGCGATGCGCATGTCATTGCCGCGAAGGGCGCGCCGGAGGCGGTGGCCGATCTGTGCCATTTGGGCGCGGTGGAGTTGGAGGCCATCCGGCAAGACGTGGCGAGGATGGCTGCTGATGGGCTGCGTGTGCTGGCCATAGCCAAGGGCGTGTATGCGAAGCCGGGCTGGCCGGAATCACAGCATGATTTCGATTTCACTTTCCTGGGGCTGGTTGGCCTTGCCGACCCGCTGCGCCCTGGTGTGCGCGAGGCCGTTGCCGCGTGCCGGACGGCGGGTATCGGCGTCGCCATGATCACGGGTGACCATCCGGAGACGGCTCTGGCCATCGCCCGGCAGGCCGGTATTGCCAGCGGCAATGTGCTCACTGGGCAGGAAATGGCGGCGCTTGATGACATGGCCCTGCGCCAGCGTGTTGCAGATGTACGGGTGTTTGCGCGAGTCATGCCGGAGCAGAAGCTGCGGCTGGTGCAGGCTTTTGCCGCCAGTGGCGAGGTGGTGGCGATGACGGGCGATGGCGTCAACGACGCGCCGTCACTCAAAGCCGCGCATATCGGCGTCGCCATGGGCGGGCGCGGCACGGATGTCGCGCGCGAGGCCGCTGCGCTGGTACTGCTGGATGACGACTTTACGAGCCTCGTCGCCGCCATCCGCCTGGGGCGGCGGATCGACGACAATCTGCGCAAGGCTTTCGCCTATATCCTTGCGGTGCACGTGCCGATCGCGGGCATGTCGCTGATTCCGGTGCTGCTGGGCTGGCCGTTGCTGCTCGGACCTGTGCATGTGGTGTTCCTGGAAATGATCATCGATCCTGCCTCCTCCATCGTCTTCGAGGCGGAGCCGGAGGGCGTAGGCATCATGTCCAGGCCGCCGCGCCCGCCCGGCGCGCCTTTGTTCAGCCTGGGCCTGCTCGCCGGAGGGCTGTTGCAGGGGGGCACGGTATTGGCCGCGGCGCTGCTGGTGTTCCTGCTGGGCACGCATGGCGCGGGAGGTGAAAGCACGGGCCGGGCCATGGCGTTCATAACGCTGGTGGTGGGGAATCTCGGGTTGGTGCTGAGCAACAAAATGCTGGGCGGCAAGGCGCTGGCGGCGCTGCGGCGGCCGAACTGGGCATTGGCCATTGTCGCGGCCATTGCAATTGTGGCGCTCGTGCTCGCCCTCGTGGTGCCAGAACTGCGCCATCTGTTCAGTTTCTCGCCGCTGAGCCTGGGTGATGCCTCCACGGCGGTTCTCGCGGGCATGGGCAGTCTGGCCGTGAACGTGGCGGCCGCCGGATTGCGTCGGTCTTAGTCGGCCCTCTTGTTCAGAAGATCACCGCGCCGAAGCGGAGGGCTCTGGCTTCGCTCCGGCGGGCACCGCACGTATCCCACCGGGTGATCTGCGGCGAAAGCAGCAAATCAAGTTGGTTTCGTGCCCCCACAACCAAGCCAATATGCTGAAATATATGCGTTTTCCGGGGCAGCTTGGCCAGAAAATTGCTCCGTTATGTCGGACGTCAGGCAAATAGCCTGAAGGTCCACAAGACATTTATAAAAATAAACAATAAGAACAAAGTATAATAAAGAACCGCGTACCGTAATGGCCGATCGACACGGCCGGGATATCAAACCACAAATCGGCACTGATCCAAGGGCGTTCGCGTATCCATGTTTCTGCCGCGGTTGAGATGATCGTCGATCTCCGCAGCGGCGCCGATCATACGTCCATACAAAAACACATTGAACGCCGCCGTCTCCAGATCTTTTTTGGTAAGTGCGCCGGAAGTGTAGTCGCCCCACAGGGCAGCGAGCAACATCGACGCAATGACGGCATCGACATTTACGCAAAACACGTAACGCGAGGTGCCATTCTCATAGAGGGCCTGGACAAGTTCCCTATAGTAAGCGTGGAACACATTGTAGTCGCCGCGCTTGGCCATGAATGCAGCAATGAATTGCTCGCGCGGGTCGTAATTGGCGGGTTTACCTCGGAAAACTGGATGATGTACGCCAGGCAGCGCGCTCGGCCCGTTGAGACCCTCCTCCGCCGACTGGCTTTTCTCAGCCTTGTATTGTTCTGCGAACGCGGTTGCCATCGATTTGAGATCGAGACCATGATTCGGATCGGTCGGATCTTTCACGCCGGCACCCTTGAACCGATCCAGCAGGAAAGCCATGCTTTCAAACCCATTGCCCCCGTGGCTATAGCCGCTGTGGGTCAGGAAGCCGATCATAGCCTTGTTGATCTGCACCCGCTCAGGCGTCTGCGGGCCGTCGGCGGCAACCGCACCCTTGGCGCCCTGGGCTGTAATCGCGCCAGGCCCGTTCGAAATCAGAAGCCCAATCAGGATCTGCAGCGGCAGCGCCTCGGAAGTGCTCGGCTTCTTGCCTGTGAGGGCAAGGAAAAGGAAATCCGCCATGGTCCAGTGGCCGAAGCGCTCTTCGCGCGAGATGCCACGGAGACTGCCGTGCTGATGATACTTTCCGGGAATGGAAGCGCCGATCATCACGCCATAGAGCCGCAGATACCAGGGCAGTGTTTCCGCCGTAATCCGCGATATCCGTTTGCGCATTAGCGGGCCCCAGGCCAGGGTGGTGGAAATCGCCGCCAGGATCGCATCACGGGACGGCCGGCCACCGAGCGACTCCACGAATTTCAGGAACAGCGATCTGCCACCCCGCTGCCGTACCGCCTGTAGCACCGCCTTAGGCCGCGGATCATCGGCCTCGGCAGGTGTCGCCATGAACAGATCTCTGGTCGAGCTATCAATATTGATCGAACTGAAATCAAAGTCCTCATCGCGGCTGTCGAGCAATCCGGAATACGCAAACAGATCGATCAATGTCTTGGCACAGGCGAGTGCCCGCTCGATACGTTTTGGACCGATGATGGACACGGCTGCGGCCATAACCGTATTGGGCGAATTTCCGGCATCGCGCGCCGCATCTGCGGCCATGAGCGCCGGGTCGCCAACCAAATTGATTTCAGCTGCGACTGCAATATTGAGCATGGCCCGGTCATTTTTGCCGGCGAACTCATGCAGCAATGGCAGCGTGAAGTTCGCTTCCAGAGGCTGCAACGCAAGATCGAGAACCGAGTGGCCATGGACGCTTGTGACTTGCGTCCTGGGATCCATAACAGATGCCCCGGATTTGTCCTTCATCGACTGCCGTGGAATCACGGCGCCAATCTGCCGCGCCAGCGACTTGATCTGTTCATTGTAAGGCGTGACCGCTTCGACGGTCGCGAGCGCGAGGTGCCGCGGCAAGTGCACTCCTTGATCGTTGGCGATCCAGGGTTTTAGTGCCAGGTTGCCACGCGGCGGGAAATCCGGCGCGTGGCCGTTGCGTTTCATCACGGCGGTCAGCGCCAGAGGGATATGCGCGATGTTGGTGACGACTGCCCCGCGCGCGGAGACGACGGGATGGTCTGGCGTGAAGATCGCGTCGACACCGAAAGCTTCCATGAACCAGCGCTCTTTGTCCTCAGCCCTATCGCCGGAGCCGGCCATCGCTCCGGCGTGGCCAACGGCACGCGTGAGTTTTGACTTCCAGCGCCCCACCACGCAAGCCACGACGGGCTTGTGAAACGCAAGGTCATGCTCATAGTAGCCACCCGGTTCGGCATAGAGCACGGCTGCCTTGGTCCGCGGATCATTGGACAGCGTATGATTGAAGTCCCGGGCGGCGTAATGGATATAGACGTCCTTGCCCGAGGAAATGAGCGTGGTGGTGCCCCAGCCTTCGGTTGTGAGGTACTGAGCGATGGTCGTGGTAAAGCTGCCCGAATTGGAGAAGATGGCGATTGAACCCTTGAGCAGGACCTCTTCTGGGTTATCACCTCCGAGCGCGCCGCCGATGCGCACGCGGTTCCAGGAATCCGCCACGCCGAGGCAATTGCCGCCGAAAATGTCGATGCCGTTGGCCTGACCCATGGCGCGGATTTCCCGTGCATCATGCACCGCGATCTTCTCGGTGATCATCACGATTTTCTTTAAATCTGGATTGACACGGATGAGTTCCGCGACCCCATCGCGGACCGCCGCCGGCGGCAGATACACCACGCCGGTATCGAATGCCAGGCCATCATTGAGCCCTTCCCGGACGCTGTTATAGACGGGAATCTCGCCGATCGAAGTTGGCAGCGTCTGTCCCCGCCTTCCCGGCGATGTGCCGAACACGACGTTGCCGCCGGAAAACGCGTGGCCTACTGGTGTCACCTGGCGCGATTCACCGCCCAGAATGTTAAGCACGCAAACCCGGTCCGCCCGGGTCGCAACCTGTTCGAGCGAGTTGATGCCAAGATAATATGGAAATCCCGCGACGCCTGTCTTGAACATGTGAGCTTCCCTTCCGGATGTCAGGTGTGCTTAACGTTGAGACGCGCGGCGACCTGGGCGCGGACACCAGCCTGCATCCACTCGTCAACGCTCTTTGCGTAGTTGACAACTTCCGCAAGCGCACTGTCGAAGCCAAATAGTCGATAAGGAATGCCGAGCGAATCGCAGGTCTCCGCCAGCGCACCCATGCCGCGCACCAGATTGGGCCCACCGCGTCCGACAACAACATAGAGGGGGGTGGGACCGAACTGGCTGAAATGTTCCCGCAAGGCATCGCCCATGGCACGGAACGTCTCGTAGATATCCGTGTTGTTCGACTTGCCTCCAATAATAAACAGGACGTTGGTCTGTTTAAGCCAATGCTTATAACAGATTTTGGCGATCGCCTTCATCTTTGCATAAGGCGGGTTGCCGCCGAAATCGGACGATATGATCGCCGCCTCGCCCAGAACTTCTGTGACTAGCGAGTTTGCACCACCACCGAATGTCGGTGCCAGGATCGTGCCCATGTCGTTGATGACGAATACGTCTGATTGACCCTGGTGCGTTCGCAGCTGGTTTATTTCAAGTTCGAAATCCGAAGTGTCGGCCGTAAACAGATGACCGGGCAAGGCGAGCCGCGACCAGCGCGGGTCGTCCCGGTCGAACCCGCATTTGAAGTCACAGGCAACCGGCGTAAAGCGGCCGTCACCGGCCGGGCGCATGCGGATTGGATTTAATTCCAACGTTGTCATGCCGTAGTGGTGAACCAGTTCCCAGAGTTTCGGCAAGTACTGGACCAGCGGTGAAATGATCTCCTTCGGCGCACCAATATCGGACAACGCATTGGCGACGACGAAGGCTTTGAGACCGCTTAAAGCCTCGAAGGGAACCTGCGCGATCTGCGTTTTTTTGAGCTCCTCGATGTCGACGCCCCCTACATGGCTCAGGCTCATGGTGGGAGCGCGAAATTCGGTTGAATTGGTGATCGAGAAATAGACCTCGTGCTCTGCCGGGACGCCGCCCTCGAAGGTCACGCCATTTGCCTTTGCAACGGTATTGCCGTGACGATGTGTAGCGAAGTACAAACGCTCCTTCTCCTGCAATGCGGTCTTGAGGTCAGTGGCCTTGCCGATCAGGCCCGACTTTCCCTTCTTGCCGACACCGCCCTTGAACAGCGGCTTGATGAAGATCATCTTGTGGCGCGCAATGAGGCCCTGGATTTCATCTTCGCTGGCATCGGGCCCCAGCACTTCGGAGCATGGGAAATCGACGTGGCGAAGAAGCCTCGATCCGTAAAGCATTCCGGTAATCTGCACATCTGCCTCCGAAGGATTTTTTGATCGCCAGTCCGATAGGCGGTCCTATCCATAATTTACGCTAGTCACCTGAGTGGGGTTCACCAGGATCATAATACCTGAACACAAAACTGTGTCAGAGCCACGGTTGGAAGCGGTTTGACAAGCTTTGCCTGCTACCTCGTGATTGTGCCCCTTGTGGGTCACCCACGGGCCGGCCGCCAGTGACCTTCATAGACGGTCACTTCCCTCGTCGTCTGAACCTTTTGATCGTAACGAAGGCGCGACTCAGCCAGCCTCATATTTTTTGTCAGACGCCACCCTTATCGATCTTGATGTTGCTGGCGCGCATCCGTTTTCTGCGCGTGGCCCCCGATCATTGATCGCATGTCTTGTTTTTTCCTCCGCGTCTTTCGCACCGGCCTGATGGCCGTACATCTATTTCATTGTTCCTACACTTGGCAGCCATTACGCTCCCCAGACATGACGGAATTTGTGTATTTTTGTAATCTTTGACGTGAGCACCCGCTCAGGCGGCCGTCAGGTGATCACGACCCGCAGGGCCGGGAGATTGTTATCAACACGACGCGCCGGCGGTGCAGATCCACAGCGGGGGCGAAGATCGGTGACAAGCTGGAGATTGGTGGTCCGCGCCACTCCGTCATTATCGACGACGATTTCGACTGGTATCTCCCGATCGGAGACGAAACCACCCTGCTGGCGATTGGCCGGCGGGTGGAGGGATTGCGACCCGGCGTTCCAAAGCTTGAACTGAACGGGCCAGCCGGTCTTCTGCTGAATGACGATCCCTCGTGAGCGAACCCGGCCGCCACGGACAAGTTCGTCGATCTTAACCGTTACGACGTCACACTTGCGGAGCTTACTGTCTATCGCGCGATCGAACATCGCGCGGTCGCGTAGCCGATGCTCGTGATCTGGGCGCAGGGCTCATTCCTTGAGATAGAAGGCGAAAGCGGCTGCGATACAGATGGCTGAGAAGAATGTGTGGTCGCAACGGTCGTATCTGGTGGCGATGCGTCGCCAGTCTTTCAACTTGGCGTGTCAATCGGCGTTGAATATTGGCTCTGACTCAAACTCGGTGCAGGCAGGGTAGAGTTCGCCACCATGATCGGAGGACACCTTGGATGCGCCGCACATCGTTTCAGCGGGTTTCACCGCTCGGCTGGTAATTGATGGGATCGCCCTGGAGGCCGATCGAATGTTGATCACAGCGCATCCGAGTGCGGCTGACGCGGCCAGTCCTAATTGCGGTGTGGCTTCCACGCGCATCCAGAGCCGATATGAGCGACGCTTGCTGGACCTGCCGTCGCACGGCCCTGCTGTGCACTTGCGCGTTCAAATTCGCCGGTTCCGATGCGGCAACGCCGTGTGCCCGCGGCAGATCTTCGGCAAACCATTGGCCGAAAATGTCGCGCCCAGAGGAGGCAGGCGCACATTTCGGCTTGAGGGCATCGTCCATCATCTCAGAGTTGCCTTGGGCGGCCGCCCTGCTGTCAGTCTTCTCCGGCGATTGATGCTGCTGGTCAGCAGGGACACGCTGCTGCGTCGTGCGGCGACGTGCGATGCCCGTGGCAACCGGTGTCCGGGTCCTCGGCATCGACGATTTTGCCTGGAAGTGCGGTCAGCGATACGGCACGTTGCTGTGCGACCTTGAGCAGCGCGGAATCATCGACCTGCTGCCAGACCCAGAAACCGCAACGGTCGAGGCCAGGCTGGCGGCTCACCCGGGCATTACCGTGGTTTCGCGCGATCGGGGAGCCGGATACGGCCATGCCGCGAGCAGGGCTGCGCCACAATCCATGCAGGTCGCAGACCGCTGGCATCTCATGGAAAATGCCAGCGCCGCGTTCCTGAATGCCGTGCGGCAGTCGATGCGCTCCATTCGACAAACCCTGGCATCGACCACGATCAACCCGGCGCTGCTGACCTGTGCCGAACGCCTGCAATACGACGGCTTTATCATCAAGCGGCTTGCGGATGCAGGGAATTCCATCAAGGGGATCACCCGTCAGACAGGTCGTAGCCGCAAGTTGGTCCGTAGCGTGCTGCGTGGCGGCGACGGTGACGTGTTCCGATCGCGAGAACGCATGTTGGAACCCTACTTCGCCAAGCGCGATGCTGATTGGAGCGCCGGCTGCCGGAATGGCGCCGAGCTATGGCGACGTCTGCGTGCCGAGGGTTTTTGGGGTAGTGTTCGGGTCGTGGCGGAATGGGCCGCGCGGCGCCGGCGCAGCGAGAAGACTGAACTCGCACTGGCACGCGTTCCACCGCCGGCACGGCAGCTCAGCCGGATGCTGACGATGCGCCGCGAACAGTTATCGAAGGCCGATGCCATCACCATTGCCGCCGTTGAGACCGGCGTATCCGCACTCGCCGCGGCACGAAACTTGGTAGAACGGTTTCATCAGATACTACGGACCCGCGATGCCGAGGCGCTGACATCTTGGCTCGTCGACACCGGTGACAGCTTACTTGCCTCGTTCGCTAAAGGGATCACACGCGACCTTGCGGCGGTCGGGGAAGCCATAACCGAGCCATGGTCGAACGGACAGACCGAAGGTCAGATTACCAAACTCAAATTGGTAGAGCGGCAAATGTACGGCCGCGCAGGGCTCGATCTTCTCCGCGCACGCCTGGTCGCACCCGCATGAAACGGCCGCCGATCTGCACCGAGTTTGAGTCAGAGCCGGATTGGGCCCCCTCTGATCCGCCGGATTAACCGTTAATGAGTTTTCAAACAGACGCTTAAACTAGATCATTCAAGTATTTTCGGAATGTCCGGCGAAAGTTTTTGGAAGATGCTCCTAAATCATACCAAAATTTGTCTTATTCGTCAATCAAGAATGCCAGATCGCTGCCATGCTCATGTCGTATATATGGGGCAGTTGGATTTGTTTACATATGCTTAACTCATTACCCTAAAAGGCGCATGTCTGGTTTACATTTTCGAACCTTGTTTAGTGCCTCTGTCCTGCATAGGTGCCGCGAACCTGGATAGGGGTAACGATAATGCGTAGGATTTTTCTGGTACCATTGGTTTTTCTTGGTCTGGTCGGACGCGCGTATGCATTGCCAGCGCCTTCGACCGGGTATTTACCCGAGGGTACATTTGGCAGTTCTGTCGTAGGACAAGATCAGACGAACGCCGCCACCAATACCGCGATGGCCGCGTTCGCTTATCCTGGGCCGGTGCAAGGGCAGCCCGCTCAGACGGCGTTGGCGATAGCATCGCTTGATGCACTAGCGGGGCAGTTTTCGACCCAAGCCCGCTGGGTGACCATGAGCCAGATTACGAAGCGGGAGATGTTGGAAGCACGCAACAAGGTGCGCGACATACTTGGTGTGCCCGAGGACGTGCCGTCGCAGTCTTTGATCGACCACTTGGTAGCAGCGTCTCATGCATTGGACAACGGCGACCAGACAGCGGCGTTGGCGGCATTGTCGGGCCCGGATTTTACCAAGACACCCGAACAAACTCTGGCAATTCTGGCGAATTTTCCAAATGTCCCGATCGCGAATTATGCGACGCTGGACGCGAGCCAAAATTTTTACTCGCCGGTCGGTGGCGGATTTGGTCCAGACGGTGAAAAAACTCGTTCCTGAATGGATCTGAGGGGCTTCGCATTACGCGCGAAGTCCCTCTGTCTATAGCTCGTGGATAAGGATTTCGACCTATTGTGTTGAGATAGAAAAGGCGGATTACGGCGACACAAAGCGCCGGTCCCTTTCACGGCCAGTTCATCAGTGATATGCTCATTGAGCGTCACCGCGAGTAGGCCACGGAAGGTGCGTAAGCCGGGGAGAGTCATTTAAATTGGCTCCCTAAATGGAGCAGCGGTCGGAGTTCTGCTTATCTCGTTTCCGGTATCGGCTCCCTCGGCGCCTTCGTCATCCTGAAGGATGCCACCAACATCCGCGGCCTCAACACGACCGAGACCTGGTGGTGCTCAGCGCAGTCGGCGTCTTCTCGGGCCGTGCCTGTCGTGGTGAGGCTGCTTTGGTCACGGGCTTTGTCCTTGCCGTCACACACGCTGGTGTGCCCGCGGGTCAACTACACCAACCGCCGCCCTCTGGCTGCAAGTACGACCGAGGCGCAAGTTACGATCCATGCGACACGCCGTCCGGACAACGTGGCGGATGTACGCGATGTGCTATTCGACACGCTGGAACCTGTGCATTACCTCGTGCGGCAAGTGGAAATTCTTACGAAAGCGAAGATTTGGTGAAGTTGGTGACAACGCTGGTCGCGTCCAGTGATGAAGCCTACAAACTGCACGGTGTCGTCACGCTTCTTGAGGTCTCTCCATTCGTGGAAAACGCAACCAGGAGCGTCAGCGCCATGACATGGGGGCGTTGCGGCAAATGATGCTTCTGGTTATGCGGCGGTTTATTCGGACCATCCCAGGCGCAGGACTTTCTGGTGCCATACCCACGGTCGCCTCCTAATGATACAATCTGTATCAAAATAATGCATCGAGCGTCTTACACGCCTTGATCTGGCGCGATATGGTCGCGTCACGTATCGGCAATAATCTCTGTTTCATAAGGAACGGGCGGCGCGGTGAGGCTTATTCACAAAGAAGGCCATCTGCTTGAGAGCACCGGCTGGCTGCTGGCCGCTGGATTGCGCGCGTATGACGGCATCATCTTGATTGCTAGTCTGATCCTCGGCGCGGTTTCGACCGGGCGTGTATTGCACAGAGCATTGGTGCCGGGGGGCGCCGGGCTGGTCGCAAGCGCTATGGCGCTGGCCGCCAGCGAGGATGTTTCCGTCAGTTCTCAGGTCGACACGGAGGGAAGCGCCCCGACAACAGAGCGGCATGATTTGACTACGGACCTTGCGTACGAGGCGGAGGAGCTGGCGGGCACCTATGTCAGTCAGGGGTTGAACCGGCGCTCGCCCGCGCGGTCGCGGAGCAACCCCATGGCCAGGGATGCACTTGCCGCGCATGCCCGGGACGAGCTTGGCATCTCTGGGGGGATACCGGCGCAAACTCAGTGCAGGCCGCGGTGGCCCCGTCCCACCGGCGCTGCCGGGCCGCTGGCGCTTGCGGTGGTTTCACCAGCGCCGCTGCTCGTTGGTCATCGGCACCGGAGCGCTTGCCTTCCTGGCCGTGCTCGGCGCCGTTGGGGGCGAAAGCTGGTGGTGCGCCTCTCCTCAAGCCGGCCTTGCGTGTCACCTTCGAGGGTGAACTGGCCATGGCAGCCACAACTGGAATTGGCCGGTTGTTCGGCACGGTAGCTTAACCAAAGGAGACAGGACAGATGGATAATTCAATCGGCCCGGCTATAGGGGCAACCCGTGCTACCGCGGGAGATGATCTGACGTGCTACGACAGTCTGTCGATCGCACTGCACTGGGTCACGGCGGCGCTGGTGCTGTTTCAATTCGCTCTTGCAGAAACCTGGGATTTCTTCCCAAAAGCAGTGCAGAACGTGATGATCATAGGGCACATGTCGTTCGGCTTCCTGCTCGCCGCGGTGATTACGCTGCGCATCCTCTGGCGCCTGCTGCCCAGCCACAAAGCGTTCGCGTCTGACCAGGGGCTGCTCGAGCACGCGGCCAAGGCGCTGCACTACGCTCTGTACGTGCTCATTACGGTGGAGGTGGTGCTCGGCTTCTTCACCCGGTGGACCGACAATCATGCGCTGAGCTTCTTCGGCCTGCTCATCCCCTCGCCGTTTGGCACATTCTCCGAGGCAACAGGCGGCATTGTTGACGAAATTCACGACCTCAATGCCTGGCTGATCATCATCTTGGCTGGTGGCCACGCCTTGGCGGCGCTCGGCCACCATTACCTGCTCAAGGATGACGTGCTGCGCCGCATGCTGCCGTGGCGAAAAATATAGCGAGATGCCGCCGCAGGTCAGCGGTAATGGTTGTTGTCCGTGCGTCGATACCGCCTGGGCTTGACGCGGTCCGGCTCCATTTGCCGGGAAATGGAATAAAATTTGTCAAATGTTAATCTGGACTAGCGCCGCCGCAGCCAAGATTTGCTAATGAAACGTATGCGCATTTTGTTGATCGAGGATGATCCCAAGGCCGCCGCGAATCTCAAGGCCGGACTCGCGCCGGAGGGACACGAGGTGGAAGTCGCGCCGGACGGGCGGGCAGGTTTGCTGGCCGCTGCGTCCGGAGGGTTCGACGTGCTGGTAATCGACCGGATGTTGCCGGGACTGGATGGTCTTTCGTTGCTGCGAATGCTGCGCGGCGCGAATATTCACACGCCAGCCCTGTTCCTCACGGCGCTCGGCGGTCTTGATGACCGGCTGGAGGGCTTGCGGGCTGGCGGCGACGACTATTTGGTCAAGCCCTTCGCGATGGAGGAGTTGGCGGCCCGAGTCGCGGTGCTCGCCCGGCGCAACGCCCCCCCGAAGAAAACGACGAAGTTGCAGATCGCCGATCTCGAATTGGATCGCCTCACCCGCACGGTCTCCCGCGCCGGGAACAAGATCGAACTTAAGCCGCGCGAATTCGAACTGCTCGAATATATGATGCTGCGCCGGGGCCAGGTCGTGACCAGAACCATGCTGCTGGAGGATGTCTGGGGGTTTCATTTCGTGCCGCAGACCAGCATCGTGGAGGCCCATATCAGCAGACTGCGCAGCAAGATCGACAGCGGCTTCTCACCGCCACTGATCCATACCTACCGGGGGGCCGGATACAAGATCGATGTGGCTTGAAGAACTCGCCCGTCCGCTGCTGCGAACCTCCGGCTTCCGGATGGCCCTGCGCAGCCTGGCCCTCTCGCTCTGCGGCGCGGTCCTCGTCTTCGCCATCGTTCGCCACGCGGAGGTGACCATCTGGCGCGCACAGATCGACACAACGGTTTCGGACGCCCTTACGGACATCCTCTCCGACATCCAACGGAACCAGAAAGGCGTGGCGCAGAATGTGCTAGATACGATGGCCGAAGGCGGTGGACTTTTCTATGCGGATGTCGGTCCGGATGGTGTGCTGCGAGCCGGCAATTTCAATATGAGCCCGGACGTGGCCGCGAACTGGACGGGCGTGGAAACCCTTCGTCCGGAGGACGGCCTCACTCTGCCGTCGCGGGTCAAAGCGATCCGCGGCATCGCACAACGTTTTCCCGACGGCGAGACTTTGTTCATAGCGGACAATGCCAGTGCACTGCACGCCTTGAATAGTCTCATTGCGCGCTCGTTCGTCGCCGTATTCGGCACGATCCTGGTGCTTGGGCTGCTCAATGGTTATCTCGCGGCACGCGCGACCCTCGTCCGTGTCGATGATTTTGCCAGCACGATCCGCGAAATTATGGATGGCGATCTCTCGCGCCAGTTGGCGGTCAGCCCGCTAGGCGATGAGTTCGACCGTCTTGCCGCCAGCACGAACATCATGCTGCAGCGTATACAAGAGCTCATGGAAAATTTGCGCCAGGTGGCAAACGATATTTCTCATGACCTGCGCTCACCATTGGCCAGGCTGCGAGAACATCTCGAACTCTCGAGCCGGCGGCTTGAAGGCCCGGGCCTACGCGAAATGTTCGATGAGGCGCTTGCGCAGATTGATCAGGCACTGGGGATTTTTGCCGCCATGCTGCGCATTGCCGAGGTTGAAGCCGGGGCAAGGCGGCGGCGGTTTGAATTGGTCTTCCTGTCGAATCTTTTGGAAACGATGGAGGAGAGCTACGAACCCGCCTTTGCGGCGGCCGGCATTGTCCTTTCCTCCGACATCGCACCCAGCATGTCGATGCGAGGCGATAATGAGCTGCTGCAGCAGATGGTCGCTAACCTCCTCGACAATATTATCCTGCACGCAAGCGGCGCCAGCTTGGTCAGCATCAGCGCCGCACGGGTGGAGGGCCAGCTCAGAATTATCATCGCCGATAATGGTGAGGGGATTCCATCGGACCAGAGAACGCACGTGTTCCAGCGCTTCGTCCGGCTCGAGACTTCGCGCCACCTTCCGGGACACGGACTCGGCTTGCCACTGGCCGCCGCCATTGCTGCCCTGCATGGCGGCGAAATCACCGTAGCGGATAACCAGCCGGGCCTCCGTGTGATCGTGCGGCTTGCGACCTGACAACGTGGACACTTTTGTCCGTCGGTTCATCGTCGAATAATTTGAGATCGCTCGGCCTTTAAATAGGGCAGCTGTGCGGTTTATTTTATTTTGCCAATTCCGCCGCCCGGGTCCAGGCAGGGGACGTGAAACATTACAAAACGACAAACAATCCTCCATTTACAGACAAAGCAGGCAACCATAGGGTCATTTTGCTGCCGTGGTGGAACAACTGCCAAAACAAAAAGGCAGCAGCGGGAGAAAAAAATAATGGTCCAGCTGAAACGATGTTTAATGTGTTCCGCCGCGGTGTTAGCCCTGGCTTTGCCGATGCAGGCGCGCGCCGATGAGACTACCGACATGCAAGGCGAGATTAATGCGCTTTCGACGCAGCTCCAGATTTTGAACGCCAAGCTGCAAGCGATGCAGGCAGAGCAGGCGAAGACACGTGCGGAGGCCGCGCATAATAAGGCGGCTGCTGCGGCGATGCAGGCGCGACAGCAGCAGGATGAGGCCGCCGCTGCGGCGCGGAATGCTCAGGCTGCTGCTGAGTTTCATGCCGAGACGCCGACCCGCGCACAGAAAGAAGGCCTCACCGGTAATCAATATGTAACCAATGGCGCGCTGCCCCGCTCCTACCTGGTTCCGGGAACTAATACCTCGCTCAGGATTAGCGGCTTCATCAATTTCCAGGGCATATACGACGCGACCACAAATCTCGGTCCGAAGTTCGCGATCGGCAATCTCGCGCCTAACAGCCCGCAGCGTAGCGCAACCAAGGATGACTTCCATTTCCAGAGCAAGGTCTCCCGTATGATCTTGCAGACGAGCACACCCAGCAAGTTCGGCCCGGTGACAACCAACTTCGCGCTTGATTTTTACGGCTTTACCAATGGTGGCGATTATAACCAGGCGCTGCAGAACAACAGCTACTCTGCGCGAATTGTTTATTCCTACGGCACCATTGGGCCTCTGACGCTTGGTTTGCTGAACTCCAACTTCATCGATGATCCAGACACGGCGGAGACGTTCGACAATGCCGGTCCTGCTGGCGTCCCCGCCGAGCGCACTGAGCAGATTCGCTATACCTGGCTGTTGAACAAGGCGTCGGTATTCAACGTTGCAGCCGAAGACCCGCAATCCGGCTACCAGGATACGCGCGACCAAATTGAGGTTCCGTCTACGACCGAGCCGATGCCTGATTTCAGTGCGCGTTACGAGTATACCTCCGATCTGTTGCACTTCCAGCTCTCCGGCGTGTTGCGCGATATTGCCTATACGGACGGGTTCGGTGACCGCACCAGCTATTTCACCGGGGCCGGGATCATCGGCTCTACACTTAATCTTGGTGCCGTCTACCCGGTGCTGGGCAAAGACAATTTCGGCGGCCAGTACTGGACCGGCTCGATTGGCCGCTATATCCCCGATGATTTTGGCGCGAACGTGGCGTCCGTTCTCGCGGTGAACAACGGTACGACCGGTACACCGCGCACAATCGCGACAAAACTCCAGGATGATCAGGGTTTCACCCTGTTCTATCAGCATTACTGGACCCCGATTCTGCGCTCGACAGTGGCGATTGGCTGGAACCACCAAAACCTTGCATCGTTCCTGCCGGCCGACTCGCAGAATGCGGTCGTCACCAAGACCGTGCATGCCAACCTCATCGTGCGTCCGGTGCCGAGCGTTGACCTCGGTGTGGAATTTATGATGGGTCAGAAACAATATCAGAATTCGACGGGTGTTCCGCCGAAGAACGCAGTACGTGTGGAACTGGGGGGAATATGGCATTTCTAACGCGAACGGCCCGTCCGAGACTTCAGGACGGTGGTATATCGGTAATAGGTAAAACAACGGGCGGTGATATCATTTTGGATGGCGTCACAAAGAGATTCGTGACGCCGACCGGAGCGGCAATGACTGCGATCCGTGATGTAAGCTTGAAGATTGGAGCAGGGCAGTTTTGTGCCATCGTCGGCCCGACGGGCTGTGGCAAATCGACGACCCTGACTCTGACTTCAGGGCTCGACCGGCCGAGTGCCGGCACTGTGCATGTCGGCAATCGCGAGGTTGACGGGATTACGCCAGGAGTCGGCTTCGTGTTTCAGAACGATGCGTTGCTGCCGTGGAAATCCGTCATCGACAACGTCGCGCTTGGGCCGATCCTGCGCGGCATGCCGAAGAAGGAGGCGCTTGAGCGGGCGCGCGGCTGGCTTTCGACCGTCGGTCTTCCGCGGTTCGAAGATCACTATCCGCATCAACTTTCGGGCGGCATGCGCAAGCGTGTCGCGTTGGCGGCGACGCTGATCAACGAACCATCTCTGCTAATGATGGACGAGCCGTTCTCGGCGCTAGACGTGCAGACCCGTGCGATCATGACAAACGAACTGATGCGGCTGTGGGAGCAGACCAAGCCATCCGTGATGTTCGTGACACATGATCTCGAGGAGGCCATCGCAGTTGCCGATTTGGTGGTGGTGATGACGGTTGGTCCTGCCACGGTAAAGGATGTGTTCAAAATCGATCTGCCGCGGCCGCGCGGCGATATCCAGGACATCAGGTTTACCCCGCGCTTTTTGGAGTTGTACAAGATGATTTGGGAATCCTTGAAAGAAGAGGTGCAACGCGCCTACGCACTGGCCGGTAGCGGCCGGGGAGCGGCGTCATGAGTGCCACTGTGAGCGGCGTTGTGGCCGGCGCAAGCGAGGAGACGCTTGCGCGGGTTGCACAGAAGCGTGTGCAGCGTTACCGGCGGCACGTCACTGCCGGCCGGATCGGGTTGCTGATACTGATTGTCGGTGCCTGGCAGTTGCTGACGGACTACAAGATCGTTGATCCGTTCTTCGCCGGATCGCCGGTGGGAGTTGTGTCACGCCTGTTCGATTGGTTCATGAATGGCACGGCCTATGGTCCGTTCTGGCTGCAGATTTGGATAACGATGGAGGAGGCGCTGCTCGGCTTTGGCTTCGGCGTGGTCTCAGGCGTTATAGCAGGTGTGGTGCTAGGAGAGATTCCAATTCTGTCGGATATTCTCTTGCCTTACATCAAGATGGTGAACGCGCTGCCGCGCATCGTGTTGGGTTCGATCTTTGTGATCTGGCTCGGGCTCGGCTTGCCTTCGAAGGTGCTGCTTGCCTCTGTTCTGGTGTTCTTCATCGTGTTCTTCAACGCCTACCAGGGCGTTAAGAGCGTCGATCGAAATCTTGTCGCGCATACGCGGATTCTCGGGGCATCGCGTCTCGAGGTGGTGCGGCATGTGGTCGTGCCTTCGGCGATGACCTGGATCATCGCCAGCTTGCACGTGGCACTAGGGTTTGCCATCATCGGTGCCATCGTCGGCGAGTTCCTCGGTGCACAGAAGGGGCTCGGCCTCGTTATTTCCACTGCGCAGAACAACTTCGACACGAATGGCGTATTTGGCGCCATGCTGGTCATCGGCCTCATCGCCATTGGCGCCGAGGCGGTGATGGCTGCTGCGGAGCGCCGCCTATTGGCGTGGCGGCCACCCTCGGCCAAAGAAGGCGGTCATTCCGGTATCTGATAACCACAAAAAAGGAGAAAACGACATGAAAATTGCTAAATCACCCGTCGGAGCTCTGTTAACCGTCGCGGCGACTGCGACTAGTCTGCTCATGGCGGCGCCTGCCGCTCATGCCCAGAGCGGCTCGCTGCCCACCGTCACTATGATGGTCGGCGGCATCGACAAGCAGATTTACCTGCCTTACCAACTGGCGCAGGACCTCGGCTTCTTTAAGAAATACGGGGTCAACATGGAGCTTTCCACCGAGCAGGCGGGCGGTGTCGGCGCTGAAGATGCCGTGGTTTCCGGCCAAGTTGATTTCGCCGGTGCCTGGTACAATCATACGATCTTGTTCCAGCAACATGGCAAGGACGTGATCGATATCGCCCAGCTCAGCGGTGCGCCTGGCGAACGCGAAATGTGCGTTAACGGTTCCGGCGTCGTGACCCCAGCCGATTGGCAAGACAAGTCCGTTGGCGTGACTGACCTCGGCTCCGGCACGGACGATCTGACGCTGTATCTTGCGACTCGCTATCATCTCATGACCACTGGCTTCAATCGCGTTGGCGTCGGTGCCGGGCAGACGATGGTTAGCGCGTTGCAGCATAAACGGATCGTTTGCGGCATGACCACTCAGCCGACGGTAAACGCGATTAACACGCGGCAGCTTGGCTACTCCGCCATCGATCTCGCGACGACGGAGGGCGCACAGAAATGGCTTGGTGGCGCTTGGCCGGCGGCCGCAGTTTTGGCACGTGCGGACTGGGTTAAGGCGCATCCGCAGGAGACGCAGGCCGTGGTCAACGCCATGGTGGCGACCATGCACTGGATCGCGACGCACAGCGCCGCTGATATTGCGAACAACCTGCCGACCGACTTCGTCTCCAACCCGCTTTCGACGAAGGAGCAATACATCCAGGCTCTGAGCGAGGATAAGGGCCAGTTCCTGCCCGACGGCATGATGCCGCCCGGCGGCATGGAGAAGGTGCTCGACGTGGAAACTCTCGCCGGCAAGGTCTCCGGCAAAGTTGACCTCTCGGCGACCTGGGATCCGGAATTCGTGGTCGCTGCGAATAAGGTTGAAGGCTTCTCCAACTGAGGACTTCCACGTGAGGCGGGCAGCAAACCCGCCTCACTCAATTATGAAGTTGGAGTTGGTGTGCCCCGGTTTGCTGGACATTTTTAAGCTTGGTTTGGTGGTGTGTGTTGCGGGTGGTCGCGAGGGGCTTACCAGCCGGAGTTGTGGGGGCAGATCGTAGAGTTTTCCGACCTGGGTGAAGCAGGCGGATCGAGACGCCGGTAAGCGCATGGATGGGGCGAGTTTGGCCTAGAAGGAGGCGCTGGCGCGGCTGCACCTGGAACACCACCGCCTGCGCCAAGTGCAACATCCCGTCCGCACCATGGCCCGGGTGCTGAAAGTTTCGGCCTCGGGCTACTATTTCTGGGCCAGGCACCCGGCTTCGGCTTGGGCCACCCGGCCTGCGACCTCGTGAGTTGGAATTTTGCCGCTTTGGGGCCGAACCAGCTGTGGGTGGTCGATATCACCTTCATCCCGGCGCTCGCCGGGTTCCCGTGTCTCATTCCCTCATCTCAGCCGTGCGCCCCCAAGGGGCTGCGGCCGACAAGGGTCAAGATTAAATTTTGACAATGCGGGCGAAATTTTCCGGTCAACGGTATTCGGGCAAGGCATGACACATGAGTTTGACTATATTGCGCCGCATGTCTTGGCTGGCGGCATGCGGGGCGTTGGCCGCCTGTGCAGCCTACCACCCCGCGCCGCTCGCCACGGTGCCACCATTGCAGGACCGGCTGATCGCCTTGCGCCATGTGCTGCCAGATGGCCATGAGGTCTCCACCGCCGCGCCGCTCTCCTTGCAGGATTTGGCCGCGCTGGCCGTGCTCAACGATCCGGATCTGGTTGCCGCGCGGACCCAGCATGATGTCGCTGCCGCGGAACTGCTGAGCGCCGGCCTGCCGCCGGACCCGTCCATCACTGGTGGGTTTGAAGCATTTCTGGGCGGCCCGGCCAACATGCCGTCCATCACCGCCGGCTTGATGCAGGATGTCAGCGCGCTGATCACCTATAAGCCGGACAGGCAGGCGGCGCGGGCCGGGCTCGCCCAGGTGGATGCCGGGATTTTGTGGCAGGAATGGCAGGTCGCCGCGCAGGCGGAGCAGTTCGACGTCAGTCTCACCACCGATCAGGCAACGGTCGCCAGCCTGCAAGACGATGCTTCCGTCCTCGGGACGGTGGATGCCGAGACGCAGCGCCAGATCGCCCAATCCAACCTGACCCTGGCGGATGGCGCCACGAGCCTGGCGGCGCTGGCCACGGTGCAGGCAGCGCTGGACACGGCCCAGCAAAACGCGGCACATGACCGCGACCAGCTTGACGCGCTGCTCGGGCTGCAGCCGGGCACGGAGGTGCCGCTCGCCCCGCCCGATGTGGTGCCGGTCGCCCCTGGGGTGCTGACACCCGCTATCGCCACGCTGGCGCAGCGCAGGCCAGACCTCATCGCGCTGCGTTATGGTTATGAACAGGCAGACGCGAAGCTGCGCGCGGCGATCCTTACCCAGTTCCTCCCGGTCAGCCTTGGCGCCACGGGCGGACGCGATACCTCCGGCGTGAATTCTGCCGGGCCGCAGGTCACGCTGACGCTCCCGCTGTTCAACCGCAACCGCGGGGGCATCGCTGCCGCATCGGCCACCCGCGCCCAGATTGCGGCGCAATACCAGGCCAGTTTGGCCAGTGCCGCCGGCGACGCGCAGTCGCTCAGCGCCAGCGTGGCGTTGCTGCAGGCGCAGGCGGCGGCTGCGAGCGCCGAAGCCGCGCGCGCTGCGCCCATCGCCGAGGCCGCCCGCCGGGCCTACGAAACCGGCGAGATCAGCGCCAATGCCTTCGCCAGCCTGCAAAGTACTGCGGGCGACCAGACACGAACGGCGATCAGCCTGCGCGGCCAGATGCAGACCGCGGAAATCTCGCTCGCCACGCTGCTCGGCCTCGGCCTGCCGCCAATTGGCCCCGTGCCCAAGGAGTCCGCACCATGAAAAAATACCTTATTGCCAGTGCCGTGCTGCTGTGCGGCCTCGCTTTGGCCGCTTATCTGCAAACCAACCCCGCCCCGGCGGATAATACCCCGGACCCGCGCGCCCAGGTCAGCACCATCCAGCTCGTGCGACGCACCGTGTCCATTCACGTCCCGGCCTTCGGCAGCATCACCACGGGCACGGCCGAGACGAACATCGCGCTCGCCGCGCCGGGGATCGTCACTGACGTGTTGGTCCAACCCGGCCAGGCGGTGGCGGCGGGGCAGGCGCTGGCGCGCATCGCACCGGATGCACAATCGGCCGCGGATCTGCGCAAGGCGCAGGATGCCGTGAAGGCTGCGGACGCGGCGCGTGTGCATGTGGCGGCGCTGCTGGCCGGGCATCTGGCCACCAGCGCGGACCTCGCCGCCGCGACCCAGGCGGCACAGGATGCCGCGGCCAATCTCGCCGCCTTGCGCGCGGCGGGGGCGGGTGTCGGCCGCATGGTGACGGCCCCGTTTGCCGGTACGGTGACATCGGTGGCGGCCACCCAGGGCGGTACCAGCCCGGCGGGCACGATTCTGTTCAAGCTGGCAGCACCTGGCGCGCTGGTGGCCTCGGCCGGGCTGCCGGAAGCAGAGGCCGCGCGCGTTGCGCCCGGGGATACAGCCACGCTCACGTTACTGAACACCGGTGCTGCGATTCCCGCCACCGTGGTGCAGCGCGCCACCATGCTGGACCCGCAAACCGGGCTCGTGAACATCACGCTAGTACCGCACGGCGCGGTGCTGCTGGGCGAGCCAGTGGCGCTGAGCATCATCGCCGGCAGCGTGACCGGCTACCAGGTGCCGCGTGACGCGGTGCTGAACGATGAGCAGGGCGACTATGTCTTCCAGCTCGACACGCACGGCATCGCGCACCGCGAGGCGGCCCATGTGCTGGAACCGGACGGGGCCGTGAGCGTGCTGGCGCCTGATCTCGATGCGTCGATGCCGCTCGTCACCACCGGCGCCTACCAGCTTGAGGACGGCATGGCGGCGGTGCAGGGAGCCGCGCAGTGAGCGTTGCCGCGTGGCTGGACCGGCATCGCCGCTCTATTCTCATCCTCATGGCGGCGCTGGCGCTCGCCGGCATCGCCGCCGCGCTGTCTCTGCCCATCGGGCTGTACCCCGATGCCTCCTTTCCACGCGTGCGGATCAATATCGACGCTGGCAGCCAGCCTGCCGCGCAAATGGTGTTGCAGACGACGCAGCCCATCGAGCAGGCGGTGCGCGCGGTGCCCGGCGTGACGAATGTGCTCTCCACCACCTCGCGCGGCTCAGCGCAGATCACAGTCGATTTCGCCTGGGGCACGGACATGACGAGTGCGACGCTCGGCGTGAACGCGGCGATCGCGCAGAACCTCTCCAGTCTGCCGCAGGGGGTAAATTACACGGTCCTGAGGATGTCGCCGGCGGTGTTTCCCTTCATGGCCTATGCGCTCACCTCACCGAGTGTGAGCCAAGTGAAGCTGCAGAACTTGGCAACATACCAGATGGTGCCGCTGCTCTCCGCCGTGCCGGGCATCGCGCGGGTACAGGTGCAGGGCGGTGACACAGGCGAGGTGGAGGTGAACGTCGACCCGCGCCGCCTCGCTGCCGATCATCTGACGCTCGATGATCTCGTCAATGTGCTCGCCGCGGCCAACACGCTGCAATCGGTCGGGCGGGTGGAGGATCACGCCCAGCTCTATCTGCTGATGGCCGCCAACGAGATGCGTGGCCTGGATGATGTGAAGCAGACCGTGCTCCGCGCCGGGCCGGCGGGCGTTGTGCATCTGGCCGATGTCGCCACCGTGCGCATGGGCGTGATGCCGCAATTCTTAGGCGTCGATGCCAACGGCAAGCGCGCCGTGACGTTGTTGCTCTTCCAGCAGCCGGGCAGCGACATGGTGAAAGTGGCGCGCCAAGCGGCGCAGGCCCTGGCCGGTTTCGCGCCGCAGATCCCGCCCGGGGTAACTTTGAGCAAATGGTACGACCAGAGCACGCTGGTGCTCGCCGCCGCAGGCTCCGTGCGCGATGCGATCCTCATCGGCATCGTGTTGGCCGCGATCGTGCTGACGGTATTCCTGCGCAACTGGCGGATCACGGTGCTTGCCATCACCATCGTCCCGGCTTCGCTCGCCGCCGCCGTGCTGGTGCTTTCCCTGTTCGGCATGAGCTTCAATATCATGACGCTGGGCGGCCTCGCCGCTTCGGTCGGGCTCGTGATCGACGACGTGATCGTGATGATCGAACATATCGCGCGCCGCAGCGCCGGTGGCGAGGAGCAGGAAGGCCGGCTCTGGGTGCTGCACGCGGGCGCGGAATTCTTCCGCCCGCTCACCGGCTCCTCCGCCGCGACGCTGATCGTGTTCGCGCCGCTTGGGTTTCTCTCCGGCGTCACCGGCGCATTTTTCAAGGCGCTCTCGCTCACCATGGCGGCGACGCTGATCGCCTCATGGGCGATCTCGGCGCTCGCTGTGCCGCTGCTGGCTGGCGCGATCATTGACTTCAAGCGCTGGCAGGACCCGGGGGCGCAGCGCGATAACGCGCTCTTCCAGTTGCATGGCAAGCTCCTGGCGGGGTTTTTCCGCCGCCCGTTTCTCCTGGGCATCGCCGCTTTGGTGCTCGTCGCCGCCGGGCTGTTTTCCTACAACAATGTGCAGACCGGCTTCATGCCCAATCTCGACGAAGGCGGTTTCGTGCTCGACTACCTGACGGCGCCCGGCACCTCGCTCACGGAAACCGAGCGGGAGATGGCTGAGATCGAACAGATATTGCGGCAGGACCCGGCGGTGGAAAGCTTTTCCTTACGCGTTGGCGCCGGGTTCGGGGGCGATTTAGCAGAACCCAACGCGGGTGACATTGTCATCCGCCTGGTGCCGCTGTCTAAGCGTCCGATCATCGATGTGGTCATGAACCGGATCAGCGACGCCATTACCGCGAAAGTGCCGGGTGTAGATATCGACGCACACCAGCTGATGGGCGATGAAATCGGCGATCTCACCGGTGTGCCGCAGCCCATCGAGATCAAGCTTGCGGCAGCCGATCCGGCTCAGCTCGCCGCTGCGGCACAGCGCGTTGCGGATGCCATTACCCCGATCAAAGGGGTTGATTCCGTGAATAACGGCATCATTCCCGCTGGCGATGCCATAGACATCAAAGTTCACCCGGCCCGCGCGGCAGCGCTGGGGCTGGACCCGGCTCGTGTCGCTGCCACGCTGCAAGCCGAGATGGCCGGCACGGTGGCGACACAATTCGCGACGGCGCAGCAACTCATCGGCGTGCGCGTGCGGCTGGATGGCGCGGCGCAACTCAACAGTGACGATCTGAAGATGCTGCCCATCGCCACGCCAAGCGGCGCACTGGTGCCGCTGGGGGCCATTGCCAGCTTTACCACCATCTCCGGCCAACCGGAGATCACGCGCGAAAATCTGCAGCAGATTGTTGACGTCACGGCGCGGCTCACCGGGCGTGGGCTCGGCGCGGGCATCGCCGACGTGAAGGCGGCTTTGGCCAAGCCTGGTGTGCTCGGGGCTGGCGTGACCTACAGCCTGGGTGGTCTGTACCAGCAGCAGCAAATCGCCTTTGCTGGCCTCATTCGGGTCTTCATCGCCGCATTGCTGGCGGAGTTCGTGCTGCTGCTCTTCCTTTATGAGCGTTTCACTTGGGTGCTGGTGATCATGGGCACCTCGCTGCTTTCCACCACTGCCGTGTTCACCGGGCTCTACGTCACCGGGCTGGAGCTCAACATCACCGCGCTGATGGGCATGGTGATGATCGTCGGTATCGCGACTGAGATGGCCATCTTCTATGTTTCTGAGTTCCAGCATCTGTTTGAGCACATGGCGCTGCGTGACGCGCTGCTGACCGCCAGCGCCAACCGGCTGCGCCCGATCGCCATGACCACGCTGGCGGCGATCCTCACCCTGCTGCCGCTGGCACTCGATCTCGGTCAGGGCGCTGGGATGCAGCAGCCGCTGGCGGTGGCGATCATCGCCGGGTTGCTGGTGCAGTTCCCTCTCGTGCTGCTGGCCCTGCCAGTGCTCCTCTCCTGGGCGGTCACGCCGCGCCGCAAATTTGTTTCACTGCCATCTGAATAAAGGATAAACCACGTGGGTTCACATGTCCGTCGTCTTATGGGACTCCTGGCTCTGGGGGGAGCGATGCTCGCCCCCGCCGCGGCCAGCGCTGCACCGCTCTATCATCTTGCCGGCACCATTCCACTCGGTGGAAGCGATCACTGGGATTACATGCGGTTCGGCCCGGATTTCACCCGTCTCTATGTTTCTCATGGCACTGAGCTGACAGTTGTCGACCCCAGCACGGACAAGGTGGTGGGCCATGTCACGGGGCTGGATGGCAGCCATGGCGAAGCCTTCGACCCGCAAACTGGCCTCGGCTACGCCGACAGTTCCGGCAATCGGACGGTGACGGTGTTCACGTTGGACAAGCTGACCCCGGTGAAGACGCTGCCGGCGCTGGAAGATGCAGATGGCATTGTGTTCGATCCGTTCAGCAACCAGGTTTTCGTGGTGGGTGGCGACGCCAACGCGGTGCTGGCAATGGATGCTAGCACCAACACAGTGAAGGCGACCGTGCCCCTGGGCGGCGCGCCGGAGTTTTTGGCCGTTGACGGTAATGGCCATCTGTTCGTGAACCTCAATGACAAGAACGAGATCGTGAAGCTCGATACAAAAACCGACGCGATCACCGCGCGCTGGAATCTGCCCGGCTGCACTGGCCCGACCGGGCTCGCAATGGATACCGCCACGCACACTCTGTTCTCCAGTTGCGCCAATGGCGAGATGGCGGTGGTGAATGCGGATACCGGCGCCTTGGTGGCGCTGCTGCCGATCGGCAAGGGCACGGATTCGGCGGCGTTCGACCCGGTGCGGCACCGCGCCTTCAGCGCCAATGCCGATGGCACGCTGTCGATCATTCAGGAGATCGGCTCCGACCATTTCAAGCTGCTGCCGCCGGTGCGCACCGCGCCCGGGGCCAGGACCATCGCGGTGGATGAGCGCAATGGCGAGGTCTTCATCGCCACCGCGCAGGCCGTGGCCAAGGCCAAGCCGAAGCACCCGGGGCATCTCGCTTTTGTGTTCAAGCCTGGCACGATGCAGCTGCTCATCTTCACTCCGGCCAGCTGAGCCTCGCGCCCTAACGCTGTTCCAGCCGGTCCAGGCGCAGCCTCTGTCGTGGATCCGTCAAACGCCAAGCGGCGAGATAGGCGACCCCGACGGAGGCCAGACCGCTTGCCCCGGCGAGCAGGAACATAAGCAAAATCTGGTATTTGATCGCCTCCAGCGGGTCCATGCCGGCCAGGATCTGACCGGTCATTGTCCCGGGGAGGGTGATAATCCCCGCCGCCGACATCTGGTTGATGATCGGCACCATGCCGCGCCGGGCGGATCGGCGGAGCAGCGGGCGGATCGCTTCGCTGTAGCTGGCGCCGAGCGTGAGCTGCGCCTCGATGGCGGCTCGTTCGTGTGCGACACCCTCCAGCATGTTGTCCAGGCAGAGGCTGCTGGCATTGAGCACGCTGCCCAGAATGATCCCGGTGAGCGGGATCGAGTAATGCGGGTTCCACCAGGGCTGCGGGCGGATCGCGGTGGTCAGCGCTAGCGCGACCGTGATCCCGGTGGCCACTGCGACCACCGCGCTGGCGATTGTGTAATTGCCGAATCGCGCCAGCTGCCGCTCGCCTCGGGCGCCGATTTCGCGCGCGGTGACGGCCGCCATCAGCAGTATGATGCCAAGGGTCAAACCAGGTGCGCCAAGTGCAAAAACCGCCCGCAGCACGTAGCCGACCAGCAGCAGTTGCACGACCAGCCGTAGCGTGGCGACGGCGATCTGCCGGTGCAACTGCAACCCGAGCGCAAGGGAAAGTGCTCCATCCACCAGGATGAGAAGCCCGGCGACGGCAAGATCGCCGGGGGTGAGGAGGATAGGGGTCATGCTGCAGTCAGCTTTCCGTCCGCCAGAATAAAATGCCGGCGGCCAAGCCGACGCGCCTGCGCCGGGTCGTGGGTGACCAGCAAGATCGTGGTGCCCGCATTCAGACGCGCCTGCAGCAGTGCCTCGACCCGTGCGACGTTCTCTGTATCCAGAGCGCCGGTAGGTTCATCCAGCAGCAGCACAGGTGAATTCAGCGCCAGAGCGCGTAGCAGTGCTAGGCGCTGGCGTTCGCCGGTGGAGCACAGGCGCAATTCCCGGCCGAACAGCGCGTGGTTCAGCCCAAGTGCAGTTGCGGCCTCCAGCGGTGGCGGTTGAGAAAAATGCGCACCGACATCGCGGTGCCACCAGCCGGATTCGGCCGGGCAGTAGACGACCTGGCGCCGCCACTCCGGCGCCGGCATGGCGGCGCGCGTCCTTCCGTCCAGCCAAGCCTCGCCCTCGTGTGGGTCGAGATCGGCGATCATCCGCAGCAGTAGGCTTTTGCCAGCGCCCGAGGGCCCAGTAATGGCGATACATTCGCCGGGCGCTGCTGCGAACGCAATGGGGGCGAGATTTGTCCGCGTCACCGTGACACGCAACCGGTCAGCCATGGCGTTCCTCTTTTGGCTCAAATTTGATGGACTGGGCAGGCCGCCTAGTATTCCACAGTTTCAAGTTTCTAAGAGGAAGCGTTATTCACCGAAAGATAAGGGAACCATAATCGTCACAAAGAGGTCGGACCCACGCGGCAGACCTTTTCCGGGTCGCCGCCAAGCTGCTGAAGCAAGAGGCGACAGCATCGCTAAAGTAATGCTCCTGGGGGGAAACTGGCCCCCGCCAAGTCCGGCGTTTGTCTTTCCGGCACCTACCGGTAACCATTTAGGGGGAACTGCGGGGGAAGAGGGAGACTTCCTGCGCGGCGGCCGCACAAGGCCACCAAAAACGCTTAGTTTTCAAGGAGAAAATGGCGCGCCCGAAGGGATTTGAACTTCTGATCCTCAGATTCGTAATCTGACAAAGGTTGGCGGTTACTGCGGCAATTATCCCGACAGCAGCAAATCAAGTTGGTTTCGTGCCCCCGCAACCACTGAAAGAGTAGACCCAAAAACCCCCGCAGCCCGGGGGTTTTTGCTTGTCCGGCCCTAGCGGATTTGACCAGCGCCGGGCCCGTTGACGACGCCAGATTCAGGATCGTCGCCAGATCGCCGAACGGCTCAATGGCCAGACCGTTCGGGGCAGTCTCGTCCGGGGTCAGCACAATCCGGTCGATCAGCGCGCAGTACCTCCATGGCCTCAAGCCGAATGTTTGCTGGTTCAAAGCAGCCTGCAGGTCGGCGACCTTGGCCGCATAGAGCGCAGCGGCATTGGAATGCAGGCGCACGACTGGCTCCAGGCTGGCTGCCGCCTGTAGCTGCTGGCGCAATGCAGCCTGCTGTGCCTCCAGTTCGTTGAGAGGCTTCTGGATACTGTCATTCCAGGCGCCATTCTCGATGGCACGCATCACCCCTTCATGCTTCCGATCCACCGCGGCCAGCTGATTCTTGAGCCGCGCCTGCGTCTGTCCGGACTCGCGTTGCAGCCGGGCGAGTTCCTCTTGGAAGGTGGTGACGAAGGTGGCGACCAGCTCCGGCGTCAGCAGCCGTTATTTCAGCCCGGCGAGGACACGTGCCTCCACGATCTGCCGGGTGATCGAGATACTGTTGCTGCAGGTTCCTTCGGAGCGACAAGTGGCGCAGCCGTAGCGATCCTTGGCCACCACGGCATAGCCCGCACCACAGCTGCCGCACTTCAACAACCCGCTGAGCAGGAACTTGCTCCGATGCGCGCGGTTGACCGCATTGCCGGCGTTGTCCTTGCCCATCTCGGTGCGTACGCCCGCTTGGCGGGCTTTGACCCGCTGCCAGAGCTCGTCTGAAGTCGGACCCTGCCATAGTTAAATGCTTCAAGTGCTGAGCGTGTCGATCGGCGCGGGGACCCCACACCGAATAACAGGTTGGGGATCAGCCGATACGCGAACAGGGGGCGGCATTCTTAATATCGACGTGCGGGAACTGCCCTTTGACCACATTGCTGAATTATTATGATACGATTTGAGCGGTAGTTGATATGCTCTAAAATAGCTGCTGTCCGGCTGGGGATCGCCTCGATGCCCATGGAGTCCAGAATACCGGCGCTGAGACGTAACGGCGCGCTCTTTCTCGATATTGACGGTACGCTGCTCGAAATCGCGGCGACGCCAGAGGCGGTTCACATGCCTGCCGGCTTGCGCGAGTTGCTGCGGGTCCTCGCTGCTCGCCAAAACGGTGCCCTCGCCCTGATTTCCGGCCGCCCCCTCGCGGATATCGACCGTTTGTTCGGGGCTGGATTACCACTAGCGGCCGAGCACGGCGCTATTCTGCGTGATGCGGCCGGGTGGGTGTCCGTATGCGTACGCCGGCCGGCCGTGCTCGACGCCATCGCCGGGCGGCTGCGCGAGGTCATCGCCTGCCAGTCCGGAATTTTTCTGGAGGAAAAGAGCTTCGGCATTGCCCTGCACTGGCGGGGTGCCCCCGGGCAGGCCGAACGGCTCGCCGCGCTCGTCACCGGTCTCGCTGCGGCGCACCCCGATCTCATCGTGCAGCCCGCGCATCAGGCGATCGAGATCCGCGCCGCCGGCGCAGATAAGGGACGGGCGCTGCAACTGCTCATGCGCCAGCAGCCGTTTGCCGGCCGCCTGCCCGTATTCGTCGGTGACGACGCGACCGACGAGGCGGCGATCGCCGAGGCATCGCGCCTGGGCGGGATTGGTCTGCATGTGGCGCGGGATTTTGGTGGCAGCACGGCGGCGGTCCGCGCCTGGCTTTTGGAGGCGGCCAAGGGCGGTCATGGCTGATCCCGGTTTCCCCGATCTCGATCTTGCGGTCGTCGGCAATGGCACGATCGCGGCGCTGATCGATCCGTCGGCCCGCGTGCTCTGGTGCTGCTGGCCGCGGCTTGACGGCGATCCGCTATTTCACGCGCTACTTGGCGGCGGTGAAGACGGGCATCTATCAGTCACGCTCGACGGGCAGGTATCATCTACGCAGCGCTACATAGCCAATACGCCGATCCTCGAGACGATCCTGCGCGACGACCTAGGTAACGCGGCGCGCATCCTCGATTTCTGTCCGCGCTTTCGTCAGTTCGGCCGGATGTATCATCCGCCGATGCTGATCAGGCGGATCGAGCCGCTTTCGGGCGCGCCATTTGTCAAGATCGCGCTGCGACCCGGCTTTGATTACGGCGCGCACCACCCCCGCGCGGCCTCCGGCAGCAACCATCTGCGCTTCACGGGAGACGACTTCGCCGTCCGCGCGACGACCGACCTGTCGCTCACCTATATTGTTCATGAGCAGAGTTTTATTCTCATCCGGCCAGGCACGATCGTGCTCGGTCCCGACGAGCCGCTCAACATCTCCCCCGACGCGTTGTTCACCCAGTTTCATGCCGAGACGCTCGGCTACTGGCACAACTGGGTCGCCGACCTCAACATTCCGTTTGACTGGCAGGAGCCCGTGATCCGCGCCGCGATCACATTGAAACTCTGCTCGTATGACGATACCGGCGGCATCGTCGCGGCACTCACCACATCGATCCCCGAAGCACCCGGTTCGCGGCGCAACTGGGACTATCGTTTCTGCTGGATGCGCGACAGTTTCTTCACCATAGCGGCGCTCAACCGGCTTTCGGCGACGCGCACGATGGAAAACTATCTCCGCTTCGTCCTGAACGCCGTGCGGTGGTCCGAGCACAGAGAGATCCCGCCGCTGTTTCCGATCGCGCCCGGTATGTCCACGGATGAAACGATCGCCCGGCATCTGCCCGGCTTCGGCGGCGACGGGCCCGTGCGCGTTGGCAACGCCGCCGCCGCGCAGCGGCAGAACGACGCCTACGGCGCCATTGTGCTCAGCCTCGCACAGCTTTTCCTCGACCAACGCCTCGTCGCGCGCGGCGACGCCGCGCTTTACAGAAGCCTCTGCCCGCTTGGCAACATCGCCGAGCGCGTGGCCTTCGAACCGGATGCGGGGATCTGGGAGTTTCGCGGCAGTATGCGGGTGCATAGCTTCTCGGCCGCGATGTGCTGGGCGGCGCTCTCGCGCTTGGCCCTGATTGCCCATTCAATCGGTTGCAATGACGAGGCGGATGGCTGGGCGGCGCGCGCGGCCACGCTCCGTGCCGCGATTCTGGCGCGGATCGTCACCCCGGAGGGGTGGCTTTCCGGAGTGCTCGACCACGCCGTGCTCGACGCTTCTGTGCTGATCCTGCCGGAAATCGGCTTCATCTCACCCGATGCGCCCGAGTTCCTTGCGACGCTCGACGTCGTGGAGGCGCGGCTGATGCGTGGCGGCTTCGTGCTGCGCTACGAGGACCCGGACGATTTCGGCCCGCCGGAAACCGCCTTCCTGCTCTGCAGCTTCTGGTATGTCGATGCTCTTGCGCTGGCCGGCAGGCGGGAGAAGGCGCTCACTCTGTTCGCGCGGATACTGGCGCATCGCAACCACGTCGGTCTGCTGTCCGAGGATCTGGCGCCGGAGCTGCCGGGCAAAGAAGCGCGGCTATGGGGAAATTTTCCGCAGAGCTATTCGCAGGTGGGGCTGATCCTCTCCGCCATGCGGCTATCGCGGAGCTGGGAGGAGGGGTTATGGCGCGCCTCATAATCGTCGCGAACCGCGTGCCACACCCCTACGAGCGCGGCAACCCGCGCGCCGGCGGTCTCGCGATTGCGCTCTCCGATGTGCTGGTGTCCGGATCGCTCTGGTTCGGCTGGTCGGGCAAACGGTCCGGGAAGACGTCCACGAGCCCCCGGGTGCTCGTGGATCGGGACGTTACCTATGCCACGATCGATCTCGCGGAGGCTGATTATAATGCCTTCTATCGCGGCTTCGCCAACGGCACCCTCTGGCCCCTGTTCCATATGATGCCCGGGCTGATGACGTACCGCCGTGAGGATTACGCGGGGTATCGCACGGTCAACCGGGCCTTTGCCGCGGCGCTTGCCGGACTGGCCGGGCCCGATGATCTGATCTGGATCCATGACTACCAGTTGCTCGCGGTCGCCGCCGAGCTGCGCGCGCTCGGGCTGCGGAATCGCATCGGTTTTTTCCTGCATATTCCCTTCCCACCGCCGGAAATTTTTAAAATCCTGCCACCGGCTACCGAGTTGCTGCGGGCCCTGAGCGCAAACGACGTGATCGGTTTTCAGACTGAGGGCGACCGTGCCGTGTTTCTTGCCTGCATCAGGGGCTTGCTGGACGTGGTGCCGGGAGCCGGTGGAGAATTTTCGATCGACGGGCATGAGACAAGCGCCGTCGTGACACCGATCGGCATCGATTCCGACAGCTTTAGCCGCCTCAGCGCGCGTGCCGTGCGTCGCGCCGAGGCAAAGCGCCTGATCGAAAGTCTGGACGGCCACGCTTTGATGATCGGCGTCGACCGGCTCGATTACACGAAAGGGCTGCCCGGCCGGTTCGCGGCGTATGGTCGTTTTCTCGCAGCCTATCCGCAGCACAAGCATAAAATCAGCTACCTGCAGATTGCCGCCCCCACGCGCCCTGAGGTCAGCCATTACGAGGAGTTGCACAACGAGCTGGATCATAAAACTGGCGCGATCAACGGCGCGCATTCGGATTTCGACTGGGTGCCGCTGCGCTACATAACCCGCACGATCAGTCGCACGGCAATCGCCGGGCTCTACCGCGTCGCGCGGATCGGCCTGGTTACTCCGTTGCGTGATGGCATGAACTTGGTTGCCAAGGAATATGTCGCGGCCCAGAATCCGGCATCCCCCGGCGTGCTGATCCTCTCCCGCTTCGCGGGCGCCGCCGACGAGCTCACCGAGGCGCTCCTGGTCAACCCGTTCGACATCGACGAGGTCGCCCGCGCGATCCATTTTGCCTTGGTCATGCCCAACGACGAGCGCCTGGCGCGTCACGCGGCGCTGCTCGCCAAGGTGCAGTCGGGCAGCGCCGCTGCGTACTGCGCAAGATTTACCGGTTTTCTCGCGGAGACGCGCGCGCCCATACCCATGGATACGCTGCGCCGTATCCCCCAAGACATGAAAAGCCAGGTGTTAGATCCAACCTCCGCACGGGTTGAAATGACCGTAGCAAATTCATGTTCTGGATTGAATCTTACGGCAAATGAAATGCAAAAGATCAAGCTATAGAAAGGAAATATTCAATTGTGACATTGACCGGTAAGACCACGACGGATATGCTGAGCCTGCCGCGCAAAACTATCGGGCTCCTCACCAGCGGCGGTGACTGTGCCGGTCTCAACGCGGTTATCCGTGCCGTGGTCACCCGCGCCGTTCAGGGTTATGGCTGGCACGTCTACGGCATTTACCAGGGAACCATGGGGTTGTTGCGAAGGCCGGTCGAGTTCAAGGAGCTCGACCTAAGTGCTTCAACCATCAACATCCTCCGCCTAGGCGGCACCATCCTGGGCACGACGAATAAGGGCAATCCTTTCGCCTTCCCCATGCCGGACGGCACCCTGATGGACCGGTCGGCGGAGGTAGTCGAGGCTGTGCGCCAGCTCGGACTTGACGCGCTGATCGGCGTTGGCGGCGACGGCAGCTTCGCAATTCTGCGCAGGCTTGCGCAAGAGGGAGGCATCAACCTCGTCGGTATTCCCAAGACGATCGACAACGATGTCGGGGTCACGGAAACCTCGGTCGGCTATGACACGGCGGTGATGGTGGCCACCGAGGCGCTCGATCGGCTGCAACCAACCGCGGCGAGCCACGACCGGGTGATGATCCTCGAAGTAATGGGCCGCGATGCCGGACATATCGCCCTCGCCGCCGGAATTGCTGGTGGCGCCGACATCATTCTCATTCCTGAGATTCCCTACGCGATGGAGGCAGTGACCGCGCATATCAACCAGCTGCGGCGGCGAGGACGGAATTTTGCCCTCGTCATCGTCGCGGAGGCTGTCCCCGATCTCACCGGACAGGGCGTATGGCAGCAACACACAGGCGGCACGGCGACTTACGGCGGCATCGGCCATAGTCTCGGCAAAGCGATTACCGGCCTCACCGGCGCCGAAACGCGCGTCACCGTGCTTGGTCATGTGCAGCGCGGCGGCCAGCCGACGTCGAACGACAGACTCATCGCCTCGGCCTTCGGCGTCCACGCCGTCGACCTCATCGCCGCGGGGAAGTTCGACCGCATGGTCGCTTGGCAAAATCGCTGCGTTGTCGATGTGCCGCTTGCCGTGGCAATAGAACGTCCAAAGTGTGTGGATCTTGCAGGCACTTTGGTGCGCACGGCGCGTGGCCTCGGCATCAGCCTTGGCGATATGTTCTGAGCGGTTTCATTTTCAGTGAAGCCGTTCGCAATTGTCTTTCAAGCCGGGGGTGGGCTCTCCACCGTGGCTCTGCTGCTCACTCAGAGGTGGAAATCCGGTGCGTGAAGTAGATAAGCCAGATGTCTTGCTTTGGTTTCCTAATCGATAAGCAGCAAATCAAGATGGTATCGAGCCCCCGCAGGGGTATAGTGATATCTGAAATGAAAGCCACCTTCGACTGTACGGGGCCGGATCGGAAGGGTAGATTGCGCTAGATCGCGTTGACATTCATTTAGTCCAGATGAACGCGCTGACGAGGCACAGGATGGACAGGAATGCCCTTGGCGTTTGGTAATAACGTGTCGCGATCCGCCTGAAGTGCTTGATCTTCGGGAAGAAGCGTTCGACGAGGTTTCGTTCACAGTAAAGGGCAAAATCACAGGGTACCTGTGGCGATGTTTTTCGGGGCGGTATAACGGGCGCGGCATCCTGTTTCACGATGGTTTCACGCAGTGCCTTTGAATCATACCCCTTGTCGGCCAGGACATGATCCGCGGGAAGCCCGGCGATCAGTTCCTCAGCCTGGGTAATGTCGCTGACTTGGCCAGGAGTAAGGATGAAGCGTAGCGGATTGCCCAAAGCATCGACGACGGCATGGATTTTGGTGCTCATTCCACCGCGCTCCTCGATCGCCTCACCCACCACTGCCATATCCTGGAGACCGGAAATGACAGCTTCAGGTTCAAAAATAGCTCCGTGCAGAAACCACAAAAACGAAAGGAGAAAAATCCAGCCTTGACCCCATCATGAAACTCAAATCATAAACTATGGGCGGGTCAAATCTCGATGGAATTCCCGGGTCAGATCTCAGCGTAAATCAACACAATTGAATCGATTGGCTCCAGCAACCAACTCCACGAACAGGCCAATAGCGTCGGACGTGCGCATTTGTGTAAATGGCTGTCATCCCCCGCTCCCGGCGATACATTCCGCGCGCGATGGGGCGGATGCGCGGCGCGAACTGCCCCCCGCGGCATCTAACCGCCATGTACCGGGTGTTTTTATTGGCGATGCCTGACCACCGGCCCGGATTAGCAGGGATACCCCCTATGATCCCTATGCCATTCATGCATGGGCAAAAAAATTAGGGGATTTCAGAGCGTGAATCCTACAGCGTCCTGCACCGTATAGGCAGGAAATTGGCAGTAAGGCCGCTTTCGCAACCACGCCGAAGGTCGAAAAAGTAAGGAAAATCAATGGCGTGCCATGAGCGATAAAACTGGGCACTGGAAGCTATTGATTTCATTGGTCTAAGAATGGTGACAGCTCAGCCACGCCGAGGGCGGGCCGCCGATCATTCAGCGGACATCGGGTCTAAGGGGCAGCCCGCAGTCCATGTTGGGGGTGATTACGGCGATGCCATGATTTGACAGGCCTGTTGCCAATCCTCGGGCGTGTTGATGTTCCAGAAGGGATCCGTCGCGGCCGGCTCAAATACCGCGACCTTGAACGGCATCTGGTCAAGCCATGTACGGACTCGCCGGATGCCGCGAGTAAGATCGCGACGCAGCGTTGCCGCCAGCGCACTCGGCCATAGACCGATGGTTGGATGCATGTTCCCCCCAGAGGCGGCGATGGCGATGCGGCCACCGGCACTTGCCGCGGCGAGCCGCGCGACGAGCTCGCATGGCAGGAAGGGGGTGTCGGCGGGAACGGTCAGAACGGATGCCGCGCCGATCTCCTCCGCCCACAACATGGCTGTATGGATGCCCGCGAGGGGGCCGAGGCCGCCCGGCAGGGCATCAGCGCGCACCGGCAGGCCAGCCTCTGAAAACAGTTGCGGGTCGCTGTTGCTGTTGAGAAGAATGGCGCCGGTTTGCGGCCGAAGCCTGGCGACGACATGGGCGAGAATTGTGGTGTCGCCAAGGCGGAGCAGGCATTTGTCGCCGCCGCCCATGCGCAGGGAACGGCCACCGGCAAGGATGGCGGCCGGGACGGTCATGACGCCGCCATCGCATGCGACAGGATGAACACCGACACCGCCTCGGGATCGTCGAGGGATAGAAGCGGCCGCCCGCCTGTCTCGACGGCCTCGTCGCTCGCGACGGCCAGAATGCCGGGATCATGCGGAAACAAGGCCGGCTTGCCCAGGCTCGGGCGATGGACCTCGATTTTCGGGATCCGTTCCAGCCTGAACCCCTCGACCAGCAGCAGGTCCACCTGCGTCATTCGGTGCGTGAGGGCGTGGAGAGACATGTCATCGCCAGCGCGCTGTTCACGCATCAGCGCCCAGCGCCCGTCGGAGACCAGCATCACCTCCTCGGCCCCGGCCTCGCGATGGCGATAGCTATCCTTGCCCGGCCGGTCGATGTCGAAGTCGTGATGGACGTGTTTAATGGTCGAGACCCGCAAGCCGCCCCGCCGCAAAAACGGCAGAACCTTAACGATGAGCGTGGTCTTGCCGCCGCCACTGGCGCCTGCGAAGCCAAAGAGTCTCACTCCGAAATCGTTCCAAAAATCACCCTCTCCGGATGGGTGAATATTTCGAATCCATCGTGCCGCGCCACCGCGATGAGCGTGATGCCGGCAGCCTCGGCCGCGCGGACGGCGCTTGCGGAAGGCACTGAAACGGCAACCAGGATGGCGGCACCGAAGACCGCTGTCTTTTGAATGAGATCAAGCGAAACGCGGCTGGTCAGGAATATAGCCCCGGCACCCGGGTCATCGCCACGGCGCGATACGGCGCCGATGACCTTGTCCAGCGCGTTATGCCGCCCGATATCCTCGCGGAGCAAAATATCATTGCCCGAGGGGGCGAAAAACGCGGCCGCATGCACCGCCCGCGTTTCAATATTTAATTTTTGTAGCTGTGACATTCGCGAGACCGCGTCAGCGATGACATCGGCGGTAATATGCACGGCGGATTGGATTTTTGGTATCGGACGATCAGCTTCCTTCAGGCTATCCAGCCCGCATAATCCGCAGCCCACCGGCCCCGTGATGCGCCGGCGCCGCGCATCCAGCGCATCGCGTCTTGCCGGTGACAAGGTCATCCGACAGTCGATGCCCTGCTCGACGACGACCGCCTCGAAACCGGTTATATCCGAAGCTTTTCCGATAATGCATTCAGACAATGAAAATCCAATGGCAAAATCCTCAAGCTCCGAGGGGGTCGCCATCATGACCGCGAACGTTGCGCGGTCGTATGTTAATGCAACAGCGACTTCGTCAGGCAATGCCCGTGCGTGTTCCGCCGGCGTGCCGCCGCGCCAGGTCGCAGCATTCATGCGGGCTATCGTCGGCGGCGCTGTCTTCATGCGGTGCGGCGTGTGATCTTGACGGGCACGGATTTGTAGGACGGCGTACCGCTATGCTCATCGTGATACGAGAGCGGCACGAGGCCGTTGGCCTCCGGGTAATAGGCGCCGACCGAGCCGCGGGCGATGTCGTAAGCGATTACGGTAAACCCCTCGAGCCGGTGCGACCCGGAAGATGGCAGCGCCGTCTCGACATCGACGATGTCGCCATGTTCGAGATTGTGCTCGACGAGGTCATCCGCATTCATGAAGATGATGTCACGCCGGCCAAAGACACCGCGATACCGGTCGTCCAGCCCGTAAATCGTGGTGTTGTACTGGCCGTGGCTACGCAGTGTCGTCAGGCGGAACACATCGCGACCATCCGTTGCGGGGGCTTGGTTCAGCCCGTCATACAAAAGGAACTCCGCCTTGCCGGACGCGGTCCGCCAGATCCGTTCAGTTGGCGGCAAGGGCAGGCGGAAGCCGCCGGGAACACGGATGCGCTTGTTGTAATCCTTGAAATCGGGAAACACGGCCTCGATGGCATCGCGGATTTGGTCGTAATCATCGACCATGTCCTGCCAGGGCACCTTGCTGCCGGGGAGGGTTGCCTGAGCCATGCCTGCGACAATCGCGGGTTCGGAGCGCAGATGCGCGGAGGCGGGCGGCAGCTTGCCGCGGGAGGCGTGTACCATCGACATCGAATCCTCGACCGTGACCGATTGCGGACCCGAGGCCTGAATATCCTGCTCCGTGCGGCCCAGGCAGGGAAGAATGATCGATTCCTTGCCCACCAGCAGCGCGGAACGGTTCAGCTTGGTAAGGATATGCACGGCGAGGTCGAGCGAGCGCATGCCCCGGTAGATTTGCTCCGGATCGGGCATTGCCACGGCAAGGTTGCCGCCGAGGCAGATGAGCGCCTTGGACCGGCCATCGGCGATGGCCTGCATCGACGCCACCGCGTCGTGGCCATGCTCACGCGGCGGTTTGAAGCCGAAGACCCGCTCGATGCCTTCCAGCATGGCGGCGGTCGGTTTCTCGGAAATGCCGACCGTGCGGTCTCCTTGCACATTGGAATGGCCGCGCAGAGGGCAGATGCCTGCCCCTGGTTTTCCGAAATTTCCACGCAACAGCAGCAGGTTTGCGATCTGCTGTACGTTTGACGTACCCTTCCGGTTTTGCGTGATGCCCATGCCGTAGCTGACGATGGTGGCTTTCGATTTCGCGTAGGCGATTGCGACAGTTTCCAGGTCAGCTCGCGTCAGCCCACTGGCAGCTTCGATATCCACCCATGCGGTCGCGCGCAGGTCTGCTGCCAAGGCATCGAAGCCGTTAGTATGCGTTGCGATAAAATCATGGTCCAGAATGTCATCGGGGCTGCTGGCGGAATCGTCCATTGCGATCAGCGCCTTCATGATCCCCTTCAGCGCCGCCCCGTCACCGCCGATCTTCACCTGATAATAGGATGAGGCGATCCGGGTCGACCCGAAGCTGGCCATCTCCACCGCGTTCCGCGGATCGGTGAAGCGTTCCAAGGCCCGCTCCCGCAGCGGGTTGAACACGATGATTGGCACGCCGCGCCGAGACGCTTCGTGCAACGTGCCCATCATGCGCGGATGATTGGTGCCCGGGTTGTGACCCATGGAGATGATCAGCTCGCAATGCTCGAAATCGTCGAGCGACACGGTACCCTTGCCGATGCCTATGGATTTCGGCAGGCCGACACTTGTCGCCTCGTGGCACATATTCGAGCAATCGGGAAAATTGTTCGTGCCGTATTCCCGGACGAAGATCTGATAGAGGAAGGCTGCCTCGTTGGAGGTGCGGCCGGAAGCATAGAATTCCACCTTGTTGGGATTCGGCATGGCGCGCAAAACCTCGCCGATGCGTGCGAACGCCTGATCCCAGCCAATCGGCTTATAGGTATCGCTGGCGCGGTCATAGCCCATGGGATGCGTCAGACGGCCTTCATTCTCCAGCTCGTGATCAGTCCATCCCAATAGCGACGACACCGTATGGGCAGCGAAAAATTCCGGCGTCACACGCTTCTTAGTGGCTTCCCAGGTTACCGCCTTCGCGCCGTTCTCGCAAAACTGGAAGGTGGAGCTGTGCTCCTTGTCGGGCCATGCGCACCCCGGACAGTCGAAGCCCTCGGGCTTATTGGTCCGGTAGAGGAGCAGCGGCGCCTCGGTGACATCCATCTGCTCACGCACCGCCTTTGCTGTGGCGCGCAATGCACCCCAACCACCTGCGGACTGGTCGTATCGCCTGATCCCCGGAACGTCGCGCCCTGTGGACATCGAAACTCTCCTCTTAACCCAAGACACGAGCTCAGTGACCGCCAGTCAGCCGGTCGAGGCAACCAGGCGCAGCCGTTATATGAGCGCGCCGGACGGCACGCGGCAAATGAAAAACTTAAAACTTCGATCAGAATTTTGGCTTCCTGCAGGGTGTAGAAAATCTAGCCGTTGAGGAATTCGTCCCGCAGGCGGACATTGAAACTCGTTGTGAATAAGCGCCGAAATGTGGCCCCCGGCAGGAAACTGTGCAAGCTCTTGATATGATGGATGAAATGGCTCGTTGGCTAGGGTCGCGATCGGCGCCAATCGTGACCTCACACAAATCCAGAGTCAGTCAATGTATTCAATGAGTTGTTTTGATCAGGCGCAGGGTCACAGTTCGGCGCTTATTCACACCTCGCCCGGCGCAAAGGCCAGCGGCACGAAAGTGCCACGCCCGGCGGTCTGCTGCAGAAGCTGGCACTCCTCCTTCCAGGCCCGCGCAAAGGCCGATACCCGGTTGTAGGAGCCGTCATAGCCGAGGCTGACAAGGTCACCGTACAGCTGCTTCACCGTCCGCCGCTGCTTGCGCGGCCGGCCCGCCTCACGGCGCAGCCACGCCGCCAGCTTCTCAGCGTACGGGTCCAGCTTGCTCGGCCGGTCCGGCACCTGAAACCTCGGCTCAACCAGATCAGATCGAAGATATTTGCGGATCGTGTTCCGCGACACGCCAAGCCGCCGGGAAATCTCTCGGATCGGCACATGCTCACGGTTATGCCAACGGCGGATAATGCTCAAAAACGCCATGTCCAACACTCCGTTCGCCCCCGCCAGTTCCAGACGGGGAAACAGTCAAACATGGGTCAAATCTCAGTGGAAAAATCCGGCCTTCCCGGGTCAGATCTCAGTGGAAATCAACACGCTGACCTCTTGGCCGCATTCCCGGCATGGTTTTAGGGCCATAGCGTCCTCGTTTCGTTGTGATCCTGACGTTGCCCTAATTCCAGGCCACGTCCAAGGGGAGCCTTCCGCACAATCCGCGCGCCTGAAAAAAAACGGGTTTTCGGAGAAGTACGCGCGCGCGTGCGCGGGAGGCCCCCGCTAACTCAGCATTGAGCGAACGGAAGCGCCTCGCGCCATGAAGATCGACGCAGGCCCTGAAGGCTACTGGTTCATCGCGTTGAGGATGACGTCGGTAATGATGCCAGTGGCAATGGCGATCAACACGAACTGGTCACCATCCTGCACCCATTCATAACCATAGGGTGGCTGGCGGAGACGGTAATGCTGCCAATCCCCGACGACGTAACGGTTTCCATGGTAATAGTCGCCATGATGCCACTGGTGGCCGCTCGAATATGGCCCATGGCCCGGTTCGCCGGGAGATTCCTCGTGATTGTCCATATCGTTATGATACTGGCCATTATAATACTGGTCATTATGATACTGGTTGTTATGATATTGGCCCGGCGGCGCTTGCGGTCCCTCATGCTCCGGCGTCCCGGGCCCCGTACCCATATGTTGGGACGGTGCGCCTTGAGACTCGTTGTGCATGCTCATACCGTTATTATGCTGGCCGGGTGGCGTTTGCTGTCCCGCATGCGCCGGCGCCTCGGGCCCTGCACCCATATGTTGCGGCGGTGCGCCATACTGCCCTGACTTAGAACCGTGCTGGGAAGGGCTCGGCTGGTACTGGCCTTGCTGCGCCAGGGCAAGAGGACCGCTCATCGCTGCCATCACAAGGCCCGCACTGAGGCTGCGTAGAGAAAAATGCTTCATATTACAGGTCCTCTGTTTCATTAACTTTGACAGTCACGGTGTCGAGCCCGAAGGCATGGAGGCACGACAAACCGGGCGCGCGCCCCAACACATCACGCAGTCATGATGGAAACGGAAAACGGCTTAAATTTGGCGCTGGCGGTATCAAATTGGGACAAACCGCCATGTCTGGATAGACCAAAACGGAACGAAACTCCACCCGACCAAAACACTTGCGCAAAGTCTATATAGGTGTATAGAGTTTGCTCATAGACCTAGAGGGGCGGGCTATGCGGCAGGTTATCTCATACATTCGGGTTAGCACCGGCAAGCAAGGCAAGAGCGGCTTGGGCATCGAGGCCCAGCGCGAAGCCATCGCCCGCTTTGCCGCCGCCGAGGGGTGCGAGATCATTGCCGAGCATATCGAGGTTGAGACCGGCAAGGGGGCTGATGCCCTGGAGCGTCGCCCGGTGCTGGCCGCTGCCCTGGCACAAGCCCGCAAGACCAAGGCCGCCGTTGTGGTTGCCAAGCTGTGCCGCCTCTCCCGCGACGTGGCGTTTATCTCCGGCATGATGGCGCAGCGTGTGCCGTTCATCGTCACCGAACTGGGCGCGGATGCCGATCCCTTCATGCTACACATCTATGCCGCCCTGGCCGAGAAAGAGCGGGGCATGATTGCCGACCGCACCCGCGCGGCGCTGGCCGCCAAGAAGGCGCAGGGCGCGACGCTGGGCAACCGCACGAACCTAAATGACGCCCAGGCCAGGGGGGCCGCCGCCAATGCTGCCGGGGCTGATGCCTTCGCGGCAAACGTGCTGCCGGTCATCCGGCAGATACAGGCCAGCGGAGCCAAGACCGCCCGCGCTATTGCCGAGGCATTGAACGCGCGGGGCATCCGCACGGCGCGCGGCGGAGCGTGGTATGATTCGACTGTTAGGAACCTGCTGGCGAGGGCCCACCTACCGGCGTAAAATTATGCCCAGCCCGGACACAAGCTCTCTCTGATTCGCCGAGCGGCGCGGGACGGAGAGGCCCCGCTTTGCATGGCATGTGGTAGGATAGCATCATGAGGCTCGCGATCATTACGACCGGCGCCGTTTTGCTCGCCATAGACTTGCTTTGGCCGTGGTTTGGCAAGCTTGGGCTTGGCCATCTCCCCGGCGATATATCGATACGCGGTGAACGCTTCTCGTTTTATTTCCCGATCACGACATGCATAGTCGTGAGCGTGGCGATCTCGTTCCTGCTCTGGTTGCTTAACCGCTGAAATGACAAGCCGAACGGGGCCGGTCTAGCTCTGATCCAGAAGCCAAAATCCGGCGCCGTCCCGCACCGTGTAGGCAGTAAATTGGCAGTAAGCCCGCCGTGCGGCAGGCTAAAAAAGCTAAATTATATAGGAAAATCAATGGCGTCCCCAAGGGGATTCGAACCCCTGTTACCGCCGTGAGAGGGCGGTGTCCTAGGCCTCTAGACGATGGGGACTAAAGGTGGACGCCTGCTACGCTGCTCCGCGTGATCAGTCAAGCGGGGGCGGCGTCGGTAATGAAAAAACCAGCCGAAACACGGCCCTGCCAGCTTTCTGCGCGCAGATATCCGGCCAGGTGCAGCGGCGCGCCGCCTGCGCGGTCCAGGGCTTCGGCCAGCGGGCCGTCCTTGGCGCGGAACAGCAGCGCCTTCAGCCGCCCGCCGCCTTCGCCCTCGACCATGGCGCGAATCGTGCCGCCATCCTTGCCGATGCGGTCGGACTTCACCACCCGCGCGCGCGGCAGCACGAAGAGCGGCTCGGCATTGCCGGTGCCGAAGGGACCCAGCCTGGCCACCATCTGCGCCAGAGCCGCGTCGGCCCCGGCCACGCCCAGCACGCCGTCCAGCAGCAGCTCGGCCGTGGGGGGCAGTTCCGCCGCCTTGGCCAGCCGGGCGCTCAGGAATTCGTGCAACTCGCCCAGCGCCGTCTCGGGTGCCGAGAACCCCGCCGCCATGGCATGGCCGCCGCCGGTGGCCAGCAGCCCGCTCTGCCGCGCTGCGATCACCGCTGCGCCGAGGTCGATGCCGGGAACCGAGCGGCCTGAGCCCTTGGCCATGCCCTCGGTAATGCCTGCGACGAGGGCAGGGCGGTTGAACTTCTCCTTCACCCGGCCCGCGACGATACCGACCACGCCCGGGTGCCACCCTTCCTGCGCGAGCAGGATGACCCCGTGCCCGGCCTCGACCTGGGCCTGGGCCATGGCCATGGCATCGGAGGTGATGCCGGCCTCCACCGTCTGGCGCTGGCGGTTCACCGCGTCCAGCGCCTGGGCCAGCTCGGCGGCCAGAACCTCGTCCTCGGCCAGCAGCAGGCGCAGCCCCATATCGGCTTCGGCGATGCGGCCGGAGGCGTTGATGCGCGGCCCCAGGGCGAAGCCGCAATGCATGGCGTTCGGCGCCTCGGTGAGCTTGGCGACGTCCAGCAGTGCCGCGATGCCCGGCCGGGCGCGGCGCGCCATCACCCGCAGCCCCTGCGTGACGAAGGCGCGGTTGAGCCCGGTCAGCGGCATCACGTCGCACACTGTTGCCAGCGCCACCAAGTCCAGGAACTCGCGCAGATCCGGTTCCGCCCGGTTCTCGAAGAAACCGCGCTTGCGCAACGCGCGCAGCAGCGCCACGCAGGCGATGAAGGTGACGGCGGCGGCGCAGATATTGTGCAGGCCGGATGTGCAGTCGAGCCGGTTCGGGTTCACCGTGGCGCGGATCGGCGGCGGCGGACCCTCGGATTTATGATGGTCGAACACCAGAATGTCGGCGGTATTGTGCAGTGGCGCGAAGGCCGCATGAGCCGCCGTGCCGCAATCCACGCAGATCAGCAGCCGCGCGCCGCGCTCCACCATGCCGCGCAGGGCGTTGGTGTTGGGGCCGTAGCCTTCCAGGATGCGGTCCGGCACATGGTACACCACGTTGCAGCCGAGCTGGCGCAGCAGGGTGACGAGCAGGGCCGCGCTGCAGGCGCCATCCACGTCGTAATCGCCGAACACGCCAATGGTCTCGCCATCCATTATCGCATCGGCGAGGCGCGCGGCGGCGGCGTCCATGTCCGCGATGCTGGAGGGGTCGGGCAGCATGGCCCGCAATGTGGGGTCGAGGAAGTCGGGGACATGCTCGGCGCTCACGCCCCGTGCAGCGAGCAGGCGGCCCATCAGCTCGGGCATGCCCAGCTGCTGTGCGAGCCCTTGCCCCACCCGCTCCTCATGGCGAGTGCGCCACACCCAGCGCTTGCCCGTGAGGCTCTGCGTTATCCCAAAGGCATGGTCATCCATCATCCCCCGCTTCAATCGGAGATGCCGAGTCGAGGCAAGCTTTTGCAGCGATCTCTTACGGCACGAGCTGATAATGCACCGTGTAGTCCACGGTCACATGGTCGTCCTTGGCATCCGCTGGGAAGGGCGGAAGCTGGTTGTCGGAGAACAGCAGTTCCCAGGCCTGGTCCAGGAAGGTGGAGTTAGCAGAGCGCAGCAGGCGCAGTCCGGTCACATGGCCGTTACGGTCCACGGTGAATTCCACCTCCGCGGTCCCCTGCTGGTTCTGTGCGATCGCGGCCTGCGGGTAATAGGCGTGCTCGCTCACCCATTTGGTGAGGGCAGCGTCCCAATCCGCCCCGGCATCGCCGCGCACGGCGAAATCCGCACCGGTGACGGCCTGTGTATCGTTTTGCGGCAGGCTGAGGTTCATCGCCCGGCCATGCGTGGGGGCGGGCGCCGCGCTGGCCGAGGGGCTGCCATAGGACATGTCGTTCATCACGATATAGCGCTGCGGCGGGGCAGGGCGGGGGTGCGGACGCGGCGGCGTGGGCTGCGGCTTCGGTGCGCTAGGCAACGTCGCCAGCGGGTTCTGCGGCATGTTCAGGTTCACCTCGGCCTGGGCCTCTGCCTCGGTCTGGGTCTGGGCCTGGGGCGTGGGAGGCGGTGGCGGCGGGGTTGGCGGTGCCGCGGCCTGCTGCGGCGGACCCTGCCGCACGATCGGCGGCGCGGTGTTTTCGGCGTTGCCGCCATTATCGAACACCACGGACACGCCAGGCGGGCTCTGTGCCTCCTGCACCGGCGGGCGGGAGTGGACGAACAGCGCGATGCAAATCGCCAGGGCATGCAACAGGAACGCGGCACCCCAGGCCCAGGGGTGCCAGCGCGGACGGCCTTCCGGCGCGGCCAGGCGATCGCCCGCCGCGAAATCCACTATGTCAGCCGCGGTGGCGGGCTCAGTACGGGGAGTAGTAAGCGGGCGAAGGCGGGGGCGCGTAGTATCCCGGTGCCGGAGCATAAGGTTGCTGAATCGACTCGCCATTTCCCACCATGCATTGCGCATAGGCCACGTCATAGCGGCCTTGGAGGGAATCCGCAGTAGCCTGGGTATTATTTCCTGCCACAGAGGCGCCGCCAAGCAAACCCGCGCCGGCCCCCACGGCGGCCCCGGCGCCGACATTGCCGCTCAGGCTGCCGAGCCCAGCACCCACGGCGGCGCCGATCAGCGTTCCCGCCACCGCCGTGTTCGCGGAATTTTTCTGCGCATTGGCCGCCACCTGCCCGGCATCGGAAATGTGCGACTGCGCGTAGCCGCGGCAGTTGTAGTCATCTTCCTGGAATTGAGGCCAGCTCTTGCCCGGGCTCGGCATCGCCACCACGGTAGGCCCGCTCGGCGGCGCCACGGTGCAGGCGCCGAGCGCCAGCATCGGCAGCATGGCGAGGCCCAGAACGTCTTTTCTCATCTGCGTACTCCTGCGCGCTATGCACGGCGTTGTTCTGGCTCCAGATTTAAGTCCCGGGGCGGGGCGGAGCAACGCCAACCTTCCCGGGTCTTACAATTCGTATCCAAAACTTAAGTGACGCCGGATTGCGGCAACAAGATGCCAGTTCGTGACGGCTGCTTCAGAAATCGCTCCGGTGAGGCGGATAGCCAGTTTTTTTGAGCACCGGAGCGCAGAAAAGCGTGGCTAGACGGCCACCGGAGTAGATTTGTGGAGCAGCCGTTCAGCTCCGTCCCTCGAAGAAGTCCTTCACCTTGGCGAAAAACCCCTCGTGCTCCGGGCTGCCGGCTTTGTGGCCGTGCGCCTCGCGCGCGAATTCCTCCAGCAGCTCGCGCTGGCGGCGGGTGAGGTTCTGCGGCGTCTCCACGGCGACCTGGATATACATGTCGCCACGCTGCGTGCTGCGCAGCACCGAGAAGCCCTTGCTCCGCAGGCGGAACTGGTCGCCCGACTGCGTGCCTGCCGGGATCTTCACCTTGGAGGCCGTGCCGTCGATGGTCGGCACCTCGATTTCGCCGCCCAGTGCGGCCTGCGTCATCAGCAGCGGCACGCGGCAGAAGATGTTGGCGCCGTCGCGCTGGAAGATGGGGTGCGGGCGGACGGAGACATGCACGTACAGGTCGCCCGGCGGTGCGCCGCGCGCCCCGGCCTCGCCCTCGCCAGAGAGGCGGATGCGCGTGCCGTCTTCCACGCCAGCCGGGATCTGCACGGCCAGCGTCTTCTCGCGCGGCACGGTGCCGGCGCCGACGCATACCCGGCACGGGTTGCGCACCACGCGGCCGGAGCCGCCGCAGGTGGGGCAGGTGCGCTCGACCAGGAAGAACCCCTGCTGCGCGCGGATACGCCCGGCGCCGCCGCAGGTGCCGCAGCTTTCCGAGCCGCTCTTGTCGGCTGAGCCTGAGCCGCCGCAGGCATCACAGGTCATGCGGGTGGTCACGCGCACATTCGCCTTGGTGCCGGTGAAGGCTTCCTTCAGGTCGATCTCGACCGCCGCCTTGATGTCCGCGCCTGATTGCGAACCACCGCTGCGGCGCCCGCCGCCGCCGAACATCTGCTCGAAGATATCGCCGAGCCCGCCCTCGAAGCCGAAGCCGCCGCCCATGCCGCCACTGGCACCCATGCCGCCATTCTCGAAGGCGGCGTGGCCGAAGCGGTCATAGGCGCCGCGCTTCTGGTCATCCTTGAGGACGTCGTAGGCCTCGTTGATTTCCTTGAATTTCTCTTCCGCTTTTGCATCGCCCGGGTTGCGGTCCGGGTGATACTGCATGGCCAGCTTGCGGTAAGCCTTCTTCAGTTCGTCGGCGCTGGCGCCGCGCTCAACCCCGAGCGTGGCGTAGTAGTCCTGTTTGGCCATGGCGGCGCTGTGTTCCTAACTCTGCGAATCGAAAAAAATCCCGGGGCGAACCCCGGGATTTTCATGTGTTGATTTGAAACCCGGGATCAAGCGGATTTGTTCTTGTCGTCGACGTCTTCGAAGTCGGCGTCGACAACCTTCTCACCGGCCGGTCCGGCTTCAGCGCCCGGTGCCGCGCCAGCCTGCGCTTCAGCCTTGTACAGCGCCTCGCCGACCTTCATCGCCACCTGGGTCAGCTTGTCGCCGGCAGCCTTCACCGTCTCGGCGCTGCCGCTCTCCAGGGCGCTCTTGGCTTCGGCGATCGCCGCCTCGGCCTCGACCTTGTCCGCGGCCGCCACCTTGTCGCCCGCGTCCTTCAGGGTCTTCTCGACCTGATTGATGAGGCCCTCGGTGTGGTTGCGGGTTTCCACCGCCTCGCGCCGGGCCTTGTCGGCCGCCGCGTTCTCTTCCGCATCGCGCACCATGCGCTCGATATCGGCATCAGAGAGGCCGCCCGAAGCCTGGATGCGGATCTGTTGCTCCTTGCCGGTGGCCTTGTCCTTGGCAGAGACCGACACGATGCCGTTGGCGTCGATGTCGAAGGTCACCTCGATCTGCGGCACGCCGCGGGGTGCCGCGGGAATGCCCTGCAGGTCGAAATTGCCGAGCAGCTTGTTGTCCGCGGCCATCTCGCGCTCGCCCTGGAACACCTTGATGGTCACGGCCGTCTGGCCGTCCTCGGCGGTGGAGAAGGTCTGGCCCTTCTTCGTCGGGATGGTGGTGTTGCGGTCGATCAGGCGGGTGAACACGCCGCCCAGCGTCTCGATGCCCAGCGAGAGCGGGGTGACGTCGAGCAGCAGCACGTCCTTCACGTCGCCGCGCAGCACGGCGCCCTGAATGGCGGCGCCGATGGCGACCACCTCATCCGGGTTCACGTTGCGGGCTGGCTCTTTGCCGAAAAAGGTTTTCACTGCTTCGATGACCTTCGGCATGCGGGTCATGCCGCCGACCAGGATCACCTCGTTGATCTCGCCTGCTGTCACGCCGGCATCCTTCAGCGCGGCGCGGCACGGGGCGAGGGTCCGCTCGATCAGGTCCTCGACCAGCGATTCCAGCTTGGCGCGGGTCAGCTTCAGCACGAGATGTTTTGGTCCAGAAGCGTCCGCCGTGATGAAGGGCAGGTTGATCTCGGTCTCCTTGGAGGAGGAGAGTTCGATCTTCGCCTTCTCCGCGGCTTCCTTCAGGCGCTGCAGGGCGAGCTTGTCCCGGCGCAGGTCGATGCCCTGGTCCTTCTTGAACTCGTCAGCCAGGTAATCGATGATCCGCTGGTCGAAATCCTCGCCGCCGAGGAAGGTGTCGCCGTTGGTGGACTTCACCTCGAACACGCCGTCGCCCAGCTCGAGCACGGAAATGTCGAACGTGCCGCCACCGAGGTCGTACACCGCGATGGTGCCGGCGTTCTTCTTGTCCATGCCGTAAGCGAGCGCCGCGGCGGTGGGCTCGTTGATGATGCGCAGCACGTCGAGGCCCGCGATCTTGCCGGCATCCTTGGTCGCCTGGCGTTGGGCGTCGTTGAAGTAGGCCGGCACGGTGATCACCGCCTGGGTCACGGTCTCGCCGAGATACGCCTCGGCGGTCTCCTTCATCTTGGTGAGGATGTAGGAGCTGATCTGGCTCGGCGAATATTTCTCGCCTTTCGCCTCGACCCACGCATCGCCGTTATCGCCGCGCGCGATGGTATAGGGGACCAGCCCCTTGTCCTTGGTCACGGTCGGGTCGTCGTAGCGGCGGCCGATCAGGCGCTTGACTGCGAACAGGGTATTGGTCGGGTTGGTGACGGCCTGGCGCTTGGCGCTCTGGCCTACGAGACGCTCGCCGGAATCGGCAAAAGCCACCATCGACGGGGTGGTGCGGGCGCCCTCGGCATTTTCAATGACGCGGACATCCTTGCCTTCCATGACGGCGACGCAGGAATTGGTGGTACCAAGGTCGATACCAATCACTTTACTCATATGTTTTCGCTCCTTTGCAGCGGACCGCGCCAGCCCGAAGCACCGGGGCGATCCCTTTGAACAATGCCCAATATGTATTCAAACCCCCCGCCGGACACAAGGGTCTTGTAGCGCCCGGCGGAGAGGCCTCTTAAGCAGACAGGGCTTCCGGCGCGGTGCGGGCGCGCTTGGTGATCAGCTTGTTCAGCGCGTGGACATAGGCGCGCGCGGAGGCCACGATGGTGTCGGTGTCCGCGCCCTGGCCGTCCACGCATCTTGCCGTCCTCCTCCAGCCGCACGGTGCGTCTTGGCCTGGGCGTCGGTGCCCTCGGTCACCGCGCCGACCGAGAACAGCATGCAGGTTCGCCGTGTGCGGGAAGATCGCGTGGATGGCGTTGAAGGTGGCGTCCACCGGGCCGTCGCCGCGCTCGTCGGCCGCCGTCTTCACCACGCCGTCCATCTCCAGCTCCAGCTCGGCGCGGGGCTTGGCCTTCGACCCGGCGTGCAGACTTCCAGCGAGACGAACCGGATGCGCTCGTGGTCGCGCACCACCTCGTCATCGACCAGCGCGACGATGTCCTCGTCGAAGACCACCTTCTTGCGGTCGGCCAGATCCTTGAAGCGGCGGAACGCGTCGTTCAGCTGCGTTGTCGCCGATGTCGCCATAGCCCAGCGTGCTCAGCTTGTCGCGGAACGCGGCGCGGCCGGAGTGCTTGCCCATCACCAGGCTGGTCTTCTGCCCAGCCGACGCTTTCGGGCGTCATGATCTCGTAGGTGGCGGCGTTCTTCAGCACGCCGTCCTGGTGGATGCCCGCCTCGTGCGCGAAGGCGTTGCGCCCGACGATGGCCTTGTTCGGCTGCACGTCGAACCCGGTGATGGTGGACAGCAGCTTCGAGGTGCGCAGGATGCGCGTGGTCTCGATGTTGTGGTGGTAGGGGATGGCGTCGGGCCGGGTGCGGATCGCCATCACGACCTCTTCCAGCGAGGCATTGCCGGCGCGCTCGCCGATGCCGTTGATGGTGCACTCGATCTGCCGCGCGCCGGCGCGGATCGGCGGCCAGGGTGTTGGCGACGGCCAGGCCCAGATCGTTGTGGTTGTGCGTGGACAGGATCACCTGGTCCGCCCCCGGCACGCGCTCGCGCACGCGTGGTGAAGATGCGCTCCATGTCCTCGGGCAGCGGCGTAGCCGACGGTGTCGGGGATGTTGATGGTGGTGGCCCCGGCCTTGATCGCGGCCTCGACGCAGCGGCACAGGAAGTCGATATCGCGTGCGGGTGCCGTCCTCGGCCGACCACTCCACGTCATCGGTGTAGCTGCGCGCCAGGGTGACTGAGGAGGTGACATGCTCGCAGCACCGTCTCCGGCTCCATCCGCAGCTTGTACTTCATGTGCAGCGGGCAGGTGGTGATGAAGGTGTGGATGCGCTTGCGCTCGGCCGCGCGGATGCGCCTCGCCGGCGCGCAGTGATGTCGTTGACGGCCGGCGCGGGCCAGGCCGGCGATCACCGGGCCCTTGATGCTCTCGGCGATGCGGCTTCACGCTTCGAAGTCGCCGGGCGAGGCGATGGGGAAGCCGGCCTCCATCACGTCCACGCCCAGCTCGGTCAGGGCCTCGGCCATGCGCAGCTTCTCGTTGAGGTTCATCGAGAAGCCGGGCGACTGCTCGCCGTCGCGCAGCGTGGTGTCGAAGATGATGACGCGCTTTTCGTCCATCGCGCCGAAATTGGGGTGGTTGATGGTCATGTTTCTGCTCTTCCGTACAAATGCCGTTGCGGTGGTGGTGGGCATTCCCCTGAGCGGCGGCGGCGTTTTAAACGCGCGAAAGGGACTTAGCGCTCAGGGGCGGATAAGTCGAAGGAGCAGCCCAGCAAGGGTGGGGGCATAAGCCATGGCCCGGAAATTAGGAGAATTTCTTACCCGGCGCAAGAAGTTTGCCGGGTTTTGCTCCTCATGGCGCGCGGGTCAGCTCGTACAACGCCACGGCCCCGGCGGCGGAGACATTCAGGCTCTCCATCCCGCCCGGCATCGCCAGGGCGCAGACTTCGTCGCAGGTCTCACGCGTCAGGCGCCGCATGCCCTCGCCCTCGCTGCCCAGCACCAGCGCCACGCGCCTTCCGGCGAAATCCTCGCTGCGAAGGCGGCTGGGAGAATGGCCGTCCAGCCCCACCACCCAGACATCGGCGGATTTCAGCGCGATCAGCGCCCGCGCGATGTTGACGATTCGCAGCAGCGGGATCGTCTCCAGCGCGCCGGAGGCGGCCTTCGCCAGCGCGCCGGTTTCCTCCGGGGCGTTGCGGTCCTGGGTGATGACGGCACAGGCGCCGAAGGCCTGGGCCGTGCGCATCAGCGCGCCGACATTGCGCGGATCAAAAATCTGGTCGAGCACTAGAATCGGGCCGGGGCGCTTCAGCGCGTCCAGCAGGGCAGGGGCGGCGAGTTGGTCGGTGAGCAGGGCGATGCCCTGGTGCACGATGCCCGAGCCGGGGCGGGCGCCGAGAAGCGCGTCGATTCGGTCGCGCGGGGTAGTCTCGGGCTGGATCGGCCAGGGGTGCGGGCATTCCGCCGCCAGCGCGGCCTGTGCCTCCTCGGTGATCACGAGTCGGCGGAAGCGCCGCTGCGGGTTCTTCAGTGCCGCGGCCACCGCATGGGTGCCATACAGCCAGACCGCGCCGGCCGGGGTGGTGACTTGGCCGCGATTCCCCCCGCGTCCGTGTTCGCCGCGCGGCGGGCGGGCGCCTTGCGGGCGCTCGGGCTTCTGCTCGCCGCGTCCGGCCAGGCTCCAGCGGTTGTCTCCGCCCTGTGCGGGGCGGCCGGAAAACGGGCGGTTCTGGTCGCCTTGGCGGCCGGATTTGCCGCGGGGAGGGCGGTTCTGGGTCATGGGCTTTCACTATCTCTCCACCCTTGCGTTGACAACCAAGCCAGTTTCAGAGAAATGAGCAGCCCATACGGAAGGGTGCCCGAGTGGCTAAAGGGGACGGACTGTAAATCCGTTGGCGTGCGCCTACGTTGGTTCGAATCCAACCCCTTCCACCAAAACCATTCCCAAATGCTATTAGGCTGGCCGTCTGACGCGCGTTTTCTGTGCTCCGGTGCTCACGTGTTGGAACGGTTTTGGCCGAACGCCTCAAAAACATGGGGTTTACTCGCCCCCCGGTATTGTCCTAACCATGGGCGGCCCGGTAACGGGTAGTGCTTGCACGCGGGTGTAGCTCAACGGTAGAGTCCCAGCCTTCCAAGCTGGTTGTGCGGGTTCGATTCCCGTCACCCGCTCCATTTTGCCAGACGCAAAACGTCGGGCTAAAGGGGGCAAACACTTGACAGCGGGCGCGCCAGAGTGTGGAAGGCGCTTTACCGTGCTGGTACGGATAGGGGCGTAGCTCAATTGGTTAGAGCGCCGGTCTCCAAAACCGGAGGTTGAGAGTTCGAGACCCTCCGCCCCTGCCATCCCTTCCCAGCACATCATTCGCTGTTTCTCGGAGTTTGGTTTTGGCGTTCAACCTGGTGAAATTTGCGCGCGACGTGCGTGCCGAGGCGGCGAAAACCACCTGGCCCTCGCGCAAGGAGACCCTGCAGACCACGGGGCTCGTGCTTGCCATGGTGATCGTCACGGCCCTGTTTTTCCTGACCGTCGATCAGATCATCGGCGCTGTCATGCGCGCGCTGTTCGGCGTCGGAAGTTAAGGAATTTTTTGATGGCCAAGCGCTGGTACGTTCTGCACGTCTACTCGGGTTTCGAGAAGAAAATCTCGCAACAGATCAAGGAACAGGCTGAACTCAAGGGCCTCGCCGACCACATCGGCGAGATTGTGGTGCCGACCGAGGAAGTGACCGAGGTCCGCCGCGCGCAGAAGGTGAACACCGAGCGCAAGTTCTTCCCCGGCTATGTGCTCATCCACATGGACATGACGGATGACGCCTGGCACCTGGTGAAGGACGTGCCGAAGGTTACCGGCTTCCTGGGCTCCCGCAACAAGCCGAGCCCGATCACGCGACTCCGAGGCCGAGCGCATCATGAAGCAGCAGCAGGAAGGCACGGAAACGCGCCGCCCCGCCGTGATCTTCGAGATCGGCGAGCAGGTTCGCGTGTCGGACGGCCCGTTCACCAGCTTCAACGGCGTGATCGAAGAGGTGGACGAGGAGAAGGGCCGCGTGAAGGTCATGCGTCTCCATTTTCGGCCGCCCCACGCCGGTGGACCTGGAATACGCCCAGGTCGAGAAGCTCTGACGCACTTGTAATCTCCGCCGCGTCCCCTACGTTCCGCCTTACTAAGGGGAGAGGGACAAAGTGGCTGACGTGAATTCATCCAAGATACCGCCGCGCTGGGCTCTGTTCGGCGCGGCTGTCGTTATTGCCATTGTACTCCTGACCTGGATCGCCCGTTACCTGTTGGTCGGGCAGTATCTCGTCAGCACCGATGACGCCTATCTTGCCGCCGATTCCAGCCTGATCGCCGCCAAGGTCGGCGGCTATGTCACCGAGGTCGCGGTCGATAACGGCCAGACGGTCAAGCCGGGCCAGCTTCTCGTGGTCATCGATCCGCGCGATTACCAGAACGCCCTGGCCGCAGCCAAGGCGGAAGCCGCCAATGAAGAGGCGGCGCTGGTCCTGCAACAGGCGAAAATCGCCGCGGCCAAGGCGGCAGTGCAGGGCGATATAGCGCGCCTAGCCTTCGCCGAACGCAACCAGGCGCGTTACGCCAGCCTCTCCGCCAAGGGCGCCAGCCCGGAGCAGGAGACCGAGCAGGCCACCACCGACCTTGCCGCCGCCCGCGCCCAGCTCGATGCCGATAACGCCAATCTTCAAGCCGCCATAGCCGAGGTGGAGGTGCTGAACGCCGCTTTGGCCCGCGCCAAGGCGCAGGCGGCGCAGGCGGCGCTGGACCTCACCCGCACCGAGATCCGCGCCCCGATGGCCGGCATTGTCGGCAACAAGAGCGTCTCGGTCGGCGATTATCTGCAGCCGGGCACGCAGATCATGGCCGTCGTGCCGCTCGCCCAGGTCTACGTGCTGGCCAATTACAAGGAGACCCAGATCACCCACATGGTCCCCGGCCAGAAGGTGAGGGTGCATGTCGATGGCTTCCCCAGCCTGGACGTGCGGGGCTATGTCGATGCTATCTACCCTGCTTCGGGGCAGACCTTCGCCCTGCTGCCGCCCGATAACGCTACCGGCAACTTCACCAAGATCGTGCAGCGCGTGCCGGTGAAGATCCTGCTCGACCTGACGCCGGAGGAAATCGGCAAGCTGCGGCCCGGCATGTCCGTGGAGCCGGAAATCGACACGCGCAGCCAGCCGTGACGGCGCCCGAAAAAGTCCCGCTGCGCAACATTGTCGCCGTGGCGGGCGGGCTGATCGGGGCGTTCATGGCGGTGCTCAACATCCAGGTGGTAAACACCTCCCTGCCCGACATCCAGGGCGGCATCGGCGCCGGGCTCGATGACGGCGGTTGGATCTCCACCGCCTACCTGATCGGCGAGATCATCGTCATCCCGCTCTCGGGGTGGCTGACCTCGGTGTTCTCGCTGCGCCGCTACCTCATCGCCAATACGGCACTGTTCCTGCTGTTTTCGGCCGCCTGCGGCCTGGTCACCACCTTCCCAGAGATGGTGGCGCTGCGCGCCCTGCAGGGGTTCGCGGGCGGCGTGCTCATCCCGCTCGGCCTGCTCTGTGTCATGACGCTGCTGCCTGAGCGGACCCGCCCCGTCGGCTTCGCCGTGTTCGCGCTCTCGGCCACCTTCGCCCCGGCCATCGGCCCTACCATCGGCGGAGCGATCACCGACCTCTACGGCTGGCGCTATATCTTCTTCCTCAACCTGGTCCCCGGGACGCTGATGCTCAGCGCCCTCGTCTGGGGGCTGAAGCCAGCGCCGATGCAGTTGGAGAAGTTTTGGCAGGGGGACTGGCTCGGCGTCATCACCATGAGCGTCGGGCTGGGCACGCTGCAGGTAGTGCTGGAGGAGGGCAACAAGGATGACTGGTTCGGCTCGCCGCTCATTCTGCGGCTATCCATCGTCTCCGCCATCTCGCTTGCCGCCTTCCTGGTGCAGGAGCTGCGCCCCGGCAACAAGGCACCGCTGGTGAATCTGTATCTGTTCACCCGGCGCAATTTCGCCTTCTCCAGCATCGCCAACTCCATGCTCGGCTTCGTGCTGTACTCGGCGGTGTATCTTATCCCGCTTTACCTCGCGGTGGTGCATGGCTACAGCGCCGAGCAGGCTGGCTTGGTCATGGCCTGGATCGGCCTGCCCCAGCTCCTCATCATCCCGTTCAGCCCGTATCTGATGCGCCGAATCGACCCGCGCCTGCTGCTCGGGGCGGGGCTCCTACTGTTCACCATCAGCTCGTTCATGAACATGAACCTGGGGCCGGACGATAGCGGGCCGCAGATGCTCGTGCCCAATCTCATCCGCGCGATCGGCCAGGCGTTGGTATTCCCGTCGATGACACTCATCGCCACGGCGGGGATTCCGCTGAAGGATGCCGGGTCCGCCTCGGTCCTGTTCAACATGCTGCGCAACCTGGGCGGGGCCATCGGCATCGCCGTGGTGCAGACCTTCCTCACCAACCGCGAGAAGTTCCACTCGGCGATCATCACCCCCGACATCAGCCTGCTCAATCCCGCGACACAGCAGCGCCTCCAAATGTTGCAGAATTATTTCATGGCGCATGGGATGAACGACCCCAGTGCGGCGCAGGCCCAGGCGGTTCAGCTGCTCGGCGTTACGGTGCGCCTGCAGGCGGATTATTTCGCCTATGGCGATGCCTTCGCCCTGCTGGGCGCGGCCATGCTCGTTTCGATCGCTGCCACCGCATGCCTGCAAAAGGTCACCGGCCACGCGGCGCCCGGGGGGCACTAGCCGCCGGCGGAACTCGTCGCGCGGCTTGACCTACGTCATTTCACAAAAATATTTTAAATTGAAAACGGTGCGCACTAGATTGGATGCGGCACTTGTGGATAGTTTCACATTGCTGGATAGTTTCGCATTGCGGCTTATAACCGGCCGCGATTCAGTCTAGCGTTGTGAAAACCTGGAGGAACACTTAATATGTCTCGCGTAGCATTGGTCACCGGCGGCACTCGTGGAATTGGCGCGGCTATCAGCATCGCCCTCAAAGAGGCGGGCCGCACCGTTATCGCCAGCTATGCTGGCAACACCGCCGCGGCGGAAGCGTTTACCAACGAAACCGGGATCGAATCGATCAAGTTTGACGCCGGCAATTATGAAGAATCTGTTGCAGCGGTGAACGACATCACCGCCCGCCACGGCGCCATCGAGATCCTGATCAATAACGCTGGCATCACCCGTGATTCCGTGCTCGGCAAAATGACCCGCGACATGTGGGATGCGGTGATCGATACCAATCTCGGCTCGTGCTTCAACCTGTGCAAGGCCACGTTCGACGGCATGAAGGCGAAGAAGTTCGGCCGCATCGTCAATATCGGCTCGATCAACGGCCAGGCCGGGCAGTACGGCCAGGTGAACTACGCCGCCGCCAAATCCGGCATCCATGGCTTCACCAAGGCCCTGGCGCAGGAAGGCGCGCGCTACGCCATCACGGTGAACGCCGTCGCGCCTGGTTATGTCGATACCGACATGGTGCGCGCCGTGCCGCCTGACGTGCTGGAGAAGATCATCGCCAAGATCCCCCGCGGCCGTCTCGGCACTGCCCATGACATCGCCCGCGGCGTGGCGTTCCTCACCGCCGACGACGCGGATTTCATTACGGGCTCCACCCTCTCCATCAACGGCGGCCAGCACATGTACTAATCCCGGGCGGGATAGCCTGGGACACGGAAAGGCCAAGGGGCACTGCCCCCTGGCCTTTTTTATTGGCTGCTATCCCTCCTGGCTCAGGAACCTGCGGATGCCGGTGATGGCCTCCGCAAGGCCAGAGCGGATGATGGGCGCGTGTTCGGGGAAGGCGGAGAACAGGCGGGACGGCACTTGCCGGTCCAGCAGCACGAACACGCCCCGGTCGTCAGCGCGGCGGATGAGGCGGCCGAAGGCTTGGCGCAGGCGCAGGCGCACGATGGCGTCGTCGTAGTCCTTAGGCGCGCCGTGGGAGAGATGCGTGCGGCGGGTGCGGTGCAAAATATCCGGGCGCGGCCAGGGCGTGCGCTCGAACACCACGAGGCGCAGCGCGTTGCCGGGAATATCGACACCATCCCTCATGGCGTCGGTGCCGAGCAGGCAGGAATGTTCCTCGGCGCGGAAGATATCGACGAGCGTGGCGTTGTCCATGGCGTCCACGTGCTGGGCGTAGAGCGGGATGCCGGCATCCTCGAGCTTCGGCGCGATGCGCGCATGCACGGCCCTCAGGCGCGAGATGGCGGTGAACAGCCCCAGCCCGCCGCCGCCCGCGGCCTGGAACAGCGCCTGATACGCCCCGGCGAGCGCGCCGATATCCTGCGTGTTCACATCCGAGACCAGCACGATGCGCGTGCGCTCGGCATAGTCGAACGGTGAGTCGAACGCCGCGCGGAAGGCGGGCGCGGCGAGATGCACGGCCCCGGTGCGGGCCTCGGCATTCTCCCAGGCGGTTTCCGTATCGGTGCCGTCGCGCAGCGTGGCGGAGGTGATGAGCAGCCCGTGCGCCGGGGCCGCGATGCTCTGGATGAAGGCTTCCGTCGGGTCCGGCATGTGCGAGAGCAGTGCGACATCGCGGTCGGTCCCGGCTTCGCGGTCCAGGCGCAGGAACTCGATGCGCGCCGGGCGTTCGCCGGGGGCGGGTTCGTTCGCCAGCCCGTCCAGGATGCGCCGCCAAGTGGCGAGCGGGTCGATGCCCCGGCGTTTCAGGCCACGGGCAATGCCTTCCAGGCGCTGGCGGGTGGCTTCCTCCAGGTCCGGCTCGGTCTCCAGCCGGTCCAGCATGTGCTCGCGTAGCGCAGCCAGGGGGGTGCGCAGTTGCTCCATCGCCAGAGAGAGGGTTTTCGCGGCGGGCAATATGTCCGGGTTGACCGGGTGCAGGTCGGCTTCGAACCCCATGGCGCCGTTCAGATCGTTCTCGCTCGCCCGCGCCCGCGCCTGGGTCCGCAGCGCGCGCAGAAACGCCTCGGCCGGGTTCTTGTCCGGCTCCAGCTCCGGGTCGAGACGAACCGAAAACATCGGCGCGGGCAGCGCCCTGGCCGCGTTCAGCGCGGTCTCCACCAGCTTCAGCGTCTTGTCGTCACTGGCGGTGATGTCCTCCAGCCGCCGGGCCAGCCCACGGGCGCGCGAGCGCGTACCCTCGGCGCCGAGCAGCCAGCGGCGCAGCTCGGCCATGGCGGTGCCGGACAGCTCCACCGAAAACGCGCCGTCCGCCGCGTCGAAAATATGGTGGCCTTCGTCGAACACGTAGCGGGTTGGCACGTAGTCGTCATCCAGCCCGCCCCACACGGCCTGGGCCATGACCAGCGCGTGGTTGGCGATGACGAGGTCCGCCTCGCGGGCGTTGCGGACGACGCGCTCGATGACGCAGTTGGAGAAATATGGGCAGGCGGCATGGATGCATTCGCCGCGCCGGTCGGCGATCTGCGCCAGCAGCGCGCCACCGAACAGCTCCGCGAACCAGCCGGGCAGGTCGCCGCCGAAGAGGTCGCCATCGGCGCTGGCCATGGCCCAGCGGGCGATCAGCCCCAGCGGGGTGGCGTAGCGCTCCACGCCGCTCGCATCCTCGAAGTTCAGCAGGCAGAGATAATTCTCCCGCCCCTTGCGCAGCACCACCTTGGTGCCGGCGGGCAGGCGGCTTGCCTCCTGCTCGATCTGCCGCTGCAAATGCCGTGTGTAGGTGGAAATCCACACCGCGCCCTTGTTCTGCTCGGCCCAGAGCGAGGCGGGGGCGAGGTAGCCGAACGTCTTGCCCGTGCCGGTGCCGGCTTCGGCGATAACGACATGCGGGCTGCCTTCCGCCAAGCGCGGGGCGAAGGCTTCCGACACGGCGGAGGCGTAGTCCGCCTGGGCGGGACGCTGCTCCGCGGCGGGGCCAAGCAGGGTGGCGAGGCGCGCGCGGGCCTGGGCGGAGGTGACAGGGAAGGCGGATGGCGGCGGGCGTGGGGCGACTTCCTCGCATTTCGGCAGGCGCTTGCCCAGCCGCATGGCCATGCCGTCCGGCCTTGCATCGGGCTGGCCCAAAGCCGCCAGCACATAGGGCGCCCAGCCCCAGCCCGCCGCGCCCATGCGCGCGGCAAGGCCAGGGGCGTCGCGGTTGGCCGGGATGTTCTTGCCCGCGGCCAGCCGGGCGAGCAGCACGTCCGCCATGTCCGCCAGGGCTAAGGCGGCGGAGTCGAGGCTGTGCGGCACGTCCATGTCCAGCGCGCGGGCGAGGCCGGCAGGGGTGGGGGCCAGCGTTTCCGCCGGGCAGATGAAGGCGAACAGCTCCAGCAGGTCCAGCACCTGGATGGCCGGGTTGCCGAGGCGTTTCAGTGTCGCCGGGCCATGCACCACCAGGGCCGTGGCCTCGCCCAACTGGCGTGCCACGCCGCCTTGCTTCACCGGCGCCACCACGCCGTCCACGCCCAGGATGACGGCGCGGCCGTGACCGGCGACCAGAGCGGGCATGGACGGAAGAATCGGCATACCTGGCTGTTATACGGCGCTGTTCACGCTTTGTCTCGCCTGCCGAATGCGGCCCCTGTTGCGGGCGTGCAAATCCGGTTCTAGAGCAGGCGCATCATGAGCGAAAACACACTTGCCTCTCTGTCCTGGCCCTTCCGTGAAGCTGAACGTATCGCCGAGCGCCTGAAACAGAAAGGCAAAGACCACGCGCTGTTCGAGACCGGCTACGGTCCCTCCGGCCTGCCGCATATCGGCACGTTCGGCGAAGTGGCGCGCACCACCTGGGTGCGGAAAGCCTTTACCGACCTCACCGGCATGCCCTCGCGCCTGCTGGCCTTCTCCGACGACATGGACGGCCTGCGCAAGGTGCCGGACAACGTGCCGAACAAGGATATGCTGCGCCAGCACCTGGGCAAGCCGCTGACCCGCATCCCCGACCCGTTCGGCAAGTTCGAGAGCTTCGGCGAGCACAACAACAACATGCTGCAGGACTTCCTGCGCGCCTTCGACTTCGAATTCGAGTTCGCCTCGGCCTCTGACTATTACGCCTCCGGCCGTTTCGATAACGCGCTGCTGCACGTGCTCGCGCATCACGACGAGATCGTGAACATCATCCTGCCCACGCTGGGCGCGGAGCGTAAGGCCACCTATTCGCCCATCCTGCCCATCCACCCGCGCACCGGCGTGGTGATGCAGGTGCCCATCGAGCAGGTGGATGTGGACCACGGCACGGTGGTGTGGACCGACCCCGAGACCGGCACCCGGTTCGAGACCTCGGTGCTGGGCGGCAATGCAAAGTTGCAGTGGAAGGCCGACTGGGCCATGCGCTGGTACGCGCTGGACGTCGACTACGAGATGTCCGGCAAGGACCTCATCCCCAGCGTGAAGCTCTCCTCCGAGATCGTGCGCGCGCTGGGCAAGGAGCCGCCGGTGACGCTCACCTACGAGCTGTTCCTAGACGAGAAGGGGCAGAAGATCTCGAAGTCCAAGGGCAATGGCCTGTCCATCGACGAATGGCTGACCTATGCGCCCAAGGAGAGCCTGGCGCAGTTCATGTATCATGCGCCGCAACGCGCCAAGCGCCTGTTCTTCGATGTGATCCCCCGCGCGACTGATGACTACATCAACAGCGTCGCCGCCTTGCCCACGGCGGAAAAGCCGCATGACAACCCGGCCTGGCACATCCATGCCGGCAAGCTGCCCGAGCATGCCGGGTCGCCGATCGGCTTCACCATGCTGCTCAACCTGGCGTCGGTCATCAATGCAGACAGCCCGGAGATGCTCTGGGGCTTCATCCGCGCCTATATCCCAGGCGCGAATGCCGAGACCTACCCGTTCCTGGCCAAGCTGGTGCATCACGCCATCGCCTATAACCGCGACTTCGTGCAGCCCACCAAGCAATACCGCGCGCCAACCGATGTCGAGCGCGGCGCGCTGGTGGACCTTGCCGAGAGCCTGAAGGCGGGCGAGCAGGCTGCGCACAAGGGCGATAACGAGGCGGAAAAGCTGCAGAACCTCGTCTATGAGGTCGGCAAACGCCATCCGTTCGCGCCGCTGAAGGCGTGGTTCGACTGCCTGTACCAGGTGCTGCTCGGCACCACGGAAGGCCCGCGCTTCGGCGGCTTCATCGCCCTCTACGGCGTGGAGCGGACCGTGGCGCTGATCGAAACCTCCCTGGCGCGCGATTAAGCCAGCCTCAGGGCGGGTCATGAGGCGCAAGGCGCTGAAATACCTGCCGCCGGTGCTCGGCCTGCTGGTGCTGGCTGGCGCCGCGGTCGGGCTGCGTGGCGCGCTGAAAAAGCTCAGCCTGGGCGATGTCCTGACCGCGCTGGAGGCTACGCCGCGCGACCACGTCTTCCACGCCGTGGTGATGCTGGGGTTCAGCTGCTGCATCATGTGCGCCTACGACCTGCCGGGCGTGATCTTCGCACGGCGGGTGGCGAAATTCCCCCGGCTCGGGCTGCGGCGGGTCGGGCTGGCCTCGTTCTGCGCCTATACGCTGAGCCACGTGCTCGGCGCGCCGGCCTTGTCCGCGGCCGCTATCCGCGTGCGGCTTTACGCGCAATGGGGCGTGCCAACGGCGGGCATCACGCGCATCATCGCGCTCTCGGGCACCAATTTCACCCTCGGGCTTGCCGCCATGCTGGGGCTGTTTCTGCTGCTGCAGCCCGGCGCGTTGCCGGTGTTCGGCAATATTGCGCCGGATCTGCTGCGTGTGGCAGGGCTGGCCCTGATGGGCATTCCCGCCGCCTATGTCGCGGTGGCGCGGGCGCGGGAGTCCGTACGGCTGCTCGGGCGTGAGATCGCGCTACCTGGCGAGCGCCTCGCCACGGCGCAGGTCCTTCTCTCCTGCATGGACATCGCGGCGGCCGGCGCCATACTCTACGCCGTGCTGCCCGCCACGCCGGGCCTCAGCTTTCCGCTTGTGCTCAGCCTCTACCTCGCCGCCTTCGCCTCCGGCGCCTATTCCGGCCTGCCGGGCGGGGTGGGGGTGTTCGACTCGCTGCTTCTGCTCGGCCTCTCCGCATATCTGCCCACCGCCGAGGCGCTGGGGGCTATCCTATTGTTCAGGGTCATGTATTTTTTGGCACCGGCGTGCTTAGGCGGACTCTGCTACGCCGCACACGAATTGTGGGCGCACACGCAAGCGCCGGGAGAAACAAAATGAGCATGCAACAGACAATCACGCCGGTGAACGGCAACGTCTATGCCGAGCGCCCCTTCGCCGGGGAGAACCATATCAACGCGGTGCTGGACGGCGCGGTGAAAGCCCAGCGCGCCTGGGCGCTGACGAGCCTGGAGCAGCGCGCCGCGTATTGCTCCAGCTTCTGCGACGCGCTGCTGACGCATATCGACGAGATCGCGCTGGAACTGGCCTGGCAGATGGGCCGCCCGGTCTCCCAGGCGCCGAACGAGGTGCGCACCTGCATCGACCGCGCCCGCTACATGATCGCCGAGGCTCCCGCCGGGCTGGCGCCGCTCGACCCCGGCGCGAAAGAGGGTTTCAAGCGCTACGTGAAGCGTACGCCGCTCGGCGTGGTGTTCGTCATCGCGCCGTGGAACTACCCGCTGCTCACCGCCGTGAACTCCATCATCCCCGCGATCATGGCCGGCAACACGGTGGTGCTGAAGCACGCGGCGCAGACGCAGCTGGTGGCCGAGCGCTTCCAGCAGGCTTTCGACGAGGCTGGGCTGCCGGACGGCGTGTTCCAGCACATCCATGTGGCCGGTTCCACTGCGGAGAAGTTGGTGAAGGACACCCGCATCGCGCATGTGAACTTCACCGGCTCGGTGCCGGTGGGGCACGCCGTCTCCCGCGCGGCCGCGGACCGGTTCATCTCCGTTGGGCTGGAGCTGGGCGGCAAGGACCCCGCTTATGTCCGCGCCGATGCCGATATCGGCTTTGCGGTGGACAACCTTATCGACGGCGCCTTCTTCAACTCCGGCCAGTCCTGCTGCGGCATCGAGCGCATCTACGCGCATGAGAGCGTGTTCGAGGAGTTCGTGGAGCGCGCGGTAGCGTTCACCAACACCTATCGCCTGGGCGACCCGACCAACCCCGAGACCAATATCGGCCCGGTGGTGTCCGCCAAGGCGGCGGCCTTCATCCGCGGCCAGGTGGACGAGGCCGTGAGCCAGGGCGCGCGCGCGCTTATCAACCCGTCTGCCTTTGCGGCGAACAAGGCGGGCACGCCGTACATGGCGCCGCAGGTCCTCATCGACGTGGACCACTCGATGCGGGTGATGACCGAGGAGACCTTCGGTCCCGTCGTCGGCATCATGAAGGTGAGGGATGACGAAGAGGCCATCCGCCTGATGAACGACAGCGAATATGGCCTCACCGCCGCGATCTTCACGCGGGACATTGAGGCGGCGGAGCGCATTGGCGACCGTGTGGAGACGGGCACCGTGTTCCTCAACCGCTGCGACGCGCTGGATCCGGCGCTGCCGTGGGTTGGCGTGAAGGATACCGGCCGCGGCTACACCCTCTCGCGCTGGGGCTATGAGACGCTCACCCGGCCGAAGAGCTACCATCTCCGCCTGCCGGCGGGCTGTTTTTTTCTCTTTTTTTTTTTTTTTGTCTCTGCTTCGTCGCCGCCGGTGTTATTCTCTGATTTTTCTCATCTCCGTTGCGTCGCCGCCGCAGCAGCGTTGTTCGGTAGTATTTGGGCGGTGTCTGGTTCGTATCAGGCAGCGTTGCGCGCATAGCCGGGCGTGGGCGAGTGCGAACTCGTCCTGCCATGGGCAGGCCGACGCCATGGCGATCTTGATCCGCCGCACGCTGACGCGGACCAGGGCGCCGATCTTCAGCAGCTTCAGCCGGATCGTGCCGCAGGTGGCCTCGGCGAACTGCGTGTGTGCCAGGCCGATGCGGCGCAACGCGCAGAGCAGCACATAGGCCATCGAGGCAAACCACAGGCGGAGCTGGTTGGCGCGCATGGTGGCGGCCGAGGTGCGGTCGGCGAACAGGTCGAGCTGGCATTCCTTGATGCGGTTCTCCATCTCGCCGCGGGCGCAGTAGATCTTCTCGTAGAGATGCCGCGCAGTCGCCCTCGCTTCGCTTGAGCGAGGTGACGACAAAGCGCGGATTGGCCTTGCCGCCAGTCACCTCGGCCTTGCCGATGACGCGGCGTTCGCGGCTCCAACTGTCCAGCGTGCGCTAGGTGAAGTCCTTGAAGCAGCGCGCCGGTCTGGCGCTGGCTTCGGATGCTTCGAGCGTCGTCGCGAGTTCAGCTCGGGATGATCGCCTGCTCCAGCCGGTCGTTGCGGGCCAGGCCGAACACGTAGTCCACCCGGTTCGCTTCGCACCATGCCATCAGCGTCTCGCGGGCAAAGCCGGAATCGCCGCGCAGCAGAATGCGGGTCTTCGGCCAGCGGCGGCGGATCTGGGCCACGATCCGGGCGATCTCCTCCACCGCGCCCGGCCGCGGCATCGATGTTGGAGCGCCGCAGCTTCGCCGCCAGCAGGTGCCGGCCGCAGAAGATGTAGAGCGGCAGGTAGCAGTAGCAGTCGTAATAGCCGTGGAAGAACCGGCCTTCCTGGTTGCCGTGCAGCGGATCGTCGGTGGCATCGAGGTCGAGGATGATCTGCTCCGGCGCCTTCGTGTGGGCTTCCAGGAACAGATCGACGAACAGGCGCTCGATCGCCGCCGGGTCGTGGCTGATCTTGTGATAGCGCGTCGGCTTCGGCCCGGCTCAGTTCCAGCCGGTTCAGCGTGGATTTGCCGGCCAGCGGCGCACAGTCCGCGCGCTGCGCCTCCAGCTTGCCGGCCAGCACCGCCAGCACCGGGTCGTGCCGCAGTTCGTCGTGGTCGTTCAGGTCCTCATAGCCCAGCGCGATACCGACCACGCGCTGCATCACCAGGGTCTGACCTCGTGCTCCACCAGCTCGGGCCGACGCCGGTCGGGGAAGCAGGCGGCAAACCGCTCGGTCAGCCGGATCGCCCGGTCGGTCTGGCCCAGCAGCAGGGCGCCGGCATCCGAGGTGATCGCGCCACCGTCGAAAGCCGCCACCACCGGACGGCCTTCCACCGGTGGAAATTCGAACATAGCCGGGCTACACTCTGTCGGCATCGGGGCTTCCTCCGGGTTTGAAAAAGCCGTGGTGGCAGAAACACTTTCTCAGATTCAGCGCCCCAATGCACCCATATTCGGTGAGAAATCCGGGCTATTAAACAAAAAGGCCAGGGGAATTTCCCCTGGCCTTTTTTAATGCCGTCGATCCGGCCCGGCTTACTGGCCGCTGGAATCGCCGGAATTGTCGCCGGACTTGCTCACCGCGATCCCCACGAACAGCGCCTGGCCCTGGCGGATGATGCGCAGCGCCAAGGCGCCGTTGCCGCTCTTGCGCGCGGCCGCGATGGCAGCCACCGCATCGTCCGGGCTGTTCACGTTGGTGGCGCCGACGCCGACCAACAGGTCGCCTGGCTCCAGCCCGGCCTGGTCCGCCAGCGAGTTTGGCTTCACTGCGGTGATCACCGCGCCGGTGGCGCTGTTGGGCAGGTTCAGCTGGTCGCGCGCATCCGGGGTGAGTGGCGCCAGGGTGAGGCCCAGCGCGCCTTGCTGCGGCCCCGTGCTGGAGCTGCTGCCGCCCTGCTGGAATGCCGCATCCGGGTTCGCCGGCATGGTCGCCACGGCGACGGAAACCGTGTTCTGTTTGCCGTTGCGCAGATACACGATATCCGCCTTGTGTTCCGGGTCCACATTGGCGATGTCGCTGGCGAGATCGCCAGGGTTGGTCACGGACTGGCCGTTGACGCTGATGATCACGTCGCCTGGCTTCAGCCCGGCCTTCTCGGCGGGGCTGCCCGGCGAGATGGCGGCGACGAGCGCGCCATCCTTGGCCGGATCATCCGTCGGCAGGCCCAGCGCCTGCGCCATCTGCGGCGAGATTTCCTGCGCCGCGACGCCGAGATAGCCGCGCACCACCTTGCCGCCGCTGATCAGTTGCGTGACCACGCGCTTGATCATGTCGGACGGGATGGCGAAGCCGATGCCGACCGAGCCGCCGGAGGGCGAGAGGATGGCGGTGTTGATGCCGATCACCTCGCCGTTCTGGTCGAAGAGCGGGCCGCCGGAATTGCCCTGGTTGATCGGCGCGTCGATCTGGATGAACTTGTCATACGGGCCGTCGCCGATATCGCGCCCGAGCGCCGAGACGATGCCCGCCGTCACCGTGCCGCCCAGCCCGAACGGGTTGCCCATGGCGACCACCCATTCGCCCGGCTCCACGTAGGCGGAGTGGCCGAGATCGACGTAGGGCAGCGGGTGCGCCGGCATCGATCTTCAGCACGGCGAGGTCGGTGCGCGGGTCGGTGCCGAGCACCTTCGCCGGGTAGCTGTTGCCGTCGGAGAGGGTGACGGTGACCGTCTTGCGCGTCCTTCACCACATGGTTGTTGGTGACGATGGTGCCGTTCGCGTCGATGATGAAGCCGGAGCCCTTGGCCTCAACCGCCTGCGGCTGCTGCGGCGTGCCAAAGCCGAACGGAAAGCCGGGGATCTGCGGAAAACCTGGGGGCAGGCCGGGCTGCGCCTGACCCTGGCCGCCGCCATTGTCGTCCTGGTCGTCGGAGGTCTGGTTGAGCTTAAGATGCACATCGACGGACACCACCGCCGGGGCCACGTGCTTCACCAGCCCGGAGAAATCCGGCACCGGGGCGAAGCCCTGCTGCACGGCAGCGGTTTCGTCCAGCGATGAATCCGCTGCGTGTGCCGGGGCGGCTGGCAGGCCGGCCAGGGCGGTAGCGCCGAAAAGGGCCAGCGTGAGCGCGGTGCCACGGGTGAAGGTTTTACGCATGTCTTGTGTGGTCTCCTGCGGAAAAATCTTTGACTTATCGCGGTAGAAAATCCGTACTGTGGCATAAATGCCACAATAATCTCTCGCTCTCAATGTCGGAATTTGGAGGTTACACTTTTTCACCGGCTGCGAAATTATGCCGCGCCATGGGCGAGGCGAGGGGGCGGATATCAATCATCATGCACCGGAGATAGGCGTGGCTCGCGGCGAAAGTAAGGCCGGGGCTCTTAATCATCGGTTCATCAGCACCGGCAGCTGTGCGTTTTCCAGTACGTGGCGCGTGGTGCCGCCCAGGATGAGCTGGCGCAGGCGCGAGGCGGTGGAATACGCGCCCATGGACATCAGGTCCGCACCGAACTCCGCCGCTGCCGCCAGCAGCCCGGCGCCGGCCACCCGGTTGATGGCATGGAACCGCACGACATCGGCGGTCACGCCATGATGCGAGATGTATTCCGCCACCTCCGCCCCGGTGGGGCCGGGCTTGGCGTAATCTTCGGAGACCAGGATGCGCACCGCCTCCGCCTGGCGCACGAAGGGCATAACCGAGCCCAGCGCCGAGGCCGCGTTGGCCGTGCCGTTCCAGGCAATGGCGATGCGCTTGCCGATGCTCTTGGGCGGTTCAAGTGGGGCCAGCAGCACCGGCCGCCCGGAATCGAACAGCACGGCGTGCAGCGCGTCCGCCGTGGCCACATCCTCGCCCGCCTGCGGGTGGGGCACGATGGTGAGGTCGGCGAGCCGCGCCTGAAACGCGATCAGTTGCTCCTCCCGCCCGGTGAGAGTGGTGAAGCTGGCGCTGGGTTCGTTTCGACCTCGCATCGCATTGCCCGCCGGGACCTCCGCCGCTTCCGTCGCTGCCTCGAACAGTTCGCGCAGATGCAGCGCCCGCGTGCCGCCTTCGCGTTCGGTGGCATTGAGCATGTCCTCGATCAGCGCGCCGGAAAGCCCCTCGCCGGCAAACGGGGCGATGTCATGCGCATCGGAGCGGATGTGCAGCACCTGCAGATGCGCGTTCCACATCTTGGTCAGCATCAGCCCAGTTTGCAGGGCGGTGCCGGCCGAGGCTGAACTGCTGACCGGCAGCAGGAATTTGCGCACCGACATTGTGTTCCCCCTCCTGGGCTCAGTTACCGATATTGGCCCCGCCGCTGGGAAGAATGCAACGGTTTCCTGGAGTTAGAGCATATCGCGCAGGCGGAACCAGGTGGTGGCGGCCAGCAGGGCAGGGGTGCGCAAGGCCCGCCCGCCGGGGAAGCGAGCATGTGGGATACGGGCGAACACGTTGAACCGTTCGGCCTGCCCGGCAATGGCCTCCGCCGCCAGCTTGCCGGCCAAGCCCGTGAGCGCCAAGCCATGGCCGGAGAAGCCCTGCGCGAACAATATGTTAGGCGCCAGATGCCCGAAATGCGGGGCGCGGTTCACGGTGATGTCCACATTCCCTCCCCAAAGGAATTCCACCTTCGCATCCTTCAGCTGCGGAAACACCCGGGTGGCGCGCTTGAGCATGGAGGAGCCGAGGCTTGGCGGCGGCAGGGTGGAGTAGGAGACGCGCCCGCCGAACAGCATCCGGTCATCGGGCGAGCGGCGGAAATAATCGAGCACGAAGTTCAGGTCCGCCACCGCCTCGTTGTTCGGGATCAGCGAGGGCACGTCCGCGCGCGGCTCGGTCGCCATGATGTAGGTGCCGACCGGCATGACGTAGCCGGAGAGGTCTTCCACCAGCCCGTTGAGATACGCGCCGCCCGCCACCAGCAGGAACTTGGCGCGGACCTTGTGCGGGCCCGTATGCAGGGTGAGCGTCGTGCCTTCCTCGACGCGCGAGATCTTCGCCCCGGCATAGAGTTTCGCCCCAGCCGCCTGAGCCGCCTTGGCCAGGCCCAGCGTGTAGTTGAGCGGGTGGATATGGCCGGAGATATTGTCCTCTAGCGCCGCCAGGTAGCGCGGGCTGTCGAGGCGCGCGCGCAACTCCGCGCCTTCCAGCAGCCGCCCGACCGGCGCGCCCAGGGCCGCCAGCTCCTCCTGCTCCATGCGCAAATCTTGCACATGGCGCGGCTTGATGGCGGCGTGCAGATAGCCGCGCACCGGGTCTGCGGGGATGGCGAAGCGGGAGATCTGCGCATGCAGCAGCTCCACGGCTTCCACCGACATGTCCCACAGCCGTTTCATTGTCTCTGCGTCGGTAAGGTTCTTGAGCTTGTGCAGCGAGCAGCCGAAACCCGGCAGCACCTGCCCGCCATTGCGCCCGGAGGCCCCCCAGCCGATGTTCTGCGCCTCCAGCAGGGCCACGGAATAGCCCCGCTCGGCCAGATGCAGCGCCGCGGAAACGCCGGTGATGCCGCCGCCGATGATGGCGGCATCCACAGCTACATCACCCGCCAGTGTGTTGGCGACGAAATTCACACGCCGCGTGGCGTGGTAGTAATTGTTCAGCATAATTCGTCGTCCGGTTAGACGTTCAGTAGCAGGTGCTCGCGCTCCCAGGAGGAGATGACGCGCAGATAGGTTTCGTATTCGATCCGCTTCACCGCCACCAGCACATCCACGAGTTTCTCGCCGAGAATCTCACGCAAGCCCTCGCTCGCATCCATCAGGTCGAGCGCGTGGGAGAGCTCGCGCGCCAGCGTGTATTCGCCGGAATAGGCGGAGCCGACCTGTTCGGGGGTCGGTGTCAGCCCCTCCACCATGCCGAGATAGCCGCAGGCGAGCGTCGCGGCGAAGGCGAGATACGGGTTGGCATCGGCGCCGGGCACGCGGTTTTCCACGCGCATGGCGGACGGGTCGCCAAACGGAACGCGCAGCCCGCAGGTGCGGTTGTCGTAGCCCCATTGCAGGTTGATCGGGGCGTTGGAGAAGCGCGTGAGGCGGCGGTAGGAATTCACGTTCGGCGCGAAGATCGGCATCACCGCCGGAATGTATTTCTGCAGCCCGCCGATATAGGAGCGGAACAGTTTGCTCGCTTTGCCGTCCGGCCCCGGCGAACAGGTTCTGCCCGGTCTTCGGGTCCACGATGCTCTGGTGCACATGCATGGCGCTGCCGGGCTCGCCGCCCATCGGCTTGGACATGAAAGTGGCGTAGATGTTGTGGCGCAGCGCCACCTCGCGCACCGTGCGCTTGAACAGGAACACCTGGTCCGCGAGATGCAGCGGGTTGCCATGCAGGAAGTTGATCTCCACCTGCGCCGCACCTTCCTCGTGGATCAGCGTGTCGAGGTCCATCTCCTGCAAATCGCAGAAATCGTACATTTCCTCGAATAGCGGGTCGAACTCGTTCACCGCGTCGATGGAGTAGCTCTGCCGTCCGCTCTCCTGCCGGCCGGAGCGCCCCACGGGCGGCACCAGCGGGTAGTCGGGGTCGGTGTTGCGGGCGACGAGGTAGAATTCCAGCTCCGGGGCGAGGACCGGTTTCCAGCCCTTATCCTCGTAGAGCTTGAGCACGCGCTGCAGCACTTGCCGAGGCGCCATCGGCACCGGTGTGCCGTTCGCGTATTGGCAATCATGGATGATCTGCGCGGTGGGCTCATGCGCCCAGGGCACGAGGCGGACGGTGCTTACGTCCGGGATCAGCTTGATGTCGATGATCGCGGGGTCGGTGAGCTTGTCTTCGGGGTCTTCCGGGTACTCGCCGGTAACGGACTGGATAAAGATCGCTTCCGGCAGGCGCGGCGCGCCGCCCTGGAAGAATTTCTGCGCCGGCATGATTTTGCCGCGCGGGATGCCGGTGATGTCCGGCACCAGGCATTCGACTTCAGTGATCCGATGCTCGTCGAACCAGTCCTTCAGGTCGATTGTTTCATTGCTCATGTTGTCCTCGATTGGCTGGCGGCGCCCGGGATTGAGCGCCGCCTTGGCCGGTTTATTGGAGTACGCTGGTCCAAATCTGGTTGAACAGCTTGTATTGCGCGCCGCGCAGCGGGGCCAGGAAGCTCAAATGCTTCATTTCCTCCGCGGTCGGGTTGATCAGCGGGGTGGCAAGAATGCCGGTGAGCTGCTTCTGCGACGCCGCGTTGGGGCTGGCATACTGGTTGAAATTGGAGAGCGTGGCGCCGTTATTCGCCTCCAGGATGAAGTTGATGAACTGCAGCGCCAGTTCCGGGTGCGGCGCGTGGGCGGGAATCGCCATCGTGTCCACCCAGATTTCCGAGCCCTGGTCGGGCAGGAAAAATTTCAGCTTGGTGCAGCTGCCGTCAGCGTAGCAGCTGGCGATATCGCCGTTATATGCCATGGAGACGGCGATAAGCCCGCTCTTCATCTGGTCGCGTGCCGGGGTTTCATCGACGAAGCCGGCGAAGTTCGGCCGCTTCTTGGTCTGCTCGATCAGCTTGGCCGCTGCGATCCACTGGCTCTTCTCGGAACAGTTGAAGCCGTAGCCGAGATAGGCGCAGGCCGCGCCGATCTGGTCGCGCCCCTCGCCCTTGGGCAGCACGAACGGGTAGTTCGGGTTAGCCTTGGGGTCGAACAGCAACCCCCAGCCGGTGCCGGGGTCTTTGATCTTGGCCGGATCGTACACGATGCCCGTCGTGCCCCACTGATAGGGGATGGAGTAGGCGTCGTTCGGGTCGTAATCCGGGTTCTGGAATTTCGGCATCAGGTTGGCGAAATTCGGAATCTTGCTGTGATCGATCTTCTGGATCAGCCCTTCATCCTGCAACTCAGGCACGTAGTAGGAGGAGGGCACCACCACGTCGTATTGCGCATCCCCGCCCGCCTTCAGCTTGGCGGACATTTCCGCGTTGCTCTCGTAATCGGTCTCGATCACCTTACAGTTGCACTGCTTCTCGAAGGCGGAGAGCAGACCCGGGTCGATATAGCTGGACCAGATGAACAGGTTCAGCGTCGGCTGTTCCGCACGGGCCATCTGCGGTGCAGCGAGCCCCAGGGCCAGCGCCCCAGCGGCAAGATACGATAGAAGCTTCATGCGATTTTCCCCGTTGGTGTGAGCTGGCCAGCACGCTCGCGGTGCCGCGTAATGAAGAAATGGATGATTGCGAGCAGGATGATTGAACCGATCATCATCGTACCGAGCGCGTTGATCTCTGGCGATATGCCTTTTCGTGCGATCGCGGAATAGATGTAGATCGGCAGTGTCACGCTGCCCGGCCCGGCGGTGAAGAAGCTGATGGTGAAATCGTCGATGGAGAGGGTGATGCCGAGCAGGAACCCGCCGATAATGGCCGGCTGCACGACCGGGACGATGAGATGGATAAAGCTCTTGATGCCGTTGGCGTAGAGGTCGTTGGCGGCGTCGAACAGATACGGGTCGAGCCCGGCGAGGCGCGCAAAAACGGTGAGCGCGACATAGGGCACCTGGAAGGTGATGTGCGCGATGATCATCGTCTGCAGCCCGGCGCCGAGAAACCCCGTGGCGCTGTGCACGAAGTTGAAGAAAATCAGCTCCGAGATGCCGAATACCAGGCCGGGCATGATGATCGGCGTATAGATGATGAGGCTGGGGATATGCGCGAGCACGCCCTTGGCGTTCGCATTGCGGAACCGGCACAGCCCGTAGCCAAGCAGCGTCCCGAGCGCGGTGGATGTGATGGCCGAGCCGAAGGCGAGGATCAGCGAGCGGCGCAGGGCGGTGAACACCGCGCCATCGTGCAGCAGCACGCTGTAGGCGTGCAGCGAATGCCCAGCCTGGTTCGGTGCCGGGGCGAAGGAGTAGAACGCGACCAGCGCCAGCGGCGTGTACAGCAGCGCATAAAGCGGCCAGGAAATGCCGGAGAGGGCGTAGCGAACCCCGCGCGGGATCATATCGTCGCCTCCTCGGCGCCGCCGAGCTTCCGGGTGAGGATGCGGAACCCGACCAACCCCATGCCGGTGAACACCAGCATGATGATGGTGAGCGCCGCGCCATAGGGCCAGTCCGGCGTTTCGGTGAACTGGTTGGCGATTAGCGAGCCGATCATCAGCGCCTTGTCGCCGCCGAGCAGTTGCGGCACCACGTAGTCGCCGAAGGCCGGAATGGCGACGAAGATGACGCCGGAGAGCAGCCCCGGCAGGGTTTGCGGGAACACCGTGTGCCAGAACAGCCGCGCGCCGGAGGCGTAGAGATCCCGCCCGGCTTCCACCAGCGTCCAGTCCAGCTTCTCCGCCGAGGCGTAGAGCGGCACGATCATGTAGGGCAGGTAGTTATACGCCAGGCCGGTGGTCACGGCGAAGCTGCCCGGCGCCAGGCCGAGATCCGGCGGGACCGCGTGCAGCAGATGCGCGACCCAGGAGACCGGCGCGTTGGGACCAAGCAGCTCCATCCAGGCATAGGTGCGCACCACCTGATTGGTCCAGGAAGGAAGCACAATGAACAGCAGCAGAAGCGGGCGCACCGATTCCGGGCGGCTGAGGATGAAGAACACCAGCGGGTAGGAGAGCGCCGCCGACACCATCGTGGCGATGCCCGCCTGCTGCAGCGAGCGCAGGAAGATGATGATATTGCCCGGGTCCCAGCCGAGCAGCGAGTACCCCGCCACCTGCTGGAAGGACTGCACGGAGAGCGGCAGCACCGGGCTGCCATAGTCGTTGGAGGAGAAGAAGGCGATGCCGAGCAGCACGGCGCTGGGGATCAGCAGGAAGATCATGATCCAGACCAGCCCGGGCCCGGAGGTCACCCAGAGCCGCAGGCGCTGCCGCCCGGCCTCGATTTCGACTTCGGTTTTTACCCCGGCGCTCATGGCGAGATCAGCATGATGTTGTCGGGCTTCAGTTCCACGGCCACGGCCTCGCCGGGGCGCCAGCTGCGCTCGGTGGCCTGGTTGTTGGTGTCGAACGCCAGCACGGACTGCCCGCCCGCAAGCTCGATGCGGTATTGGGTCGAGGCGCCCATGTAGATGGCCTCGCGCACTGTGCCGAAGAACAGGTTCACACGGTCCTTTGGCGCCGCTGTGTCGTTATAGATCCAGATCTTTTCCGGCCGGATCATCGCCAAGGTCGCGCCGGCAAGCGGCGCGTCGATGGTCAATTCGCCGATCGGCGACGCGGCGGTATTTGTGCCGGTGGGCGTGACCGGCCAGATGTTGGAGAGGCCCAGGAACTCCGCGACGAACACATTTTTTGGCTTCTCGTACACGTCCAGCACCGGACCGACCTGCTCCAGCCTGCCTTTGCTCATCACGCCGATGCGGTCGGACATCACCAGCGCCTCGTGCTGGTCGTGGGTGACGAAGATGAAGGTCATGCCCAGGCGCTTCTGCATGCGCAGCAGCTCGATCTGCAGTTCAGCGCGCAGCTTGGCGTCCAGTGCCGAGAGCGGTTCGTCCAGCAGCACCACATCCGGTTCGTTCACCAGCGCGCGGGCCAGGGCGACGCGCTGGCGCTGCCCGCCGGAGAGCTGTGCCGCGCTGCGCGTGGCGAACTGGCCAATCTGCAGCAGTTCCATGATGGCATCGACCCGCTTCTTGCGCTCCGGGCTCTTGATGCCGCGCATGCGCAGGCCGAAGCCGATATTCTGTTCCACATTCAGGTGCGGGAACAGCGCGTAGGATTGGAACACGGTGTTCACCGCGCGCTTATGCGCCGGCACGTCCTCCACGTCCTTGCCGGAGATGAAGATCCGCCCCTCATCGGGTGTCTCGAACCCGGCGATCATGCGCAGCAGGGTGGTTTTGCCGCAGCCGGAGGGGCCCAGCAGGGTGAAAAATTCTCCGGCATGGATTTCGAGATTTACATGGTCCACGGCGGGCGCTGACCCGTTGAAAATCCGGGTAATGCCGCGGATGGAAATGGCGCCGCGCTTGGCCGAGGGGGCGGCTTCCGCGGCCGCGGGGCTGGTGGAGGCAGACATCATGCGCCTGCCGGGCTGGCTTGGTTAAGGATGTCAGCTCCGGTCGGCTCGATGGTCCACAGCACGCAAAACCCCAAAATTGTTGCTGGGCGAGTGTGGCTTACGGCCTCTTAATACGTCAAGAATAATTGGATGATCTTTTTCTTGCGAGGCATGTTTTTCGTTGCGCGCGCGGGTATTACCCGCGTAGCATTGTTGAAAATCCTAAACGTGCGGGTGATAAGGAGATCATGTCGGCAGCCCTCCAGAACGATGACATGTCGGACGATATTGGCACCCGGCTGAAGCTGGTGCGGCAGATTTTCGGGCTGACGCAACGTGAGTTGGCACGCCGGGCCGGGGTGACGAACGGGGCGATCTCGCTGATCGAGCAGAACCGTGTCAGCCCGTCGATCTCCTCATTGAAGAAGATTCTGGACGGCATTCCGCTCTCGCTGGCGGATTTCTTCACGCTGAACTTCTCGCCGTCCGACAACGTGTTCTTCACCGGGGAGGAGCTGACCGAAATCTCCTACGACCCGGCGATTTCCATGCGCATGGTCGGCCGCAAGGTGAAGGATCGGACGCTGCAAATGTTGCAGGAGACCTACCAGCCCGGTGCTGATACGGGGGATGCGATGCTCCGCCACAACGGCGAGGAATGCGGTGTCGTCGTCTCAGGCTGCCTTATCGTCACGGTTGGCCTGCAGGAGCGGATGCTCAACCCGGGGGATGCGTATTATTTCCGCTCCGATATTCCGCACCGCTTCCGCAACCCGGGGGCGGAGCCCTGCGTGCTGATCAGCGCCAACTCGCCGCCCTCGTTCTAGCCATGGTGGTACATCTCACCGGCGGTTGCCTCTGCGGTGCCGTCACCTACAGCCTGGACTATGAACCAGGCGATGTCGCGGATGTCTGCTTCTGCCGTGAATGCCGCAAGGCGAGCGGTGCCGCGGCGCTGCCATGGGTGCAGGTGCCGCCGGAGCGCTTTTGCGTCACCAAGGGGGCGGCGCGGGGCTATGCTTCCTCGCCCCAGGCCATGCGCTGGTTCTGCGGCCATTGCGGCAGCCCGCTCTACATGACCGATAGCGAGGACCGCTCCGTCGGCGTCACGCTTGGTTCGCTGGATGAGCCCGAGGCCATCCGCCCCACCGTGCAGGGCTGGGTGTGCGAGCGTGTCTCCTGGCAGGCGTTGGATGAGAGCTTGCCTGCCTATGAGAAGGCGCCGCCCTACGATCTCTGAACCGCGCGGCGTTTGCCCTCGGCGGCCATAACCACTGGCGCCGCGAGCACCAGCGCCTGGACGTTCCAGATGATGAAATCCAGGTTGCTGGGTCCTTCAATGACCATGTCGGCGAGCGCCAGCACCGCCAGGGTGAAGCCCGCGAGCAACTCTTCCCAGCCCATCTGCCGGGGTTTGTCCTTGGTCCAGAAGCGCAGCACCGTGGCGATGACGGGGACGATGAACACCGGCATTGGGGCGTCGCGGTAGCGGCCGCCGAAGACCAGCAGCGCCTCGAACACAGCGGCGGAGGCCAGGAAGATGAACCACAGCCCGTCATAGTTCAGGGGCAGGCGGAGGCGGCGCGCACGGGCTAGCACCATGGCCCCGGTGGTGACCGGCGGCACTGGGCGCCCGGCGAGCAGCGCATCGGCCCGGCGGATCGCCAGAACCGCGAACAGCGCCTGCAGCGACAGGTTCACCAGCGCATCCAGCCGCAGCCAGTTGTCGTAAAGCATGGGCAGCGTGCCGGAGCAGGCCAGGGCGATACCGTTGCCCAACGCGAAGGCGGGCAAAGCGAGGCGCAGGTTACGGAACCCCACGGCGGCGAACAGCAGCACACCGGCCAGCGCGCCAAACCCGGCGTACCAGGGCCATTCCGGTGTCTCGGTTACCGGGCCGTTGAGCGGGAATTTCGGCTGCCGGTCGGCGGTCCAGATGCCCCAGTTGGCCCCGGCCACGCCTTCGTCCTCGTATTTCCAGTTCTGGTCGAAGGCCTCGATCAGGTTGTAATCCACGCCCTCCTGGTTCGCGAGGGTGACGAAGCGGCGGAGGAACACCGCCTCTTCCACCCGGCCGGTGGCGGCGGGGCCGCGCCAGCGCCCGCGCGAGGGCCAGCCCGTTTCGCCGATGGAAATCTGCTTGCCAGGGAAGAGCTTTTTGAACTGATCGGTGGTCGATTGGATTTCGGCCAGGGCGTCGTCCACGGAGAGCGGCTTGTCCTCCCAATAGGGGAGGAAATGGATCATCACCACGTCCACATGCGGCGCCACCTGCGGGAACTGCTTCCAGAAATCGGTGACATCCGCATACGCAACAGGCTGCTTCACCCGGGCGTGGACATAGTCGATATCCGCGATCAGGTCGTCCACCGAGAGGTCGCGGCGCAGTAGCACCTCGTTGCCGACGATGACGCGGGTGATGGTGTCAGGGTGCGCGTTGGCCTCGGCGATGCCGGCGGCGATCTCCTTGGCGTTGTCCTGCGGGTTGCCGCTGAGCCAGATGCCGAGCCAGACCTTCAGCCCCGCCTGCTTGGCGAGCGCGCCAATATCGTAATCGCCCTCGATGGAGGAATAGGTGCGGATGCCGTTCGCCTGGGTCGCCACCAAAGCGAGGTCCTTCGCCACCTCCGCGCCCGTGGGATAGTCCTTGGAGAGCGGGCTCTGCCAGGCCTGGTACGGCGCGTAGGACAGGCTGTTGAACTTGCCCGCCGGCATGGTCACATCCCCCGCCTGAGGCTGGTTGGGATTCGCCCACATGGCGAAGGTCAGCAGACTCAGCAGCACGCAGGCGATAAGGGGTTTGATCATGGCCAAAGGCTTAGCCGGGCGTGCATTTTTGGGGAAGAGAGATGAGTGACGAAGACATCCGCCGTATCCTGACACAGACGAAGCGCATCGCCCTGGTCGGGGCCTCGGCCAAGCCGGAGCGTGCCTCCTACGAGGTGATGCGCTTTCTGCTGGAGAACGGGTTCGATGTGACGCCGGTGAACCCGGGCCTCGCCGGGCAGGAGATATTGGGCCGCAAGGTGGTGGCAACCCTCGCCGAGGCCGCGCCGCTGGACATGGTGGACCTGTTCCGCCGGGCGGAGGATGTGGACGCCCCAGTGGAGGAGGCGATCCGCCTGGGCGCGAAGACGGTGTGGATGCAGCTCGGCGTGGTCAACAAGGCAGCGGCAGCGAAAGCCCGCGCGGCGGGGCTCGCCGTGGTGATGGACCGCTGCCCTGCGATCGAGATGCCGCGTCTGGACCGGTCACGGCAAGCACCAAATTAACTTGCGGCAATCGACTTGCCGCTGGCCGGACGCCTAGCCTTATTGTCCCATGACCGGAACAGTAAGGGAGGAGTTCCCAATGAATACGGTTACCAAATTGGCCGGCTGCGCCGGTGTGGCGGGATTATTGGCGTTCGGCCCGGCGCCCGTGCTCGCAGCCCAGCCTGTGCTATCAGAATTGCTGGCCACTTGGCTGCTGATTTACAGTGCGCAAACCTACTTGGTTAACCTGAAGAACGGTTCGGTACATATCAGCGTCCCAGCGAAGAGTGCCGTCTGGACGACCTATGGCGGTTTCGACTTCACCGATATGGATGCCAGCGTCACCATCACGCCGGGCAATGCCGCGGACAGCGTCGCCGGGCTCCTGTTCTGGGCCACGGGGACGAATGATTTCTTCGAGTTTTCGATCTCCGACATGAACGGCACCTTCGCCGTGTACAAGCATGTCTCCACCGCCGCCGCGCCGTGGCAGGCGATTGTGCCAGATATGAAGACCAGCCTGCTGAAGCCCAGGGCGGCGAACGTCCTGCGGGTGGTGACCAAGGGCAATTACGTCACCCTATATATCAACGGCCAGCAGGCGGGTTCGCTCTCGATCATGGCGCCCTCCGGCGGTGGCACGGTCGGCATAGAGGGTGAGGGCAGCGCCAAGGGGCCTTCCGACTACGCCTTTACCAACCTGAGCGTGAGCCAGCCGTAACCGGCCCTCAGGCGGAGGGCGGGGAACCCAGCGCCAGCCGGTACAGGGCCGGGGCCTTCCACAGCAGCAGGCGCTGGCGCCGCCAAGCCACGATGCCCTCTTCCAGCCAATGCGCCAGCAGCAGCCCGGCCGTGTGGCTGGTGCCGCCGGCCAGGGTGGCGAGTTCGTCGAGCGTGACCGACGGGGTGATGAACAGTTCCACCCCGGGTTCCACCTCATACCGTTCGGCGAGGTTCAGCAGGGTCAGCGCCAGGCGCTCCACTGTGGTGCCGAGCACGGGCGGCGCCGCGCAATCCGGGGTTACCAGGGCGGTGTGGGCGGAAGACCGGGGGCTCGGGCTGACCTGCATGGCGCGACCTTTCAAACCATAAAGCCTATCATTATAGTAGAATTTATAGTCACGCAAGCGTAAAATGGGGCCGCCCATAGGGCAGCCCCACGGAAATTTTTAGCCCAAAGCCGCCTTCTGCGCGGCAAACAGCTCGGCCGTGCCCTTGCGCGCCAGGGCCAGCATTGCGGCGAAAGCGGCGTCGTCGAAGGTGGATTTCTCCGCCGTGGCCTGGATTTCCACGATGCCGCCGCCCTGGGTCAGGATGAAATTGGCATCGGCCTCGGCGTTGGAATCCTCCTTGTAGTCGAGGTCCAGCACCGGGTTGCCCTGGAAAATGCCGCAGGACACCGCCGCCACGTGCCCGGTGATGGGGAAGGCCTTCAGCACGTTGTTGGCCTGCAGCTTGCGGAAGGCCAGCGCCATGGCCACGTAGGCCCCGGTGATGGAGGCGCAGCGCGTGCCGCCATCGGCGTTCAGCACGTCGCAGTCCAGGGTGATGCTGATTTCGCCCATGGCCTTGCGGTCCACCACGGCGCGGAGCGAGCGGCCGATGAGGCGCTGGATCTCCTGTGTGCGGCCGGACTGCTTGCCGCGCGCGGCCTCACGGTCGCCTCTTGTATGGGTGGCGCGGGGCAGCATGCCGTATTCGGCCGTTATCCAGCCCTCGCCCTGGCCGCGCATGAAGCCCGGCACCTTGCCCTCGACGCTGGCGGTGCACAACACCTCGGTCCCGCCCATCCGGATCAGCGCGGAGCCCTCGGCATGGTGGGAGAACCCGGTCTCGATGGACACTTTCCGGAGTTCGTCGAAAATTCTGCCTGAGGGCCGCATGATATCTCTCCTGATCGATTTGCCGTGCTATTATCCGAGACTGTGACCATGGACCATAGAGGCAAATCCGTTCCGCCCCGCCTGCCGCCGGGGCTCGATGTCCGCTCCGCCGCAGTGCTGCGAGAGATCGTGGAACAATATGTGGAAACCGGCGAGCCCGTGGGCAGCCGCACGCTCTCGCGCCTGCTGCCGCAGCGTCTCTCGCCCGCCACCATCCGCAACGTGATGGCGGACCTCACCGATGCCGGGCTGCTGTTCTCGCCGCACACCTCTGCCGGGCGGCTGCCGACCGAGCGGGGCTTGCGCCTGTTCGTGGACGGGCTGCTGCAATTCGGCGAGCTCTCCGAGGAAGAGCGCAGCAGCATCAACCAGGCGCTGGTGCAGTCCGGGCGCAGCATGCAGGACACGCTGGCCCAGGCCAGCTCCATGCTCTCCGGCCTCTCCGCCGCCGCTGGGCTGGTACTGGCGCCCAAGGGCGAGGGGGCGGTGAAGCATATCGAGTTCGTGCCGCTTTCGCCCGGGCGGGCGCTGGTGGTGCTGGTCTCGGCCGATGGCCAGGTGGAAAACCGCATCATCGAGACGCCGCCAGGCCTGCCACCCAGCGCGCTGCAGCAGGCGAGCAACTACCTCAATGCCCGGCTCTCGGGCCTTACCATCGCCGAGCTGCAGCGCCGCGTGGGGGATGAGCTGGTGGCCGACCGCACGGAGCTGGACGCCCTGACCAGCGCCGTGGTGGAGGCGGGGCTGGCCGACTGGGGCAGCGAGGGCAGGGGAGGTTCGCTGATTTTGCGCGGCCAGGGGCGGCTGCTGGAGGATGTGGACCAGCTGGAGAAGCTCGCCACCATCCAGGCGCTGTTCGAGCGGCTGGAGGCCGAGGAGACCATGCTGCGCCTGCTGGAGCTGGCCGAAACCTCGGACGGCGTGCGCATCTTCATCGGCGCCGAATCCGGGCTGTTCGGCGCGGCTGGCATCTCCATGGTCGTGGCCCCGGCGCGCAACGCGCAGGACCGTATCGTCGGCGCCATCGGCGTGATCGGCCCCACGCGGATCAATTATGGCCGGATCATCCCGGTCGTGGACTATACGGCCCGGGTAATCGGCCGTCTTCTGGGGTAACCTCCGCGTAAAGTGAGGTCGGCCATCGGGCGCTCGCTGGGCAGGTTTCCGGGCAATAGAGGTTGCAGCGGGAGCCGGGCTTCGATATAGGCTCCCTCACCCCGGTTCAGCCGACATAGCTCAGCGGTAGAGCAACTGATTCGTAATCAGTAGGTCCCCAGTTCAATCCTGGGTGTCGGCACCATTTTCTCAAATATATTCAGCGGATTAGCGGAAGCCCGAAAGTAATTCCGGAATTGTTCGATAAAATGTCCGCACTGTGTCCGCGCTTTGGGCGAGTGGCTTGCTGCTTTGATCGATTTGGGGGTGACGTTGAGGCAGCAAGAGCTTGTAGAACTTCACCTCCTGCGGAAGAGACTAGAACCGCGCCGCCACAGAATGTGGTAAAGAAGGGCCGTTTGAGCTGTGCCCCCCGTCAGGGAAGTAGCCGGAGTGCTTCGCAGCTCCTCAGCAATGCCGGCATCCGACGTTTGAAGCGTTCCTTCCACCGTCCAGACTACGAATTTGGGGGGTTAGGAGTTCGAGTCTCTTTGGGTGCGCCACTTTCCCTAGAAAAAACAATCGATTACGGCAGCTCCAACCGTGCCGCCGCACGTGTCTATTCCCGCCTTCCTCAACTTTCCCCCAAGTGGGTGCTCTTTGCCGCCGACGTGGTGACGGGAGCCGGCAAAATGCCGGAGCCTTGCCTGGGCCAGCCGGCCACAAAGCTCTTCGGCCTCATCGTACACAGCGGCCGGAGCGAAAATCGCTACTCGTCCTTTGGCTTCAGCACGCCGGAATAGGTGATGATCGCCAGGGTCGTGATTATTTTGCCGATGATGGAAAATACCGCCCAGAGGAATGGCCAGAGCCAGCCTGCATTCAACGAGATTTCGCAACGGTCCTCCTGGTGCAGCGGCACCACGGGCACCATCATGTCCAGCGCGTAGAGCGGCGGAATTATCTCTTTCCTGCCACAACGTATCGCATCCTTGTCTGGTATTTTGTCTTTTGCGTTAAGCGGGCTGCCGTGGATGGCCCCAAGTGCCTCCACCTCGTTCGGTGACAACACAAGCACGGGGTTTGGCCTTGTCCACACGCTGTCTCTGATTGGCCAAAACCCGTGCCAAGCCGTGCCTACCAGCACCCAGCCAAGGCCCAGCGTGAGAATGAGCGAACACGTGGCCCGCATCGGGTCCAGCCCGTAGCCAAAACATGCGCCGAAGGTTCTGCGCTTGAGGTTGGCCCAGCCTCCGGGTGCCGCGTCCCCCTCCGCGATGGCGATTTGCCGTGCTTCTTCCACATGGCCCTGGGCACGCATCACGGCGGCCAGATGTCGGTGAGGCTGCGGGAAGAATTTTGTTTCGTCCTGAAAGTTAAGCCAGACCTTGCGCTGCTTCACGATGTCGATTTTTGCTCCCCTTGTCGCCGATGGTGACGTGGGTTCAGCGGTGTCACTGGCTTTTTGTGGCCAAAATCTCACGGACCTCCAATTGAGTCGCCGCACCTTAGGAAAATTTTCAATCCGTTTGTAGGTAAAACCATCCAGGTCGATCTCCACATGTCGGCTATTTTTGGACTGCGATCCGCCCCATCCCGCCGGAAATTTGAGCGTTTTATCGTTGGCATTTTTCTCGTCATCTAGCGTGTACACGCTGGTGGCGCTCAGGTCGATCTTGAGCGGCAGCTCGGCCATCAGTTTATGGGCCTGCAGCGCGGCGCCAATAGAGGCATGCGCTAGCACCAGCCATGTTTTCTGACTGATCGAACCATCCGGCGCCGTTTCTTCCTCTTTCAGCTCTCCTGTATAACCCCAGCGAGTTTTTTCCGACTCTTCGGCAAGCTGGCCATCCTTCCAGACCGAAAATTCGAAGGTGAGTTCTTTCGCGAAATCCAGCCCGTCCCACTTGAAACTGCCACCCACGCAAGCATGCTCGAACCAAAGATCGCCGATGACGGCGGCGTCCCGCTTGGACTTCCCCGCCTGAAAGACCACGTCCCCCTCCACGGTCACATTTGTCGCGTCCAATGCTGCCGTTGTGTGCTCCCGTGGCGACGATGTTGACGGCCAAGCCACAAGTTGGAGCCCTGAACAGTCGAGATCACCACCGATGCGCGTTCCCCAGAGACAAATCCTCCCCATGCTTTCTAGGTCATTCAGCCGCGCATATCGTCCAATTCTTGCATCGGTCAGGTTAAGGGTAGTCTTCGGGCGCCGAGTACCGATATTGCGCAGCTGGGCGTTGGTGCAACTCAGAGAAGCCATTTTGGCGCCGAAGAAGTTCACTTGGCCCTCGGCCGTAAAGCCCTTTTGCAGAAACACGGCACCGCCGATCTCCGCGCGTGCAGCAACCAACGCGCCTCCGCCCTGGTTGCTGAAATGGCCTTTGGAACTGTCCAGGTCGCCGCTGATCTTGGCACCCGTGAGGGAGACACTGCCTTCGGCCGCAAAGCCCTCGCGCAGCAACACGTCACCGCCGATCTCCGCGTTCACCGCAACCAACGCGTCCCCGCCTTGGTTGCTAAAATGGCCTTCGTCGCAGCTCAGATCGCCGCTGATCTTGGTACCCATGAAGGAGACACTGCCCTCGGCCGTAAAGCCCTCGTCCAGAAATACGGCACCGCCGATCTCCGCGCGTGCCGCAACCAGCGCGTCCCCGCCTTGGTTGCTAAAATGGCCTTTGGAACAGCTCAGATCGCCGCTGATCTTGGCACCCATGAAGGAGACACGGCCCTCGGCCGTAAAGCCCTCGCTCAGCAACACGTCACCGCCGATCTCCGCGTTCGACGCAACCAGCGCGTCCCCGTCTTGGTTGCTAAAATGGCCTTCGGCGCAGTCCAGATTGCCGCTGATTTTGGTGCCCAGGAAAGAGACATAGCCCTCGGCCGTAAGGCCATCGTGCAGCAACACGTCACCGCCGATCTCCGCCTCATCCGCAACCAGCGCGGCGCGGCCGGAATCGCGACCAAACGACAGCTTGGCGTTAAAAAGCTGCAGGGCGCCGAGCCGAGCCGACACGATCCGGGACGTCCCCTCGATACGAGCGTTCGTGAGAAGCAGTCCCCCCTCAATCCGCGCTGCTTGAGCGCAGAAGGCATCTCTGGCGCCATCGGTTATCACGGCATCCTCGGCATAAAAATCGCCGCCGATTTCGCACGGCGCTGATCCTCACCCCGCCCGAGGCCTCAAATCCATAGGTCAGCCACACCGAGCCGCGAATGGTCGCATCGCGCAGGCATAGGGCGTAGATCTCTTGGCCCGTGCGCACGTTCTCCCGTACCTGAGGTTCGGGTACGCGCAATTTGGCGCCATCACCACGCACCTCGCCGTCTATCGTGCAGCTTCGCCCGTCGATCCGCGCCTCTTCGCCCTCGGCATGGGCTTGTACCTTGGAAAAATCGAAGCCCGAATTGATTCTTGCGCCAACCAGTTTTACCACGCGGATGGTGCTGCCCTTGATCGACAGTCCCGCCAGCACAGCACCGCTAAAATCAAGCTGCGGCAGGGCGCAGTCCTCTAGCGCCAGCGGGGGCAACCCCTCGCCCCCGCTGCATCCGGCAAGGTCGAGCATTTCCCCGGTTACCACCGCGCCGCTAATGCGGATACCCGGGGCGCGGATGGTCACATCTTCCAGCCCAAGCAACAGCCGACGCAGGAAATCCGCGCTCACCTCATGCGGTTCGTTCTGGCTAAAAGTCGCCCATTCACCGGCTGCCACCTTGTCAAGAATTTTCTGCTCAGACTCGCTCGCCATCCCGCCTGCCTTTCGTTTGCCGTGCTCGAAAGTTAGCAGATTGGCCAGCAAAACAAAGACTTCCGGCACCGGCGGCTGGCCGGATCAGCCGCCAGTCGGCAGCTTTGGCCGCGGCGAGCGTCCATCCTCGAAGCACCCGTCCGCCGCCCAGCCGAGGGTCACGGTGAGCGCTGCGGCAGTGATGGACGCAGGTTCGCGTCCCGTATAGGGACTCACTCTATCCGGCGCTCTCGGCCACGGTGTCGCACTCGCCCTCTATAGTCAGCGCACTTGCGGCGATGGCCTCCAGTTGCTCGTCTGTCAGGCTATGCGGGATCACGGGCAGCTTGTGATCAACCTGGAGCTTGTCGCCATGGGTCACTGGGTTACGCACGCGAGCACGCCAGCGGTAGTGCTGGGCAAGTTCACGGGCGCGGGCAACCTCGGCAACGGTGGCGTCGGGTGTCAGATCGCGCAGTACCTTTTCCGCCTCGCGGTCGCACCAGTCGGCGGCTTCCTTGCGAGCCTGCGTGGCTTGGCTGGCCCGGTGCGGATCGGCGTCGATCCACAATTGCAATTGGCGCTTAGTGCAGCCCCATCGGTCGGCAATCTCCTGCATGCTCATGTCCTTGCGCTCTATGAGGTCGCAAAGTTCATGCGTCGTATGTCCGACCAGAGCTACGGCAACGCTCTTTCTCATTCCGGGGTCATTTCAAAAATACCGCCGCGCAAAGTGCCGTATTCAACCTTCAAGAACTGAGAGACGTTTTTTACGAATGATCGGAAGTAGAGTTCATCGAACGGCGCTGTGATTTTCTTGATATGATCTTCGCCGGCTCCGACGATGAAACCGCGCCCAATCAACGCGCCGGCCTTTTTTGTCTGCACCTTCACAGGCCATTCAGACAGGTTCTCGACGCGGAACGCTGGGGCCACTTTTCTTGCCTTGGGCATTTGCTTTTCCTTTGGTTGCGCTGGCCTCCCTGGTGGCTGTGGAAGCCAGCCAAGGCAGGTTTGGCGCTGTTCACTTGACCTGAATTCGCCCGGCGTTGATGGCCGCCAAATTTGCCAGGATCGCTCGGTTGTCGCGTCGATCCACCGTCCCTTCATATTGCCGACGCGCTAGATCGGCGTGAACGGCGTCCGTTCGCGGGTTCACCGGATCGGCCACCAGCACGCGCCCACTCGCTTGCGCTTCGGCCTCTAGCTCGGCCCGGAGGCCGGGGATATGCCGGTTCGCCGCGGTGATGCGGACAAAGCACTTGTCGTCGCTTAGTCGCTGCTCCTGAACAGCGGCGGCAAGCCTGGCCTCATCGTCTGGCGGGGCGCTCATTGGAAGTGAGCCCACAATGCGCGCTCGGCGGCCTCTGTTTTCACGGGGCAGCACAAGAGGCCGCCATCAAAGGGGCGCGGCAAATGGCGGGCATGGGCCGCGTTAATTTGCGCTGTGCCTGCCTGGAACTCAGCTTCGGCGGCGGCCAGGTCGCGCTTCGCTTTGTCGGCAGCGATGCACGCCTGTAGGCGACGGGCAATACCGGCGTTGTAAGCTGGGCGGTGGGTTTCGCGCTCGGCCCTGGTCTGGTCAGCAAGCCGCGCGGCCTGGTTCTCTTCGGCGGCTTTCAGGGCGGCGGCGATATAGTCCCGGCGGGCAATGGCCGCGGTGTGGGCCGCGCTGCCTTCCATAAGATTGCCGCCGGCGCGGAGGATCGCGCTGGGCGATGTGCGGGCAATCTCGCGCTCGGCGTCAGCCAACGCGGCTTTGGTTTCTTTCACCGTGTTGATTGCGGCGGTGTGGGCCTCAACGGCGGCTTTGTGGAGGGCTGCATAATCAGGTTCGGGCATTTTAGGTTCCTTTGGTGGGCTGGGGATGGATCGCTGCCGTCTGGGTGCAGGCGCGGCAATGGGCGCGGGCCTCGCCCGTTGGGCCGGTGGACACCGTCAACTGATCTTCGGCGTGACAGCGGGGGCAGTCACCGCGCCAGCATTTGCTTGAGCGGCGTAGGCCAAATTTTTTGGCTATCGTCTCGGCTGGGGGAAGCTGGCGCATTAAACGCGCTCCCCGGTGCTGATTAGCTCGCGCTCGTGAGCCAGCATTTCCGCGTTGAAAATCTCTAGCTGGTCTTCGAGGGTGTAAACTGGATCGCCGGACAATTCGCGTGCCACGGCGTCGAGCAAATCCTGAATGTCGGGCCGCTCTGTCAGTTCGGGAAAATAGCCCGCTTCCCAAGCCGCCAGCGCGGCATCGTCCGGGCATAGGCCGGAATCAAGCCTGGCCAGCTTTTTGCGGAACGGGGCGGCGCGGTGCCAAGCCTCAACGCCAAGCGCGCGGAGATCGCCTGCTCCAACCGTGTCGCGCTGGTTTTTGAACAGGCGGAACCCGCCCGCCTCGGCCGTCCATTCGAGAAGTGAGAGATATTTTGTCGATTTCGGTGCCATCCCCAGCCTGTAAAGGGGATGGCTGCGCCGGTTTAAACGGGCTTTTTGCTAAAGTGGATTGTACCGATCAGGCGGGGAAGCTGGGGGAGTTAGCGAGGTAGCTTGGTTCCACATCGGAACAAACAGGGCGCACGGCTCTGGCTTTCTGGTTGGTTGTTCAATTCACATATCCGCTTGTGAATTGGTCTGGAACAACTACAATTTGGTCCATGGGAACGGCCGGACCACTCGGATCAAATCCGCCATAATTTCCATTGACATCAACGATACGCGCGATTTCGGCGCTATATCCAGTGTCGAAGAATGTGTCAGTATCATCCCCCATAGTGTATGCTATGCACCCAACAACTCGGAAGGTAACGTCATGCGGACCAGTTAGCGACTGACTATAGTCTGGCCCCGTACTTGTGCTAACGCCGGTCGCCGCGACGTTGGGATCATTCGGCAAAATTATCTTCCCGCCAGAGCCATACCTAGAACGCCTAAACTCATAGTCAGAGCGGGCTTCGTCGCACAGGTCCTTCTCTTCGGAATCCTGAGAGAAGACGTTTTGTTTTGTGATAACTTCAACTCTAGCTCTTTGAACGAATATGGCTGGCGAGTGCCCTAGGTTGGTCGCTGACCCAGTCACTATGACGATGGACGAGCTGTTTTTGTCAAAAACCAAAGGGCTGCTCAAAGTCAGATTTGCAACAGAAATCCAAGGCCTATTTTGGATGACAGCCTGCTTATATGCCCCGTAAGCGAAATAAGCTGCGGTGGCAGCGGCTCCAGAAGCCAAAAGCGAGACAATGACACCCGCTATGGCGATACAGTTATTGTTTTTCGCTATTCTATTTTGAGTTGCCCACTGTGTGCGCTCAGCGCTGCGGTGATGCTCATTGGCGCGGTTGACGGCACGTTTTTCGGTCTTTTTAGAGATAAAACGCATATCTTGGTAATTATCCTCCAAGGAAGTCCGCCTACCAGCCGACACGGTAGGCAAAAACGAAAGTTGCAAAATAGAAAAAAATTCCCGGCGGGTCTACGAATAGGCCAGCCTCGCCCTATAAAGGGGGTGGTGCCGCCCCGGCAATGGTCCCGCGTGCGGTCGTTTTTCCTGGGGTTCTCCTTGTTTTTGTAGACGGCGGCATGGCCAAACCGGCGGAAAGTGTCATTAAGCGGCCTTCTTGACCGCTAGGATACGGTAAACGGACGCCACGCCTATGCCGAGTTCCTTGGCGATGGCTTCACGGGTTGCCCCGGTTGCCGCGAGTTCACGAACGCGGTCGGCCTTGGCTTGCGCGGTAGGCGCGCGGCCTTTGTACTTCCCGTCTGCTGCCGCCTTGGCGATGCCCTCACGCTGGCGCTCTAGCATCAATTCGCGCTCAAAGGTGGCAACCGCGCCTAGCATCGTCAGCATGAGCTTGCCGGTGGGCGATGCCGTGTCGATCTTTTGCCCGCCCATGCTCAGGATGACCAAGCCAACGCCCTTAGCTTCCAGGCGGGACACAATGCCGAGTAGGTCCGCTGTGCTGCGCGCCAGACGGTCCGGCTTCGCCACAATGAGCGTATCGCCTTCACGGGCAAACTCAATCGCGCGCTCTAGCTCTGCCCTCGCGGCCACGCTGGAAACCTGCTCAGAGAAAACCTTTTCTGCCCCGGCGGCGCCAAGGTCACGAATCTGCCCTTCAAGGCCAGCCAACTGGTCAACGGTCGATGTACGGGCATATCCGATCAGCATTTTGAAAACTTCCTATCAATGACGTTTTGGATGTGGTGATAGGAGAGCTATCAAAAGTCAACAACAATTTATGTGATAGGCTTTTCCGCCAGCCTGCCACGCTATCACACGGGCAGGCCCATGTGATATGGTGAGCATGCGGTTAACGTGCTTGGTTAACGCGCCTTCGGCGTGCGCTTGTTGTCGAAGGGGGATCAGCCTTGAGCACAGGCCTTATATCGCTTGGCCTAATTTATGCGGCCCAACCAGACTCAACCGCAGCGCGGGAACAAATAGTTGAATAAGAATGATATAATATATGGTGGCTTGAGGCTATTTGGGGATGAAAGTCTTTGACGAATTCCCCTGCCTATATCGCCGGCTCCCTACTGGGCATTGGCGTTTTTCTCCTACTTGCGTTGCTCGCACTTGGGTCGCTACGAAACAGATTAGGCAAGGCTTGGCCGTGGTTTTATATGGCAGCAATAGTGGTCATCGTGATTGCCGCTAACAGGGGCTTCCAAATGGAGCTACACCCTAAGCAGGCGGATTTGCCCCCGGAACTCGCGGCGTTAAAGCAATATTATCCCGATCAGTACTCAACGCTTTTGGCGCAAGATCATTCGGCGACAACCTCCGTGGCAATGCAGGAAGCAGTAGAAACCACAATTATTAAAATCCTCGCAGATCATATCGACCAGTTAAATGACGATAACGTCAACAAATCGACCGCTTTGAAGGTTGCCGAAATCAAGGCGGTTCGAGATCAAAACCCAGATGTCTGCATTGATCTTATTTTTGGTATCCCCATGCACGTTGCGGCAAATGCCGTTATGCCACCTGACTTAATCCAGAAAGAGCATGATCTCACGACTGCCGATCTAATTCAGATTGCAACGAAACCAGATACTCCAGCGACGCCATTGGCGAGTGATCAGGCAACAGCACTTATAGTCAATGCGTTCAAAGCTCTTCCGTCTGGCGAGCAAGCAGTAGCCAAACCATTAATCATGGCTTCAACTCTCCCTTCGACGATTGATGAGGATCAAGCGGTGTGCGATTTCTATATTAATCTGTTTACAGAAGCCTTGGCAGGACCGCCTGGTACTTTAAAAAGTATGCTAGCGGCATTTGAGAAAGACTAAGGCCGCCTACGTGTCCGAGTAAGCAACGGCTGAGCTATTACTCAACACCATCGCGCGCGGAACGTACCTTCGGGCGGGGAGAGCGTCAGCCTTTTCTAGAGATTCTGAGTGCACCCAGAGCTCGGGGAAACCGGACATCCCTTCGGCCGGACATCCCGGACACCCCTAAAGGGGTGTGTCCGGTTTGTCCGGTTAGGGAAGGGGGATGCAATGTCCGATTTGTCTGCATTGTCCGGGTCATGTCCGGTTGTCCTGTTCGGGTTGATCCTTGCTCACGATCCAAACGCGGCCACTGCTCATCGCGATCAGGCGGCGTTCTTGAAGCGCCGTGGCGGCACGCCGAAAAGCCTTTTGCTTCGCCGCTTGCTCATCGCCAGGCATCGCGCAGGCGTAGAATTGATCTCTCCACGCTTGCTCGGTGACGGATAGAATGCCGCTTGCGGTTCCGAGAAAGCCACTCTGCCCCATGGTTGCAACTGTATCTCGCAGCACCTCATAGACGCGCCTGTTCTGGCCCGTGAGGCTACGGATAGGGTCTTTCCTGGTGTTGCTTTCGTCGGCGGGTTTCACAACGCATGAGGTCACGGGCTTGGCCCGATGATCGGTTCCCAGCTCGATGCTCTGGAGCTCGAAGTGGATCACATCGCCCCCATCGAGGTCGCGTTGCTTGCGCACCTCAGCGCGTCGGCCGTTGTCGTCTGAGATGACCTCGATCTCAGTATCGGTAGCGGCGCGGAGCGAGCTATGGCCACGGGCTCCGCGCGCCTCGTCCTTGCCGCTATGGTGGATCCACATAACATGCGCGCCGGTTTCCTTGCGCAGACGGTCGCCGGCTGCGACCATCGCCGTCATGTCCTCCGGGGCGTTCTCATTGCCGCCGGCCATGGCCCGGGAGAGCGTGTCGATGACAATCAGCACCACTGGCGCACCAGCCTCATCGCCAACCTGCTCGGCTGTCTTGACGATGGCCGCGAGGTCGCCAGCCGGGGCCAGGAGGTTCAGCGGCTGCGGCACCACGTAGAACGGCGGGTGGGCGTCTTCCAGGCCATGCTCAGCTCGATAGGCGACGATGCGGTTGCGGATGCCATTGCCACCTTCCAGTGCGAGATACAGGACCGGGCCTTGGGCAATCTCCCGCCCGAACCATGGCCGGCCCTCCGCGATGTGCAGGGCCAGGTCGAGCGCAAGGAAGGTCTTGCCGCAATTGCTCTGGCCATACATGACGCTCATCGCGCCCGAGACAAGCAGCCGCTCGACAAAATCGTTGGCGTGCAGCGAGGGCTCAACATCTTCGAACCGGATGAATGGAAGCGACTCGACCTTTTCGGTGGAGAGTTCCAGGCTGGTGCGCGCTGTAACCTCGTTGCCGACAGGGAGTGCCCAGGTAGGGTCTACATCCATTACGCGGGCCTCCGCGGTTTAGGTCGCCGTGGGAAGCCCGCAGCGATGGCGCATAGGTTGTCGTCAGTCAGAAAGGGCCAATGAGCCGGGAAGCGGTTCCTAGCCTGTCTGAGGACTTCTCCGAGCGCTGCCGTGCTGCCGCCGACCTTGATGTGCGACAGAGCGGCCATGCGGAGTTTGTCACCCACCTGGACGGCGGCCTTCATCCCAGCGCCCCATTCGGCTTTGAACGCCGTCGCGCATTCGATACCTGTCAGGCCGTGACTTGTACCAAGGCGCAGGCTGCAATCTATGGCCTCCGACTTCGGATCATCAATGACGAAACCCGCACAGACGGCAGGCAGCCGGAAAAAGGCACGGCCGGCAAGGTTAATCACATAGGCGCGGACCTTTTGGCGAAGCCACGCCACACGTCGCGGACTGTCGAGTTTGGCGAGGCGCAGCGTCTCAACGTCTACGGTGTCGTTCACCTCGCCAACGGTGAAGAAGCCACCTGTCGCGTTATTCAGTTGGCGCAGTTCACCGCGCGCCGGCCGTAGTTCAGGCTGGAGTTCAGACATCGGTTTTCTCCGACGCCGCCAAAATGCTTGCGAAATGCGTCCGCGTTCGCTAGATCGTCAGTGTCGCTGAAAATCAAACCAACGAAATCCGCCGTCGCAAGAAATTGCGCGGCGATTTTTATGTGATGGATTTGCGAGGGCGCCCGCGGCGCGGCTGCTCAGGGCGATTTTCCTTGGAGAGAATCCAAGTCCTCACCTTAGACGGTTCGTAATAGATCGTGTTGCCAAGCCGAATGTATGGCATGCCGCTATCACGGTAGCGCTTTGCCGTCCGGGGAACGCATTTCAGTTGCTCGCATAATTTTGTTTCGTCGATTAGGCCAGACAAAACGTCTGCGGGTGCAGTTGTGGTCAGGGTGTCACTCATGGTGCCCTCAAGGATTAGGATTTTCACCGACCCCTGAGGCCCCGCCTCAGCTACTCCATAGCCCCGCCATGGAGTTTACGCGCCACAATGGCGCAGCCGCTCTCCAGCAACGCCCCTCCAGATGAACTCCGTCCATCGGACCAGCGCAGCCTCAAGCCAGTTCGTATCAAACAGCCGCAGACTTAGGCAAGATAGAGACGCCACTAATTCTGACAAAAATGGCATCAGAAAAATTATGCGGATTATTATTGATGGCCTGGGAGGTTAACAACCTCACCTGCCGGCTTCTCGGCAGGCGCCACAATGGCCCCCACGCGCTCCGTGGCAGCGCGCAGGGGGTCGTCCATCAAATGCGCGTAGCGCTGAGTCGTGGCAGCTTGGGTATGCCCGAGCAACCGCCCGATGATCGGCAGGGATAGGCCGGCGCTGGCTAGGATGCTGGCGTAAGTGTGCCTCAAATCGTGTAGCCGGACGGTGGATTGCCAAGTCATCACCGGGTTGCCTTCCTTGTCGAGCAGCGGCTTGCCCTTGGAATCGAGCTTGGGTACCTGCTCGGCTAGACCGGCCTGCCGACAGATGGAAAGCCAGGCGCGCTTCGGCTCCTGCAGTGGCTTCCCGTCCAGTCCGGGGAACACGAACTCCAGCACCTTTTCCTTGGTCCCGGGTTTTCGCTCTTTGTTTTCCTCCGTCAGGCGCATCTCGGCATCCGCCTTCATCTCAACCAAGAGGGCCAGGGCAGGGGCGGACAGCGGCACACGATGTTCGCGCTTCTGTTTTGTGTGGGCGGAGGGCTTCACCCACACCCCCGCTTCAAGGTTGAACTCAGACCAGCGGGCGCCGAGCGTCTCGCCGCGGCGAGCGCCGGTCAGCAACAAGAGGCGGATGGCGTTGACCGTGGTCCGCTCCTTGTGGGTGGCCAGTACCCCAGCCAGGCGTTCGATCTCGGCCGGGGTCAGAAAACGTTCCCGCTTCTCCTCGGGGGCGCGTTCAATGCCCCTGGCCGGATTGTCGGTACGCATCTCCCACTTCACCGCCAGATTAAACATCTTGGACAGCACAGCCACGGTGCGGTTGGCCCGGTAGGGCGCCGTCTTGGCGATGCGCGCGTGCAGGCGCTCAATCTCCGAATGCCGGACGTCTGCCACCTTGATCTTGCCCAACTCGGGGCGGACATAGAGGCGCAGAATCGACTTGTAATCCGTTTGGGTAGCGTCACGCCGCCTAGCGAGGTGCTCTTTCTCGAAGCGGTCCGCCAGATCGTTCATCGTTGCTGCGGCCCGGTCCGTGTGCCGCGCCGCCATAGGGTCCTCGCCTACGTCGATCCGCCTTTTTAGCCGCTTCGCCTCGTCCCGCGCCGTTCCAGTTTTCCAGTCGGGATGGCTCCCGATGGTGATGCGCCGCTCGCGCCCTGCCGCCCGGTAGTTCAGGATAAAGGAACGCGCCCCGGCCTTCGTCACCCGGACGCCAAACCCCTTCACCTCGCCGTCATAGACGATCCGGTTGCCGCTGGCGGGCGGCGCAAGGTCTTTGACCATCGAATCAGTCAGCTTCTCAGGCTTGTCGGCGGCCTTTGGCATAATCAGTGGTTCCCTCCGTGTCCGCATAGTGTCCGCACTTTTGAATGCGGTCCGCGTCATCCCTTGTCATTGAAAGTCAGTCGAATGTCATGGAATGTGTTGTAAATACAAAGTTTTTGTAGCAGATGCAGAGATTGTCGGCAATCAGCCTTGTGCCTAGAATAGAATTCGTAATCAGTAGGTCCCCAGTTCAATCCTGGGTGTCGGCACCAGCAAAATCAAAGGGTTGCGGCACATTTGAGGCCCAGGTTTTACGGCGGGGCCTTATTGGGGCCTTATCTGCCCTCCCGCCACATATTATCACCGGCTATTCTGGCAGTTAGTTGTCTCAAGAAGCGAGGGGGCTTCTGGCGCCTAAGCGATCTCTTTGCTGCTCTGTCATTGAGCATGGTCTTGCCGTGCTTACTTTTGCGGGCTTTTCTTTGCGAAGCGCAATGACAATGAAATGTGAACGGCAGCATAGAAGGTGCCCTGGCGATTCGACTGATGATGGGGATGGCGACCTCCATCATACACACTACGCCGCTAATTCGCTCACCGCGCCACTGATACGGGAATAGACGAAATTTTTGAAGTGTTCAGCCTTTTTCAGGGGGAAACGGCTATTGCTCTTGCTGGGGCGATTGCGTTTCATCTGGAATGAGTTCCAAACCGATCTGGTTGCCTTCAACCCAGCGCCGCCGCGCGCGGTAATAAAGGCCCCCGAATGACAGTGAAACAAACTCCGGAATATCGATGGGATGCACGTAGGTTTCGACGCGAATGCCGGTTTCAGAAACGTCGAGCACTTCGCAGCTGAGCACGCGTGGTTCCTCTCCCCCATAGGCCAGTCTACCCAGTGAAGAGAGGTTTTCACGCGTTGCGCGGCGGTGTTCTTTGCTGGGAGACGCGGGCGGCAGGATGTCGGTGCCATCGGGCACGGGTTTTGAATCGTTAACGTCCAAAGTAAACATCCTTTAATACAAAGAAAAAACTCGCTAAATCGCATGAAGGGGAGCTTGTTTCTCCGTTGGCAGAGATTAGGCGTTTACAGCGCAGATTTGCAATGAAAATTGACAATGCGCCGCTCAGAAAATCTCTCAATCGACATTCGATAGAAAACTCTAAAATAATTTTTTAGCCGGTTTAGTTGAGCAATTTTTTAGATTTTGATCGGCCTGACCGCGAAGCAGATCATTTCAGGTTTGGGGAATTGTGTGGAGTTCTTCATGATTTTGTGATTTACTGTTAACAATTTCGGAATGTTGAAGAGGCGAAGAAGATGATCGCGTTTGCCCCGCAATTTGATCCAAACAGCACAGATCGCCGTACCGAACACCGGGCGCGAGCAATCAAGTCTGGAAAGCTGGTCTATGGCGGTTTCAGCCCGACCGTGATTGATTGCATTGTCCACGACCTGTCAGAAGATGGAGCGTGTGTCGAAACCGAGGTAATGGTGGAAGTGCCAGAGTCTCTAACCCTGTGTTTTGCTGACAACACCAAGCGCAAAGCGCGGCGCTGTTGGGCACGTGGCAATCTCGTCGGCCTCGAATTCGTAACCAAGGCATAACGCGTCAAGTGAAATCAGGGCCTTCGCGGCCCTTGAACGCTGCCGCCATGTTCGCGCCCGGCCGGGTGAGGTAGCGCTGCTGGTCCGTTGGGTGAAAAGCGACGCCAAAGCGCTGTACCTTAATTAGCAACTAACCGGATTAGCCGGCGAGAAGCGTGCTTCCGCACAACATGCATTGGTGCGGCGCAGCAACCGCATGGCTGCTACCTGTAGTTTATACTGAAAAAGCAACGTTTGGTGGGGCGTTGTCCTGGGAAAACTCGGCCTTTCAGGCCGGGTTCGCGGGGATAAATGGGCATTGGAAAGCAAATGTGGCAAAAATGTTACAGTTGCCAAGGGTTCATGGCAGCCTTCCGCTAGGCGCATTCTTTTTGTTTTTTAATGGGTTATATTAGTTATTGCAACCTATTTGCTAAGGATATTGAAATGAAGCTCCGTTTCGCGCTTGCCGCCGCCACTTGCCTGGCCGTGCCGCTTGCCTCCCACGCCCAGCCTGTCAAAGGCCCCTATGTGAGCCTCGGCGCGGGTACCAGCCTCCAGGACGCATTCAGCTACAACAACCACGCCAACGGCGATTACGGTAAGTTCCACACCAGCCCCTCTTACTCCGGCGCCATGTCCCTTGGTTACGGCCTGGGCAACGGCTTCCGGGTTGAGGTCGGCGGCAACTTCTACCGCAACAACATAAACTCGAACCACGACTACGGTAACGGTGACATCAGCCGCGCCCACGGCGGCACCGAGACCTACGGCCCGATGGTCAACGTGCTGTATGACTTCAATGTCGGCCTGCCGATCTTCCCCTATCTCGGCGCCGGTGCGGGTTACCAGTGGGTGCACCTGTCCAGCCATCTGAATGGCAACAACGGCAACGCCGTCGGCGGTGACGCCGGCAGCTTCGCCTACCAGCTGATTGTTGGTGCCTCCTACCCGCTGCCTTGGGTGCCGGGCCTCTCGGCCACTGCCGATTACCGCTTCATGCAGCTGGTTTCGAGCCGCAACTACGCTGAGGTCGGCGGTGACAACGGCAGCGTGAAGCTGGGCCAGCACGAGTACCACACCTTCCTGCTGGGCCTGCGCTATCAGCTGTTCAACGCCCCGGCGGCGGCTCCGGCTCTGTCTCCGGTCCCGGCTGCTGCCCCGATGGCGGCTCCGGCTCCGGCCCCGGCCAAGACCTACCTGGTGTTCTTCGACTGGAATAAGGCCGACCTGACCCCGCGTGCGACCCAGATCATCGCCCAGGCGGCGTCCGACTCCAAGAGCCAGAACGTCACCACACTGGATGTCGCCGGTTATACCGACACGTCGGGCACGGTGGCGGGCAACCAGACCCTGTCCGAGAACCGCGCCAAGGCTGTCGCCGCGCAGCTGGTTCAGGATGGCGTCCCGACCTCCGAGATCGAGATCCACGGCTTCGGTGCGACCCACCTGCTGGTGCCGACCGGCCCGGGCGTGCGCGAGCCGCAGAACCGCCGTGTCGAGATCGTGATGCACTAAAAGCTTCGGCATCATCGCCAAAGCCAGCCCCGGCGGGAAACCGCCGGGGTTTTTTGTTATCCCCCGGGCGCCCAGCGCAGCAGGCGGCGCAACGCCTTGTCCACGGCCACGTACATCCCGATGGCGATCGCCATCAGCAGAACCAGCGCCGCGAACATCAGGTCCGGCTGGATCCGCGCATTGGCGTTCAGCATCACATAGCCAAGCCCGGAGGATGCGCCGACCCATTCGCCGAGGATTGCACCAATCGGCGCCACCGCCGCGGCCACGCGCAGGCCGGAGGCGAGGGCAGGCAAAGCGGCGGGCAGGCGCAGCCGAAGCAGCACGTAAGCGGGCCGGGCGTTCATGGTCCGCGCCAGATCCAGCCAGCCCGGCTCAGTGCGGCGCAGCCCGTCGAGAAAATTCGCGGTGACGGGGAAGAAGATCACCAGCATGGCCATGGCCACCTTGGAGGCGAGGCCGAAGCCCAGCCACAGCACGGCCAGCGGTGCCAGGGCGAAAACCGGGATCGCCTGACTGAGCACCAGCACCGGCAGCAGCCAGCGTTGCAGGACGGGCGAGGCCGCGACCGCCAGAGCAGCCAGTGCGCCAAGCAACGCCCCGCCTACCAGCCCGATGCCGATTTCCGCCAGCGTGACCGCCGCGTTGGCGGCGAGATAGTCGCGCTGCGTCCACAGCGCAGCACCCACGGCCTGCGGGCTGGGCAGCATATAAGACGGGATTCCGGCGTAGGCCGAGATGGCCCACCAGAGCGCCACGAATACCGCAAGCGTGACCAGAGGGCGGCTCATGCCGGGCTCAGCGCGGCAAGGCGGCGCAGCAGCTCGCCCTGCATGTGCAGCACCGCGTCGTCATCCGGGGCGCGCGGCGGCAGGCCCGGCACGGCAAGTGGTGCAGCCAGTGTGGCCGGGCTGCCCGCGAGCACGGAGAGGCTGTGTCCAAGGCGGCAGGCTTCAAGCGGGTCATGCGTGATCAGCAGCACTGTGCGCTGAGCCAGCAGCTCCGCCGCCAGATCCTGGATGCGCGCGCGGCTGATGGCGTCCAGCGCCGAGAACGGCTCGTCCATCAGCACCACCGGCCGGTCCTCGTACAGTGTGCGGGCCAGGGCCACGCGCTGGCGCTCACCGCCGGAGAGCGTGGCGGGCAAAGCGCGCATGCGGTGCCCCAGCCCCACGCGTTGCAGTAGCGCCTCGGCCCGTTGCGGATCGCGCCGCTCGCCGCGCAGCGCCGCCCCGAGCATTACATTGTCCAGCGCGCCGGCCCAGGGCAGCAGCAAATCCTGCTGCGCCATGTAGGCCACGCGCCCGGCCAGCTTCTCGCCATCCTCCGCGCGCACGCTGCCCTCGGCTGGCGCCTCCAGCCCGGCGATGATCCGCAGCAGGCTGGTCTTGCCCACGCCGCTAGGCCCCAGCAGCACGGAGAACCGCCCGGCCGGGAGCGAGAGGTTGAGGTTCTCGAAAATGCTCTCCCCGGCATAGCGCAGGCCGAGGTTCTCGATGACGATGCCGGGCGGGGACATGGCTATGTGGCTATCTGCACCGCGTAGGACTCCAGCGGCAGGTTCTGCTTGATCAGCCCGGACGCGCGCATGAAGTCCCGGTACTTCGTGTAGCGGACCGTATCCAGCGCCGCCGGATCACGCGCGAAATAGGACGGCAGCGCGTGCCAGGAGGCGATGTCCAGCTTGTCGTTCAGGCTGGGGTTGTCCTTCAGGAACAGCGCCAGCATCTTCTCCGGGGCGGCCTCAAGTGCTGCCACGCCTTCACGCAGCGCGGCCAGGAACCCGGCCAGCGCCGGCGCCTTCAGCCCGGCCTCGCGCGAGAGCAGGATCAGCTCGTCCGCCATTGGCACGCCGTAATCCTCGGGCGCGAAGATCACCGGGTTCAGCCCCGCCTGCTGGAGCTGGATATCCTCATATGTGCGGTAGGTGCCGATCACCGCATCCACCTCGCGCGATTGCAGCGCCGTGACGAGGTTGAAGTTCACGTTCACCAGCGTCACGTCGGCCAGAGTCAGCCCGGCGGATTTCAGCATCGTGCCGATCAGCACCGTCTCCACCCCGGCCACCGAGTAGCCGATCTTGCGGCCCTTGAGGTCGGCGAGCTTGGTGACGCCGCTTTCCTTCAGCGCGGTGAGCGTGTTCAGGGGCTTGTTAATGAGCGTGCCGGTGCGGCGCACGGGCAGGCCCTGGTCCACCAGCAGATAAAGCTGGGGCTGGTAACTCAGGCAGGCATCGGCCTGCCCGGCGGCGACGAGGCGCGGCGGCAAATCCGGGTCGGTGGGGGCGATGAGCTTCACATCCAGCCCGGCGCGGCCGAAGGCGCCGCAATATTTGGCAGCGAAGAGCGGCGCGTGGTCCGGGTTGATGAACCAGTCCAGGATGAGCGTGAATTTTTGCGCCGTCCCGGCGCTGGCCAGGGCTGGGGCGGCCAGACCGGCGGCGGCGGACGAGATAAACCTACGGCGTAGCATATAATCACTCCCTTCGCTGGCATTACCCAGGCAGGTTCAACGGGTATGATCTCAGCCCGCACAGCGTGGGCACCCCGGATGTGATGATTTTGTTTCTCAATTCCCAGACGGCGTCAAGCGTGCCGCTAAATCGGCAGTGGGGTGGTTAGAATTCTGCTTCCGGCCCAAAGACGCCGGTTGGCGTTCCTGGCCGGGAAGCGCCCTTCGCCACGAGCAGATATTCGCACCGGACTTTCGCACCAGAAAAGGCTGCTTCTAGCCGAGACTTTGTTTTGGTACGGAATTCGTGAATTTTGCACCGTGGCTCCCAGGGCCGCACATCTATAAGATGGGCATAGCGTTGAAAGCACGCTGAACAACCCGTTTTTTGTTACCCTCATGTGGCGTGGATCGAAGCTGGTTGCGGGGGTAGAATCTTCCCGATAACTTTGCTTGCATGAAGCGAATTACTTATCTCGACGGCCTGCGCGGTCTGGCCTGTATTCAGGTCATGATATTTCATTATTTCGGTACCTTCACTCCTTGTCAGTCCGGTATGTTCACCATTTTTTTTGCAAATGGCCCAAATGCGGTTTTTCTGTTCTTTCTGATGTCGGGCTTCGTGCTGACAAATAGCTTCCAGAGCTCGGCGCAACCACCTTTCCGTCGCGCTACGCAACGGCTATTGCGCATCGCTATCCCGGCTCTGGTCTCGGTGGCGATTGCCACCATTCTAATCGTCGCCAGCATGCGCTATGCTGAACATGCTGCCGAGATCGCCGGCTGGCCGGTGCCCAGGACGCCACAAATGGCTTCGCTCTGGGCCGATGCGAGCGGCATTTCGATCATTTTTGGTTATCGGGATTTCGGCCTGCTGAGCTGGGCCTGGCTGCCGGTCCATGCCGGTTCTGTCAATCCGCCGCTCTGGACCCTTAGCATCGAGCTCTGGGGGTCGTTGTGGGTTCTGTTCTTGGTCTCGCTGCGCCGGCAAACAAATTGGCTCTACGGGCCCGCACTGCTTGTTGGTTTTTACTTCATGGGCGCCAATGATTTGTCGCTGTTCAGTATCGGCCATCTCTGTGCAGTCGGTTTGCAAAATAAGACCATTCGCGTGACAATCGAGCGGCCCGCTTATCGGGCAATCGGGCTATGTCTGCTGGCGATTGGTATCCTGCTGAACTTGACCAGCACTTTGGCGGGGCCTGGCGTCCTAGCGCCATTGCTGCCGCCGCAGGGCTGGGCCGGCCAAGACGACGGCACGCTGCGTGTCGAGCTCGGTGCCATACTGATTTTTATAAGTATTCTAATCGTTCCGGTGGTGCAGTTAATGCTAGACAGGCGGCCGGCGCAATATCTCGGCCGCCTGTCATTTTCAATCTATTTACTTCACTATCCGATCATGGTCTCCGCAGGCAGTTTAGTGTTCCTGTTAGCATTGTCGCTGAGCCACCTTGCAGCGGCGACAATCACTTTTTGCACCGGGCTGGCTCTGACCATCGGCCTTGCCGCCTGGTTCGAGCAGTATATCGACGCACCAGCCATAAGAGCCTCACGCAATCTAAATTTCGGCTTATCATTGGAACAATGACCTCAAGCAAGTGTGTGATGGGTTTCGCTTTGCCCACCCATCACATCAACTACCAACGGCCTGAGCAGCGGCGCGAAATTCTTAAATTACGCACCAGCCAAAATGCTGTAAATGTCCGCTTGTGGCGTAACCTCGCCGCCCGGCCGATTCAGTGACCAGCCGCTCTCCACCCGAAACAAAATTTCAAACTGACCCACTGCCGGGCTAAGCCCACCCCGCCAGGAGCGCCACCGCCACCGCCAGCCCCACCTCGCGGTTGAGCTTGAACAGCGCGAGGCAGCGCGCCGGGTCGTTGATGTCCAGCCGCGCAACCTGCCAGGCGAGCAACGCGGCGGGGATGAGCATCAGCGCGTAGCCCCACACATGCAGCCCAAAGCCCGCCATGGCCAGCAGCACCAGCAGAACCGTGCCGGTGTAGCACACCGCCAGCATCTCTCGCGTTTGTCGCCCCGAACAGCCGCGCCGTGGATTTCACGCCGATCATCGTGTCGTCCTCGCGGTCCTGATGCGCGTAGATCGTGTCGTAGCCCAAAATCCACAGAACCGCCGCGCCATAGAGGCAGAGCGACGGCCAGGAGCAGAAATGCCCGGTGGCGGCGGCGTAGCCCATCGGCGCGCCCCAGCCGAAGGTGAAGCCCAGCACCACCTGCGGCCACCATGTCACGCGCTTGGCCGCCGGGTACAGCGCCACCAGCAGCAGCGAGCACACGCCGAGGATCTGCGCCGTGCGGTTCAGCAGCAGCAGGATGCCCAGCCCGACGAGGCAGAGCAGTGCCAGAAACACCAGCGCCTGCATCGGCGTCACCGCGCCCGAGGCCAGCGGCCTTCCGCGCGTGCGCTCCACCTGCGCGTCCATTTTGCGGTCCCACAGGTCATTCACCACGCAGCCCGCGCCGCGCATCACCACCGAGCCCACGGCGAACAGCGCCGCCAGCCACAGCCCGGCCCAGAATCCGTGCGCGGCGAGGCAGATGGCCCAGAGCCCGGGCAGGAACAGCAGCCAAACGCCGACCGGGCGGTCGAGGCGGGCAAGCAGCACATAGGGGAGGAAGCGCGGCGGCACATGGGCCACCCAGCCGGAGAGGCGTATATCGGTGAATCCACTCATGGTGCTATTCAGCGCCGCATGAGTGTCGCGTCAATTCGTCTGTATGTGCCCGGGCCGCTGGCCGCCGGGGCTGATATCGCCCTTTCCGAGGCGCAATCGCACTACCTTGCCACTGTGATGCGCGCCGCCCAGGGGGATGCCCTGCGCGTTTTCGATGGCGTGAGCGGCGAATGGCGCGCCGCTGTCACCAAAATTTCGCGCAAATCGGTCACGCTCACCTTGGTGGAGCAAACCCGCCCCCAGGCGCCCGAGCCCGATGCCTGGCTCTGCTTCGCCCTGCTCAAGCGCGCCAAGACGGACATGGTGGTGGAGAAGGCGACCGAACTCGGCGTTTCCGTCATCCAGCCCATCATCACCGCGCGCACCAATGCCGACCATGTGAACCTGGAGCGGCTGCGGTCCATCGCCATCGAGGCGGCGGAGCAATGCGAGCGCCTGGCCGTGCCGGAGATCCGCCCGCCCTTGCCCTTGGGCAAGCTCATGGCGCAATGGCCGGACCGCCAGCTTTTTGTGGCGGATGAACGCCGTACCAGCGCCCTGCTTGGCCCTGCGGCGGGGCCGTCGGCGCTGATGGTCGGGCCCGAGGGCGGGTTTACCGAGGCGGAACTTGAAGCTATCGGTCGCACACCCCAGGTGATGCGCGTGTCCCTGGGAGCCCGCATCCTGCGGGCCGAAACCGCCGCCATTGCCGGGCTGGCGCTGCAGCTCGCGGCGCAGCCCTGAACAGGGAGTAGAACTTGTCCAACCCCGGAGACGTCGATTCGCGGATCGTCGAGGATGTGCGCGACCTCGCCGCCTATCTCGAATCCGGCTGCAAACCGGCAGACAGCTACAGAATCGGCACCGAGCACGAGGCATTCGGCTTCCGCCTGAACGGCTTCGCACCGCCTGCCTATGAGGAAGAGGGGGGCATTGGCGCGCTGCTGGCCGCCATGCAGGCGCGCGAGGGCTGGGAGCCGATCCTCGACCATGGCAACACCATCGGGCTGAAGGGCAGTTCCGCTTCGTTGTCGCTGGAGCCGGGTGGGCAGTTCGAGCTTTCCGGCGCGCCGTTGGCGGACCTCCACGCAACCTCGGCGGAGCTGGACGCGCATGTCGAGAGGCTGCGCGATGTCGCCCCGAAGCTGGGGCTTGGTTTCGCGCCGCTCGGCTTCCACCCCGCGGCTAAGCGGGCGGACATGCCGATGATGCCCAAGGGCCGCTACAAGCTTATGCGCGAATACATGCCGAAAGTCGGCACGCGCGGGCTGGACATGATGTTCCGCACCTGCACCGTTCAGGTCAATCTGGATTTCTGTTCCGAGCCCGACATGGTGAAGAAGATGCGGGTGGCGAGCGCACTGCAGCCGCTGGCCACGGCGCTGTTCGCCAACTCGCCCTTCTACGAGGGCAAGCCCAACGGGTATCTCTCCAACCGCGCCCTGGTCTGGACGGACACGGATAACGCCCGTTCCGGCATCCCGGCGGTGATCTTCGAGGATGGTTTCGGCTTCGAGGCTTATGCCAACTGGCTGCTCGACGTGCCGATGTACTTCGTCTACCGCGACGGCAATTTTTTTGACGCTACCGGCGCCTCGTTCCGTGACTTCATGGCGGGCCGGCTGGCGGTGCGTCCCGGCGAGCGCGCCACGATGGGCGATTTCGCCGACCATGCCACCACCGCCTTCCCGGATGTGCGGCTGAAGAAATATATCGAGACGCGCGGCGCGGATTCCGGCCGGCCGGAGATGATGCTGGCGCAATCGGCGCTGTGGACCGGGATTTTTTACGACCAGGCTGCGCTGGATGCGGCATTGGCGCTGGTGAAGCCGCTGAGCTACCGGGATGTCCTCGCCCTGCGCGAAGCCGTGCCGGCCACGGGCATCAATACCCCGTTCGGCGCCGGTACGCTGCGCGATCTGGCCCGCGATGTGCTCGCCATCGCCGCCGATGGCCTGAAGAACCGCGCGCGCAAGAATGCAGCCGGGGAGGATGAGCGGATCTATCTCCGACCGCTGCAGGACATCGCCGAAGGCGCCCCCACCCAGGCCGAGCACTGGCTCGCCCGCTATCATGGCGACTGGGGCGGGGATGTGCGGAAGATCTTCGCCGAGGCGGCGTTCTAACGGCCATGACGGTAAGGCGCGCGGGGCTGCTACTGGGTCTTGCCGCTGCCGGGCTGGGTAACCTCATCGCCATCTGGATCGACCAACTGGTTCTGCGGCGCCAGATTACGCCATCGGGGTGGGGCGGGCCGGGCGATTTTCTGATTTTCCAGCAAGGCTCGCGCGCGGTGCTGGAGCATCTTCAGTCCGCGGGGGAACTCATGTACCCGCCGCCATTTCTGTTGTTGAGCACGCCGTTTTCCACCTTGCCCCCGCAGCTCGGTTGCATCCTCTGGATTCTGGCTGGCGGCCTTATTCTGGTCCTGGCGGCCCGGCGTTTCGGCATGCAAGCGCAGGCGATCATGCTCGGTCTGGCCTCGCCGCCGGTCCTTTACTGCGCGGTGATGGGGCAATGTGGCATGTTCGTCTCGGCCGCCCTGCTGCTGGCGCTCGGCATGGCCGATACCGCGCCGGTCCTGGCTGGCATTGCCGCCGGATGCGTCGTCATTAAGCCGCAATTCGGCCTGTTGCTGCCCATATGCTTTCTGGCCGCGCGCCGGTGGCGGACGATAATCGCCGCAGCGTTCACGGTCCTTTGCCTCTGCGTGCTGCCGGCTATTCTCTTCGGAGGCTGGGCTTGGCACCTGTTTCTGCACGCGCAGTTGCATGTGGCGCGCGGCGTCGTGAGCAACCCTGGCTGGTTCGTTGGGCGCATGATGGTCACGGCCTTCATACTCTTCCGCAACCTCGGCGCTTCCGTACTGGTGGCGGGAACTGCACAGGCGCTGGTAACTGTTGCGGCGACGGTGGCATGCTGGATGCTATGGGCGCGGGCGATGCCTCAGACGATGTGGGAACGGGTCGCAGCTACCCTTTTTCTGGTCATCCTTGCCACACCCTACGCGTATATCTACGACCTCCCGGCCCAGGGCTTCGCCCTGCTGGCCTACGCATACGAACGGCGGCCGAACTGGCCGGCCGCCGTTGTATTGTTCTGGCTGTTCACAGGCGCGTACGGGTTTACCTCAACCTTCTTCTGGCCTGTTGGCGCGTTTATTGCCGTTGCCATCGTCGCAGCCACCTGGCCACGTGATGCAAAGGTTACGGCGTCGCCGTAGCGCTCGCCACCTGGGCCGCCGCCGCAGGCGACAGGTCGGTTACGAAATGGTCCAGATCGTCGCTGGACTTCAGCGCCAGCACGGCCTGGAACTCGGCGGTGTTGTTCACGCAGAAGGCCGAGCCCTGCGTCATGCCGGCGATGGTCTGGTTGTTCGCCAGCTGGGTGACGAAGCTGTCTTCCATTTTCTGCCCGCTGGAGCGGCCGCTGGCCTTGCGGAAATATGCATCCATCACATGCTGCGCCTGCAGCACATGGGGCTGGAAGTCTTGCATGAACGTATCGTACCGGTCCTGCTCGCCGCAGGTGAGCGCTGCCACCATGAGCGCGGATTTCAGCCCGATGACGTTGAACGCCTGCTGGATCTGTTCATGCTGCGCAGCGGAGAACTTGATCCCCGGCGAGACCGGCGGCGGCACGTCCACGGCCACGGGGTAGGAATGTCCCACCGGGGGCGGCGGCGGCTCGAGGGTGGCCTGCTGCCCCGACTTGGCGCAGCCGGTCACCACGAGGGCGGTTAATCCGAGGCTCAGAAGGGCTTTGCCCCGCACCGGGGCCGAAGACAGTGTTTGCAATGGTCGATCCTCAAAAAAAGTAACGGAAGCGTAAATTACTGTAGAGTAAATACAGCCAAAACCGTAAGCCGCCAAGCGCTAAATTTGCCAACTCTTTATTGTATGTCTTTGAAATTAAACGATTTATTGTGGTACTGCGAATTTGTAATCTGGCTATAGCCGGGCCACGCGCAAGGCGTTGGTCGTGCCCGCCTGTCCGAAGGGGATTCCGGCGACGATGACGATCTCATCACCCTTCTTCGCGAACCCCTCGGTGCGGGCCAGTTTCAGCGCGTGCTCGACCGCCTGTGTCATGGAATGCACGCCCTCGGTGGTGATGGCGTGCACCCCCCACACAGCCGCCAGGCGCCTTGCCACGGCCAGGCTGGTGGTCAGCCCCAGCACCGGGCAGTCCGGCTTTTCGCGGGCGACGCGCAGTGCCGTCGAGCCGGATTCTGTCAGGGCCACAATCGCCTGCGCCCCGATGGTATGCGCCACCTGCACCGCCGCGGCGGCGATGGCATCGGCGGAGGATTTCTCTGGTGCCGGGCGCTTGGCGTCGAGGCCCTTGCGCCAGTCCTCGTCGCGCTCCACGCGGGCGACGATACGGTCCATCATGTTCACCGCCTCGCGCGGGTATTGCCCGGCAGCGGATTCGGCGGAGAGCATCACCGCGTCAGTGCCGTCGAACACCGCTGCCGCCACGTCGGAGGCTTCGGCGCGGGTGGGGGCAGGGGCGGAGATCATGCTCTCCAGCATCTGCGTTGCCACCACCACCGGCTTGCCGCGCAGCTGGGCGGCGCGGATGATGCGTTTCTGCGCGATCGGCACTTCCTCGGGCGGCAGCTCCACGCCAAGGTCGCCGCGCGCCACCATCGCCGCATCCGCGAGGTCGAGGATCGCCTCAAGGTTATCGAGCGCCTGCGGCTTCTCCAGCTTTGCCATCACGCAGGCGCGGCCCGCCGCCAGAGCCTTGGTCTCGGCCACGTCCTCGGGCCGCTGCACGAAGGACAGGCCGATATAGTCGATGCCCAGGGGCAGCACGAAGTCGAGATCGGCGCGGTCTTTTGCGGTGAGGGCCGGGATGGGGAGCACCACATCCGGCACGTTCACGCCCTTGCGGTCGGAGAGCACGCCGCCGTTCAGCACCTCGGTCAGCAGATGGTCGCCGCGCTTGTGCAGCACGCGCAGCCGCAGCTTGCCGTCATCGAGCAGCAGCGTGGTGCCGATCTCCGCCGCCGCGTGGATTTCCGGGTGCGGCAGGCAGACGCGCCGCGTGTCGCCCGCGGCCATGTTCATGTCAAGAATGAACTGCTGGCCCGCCTGAAGCTGCACGCGCCCCGATTGGAAGGTGCCGACGCGCAGCTTCGGCCCCTGCACATCGGCGAGGATGCCGATGGGCCGGCGGAATTTCTGTTCCACGGCGCGGATTATCTCGATGCGCCGCGCGTGGTCTTCATGCGTGCCGTGCGAGAAGTTGAGGCGGAACACATCGGCCCCGGCCTGGAAGAGCTGCGCGATCATCTCCGGGGTGGAACTCGCCGGGCCCAGCGTGGCGATGATCTTGGTCCGGCGATGTCGGCGCAACCGTTCGGTCATGGCAACCTCATGTTATGAGTATGGCGCGGATGTCGTTCACGTTGGTCAGTGTCGGCCCGGTGATGACGAGGTCGCCGAGCGCGTGGAAGAAACTATAGCTGTCGTGCCGGGCGAGAAAGTCCGCCGCGTCCAGCCCCAGCGCGGCGGCGCGGGCGAGCGTGTCCGGCCCGATGACCGCCCCGGCGGCGTCCTCTGTGCCGTCGATTCCGTCCGAATCTCCGGCCAGCGCCCAGATATGGACGGCACCGTTCAGAGCCAAGGCGAGGCTGAGCAAATATTCCATGTTTCGCCCGCCCCGGCCCGCAGGGCCTGCGCCGATGCTCACGCTGGTCTCGCCGCCGGAGAGCAGCAGCTTCGGCCCTGTGGTGCGCAGCGCGAGCATTGCGTGGGCGCGCCCCAATTCGGAGGCCTCACCCTCCAGCGCGTCGCCCAGGATCTCAGTCGCCATCCCGGCTTCCCGCGCGGCGGCTTCCAGCGCCATCCTTGGCGTGGCGATCAGCCGGTAATCCGCGCCCGGCCCCCAGGTGGGGCCGGAGCCGATGGTGGCCGGGTCATCCCCCGGCACGTCGGAAATCGCCAGGGTCACGAGCCGGGCAGGGGCGCAGACGGCGGCGAGCTTGCCGCCCTTGATGCCGGACAGCGCCGTGCGGATGCGGTTTATGGTCGAGATCGGCGCGCCGGAGGCGAGCAGCGCCTTGTTCACCAAAATCTTGTCGGCCAGGGTGATGCCCGGCGCGGCCAGGGCCATCAGCGCTGAGGCGCCACCCGAGATCAGCGCCACCACCTGGTCCTGGGGGGAGAGATTTTGCACGGTCGCCAGGATCTCCCGCGCCGCCGTTTCGCTCGCCGCATCCGGCACCGGATGGGCGGCTTCCAGCACCCGAATCCTGCGCGTGGGCACCGCATGGCCGTAGCGGGTGACGACGACGCCCTCATAATCCGCATCGCCCCAGGCGGCCTCCAGCGCGGCGGCCATGGAAGCGGCGGCCTTGCCGGCGCCGATCACGATATTCCGGCCAGGGCCAGGCGGGGGCAGGTGCGTAGGCACGCAAAAAGCCGGGTTGGCCGCGGCAATCGCCGCGCCAAAGATGCGCCGCAAAAATTTGCGCCTGTCTTCCTCCACGCGTCATGTATCCGCCAGCCGTTTCGCCGGCGCAACCCCGCCCGGCAACACGGGCATTGACGCCGCCCGAGGGCAGGTTCTATCCCGGCGCTCCTTTACGAGCAGGAGTGATACCGATGTCCCAGGCCGCGACCGAAGATAAGCCGACCAACATCGCCGGTGAGCGGCTGCGCAGCATCATCGAGCGCATCGAGCGGCTGGAGGAGGAGCGCAAGGCGCTCGCCAACGACATCAAGGATATCTATTCCGAGGCGAAATCCGCCGGGTTTGATGTGAAGGTGATTCGCCAGCTGATCCGTATCCGCAAGCAGGAGCCGGCTGAGGTCGAGGAGCAGGAAACCTTGCTGGACGTGTACCGCCGCGCCATCGGCATGTGACTCTGTGACTCTCAGTCCGGAGTCTGATCCAGCTCCGGATAATGCCTGAAAATGCCCGATTTATTGAAGGCGATGCGCCGCGCCGAGCCGAGATAGCCGGCGATGTTTTTCCTTCGCCGCACGGCGCGGTGCAGCGCCTCCAGCGCCGGATAATCGTTGCTCCAGCCCCGCATGGCCTTGGGGAAGGCGTACAGCAGGCCATCCGCGAGCTGGAACAGAGACGTATCCACGTAGGACAGCGCGCCGCCCACCGCATGGGCCGGACCGTCCGGGTTCTGCTGCAGCACACGCTCGAAATAGGAGAGAAATTTCGGCAAACGGTCGCGCAGAAACGCCGTGGCCCGCGCCAGCGCCGCCTCCTTCTGGTCCTCGTAATACAGGCTGCTGGCAATCGGGTGGTGGGTGTCGTGAATCTCCGCCACCATGTCCGTAATGGTGAGCTGCAGCCCATGCGCGAAATACCGGCCGGCTTCATCCGCCGGGGCGAGGCCGAGCCGGGGCCCAAGATAGAGCAGGATGTTCGCGACATGGGAGACGATCACCTCCCCATGCTTCAGAAATGGCGGCGCGAAGGGGATATGCGGGGTTTTCCGGCTCTCCAGGAACTTCATCATTTTTTCGGTGCCATCTGGCTGCCGCGCCATGTCGGTATAGTCCGCCCCTGCGGCCTCCAGGGCTAGCCGGACGAATTCGCCGCGCCCCTGCAACCCGTCCCAGTAGTACAACTCATAGGCCATGGCTGTTCTCCGCACAGGCTCTGAGGTGAGCCTGGCGGCGCGGCGGTTCAAGATGCGTGGCCGAACCTGGCTTTTGCCGTAGCCGGGTCGGGTAGGGCGCAGCGCCGGGCCAGCGCCAGGATCAGCATGCTGAACACCGCGATGGCCGCAGCACCACTGCCCTGGCCGAGCCAGCCCAGCCCATGCAGCGGGCCGAGCCAAGTGATCAGCCATAGTCCCGCGAAGTAGGGGAGCAACCATGCGGCACCCCGCCAGTGCAAATGCCGCAGCGTTTTGCGCGTAGCCAGTTGCCAGCCGCAATAGGCCAGGAACGCCGCCAGCAGCGCGCCGAAGAGATGGTTCGTTACCGCCGCTCCGGCCCAGAACACCACGAGATTGCCGATGATGAACGCCGCCGGGGCGAGCGCCTGCGCGGCGGCGAGGCGGAACGGCCGGGGGAACTGCGCCTCCGGCAGCGTGGCGCGGAAGCAGGCCAGCACCACCGGCCCGGTGCCGTAGGCCAGCACGCCGATGGAGGAAATATACGTCACCAGCTGCCGCCAGGAGGGCAAGGGCAGCAGGAACAGCAGCCCAGCGGCAAAGGCGAGGCCGAGGCTTGCGAGCGGCACGCCGCTGCCGGAGAGCCGGGTGAGCCGGCGCGGCATCAGCCCGCCATGCGCGCTGGCATAGATCACCCGCGCCGCCGTGGTGTTGTAGATGATCCCGGCGCCGCTGGGGGAGATCGCCGCGTCGGCATACAAGGCCGCCGCCAGCCAGGGCAGGCCGAGCATGGCCGCCAGCCCGGCGAACGGGCCAGAGACGCCCGGGAATTTCAACTCCGCCCAGCCATGCGCCAGGGCTTGCGGCGGCAGCGCGCCGATGAAGGCCAGTTGCAGCCCGGCATAGAGCAGGATGCAGAACAGCACCGAGCCGATGATCGCGAAGGGCAAGTTGCGGTGCGGATTGCCGGATTCGCCCGCCAGCTCGATGGCTTGCCGAAAGCCGAGATAGGTGAAGATGATGCCCGAGCCGGAGACAGCGGCGAGCACGCCCCCGGCGCCCGCGGGGGCGAAGCCGAACTGGGTGAAGTTCTGCACCCGGAAATGCACAGCGATGAGCGCCACCACGGTCCCCGCCGGCACGGCGAGCTTCCACCAGGTGATGGCATTGTTCACCGCAAGCACCAGCCGGATGGCGAACATGTTGATGACAACGAACAGCGCCATCAGCGCCACCGCGGCGGCCAGCCCCGGCCCCGTCAGCACGCCGCCCTGCGCCAGGCCCGGCCAGAAATTCGCGGCGTAGGAGACCACCGCCACGGCCTCGACCGGAGACACCGCGACATAGGCGAGGAAATTCACCCAGCTCATGATCTGCGCCGCGAGGTCGCCGAAGCAGAGTTGCGGGAACAGGATCACCGCCCCTGGACGCGGGAACATGGTGGAAAGCTCGGCATAGACGAACGCCAGCAGCAGCACGGCACACCCGCCGATCACCCAGGAGATCATCGCCGCCGGCCCCGCGATCTTGGCGGCGTTGAGCGCGCCGAACAGCCAGCCGGAGCCGACCATGCCGCCGATGCTGGCGAAAAGCAGGCCGAGAGGACCGGCTTCCCGGCGCAGTGTAATTCCCGTCATGCCATCAGGATTATGGGGTTTGCACCGCGCTGCCAACCGCGCCGCCTGGTTTGACCTTCGCGCGGTTCGGCCTAAATCTGTGGGACGGATAAAGGAGCGGATTGAGCGATGACCGAGACCAGGATCATGCGGCACCCCGAAGGCTTGGCGGGCGGCGTGGAGGGCTCCCTGCCAGACTGGGACCTGCGCGATCTGTACGAAAGCCCGGAAGACCCGCGCATCGCCGCCGACCTCAAGGCCACGCAGGCGCGGGCCGAGGTGTTCTCCGCCGCGCTATGCCGGCAAACTGGCGGCGCTCCCCGGCGCGGAGCTGGCCGAAGCCGTGCGCGAATACGAGGCGCTGCAGGAGGCCATGGGCAGGCTCTCCTCCTACGCCCAGCTGCTGTTCGCGGCCGATTCGTCCAACCCGGCGAACGGCCGCTTCTACCAGACGATCACCGAGCGGGTGACCGTCGATCAGCACGCACATGCTGTTCTTCACGCTGGAGCTGAACCGGCTGGAGGAAGCGGCGCTGGAGCGACAAGCTGCGCGACCCGGCGCTGGCGCGCTATGCCGCCCTGGCTGCGCGACCTGCGCGTGTTCCGGCCGCACCAGCTTTCCGACGAGCTGGAGAAGCTGCTGCACGAGAAGGAAGTGACCGGCCACGCCGCCTGGAGCCGGCTGTTCGACGAGACCATCGCCGCCATGCGGGTGAACGTGAACGGCGAGGAGCTGACGCTCACCGCCGCGCTGAACAAGCTGTCCGACGCGGACCGCGCCGTGCGCGAAGCCGCCGGCCAGGCGATCGGCGAAGGCATGGCCCGGCAGGAGAAGCTGTTCTCGCTGATCACCAACACGCTGGCCAAGGACAAGGAGATCATCGACCAGTGGCGGCACTACCCGCGCCGGCCGCCTTCCGCAACCGCGCCAACATGGTGGAGGACGAGGTGGTGGACGCGCTGGTCTCGGCGGTGAAATCCGCCTACGCCCGGCTGTCGCACCGCTATTACGCGCATGAAGGCGAAATGGCTCGGGCTGGCAAAGCTGCAGCACTGGGACCGCAACGCGCCGCTGCCCGGCGATGCCGACAAGCCGATCGCCTGGGCCGAGGCGCAAGACCCGGTGCTGGACGCCTACGGCGCCTTCAGCCCGGAGCTTGCTGACACCATCAGGCCGTTCTTCGAGAAGCCCTGGATCGACGCCGCCCCGCGCCCGGGCAAATCCGGCGGCGCCTTCGCGCATCCCACCGTGCCCTCGGCGCATCCTTATCGTGCTGCTGAACTACCATGGCCGCACGCGCGACGTGATGACGCTGGCGCATGAGCTGGGCCATGGCGTGCATCAGGTGCTGGCGGCGACCGCAGGGCTACCTGATGTCCGGCACGCCGCTGACCCTGGCCGAAACCGCCAGCGTGTTCGGCGAGATGCTGACCTTCCGCGCGCTGCTGGATGCCGAGAGCGACCCGGCGCCGGCGCAATCATGCTGGCCGCGAAGGTCGAGGACATGCTGAACACGGTGGTGCGGCAGATCGCCTTCTACGAGTTCGAGCGCAGCTGCATGACGAGCGCCGCACCGGCGAGCTGCTGCCCGAGCGCATCGGCGAGATCTGGCTGGAGGTGCAGACGGAAAGCCTCGGCCCGGCGTTCGATTTCGACGCCGGAATACCGGCTGTTCTGGGCCTATGTGCCGCATTTCATCCACTCGCCGTTCTATGTCTATGCCTATGCGTTCGGCGATTGCCTGGTGAACGCGCTCTACGCCGTGTTCCAGGAGAGCGCGGACAACCCGGCTTCGTCGCCAAATATCTGCGACATGCTGCGCGCCGGCGGCACCAAGCGGCACAAGGAACTGCTCGCCCCCTTCGGGCTGGACGCTTCGGACCCGCATTCTGGAACAAGGGGCTGGACGTGATCGCCGGCTTCATCGACGAGCTGGCCGCGCAATGACCGAGCGTGAAGGCAGCAGCCTGTTCGGCGAAGTGCGCCGCATGGCCCGCACCTCGGGCGCGGTGGGCGGCATCGCCGCGCGCATCGCGGGCGAGCGGGTGTTCGGCATCAAGACCGACCGGCCCGCCATGCCGAGGACCTGAAAGCTCTGCTCGGCAGCCTCAAGGGGCCGATGATGAAGGTGGCGCAGTTCCTGTCCACCGTGCCGGATGCGCTGCCGCCGGAATACGCCGCACAGCTGGCGGAGCTGCAGGCCAATGCGCCGGCCATGGGCTGGACCTTCGTGCGCCGCCGCATGGCGGGCGAGCTGGGGCCGGACTGGGAGAAGAAGTTCGCGAGCTTCAGCCATGAGGCGCTGGCGGCAGCCAGCCTGGGCCAGGTGCACCGCGCCACCTTGCCGGATGGCCGCGACGTGGCGGTGAAGCTGCAATACCCGGACATGCCGCACGGTGATCGAGGCCGATCTGCGCCAGGTGAAGCTGGCCATGGCCATCTATAAGCGCATGGACAACGCCATCCACCAGGATGACATCTACGTGGAGCTTTCCGAGCGGCTGCGCGAGGAGCTGGACTACACGCGCGAGGCCGCGCAGATGCGCCTCTACGGCCTGATGCTGAAGGACGTGCCGGATGTGAACGTGCCGGTGCCGGTGGAGGGCTACAGCACCAAGCGCCTGCTCACCATGAACTGGCTGCGACGGCACCGGCTTCAAGGCGTGGCTGGAGCAGAACCCCACCCAGGAGCAGCGCAACGCGCTGGCCGACGCTTTGTTCCGCGCCTGGTATATCCCGTTCTACCGCTACGGCATCATCCATGGCGACCCGCATCTGGGCAATTACCAGGTGAACGAGGCGGGCGGGCTGAACCTGCTGGATTACGGCTCGATCCGCGTGTTCGATGCCAAGTTCGTCGCCGGCGTGCTGGAGCTCTACGCCGCGGTGCGCGACAAGGACATCGCCCGCGCCAAGCACGCCTATGACATCTGGGGCTTCACCGGCATCACCGATGAGCAGATCGAGGTGCTCAACGATTGGGCGCACTTCCTCTACGAGCCGCTGATCGACGACCGCGTGCGGCCCATCCAGGAAGGCGGCGGCACCGATTTCGGCCGCGAGGTGGCAGAGCAGCGTGCATGCCGGGCTGCAGCGCACCGGGGGCGTGAAACCGCCGCGGGAATTCGTGCTCATGGACCGCTCGGCCATCGGCCTGGGCGCGGTGTTCCTGCGCCTCGGCGCGGAGCTGAACTGGGCGCGGCTGTTCGAGGAGACCATCGCCGGGTTCGACGAGGCGACCTTGACCGCGCGCCAGCAGGAGGCCCTACTTGCCGCCGGGGTGCCACAGGCTAAATAGGCGCCCAAAACAAGGGAGCGGAAACAAGCGATGGCCATTCTGAAGCGGGGCTTTTTGCTCGAGGGCATGCTCGGCCGGACCTACCGCAAGCTGCTGCACACGCTCTATGTGAATGATTTGTGGCTTGACCTGCGCCTGCACGCCAAGAAGGAGGCTGTGGAGTACATCATCGCCAACATGCCGGAGGCGATGGTCCTGGCTGACCGTGACGAATTGATGAAATTTTCCTTCGGCCAGGCACCGAATGAGGGGCTGGTGGTGGAGTTCGGCGTCGCCAACGGTGCCTCGCTGCGCCACCTCGCCGGACTCACCCCGCGCCAGGTGCATGGGTTCGACAGTTTCGGCGGCCTGCCGGAGGACTGGCGCGGAACCAGGGAAAAAACCGGCGCCTTTACCCAGCGCGGCAGGCTGCCCAAGGTTCCGGCCAATGCCACTCTGCATCCGGGCTGGTTCAATGAGACCCTGCCGGGCTTCATTGCCGCGAATCCTGGTCCGGCGGCGTTCATCCATGTCGATTGCGATATCTATTCAAGCACGGTGACGATCTTCTCTGAACTGCGCGAGCGCATCGGGCCGGGCACGGTCATTCTGTTCGATGAATATTTCAATTATCCCGGCTGGCGGGCGCACGAGTACAAGGCGTTCCAGGAGTTCATTGCCAGCACCGGGCTGTCCTACAAATATATCGGCGTTTCGGCGGAAAAGGGCCACGTCGCCGTCGTCATCACGTAAGGCGCGGGCAGGGGGGCAACCGCCTGGCGAAACAAAAGCTATTGCGTTGGCGGTCATTCCCTGTCTTTGGTGCGCGATCGTAGCATGTGGTATGTGTTAAGGCCTGGGCAGGCTTGAATAATTGTTCTGGCTCCTGCATGCTGCAGTGCAATTGGGTAATAAACAAGGGATTGGTAGATGCGTCTCGCGGTATTGAAGGAACGTCGTGCGGGAGAAGCCCGCGTCGCGGCAACGCCCGATACAGTGAAAAAACTTCTGGCTCTGGGCCTGACCGTCGCCGTGGAAGCTGGCGCCGGCATTGGGGCGGCCATTTCGGACCAGGAATTCGCTGCCGCGGGCGCGGAGATCGTGGCCGATGCCGCAGCCGCCCTGGCCGGGGCTGGCATTGTGTTCGCTGTTAATGCGCCGGATGAGGCCGTGCGCGCGCTGATCGCCCCGGGCACGCTGGTCGTCGCCACGCTGGGTGCTGCGTCCGACCCGGCTCTGGCCCCGGCGCTGGCCGCCGCCAAGATCGACGCGGTCGGCCTTGAGCTGCTGCCGCGCATCACCCGCGCCCAGAGCATGGACGTGCTGTCCTCCCAGGCGAACCTGGCCGGTTTCCGGGGTGTGATCGAGGCCGCCGGCGCCTTCACGCGCGGCTTCCCCATGATGATGACCGCCGCCGGCACCGTGCCGCCCGCGCGCGTTTTCGTCATCGGCGCCGGCGTGGCGGGCCTGCAGGCCATCGCCACCGCCCGCCGCCTGGGCGGTATCGTCTCCGCCACCGATGTCCGCCCCGCCGCCAAGGAGGAGATCAAGTCCCTCGGCGCCACCTATGTCGGCGTGGATGACGAGGAATCCGCCAAGCAGACCGGCCCCTATGCCGGGCAGATGTCCGACGAATTCCGCAAGAAGCAGGCTGATCTGATGGCCGCCACCGTGGCCAAGAACGACATCGTCGTCTGCACGGCGCTGGTGCAGGGCCGCAAGGCGCCGGTCATCGTCACCTCCGAGATGGTGGCCTCGATGAAGGCGGGCTCGATCATCGTCGATCTCGCGGCCGAAGCCGGCGGCAATTGCGCCGAGACCGTGCCGGGCGAGGTGATCACCACCCCGAACGGCGTGACCATTCTCGGCCATCGCAACTGGCCGGCCCGCATCGCCGTGGCGGCGAGCGCGCTCTACGCGCGCAACCTGCTCACCTTCCTCACCACCTTCTGGGACAAGGACGCCAAGGCGCCGAAGCTCACCGAGACCGACGACATCATCAAGGGCGCGCTGCTCACCAAGGGCGGCGAGATTGTTCACCCCAACTTCAAGCCCGCCGCTTAAGGGAGGAAGAATAACATGACACCCGCAGATCTGGCCGCGCAGGCGGCTGACCTCGCCCACCAGGCATCCATCCTGGCGCAGAACGCCGCCGGCGTGGCTGCCATCGCCGCGCAGAACGCGGCGCCGGCCGCGCCCTTCGTGTACCTGTTCAGCATCTTCGTGCTGGCCATCTTCGTCGGCTATTACGTGGTGTGGAGCGTCACCCCGGCGCTGCACTCGCCGCTGATGGCTGTCACCAACGCCATTTCCTCGGTCATCATCGTCGGCGCCATGCTCGCTACCGGGCTACATGGCAGCCTCATCGCCCATCTCTTCGGCTTCCTCGCCGTGGTGCTGGTCAGCGTCAACATCTTTGGCGGCTTCGCGGTGACCAACCGCATGCTTGCCATGTTCAAGAAGAAGTGAGGCGCCCCCGATGAACCAGTCTCTTACCTCATTCGCGTATCTCGTCGCGGCGGTCCTGTTTATCCTGGCGCTGCGCGGCCTCTCGCACCCCACCACGTCGCGCCGGGGCAACCAGCTCGGCATCATCGGCATGGTCATCGCCATCGTTGCCACCTTCCTGAATCGGGGGCATGAGCTTCGGCTGGGGGCTGACCATCCTGCTCGGCATCGCCATTGGCGGCAGCATCGGCCTCGTCGTGGCGCAGAAGATCAAGATGACGGCGCTGCCGCAGCTGGTCGCGGCCTTCCACTCGCTGGTCGGTCTGGCCGCCGTGTTCGTCGCCGCTTCGGCGCTGAACGCGCCGCAGAGCTTCGGCATCGGCACGCCGCACCACATCCATATCGAAAGCCTGATCGAGATGTCGCTCGGCCTTGCCATCGGCGCCATCACCTTCACCGGGTCGCTGATCGCCTTCGCCAAGCTGCAGGCGCTGATGAGCGGCACGCCGATCACCTTCAAGGGCCAGCACCAGCTGAATGCGGGCATCGGCATCCTCATCCTGCTGCTGATCATCGCCTTCGTGTTCTCCGGCGGCAGCTTCATCCTGTTCACGCTCATCGCCCTCGCGGCGCTGGCCCTGGGCTTCCTGCTGATCATCCCGATCGGCGGCGCGGATATGCCAGTCGTGGTCTCGATGCTGAACTCCTATTCCGGCTGGGCGGCCTCGGGCATCGGCTTCACCATCGGCAACCTGGCGCTGATCGTGACCGGCGCGCTGGTCGGCTCCTCGGGCGCGATCCTGTCCTACATCATGTGCAAGGGCATGAACCGCTCGATCATCAACGTCATCGCTGGCGGGTTCGGCACGACCGGCGAAGCCGCTGCGGCTGGCCCGGGCGGGGGCGACAAGGCGGTGAAGATCGGCTCCGCGGAAGATGCCGCTTTCATCATGAAGAACGCCTCGAAGGTCATCGTCGTGCCGGGTTACGGCATGGCCGTGGCGCACGCGCAGCACGCGCTGCGCGAGATGGCGGACATCCTGAAGGAAGACAATGTCGAGGTGAAATACGCCATTCACCCCGTCGCCGGCCGTATGCCCGGCCACATGAACGTGCTGCTGGCCGAAGCCAGCGTGCCGTATGACGATGTGTTCGAGCTGGAGCAGATCAACAACGAGTTCGCCACCGCGGATGTGGTGTACGTGATCGGCGCCAACGACGTGACCAACCCGGCCGCCAAGACCAACCCGGCCAGCCCGATCTTCGGCATGCCGATCCTGGAAGTGGACAAGGCCAAGACCGTGCTGTTCGTGAAGCGCTCGATGGCCTCCGGCTACGCGGGTGTGGATAACGAGCTGTTCTTCCGCGACAACACGATGATGCTGTTCGGCGATGCCAAGAAGATGACGGAAGAAATCGTCATGGCGCTGGGTAAATAAGACGAAAAAGGCCGGGGAAACCCGGCCTTTTTTATTTTAGATTGAAGCGTCGGTACGGATATTCGGAGGTAGGCAGAATTTGGGTACGGCGAAGAAATCTTCAGACATTGGTTTGGGGCAGGCCAAACAGCTTTGTGAAATGACGGCGAAAAGGCGATTGGAATTTATCGCGGACGGATTGCCGATTATTTTCGACAGCGCGCGTTCCCTTATGGGTGCTTCTGCTGCAATGGTTGACTTCCCTCGGGAAGCAGAGATTCTTGAAGGACATGCGGACGAGGAAGCGGCCAAGATTTTGATTTTGGTTGATGTGGTTCGGTGTCCCGCGAAACACATCAATTCACGAATAGGGCCGATGATGAGATGGTTTTATGATCACTTGGCACGCCTCATCTATTCGGATGCCCAGAGTTGGCAAGGTTCCGCCCAAGAAATTAGGCAATATGTCGATATTCGGAGACGTTCTCACTACCTTGAGGGCGAATACAGCGAATGTATCATGCCAAACTGGGAACTACTTGTCCGAGAAAGCATACTTTATGCCGATATCGGACGAACCGGTGGCGGTGAGTTGAGTTGGACGTCACCGGCGGATTGGAGTTTGCCGAGAGAAAGAAAATCTTTGCTTGGTGGTCCGTTCTCAAAGTCGTTCAGAGTAGCCGAGGCGCTTGAGGCGGTTGGTGCCTTTACTGTGGAAGGCCTCAAAATTATGCATGACGTTTGGGGGCAGATTAACTTTGCTGTTGATGAGGATGTTAATACCCGAACTTTAAAGCAAGAAATGCTGAAAAAATTTGAGGCCGCTGGTTTGATTACTGAGCGGGCAGACAGGGATCACATTCATTCTTTGTATCGGATGTGGCAGATGCCGATGTATAACTTTGATTTTGGTAAGATTGAAGTTCCTCTTGATAAGCTAAGGAGTGCTCAAGAGTCTCTCTATTCGGAAGACGAATTTTGACCTGATAAGGGCTGTTTTCGTCGGGCGAATATGCACTCCCCCTACTTCCTCAACGTGAGAATCGACCAAGCCCCATCCACAATCCGGTGTTCCAGGTGCAGCCCGGCGCGGCGATGCGCGGAAAGCACCCAGTTCACCTGCGTATTCAGCAGCCCGGCGAGAATCGCCACGCCGCCCGGGGCCAGCTTATCGCCGAGCTGATGCGCCATGGCGCAGAGCGGGCGCGCCAAAATATTGGCGAACACAAGATCATAAGGCGCGGTGCGTGTAATTTGTTTATCCACCCAGCCATCGGCGCGGATGGCGTGAACCAGCCCCGCCACGCCGTTCAGCTTGGCGTTGGCGTTGGCGACGCGCGCGGCGCGGAAATCGATGTCCGAGGCCAGCACCTTCTGGTGCAGCAGCTTCGCCGCCGCGATTGCCAGAATGCCTGAGCCGGTGCCGAGGTCGAGAATCCGGCGCGGATGGTGGTATTTGGCCAGGCGCTCCAGCGCCAGCAGGCAGCCGCGCGTGGAGTTATGCTCGCCGGTGCCGAAGGCGAGTCCGGCGTCCAGCGTGAGGGTGATGCGCCCGGGGATGGGCGGGTCGGAAATATGCGTGCCGCGCACCACGAAGCGGCTGCCGATGAGCTGCTCGGGGAAGGCCATCTGCGTGCGCGCCAGCCAGCCGGCCACCGGCACCAGCGTGCGGGTCGACCTCCGGCTCCAGCCCCGAGACGATCCGTGCCACCAGCAGCGCGGATTCCAACTCGTCTTCGTACTCGCCGCGCTCCTTCACGCCCTGGATGTCCCACTCGTCCATGTCTTCGTCATGGTAGAAGGACACGGCGCGGCAGACGCTGGAGAGCGCCGCCTCGAAGGTTTCCAGCGCATCCGCGGGCACGCGGATGGTAATGCAGTCCAGCAATTCAGGTGTCATGTCGTTCCACGAAGCGGTCCAGCACGCGCTTCTCTCCAGAGGTCTCGAAATCAATATCCAGCCGGTCGTCCTCCACGGCGATGACCCGGCCATAGCCGAATTTCTGGTGGAAGACCCGTGCCCCGACGGGGATCTTGCTTGGCGCCGCCGCCGGGCGCTTGGCCAGCACCGGGAAGCCCGCCGAAATATGCGGCTGGCGCGAGGGTTGCGTCTGCGCCGAGCCGGAATGGCGCAGCATGTCTTCCGGCAGCTCGTCGATGAACCGGCTGGGGATGGCGTCCTGCCAGTTGGCATAGCTCTTGCGCCGCGCGGCGTGGCTGATGATCGCCCGCCGCCGCGCGCGGGTCATGCCGACATAGGCGAGCCGCCGCTCCTCCTCCAGGCTCTTGTTTCCGCCCTCGTCCAGCGCGCGCTGGTTGGGGAACAGGCCCTCCTCCCAGCCGGGCAGGAACACGGTGTCGAACTCCAGCCCCTTGGCGCCGTGCAGCGTCATCATCGAGAGCTTGTCGTCCCCGGCCTGCTCGTCGTTCTCCATCACCAGTGACACGTGGTCGAGGAATTGCGGCCAGGGTCTCGAAATCCGCCAGAGCGCGGACCAGTTCCTTCAGGTTCTCCAGCCGCCCCGGCGCGTCGGGCGATTTGTCGTCCTTCCACATGGCGATGATAGCCGCTCTCGTCCAGCAGCGGCCTCCAGTGCCACCACCTGGCCGTCGCGCCGCCAGCATGCTCGCGCCAGCGCGTCGAAGCCCTCCAGCAGTCCGCCGCAGCGTCTCGCGCAGCTTGCCCTTGAACCCGCCCTCGGCCACCAGCTTCTCGGCGGCGGCGTAGAGCGGGATGTTCGCCGCCCGCGCCGCCTCGTGCATCAGCGCGCAGCGCCGCTTCGCCCACGCCGCGCCTGGGCACGTTGACGATGCGCTCGAAGGCCAGGTCGTCCGCCGGCTGCACCAGCATGCGCATATAGGCGATGGCGTCGCGGATTTCCGCGCGCTCGTAGAAGCGCAGGCCCGCCGACGACGCGGTAGGGGATGCCGAGCGTCGATCAGCCGCTCCTCGAAGGCGCGGGTCTGGAAGCCGGCGCGCACCAGGATGGCGATTTCGGCGAGCTTATGCCCCGTCGCGCCGCAGCGCCTCGATGCGCTCGCCGACCATGCGGGCCTCCTCCTCGGAGTCCCACAGCGCCGACCACCTCCACCTGCTCGCCGTCGGCGTCGGCGCCGCCCGGCGTGCAGCGTCTTGCCCAGCCGCCCCTCGTTATGCGCGATCAGTGCCGAGGCCGCGGCCAGGATCGGCGCGGTGGAGCGGTAATTCGCCTCCAGCCGGATGATCTTGGCGCCGGGGAAATCCTGCTCGAATCGCAGGATGTTCTCCACCTCGGCGCCGCGCCAGGAATAGATCGATCTGGTCGTCGTCGCCGACGCAGCAGATGTTCTTGTGCCCCTGCGCCAGCAGCCGCAGCCAGAGATACTGCACCAGGTTGGTGTCCTGGTACTCGTCCACCAGGATGTAGCGGAACATGCGGTGATAGTGCGCCAGCACCTCCGGCGTGGTCTTCAGCAGGATGCTCGGTCATGTGCAGCAGCAGATCGCCGAAATCCGCGGCGTTCAGCGCGCGCAGCCGCTCCTGGTAGGCCTTGTACAGTGCCTCGTGCCTTGCCGTTCGGCGAAATCGGTGACCTCGCTGGCCGGGATGCTCACCGGGCAGGCAGCCCTCGGTCCTTCCAGCGCTGGATCAGCGCCATCAGCGCGTTCGGCGGGCCAGCGCTTGATGTCCACCCGCTCCGCCTCCATCACCTGCTTCAGCAGGCGCATCTGGTCGTCGGTGTCCAGGATCGAAAAGTGCTCGTCAGCCCCACGCGCTCGGCGTGGCGGCGCAGCATGCGCGCGCACAGCGCGTGGAACGTGCCGAGCCACAGCCCTTCCACCGGCCGGCCGAGGATTTCGCCGACGCGCTCGCGCATCTCGCGCGCCGCCTTGTTGGTGAAGGTGACGGCCAGCACCTGGCTGGGGAAGGCGCGGCTGGTGAGCAGGATATGGGCGAAGCGGGTGGTCAGCACGCGGGTCTTGCCGGTGCCGGCGCCGGCCAGCACCAGCAGCGGCCCGTCGATGGTCTCCACGGCCTCGCGCTGGGCCGGGTTCAGCCGGGCGAGATAGTCGCTCATTCGGCTGTGGGCTGCGGCTTCACGCCCAGGATGCGGGCGATGGCATAGGTCAGGTCCGGCCGGTTCAGCGTGTAGAAGTGGAACTCGTCGATGCCGTTGGCCTGCAGCAGCCGCACCTGCTCGGCCGCCATCGCCGCCGCAACCATGCGCCGCGTCTCCGCGTCGTCATCCAGCCCCTCGAACATCCCCGCCATCCATTTCGGCACGGAGGTGCCGCAGGCGGCGCAGAATTTCTCCGCCTGGGTGAAGTTGGTGACCGGCATGATGCCCGGCACGATCGGCGCCTTGATCCCGGCGGCGAGCGCACGGTCGAGGAATCGCAGGAAGATGCCGTTATCGAAGAACACCTGGCTGATCGCCCGCGTCGCCCCGGCATCGAGCTTGCGCTTGAGGTTGTCGAGGTCCGCTTCCGGGCTCAACGCCTGCGGATGCGTCTCCGGATAGGCGGCGACGGTGATCTCGAAATCCGCGACCTTCCTCAGCCCGGCCACCAGATCGGCGGCGAAGGCGTAGCCGCCCGGATACGGCGTGTAGGCCTCGCCGCTCGGCGGGTCGCCGCGCAGGGCGACGATGTGCCGCACCCCCGCCGCCCAGTAGCGCCGGGCGACCTCGTCCACAGCCTCGCGCGGGCGCCGACGCAGGTGAGATGCGCCGCCGGGGTCAGCTCGGTCTCCTGCACGATGCGCACCACAGTGGCGTGGGTGCGCTCCTGCGTGCTGCCGCCCGCGCCGTAGGTGACCGAGACGAAATTCGGGCGCAACGTAGCCAGACGCTCGATGCAGGCCCAGAGCTGGGTTTCCAGCGCCGGGGTCTTGGGCGGGAAGAACTCGAAGGAAATGGCCGGCGGGGCCAAGCCTTCACGCGCCGGCAGCGGGGCGATGCGCGTGCCGGAGGCCCAGCGTTCCAGCGTATCGGGGTGAGGGGAATGGGGCATTTCTTACTATAACTCCGTCGGACCCGTGTCGTGGCAGTACGGCCACATTTGCGCAAGGTCTAACTCATATGCCAGGCTGGAGGTAGCATCCGCGTTGAAGCCGAGTTAATGAACATTACATAGCATTAGCTGCGCGGCCCCTTGGGGAGCGCCGCGAAGGAGACAGACAGGTGCGGGTAAATCACGTGACAGGCATTAAACGCCGGCTCGGGCAGGTTTTTGGTCTTGGCGCATCGCTGCTGGCGATCGGCCTTTCCGGCTGCGCCACCCCGCCGCCGAAATCGGACACCGCCGATTATCAGGCTTATCAGCAGCTCAACGACCCGCTGGAGCCGACCAATCGGGCCTTCTTCCGGTTCAACAACACGCTGGACCGCTACGTCATGAAGCCGGTGGCCAAGGGGTACGTGGCTGTCACCACCCAGCCCATCCGCAACCATGTCGGCTACTTCGCCAGCAATATCAACGAGCCGGCGCGCACCATCAACTTCATGGCGGAAGGCATGCCGACCGACGCCGGCACCTCGTTCATGCGCTTCCTGATCAACTCCACCATCGGCATTGGCGGCATTTTCGACCCCGCGAGCGCGCTCGGCTACAAGGAAACGGACACAGATGTGGGCCTTACCTTGGCTATGTGGAACGTGCCGCCCGGCCCTTACCTGTACCTGCCGGTGTTCGGCCCGTCCGGCGTGCGCGATGCCGCGAACATCCCCGCCGAATTGTACGGCACGCCGATGGAACTGGCGCCCGCGAGCGATGCGCTCAGCGATTTCGGCTATGCCGAGGGCGGTATTCACCTGATCAACACCCGCGCTGGCCTGCTCGACACGATCGACCAGATCAACGCCACGGCGCTGGATCCGTATGCCACATTCCGGAGCCTTTATCGCCAATCTCGTGACTCACAGATACAGTTGATTAGGCAGCACGACCTGCAGGGGGCCAATGGCGCTCCCGGCACGCCGTACTACGTTCACTGACGCTTAGAACACGAGGACAGACATGCATTTCCGCCGCTTTATTCTGGGCGCCGCCATGGCCGCGCCGCTTCTGGGCATGATGGCGACCGCCACCCGGGCGCAAGCCGTGACCGCCGACTCCGCCAAGGCCTTCATCGACCAGTCCGGTCAGCAACTGGTGACCATCGTCAATGGCGGCGGCTCGCCGACTGACAGGGCCACGCAGCTGCGCACGCTGGTGAACCAGATCGTCGCCGTGGACCAGGTGGGGGACTACGTGCTTGGGCGCTACATTAATATCGCGACCCCGGCGCAGCACGACAAGTTCCAGCAGCTCTTCCACCAGCTGCTCTCGTACAACATCACCTACCAGATCAAGGCGTATCAGGGTGTCAGCTTCACCGTGAACGCCGCCACGCCGCAGGGCGACGGCATGCTGGTGGACACCACCATCACCACCCCGGGCAAGGCCCCGGCCGATGTCGGCTGGGATGTGCAGGAGGTCGGCGGCAAGCCGCAGATCGTGGACGTGATCGTGGCGGGGACCTCGATGCGCATCACCACGCGTAATGACTACGCCTCCGTCATCACCGATAATGGCGGCAATGTCTCGGCCCTGCTCACCGCCATGCAGAACCAGATCGACAAGGCTGCCTCAGCCGATCAGTAACCGCTTCCCGGCGCGGCGGGCGATTTTGGGTCGGGTTTGATCTAATCGCTTGACCGCGCCCTTGTCTTTGGCATCATGGCCACGCCGTGACAGGAAGGTCCTGTTCGCGGCGTGGCCTTGTCGCATGAGGGCATCATGACATTCGCGCGCGAACCTCGGCTGGTTCCCGTCCAGATAAAGCATTTACGGCCGACGCAGCTCACCGTCGGCCTGCGCGAGGTGGCGCAGAAGCGCGAGGAGTGGCGCACCCGCGCGGCGGAGGACAAGGCGGAATATCTGGGCACGCACCTTATCCCCGTGGTGCTGGGGCCGAAGGGCAAGCCCTATATCATCGATCATCACCATCTCGCCCGCGCCCTGCACGACGAGGGGGTGGAGGAGGTGGCGACCACCGTGGTGGCGGATCTCTCAGCGCTGGAGCCCGAGGCCTTCTGGATATACCTCGACAACCGCGCCTGGATGCATCTGTACGACGCCGCGGGCGAGCGGCGTGACCCGAAGCACCTGCCCAAGCATGTGAGCGAGATGGCGGATGACCCGTATCGCAGCCTCTCCGGGGCGCTGCGCCGGGCCGGCGGCTTCGCCAAGGACACGACACCCTTCAGCGAGTTCCTGTGGGCCGATTATCTGCGCCGGCGCGTCAAGCCCGATCTGCTGGACTCGGACCCGGACAAGGCCCTGGCGCATGCGTGGAGCCTCGCCAAGGGGCAGGAGGCCGCCTATCTCCCCGGCTGGTGCGGCCCCATTACCTCCGAGTAGGAGGCTACTGCCCGGCAGCGGCGCCCGATCCATCGCCCGGCGCCTGGGCCGGGGGCGGGCTGGTCAGAAGGTTCCAGTCCAGCGGCGGCATATCCGCCGCCTTCTTCCCGTTCACCATCACCCCGCCGCTGCCATAGGTGGCGTGGATGTTCAGTTCCTGCCCCCCAGCGCTGCTGGCGGAGAGATACGGCGCCAGCTGTGCCTCGGCCTGGCTGATGGCGTCCTGCGTTTGCGGATAGGCGGTGGCGATCGCGGCGGTCAGCGCGTCCAGATGGTTGGCGGTGACATCCGCGGTGCCGTTGGGCTGGGCGTCGGCGTCGAACTTCACCGTGCCGCTGGCGTTCAGCGTGGTTGGGCCCTCGGTCAGGCTCAGGCTGGCCGTGCCGCTACCGCCCTGGCTGGCCCAGCCATGCAGCGCATCGGTCAGGAATTTCGTCTTGTCCGCGCCCTCTGGCTGGGTCTGCATCTGCTGCGCCAGGGCTGGCCAGTTCACCGGGCCGGAGAGCGCCACGTTCAGCCCCAGATGCGCCATCTGCCCGTTGAACGGCACGCGCAGCAACTGGGCCAGCCAGGCGGGCAGGGCGATACCCTGCACATCCTCGGTGAGGGCGAGGCCGGTCTGCGCCGCGCTGGCCGAGGGGTTGAGCGTCTGGTGCATGCGCAGGCTGTCGATATGCAGCACCTGCAGGCTGCCGCTGGAGGCCAGCACGTTGATGTCGGTTGCCGCGGCGTCCTCGGCGCTGACGGCGAAAACATTCTGGTTGAACAGGGCCGCCGGGTCCAGTTTTGCCGTCGCGTTGAAGCTGCCGAAGGTCACCGCGCCGTCGCCCTGCGGCACATGGCCGGTGATCTTGTCCGGCATGTCGATATGCAGCAGCAGCGGGTTGAACACGTCGATCCGCAGCGTGACACGGCTGAGGCCTAGCACCAGCGGGCCCGGTATGTCGTTGCCCGGCAGCAGCAGGGTCAGGCGCGGATTGTCCAGCGTGGCGGTAGCGGCGAAGGGAAAGCCCCCGCCGGAAATGCCGTCATAGCTCATGTTCGTGGAGCCGTCCGGCGCCGTCATCTCGGCGGCATAGACCTTCAGCACCGCCTGCAGCCGCGCCTGCGCGTACCACCACAACCCGGCCCACACCACGGTCAACGCCACCACGATACCCGTCAGCAGCCTGAAAATGCCCCGCATGAGATGACCCGCTCCGCTATTGCAATACACGGCCTTCATGCCCCACCCTTGACCTGCGGCCAAGTGTTGGCGCTTTTGCACCGGCATGAAGATTTTTCACGACTGGCGCGGCCTGCCTGCCGAGGCCCGCAGTGCCACCATCGCGCTGGGCAATTTCGATGGCGTGCATCTGGGCCACGCGGCGGTGCTGCGCGCCGCCCATGCCGCCCGGCCGGACGTGCCGCGCGCCGTGCTCACCTTCGAGCCGCATCCGCGTGAATTCTTCCGCCCGCAGGACCCGCCCTTCCGCTTGACGCTCTCGGTTGAGCGCGCGGCGGCGCTGGCGGGGCTGGGCGTGCAATATCTGTACGAGCTGCCCTTCGACACGGCCTTCGCGCATTTCTCCGCCGAGGCCTTTATCTCCGAGGTGCTGCACCAGGGGCTGGGGGCGGTGCATCTCGTCTGCGGCGCGGATTTCGCTTTCGGCCACCGGCGCGGCGGCGATGTCGCGCTCCTGGCTGCCCGGGCCGAGGCGCTAGGCATGGGGCTGACCATCGTGCCCCCGGTAACGGACAGCGAGGGACCGATCTCCTCCTCGCGCATCCGCCGCCTCATCCAGGACGGCTACCCGGAACGCGCGGCGGCCCTGCTCGGGCGCCCGCACTCCATTCGCGGCGAGGTGATGCACGGCGACAAGCGGGGCCGCACCATCGGCTTTCCCACCGCAAACATCCCACTGGGGCGGCATCTGGAGCCGCAGCGCGGCGTGTATGCCGTCACCACGCGCATCGGCGGCGCGGTGGTGAAGGGTGTGGCAAATGTCGGCCTGCGGCCCACCGTGGGCGGCATCGCGTCCCGCCTGGAGGCGCATTTCTTCGACGTATCCGCCGACCTCTACGGCCGGGAGCTGACCGTCTGCCTGCACCATTTCCTCCGCGAGGAGCAGAAATTCCCCAGTTTCGAGGCGCTGAAGGCGCAGATCCTGTTGGATGCCGCCGAGGCCCGCCGCCTGCTTGACAGCGATGAAAATCAAGAGAAACCCCTGAGCCCATGACCGACACCACCCCCGATTACAAAGCCACCGTATTCCTGCCGCGCACCGAGTTCCCCATGCGCGGCGACCTGCCCAAGCGCGAGCCCGAGATGCTCAAGCGCTGGGAGGAGATGGGGCTGTGGCAGAAGCTCCGCGCGGCGGGGCAGGGGCGGCGGAAATTCATGCTGCATGACGGCCCGCCCTACGCGAACGGCAACCTGCATATCGGCCACGCGCTGAACAAAATTCATAAGGATGTCATCAACCGCACCCGGCAGATGGCAGGCTAGGATGCCGACTACATCCCCGGCTGGGACTGCCACGGCCTGCCGATCGAATGGAAGATCGAGGAGCAGTACCGCAAGAAGAACAAGGACAAGGACGAGGTGCCGGTGCTGGAATTCCGCGAGGAATGCCGCGACTACGCGCAGCACTGGCTGAACGTGCAGTCGGCCGAGTTCCAGCGCCTGGGCGTGGAGGGCGACTGGGCGAACCGCTACGCGACCATGGACTTTGCCTCCGAGGCGGCGATTGCGGGCGAGATCGGGAAGTTCCTGCTGAACGGCGCGCTGTATCGCGGCCTGCGCCCGGTGATGTGGTGCCCGGTGGAGAAGACCGCGCTCGCGGAAGCCGAGGTCGAGTATTACGACAAGAAGGACACCGCGATTTATGTGCGGTTCCGCGCCGGTGGAGGACTGATGCCTCGGTCGTCATCTGGACCACCACGCCCTGGACCATGCCGGGCAACCGCGGCCTCGCCGCCGGGCATGAGCTCGACTACGTGCTGCTGCGCGTCGATGCCGTGGCCGAGGGCAGCTTGGCCGTGCCGGGCGAGAAGCTGATCGTCTCCAAGGATCTGCTGGAGAACTTTACCGCTGCTGTCGGCATCGCTGCCCATGCGGTGCTGAAGGAATTCAAGGGCGCCGCGCTGGAGGGCAAGCGCTTCCACCACCCGCTGGCCAAGGCCGATGCGGGGTATGATTTCACCGTGCCGCTGATGCTGGGCGATTTCGTGACCACGGAGGCGGGCACCGGCATCGTGCACATCGCGCCCGGCCATGGCGAGGACGACTTCCTGCTCTGCAAGGCGCATGGCATCGCCGTGCCGGACACGGTGGCCGATGACGGCACCTACTACAAATCCGTGCCGCTGTTCGCCGGGCTGCATGTCTACAAAGCCGCCGATCCCGTCTGCGACGCGCTTGAAGGAAGCCGGCGCGCTGCTGCGCCGGAACGAGTTCCTGCACTCCTACCCGCACTCCTGGCGCTCCAAGGCGCCGCTGATCTTCCGCGCCACGCCGCAGTGGTTCATCCGCATGGATGGCGAGGACAAGATCCGCGAGAAGGCCCTCGCCGCCATCGACGAGACGAAGTTCGTGCCCGAGATCGGCCGCAACCGCATCGGCTCGATGGTCGAATCGCCGCCCGGACTGGTGCATCACGCCGCCAGCGCGCCTGGGGCGTGCCGATCGCCATCTTCGTCGACAAGACCACGCATGAGCCGCTGCGCGATGCCGAGGTGATGGCGCGCATTGTGGAGATTTTCACGCGCCGAAGGCGCCGATGCCTGGTACGCGCGCCCTGCCGTCCGACTTCCTCGGCGCCAAATACGATCCTGCAAATTACGAGCAGATTTTCGACATCGTGGATGTGTGGTTCGAGTCCGGCTCGACCCACGCCTTCGTGCTGGAGGCGCGCGGCCTGCCCTGGCCGGCCGATCTCTATCTGGAAGGCTCCGACCAGCATCGCGGCTGGTTCCAGTCCTCGCTGCTGGAATCCGTCGGCACGCGCGGCGTGGCGCCGTTCAAGGCCATCCTGACCGACGGCTTCGTGCTGGACGAGCAGGGCCGCAAGATGTCCAAGTCGCTCGGCAATGTCACCGCCCCGCAGGAGGTGAACGACAAATACGGCGCCGACATCCTGCGCCTGTGGGTGATGAACTCCGACACCTCCGAAGACCTGCGCATCGGTCCGGAAATCCTCAAGCAGCAGGCCGAGCTTTACCGCCGTCTGCGCAACACGCTGCGCTGGGTGCTGGGCTCGCTGGATGGCTTCACGGACGCCGAGAAGCAGGCGGAGTTCCCCGAGCTGGAGCGGTTCATGCTGCACCGGCTGTGGGAGCTGAACGCCAAAATCCAGGGCGCGGTGCAGAGCCACGACTGGACCGGCGTGTACCCGGCGCTGCATAATTTCTGCGCCACGGATCTCTCGGCGTTCTACTTCGATATCCGCAAGGACACGCTGTACTGCGACGCCCCGGCTTCGGAAAAACGCCGCGCCTGCCGCAGCTTTCTCGATATCCTGCACCGCTGCCTGACCACCTGGCTGGCCCCGGCGCTGCCCTTCACCGCGGAGGAGGCGTGGGTCGCCCGCTTCGGCGCGGAAAGCTCGGTGCATCTGGAGCCGTTCCCCGAGATCCCCGAGGCGTGGCGCGATGACGCGCTGGCCGAGACCTTCGCCAAGATCCGCGAGCACCGCGGCAACGTTACCGGCGCCATCGAGGAAATGCGCCGCGACAAGGCCATCGGTTCCTCGCTCCAGGCGGAGGCGATCCTCTCCACCGAGGCGCAGGCCGTGCTGGATGACGCAGCACTCTGGGCGGATATCTGCATCACCTCTGCCGCCGGCTTTGGCGAAAACGACACCGCCATCGCAGCGCAGGGGCAGAAATGCGAACGCTGCTGGAAGGTGCTGCCGGAGGTGGGCGAAAGCGCCAAACATCCCACGCTCTGCCGCCGCTGCTGCGAGGCCGTGGGCTGATGCGCCGTCTGGCTGGGTTCCTTGCCGCGGCGCTGGTGCTGGGCGCTGACCAGTGGAGCAAATATCTCGTCCTCAACCCGCTGGGGTTGCAGGACGGGCACCTGCTCACCGTGGCGCCAGTGCTCAACCTCGTGCTGGTCTGGAACCACGGCATCACCTTCGGGCTGTTCGCCGGGGCGGGGGCTAAGGCGCTGTTCGCCCTCATTGCCAGCGCCGTGGTGCTGGCCCTGTTCACCTGGATGTGGCGCACGCAGAAATGGGCCGTCACCGTCGCGGTCGGCGCCATTGCGGGCGGGGCCATCGGCAATGTCATCGACCGCTTACGCTTCGGCGCGGTGGTGGACTTCCTCCAGGTGCATGTGGGGGCGCTGTACTACCCCTGGGTGTTCAATGTCGGGGATTCCGCCATTGTCTGCGGCGTCATCGCGCTGATGCTGGAAAACCTGTTGCAAAAGCCCCCCGTTGCGGCCAACCCGGGGGAAGGTTAGGAAGACGCCATGAAATCTGTTCTCGCCCGCCCTGCAGCTGCCGCCGCCACCATCGTCCTCGCCCTGGCGCTCGCCGGGTGCGGAGAGGATACCAAAAAAGAATTCGGCCTTGAGGCCAATCCGCCCGACGCCTTCCAGGTCGGCACCGAGGCGCCGCTCTCCCTGCCGCCGGAGCTGGGTCAGCTGCAGCAGCCCAATCCGGGCGAGCCGCGCCCGCAGCAGGTTGATGCCGCGCAGGCAGGCGCGAACATCGTGTCGCCGCAGAACGCCATTACCCCGCCGCCGAGCACCACCACCCCGGGCGAGCAGGCTCTGCTGGAGCAGGCCGGCCCCGCCCCGCAGGGCGACATCCGCGCCCAGGTGAACCAGAACGCGATGGTGGCTAGCAAGCCGCAGGGCTTCGTCTCGCAGCTCGTGGGCTCCGGCCCGGCGCCCGAGCCCACGGTGAACGCCCCGGCGGAGAACAAGCGCCTGCAGGAGAACCAGGCGCTCGGCCAGCCGGTGACCACCGGCTCCACGCCGCAGGACAGCAACGAATCGCCCGGCCTGTTTCAGCGCCTCCTGAACCTGTTCTGATCCGCCGACACGGGCAGGGCCGGGAGCGGCCCGCCCGGCCACTTCCAAGGATAGATATCATGATGATCCGCACCTTCCGGCGCGCCCTTGGCGGGGCGTCCCTGCTCGTGCTGGCACTTGCCGTGTCCGCGCCCGCCGCTCATGCCCATGCCATCGCCGGCGACCGCGTGTTCGTGAACACGCTGCTGATCGACGATCCCGGCACGGCGGACGAGGCCAGCCTTCCCAGCTTCTCGGTGACGAGCCCGGACGGCAAGACCACCGATTTCGGCCTGGGCTTTGAGTACGACAAGACGATTTTCGACAACCTCGCCGTTGGTGTCAGCGATGGCTGGGACCTGCTCGGCAACGACCAGAACAACCTGACTGATCTGGGCAAGGGCAAGACCCATGGCGGGATGGGCAATCTGGCGCTCGACCTGAAGTACCGCTGGATCGTGATGCCGGAGCATGAGTTCATGTCCTCGGTGGCGGTGGAGCGCGATTTCGGCCGCGCCGGCACCTCGGGGTTCGATGACGGTTTCAACTCCACGACCTTCTCCGCCTATTTCGGCAAGGGGCTCGGGGATATCCCCTTCACGCCCATCCGTCCCTTCGCCATCACCGGCGAGTTTGACTACACCGTGCCGGACGCGGGCGTCACCTCGGGCGCCGGGGATGTCACCACCTATTCCGGCGGCCTGACCCTGCAATATTCGATCCCGTATCTGCAGTCGCAGATCAAGGATTACGGCCTGCCGCCGGCGCTGGCCAATCTCACCCCGCTGGTCGAGCTGGGCTGGAGTTCGGCCGCCGGCCGCTCGGCCTTCACTCCCACCGACCATCCCACCACCTTCCAGCTTGGCACCGGCGCGGTGTGGACCGGGCAGGATTGCGCCTTCTCCACCGAGCTGCTCTGGCCGCTCAACGGCAATTCCGGGCATGGACTAGGGGTGATCGGCGAATTCCACTTGTATTTCGACGATCTGTTCCCCAACAGTATCGGCAAGCCCCTGTTCTCCGGCACCCCGTTCCAGCTGTAAGCCATGAAACGTTTCCTGCCTCTCCTTGCCGTGCTCGCACCGATCCCGGCCTTTGCCCACGCCTTTCTCAAGAGCGCCGAGCCGGGCGTGGGAGCAGTGGTCGCCACACCGCCCGCGCAGCTGCTGCTGACCTATACCGAGGGGCTGGAAGTACCGTTCTGCACCGTGACGGTGAACGGGCCGGATGGCACAGCGGTGCAAACCGCCAAGCCGCAGCCCGTGCCGGGGCATGAGGACGAGATGTCGGTGCCCCTGCACATCACCGCGCCGGGCAAATATACCGTTACTTGGCACGCCCTGTCGGATGACGGCCACAAAACCCAGGGCAGCTTCAGCTTCACCATCACCCCTTGATGGACGGCCCCATCTGGCTGTTGCTGCGCGGGCTTTGCCGTGGCTTGCATCTGGCGGGGTATTTTTCGGCTTTCGGCACGATGTTCCTGGCCGCCACGCTGTTGCGGGGCCAGCGCGTGCAGGGGCTCAGGCGGGTCGCGTGGTCGAGCTTCGCCCTGGCGCTGATCGCGGGGGCAGGGTGGTTCCTGCTGCAAACCGCGTATTTCGCCACCGCGCAAAGCTGGGCGGATATCGTCAACGCCATTCCGACTGTGGCCGAATACACCCGCTTCGGCGCGCTGCTGCTGGGGCGCATGGCGGCGTTGCTGCTGGCGGCGGCATTGTTCCATCGCGGCTGGCCATGCCTGGCGGCGTTGCTTGGGCTGGGCGGGGTGTTGGCGGAATCCTGGCTTGGCCATGGCGCCGCCATGGGGGGCGGTGTCGGGGCGCTGCTGCTGGCGGTGTCGCTCGCGCATGTGGCCGCGGCCGCAATCTGGCTGGGCGCTTTGCCGGGGCTGTATCTGGCACTGAAAACCCTGCCCGAGGACGCCGCCGCCTCGCTGGCGCGGGCCTTCTCGCCGATGGGCATGGTGTGCGTTGCCGCGCTGCTGGTTACCGCCTTCGTGCAGTACTGGGTACTGATCGGCGCGCCGGGTGCGCTCGTTACCACGGCCTATGGCGCGGTGGCTTTGGCGAAAATGCTACTACTGGCGGCACTCATCGCTTTGGCCGTGCTCAATCGCACGCGGTTCACTCCGCGCCTGCCGGCTTCGCGCGGCGCGCTGCTGCGTGGCATCGGCTCGGAAATCGCGCTCGGGCTCGTGGTGCTCATGGCGGCGGGGCTGCTCCTGCAATTCGGGCCCCCCGCCATGGCGGGCATGGCCGGAATGTCCTAACCCGGCAGGATCTCGTCCGCCCACAGATCCTCAGGCTTTTGCCGCGGTGTGATCAGTTGCGCTTGCCCGCCTGAAACCAGCACCGAGGCCGCACGGGGGCGGGCGTTATAGGCGCTGCTCATCACCGCGCCGTAGGCGCCGGTATCCAGCAACGCCACGCGGGTGCCGGGGGGCAGGTCGGGCAGCGCGCGGTCCTGGGCGAAACAATCCGCGCTCTCGCAGATCGGCCCCACGACATCGGCCGGGGTGGCCGCGCCGTGGAACAAGGCCGGGTCCACGGGCAAAATCCCGTGCCACGCCTCGTACAGCGCCGGGCGCATCAGTTCGTTCATCGCCGCGTCCAGCACCACGAAGCGCTTTTCCGTCCGCTTTTGCAGAATCACCGAGGATAGCAGCAGCCCGGCCGGCCCCACCAGATACCGCCCGGGTTCGAGCAGCAACTGCACGCCCAAATCCCCCACCTCGCGCCGCACCGTGGCGGCGAAGGCAGCGAGGTTCAGCCCTGGCTCGTCGTGGTAGCCGATGCCCAGCCCGCCGCCGAGGTCCAGCATCTCCACGCTCAGCCCCTGGCCGCGCAGGGCGCGCACCATGTCGGCGGCCTTGGCGTAGGCCTTGGCGTAGGGCTCGGTGGAGAGGATCTGGCTGCCGATATGCAGGGCGATACCGCGCGGCTTGATGCCGGGCTGGGTAGCCGCCCGCGCGTACAGGGCGGGGATATCCGCCGCGGCAATGCCGAACTTGTTCTCCGCGAGGCCGGTGGTGATCTTCGCGTGGGTTCCGGCATCCACATCCGGGTTCATGCGCAGCACCACGGGGGCTACAACACCCATGCGCGAGGCGATGCCGGAGAGCATCTCCAGCTCTTCCGCGCTCTCCACGTTGATCTGGCCGATACCCTGGGCCAGCGCAGCCTCCAGCTCAGCAGTGGACTTGCCGACGCCGGAATACACGATCTCCGCTGCCCGCACGCCCACGCGCCGGGCGCGCAGGAACTCGCCGATGCTGACCACATCCGCCCCGGCGCCAAGCCGGTGGAACAGGTCGAGGATTGCGACATGGTCGTTGGCCTTCACCGCGTAATGGATATGCACGGGCAGGTTCTCCGCCCCGAAGGCCGCCCGCAGCGCGTTGAAGCGCGCCTGCATGCTGCCCGCGCCATACACCCAAACAGGCGTGCCGTATTTGTCCGCGATCGCGTTCAGCGGCACGGATTCGAAGCTCAGCCCCTCCCGCGCGTTCATCGATAGCGCCGGGCGCGCCGCCAGCAGCGCCGCCAGATCCGGCTCCGGCCCGGTATATTCATCAGCCATGGTTCAGTTACTGCGCCGGGTAGGTGTGGGGGTAGGTGATGTCCGCCGCCGGGCCGGGCGGCACGGGGGCGCCGCGCCTGCCGCAGCCGGCTAGGGCCAGAACGCAGAGCATTGCCAGCGCTACTCTCATTGCAGCTTCTCCAGCCAAAGAGCGGCGGCCTTGGCCACATTCTCCGGCGCCGTGCCGCCATAGGAGCGCCGCGAGGCGACCGAGGCCTCGACCGTCAGCACGTTGAAAATCTCATCGGTGATACGCGGCTCGACGCTCTGCATATCGGCAAGCTCAAGCTCGGATATATCCACGCCCTTTTCCTCCGCCAGGCGCACCACGCGCCCGGTGACATGATGGGCATCGCGGAACGGCATTTTCAACACCCGCACCAGCCAGTCGGCGAGGTCCGTGGCGGTGGAGAAGCCAGAGCCCGCCAGCGCCGCCATGCGCGCCGTGTCGGCCTGCATGTCCCGCACCATGCCCGAAGTGGCGGCGAGGCAGAGGCTGATCGCCTCCACGGCGTCGAACACCGGTTCCTTGTCCTCCTGCATGTCCTTGGCATAGGCCATGGGCAGGCCCTTCATCACCGTGAGCAGCCCGAGCAGGTGCCCGAAGATGCGCCCGGTCTTGGCCCTGGTCAGCTCGGCGGCGTCCGGGTTGCGCTTCTGCGGCATGATCGAGGAGCCGGTGGTGAAGGCGTCGGAGAGCGCGATGAGCCGGTAAGGCGAGGAGCACCAGATGATGATCTCCTCGGCGAAGCGGGAGAGATGCATCGCCATGATCGAGAGCGCCGAGAGGAACTCCAGCGCGAAGTCACGGTCGGAGACGGAATCCAGCGAATTCGCGGTCGGCCGGTCGAAACCGAGGGCCGACGCGGTGGCGAAGCGGTCGATAGGGAAAGACGTGCCGGCCAGCGCCGCGGCGCCCAGCGGGCATTCATTCAAACGGCGCCGGCATCCTCAAGCCGCCCGCAGTCGCGGGCCAGCATCTCCACATAGGCCAGCAGATGATGCCCGAAGGTGACGGGCTGCGCTGTTTGCAGATGGGTGAAGCCCGGCATCACCGTGCCGGCATGCTCGGCGGCGCGCTGGGCGAGCGCCAGCATGAGATCCTTCACCTCGGCGAGGATGCCGTCGATGGCCTCGCGCACGTACAGCTTGAAATCCGTCGCCACCTGGTCGTTGCGGCTGCGCGCGGTGTGCAGCCGCCGCGCCGCCTCGCCGATACGCTCGGTCAGCCGCACCTCGATATTGGTGTGGATGTCCTCCAGCGAGTCCGCGAAGCCGAAGCGGCCATCCTCGATGTCGTTGGCGATATCCTCCAGCCCGCGCTTGATCGCAGCCTGATCCTCAGGCGTGATGATGCCCTGCTTCGCCAGCATGGCGGCATGCGCCTGGCTGCCCGCAATGTCCTGCGCCCAGAGCTTGCGGTCGAAGCCGATGGAGACGTTAATAGCCTGCATCACCGCATCGGGCCCGGCACCAAACCGTCCGCCCCATTGCAGTTGGCTCTTCACTGGAGTTTTGTCCTTGTCCATCACGTCCAAGCGCCCCTTGCTTTCCCGGCGATCCATCATCGCCGCTGCTCCTGGATTAGCCCTGGCCGCCGCCTGGGGCAATCGCGCCGTGGCGCAGAGCAGCGGCGATGAGCTGCCGGATGCCGCCGAGGTATGGGCGGAGACCGCCCCCGCCGACGCGCCGCCCATGGTGTTCAGCTCCGAGACCGGCAAAAAACTCACTTTGGCGGACTACAAGGGCCATGTGCTGCTGGTGAATGTCTGGGCCACCTGGTGCGGCCCCTGCACCGAGGAACTGCCCGGCCTTGACGCCCTGGCCGGGCGGATCAAGCCTTTCGGCGGGCTGGTTCTGCCCATCTCCATCGACGTGGAGGCCGCCGCCGCGGTGAAACCCTTCTATGCCAGCCACAATATCAGCAACCTGCCCGTTTTGCTCGACCCGGCTGGCAATAACCTCGACGTGCTGGACAGCGACGGCGTGCCGGTCACCATTATTCTCAACCCGGAGGGCAAGCTTGTGGCCCGGCTGGAAGGTGCTGCGGATTGGAACACCCAGGCCGTGTTCGAATTCCTCGGCGGGCTGGCCCGGAAGCCTGCGGACAAGCCGGGCGCCGTGCAACTCTAAGCGAAATAAAAGCCCGGCAGTTGGCGCTGCCGGGCTTTGCTGTTTGAACCGCGCTTTGCCTTACGCGTTCGCGACGGTGGGCATGGCGGCGGCCTGGGCGCGGCGCTGCTGCCACAGGCCGACGAAGTCGATCGGGCCCAGCATCACGGGCGGGAGGCCGCCCTCGCGGGTGACGTCGGCCAGGATGTTGCGGGCGAAGGGGAAGAGCAGGCGCGGGCATTCCACGAGCAGGATGGGCTCCTGCTGGTTCTCGGGGATGCCGTTCAGGGTGAACACGCCGGCATAGGAGAGGTCGGCGATGAACACGACGGTCGGCTTTTCCTCGCCATTGGCCTGGGTGGTGCCTTCCGCGCGCACGGCCAGAGTCACCTCGAACACGGTGTGCGCATCCTCAAGCCGGCGCACATTCACATCCAGGTTGATGTTCACATGCGGGGCGGTGCGCAGCGTGGCGAAGATCCCCGGGGCGTTCGGCACCTCGAAGGACAGGTCCTTGGTGTACTGGATGTTGACGACGAGGGGCGGCTGGGCCGGGGCGGTCGCTTGCTCAGACATGTATTAATTTCCTGTTGGGTGGTCTTGGCCCGGCCTAGCACGGTGTCGCGGCCATGATAAGTAGAGCCGCATGAGCGCCAAGATTTTCATCGACGGTCAGGCCGGCACCACCGGACTTGGCATCGCCCAGCGGCTCGCCGCGATTCCCCATGTCAGCCTGGTGACGCTGGATGACGCCCACCGCAAATCGCCCGAGGCCCGCGCGGCGGCGATGGCGGAGGCCGATCTCACCGTGCTGTGCCTGCCCGATGATGCGGCGCGCGAAGCGGTGGCGCTTGCGCCGGAGGGCACCCGCCTGCTCGACGCCAGCACCGCGCACCGCGTTGCGCCGGGCTGGGTTTACGGATTCCCCGAACTGGCCCCGGGCCAGGCGGAGGCGATTGCGCGGGCACGGCTGGTGTCGAATCCGGGCTGCTACGCCACCGGCGCCATTGCGCTGCTGCACCCGCTCGTCACGCTGGGGCTGCTGGGGCCGGGCCAAGGGCTCAGCATCAACGCCGTGTCCGGCTATTCCGGCGGCGGCAAGGCGATGATCGCGGCGCATGAGGCGCAGGGCGGCCCGGCCTTCGAGCTGTATGCGCTGGGCCTTTCGCACAAGCATATCCCCGAGATCATGCAGTATTCCGGCATTAGCCGGCGGCCGATTTTTGTGCCCTCGGTCGGGCATTTCGCGCAGGGCATGCTGGTGTGCATCCCTGTTTTCCTCGACCAGTTGCAGGGCAACCCCAGCGCCGCGCAACTCGCCGACGCCTATTGTGGCTATTACGCCGCGGCGCGGAATGTCGTGGCGCATTCCGGTCTGTGGACGGAGAATTTGCAGCCCGAGGCGCTGAACAACACCGACAAACTGGAGATCTTCGTCTGCGCCAACCAGGCGCATGGCCAGGCGGTGCTGATCGCCCGGCTCGATAATCTCGGCAAGGGCGCCTCTGGTGCCGCGGTGCAGAACATCAACCTGATGCTTGGAGGCGGATAATGCCGGAGTCGCGAAAACACGGCGGGCTGCTCTATGCGCTGGGCGAGCTGAAGCCGCAGATCGACCCCACTGCCTGGATCGCCCCGACGGCGGTGCTGATTGGTGATGTGCGTGTCGGGCCGGGCGCGAATATCTGGTTCAACTGCGTGCTGCGCGCCGACACCAACCCGATCATCGTCGGCGCCCGCAGCAACATCCAGGATGGCACCGTGATCCATGTCGATCATGGCGAATATCTCACCGAGATTGGCGAGGATGTGACAATCGGCCATGCCGCCATCATCCATGCCTGCAAGCTGCGCAACCGCGCCTTCATCGGCATGGGGGCAACGGTGCTCGATGGCGCGGTGGTGGAGGAGGGCGGGATGCTCGCCGCGCGGGGGCTTCTGGCCGTGGGCAAGCGCATCGGCCGACAGGAGTTGTGGATGGGCAGCCCGGCCAAACTCGCCCGGGTGATGAGCGATACGGAGCGCGCCGGCTGGGATGAGACCGTGCCGCATTATGTTGGCCTTGCCGAGTCTTTCCGGCGCACGCTTCGGCCAACCGATTAATCTTCTTGGCAAATCTCGTCGCGCTCCTTACATTCGCGGCATGAAAGACATGGATTTCGACACCGCCCTGATCACCGCCGCATTCGCGCTTGGCGCAGAGAAGGGGTGGCGCCATGTCTCGCCCGCCGCCGCCGCCCGCCATGCGGGGCTGGATCTGGCGAAAACCCGCACCGCCTATCCCTGCACCGGCGCGATCCTGAAGACATTCGGCAAGATTGCCGATGCCGTGGCGCTGAGCAACGCCCTCACCGAGGGCAGCGTGCGCGACCGGCTGTTCGACATTCTGCTCCGCCGGTTCGACTATTTGCAGCTGCACCGCCCCGGCGTGTTGGCGCTGCTGCGCGTTCTGCCGGTCTGCCCGCCGCTGGCCTTCGTGATGGCGGAACTCAACCTCGCCTCCATGGGCTGGCTGCTGGAAGGTGCTGGCGTGGATGCCACCGGCCTGCGCGGCGCGCTGGCCAAGCGTGGCCTGCTGGTGGTCTGGGCCTATGGCGTCCGCGCCTGGGCCGAGGACGATAGCGATGACCTGACCGCCACAATGGCGGCGGTGGACAAGGCGCTCGCCAAGGCCGAATCCATTGTTAACCGATTCTCCGCTAAGCCCAGGGCTGAGCCGGATTCACCCTTGCCGCGAGACACATCCCCGGTAGAGTGAAGCCAGCCGGAGTTGCCGGCTGTAGCAGATGAGGAACGAACCCGATGGCCGACAACAAAGATAAGACTGCCACTTTTCTCCCCAACTTCGACATCAAGAAGCTGCTGGGCGACATGAAGATTCCCCCCGCGCCGGATATGGAAGCCGTAATGGCCGCGCATAAGCGCAACCTGGAAGCGCTGACCGAGGCCAACCGCGTGGCGCTGGAAGGCGCGCAGGCCGTTGCCCGCCGGCACATGGAAATCCTGCAATCCACCATGTCCGGCCTGACCGAGACGCTGAAGGAACTTTCCTCCGCGGGCTCGCCCACCAGCCGCGCCGCCAAGCAGACGGAAATGCTTAAGCAGGCCTATGAGAACGCCGTGGCCAACACCAAGGAGCTGGGCGATCTGATCCAGAAATCCAATGCCGAGGCGCTGCAGAAGCTCAACACCCGCGTCTCCGAGGCGATGACGGAGATGCAGACCCTTCTCGGCAAGAAGTAAGCCGGCACCTGGAGCATTCAGCTTTAGGCGAATGCTCCAGGTTTAAGTTTGAGCGAGCAATTTCACGCGTTTAGCTTGATCAGGCCGGTTCAAGCTAAATGCATATTGCTCTAGGCGCGGGGGCAGGCTTTTCCCCCGCGCCGGGCAGGCCCATAGTGGCGCCCATGTGCGCTGCTCCCCTGCTGTTCATCCCCGAGAAGCCCGAACCCAGGCCGCTGCTCAAGCCGCTGCGCGTGGTCTCCGAGTACCAGCCGAGCGGCGACCAGCCCCATGCCATCCGCCAGCTGCTCGCGGGCATCGGCGCGCAGGAGCGCGACCAGGTGCTGCTCGGCGTCACCGGCTCGGGCAAGACCTTCACCATGGCCAAGGTGATCGAGGCAGTGCAGCGCCCGGCTTTGGTGCTGGCCCCGAACAAGACGCTGGCAGCGCAGCTCTACGCCGAGATGAAGAGCTTTTTCCCCGATAACGCGGTGGAATATTTCGTTTCCTACTACGACTATTATCAGCCGGAAGCCTACGTGCCCCGCTCGGACACATATATCGAGAAGGATTCCGCGATCAACGAGACCATCGATCGCATGCGCCACGCCGCCACCCAGGCGCTGCTGGAGCGCGGCGATGTCATCATTGTCGCCTCGGTCTCCTGCATTTACGGTATCGGCTCGGTCGAGACCTACTCGAAGATGGTGGTGCGGCTGGAGACCGGTGGGCGCATCGAGCGCGACGCCCTGGCCAAGGCGCTGGTGGATTTGCAGTACCGCCGCAACGATGTGGCGTTTGCGCGCGGCTCCTTCCGCCTGCGCGGCGAGATCGTGGACATTTTCCCCAGCCAATACGAGGACCGCGCTTGGCGCGTCACCTTATTCGGTGACGAAATCGAGAAGATTTCGGAATTCGACCCGCTGACCGGCGAGCAGAGCGCCGTGCTCCCCAGCATCTCTATCTACGCCAACAGCCATTACGTCACGCCGCGCCCGACGCTGACCCAGGCGATCGGCAAGATCAAAGCCGAGCTGAAGCAGCGCCTCGATGAACTCACCGCCAATGGCCGGTTGCTGGAGGCCGAGCGGCTGCTGCAACGCACGACCTTCGACATCGAGATGCTGGAAACCACTGGCGTGTGCAAAGGCATCGAGAATTATTCCCGCTATCTCTCCGGACGCAACCCCGGCGACCCGCCGCCCACGCTGTTCGAATACCTGCCCGCCAACGCGCTGCTGGTGGTGGATGAAAGCCATGTGACGGTGCCGCAGATCGGCGGCATGTACAAAGGCGATTTTGCGCGCAAATCCATCCTTGCCGAATACGGTTTCCGTTTGCCGAGTTGCATCGACAACCGGCCGCTGAAATTCGAGGAATGGGAAACCTTCCGCCCGCAGAGCGTGTTCGTCTCGGCCACCCCTGGCCCGTGGGAGCTGGAGCGCACGGGCGGCACCTTTGCCGAACAGGTGATCCGCCCGACCGGCCTCGTGGACCCGGTGACGGAGATCCGCCCGGTGGAGCACCAGGTGGATGATCTGCTGGGCGAATGCCGGAAAACCGTGTCCCTGGGCGGGCGCGTGCTCGTCACCACGCTGACGAAGCGCATGGCCGAGGACCTCACCGAGTATCTCGGCGAGCAGGGGCTGAAAGTGCGCTATCTGCACTCGGACGTGGACACGCTGGAGCGCATCGAGATCATCCGCGATCTGCGTCTTGGCGCCTATGACGTGCTGGTGGGCATCAACCTGCTGCGCGAGGGGCTGGATATTCCCGAGTGCATGCTCGTCGCCATTCTGGATGCCGACAAGGAAGGGTTCCTGCGCTCCGTCACGTCGCTGATCCAGACCATCGGCCGCGCCGCGCGCAATGTCGATGGCCGGGTGATCCTCTACGCCGACACCATGACCCGCAGCCTGAAACAGGCGCTGGACGAAACCGCCCGCCGCCGGACGAAGCAGATCGCCTGGAACGAGGCGCACGGCATCACCCCGCAGAGCGTGAAGCAAGAATATCGGCGAGGTCATCCACTCGGTGTTCGAGCAGGATTACGTGACCGTGGCGCCGGTGAAGGACAGCGCCGCGGATGAGTTCGTCGGCAAGGATCTGGGCGCGGTCATCACCACGCTGGAGACGCGCATGCGCAAGGCGGCGGCGGATTTGGAGTTCGAGGAGGCCGCAAGGCTGCGAGACGAGATCAAGCGGCTGGAGGCGCTGGCGCTGGGGCTGGAACCGCCGCCCATGCCGCGCTCGGCCAGCCGCCCGCGCGGCCCCACGCCGCTCGGGCCCGGTGGCGGCGGGTACGACCCGGCAAGCCGCAAGGGCAGGGGGCGCAAGCCGCGCTGAGCCCCCGTCCGGCGGAATTGCATTGCCGGGTTTCCTGATCTGACGTAACATTCCGGGACAAAAATCAAGGAGGTTGCGGTCATGTTGCGGCGTTATCTCGGCACGTCCCTGGCTCTGGCTTTGCTGCTTTCCGGCGCGCCCGCGGCGCGGGCCGACAACACCGCGCAGACCGAGCCGGCGGCGTTGAGTAACCTGCAAACCATGGTGAACAACCTCGGTTACACCACTGATCTTGCCAGCGACAAGCAGTCCTTCGCCATACAGTGGCAAGGCGGTTACGACTACCGCCTGCATTTCGAGCTCTCGAATGACGGGACGCTGATCTATGCCTATGTGAATATCAACACGTACAAGCCCGCCGACATGGCCAAGCTCGACTTCACCAAGCTGCTCGAGGTGAGCAACCTCGGCGATTTCTACTTCTCGATGGAAAGCGGCACGGATGGCGAATCGCTCTACGCCAACGCGATCATCCCGCTGGGGGGCCTCACCCCGCAAATACTGCGCGCCAGACTGGATAACATCAACGACAGGCTCAACAGCAGTGCCGCCGTGTGGGACACCAGCCAGTGGAAGAAATAGGAAACTCTACTCTGGAGGCCGCCTAGGGCTGATTTGCTGCGCTCCGGTGCTCCCAAATCATCCCTATGCAACTCACCAGAGCGAGTTTCCGAGCCGCTTCTAACCGCCCGGGGTTTGACGGCGTGGCGGGCAAGCGGGAAGATAGGCGCATGAGATCTGCTTTTGCCCTGCTCGCCTTGCTCATCCCCGGTCTCGCGCAGGCCGATGGCCTGACCGGCCAGCACGCGCTCTACACGCTTACCCTGTCCAAGCTGCGCACGCATGACATCACCGGCGCCACCGGGCAGATGAGCTTCGACGTGGTCGATGGCTGTACCGGCTGGGCGACGACCCAGCACATGACGCTGATCCTCCGCAACACCGACGGCTCTCTGACCAAAACGGTGAGCGACTACATCACCTGGGAGAGCAAGGACGGCAAAACCCTGACCTTCACCCTGCGCGAGAGCGACAATGACGGCAAGGAGCAGATCGACGATGCCGGCACCGCGACGCGCAATCCGGACGGCTCGGGGCTTGTTGCCTACACCACGCCGGCCAACACCACGCTGAAACTGCCGCCGGGCACGCTGTTCCCGATGCAGCATACCGAGGCGCTGCTGGCGGCCGGCCGCTCGGGCCAGAAATTCATCGCCCCGCCCTTGTTCGACGGCACCTCCGCCGATGGCGCGCAGGCCACTTTCATTGCCGAGCTAGGCGATCATGAGCCGGAAAAGACCGCCTGGCCGGCGTTGGACAATATTCCCAGCGCGAATGTCGACATCGCCTTCTATGATCGCAAGAACGACGACGAGACGCCGAATTTCCGCACCTCGATGCGCTATTTCGAAAACGGGGTGGCGACCGATCTGGTGATGGATTTCGGCGATTTCGAGATGACCGGCAAACTCACCCGCCTGACCATCCCGCCCGCGCCCTGCCCGGGGAAATAGCCGCCCTATTTCAGCCGCAGCTTGGCGCGGCCGTGATGGTTGCCGCCATCGACCAGTTTTTGCAGCAGCCGCATGAAGACCTTGCGGTCGCGCGGGGAAAGGGGCTCCAGCGCGCGCTCGGTTGCGCGTTCGGCGGGCGCCCGCGCCTTGGCCAACAGCTTCTTGCCAGCGGCCGTCAGGCTCAGCAGCTTCTGGCGGCGGTCAGCCCGGCCGGGCACGCGCCGGATATAGCCATTCCCCTCCAGCCGGGCGACGATGCTGGCCATGGTCGCGCGGTCAACACCGCGCTCCTCCGCGGCGGTGGACTGGTCGATGCCCGGTTGCGCAGCAATGGCCAGCATGATGCCGAACTGGGTTGGCGTGATGTCCAGCGCCTCGCATTCCTCGGCAAACAAGGCCACGGAAATCTGGTGCACGCGGCGGACCAGGAACCCTACATGGCCAGGGGGATCGCGATCGGGCAGGCCAGCTTCCAATTCGTTATCCATAAAATCAGCAAGTTCCTGTTCAATAAGATAGTAAGGTGAATATTGCTGCAATAAATTGTTTCTGCGCAATGATAAAAATCAATTAGACAACGTCGTGGCGCAAAAAATTCTCATTAGAGCCTGATCGTTTGAGGTTAAATCGCTTTGCGATTGAACCTCAAACGTGAATCAGTCTCTCATCGATAAGTTAGAGGACAATTCACGTATCAGGCTGAACCATGTCTGGTTCAGCCTGATACGATCGCACTCTAGTAGCTTTGTGTAGAAACGAAACGCAGAATGACCACGCCAGAATGTGGTTTCTGGCGTGGCTTGGCGAACTACACCGAGAAATACTTCGCGTGCCGGTTCAGCACCACGATGGCGCTGGTCGATTGCTCGGGGTGCAGCTGGAACTCGTCGGACAGCGACACGCCGATCCGCTCCGCCCCCAGCAGCCGCAGCAGCGGCGCCTGGTCCTCCAGCTTCGGGCAGGCCGGATAGCCGAACGAGTAGCGCGAGCCGCGATAGCCCTGCTGGCAGCATCTTCTCCATGTCGCGGTCATCCTCGGCGGCGAAGCCCAGCTCGGCGCGGATGCGCTTGTGCGCGTATTCCGCCATCGCCTCGGCCATCTCCACCGACAGCCCGTGCAGATAGAGATAATCCTGGTAGCGGTTGTCCTCGAACCAGTCGCGCGCGACCTCGGAGGCGCGTCTGCCCCATGGTCACCACCTGCAGCCCGATCACGTCGCGCTCGCGTCGTCGACGTCGCGGAAGAAATCGGCGATGCACTCGCCATCCTCGCTTCGGCTGGCGCGGCAGGGTGAAGCGCGCCAGCTCGGTCACGCCGTCCTCCTCGAACAGGATCAGGTCGTTGCCCTGGCCGGCGGCCTTCCAGTAGCCGTAGACCGCCTGCGGCTGCAGGATGTGCTCGGCCTCGCAGATGTCCAGCATGCGCCGCATCACCGGGCCGCAGCTCCTGCCGCGCCCAGCCGAGGAAATCCTCCAGCGATCGGCCCTGCTTGCGGAAGCCCCACTGGAACTGGTACAGGCTAGCGCTCGTTGATGAACGGCACCATCGCCTTCGGCGCGGCCTCGATGACTTCGGCGCCCCAGAAGGGCGGGGTGCGGCGCGGGCACATCCGCGTTCAGCCGGCGGCGGCGCGCCTGCACCGCCTTCGACATCCACCGGGCGCGAAGGCGCGCGCATCCGCCTGGCCCAGCGTGCGCGTGGTGTTGCGCGCCTTGCCCGCGCGCTTGGCCTGGACGGCGGCGAGATAATCGTCGAACCCGTTGCCGGTGACCTTGTCCATCAGGTGCAGCCCGTCGAACGCATCGCGCGCATAGGCGACGCGGCCGGAGGCGTAGGCGCGCGACGCAGTCGTCCTCGACATAGTTGCGGGTCAGCGCCGCACCGCCGAGCAGCACCGGAATATCCAGCCCCTGGCGGGACATTTCCTCCAGGTTCTCGCGCATCACCACGGTGGATTTCACCAGCAGGCCGGACATGCCGATGGCATGCGCGCTGATGCTCCTTCGCCGCCGCCAGCATGTCCGCCAGCGGCACCTTGATGCCGAGATTGACGACCCGGTAGCCGTTGTTGGTCAGGATGATGTCGACCAGGTTCTTGCCGATGTCGTGCACGTCGCCCTTCACCGTGGCGAGCACGATGGTGCCCTTCTCCTGGCCCTCGACCCGCTCCATGAGCGGCTCCAGATAGGCGACGGCGGCCTTCATCGTCTCGGCGCTATTGCAGCACGAAGGGCAGCTGCATCTTGCCGGCGCCGAACAGCTCGCCCACCACCTTCATGCCGTCGAGCAGGATGTTGTTGATGATGTCGAGCGGCGTGTAGCGTCTTCAGCGCCTCGTCCAGCTCCGTCGGTCAGCCCCTTGCGGTCGCCATCGACGATGCGGTCCTTCAGCCGCCCTTCCACCGTCTCGGCGCGCTTCTTCTTGGTCGCGTCGGCGGCCTTGCGGTCGGCGAACATCTCCAGCAGCTGCTGCAGCGGGTCGTAGCCCTCGCGCGCGGCGGTCGAAGATCAGGTCCTCGCGCGACCTTCACCTCCTCCGGCGCGATCAGGTGCAGCGGGCGGATCTTCGACACATGCACGATCGCGCCGGTCATGCCGGCGCGCACCGCGTGGTCGAGGAACACGCGAGTTCAGCACCGCGCGCGCCGCCGGGTTGAGGCCGAAGCTGATGTTGGACAGGCCGAGGATGATCTGGATGTCCGGGAATTCGTCGCGGATCGCCGCGATGCCCTCCAGCGTCCACTGCGCCAGCTTGCGGTCGTCCTCGTTGCCGGTGGCGATGGTGAAGGTCAGCGGGTCGATCAGCAGGTCGGACTGCGGCAGGCCGTGTTTGGTTGCAGGCGAAATCCACCAGCCGGCGGGCGATGCGCAGCTTGTCCTCGGCGGTCTTCGCCATGCCGACTTCGTCGATGGTCAGCGCGATCACCGCGGCGCCGAATTGCTTCGCCAGCGTCAGGCGGTCGTGCGGCGTGGCTTCTCGCCATCCTCGAAATTGATCGAGTTGATGATCGGCTTGCCGCCATGCAGCTTCAGCGCGGCCTCGATCACCGGCGTCTCGGTGCTGTCGATCACCAGCGGCGCGTTCACCGACGACGGTGAAGCGGCGTGATCACCTCGGTCATCTCCGCGATCTCGTCGCGGCCGACGAAGGCGGTGCAGATGTCCAGCGCGTTGGAGCCTTCGCCGACCTGCTCGCGGCCCATGGCGACGCAGCCGTCCCAGTCGCTGCTTCTCCTGCAGCTCGCGCCATTTCTTCGAGCCGTTGGCGTTGCAGCGCTCGCCGATGGCGAAGATACGCGTTCTCCTGCCGCAGCGGCACCGCGCCGTAGAGGCTGGCGACCGACGGGCACCCAGATGGCTTGCGCGCAACCGGCGTCGGGCGCGGGTCGCCCAGCTTGCGCAGCATCGCGTCCAGCGCCGCGATGTGCGGGATGCTCGGTGCCGCAGCAGCCGCCGATCAGGTTCACGCCGTCCTCGGCGACGAAGCGCTCCAGCCAGCTCGCCAGCTCGGCGGCGCCGAGCGGGTAGTGCGTCTGGCCGTCGACCAGCTCCGGCAGGCCGGCATTCGGCTGCACCGAGATCAGGCCCGGCCAGTTGCTGGCCAGCCAGCGCACGTGCTCGGCCATCTCCTGCGGCCCGGTGGCGCAGTTCAGCCCATCAGCGGCACGTCCAGCGCGTGGACGACCGTGGCGGCGGCGGCGATGTCGGGGCCGACCAGCAGCGTGCCGGTGGTTTCCACCGTCACCTGCACGAAGATCGGCATGTCGCTGCTCGGCCTCGGCGCGGCGCGATCTTGGCGCCGTTCACCGCCGCCTTGATCTGCAGCGTGTCCTGGCAGGTCTCGATCAGGATCGCATCGACGCCGCCGGCGATCAGGCCGCGGCATTGCTCGGCCAGCGCCGCCTCCAGCGGGTCGTAGGCGATGTTGCCCAGGCTCGGCAGCTTGGTGCCCGGCCCGATGCTGCCGACCACCCAGCGGTGCCGGCCGTCGGCGAAGCTCTCGGCCGCCTCGCGCGCCAGTTCGCCGGCGATGCTTGTTGATCTCGAAGGCGCGGTCGGCGAGGTCGAACTCGCCCAGCGTGACCGGCGAGCCGCCGAAGGTGTTGGTCTCCACCATGTCGGCGCCGGCCTCGAAGTAGCCGCGATGGATCTCGCGCACGAGGTCGGGGCGGGAGAGGTTCAGCACGTCGGTGCAGTTCTCCCGGCCCCAGTAATCCTTCTCGATGTCGAGCGTCAGCGCCTGCACGCGCGTGCCCATGCCGCCGTCGCACAGCAGCACGTTTTTGGAGAGAGCGTCGAGAAGATGTGACCGTGACATGCTTGTCAGATACACTGGAGCGCCCCCATGTCCAGCCAATGAATGAAGATAGCCGTATTCCCGTGGTGTTCGGGCAACAGCCGAGGCCGAAAGATGCCGCCCTGGTCGAGGAGGGGTTTGCCGTGCCGGCGGCCGGTTATGCGCTGCGTTTTACCGCCGCTAGGCCCGGGCATGGGGTGGGCTGCGCCTGTTGCGTGGCGCGCAGCCCGGCGGCGGAGGCACTCGCCCAGCTTTTCCGCGCCCGTGCCACGGGGGCGGCGCCGTATTTCAGCCGCGTGGTGGTGCTCGCCTCGGCGGCGGGCGAAGCGGCGTTGCGCGCCGCCCTGGCGCAGGACGCGCTGGCCCAAGCCCGTTACCGGGCGCTAAGCGAGCCGTCTTAGAAGGCCGCGTGCTCGTTGCGGTGTAGCAGCGAGACAAACCACTGCCTGGATTTGCGCGCCGGCTGCGGTGCCGGGGCGGGAACCGGCGCGGGGGCGGGCCGGGCGGCCAGCGCCATGGCCAGCCTGGTCACATGATACGCCGCATCCGGGTTACGCTTGAACAGGGCGCGAATGATCGCGTCTGCTTCAACGTCGACAGTTGCATTCGCCGAGCTCATCACCCGGTCGAAAAACGCAAGAATCTCCATGTGCTCTTCGCGTGTCATGATCCTCCATAGGAGGCAAGCCGCGTGCACAGGCAAGTAAGATTTTCGTGTATGGAGGGAAATTCACCCCGGCTTTTCGCAGCGCACAGATTGGTAGATGTAGAGCGTGTAACCATCGCGCATGAATGTCCCTGATTGGGACATTCCGATGCTTCCCAGCACCGCGCGCGAGGCAAAATTCTCCTCCCGCGCCACGCCCACCACGCGCTCTAGCCCCGCCACATCATGCGCGTAGTTAAGCGCCGCGCTCACCGCCTCGCTCGCCAAGCCTACACCGCGCGCCTCCGGGTGGAACGCGAAGCGCAGCGCCACGCCGCGCCCGTCCGGCCGGTGCATCAGCGCCGTCATGCCCAGGAACTTGCCGCGCTGCCCCCGCACGGCCCACATGCCGAAGCCATGCCGGCCCCAGTCCTGAATGTCGTGGGCCAGTTCCTCGGCCACCTGCACCGGGTTCCGCACGCCGCCCAGAAGGAAGGCGTAGGCGCGCGGGTCACCCTTCAGCCGCACGAGGTCGGGCAGGTCCCAATACCCTACCGGCGTCATCCGCAGGCGCGCCGTGGTGATCACCCAGGCCGATGACACGGTCATCCGGGGCAGGGATTACCGCGCCAGCGGCCGGTACTTGATGCGGTGGGGCTCGGTCGCGTCCGCGCCCAGGCGGCGGCGCTTGTCTTCCTCGTAGGCCTGGAAGTTGCCCTCGAACCATTCCACGTGGCTGTCGCCCTCGAACGCCAGGATGTGGGTCGCCAGCCGGTCGAGGAACCAGCGATCGTGGCTGATGATCACCGCGCAGCCGGCGAATTCCATCAGCGCCTCTTCCAGCGCGCGCAGCGTATCCACGTCCAGGTCGTTGGTCGGTTCGTCGAGCAGGATGACGTTGTGCTTCCGACTTCAGCATCTTCGCCAGATGCACGCGGTTGCGCTCGCCGCCGGACAGGATGCCGACCTTCTTCTGCTGGTCCGAGCCCTTGAAGTTGAACGCGCCGACATAGGCGCGCGAGGGCACGGCGCGCTTGCCGAGATAGATGACATCCTTGCCGCCGCGAGATTTCCTCCCAGACGTTCTTGTTCGGCGTCCAGGCTGTCGCGCGACTGGTCGACATAGCCCAGCTTCACCGTCTCGCCGATCTTGCAGCGCGCCGGAATCCGGCTGTCTCCTGGCCGATGATCATGCGGAACAGCGTGGTCTTGCCGGCGCCGTTCGGGCCGATCACGCCGACGATGCCGCCCGGCGGCAGCTTGAAGTTCAGGTCGTCGATCAGCACGCTGTCGCCGTAGCCCTTGCGCAGGTCCTCGGCCTCGATCACCATGCCGCCCAGGCGCGGGCCGGGCGGGATGACGATTTCCGCCACGCCGGCCTGCCTGTTCCTGCGACTTCTGCAGCATCTCCTCGTAGCGCTGGATGCGGGCGCGGTTCTTGGTCTGGCGCGCGCGGGGCGAGGCGGCGATCCATTCCTGCTCCTCGGCCAGGGCGCGCTGGCGGGCGCTTTCCTCCTTCTCCTCCTGCGCCAGGCGCTTGCGCTTCTGCTCCAGCCAGGAGGAGTAGTTGCCCTCGAACGGGTAGCCGCGGCCGCGCTCGATTTCCAGGATCCAGTTGGTCACGTTGTCGAGGAAGTAGCGGTCGTGGGTGACGAGCATCACGGTGCCGGCGTAGTCGCGCAGCGTATGCTCCAGCCAGGCGACGCTTTCGGCGTCCAGATGGTTGGTCGGTTCGTCGAGCAGCAGCAGGTCGGGCTTTTCCAGCAGCAGCCGGCACAGCGCGACGCGGCGCCGCTCGCCGCCCGAGAGCGTGGCCGACATCGGCATCCGGCCGGCGGGCAGCGCAGCGCGTCCAGCGCGATCTCGATCTGCCGGTCCAGGTCCCAGCCGTCGTCGGCGTCGATCTTCTCCTGCAGCTCGGCCTGCTCGGCCAGCAGGTCGTTCATCTCGTCGTCGCTCCATCGGCTCGGCGAATTCTTCCGAGATTGCGTTGAACCGGTCGAGCGCCGCCTTCAGCTCGGCGAACGCCTCGGCCGACGTTCTCGCCCACGGTCTTGTCGGGGTCGAGCTGCGGCTCCTGCGCCAGATAGCCGACGCTGCACGCCCTCGGCGGCCCAGGCCTCGCCGCCGTAGTCCTTGTCGATGCCGGCCATGATCTTCAGCAGCGTGGATTTGCCGGCGCCGTTGACGCCGAGCACGCCGATCTTCACGCCGGGCAGGAAGGAGAGCGTGATGCCCTTGAACACCTCGCGCCCGCCCGGGATAGGCCTTGGTCAGGTCCTTCATCACATAGACGTACTGGTAAGCAGCCATGGCGCGAGCGTCCTTCGAATTCGGTTGGCCAGGGTATAATTGGGGCGGCAGGGCGCGGCAACATGCCTGGCGCGCCCGCGTCTGGCTGTCCGATTTGTAACGGAGGGGCAGGAATTTCCCTGCTAGGGTTCGCCCTGGTCATGGGCAGCCGCGGCGAAGCTCCGGTCCGGCAAGCGACGAAGAAGCGTTTCCAACACCAAGCCAGGACGAGATGACATGCCGAACAAGAACCAAGCGGGCGCGACTGGCGCTCCGCCCGTGGCGTTGCCGTTCCCCGACGTGACGCATGGCGGCGAGCCGGAGCAGCCAATGCCGGAGGTGGCCGCCGCCGTGGCTAGGCTGCGGGCGGATGTGGACAAGCTCAAGCCCGACAATCTGGAAGAGACCTACGCCCTGCTCACCGAGACGCATCAGGCGATCATCAAGAACTGGCGCGGCCGCCCGCAATGCCAGGCGCTGCTGGAGGCGCTGCGGCGCGAGCTCATTGCGCTGGTGGACGAGTACCATGCAGACGCCGCCCGCGCTCTGCCGGTGAACGGCTACATGTTCGGCATGTCCGAGGACGCGATGCGCTGCGATACCCAGGCGGACGTAATGCTGGACGAGGCGCGGCAACTGGAGGCCGAGGCGGCGGCACTGAACGGGCTCCGGCATTAGCCGGGGCAGGGAGAACTGGTGCGCCGGGCAGGAATCGAACCCGCAACCAAACCGTTATGAGCGGTCCGCTCTAACCGTTGAGCTACCGGCGCATGTGCCAAACCAGGGCAGGGGCAACATAGCCACGGCGCGCGCGTTGGCAAGAGACCCTGGCGCAGGCTATACGCGCGCCAGTGCAACTGGGAGACCAATCCAATGGATGTGAGCAAGATTTCGGCCGGCAATGATGTGCCCCGCGATATCAATGTCGTTGTGGAAATTCCGGCCGGCTCGGGCGTGAAGTACGAGATCGACAAGGAGAGCGGCGCTCTCGTTGTTGACCGCGTGGTGTTCACGCCGATGACCTACCCGGCTGCTTACGGTTTCATCCCCAACACCCTGGCCGATGACGGCGACCCGGCCGACGCCCTGGTGCTGCTGCCCACCGCCGTGGTGCCGGGCGCGGTCATCCGCTGCCGCCCGATCGGTATGCTGCAGATGGAAGACGAATCCGGCCAGGACGAGAAGATTGTCTGCGTGCCGCACGACAAGGTGCATCCGCAGTACACCGGCATCACCGAGGTCGAGCAGCTTCCCGCCATCACCCTCGACGTGATCAAGCACTTCTTCGAGCACTACAAGGACCTCGAGAAGGGCAAGTGGGTGAAGGTGACCGGCTGGGCCAACCGCGAAGCCGCCGAGGCCGCGATTTCCGCCAGCCTGGCCCGCGCCGCCAAGTAAGAGACTGTTTGTAATTCTACTCCGGCGGCCGTCTGGAGGCGTTTTTCTGCGCTCCGGTGCTCACGTACTTTAAGTACGCTCCGCTCCGGTGCTCGAAAAACACCTCCATCCGACTCACCAGAGCGAATTTCAAAGCAGTCTCTAATCCCGGCCTAAAACCCGGCAAAAAGAAAGGGGCCCCGAAAGGGGCCCCTTTTTCGTGGTGTGTTTTCCGGCGTTACGCGAATTTCTGGCGCTTCACGACCAGGCGCACGCTGATGTTGATCGCGAGCACCACGAGCATGACGAAGAAGGCCGCGGCATAGGCCAAAGCGTGGGAATGCGCGTCCGGCTGGTCGATGAAGGTCCAGATCACGTAGGTGAGGTAGGCGACCGGGGAGTGGGTGAACTGGCCGGTCCAGGTGAAATCCGACCAGCCGGCGGTGTAGATCAGCGGCGCGGTCTCACCCACCGAGATGGCCAGGCCGAGCAGCGTGCCGGTGATCACGCCGGCGGAGGCCGCAGGCAGCACCACCTTGAATACCACCGTGGCGTCCGTGGCGCCGAGAGCGTAGGCGGCCTCGCGCATCGAGCTCGGCACCTGCTGCAGGGCGAGCTCGGTGATGCGCGCGAGATAGGGCACGATGAGGATGGCAAGGGTGATGGCCGCGGCAGCGAGCGAGAAGCCCCAGCCGAAGCCGATGATGAAAACGATGTAGGAGAAGTAGCCGAGCACGATGGAGGGGGTGCCGGTCAGCACGTCCGAGAGGAAGCGGATGGCGTTGCTGAGTTTGCCCCTGCCATACTCTGAAAGATGGATGCCGGCGCCGATGCCGATGGGCACGGCGATCAGCATCGCGCAGATGGTGATGACGACCGTGCCCTCCATGGCGTTGAGCAGGCCATTGGCCGTGCCGCCCGTGTTCTTGGTGAACAGCTGGACCGAGAAGGCAGAGAGGCCGTTTACGGTGACGACGCCGACGATATCCAGCAGCGGGGCAATGACCAGCAGCAGCGCGACGCCGCAGCCCACCCAGCCGAGCTTGCTGACGATGATGCGGCGCAGTTCCAGGGCTGTAAGCGGAGTCTTAAGACTAGTGCTTGCGGACATTGAGAGCTCCGGACGTAAGCAGTTTGGCAGCGGCGTTGACCGCCAGGGTGATGATGAACAGCACCAGCGCGATCTCGGACAGGGTACGCACCGACATGTTGGTCGGGTCGGCCTCGGCGCTGTCGAGCTGGCTGACGATGAAGGAGGCGATGGTCGAGATCGGGCTGAACAGCGAGGTCGGCAGGATGTTGATGCCGCCGCCCGAGACCATCAGCACGGCCATGGTCTCACCCAAGGCGCGGCCCAGCGCCAGCACGATGCCGCCGATCAGGGTGGTGCGCACCATCGGCATCATCGCCTTGGAGACGACCTCGAAATGCGTGGCGCCGAGGGCGAATGCGGATTCGCGGTTCTCCTTGGGCACCTGCATCAGCGCATCCAGCAGCGTGGAGGCGATGATCGGCGTGATCATCAGCGCCAGCACGATGGAGGCGGCGAGCAGGCCGTAACCGTTGCCGGTGGGGCTGAGATAATGGCCGATGAAGGGGATCAGCACGGCGATGCCCCAGAGGCCGAACACCACGGAGGGCACCACGGCGACCAGCTCGACGAGCATGGACAGCACCGGGCGGATGCGGTGCGGCACGGCCTCGGCCAGGCAAATGGCGGCGCCGATGGAGAGTGGCACGGCGATGAGGATGGCGATGCCGGAAGAGGCCAGCGTGCCGACGATGAAGACCAGGATGCCGTAATTGGCCCCGGGCGGTATGGAGATTCCGTTAACCGTGACAGGGTCACTGTAAAGGTCGCCGAGGTTCCAGTTGATGTTGGTGACGAAGTGCAGGCCGTTGAAGATCATGGCCTGGCCCGAATACACCACCAGAAACAAAACAACCGCGCATAGCGCGGCGGGAATCATTAGGCTGAGAGACAGGACTGATAGACGAAACGGCCTGATTTTCATGGTCCACCGTGTGTTTTGTAAGGTTCCCCTTCCGGCTGGTGCCGGAAGGGGAGGTGTTTAGGCGTCTTACTGGATTTTGTCGATCTGGGCCTGGGACAGGGTCTTCACGGCCGCCGGCAGCGGCAGGAAGTGGACCTGGTTCAGGAAGGTCGGGCTGTTGCCCTCGTTGATCGCCCAGGTCAGGAAGTCGTGGATGGCGGAGGCCATCGCCGCAGCCGGCTGCTGGCTGTTCACGATCGCATACTCGTAGTTCACGATCGGGTAAGCGTTGGCGCCTTCGGCGAAGATCATGCTGACGCGCTCATCGGCCGGGGTGGTGGTGGCGACGTCGGCGGCAGCGGCGGAGATGGTCTCGTCGGTCGGCAGCACGTACTGGCCGGCCTTGTTCAGCAGCGCAGCCTGGCCGAGGCCGGCGGCGGCGGCCTTGTCGGCGAAGGAGATGCCGATATAGGCGACGGAGTACGGGTTGGCGGCGGCGGCGGAGAGCATGCCGGAGTTACCCTTGGCGCCGATCTCGCCGGCGATGGCCGGCCAGGACACGGCGGTGCCGTACTTCAGGGTGGAGGCCCAGCCGGCGTCGGAGGCGGCGAGGTACTGCGTGAAGATGAAGGTGTCGCCCGAGCCGTCCAGACGGTGGACCGGCACGATCACGTGGTTCGGCAGGTTCACGCCCGGGTTCGCCGCGGCGATGGCCGGGTCGTTCCACTGGGTGATCTTGCCCTCATAGATGCCAGCCAGGATCGGGCCGGAGAGGTTCAGGTGGGAGACGCCCGGCAGGTTGTAGTTCACGGCCTGGCTGGAGATGGCGAGCGGGATGCTCATCATCGTCGGGTTGGCCTTGACCATAGCGTCGGACATGATAGGCGTCGGAGGCGCCGATCTGAATCAGGCCCTTGATGGACTGGGCGATACCCGCACCCGAACCGGTCGAGGTGGTGGTGATGTCAGCGCCGGCGTGCTCGGCGGCGTAGGAGGCGACCCACAGGTTGAACAGCGGGTAAAGCAGGCTGGAGCCGCTTTCGATCAGCGGGACGTCGACAGTCTGGGCGTGGGCGGCGCCGGCGGCGGAGGCAATGGCCAGCGCGGCAACGCCGGAGCGGAGGAGGTTGGTCAGAATCTTCACGTTCGCGTTCCTTGTGTTTAGCCCCTGGAGGGGCATCCCTGTTTGGATGAGCGGGGGGAGTCCCCGCCTGGCCCCGCAATAATTGAAGCGTGTGACAATGGCGACGGGATTGGCGTGTCAATTCAATGACATTTCTCCCCGATCCAGCATTGTTTGGGGAGGTTGGCGCCCATCATGACGGCGCGTGCGGCATATCCGGCTGGCGGTTCTGTCACATAAGGATTTGTCTCTGGGGGGCGAAGCAGGCGTGTTTGGCTTCGGCCGCGCGCTCGTCCGGCCGCGCCGGGGGCTGCTCTGGCCTAGCGGACGTGCTCAGCGAAGAAGGCCAGGCTGCGCAGTTCCGCCAGCTCCCAGTCCTTGCGGCTATAGCTTGCCCGGGCCTCGCAGCCGAAGCCATGCTCCGCGCCCGGGTACACGTACACCTCGATTCCCGGCTGCGCCTTGCGGATGGCCTCGACATCGGCCAGCGGGATGCTGTGGTCGCACTCGCCGAAATGCAGCTGCACCGGGCAGTTGGGCACCAGGTCGCGCTGCGCCGCTATGCCCGCGCCATACCAGCCGGCGGCAGCCCAGAAAGATTCGGTCTTGGTGGCGCCGAGCCAAGCCAGGGTGCCGCCCCAGCAATAGCCGATAATCCCCACCGGCTTGCCGCCGAAGGCCGCGGCCGTGGCTTGCAGGTCCAACAGCACCTGCGCCTCGGTGATTTGCGCGCGCAGCGCCCGGCCTTTCTCGATGTCCTGCGGTTCGTAGCCGAGTTCCACGTTGCGCTGCACGCGGTCGAACATCTGCGGGCACAGCACGCGGTAGCCGTAGCTGGCCAGGCGCTCGGAGACGGCGCGCATATGCGCGTTCACGCCGAAAATCTCCTGCGCCACGACCAGGCCGCGCGGGGCGTTTACATTGCCGGCCTCGAAGGCGCTGAATTCGTGGCCATCGGCGGCGGTCAATTTCAGCATCGGCGTTCCCTATTTGTTATTGGTAACGTTACGGCACTGCATATACCGCAAAGTCGCGCGCAAGTATTTCATAAATTTCGCGTTTGAAGTCCACGGCCAGGTCTGGCAGCTCGGCCAGGGGCACCCATGTCCAGTCCTCGAACTCGGGGTGCGAATCCGCGTCGAGCTGGATGTCCTCATCCTGGCCGAGGAATTTGAGCGCGAACCATTTCTGCTTTTGGCCGCGATACTTGCCGCCCCAGGCCACGCCGATCAGGGAAGGGGGCAGGTCGTACTCCAGCCAGCCAGGATGCTCGCCCAGCACCTCGGCCTTGTCCGTGCCGATCTCCTCCAACAACTCGCGCAGCACCGCCGCGCGTGGGTCCTCGTCGGCGTCTATCCCGCCTTGCGGAAGCTGCCAGGCATTGATGATGCCGATTCGCTTGCCGACAAACACGCGCCCATCCGGGCCAAACAGCACCGCGCCGACGTTCAGCCGGTACGGCAGGGAGGTATGATCAGTCATGGCCAGCCCGTTACTGCGCGGCGGACATGCCGTCCAGCAGCTTGATCCCCATCTGCAGCTGGAAGTCGGTGCTCGGCTTGGTGGGGTCGAAGGCCGGCCAGTTCGCGGGCGGCTTGGCGGCAATGCTGGCGGCCACGGCCGGCAGAGGCGGCGCCGGGGGCGGCGGGGCAGAGGTGTGGCCGGTGGGGTTGGCGAAGGAGTTCAGCAGATCCGTCTCGCGCAGTTGGGCGAAGAACGAGTCGTCCGGCAGATGCGGTGTCGGACACGGTGACATCCGGGCTCACGCCATAGCCCTGGATGGATTTGCCCGAGGGGGTGAAATACAGCGCCGTGGTCAGGCGCAGCGCGCCCTCGTTGTCGATCGGCATGATCGTCTGTACCGAGCCTTTGCCGAAGGTCTTGGTGCCCAGCACCAGGGCGCGGCGGTTCTGCTGCAGTGCCGCGGTGACGATTTCCGCCGCCGAGGCGGTGCCGGCATCGGTGAGGACGACGATCGGCGCGTTGTTGGTGATGTCACCGCTCTGCTGCGCGTACCATACCTGGTCGTCCTCCGAGTGGCGGCCATGGGTGGAGACGATCTCGCCCGAATTCAGGAAGTCGTCGCTCACCGCCACGGCCTGGTCCAGCAGCCCGCCCGGGTTGTCGCGCAGGTCCAGGATATAGCCGTGCAGCTTGCCATGGGCCTGCTGGCTCAGATCGTTCACGGCGTTGCGGATATGCGGGTCGGCGTTCTCGTCGAAGCTGCTCAGGCGGATATAGCCAACCGGCCCGTCCGGGGTGTCGAACAGCTTATCCTTCACGTCGTCGATCTTGATGACCTCGCGCGTCAGCGTGACATGGATTGGCGTGTTCACGCCGTTGCGCTTGATGGTGAGGGTGATCTGCGTGCCCGGCGCGCCGCGCATCTTGGACACCGCATCGTCGAGCTCCAGGCCATCGGTGGAGTGACCGTTGATTTCCAGGATGATATCGTTGGGCTTGATGCCCGCGCGGGCGCCGGGGGTGCCGTCGATCGGGGCGATGATTTCCAGCAACCCGTCCTTCTCCGTTACTTCCAGCCCGAGCCCGCCGAACTGGCCGGAGGTCTGCACCTGCATGTCGGCGTATTGCTGCGCGTTCATGTAGCTGGAATGCGGGTCCAGCCCGGTGAGCATGCCGTTGATGGCATTGTAGATCAGCTTATCGGATGGCGGATCCATCACGTAGTTCTGCTTCACCTGGGTCAGCACGTCGCCGAACAGCGAGAGCTGCTGGTAAGTGCTGTCGGAAGGGGCATCCTGGCCCATGGCGCGCGTCAGCGGCTGTGCCACCGTGCCGAGTGCCAGCCCACCCAAGAAAACCCCGCTCAGCAACAGGCCGCCGCGCAAACGCATGTATTGTGTCCTCAAGATCCGGATAACTGTCAGCCATATTAGACAGCATCCCGCCTCGTTAGCCAGAGCCGCGTCCGGCAAGCCAGGAGGAGGGGTCCACCGGCGCGCCATTACGGCGCAATTCCACGTACAGCCTCGGCTGGCGCGTGGGGGCGGTGGGGTCGTAGCCGCGCATGCTGCCTATAGGCTGGCCCTTTACCAGGCGCTGCCCCTGCGCGACGTCTAGATGATCCATGCCGGCGAGCACCACGCTGGTGCCGCCGCCGCAATCGGTGATAACCATGTTGCCATAAGATGGGAACGCGCCCGCGAACATTACAGTGCCCGCGCAGGGCGTCGTGACGCGCGCCCCCGGCCCTGTGCCGTAGCTCACCCCGGTGGAGGGGCCGGCCAGGGTGGCAGCGCCATAGGCTTGCACGATATTCCCGGCCACCGGCGCGCCGCCGGAACTCGCTGGCAGGCTGGCCGGGGTGGGGGCGGGCGGGACCAGCCCGTTCACCGCGTCGTTCAGATTGTCCAGCTTATGCGCTGCGGCCAGTTTCTGCGCCTGTGCCGCCGCCTGCTGGTCGGCTGCCGCCTGCTCCGCCGCCTTGGCAGCATTGATCTGTGCGGCGAGCGCCGACTCGGCCGCCTGCTGCCTGGCCACGGCGTCGGCCAGCTGGGCCTGCCCGGCCTTGGCCGCGGCGATGAGCTGGGCAAGCTGGGCGTTCTGCGCCTGCACGGCCTGCGCCTGGGTGGCTATGGCGGCGGCAACGCCTTGCAGAAGGGCGACGCTTCGCACGGCATCCTCCGGCGGCAACGGCGCGGTGAGCAGGGTGGAGGCAGGCTGGGTGGAGAGGCGCTGCATCACTGGCAGCAGCCGGGCGAGCGCGGCCTCCGCCTGGGCCAGATGCTGGGCCGCGTCGCCCTGCGCCGCCTGAATGTTGGCAAGCTGGGCGGCGTCCTGCGCGGTCTGGGTCTCTATTTTGCGGATGGCCGCCGCCGCCTGGGCCTGCTGCTGCCCCAGTGCCGTGGCCAGGGCAGTGGCTTGCTGCTGGGCTTGCCGGGCCGTCTGCTCGGCATCGGCACCGGTTGGCGCCGGTGCCGCTGCCGCTGCCTGCGCAATGTGGTGCGCGTGCTTATGGTGGCGCGCCGGTTCCGCCCCGGCCAGAACCGGGGCGAGGGCCAGGGTCAGGCAGAGGGCGGCGCGGAGCTTCAAGAGAAGAGCGGTTTCCCGGTCATTTCCACCGGTTGCGGCAGCTCCATCAGCTTGAGCAGCGTCGGCGCGATATCCGCCAGGACGCCATCATGCAGCTTAATCCCCGCCGGCCCGCCAGCGCAGATCACCGGCACCAGATTGGTGGTGTGCGCGGTGTGCGGGCCGTGGGTCTCCTTGTCGTGCATCATTTCGCAATTGCCGTGGTCGGCCGAGACCAGCAGCGCGCCGCCCTGGGCCGCCACCGCATCGGCAATGGCGCCGAGGCCCTGGTCCACCGCCTCCACCGCCTTGATCGCGGCGGCGAGCACGCCGGTATGGCCCACCATGTCCGGGTTGGCGAAGTTCAGCACGATGAGGTCGTACTTGCCGGAGTTGATCGCCTCGACCGCCTTTTCGGTCAGCTCCGCGGCGGACATTTCCGGCTGCAGGTCGTAGGTGGCGACCTTCGGCGAGGCGACGAGGATGCGGTCCTCCCCGGGGAAGGGCTGCTCAATGCCGCCGTTGAAGAAATACGTGACGTGCGGGTATTTTTCCGTCTCCGCCATGCGCAGCTGCTTCAGCCCGTGCGCCGCCACCACCTGCCCAAGCAGCTGCTCCAGCCGCTCGGGCGGGAACAGCGTGGTCATGAATGGGGCCAGCGCGTCGGAATAGGCGGTCATGCCGGTGGCGGCCACCAGCTTGGGCTGCCGCGCGGCAAAGCCGGTGAAGGATGGGTCGAGCAGCGCGGTGAGGATCTCGCGCACGCGGTCGGCGCGGAAATTGGCGCAGAGCACGGCGTCGCCATCCTTCATGCCCGCATAGTCGCCGATGACGCCACGGGCTTGATGAACTCATCCGTCACGCTCCGCCTTGTAGCTGGCCTCGATGGCGGCTTCCGCGGTGGCGAAGTGCTCGCCCTTGGCGTCCACCAGCAGCTCATAGGCAAGCTGCACGCGCTCCCAGCGCTTGTCGCGGTCCATGGCATAGTAGCGGCCCACCAGCGTGCCGATCTTCGCCGTCCCGCCCAAGCGCGGCGGCGAAGGACTTCACGTATTCCGCCGCGGATTGGGGGGCGGTGTCGCGCCCGTCGGTCCAGACATGCACGGTCACCGGCACGCCCGCCGCGTGCAGGATATTGGCCAGCGCCACGATATGGTCCTGGTGCGAATGCACGCCGCCGGGCGAGACCAGGCCCAGGAGATGCGCCGTGCCGCCGGACTTGATGAGCGCGGTAATGAATTCGCCCAGCACCGGGTTGGCGGCGAGCGAGCCGTCCTCGATGGCGATGTCGATGCGTGGCAGCTCCTGCGTGACCACGCGGCCCGCCCCGATATTCAGGTGCCCAACCTCGGAATTGCCCATCTGCCCCTGCGGCAGGCCCACCACGCGGCCCGAGGTGTTGATGAAGGCATGCGGCGAATTGGCCCAGAGACGGTCAAAATTCGGCTTATGCGCGAGCGCCACGGCGTTGTCCTCACGGCTCTCATTCCAGCCGAAGCCATCGAGGATGGCGAGCATGACGGGTCGTTTAGGCATCTTGACTCCCAATTAGCGGTACGCGCGGGCCTTATTAAGGCATAATCCGCGCGAATCCCAAGGGGGAGTGCCCTGCACGGCGCACCTAGCTGGCGAGATAAGGCGCGAAGGCGCGTGGGCTGCCTGCCTTTAGTGCCTGGCGTTCGGCGATGACCTGCCGGGCCAGTTCCGGCTGGCCGGCGCGGAAGGCGGCGATGACCAGGGTCTGGACGAACAGGTCGCGCTGGGCGTTGGAGCCGCCGATCTGCTTCAAATGCCCGCGCACCGGGGCGAGCAGCTCCACCGTCTTCGTGAAGTCTCCATGGCGGAAGGCATGCAAGGCGCGGATCACGGGCTGCCCGGTCTCGCGGGTAAACTTGGCGTTCTCCGCGCCGCTCTCGGCGTAGCGGGCGAGTGAGGTTTCCAGCGCCTCCAGCCCTGCGGCGTCACCGGCGCCATCCAGCGTGAAGGCGATATGCACGTCGTTGAAGGTGAGCACATGCTCCTCGGCATGCTGGCCCCAGACAGGGGCGAGCTTCGCCCAGCGCTCGCCAACATCCACCCCCAGCAGTTCCAGGCGCCAGAGCAGGGCGGCGGCGTCCACCAGGTCCAGGGTCACCGCCGAGTTGGTGGCGCGGATGTGGTCGTCGTAGATTTCCAGCACCTCGTCGAAGCGCCCGGCTTCCAGCAGATACAGGCAGAGATGCCACCATTGGTGCACGGCGAGGCCGCTTGCCGCGGTCCAATGCGGTTCCAGCCCGCGCATCCAGGAGATGCCCTCCGCCGGGCGGCACTGCATCTCCAGCACATGCGCCACGGCGTGCACGGCCCAGGTGTCGGCGGGGTTGATCTCCACCGCCTCGCGCCCGGCGCGCTCGCCCTCGGCGTATTCACCGCCTTCCTCCAGCCCGAAGGCGGCCATGCCCAGCACATAGCCCCGCGCCTTGGAGCCGGGGGGCTGGGCGGGGAGCACGGAGAGCGGCACGTCGCGCAGCTTGCGCGCGTCGCCCAGGTAGAAATGCGTGTCATGCGCCAGATGCAGCGCCAGCAGGTCGTGCGGGTCCTCGCCCAGGGCCAGCTCCCAGGCCTGCGCTGCCGCGGTGATGGCGCCATTGGCCCAATTCTGCGCCGCCTTCAGATGCAGCTTTTCCCTTGTGCTGGCGCTGGTGGAAAGCGCCTCGGCGGCCTTCAACGCCGTCTGGATCGGCTCCGCCGCGCCGGGCACGCCGCTTAGTGAATGCAGCGCGGCGAAGGTGGTGTAGCCGAGCAGGAAGCCGGGATCGGCGTCCAGCGCCTTGTTCAGGCTCGCCACCGGGTCGCCATACCAGCCAAGATATTCTTCCACCGCCTGGGTGAAGGCGGCATCGCGGGCGAACTGGCTCATTTTCGCTCTCTCCAGAAGTTTGGCAACGCTTGCGCCGTCTCGTCCGGGCTTCCCGATTCGGCGCATGGCCGGTGGCGGGATTAAGGTGAGCGCGGTCGAGGCGCGGCTTCTCAACGAGCAATTTTAGGCGGTCCGGGGAGTAACGGCAATCAATTTGGTAGGGATATTGTATCGGGGTTAGGATTTACCCATGCGGGCGATGATGTTCGACAAGGCCGGCGCGCCGTTGCAACTGCGCCAATGCGATGCGCCGGAGCCAGGGCCGGGGCAGATCCTGCTACAGGTTTGCGCCTGCGGCGTGTGCCGCACGGACTTGCACATCGTGGATGGCGAGTTGCCCAACCCGAAGCCGCATGTGGTCCCGGGGCACGAGATCGTCGGCCGGGTGCTGGAGCTGGGGCAGGGGGTGGAGCGTTTTGCCCCCGGCCAGCGCGTGGGCGTGCCCTGGCTGGGCTGGACCTGCGGAGAATGCGCGTATTGCCGCTCGGGCCGCGAAAACCTGTGCGAAAAGGCGCGCTTCACCGGCTACCAGATCGACGGTGGCTATGCCGAGCAGGCCGTGGCGGATGCCCGTTACTGCTTCCCCATCCCCGAACGCTTCTCCGACACCGAGGCCGCACCGCTGCTCTGCGCCGGGCTGATCGGCTACCGCACGCTGCGCGCTGGGGGCGATGCGAAGCGGCTCGGCATCTACGGCTTTGGTGCTGCGGCGCATATCGCAGCACAGGTGGCGCGCTATGAGGGGCGGGAAGTGTACGCCTTCACCCGCCCCGGCGACAAACCGGCGCAGGATTTCGCCCGCTCCATCACCGGCGGCTGGGTTGGCGGGTCGGACGAGCTGCCCCCGGAGCCGCTGGATGCGGCGCTGATTTTTGCTCCCGTCGGCGCGCTGGTGCCAACGGCGCTGCGGGCGCTGGCGCCGGGCGGCGTGGTGGTGTGCGGCGGCATCCATATGAGCGAGATCCCGCCATTTCCGTATGAGATTTTATGGAAGGAGCGGTGCATCCGCTCGGTGGCCAACCTTACCCGGCGAGATGCCGAGGAGTTTTTGCCGCTCGCGGGGAAAATCCCGGTGGTAACGACGACGCGGCCCTACAGGCTGGAAGATGCCAACACGGCGCTGGCGGATTTGCGCGAAGGGCGGCTGGAGGGCGCTGCGGTGCTGGTGATGGGGTAGGAGAACAGAAACGGGGGCGAAGAGGGCAGTCCGCTTATGGGGTGAAAGAAGCAAAAGTCGCTTCCTCTCCCATGAATGAAAGCGAGTACGGTGTCGCATACGTCCTGACTTATTCGACAACCGATGTATTGCCCGTGATGCGCTCTTCGTACAACGCGATGCTGCGGACAAGGCAGGGGTGCTTCTTCATCCCTAACCTGAACATAACTTAATGGCCTTTTGGCCTCGTGCCACAATCAAACCCTTTTTCAAGCGAAAAAAAGTCAGACGCGCTCCCCATTTCTAACTTTGCTGGAATTGTTTGGAGGAGTGTTAGACTAAATGGAACGGAAAAAAGCCGGGCTGCTCGGCGCACTGGCCGGGGTCGCCGCCCTAGGGGGCACTAGCGCGCAGGCCGCGAGTCATGACGCCGTAATGCCGCCGGAGCCCTTGGCGGTAACATCCTATTCCGATCTGCTCCGTCCCATTCCCAATGCCGCGGAGGTGTTGAAAGCTCATAATGCGGAATTGATGGAACGGGCCAACAACGCGCCGGCAGGGGTGGAACAGGTGGAATGGTACGAGGAGGGCTACGACCATCATCATCATCATCACCACCATCACCACCACCACCATCATCACCACCATCACCACGAGTATTACGCCCCGGAGTATTACGCCCCATCCCCGCCGGTTGTCGTGGCGCCGCCGTACGTTGCCGTTGTGCCGCCGTCCATCGTCATCACGCCGTAACGGGAAACTCGCTCTGGTGAGTCGATTGCGGGTACTTTTCGGGGTGCGAAGCGTACGCCACCGGTTCGAGTACGCTGAGCAATAAGCGGAGCGTACTTGCAGTACGTGAGCCCGTTGCTTCGTGCGCTCTATTCGTCTGCTGCCCGGTCCCTGGCCCGGGCAGCGCCAAGAATGCGGCGGTAGGTGCCGTCAAAAACAGTCTTGGTCGCCGAGACCCACCTTGTGTCTTTGCCTAGAGTTTCGCGGCTGGCGTGAATTCGCCTGGACTGCACCTCACGCTCGGCAGCCTCCTCCTCGTCCATCTGCTCCAGTACGAAATCCGGCTCGGCCGGCACGATGCAGAGCTGCATGAACGGCTCTCCGGGGCGGAACACATGCACGCCCCCTTCAGGCGGCGCCTTGAACACCACGAAATTGATCATCGGCCACCAGGACGTGCGCAGCAGCGCCGGGACGGCAAGCGGCACGTCATTCGCGTCACTCAAATAAAAGCGCGGATGAGGCTCGGTGCGCACAGCGAGGCCCTCGGGTACTTTCAGGTCGAGCAGGAGCTGGTAGGTGTAATAGCCCTCGCCGAAAGCCCGGAAGGGTGGCCGGCTCGCTCCGGTGCTCGGGTCGGGGCCGAAATCGCCGTCAAAGATGAATTTGCCGTCGCGGCGCGAGACACGCAGCTCGTTGTCATAGGGGTAAAAAATTTCGATGCCATATTGCGCGCCCTCGACGAAAGGCAGGCAATGCCAGGCCTGCTCATGTGAGCCGTCTTGCCTTGGCTCCTTAACTCCGCCCCAGCCCGGCACCTCAACCTTGGTGCGGCGGGGGGCAAGGCGTGGCTGGTAGAGCCGGTATTTGATCGTGGTCATGATGGTTTCCAGGCAGTTGGACGACAGTATTTGGGAGGGAGGCGGCCAAAAATTCAATAGACGGCGCGCTACGAAGGGGGCAAGGTGTACGCGTTCACCCGCCCGGGGGACAGCCCGATTTACGACGGCGAAACCAAAAATCGGACATTTGGTTCAAGGCCCTGGCGGCCCGGTAGCGCAAAGGCGGCTTGCTGAGAAACAGCCCGGCAGGCCCGGCCCCAGCGTGACAGCGCGTGTCTCAACGGCTACATTAACGCCAGCCCGACCCGAAAAAACGGACTTCACCTTGTCCCGCCTCGCTTTACCCTTTTTCCTGTTCCCTGGTCTCCTCCCGCTAGCCCTCGCCGGCTGCGCCGAAGGCTACTCCCCAAACACCTATGCCGCCAGCGCCGCACAGCAGGCGGCACCTGTGCAGCGTGGGGTGATTGTCGGCTCGCGACCTGTGTTGATAAGCGCCAATGGCACGGTCGGTGCGGCCGCCGGTGGCGCTGCCGGCGGCGTCGCTGGGGCACAGCTGTCGGGCGGCCCGGAAGTAACTGCGTTCGGCGCGATCGGGGGTGCCTTGGTCGGCGGCATCGGCGGTGCGGCGGCCGAGCAAGCGGTCGCAGATGCCAAGGGCTGGGAATACATCGTCCAGGAGACCGGCGGTAATCTGGTTTCCGTCACCCAGACAAGCAAGGTGGCGCTTCCGGTCGGGCTGCACGTGCTGGTGATCGCCGGCACGCAGCAGGCTCGAATTGTGCCTGATTACACCGTACAGATCGCGGCGACGTCGCCCGCCGCGAACGCGCCGGCACCGGTGGCCACGGGAATGAAGCCCGCGGCGACGAACGCGACCAATAATGCTGCCGCGTCGAACGGCTCGACGACCACTCCGGCTCACGTTAGCCCGGCTCCGCCAGCCGCCGGTGCAGCGGTGCCTTCGCAGGCAGCCTCCGTCACCGTGGCGAGCAGTGCCATAGCCCCGCCGGCGGCGAGCAGTGCCACAGCCCCGCCGGCGGCGAGCAGTGCCGTAGCCCCGCCGGCGCCGAAGCCGGCCACGGCAACGCCTTCTGGCGGATCCGCGGCCACGTCTGTCCAGGTCGCGCCAAAAGCGTCGAGTTCCACGCCGCCGGCAAATTCCTCCTCTGCGGCCACGCCCTGAAGGCCTTCGCCGGGCCGCCGACAAGGCTGGCTAGATGACAGGAATAGGCGCCAAGCCATCTGCGCGAGCGCCTCTGTGACCGTCGGCTTCCAGGGTCACCGGAACGGGCTGCTGATGGCCGCTTAGAGCAATATGCGTTTGGCTTGAAGCGGCCTGGTCAAGCTAAACGCTGAAATTGCTCGCTCAAACCTAAAGCCAGAGCATCAGCTAAAAACTGAATGCTCTGGGGTCGGAAGTCGCCATTCTTGAGAGGGTTTTGACCCTACGGCCTTCCCGCCCGATGATACGGATGCCCGGCTAGAATCATCTGCGCGCGGTAGATTTGCTCGGCCAGCATCGGGCGCACCAGCATATGCGGCCAGGTGAGTTTGCCCAGCGAAAGTTTCGCCCCGGCGCGGGTGAGTACGGCGGCATCCAGCCCTTCCGCCCCGCCGATGACGAAGGCGAGTTTCCTGCTCCGCTCCAGCCATCCGGCCAGCAGACGCGCCAGCCCCGGGCTGTCCGGCGTGGCGCCGTCCAGGTCCAGGGCGATGACGAATTCATCGGGCTTCAGCGCCGCCAGAATGGCGTCAGCCTCGCGGCGCTTGATCTCGGCGGGGCTGCCCACGCCGTCGGGGAACTCAACCAGGGCCAAAGCGGGCTTGATCCGCTTGGCGTAGCGGTCGAACAGCTCGCGCTCCGGGCCGCTGCCCCCCTTGCCGACGGCCAGCAGCCTCACTCTTCGGCGCCAGCCTCGTCCAGCTCGGCGCCCCACATCTTCTCCAGCCCGTAGAGCGTGCGCGCCTCGGGCTTGAACAGATGCACGATGATGTCCCCGGCGTCGATCAGCACCCAATCGGTGCCGTCCGCGCCCTCGGTCAGGGGCTTCTTGAACCCGGCCTCGTGCAGCTTCTCGTGCAGATGCTTCGCCATGGCGGCGATCTGGCGGTCGGCGAGGCCGGTGGCGATCACCATGCGGTCGGCGAAGCTGGCGCGGCCCGCGAGGTCCAGCGTCACGATATCCTCGGCCTTGTCGTCCTCCAGCCTGGCGACGATGAGCGCCTGCAGCCGCTCCAGCTGTTCCGCGGGCTGTTTGGGCGCGGCTTTCTTGCCCTTCGGCCCGGCGATGGCGGCCTTCTTGCGCGGCGTGCCGGGCATGGCGGGCAGAGCCTCGGCAGGTGCGGCGGCCTTTTTGGGCGCGCGCTTGCGCGGGGCGGCGGTGGTGGCAGCGCCCCGGGCGGGGGTTTTGCGGGTCGGCGGACGGGTTATGGCGACGCTCCTTTTGCTTTCCGGCGCAACTCGGTGGCTGAGACTGGATTCTCCTTTACCGGTAGAAGAACCCAGGCAGGTGACGCCGCCGTGCAAGGCATAGCCCAGCGCGCGCCGGAAGGCGATATTTTCCATATGCCTTTGCTGCCTGCGAGGCCAGCGCGCCGCGCGTGGCCCCCGGGCGCGGCAGAACCAGCATCGGCATGGCGTGCATGATCCGGCGCCAGCGGCCCCAGCGCGGCAGCTGCACGAGGTTGTCCGCGCCCATCAGCCAGACGAATTGGGCCGCGGGGAAGCGCCGTTTCAGCTCGCGCAGCGTGTCGACGGTGTAGCGCGTGCCGAGTCGCGCCTCGATATCGGTGGCGATGATGCGCCGCCCGTCGGCGATGCGCCGCGCCGTGGCCAGGCGCTCGGGCAGCGGCGCCATGCCGGCGGCGGGCTTCAGCGGGTTGCCGGGGGAGACCATGCAGCCAGACCTGATCCAGCCGCGTGGCGGCAGCGCCTCCCGCGCGACATGCAGATGGCCCTCATGCGCCGGGTTGAACGAGCCGCCCAGCAGGCCGATCGCGGCATGCCGGCGGCGATCGCCGAACGGACGCGGGATGCTTCAGGGCCGCACCTGGCCGGTGCCGCGCACGACGTAGCGGAAGGTGGTCAGCTGCTCCAGCCCGACCGGGCCGCGCGCATGGATGCGCCCGGTGGCGATGCCGATCTCGGCGCCGAAGCCGAACTCCCCGCCGTCGCAGAACTGGGTGGAGGCGTTCCACAGCCCACCGCGCAGTCGATGCCGGCGAGGAAATGCTCCGCCGCCGCCGCGTCCTCGGTGACGATGGCGTCGGTGTGCTCGCTGCCGTGGCGGGCGATATGCGCCAGCGCCGCGTCCACGCCGTCGACCACTTCGACGGACAGCACCGCGTCCAGCCACTCGGTGTCGAAATCCGCCTCGGCCGCCGCCGGCAGGTCGGGGCAGATGGCCCGCGCGGCCGCATCGGCGCGGAAGTCGCAGCCCAGGGCGCGAGGTCGGCGACGAGCAGCGGCAGCAGCGCAGGGGCGATGGCGGCGTCGATCAGCAGGGTCTCGGTGGCGCCGCAGACGCCGGTGCGGCGCATCTTGGCGTTGGCCAGGACGGCGCGCGCCATGGCGGGATCGGCCGCGCGCGTGGACATAGGTGTGGCTCAGCCCCTCGGCATGCGCCAGCACCGGCACGCGCGCCTCGCGCTGCACCCGCTCCACCAGCGACTTGCCGCCGCGCGGGATGATCAGGTCGAGCAGCCCCGCGGCCGGCAGCATGGCGGCGACGTAGGCGCGGTCGGTGTTGGGCGCCACCTGCACGCATGCTCGGGCAGCCCGGCGGCGCGCAAGCCCGTCGGTCAGCGCGGCGTTGATCGCCTGGCGCGAATGGTAGCTCTCCGACCCGCCGCGCAGGATCACCGCGTTGCCGGACTTCAGGCGATGGCGGCGGCGTCCGCGCCGACATTGGGGCGGCTCTCGTAGATCATGCCGATCACGCCGAGCGGCTGGCGATACGCTGGAATGCGCAGCCCGTTCGGCCGGGTCCAGTCGGCCAGCATGCGGGCCAGCGGGTCGGGCAGCGCGGCGACCTCCTCCAGCCCGCGCGCCATGGCCTCGACCCGCGCCTCGTTCAGCATCAGGCGGTCGCGGAAGGCGGCGGTGCCCTTGAAGCCTTCCATGTCCCGCGCATTGGCGGCGAGAATCTGCGGCGCGTCGCGGCGCAGCATGGCGGCGGCTTGGCGCAGCGCGTGGTCGCGCGTGCCGGCCGGCAGGCGGGCGAGCAGGGCGGCGGCGGTGCGGGCCTTGGCGCCCATCTGGGCCATGATCAGCGTATTGGTGTCGGATTCCGCATTCATGGGCCGCATGCTTGCCGGGTCCTGGCGGGAAGATCAACAGCACGCTAAACAGCTGAGCGTATGCCAGACCTATTCGATTCGCCGATGCTGGAGACTGCGCCGCCGCCCGGCCCTGTGCTATGCACCACGCGGCTGGTGCTGCGCCCGCTGCATGCGGGCGACGCGGAGCATTTCCATCGGCTGATCAATGATTGGGAAATCTGCCGCCGCCTGCCGGATGCGCCGTTTCCCTACCCGGCGCAGCTGGCAGCGGACTGGATCGAGGCCGCGGCGGCGGACCGCGAGGCGCACCGGGCCGAGCAATTCGCCCTGGTGGAGGCCGAGAGCGGCGCGCTGATCGGCGTGGCCGGCCTGCGCCTGGGCAAGGGGCAGAAGACCGCCGAACTCGGCTACTGGCTGGGCCGCGCGCATTGGGGCCAGGGCTACGCGCTGGAGGCCGCGCGGCGGCTGCTGGACTGGGCCTTCGCGGCGCTGCCGCTCAGCCATGTCACCGCCACGGTGGCGGCGGATAACGAGGCCTCCATGGCCGTGTTGCGGCATCTGGGCTTCACCCAGACCAGCAAGGGCGTGAAGACCTTCATGTGCCGCCCGGGGCAGAAACTGCCGGTGAAGCATTTCACCCGGGAGCGCGAGCTGCTTGCCTCGGGCGTGGCGGCGGAGGTGCCTAAGGGTGGGGTGCTGCTGGTGGCCGCCGCGGCGCTCATCGACTCGCGGGGGCGGGTGCTGCTGGCGCGCCGGCCTGAGGGCAAGAAGATGGCGGGGCTGTGGGAGTTCCCCGGCGGCAAGCTGGAGCCGGGCGAGACGCCCGAGGCCGCCCTGGCGCGCGAGTTGCGCGAGGAGCTGGGGCTGGAGACCAACCCCAAGGATTTCGCCCCCTTCGTTTTCGCCTCCCACGCTTATGACAGTTTCCATCTGCTGATGCCGGTATTCCTGTGCCGCCGTTGGAAGGGCGAGCCGCAGGCCAAGGAGGGCCAGGCCCTGGCCTGGGTGGCGCCGGACCGCTTGGTGGAGTACCCGATGCCCCCGGCCGACCGGCCGCTCATTCCGATGTTGAGGGACTTTCTATGAAAAACCCCACCGCCGCGATCCTGATCATCGGCAACGAGATCCTCTCCGGCCGCACCCAGGATGTGAACGTGCAGTTCATCGCCAGGCGCCTCGCCGATCTCGGCATCAAGCTGGAGGAGGCGCGCGTGGTGCCGGATATTCCAGCACGCATCATTGGCGCGGTGAACGAGTTGCGCGCCGCCTATACCTGCGTATTCACCACCGGCGGCATCGGCCCGACACATGACGACATCACCAGCGAGTGCATCGCCGCCGCCTTCGGCGTGCCCTGGGAGCTGCATGAGGAGACAGCCGCGATCATGCGCGAGCGCTGGGGCGAGGACGTGAACGACGCCCGGCTGCGCATGGCGACGATGCCGCAGGGCGCCGTGCCGATCAAGAACGAGGCCTCGATCGCGCCCGGCTTTACCATCGGCAATGTGCATGTGATGGCGGGCGTGCCGCGCATCATGCAGTCGATGTTCCTGGCGCTGGAGCAAGAACTGCCGCGCGGCAAGCGGATCGAAATGCGCGCCGTGTACGGCATCGGCGTGCTGGAAGGCTCCATCGCCGCCGGGCTGGGCGAGATCCAGGACCGCTTCCCGCAGGTCGATGTCGGCAGCTACCCGTTCAAGCGCGAGAGACAAATGGGGCGTGACGCTGGTGGCCAAGGGCTCGGACATCCCGGCCATCGAGGCGGCGACCGCCGAGGCCACGGCCCTGATCGCGGCGCAGGGCGTTGCGCCGGTGCAGGGCGAGCCGGACTGAGAGAGCCTGCTCTGACGGCCGCCCGTCCGACACGCCGGAGCGGCGTCTAAAATAGTCTCTGATGCTCCTCCGCGCCGTACCCCGGAATGCAAAGAATTTTTCATGCCGCGAGGGGGCTGAAGGGCGGGGCCAGCGGCGGGCCGGCCATGTTTTGGTCTTGCCAAAAGCCGCGCTCTGCCGCAAAAGCCGCCCGAGCAGCGCAACCCATTTGGGTGGCGTACTACGTGTTTGACCTTTTTCCCCGCCCGTGGAGGCACTGATGGCTGAGACTGACCTTAACAAGATCCGCAATATCGGCATCACCGCGCATATCGACGCGGGCAAGACCACCACGACCGAGCGCATCCTGTATTACACCGGCATGTCCCACAAGATCGGCGAGGTGCACGACGGCAACACCACGACCGACTACATGGAGCAGGAGCGTGAGCGGGGCATCACCATCACCTCCGCCGCGGTGACCTGCGAGTGGAAGGACCACCGCATCAACATCATCGACACGCCCGGCCACATCGACTTCAACATCGAGGTGAACCGCAGCCTGCGCGTGCTCGACGGCGCGATCTTCATCATCGAGGGCGTGGCCGGCGTGCAGCCGCAGTCGGAGACCAACTGGCGCCTGGCCGACCGCTACAACGTGCCGCGCATCATCTTCATCAACAAGCTGGACCGCACCGGCGCCGACTTCTTCCGCGCCTTCGACACGCTGAAGGAGAAGCTCGACATCGTCGCGCTGCCGCTGCAGCTGCCGATCGGCATCGAGGACAAGTTCCTCGGCGTGGTCGACCTGGTCGAGATGAAGGCGATCATCTGGGAAGGCGGCGAGCTGGGCGCGAAGTTCCACGACGAGCCGATCCCGGCCGACCTGCCGGAGCAGGCGAAGGAGTACCGCCAGATCCTGCTCGACACCGCGCTGTCGGTCGATGACGCGGCGATGGAGGAGTATTTCGAGAAGGGCGACGTCGCGGTCGCGACGCTGAAGCGCTGCATCAAGGCGGGCACCATCTCCGGCGCCTTCCGCCCGGTGCTGTGCGGCACCGCGTTCAAGAACAAGGGCGTGCAGCCGCTGCTCGACGCGGTGATCGACTACCTGCCGTCCCCGGTCGACGTGCCCGGCATCAGCGTCGCCGCCGGCGAAGGCGAGGAGGACGGCGAGCACTCCGACCGCCGCCGCATCAAGGCCGACCCGAACGCGCCGTTCGCCGGCCTGGCGTTCAAGATCATCAACGACAAGTACGGCACGCTGACCTTCGTGCGCGTCTATGCCGGCACGCTGAAGTCCGGCGACACGGTGATGAACACCACCAAGGGCCATCGCGAGCGCATCGGCCGGATGTTCCAGATGCACGCCGACAAGCGCGCCGAGATCAAGGAAGTCGCACGCCGGCGACATCGCCGCCTTCGTCGGCCTGAAGGACACCGGCACCGGCGACACGCTGGCCTCGCCGCAGGACCCGGTGGTGCTGGAGCGCATGGCGTTCCCGGTGCCGGTGATCGACATCTCGGTCGAGCCGCGCACCAAGGAAGCGGTCGAGAAGATGACGCTCGGCCTGCAGAAGCTGGCCGGCGAGGACCCGTCGCTGCGCCTGCGCACCGACCAGGAGACCGGCCAGACCATCCTGTCCGGCATGGGCGAGCTGCACCTGGAGATCATCATCGACCGGCTGCGGCGCGAATACGGCGTGGAGGCCAATATCGGCGCGCCGCAGGTGGCGTATCGCGAGACGATCACCCGGCCGCACACCGAGACCTACACGCACAAGAAGCAGACCGGCGGTTCGGGCCAGTACGCCGAGGTGAAGATCGTGTTCGAGCCGCTGGAGCGCAACGAGCGGCGTGCGTGTTCGAGAACAAGGTGGTCGGCGGCGCGGTGCCGAAGGAATACATCCCGGCGGTGGAGAAGGGCATCAAGGTGCAGGCCGAGACCGGCGTGCTGGCCGGCTTCCCCACGGTGGACTTCAAATACACGCTGGTGGACGGCAAGTACCACGACGTCGACTCGTCGCGCGCTGGCGTTCGAGATCGCCGCCAAGGCCTGCTTCCGCGACGGCATGAAGAAGGCCGGCGCCGATCATCCTGGAGCCGATCATGGACGTGGAGGTCACCACGCCGCAGGATCATGTGGGCGACGTGGTGGGCGACCTCAACCGCCGCCGCGGCATGATCCAGAACCAGGAGAGCTCCGGCTCCACCGATCATCGTGCGCGCGCATGTTCCGCTGAAGGAAATGTTCGGCTACATTTCCGATCTGCGCAGCATGACCAAGGGCCGCGCGTCCTTCACCATGCAGTTCCACCACTACGATCCGGTGCCGCGCAACATCGCGGACGAGATCATGGCGAAGTCGGCCTGATTACGTCATTGCGAGGGGGCGAAAGCCCCCGAAGCAATCCATCTTTTACGAAAACGGCGCCGCAAGGCGCCGTTTTTTTGTTGCGCAGCAGCCGCGCTCGCAGCTCCGCGTCTGGCATCAGGCCAGCCAGATAGCTCGGTGCCGCATCTGGCTTCGGGCAGGGATTTATGAGTGCCGACAGATTGAGAAGAATGATCCGTCCATAGTGGTTCCCGCAGCAAAAGGAGTTAAGCCGCCACGACGAATGAGGGCGTTCAGTGCCTCTGCCGTAAAAAAATTTATATGCTCCCGCATAGGAACGAAACCATAAGGAGGCAGAACGCCAAACTTCACGCGCAACGCGGTGCTGATGAAGTCCGCAGCAAGAAGAAATGAAGGCTTCCTGCATAACCATTTTAAGGCGGCGTGGCTGGGCAAGAGATTGGCGCCTCTTTTCCATCGCTGATCCGGAACTTCGAGATATATCATGCCATCATACGTCAAAAGAGAAGCCATGTCTTCGATGAGCTGCAAAGGGTCTGAGACATGTTCAAGAACCTGAGCACATACGATCAGATTATTGCTTTACGGCAATTTTTTGCGTTCTTTAAAAATTTCGATCCCCGCCAGTCCATGTGATCCGGAGGAGGCGAACACGACTTTTCGTTTCGAATAAAATCCAGATATCAGGGAACCATCGCCTCCACCGTAATCAAGGACACAGTCTCCGTTCGGAGCCAGCCCTGCGGCGACGATATGGTTTTTCACTTCGTCGCGACGGGCTTGTGAAGATAGATCTGATGAAATCATGTCATGATGCTGGCGTGTGTAGAAAGGTTCAAATTTATTTCTTTCTCGGAAGTATTCCTCGTCCCTGTATCCAGAATAATAAGCATTGGCTTCATCATCTGTCAGGCCGCGTTCAAAAAAGGCAACGCCGCATTTTTTGCAATGATTCAGGGCAACCGGCTCCGGCTTGCCAAGCCTTGAACGCGAAATAGCCCGAGATGACTGAATATTCCTTAGTCGGATCTGTGTTTGTACAGCAAAGACAGCCGTTTGCGCCGCGGGTGTGAGGGGTAAATGACAAGAGAGGGAATCCTTATTCTGGTAGTTGACTGCATCAAAATTGGCGAGCGCTACAATGCATGTTTAGTAAAGACGGGCGACAATGTAGCCCACTCATGGGCAAGATAATCAGGCAGGCAGCAGAAACATTGTCCGTCAGTCTGCCGGGGCAAGATTTGCGGTTCCGGCATTGTCCTTTCCCTTCCCCTCATCAGCCGCTTTCCACAAATACAGCGCCGCCGTCGTGCGATAAGGCGCAAAAACCCTGCCGACTTGCGCGAGGGCCTTCGGCTTGGGCTGTGCCTCCAGCCCGTGCAGCACGCGAAAACCTTCGCGCACGCCGAAATCGTCCACGGGGAATACATCCGGACGACGGAGGGTGAAAATCAACAGCATCTCCACCGTCCAGCGGCCCACGCCGCGGATGCTGGTCAGGCGCGAGATCAGTTCGTCATCCGCGAGGCGGTGTGCCTGCCTCCGGGTGGGGATGGTGCCGTCCGACGCCTTTGCCGCCACATCGCGCAGCGCCGCCATCTTGCTGGCCGAGAAGCCGCAGCCGCGCAGTGCTTCGTCCTCCAGGGCCAGAAGGGCGGCGGGGGAGGGCAAGGCGCCGCCGCACAAGGCTTCCAGGCGCCCCAGAATCGCTCCTGCCGCGCGGGCATGCAGTTGCTGGTGCGCCACCGCCGATAGCAGTGCCTCGTAAGGCTCGGCATGGTCCATTGGGCGGGGCGGCAGCCTGCCCACCCGGGCGATGAACGCGCCAAGCACCGGGTCGGCAGCGGCAAGATGCTCAGTGGCAAGGCTCATGGCGTGATCATCCAGTGCCTTGCCGCTGCGTCAAGCCTCGTTAATGCGGATACTGGCTACCATGCTGGCCATTCTGTTGCCCCTGGTGTTCCTCATGGGGTTGCGGCTGCCCGCCTTGCGGATGGAATTGTTGCGGCTGTTCCTGGTGGAACTGAGGTTGCTGCGGCGGAGCGAAGCTCTGCGGCGCCTGTTGGTGGAATTGCGGTTGTGGTTCCTCACGCGGCTGGTGAATTGGTTGCGCAAGGCCTTGCGGCTGCTGTTGATGGAATTGCGGCTGCGAGCGCTGAGGTTGCTCCTGTGGGGGGACCACCTGGGGCTTCTGCTGCGGGTGGAATTGCTGCTGGCCTTGCGGATGGTAAGGCTGCTGTTCCTGCTGAGGCGCAAAGCCTTGCGGCTGTTGCTGGTGGAATTGCGGCTGCGAGCGCTGCTGTTGCTCCTGTGGGGTGACCACCTGGGGCACCTGCTGCGGGTGGAATTGCTGCTGGCCTTGCGGGTGATAAGGCTGCTGTTCCTGCTGAGGCGCAAAGCCTTGCGGCTGTTGCTGGTGGAATTGCGGCTGCGAGCGCTGCGGTTGCTCCTGTGGGGGGACCACCTGGGGCATCTGCTGCGGGTGGAATTGCTGCTGGCCTTGCGGATGGTAAGGCTGCTGTTCCTCGTGAGGCGCGAAGCCTTGCGGCTGTTGCTGGTGGAATTGTGGCTGCGAGCGCTGCTGTTGCTCCTGTGGGGTGACCACCTGGGGCATCTGCTGCGGGTGGAATTGCTGCTGGCCTTGCGGATGATAAGGCTGCTGTTGCCCCTGAGGCGCAAAACCCTGCCCGCCCTGCGGATGGAATCCGGGTGCCGGCATACGCGCGCCCTGGGGGGCGGGGGCTGGGCGGGGCGTGAATTGCGGCCGCACGCCCTCGGGCAGTTGCTGCCCCACCGGCCGCGCCTGCCCGAACATCTCATGCGGCACCGGCTGGGCGTAATGCCTCACCTGCTCGCCATGCGAGATGGCGCTGGCTGGGCCGTACAGTGCGGCGCCGCGGTTCGTGTAGTTGCCGAAAGCGGGCGGGTGGTCAAAGTCGAGCCGCCCCGGGTCGCGCGTATCCATCCGGTTGATGCGCCGGAAGTAATCCCGGTCGGCGTGGTAGTGCGGATAGTATGCTTCGTCCGGGCCCAGAGGCACCCAGCCGATATCGCCCTGGGAGAGCGCCTCGACGGTGATGCCCGCGGCCAGGCCAAGCCCGAAGAAGGCCACCAGCGCCGGGGCGTAAACCGGCTCTGCCACGTAGGCGCCAGAGGCGTAGCCGCAGGGCACCCAGGCCCAGCGGCCATAGATATGCGCCCAGCGGCCGTAATGGAACGGGGCGAAGCCCCAGGGCTCGTCGTCCACCCAGGTCCAGCCCCAGGGCGCCACATAGGCCCAATTGCCGTAATGGTAAGGTGCCCAGCCGGGACCGACATCCGGGTACCAGATCGCGCCATATTGCGGCGAGTTGTCCCAGGTTCCGTAGCCGGAGAGCTCATCCACGCCGGTCATTTGCTGTACCGCGGGTGGCGCATAGGGCGGCGGAGGCGGAGCCAGTTCCGCCATCACATGGTCGGCGAACTCGTCGCGCTGCGCCTGCGTGACCTCGGGCTGTCCGCCGCCGGAGAGATACGCGGCCTGGCCGGCGTAAATAGGCTCGCCGCCCGCAGTGGCCTCGCCGGAAAACACGTTGACCACGGCAGGGTTGTTCGCGTCCCCGGCCTGGATCTCGTATTGCCCCGGTGTGGCCATGCTGACTTCGCCGCGCGGGGTGCTGATGTTGAAATCCTGCCCCTGCCGCAGCGCCGTGAGGTTCAGGAACACCTCGCCCTGGCTCTCTGTGGCGGTGAAGTCGCTATCGTCCAGCTGCGTCACCTGTAGCTCGGTATTCGGCGCGAGTGTGACGCGGCTGGAATCGACCGCGATGGAGGCTTCGCCGCTGCTCTGGGTGAACAATGAATCGCCGGTGGTGATCGGGTAGTTGTCGCTGGCGGTTGTCCACTGACCGTTCGAGCCCGCGCCGTTATAGGAAACATTGCCGGAAATCCCGGTAAGCTGGCCAACGCGCGCGGGCGGCGTGCTGTTGTCTTGGGCATGGGCGGGCAAGGCAAGCCCGAGCGCCGTGGTGAGGGCGAGAACACCGCGCAGAGAAAGGTGTGTGCGTTGCATGGCGGGTCCGTTCATTGTTGATCTGCACATAGCGCGGAACGGCGGCAAAACCATGGCACGATGTTACAATGTTTTAAAATTCCGCGCGTGTGTTGCCGCAAACCTGCCCAAAAATAGTGGAAGAAGGAGAAATTGTGCGGTGTTGCGCCGCGATGATTGCAAGGATCAGGGTATGGCTAACAAGACTATAAAAGTTTCGTCACGCGCGCTGGCGCGCATCGCGGCGGTCGCGCTCGCCGGCGCGTCGCTGGCGGGCTGCGTGTATTATCCCTCAGGCTATGGCTACGCGCCGGGCTATTACGCCCAGCCAGCTTATGTGGCGCCCGCGCCGGTGGTGGTTGGCGGCTGGTGGGGCTGGGGCGGCCACGGCCACTGGCACGACCGCGACTAAACCCGGCGTAAAATCTCCTCTGCCAGCGCATCGATATCCGCCGCGGTTGTCCGATGGTTGACGATCGCGGCGCGGATGGCGAGGCGCCTGCCGATGGTGGTGGTGGAGGGGGCGAATGTCCCCTCTTCCTGTAAATCAGCCACCAGATCCGCCGTCTGCGCGTCGGTGAATCCGTTGATCCCGAAGCAGACGATATTCAGCTTCACTGGTGCCAGAAGTTCCAGCCGCTTGCTGGCGTTTACGTGCGCGGCCAAACGCTGGGCCAGGGCGCATGTGTCGTCCACAATGCCGCCAAGTGCGTCGCTGCCATAGGCGGAGATTGTCATCCACACCTTCAGCGCGCGGAAGCCGCGCGAGAGGTCCGGGCCCAGATCGCAAGGCCAGGGGAAACCGCCTGCCAGGCCGCGCTGGGCGGCAGCGAGGTAATTCGTCGCCTGCGCGAAGGTGGCAAGCTCGATCTCGCGGTCGCGCACCAGCACGCAGCCGGCATCGTAAGTCACCTGTGCCCACTTATGGAAATCGAAAGCGACGGAATCCGCGCGGCCAATGCCGCCGGTGAGCGGCTTCAGCGCGGGCGAGAGCGCGGCCAGCGCGCCGAACGCGCCATCCACATGGAACCAGCAGTTTGCCTCGGCGGCCAGATCGGCGATGGCGTTGAGATCGTCGAACGCGCCGACATCCACGGTACCGGCCGTGCCGACGATGAGGAACGGCCTGTGCCCGGCAGCTTTGTCGGCGGCGATGGTCTCCCGCAACGCGGTGAGGTCCATGCGGAACGCGGCATCGACGGGGATGCGCCGCAGCGCCTCCGAGCCCAGCCCCGCCATGTCCATGGCGCCCGGCACGCAGCGATGCACGCCCGCCGAGGCATAGGCCACGAGCTTCTGGCCGTTCACGCCCTCACGCCGTCCTTCTGCGCCAAGAGCCTTGTACCGGGCGCAGAGCACGGCGACGAAATTGGCCATCGACGAGCCGGTGAGCAGCACGCCGGAGGTGGAAGCGGGCATGCCGAGCATCTCCGCCGCCCAGGCGATAACCTGACGCTCGACCGCGATGCCGACATGGTCGCGCCCGCCGCAATTGGCGTTCATCGCGCCCGTCAGCAGCTCCGCCAGCATGGAAACCGGATTGCCGCCGCCATGCACCCAGCCCATGAAGCGCGGATGCGTGTTGCCGGTGACATAAGGCTGGATGCTGGCCTGAAAGGTCTCGTACAGGGCCTCCGGTGCCGTGCCGGAGGCGGGCAGGGGAGCGGTGAAGCCATCGCGTACGGGTTGCGGCATGGGCTGCCACACGGGCTTCTCGCGGATGCCGGCGAGATGGTCCACCATGTCGTCCAGCATTTTATGGCCAAGGGCGCGAAGGGCGGACCAGTCCGCGGGGTCAAGCGTGCTCATGCGCGCGGGTATGGGGGAAGTTGCAGCGCCGCTCAAGCGGGGCTACGGGCCCGCAGCGCCGTGGCCAGCGTGCCTTCGTCCAGCACCTCCAGCGCGCCGCCCATGGGCACGCCCTGGGCCAGGCGGGAGACGGGAATACCGTAGGGCTTCAGCTTGTCGGCCAGCACATGCGCGGTGGCGGCGCCGTCCACCGTGGCGGGCAAGGCCAGGATGATCTCGTCCGGCCGGTCCCGCTCAACCCTTGCCAGCAGCGGTGCGATGGCCAGATCCTCCGGTCCGCGCCCGGCAATGGCGGACAAGGTGCCGCCCAGCACGTGGTACAGCCCGCGATACACATGCGCGCGCTCCAGCGCCCAGATATCCGCCACGCCCTCCACCACGCAGATCCGCTTCTCGCGGTGCGGGTTGGCGCAGATCGCGCACGGGTCCTGCGTGTCCAGATTGCCGCAGATGGAGCAACTGCGCACGGCGGCGGCAGCTTCGCGCAAGGCCTCGGCCAGCGGCAGCAGCCGGGTTTCCCGTTCGGTCAGCAGTTTCAGCACGATGCGCCGCGCGCTGCGGGGGCCGAGCCCCGGCAGGCGGGCGAATTGGGCGAAAAGGTTTTCGAGTTCAGCCCCGCCCATCAGGCGACTCCGTCATTGCGAGCGGAGCGACGCAATCCATCTTCCGGTATGATCGTGGAAAGATGGATTGCTTCGCCCGCTGCGCGGGCTAGCAATGACGGCTTTGGGCTGCGCATCAGAACGGCAGCTTGAGCCCCGCCGGCAGGCTGAGTCCGCCCATGGCGTTCTTGGTTTCGGCTTCCATCAGCGCATCCAGCTTGGCCTTGGCATCGGCATGTGCGGCGATGACGAGGTCTTCCAGCATCTCGATCTCGGCCGGGTCGGCGAGCTTCGGGTCAACCTTCAGCCCCTTCAGCACGCCTTTTCCGGTGAGCGTGACGCGCACCAGCCCGGCACCGGAAACGCCCTCGATCTCGGTGGCATCCAGCTTGGCCTGCATCTCGGCCATCTTCTGCTGCATCTGTTGGGCCTGCTTCATCATGCCGGCAAGGTTCTTCATCAATCCTCTCCTTCGTAGAGTTCGTCTGGTGGTATGAGCGCCGCCCAATCGGCGGGCGGCTCGGGTTCGGGTTCGTGGGTGATCGGCGTTTCCACCCGTGCGCCGGGGAATTCGGCGAGGATCGCCTGCACCAGCGGATGCGCCAGAGCGGCATCGCGCGCGGCGGCGGTGGCGACGCCTTCGGCTTCGTCGATGGTCGGCTCGCCGGGCAGGTTGGAGAGCGCGATGGTCCAGCGCTTGCCGGTTTCCGCTTCCAGCAGCCGGGCCAGTTTCTGCACCGTGTCGCGCGGGGCGGCGGGCTCCAGCCGTATCTCGATCACCGGCGGGGCAAAGCGCACCAGATGCACCGACTGGCGCAGATGCGCGTAGAGCATCACGTCGCGCTTATGCTGCGCCAGGGCCACCACGTCCTGGAAGGTGAGGCTGCGCGGGGCGGCCTGCATCACCGTGCCGCCGCCCACCAGGGCACGCACGCCGCCGCCACCCGGTCCGGGGGCGGGGCCGCCATTCATGTTGGCGCCGGGGTTTTCGGTGAGTTTCTTGATCAGCTCGCCCGGGGGCGGCATGTCGGCCACATGGCACAGGCGGATCAGGATCATTTCCGCCGCGGCGCGCTTGTCAGGTGCTGCTTCCACCTCCTGCAGCCCCTTCAGCAGCATCTGCCAGAGGCGCCCGAGGAACGGCATGGAGAGCATCTGCGTCAGCGCCGTGCCGCGGCTGCGCTCGGCTTCCGGCAGGGCGGAGCTGTTCGCCAAGGCGGCCACGGATTTCATGCGCGTGAGCAGATGCGCGAGGCCCAGCAGGTCGGAGAGCAGCACGCCGGGGTCGGCGCCGCGCTCATAGGCGTCATCGGCGTAACCCAGCGCCTTGGCGGCATCGCCCGCCACCACGGCGTCCATCAGGTCGAAGACGAAGCCGCGGTCCGCGAGGCCCAGCATGTCCGCCACCATGGCGGCGGAGATTTCCGCGCCATCCTCGGCGCCGCGCGCGATGGCCTGGTCGAGCAGCGAAAGTCCGTCGCGCACCGAGCCGTCGGCGGCACGGGCGATATGCTCGACGGCCCCCGGCCCGATGGCCACATGCTCTTTTTCCGCGATGCGGGTGAAATGCGCGGACAGCACCTCCACGGCCACGCGCCGCAGGTCGAAGCGCTGGCAGCGGGAGAGCACGGTGATCGGCACCTTGCGGATCTCGGTGGTGGCGAGCACGAATTTGATATGCGGGGGCGGCTCCTCCAGCGTCTTCAGCAGCGCGTTGAACGCCGCCTTGGAGAGCATGTGAACCTCGTCGATGATGAACACCTTGGTGCGCGCGGAGAGCGGGCGGAAGCGCGTGGCCTCGATGATCTCGCGCACATCGTCCACGCCGGTGTTGGAGGCGGCGTCCATCTCCACCACGTCCGGGTGGCGGTCGGCGAGAATCGCCTTGCAGTTGTCGCATACGCCGCATGGGTCGGGCGTGGGGCCGCCATTGCCGTCGGGCCCGGTGCAGTTGAGCGCGCGGGCCAGGATTCGGGCCGTGGTGGTCTTGCCCACGCCGCGCACGCCGGTGAGCATGAAGGCATGGGCGATGCGGTTCATGGCGAAGGCGTTGCGCAGGGTGCGCACCAGCGCGTCCTGGCCGATCAGGTCGTCGAACGTGGTGGGGCGGTATTTGCGCGCCAGCACGCGGTAGGCGGCGGCTTTCGGCGCGGTATCCTGCGGTTCATCCCCGAACAGCGAGGGCCCGGGCGGCGGCGGCGCGTCTGTCTCGTCGTCGTCGAACAAACCCATGGGGGGCGCTTCACCTTGGCTTTTGTATAAAGTGGGAGACCGGACAGCGACCCATGCGAAATCCGTTGTGGCTGCTGCCTTCCGGCCCTGACCAGGTTGGCGGCACGCGCTGTCCGCCGCCGATCTCCCGGAGGGCGTTATCCTCTTATCCTGGCGCGAGCGCAAGCTTGAAAGAAAAAAGTGCCGGGCCGGGGTGCCGTGCGTGTCATCCGGCCATTCCGGCCCAACCACAACAGCGGCGGCGACGGAACCGGTCTGCGCAGCCTCATCGCGCTGCTGCCGGAAGCCCATATCGCACGCAGGCTGATCGAGAGCTGGCTGGCCAGCAAATAAAAAATGCAGGGGTTTTCGGCCCCTGCATTCTTCGTAGTGCTGTCCTGTCGGGCGCTGATCAGTCCACCGAGGGTACCGGCTCGGCCTGCAGGGTCTCGGGCAGCACCAGCTCCGGCGCGGGCACAGCCTCCGGCACGGGCGCGGCAGCCGCGGCGATCTTGCGCGGACGGCGCACGACGGGCTTCTTCGCGGCCACGGCCTTCTTGGCGGCGGCGGTGATCTTCTTCGCGGTCACGGCCTTCTTCGTGGCAGCGGTGGTCTTCTTCGCGGTCACGGCCTTCTTCGTGGCAGCGGTGGTCTTCTTCGCGGTCGCGGTCTTCTTGGCGGCAGCGGTGGTCTTCTTCACGGCTGTCGTCTTCTTGGCAGCGGCGGTGGTCTTCTTCGCGGTCGCAGCCTTCTTCGCGGCGGCGGCGGTGGTCTTCTTCGCGGTCGCGGTCTTCTTGGCAGCGGCGGTGGTCTTCTTCGCGGTCGCAGCCTTCTTCGCGGCGGCAGCAGTGGTCTTCTTCGCGGTCGCGGTCTTCTTGGCGGCAGCGGTGGTCTTCTTCACGGTCGCGGCCTTCTTGGCGGCAGCTGTGGTCTTCTTCACGGTCGCTGCCTTCTTCGCGGCGGCGGTGGTCTTCTTCACGGTCGCAGCCTTCTTCGTGGCGGCAGCAGTGGTCTTCTTCGCGGTCGCAGCCTTCTTCGTGGAGGCAGTGGTCTTCTTGGCGGTCGCAGCAGCCTTCTTCGGCGCGGCGGCCTTCTTCGCGGCCGGCTTCTTCACCGCGGTTTTCTTCGCCGCAGGCTTCTTCGCAGCAGCGGCCTTCTTCGCCGTCGCTCTCACGGCGAGCGGCTGGGCGCGTTTGGTATCGTTAGTCTCTTCAATGCTCACGAGGGGATGCTCCTTCGATAGATATTATGGGATTCGGTTGCTTGCAGTCCGGCGCTTGATAATCGTCTGTCGGGCCAGAGGCCGTCCTTCTTATTTTTGCGTGCGGACTACTCGACCGTTCAGGGATTTGAACTCGGTTGCGGCGCGAATCGCGCATTGCACGCAAAACTCGCTATTCTGCTTCCCGTAGTTTGCTGTCAATAAAAAGCAGCAATAACCATCGCATGCCACGCATTTTTTTTGTTCCAAGTGGTAAAAAAACGGCATGATGAAGCGCGCGCATGCGCCGCTGGCTCATCGCGCTGGGAGTTTCGCGCCGATACCGCAACAAAAACCTTTGGCTTGAATTTGCCGGTGATGCCGTCACATTCATCCTATGAGCAATCCATCCGCACCGCCTGAACCGCAGGACGAGTTCGAACGCTGGCCGCCGGAGGCCGTGCGCGCGGTGCCCGAATTCAACATGCCGGATTGGCCGGAGACGATCTGGCGCGGCATATGCGGGCGATGTCCGCAATGCAACGCGGCGCCGATCTTTGACGGCTATCTCAAGGTCCATAAAACCTGCCTGCATTGCGGCGCGCCGCTGGGGGACATGCCGGCTGACGACGCGCCCCCCTACATCGCCATGCTCGTGGTGCTGCACTTCGTGGCGCTATTTGTCGTGTTTTTCTACAAGGGCTATTATCGTCCCGGGATCGTCATGTCCGGGGTCCTGCTGGTGCTGCTGGTGCTGCTTTGCATGGCCGCGTTGCGTTTGGCCAAGGGAGCGGTCATCGGTATCCTGCTGAAACTCGGATTGAAACGCGAGAGGCTGTGATGACGCAGGGACGGGGACGGCTGACGCGGATTGTGCTGGAAGGGGAGGCGCTGCACCGGCTCTCCGCCTTGCAGGAGGCCGACCGCGACCAGGCGGTGGAAGACCTGCGCGAGGAGAACTCCTTCTTCCCCACCGCGCAGCCGGAGCTGCAAAGCATCCTGCACCTCTCCATCCAGCAGGGCCGTTTGGTGCTCGACATCCGCGATGCAGAGGACAAGCCGGTGCTGGCCGTGATGCTGGCGATGGGCCCATTCAAGATGCTCATCAAGGATTACCAGATGCTGCTGGACTTCTACGCCCAGGCCGTGGCCGAAGGGCGCGAGGCGCGTATCCAGGCCATCGACATGGGCCGCCGCGGCCTGCACAACGAGGGCGCGGAGTTGATGATCGAGCGGCTCCAGGGCAAGGTGGAGATTGATTTTCCGACCGCCAGGCGGTTATTCACCCTAGTCTGCGCCCTGCACCAGAAACTTTAGGATATCGGATCATGAAAATTGACGGCACGCCCTTTCGCTCGATCTGGGTGGATGAACTGGACCGCTGGTCGGTCCGCATCATCGACCAGACCAAGCTGCCCTGGGCGGTCGATCTCGTGCGCCTCACCGCCATGGAAGAGATGGCGCACGCGATCAAAGCCATGCTGGTGCGCGGCGCGCCGCTGATCGGCGCCTCTGCGGCTTACGGCGTGGCGCTGGCGATGCGTGCCGACGCGTCGGACGCGAACCTCGCCAACGCGCTCGCGGTGCTCGGCGCTACCCGCCCGACCGCGATCAACCTGCGCTGGGCGCTGACGCGCATGCAGAACGCGCTGCAGCCGCTCGCCCCCGCCGCCCGCGCCGCTGCCGCGTATGAGGAAGCCGCGAAGATCTGCGAGGAGGATGTGGCGGTGAACCGCGCCATCGGCGAGCATGGCCTGCCGCTCATCGCCTCGCGCGCCAAGAATGGCCGCCGTGTGAACGTGCTCACCCATTGCAATGCCGGATGGATTGCTACCGTGGATTGGGGCACCGCCCTGGCGCCGATCTATATGGCGCATGATTCCGGCATCGACGTGCATGTCTGGGTCGAGGAAACCCGCCCGCGCAACCAGGGCGCCTCGCTCACCGCCTGGGAACTGGGCAAGCATGGCGTGCCGCACACCGTCATCACCGATAACGCCGGCGGGCATATGATGCAGCGCGGTGATGTCGATCTCGTGATTGTCGGCACCGACCGCGTCACGCGTGCGGGCGACGTTTGCAACAAGATCGGCACCTACCTCAAGGCGCTGGCGGCGCGCGACAACGGCGTGCCGTTCTGGGTGGCGCTGCCATCCTCCACCATCGACTGGAAGATCAGCGACGGGCTCTCCGAGATTCCCATCGAGGAACGCGCGGCATCGGAGGTCACCACCATGACCGGGCGCGCGCTGGACGGCTCGATCGCCACCGTGCGCATCGTGCCCACCGCCAGCCCCGCGGCCAACCCGGCCTTCGACGTCACGCCCGCGCGGCTCGTCTCCGGGCTGATCACGGAGCGCGGGCTGTGCGACGCCAACGAGGCCGCGTTGACTGCGATGTTCAAGGATGTTGCGTAGACTCGCCCTCCTTCTGCTGCTGAGCGGCTGCGCGGTGCGGAACCACGCGCCGCCTTTCGCCAACGTGCCCTATGAGCCGTTCTCGCGCAGCGCCGCCGTGGCGGTGGCGATGGATGAATGGCGGCTCTGGGGCAATCGCGTGGATGATAATGGCGGCGCCGGCTACGTGCAGACGGACGCCACGATGGGCGAGCGCCAGCCGGGGCTGTGGCAGCGCGTCGGCGAATATTGGTGGGAGGGCATGAATGCCGGCGACCCCACCTCACGCTGGACAGGCATGCATGACGGCGCTGGCCATGTGTTCCCAGTGCCGGAGAATGGGCAGTACGCCTGGTCGGCGGCGTTCATCTCTTATGTCATGCGCATTGCCGGGGCGGGGCCGGATTTCCCCTACGGGGCGGACCACGCCACCTACATCAACGCTGCAGCCCGCCACCAGGCACACGGGCTGCTCGATGCCGAGGACCCGGCGAGCTACGCGCCGCGCTTGGGCGATCTCGCTTGCTTCCCGCGCGACGAGGCGCGCAGCCTCACCTTTGCCGACCTGCCGACGAGCGACAGCTTTCCCGCGCATTGCGGCATCATCGTCGGCAGCGGGGCAGGCACGGTCTCTATTGTCGGCGGCAATGTTGATGACGCCGTGACGATGGAGCATCTGCAGACCAACGCTTCCGGTGAGTTGCAGGGCAACCGCGAGAACTGGTTCGTGGTGCTGCGCGTGAACTACGCGAGCCCGTAGGTCTCCAGGACGGCATCCATCCACCGCTCCAACGCGCCGCCCGGCTCAAGCAGTGGCGTCGAGGACACGGTGGTTGCCCATTTCAGCGCGCCGAACACGATATGGTCGGCATAATTGGGCGCGAGCCCGGCGATGAAAGGCTGCTTTTCCAGCGTGACCTTCAGCGGCTTGAGCGCGGCATTCAGCGGCCCGAGCGCTTCCGCCCGGTGCGCGGCGAATTCCTCAAGGCTGCGCTTGTAAAAGCCCTCGCGCGTTTGCCGGTAATAGACCTGATCCGCGGGTGTCAGCAGGAGGTAGATATCAGGCAGCACCACGGGCGCGATGGCCGAATGCAGCACGGTCTCGGTCCAGGCCTTGATGAAGGTGGTGAGCTGGCGCGCGGGCGGTTCGCCGAACAGCGAGGCCTCGTTCGGGTAGGTTGTCTCCAGATATTCGGCGATCACCTGGCTGTCGGTGACGATTTTCTCGGCATCCACCAGCACCGGCACCTTGCCCTGGCCCGAGAAGGCGATCTTGTCCTTGTCGGTGAAGTGCCAGGGAATGGTCTCGTAGGCGAGGTTCTTGTGCGCCAGCGCCAGTTTGGTACGCCAGCAATACGGGCTGAAGCGCACGGCTTCATCCGCCCCGGCGAGATCGTAGAGCAGCCGGCTCATCGCGCCGTCTGACCGAACAGGATCGCGTACGATTGCGGCGTTACGGTCGGGTTCGGGTTGATCTCCTGGGCCTTGGCATAGGCGCGCTGCACCGCCGGGCGCGCGGCCATGCGCTCGAACCACGCCTTCAGATGCGGGAAATCCTCCAGCTTCTGCTGCTGGCGCTCATACGGCACGATCCACGGATAGCAGGCCATGTCGGCGATGGAGTACGCGCCCGCGATATAGTCGCGCCCTTCGAGGCGCTTGTTCAGCACGCCGTAGAGCCGGTTGGTCTCCTTGACGTAGCGCTCCATGGCGTAGGGAATGCGCTCCGGCGCGTATTGCACGAAATGGTGGTTCTGCCCGGCCATGGGCCCCAGCCCCGCCATCTGCCAGTACAGCCATTCCAGCACCTCGTATTTGGCGCGGGGTTCACGCGGCAGGAACTGGCCGGTCTTCTCCGCGAGGTATTCAAGAATGGCGCCGGACTCGAAAATGCCGATCGGCTCGCCGCCATCGGCGGGGGCGAGGTCGCGGATCGCGGGGATGCGGTTGTTCGGCGAGAAGCTCAGGAAGAACGGGTCGAACTGCTCGCCCTGGGAGATGTTGATGGGGAAAATCTTGTAGGGAAGGCCGGTCTCTTCGAGAAAAATCGTGATCTTGTGGCCGTTCGGCGTGGTCCAGTAATAGAGTTCAATCATCTGGTCTTCCTTTTAGTCTTGTTTAGCCAAGCGCCTTGGAGGCCATTTCATAAGTATTGGAACTCAGCGTCTCCCGCGCAAGGATGCGCTCCAGTTCGGCGCGCATCAAAGCCTGCCGCGTGGCGTTGTAGCGCCGCCACGGGCCGAGTGCCGAGACCAGCCTTGCCGCGATCTGCGGATTGGTTTCATCGAGCCGCAGCACGATATCGCCCAGCAGCCGGTAGCCAGCACCCGAGGCATCGTGGAACTTGGCCTGGTTGGCGGTAAACGCGCCGATGAGCGAGCGCACGCGGTTGGGGTTGCGCAGGTCGAAATCCTCGTGCTGTGTCAACGTCTGCACCCGCGCCAGCGTATCCGTCGCGTTGGCGCGGGCCTGCACCGAGAACCATTTGTCCAGCACCAGCGGCATGCCGCGCCATTCCTCGTAGAACGAGGCGAGCGCCGTCTCGCGCTTCTCGCCCGGGATGTCGGCGAGCAGCGACAGCGCCGCCAGCGTGTCGGTCATGTTGCCGTCCTGGTGGAACTGCTCCCAGGGGCGGTAGGTGTCGCCGGCGGCAGTGAGGTAAGCGAGGGTGGCGTTCTTTAGCGCCCGCGCCCCCATGGCCGGGCCGGAATGGTCCGCCGGGTCCACCTTGCCGTATTCCCAATACGCGCTGTTGAGCTTGTCGTGTAGCGCCTGGCCCAGCGCGGCTCGCGCGGCCTCGCGCACCGCGTGGATGGCGTCCGGGTCCACTACCGCCATCTCGTCGGCGAGCAGGCTCTCGCCAGGCAGCAGCAGCGCCTCGGCGGTAAAGGCCGGGTCGCGCGGGGCCTGGCGCAGCGTGGCCGCCATGGCCTCGAGCAACCCGGCATCGAGCCTGAACGCGTGCCCGGCCTGATGCGCGGCCACTGCATCCAGCAGCACGGCGGTGGCGTATTGCTGCAGCGCGTCCCAGCGGTTGAACAGATCCGTGTCCTTCGCCGCCAGGAAGGCGAGGCGCTCGCGGCTCTGGCCTTTCAGCTTCACCGGCGCGGAGAAGCCGCGGAACAGCGAAACCGCCGCGGGAGGCTTTTCAATTTTAGAGAACACGAAATTCTGCACTTCCTGATGGAAAATCACCGTTTCCGTTCGCAACTCGCGGCCTTCGGCATCCAGCAGCCCGATGGTGACCGGCATCAGGAAGGGCTGTTTCTTGTCCTGTCCCGGCGTGGGGTTGGTGTGCTGGCTCAATGTGAGCATGAAGCTTTGGTTGGTCGGGTTATACACTTCCTCCGCTGTCACCTCCGGCGTGCCGGCCTGGTCGTACCAGCGCAGGATCTGCCAGATGTTGTGCTCCGGCACCGCCTCCTGCATGGCGCTGAAGAAATCCTCCACCGTGGCGGCGGAGTTGTCGTTCTCTCGGATATAGTTGCGCATACCCCGCCGGAACGCCTCGCGCCCCATCAGCGTGCGGTACATGCGCACCACCTCGGCACCCTTCTCGTAGATGGTGGTGGTGTAGAAATTGTTGATCTCCAGATAGCTCGCCGGGCGCACCGGGTGGGCCAGCGGCCCGGCATCGTCGCGGAACTGTGTGGCGCGCAGTATGCGCACGTCGGCGATTCGTTTCACCGCGGCGGAGAACTGGTCGGCCATGTATTCCTGGTCGCGGAACACGGTGAGCCCCTCTTTCAGCGAGAGCTGGAACCAGTCGCGGCAGGTGACGCGGTCGCCCGTCCAGTTGTGGAAATACTCATGCGCGATCACGCGCTCCACGTTCTGGAAATCCATATCCGTCGCGGTTTCGGGGCTGGCCAGCACATAGGCGGTGTTGAAGATGTTGAGCCCCTTATTCTCCATCGCCCCGGCGTTGAAGTCCGACACGGCGGCGATGTTGAACACGTCGAGGTCGTATTCCAGCCCGAACGTATCCTCGTCCCAGCGCATCGAATTTTTCAGCGCCTCCATGGCGTGGCCGCAGCGTGTCTCGTCGCCGCGCTCCACCCAGATGCCGAGATCCACATGCCGGCCGGACATGGTGGTGTGCTCATCCTTCAGCGCCACCAGGTCCGCCGCCACCAGCGCGAAGAGATAGGAAGGTTTCGGGTGCGGGTCCTCCCATTCCGCCCAGCGGCGGCCGTTCTCCTCACCCTCGGCCAGCTTGTTGCCGTTGGAGAGCAGCACCGGGAATTTTTCCGCATCCGCGCTCATGCGCACGCGGTAGCGCGCCATCACATCGGGGCGGTCGGGGAAGTAGGTGATCTTGCGGAAGCCCTCCGGCTCGCATTGGGTGAAGAAGCCGCTGCCCGACATATATAGCCCTGAGAGCTCGGTGTTCTCTGCCGGGCAGATCTCCACCAGCGTCTCCAGGGTGAAGTCGTCCGGCACCTCGTGCACGGTCAGCCCGTCATCATCCACGGTGTAGAGGTTGTCCCCCAGCTTCGCGCCGTCCAGCAATATCTCGCGCAGCTTCAGCTTGCGGCCGTTCAGGTGCAGCTCCCCGGCGGCGCGGCGGTGCAGGCGCAGCCTGGCGCGCACCTGCGTGGCCTGCGGGTGCAGGTCGAAGTTCAGCTCAACCTGTTCCACCCGGAAAGCCGGCGGCATGTAATCCGCCAGATAAACCGGGGTGCGAGTGCTAGGGGTTGTGTCGGCCATCGAAAAATCCTCCCGGTACTGGCGAAAATCCTGCTCGCGCGCATATGGTGGGGCGTGGCGGATGAAATATCTCTGACGTTGCAAGCTTATTCCCGGATTGCCGAGATCGGGCAAGCGGCATGGGATGGCTGCGCGGGGACGGACAATCCTTTCGTCTCCTACGCCTTCCTCTCGGCGCTGGAGGATAGCGGCTCGGTGGGCACACGCACCGGCTGGCATTCGCGCCACGCCGTGCTGCGGGATGCTTCGGGCGATGTGGTGGCGGTGGCCCCCTGCTACGCCAAGACCAACTCCTACGGTGAATATGTGTTCGACCACGGCTGGGCCGACGCGCTGGAGCGCGCTGGCGGGCGCTACTACCCCAAGCTTCAGGTGGCGGTGCCGTTCTCCCCGGTGCCGGGACCGCGCATCCTCTCTCGCGACCCGCGCGCCGTGCCGGCCATGGCCCGGGCACTGGAAACCATGGCGGAGGAGCTGGGCTGCTCCTCGGTCCACGCCACCTTCTGCGTGCGCGAGGAATGGGAGGCGCTGGCCGGTGAGGGCTGGCTGCAACGGCTGGGCACGCAGTTCCACTGGGAGAACCAGGGTTTTTGCTCCTTCGACGATTTTTTGGGTGCGTTGTCTTCGCGCAAGCGCAAAACGATTAAGCGCGAGCGGCGGGAGGCGCAGGCGGGGCTGACCTTCAGGGCGCTCACCGGGGCGGAACTCACGCAGGAAATCTGGCGTGTGTTCTACCGCTTCTACACCTCCACCGTGGACCGCAAATGGGGCGGGGCGTACCTCACGCCCGAGTTTTTTCTCCTGCTGGGCGAGAGGCTGGGGGAGCGGGTTGTTCTCATGCTGGCCGAGCGGGACGGCAGGCCCATCGCCGGGGCGCTGAACCTGCGCGGCGGCGATGTTCTCTATGGCCGCAACTGGGGCTGTACCGAGGACGTGCCCTTCCTGCATTTCGAGCTGTGCTATTATCAGGCCATCGACTACGCCATCGCCCACGGGCTGAAGCGCGTGGAGGCCGGAGCCCAGGGCGAGCACAAAATCCAGCGCGGCTACCTGCCGCAGCCGACCTACTCAGCCCATTACATCCGCCACCCCGGGCTGCGCCGCGCCGTGGGGCAGTTTTTGGAAGCCGAGCGCGCGAGCATGGAAGAAGCCATGGCCGCGATGGCGGCGGAGGGGCCGTATAGGAAGGACGGGGAGGGGTGAGGCTGTTGTGGG
>CAVQHB010000001.1:0-14765 GCA_963712195.1 uncultured Alphaproteobacteria bacterium | reverse complement strand
CATAACCTGAAGGTCGTCAGTTCAAATCTGGCCCCCGCAACCACTTTTACCGAACTCAAGAACAAACCAGGATCAGCCTCGCCCCTCGCGGCGGAAGGCATTGCAAGCGCTGGCTTGTCGCCCAGACCCAGCCCGACCATCGCCGACAGCGCGCCCGTGAGAATGATCTCCCGTTCGCCCGCCCTCAGTCCCCCGGCCCAAAATCCACCCGCTCAATTAAATCCCGCCAGGCTTCCAGCACGGCGCTGTTGCTGCCGTTGGACTTGGCCAATTCTGTCTGCAGCGACGCAACCCGATCCCGGTAAAGCTCAGCCAGGTTCGGATGCAGCGAGGGTGTCTTTAGCGGCTGGAGCGGCGATTGCGGGCCTGCAGCTGGGCCTTCTGCTGCGACAGCGCCTCCAGCTGCTGCTTCAGCTCCTCGCTCCGGAACCCTTCCATTACCGCCTCGATGATCTTGTCGATCTTGCGTTGGATCGCAGCCAGCCGGCTCTGGTCATGAGCGCGTCCGGCATTGCTCTCGGCGGCCAGCCGGTTCCACTCGGCGGTGAATTCCTTGACGAAGTCATGGACGTCATCCGGCGCCATCAGGTTGGAGCGCAATGCCTCGATGACGGCCGCTTCCAACTGGGAACGGCGGATGTTGTTGCCGCAGGTGCCGCGCTTGCGCGCGCCGCCACAGGCCAGGTAGTCGCGGCCGACGGCGCTCAAGGGCCCCGCCGCGAGTCGCGCGGACGGCTTGTCGGTAAGCAGGTGTCGGGCGGGCGCGTCTCCCGGTATTGGGCCGGTCGGATTGTTGGCGCCGGAGGCTTCGCGGATGCCGGCAAGGCGGTGCTCGACCTGGTTCCATAGTTCCTGCTCGACGATGCGCAGTTGCGGCACCTCCTCGGTCACCCATTGCTCGCGCGGGTTCATGCGCGACACACGTTTGCCGGTGCTGGGGTCCTTCATGTCGCGCATGCGGTTCCACACCAGCCGGCCGATATCAGTTCATTGCGCAGGATGCCGGTGGCGCGTTCGGCATGGCCGCGGATCGCCGTGTCCTGCCAGGGGCGGCCATCCGGGCCGGGGATCCCTTCCTGGTTCAGCTGCTTGGCGATGGCGATCGGGGACAGGCCCTCGGCGAAGCTGCGGAAGATGTGGCGGACGATGGCGGCTTCGGCCTCGTCGATGCGGCGGTCGCCGCGTTCGATGATCCCGTCTCCCACGATCTTGGGGGCGGCTTTGTAGCCGTAGCACAGGCCGCCCGCCGATTTGCCGGCCGCGACCCGGCCGAGCAGGCCGCGCCTTGTCTTCTCGGCTAGGTCCTTCAGAAACAGAGCGTTCATCGTGCCCTTCAGCCCGATGTGCAACTCGGAAATCTCGCCCTCGGCGAGGGTGAAGAGGGTGATGCCGGCGAATTTGAGCCGTTCGGCCATTTGTTGGGTTGTCAGATAAGGCTCACGGCCAGGGCTTTTGCGAGACTTCAGCCCCTCAATGCCAGCCTCGTTGTAACGATGCACCCAATCACGAAGGGTTTGCCGGTCCATGCCGTTCAGCACCGCAGCCTCGCTCCGTGACCGGCCATCCAAAACCAGGGCCAACGCCAGCATGCGACGGACCTGCGCACCATCGGCGCATTTGGCCGATTGGGCCCGCAACTCGGCACCCGTATGATCCATGCGTGTAATCGCTACTTTCGCCCCCATAACATGCCCCCCGATGCAAATCTCCCCATCAGGGCATCGAATCGGAAATTCCCACCCTTGGGAATCCCCCACAGAGAGTCAGGAGTAAGGCGGGCTGGTATAATATGCCGGTGTCTGGGCCTCGCTCCAGTCGGGCTACGCCCTCCTTGCGCGAGGCCCAGACACCGGCGGCGAAGTTTTCAGGCGGCCGCAAGCAGCGGGGCCTGGGTGAAGTATACTTGGTCCGGCGTGCGCGCGCCAAGGCTCGAATGCGGGCGCTTTCCATTATAGAAATTCAGATACCGGCCAAGGCCGGCGCGGGCCTCGGCGACGCTGGCATAGGTGTGCAGATACACCTCCTCGTATTTCACCGAGCGCCAGAGCCGCTCGACGAACACGTTGTCGCGCCAGGCCGCCTTGCCGTCCATGCTGATCGCGATTTTGTGCTCCAGCAGCAGCCCGGTGAAGTCGCCGCTGGTGAACTGGCTGCCCTGGTCGGTGTTGAAAATCTTCGGCTTGCCGTACCGGGCGAGCGCTTCCTCAACCACCCCCATGCAGAATTCCACCTGCAGCGTGATCGACAATTTCCAGGCCAGAACACGCCGGCTGAACCAGTCCACCACCGCCGCCAAATACACAAAACCCCGCGCCATCGGGATGTAGGTGATGTCCATCGCCCAGACCTGGTTCGGCCGGTCGATCAACATGCCGCGCAATAGATATGGGTAAACCTTGTGGCCTGGAGCGGGTTTTGACGTATTCGGCCGGCGATACACCGCCTCGATCCCCATCCGCCGCATCAGCGCCGCAACCTTCTCACGGCCGATGACGTTCCATCCCACCCGCATATCTCGCAGCACATTCGCCGCCACGATGTCCCCATCCTCTGATACCGCCGCGCGCCGTGGCATCAGCAATCCCAGCCGGTCCATCATCCGCCCCGTCAGCACCGCGCGGTCCTGGGGACCCTGCGCCTCGGCGGCCGCGGCAATATCCCGCCACCCGGCGCGCAACAAGCGGCGGATGCTCCATTCCGCTCCCACCGAACGACTCAGTTTTGTGACCACCAAGGCGGCGGCCACCCCGAATACCAGGGACGCGGCGTTGTTCAGATAACCCGCAAAATCCCCTACGAACCCGTTCTCGAGCGCCAGGTTTGTTGGGCCAAAGGCTACAACCGCCAGGCCGATGCCGGCGGTCGAAGGTCGGGAAATCAGCACGCCGATGATCAGCCCGATCGGCGATAAAGCCAGCGCCAATTCGACAAACGTTTCCACCCGCGGCAGAATGACGAAGGTATAAAACCCGATGACAATAACCACGATCACGACATTACGGAGCATCTGCGCCAGCGCAGGAGCAGGATCATCCTGCGTTGCAAAGAGGCAGCATACGATCGCCGCCATCAACGCCGCATTGGCACCGCCGGGCCAGTCCGCGTTAATCCAGAACGCGCAGACCAGCAGGACCGCCAGAAAGGCAGCCAGGCTTGAGAGAAACACCATCCCATGGTCATGCAGCCGCACCGCCGCGGCAACATGTTCTCCGTCCAGGACAGCGTTTTTCGGTGGCGGAGCGCCGTTGACAATATGCTGTCGGATTGCGCGCGTATGCCGCATGATGGTGATCAGCTCGTTCAGGCGCACAGCCAGGCTGGCGCGCAGCAGCCCGGCCCAAGATGTTCCACTCTCCGCCAGCGCACCGATCCGGGCACGCACCGCATCCGCATTCTCAGGTTCGCCGACCTGCACCCAGCCGGACATCGCCTCCAGGACTTCCTGCAATGCGGGGGTAATGCCATTCATGCGTCGCAACTCCGCGACGCGGTCGCCGATCGAGTTCAACACCGGCATCAGGCTCAGCATGTAAATACGCAGGCGCTTGATATACGGCACCGCCGCTTGCAACGGCGAAGTGTCGAACGCCAGTTGCGTGGTCAGCAGGCCAACATCGTTCACCTCAACGGCCAGCCGGTACCTTGCCGCACGTGTCTGGGCGTCCTCATCCTTGCCCACCAGCGACGCGACCGCCCAATCGTTCGTCGGCGGCACCCAGCGTGCAATCCGGCGGGCGATTACAGGCCCCATCGGCCGCGGAAACACAAGAGCGCCGAGAAAGGTAGTGCAGGTAATGCCAATGACGATTTCCTCCACCCGCGTCAGCGCTGTCTGAAAGATCATGTTCGGATCGGTCACGCTGGGAAAACCGATAATTGCCGCCGTATAACCCGCTAGTATGAAGGTGTAGGAGCGGGGGGAGCGATCCAGCAGTGAAAGATATAGGCACCCGCCAATCCAGCCCGCCATCGCCAGGCACAGCAGCACCGGCGCGTTCACCAGGTTCGGCACCATCACCACCGCCGCGGTACTTCCGATCATCGTGCCGATAAACCGGAATACCGCTTTCGAGCGCATGGCTCCGGTCAGAGGCTGCGCGACGATGTAGGCGCTCGTCATCGCCCAGAAAGGTTTATCCAGCCCGAGCCAGCACGCCAGATAAAACGCTGCCTTCGCCCCTGCGAAGGTTTTCAGCGCAAACAGCATTTCATCGGGTTTTGGAATCATGTCAGCCAAACTAAAAATAACACAGAACGCCAAACATGTTGGCGCGCCTTTGCAATACGCCAATCAATAGACAAATTTTCCCGCTGTAAAAAACGCAGTCAGCCCAACTGGCTCGGAGCGCCGCTGAGGGTGCTCCCTGGATTGCCAGCTATTTTGCACCTCTCTTGCCCACAACTTGCCCTTCTTCCGATTTGGAGGCTCGAGAAATTCGCCTCACCAAGGCGACAAAATTGCGTACAACCGTACTATGATCATCCTGCCGATAGGCAAGGCTGATCGGCGTATTGGGTACGTCACCGTCAATGCCAAGAAAGACGATGCCTTCGGCGTGGATCTGCTTGATCGACTGAGGCACGATCGACACACCAAATCCCGCCGCCACCATGTGAACGATTGCCGAGATCTGGGGCGCTTCCTGACCCAATTTGGGACTAAACCCAGCCCGTTGGCAGCTTGCGATGACGGCATCGTAGAGGCCGGGGCCAATGGCGCGTGGGAATAGAATCAGTGTCTCCCGTGCGAGAGCCTCGAGTGGCATGGAATGCTCGCCAGCTCGGGGATGCGATGCCGGCAGCACGATCAACATGGGTTCCTCGACCAAAGGCTCGATCGCAAGCCCCTCATCATCGCTGATTGGCGGCCGAACGAACGCGATGTCGATCTCGCCGCTCCGCAGACCTGCAACCAGTTGCGGCGTATTGCTTTGCTCGGGAGAAAGAACGACGCTGGGATAATGCTCACGATATGCTCGGATAACAGCAGGGACGAGTGGCTGAAAATAGGTTGCGCCAGCGAAACCCAGGTGGATGTGTCCCGTTTCGCCGCGCGCGCGGCTTTGCACACCAGCCTTGGTCTGTTCCACCTGGTCGAGTATTTGGCGCGCCTCAATAAGCAGCAATGCCCCGGCCTCGGTGAGTTCCACGCCGCGTGTCAGGCGGTGAAAGAGAGGCGCGCCCATTTCATGCTCGAGCTGGCGAATCTGCAAGCTGAGGGGCGGCTGTTTGATGCCGAGCCGTTCGGCTGCGCGGGTGAAGTGCAACTCCTCTGCAACCGCAACGAAATAACGGAGATGCCTGAGTTCCATGGTGCTACGACTGGCGCTAACCGGCTCAGGTGCGGTTCACGGGGGGCCTGGGCGCCAACAAGACAGACAGCGAGCGGACGCCCTGCGCGCCGAGGATGAGCACGCCTTCAATATCCGCCGTTGCCGAGGGGCCGGTATGGAAAGCGGCATAATGATGTTCGCGGAATTCTGGCCGGGCATAGGCTTGGTGCAGGTTGACCACGATATCCGCCGGATCGAGCAGCACGATCAGGTGCTGAGCCAGATAAGCGAGTGAGTTCACCTGCAGATCCGTGTCGGTAAGCAGCACGGACCCGGTTTCCGCAACACCGAAGGCTGCACGCACAACAGCATGGTCAACATCGGCCAGCGCGCGCGGCTCAGTGACAGCAGCAAGATCGCGCTCACCCGCGATCTCCGGCACGGCCGAACAGATGAGGCGGCTCTCTGCAAGCAGCGCCCGCACCGGCGCCAGCGGATCGCCCACCGGTCCGGGATCGAGCAGGCGTCCGCCCATGCGCTTCAGCATGTCGCCGAACGCGTCGATGAGCGATGCCGGTGGGTTGCTGTCGAAGTGCGGCACCACGGGAAGCGGCCGCTCCACCTTCGGAAGGTTGGCGCGGACCGAAGCGAGAATGGCTTCACGGCTGCTCATTTCTTGTCTCCGCGGTTTTTCTTGTACCATTGATGGAAGGTCTCGGCGGGGGCGTGCGGAACCTCGCGATGCTTACCCCAGGCGTTGAGACCATTATAGACGACAAAACGAGGCAGTGACTCTATCGCAGCGTTCCCCGCCTCCACCGCCGCACGGTAGACCGCAGGACGCGACAATACGGCACCCGCCGCCTTCATTGCCGCGCGTTTGACGAACGGCGTCTCGTGCTCGCGGACCATTTCCTGACGCCAGGCGTAAATCTGCTCGTGAATATTGATCTTCACGGGGCAGACATTGGTGCAACTGCCGTTCAGCGTCGAGGCGTAGGGCAGGTTGCTGTACTTTCGCGCATTGAAGGTCGGGTCGATGATAAGCCCGATCGGCCCGGAATAGGTAGCCCCGTAACTAAGCCCGCCGGAGCGCCGATAAACCGGACAGGTATTCATGCAGGCGCCGCAGCGAATGCATTTCAGCGACGTCCAGAACTTTTCCATCCCCAGCCGTTCGGAGCGGCCATTATCGACCAGCACGACGTGCATCTCGCCGCCGGCCCTGGGGCCGCGGAAATGCGATGTATACTGGGTGATCGGCGATCCCAGAGCGCTGCGCGAGAGCATCCGGATGAAGACCGGCAGATCCTCCAGCCGCGGAATAAGCTTCTCGATGCCGATCGAGGCGATGTGCAGGTCAGGCACGTTGGCCGACAAATCCGCATTGCCCTCATTGGTGCAGACAACGAAAGTACCGGTTTCGGCGACCACGAAATTTGCCCCTGTCATGCCGGCGGCGGCATTCAGGATCATCGGCCGGGTCGTCTCTCGCTGGATTTCCGCAAGATGGTAGATATTGGAATCGTTCGGATCGCTGCCGAGGGTCTTCGCGAACACTTTCGACACGTCGGTCCGCAGCTTGTGGACGGCAGGCACGACGACATGGCTTGGATCCTCGTCATCAAGCTGCTGGATCCGCTCGCCGAGGTCGGTCTCGATCACCTCGATGCCGACTTTCGCCATATGCTCGCGAAAGCGGCATTCCTCGGTCAGCATCGACTTGCTCTTGATCAGGGTCTTCGCACCGCGGCGCTCGAGGATCTCCTGGACGATGCGGTTATGCTCGTCCCCGTCCTTCGCCCAATGGACCTGGATGCCATTGGCCTTGGCGTTGGCCTCGAACATCTCAAGGTACTTGTCGAGATGGGTGAGCGTATGCTCCTTGATGGCCGCGGCAAGCGCGCGCATCTCCTCCCATTCGGGCATGGCCTGCATTTCGCCATCGCGCCGGCTGCGCAATGTCCAGAGGCGCTCGTCATGCTGCTTCTGGTGGAGCGGAGCGGCGATGAAGCGCTCCGCCGCTTCCGCCTGGTCGATCGGCCTGTTGCCATTCACCCGCGCGCCGCGGGGCTGCGGCTCGATCGCCTGATTTTCAGGCCGGCGTTCGGACTGGAATCGCTCATGCTTCGGCTCCATTCAGGATCTGGGCGATATGAATGAACTTCATCGGCACGCCGATCCGCTCGGCGCAGCCACGCTGATGCATCAGGCAGGAATTATCCGCCGAGACGATATATTCCGCCCCAGCCGCAGCATGGTCCTGAACCTTGTCATAGCCCATTTTCGACGAGACGGCCTCATTGAAAACCGAGAAGGTGCCACCGAAACCGCAGCACTCGTCGGGGCGGGATGGCGTCACGAATTCGAGCCCCTCGACCTTTGAAAGCAGCGCCTCCGGCTTGGAGAAAAACGGCTCATGAAGTTCCGAGGCATGGGCATGGTGAAGTCCACGCAAGGTGCCACAGCTGTTGTGCAAGCCGACCTTGTGCGGGAACCGCGCCCAGGGAAAGGCATCAACTTTCAGGATGTCGTGGAGAAACTCCACGAGCTCAAAGGTACGAGCGCGAATATCCGCGACATCGCCCGTCTGTTCGACAGCGGTGAAATGGTCGCGCACATGATGGACGCAGCTTCCAGATGGGGCAACAATATAGTCAAAGCCGCTGAAGTTGCGAACGAACAAAGCTTCCGTAGCTGCAGCATCCTTTTCAAAGCCGCTATTTGCCATCGGCTGCCCGCAACAGGTCTGGTCGCGCGGATAGACCACCTCTATGCCGAAGCGCTCAAGCAACTCCAGCGTCGCAATCCCGACTTCGGGAAAATACGCGTCGATGAAACAGGGAATGAATAGCCCGACTTTCATGATTTCGATCCTTGTGCAAGGAGGCGTTCTGGCATCGTCTCCGCTGGGCAGCTGAATAGAAGGCACCATCTAGAGCGTCCAATATATAGCTTTGTGGATTTCGATATATTTTTTATATCAGCCTTCAGCAGAGCCCGAGTTCCCAGACGGGCGGCATGCAGAGCGGTCACTACGACGGCCGAAAGTCCGGGATCAAACACCTAACCAGCTCCTGATTTGCCGCCCCTCACAACCGTAGGATGAGCGATCTGGCGCGCCATGGTCACAAAGCTGCGCACGGCCGTAGAACGGTCACTTCGCCGATATGCGAGCCAGATTGGCGCCATTGGAACCTCGCCGTCAATCGGCACGAAAGCGACCCCCTCGGCACGTGTCTGTTTGATCGACTGCGGCACGATCGAGACGCCGAATCCAGCCGCGACCATGTGGACGATCGCGGGAATCTGCGGCGCCTCCTGGCCAAGCTTGGGATCGAACCCGGCCGCACGACACAGGTCGATGACGGCGTCGTGAAGGATAACTCCAATCGCACGCGGCAACAGAATGAAGGTCTCATCGGCGAGGGCCGCGATCGGTATCGCGCTATCGCCGGCACGAGGGTGCGACGCCGGCAACACTATCACCATCGGTTCCTCAACCAAAGGTTCCACCGCAAGTTCGTCCATATTGCCTACCGGGGGCCGCACAAACGCAACATCGATCTCATGGCTGCGCAGACGCGCAGCCAGTCGGGGTGTGTTGCTTTGTTCCGGCGAGAGGACCACCCCGGGATAACGCGCACGATAAGCCTGAATGATTTTGAGAATCATCGGCTGAGAAAGGGTTGCGCCGGCGAAGCCCAGGTGAATGGTCCCGGTCTCGCCACGCGCCCTGCTTTCCACCCCAGCCTTGGCCCGCTCCACCTGGTCGAGGATCCGGCGCGCATCATCGAGCAGGAAGGCTCCGGCCTCGGTGAGCTCAACGCCACGTGTCAGCCGGCGAAAGAGAGGCGCGCCCAATTCACGCTCAAGCTGCTGAATCTGCAGGCTCAGCGGCGGTTGCTGGATGCCAAGCCGCTCCGCCGCGCGCGTGAAATGCAACTCTTCGGCGACGGCCACGAAATAGCGTAAATGCCGGAGTTCCAACGTTCCAGGGCCTATAAACGGTCGATCTAGCGAGACATTCTCGGCACCAATATACGCGTTCACTCAGCGCTTCGTAAGCTGGTTTTCCTTCTAACAGCTATGCCCGCCAGGGTAGAAAAGGAGCGGTTCAAAGCGTCAGACCAACCAGGTGAGGCGCGTGCTGCGCAGTTGGCTCTTGGGGGCGAACAGGCTGTACGAGAGGAATTGACCGTAGAGAATCTCTGATCATATGTGAACATCCGATGCCGTTTGGCCGTCCACCCCAACAAGTTCCTCTCGACCCGCTCCTGGAACATCATATAGATTTTGCATTGTGGTCAGCATGGGACGGCGGCGATGCGGTTATGTTCGTCCCCGTCCTTCGCCCAATGGACCTGGATGCCATTGGCTTTGGCATTGGGCTCGAACATCTCAGGGTATTTATCGAGATGGGCGAGCGTATGCTCCTTGATGGCCCCAGCAAGCGCGCGCATCTCCTCCCATTCGGGCATGGCGTACATTTCGCCATCGCGATTCTTGCGCAGCGTCCAGAGGCGTTCGTCGTGCTGCTTCTGATGGCGCGGCGCTGCCATGAAGCCCTCTGCAGCTTCCGCTTGATTGATCAGGGGTTACTTCAGTGGAGCGGAGCGATGGCGGCGCAGGCCCGGTAATACTAAACAGATATTGAAAACAACATCTCCATATATTGGACCTGAGGTCTGATTTTCACGATATTCGGAGCCAGAATAGAGCCCCCGCGAATTGTGAGAATAGACCCATGGATACAATGCTTTCGTCAGTAAACGATGTACTGCCTCGGCGTGGCCGCTCTTCGTTCAAGTGCGTCGAGCCTAAGCCCAACAGGCTGTTCCAAACGTCAACCATGGCTGCGTTGCTGGATGCTGTCTATGACGGCGAGATGACCATCGAGGAGTTGCTGAGCCACGGCAATTTCGGCATCGGAACATTCAATGCGCTCGACGGCGAGATGATCATCAACGAAAGCGTCGTACACCAGTTCCGTTCCGACGGGCATGCTGGGGCAGTGCAGCCGGAGCAGATGACGCCCTTTGCCTGCGTCACCTACTTCGAGCCAGAGATGAGCATCGCCATCGATGCGCCAAAGAACAAGCAGGAGCTTGAGCGGCTGATTAACGAGGTGATCGGCAACCCGAACCTGTTCGTGGCGGTCCGCTTCGTAGGCGAATTCGAGGAGCTTGAGACGCGCACGGTATTCTGCCAGTGCCGGCCCTATCCGCCAATGCTCGATGTTGTGAGCCGACAACCGACCCAAAATTTCGGTGCCACGCGTGGCACCATGCTGGGCTTTCGCACGCCAATCTACATGCAAGGCATCAATGTTGCCGGCTACCACCTGCACTTCCTGGATGAGGCCCAGAAGAAGGGCGGCCACGTTACCGGCTACCGCGTCAGCAAAGGCCGCCTCGAGCTGGCCGTGATCTCCGATGTCGAGATCCAGCTGCCCCGCAGCCGGCAGTTTTGCGAGGCCAATCTCTCGCCGGACAATATCCATGAAGCGATCCGCATTGCCGAAGGCGAGTGAGATCATCCTGCTTTTTTAAAGCCATCCACCGCTAGAATTGCAATTCAAGGACTATGAAGATGAGCAGCAGCAACGAGCCCGCCGCACCAGATTGCGGCGCAGAGCTGATCGTGAAGAATCTGGTTGCGCACGGCGTGACCCATGTGTTCGGCATTCCTGGCGCCAAGGTCGACCGTCTGTTTGATGCCCTGGTGGACTCGCCGATCAAGACCGTCGTCACCCGGCATGAACAGAATGCCGCCTTCATCGCCGGCGGCATCGGCCGCCTGACCGGCCGCGCGGGCGTGTGCATTGCCACCTCGGGCCCCGGCGCCTCGAACTTCGTGACCGGCCTGGCGACCGCCAACTCCGAAGGCGACCCAGTGCTGGCCATCGGCGGCGCGGTGAAGCTGGCCGACCGGCTGAAGCTCACCCACCAGACCATGGACACGGTGAGCTTGTTCAAGCCGGTCACCAAATTCAGCGCCGAAATCACCTCCCCCGAGGCGGTGTCTGAGGTTGTTGCCAATGCCCTGCGCGCCGCCGAGGGCGGCCGTCCCGGCGCCGCCTTCATCAGCACCCCGATGGACGTTTTGAACCTGCCCACCACGGCCCCGGTTCTGGCCAACAAAGCCGTCCCGCAGTCCGGTGCGGCGTCCCGCATGGCGATCAACGAGGCCGTGAAAATCATCGGCAAGGCCGCGCGTCCGGTCATCCTCCTGGGGCTCATGGCCAGCCGTCCGGCGGTTGCGGAGGCCGTGCGCAAGCTGATTTTGACCACTGGTGCGCCGGTGGTGGGCACCTATCAGGCTGCGGGCGCGGTCTCTCACGACTTGGTGGATCGCTTCGGCGGCCGCGTCGGGTTGTTCCGCAACCAGCTGGGCGATCAGCTTCTGCACGAGGCCGACCTGGTGATCTCGATCGGCTACAATCCGGTCGAATATGACCCGAACCTCTGGAATGTCGATGACGGGCGCCAGATCGTTCACATCGACGTGGTCGCGGCTGAGCTCGACAATCACTACGCCCCCGTTGTTGAGCTGATCGGGGACATCGCCGACACCGTCGATACGCTGACGGCTTCGGTGAACCGGCTGCCGCGGTCTGAGAGCCTTGAGGCAATCCTGCGTCGCTATAAGGCGGATCGCGCTCTGGCGCTGGCCAACGCGCGCAGCGAAGGCGCGGCCCTGCACCCGCTGGAGATCGTGCGCGAGCTGGAGAAGGTCATCACCCCGGATGTGACCGCCTGCCTGGACATGGGCTCGTTCCATATCTGGCTGGCCCGCTACCTGCTGTCGTTCCGCGCGCGCCAGCTGCTGATCAGCAACGGGCAGCAGACCATGGGCGTGGCCCTGCCCTGGGCGATCGCCGCCAGCCTGGTTGACCCCAGCCACAAGGTGGTGTCCGTCTCCGGCGATGGCGGCTTCATGATGTCGAGCATGGAACTGGAGACCGCGGTCCGCCTGAAGTGCAACATCGTGCACGTTGTCTGGGTCGACCACGCCTTCAACATGGTCGAGATCCAGGAGCGCAAGAAGTACGGCCGTGGCTCCGGCGTCGAGTTCGGGCCGATCGACTTCGCCGCCTACGCTCAGGCATGCGGCGCCAAGGGCATCGCCGTCAACTCCCCGACCAGCCTGGCCGGCGCTCTGCGCCAATCCATGGACGTCGAAGGCCCGGTCGTGATCTCCGTCCCGGTCGATTACTCGCACAACTATCTCCTGCTGAAACCCCTGGAGATGCTGGGCGAGACCTCCGCGGCCGCCTGACGGAGTACGATCCCATGACGCCCGTTGCCGATGACGCGTTTCAAGCAGTTCAATTCGAACTCGTCGCTGATGCCGAACCTGGAATCATGATGCGTCTACTGGCCCCCTTTGCAAGACGGGATCTGGTACCTGATCGGGTTAAAACGGGACGTCATGGTGCGCTCATCGAGGCGTCGCTGGCAGTCGACGAAATGCCATTCGGGATGGTCCATCTCGTTGAGAACAATCTGCGACAGATTGTGGGGGTAAGAAGCCTGACGGTCGTACTCGCGAAAGCGACTCAGCCGGTCGGTTAGCGAGCCTGATTTGATGGCTCGACCGTGCTCGGTCGCGCCATCAAACAATAAAATCCAGGTCAGCTTGTGGTATATGGACGTGAACCGCCCCGGGCGAATTCCGCAGTAATGCTGGTGAGTTCCGCAGTCACGAAGGACTACATGACGATGGTCGACACCTCGAGCCTCATCCGCGATCTACGTGCGACACTGGGGGCGAAATATGTCCTCACCGGCGCACAACAAACGGCACGCTACCGCAAGGGCATCCGTTTTGGCGATGGGCAGGTGCTGGCAGTGCTTCGCCCGGGCAGCCTGGTGGAACAGTGGCGTGCGCTGCGCCTCTGCCATGCGGCGGGGGTTATCATCATCATGCAGGCGGCCAATACCGGCCTCACCGGTGGCTCCACCCCGGACGGCAACGATTACGACCGCCCCATCGTCATCATTAACGGCATGCGCATCGCCAAGCTGCATGTTCTGCCGGGCGCGGAACAAGTGGTGGCGCTGCCTGGCGCCACCTTGTTCCAGCTGGAGAAGACACTCCGCCCGCTGGGGCGCGAGCCGCATTCGGTCATCGGCTCCTCCTGCATCGGCGCCTCTGTCACCGGCGGCATCGCCAACAATTCCGGCGGCGCGCTCATTCGCCGCGGCCCGGCCTTCACCCAGCTCGCCCTCTATGCGCGGGTGAATGAGCAAGGCGAGGTGGAACTGATCAACCATCTCGGCATCCGTCTGGGCAACGACCCCGAGACGATTCTGGCGAGGCTGGAGGCGGGCGATTTCCCCGCCGCCGAGATCGAGCATCCGCGGGACCGCGCCGCCTCGGACCCCGACTACGGCACCCATGTGCGCGACATTTCTGCCCCCACCCCGGCGCGCTTCAATGCCGACCCGCGCCGTCTGTTCGAGGCCGCGGGCAGCGCCGGCAAAGTGATGATTTTTGCCACGCGGCTCGACACCTTCCCGGCGGACAAGACCAGCGCCGTGTTCTACATCGGCAGCAACAACGCCGACGAGCTGACCACGATCCGCCGCCACATCCTGGCGAATTTCAAGAACCTGCCGGTCGCGGGCGAATATATCCACCGCACCGCGTTTGATATCGCGGTTAAGTACGGCAAGGACATGTTCCTCGCCATCGAGAAGCTCGGCACCGACCGTCTGCCCGCCTTGTTCGCGCTCAAGGGCCAGTTCGATGCCTTTGTCTCGCGTCTCCCGTTCCTGCCGCGCGACCTCTCCGACCGGCTTATGCAATTCGCCGGCTCGTTCTTCCCGCAGCATCTGCCACCGCGCCTGCTGGCGTATCGAGATCGCTATGAGCACCATTTGTTACTAAAAACGTCCGGCGAGGGCATTGCGGAGGCCCGCGCCTATTTGCAAAGCCTCTTCCCCTCCGCCGTGGGCGATTATTTCGAGTGCACGCCGCAGGAGGGCGCGAAGGCCTTCCTGCACCGCTTCGCCGTGGCCGGGGCGGCCATCCGCTATCGCGCCATGCATCGCGATACTGTGGAGGACATCGTGGCGCTGGACATCGCGCTCCGCCGCAACGACACCGCCTGGGAAGAGCATCTGCCCGAGGATGTGTCCGCGCCGATCCTGCATAAGCTCTATTACGGGCATTTTTTCTGCCACGTGTTCCACCAGGATTATATCGTGGCCAAGGGGCATGACCCGATGGCGATCGAGCACAAGATGTGGAAGCTGCTGGACGCGCGCGGCGCCGAATATCCGGCTGAGCACAATGTCGGGCATCTATACAAGGCCAAGCCGGCCCTGGCGGCGCATTACAAGGCGCTGGACCCGTGCAACTGCTTCAACCCCGGCATCGGCCAGACCTCCAAATTCGCCTGCTGGGGCGAGGCAGCCTAATATTTCGCTGGCATTCGTGCATGTAAGCGGCGGCGGCAAATTCGGCCAATGGATCGGCTGTGAA